>CAVQLI010000008.1:0-874634 GCA_963713345.1 uncultured Actinomycetota bacterium | reverse complement strand
CAGTTGCAGGGGCATTCCGGTCACCGGCTGCCACCAAGTGCTACCAGCGCTGATTTCGGCGGAGAACCGAACGGCCCCCGCGTGTGCGCTTTCGCACCCCGTGATACCGTTTCACACCGGAGAGGGGCACAGAACTGGGCACAGCGGGCGGGGGTTCCCGAGGCCGTTCGGTGCAGCGCACTGACTGACCTCGCTGCAGGCGGATTCATTCCACGATCTCAGTGCCCGGCCTGTTTCTTCTCGCGCTTCATGATCAGTCCGACTTCGCTAACTGAACGGGAGAACGCTCTGTTCAGGAAGCTGCTTATCGACCGAGACGACCGAACCTTCAACGGTGTCCTGTACCGTGACGGCGTACCGCGCCCGGACGTTTATCTCGCACAACAGATCCGGGTTGTTTTTGCCTTTCGAGAGCCCAACTTACGTAATGACCCGTATGAAATCGACATGCGGGCACAGATCCGCGACTCTCTGTTCCGCGCCAAGCGTCACGGAGTGTATCGGCCGGCCGGCACGCTTGGTGGATGGTGGAACCGGAAAGTTGCCTCGTTCGGTCATGCGGTACTTCACGCACTTGAAGGAGTTCCTGGACCGAGCGCGCTTCGAGCATTTCATCAGGTCATCGCGGGTAAGCAGCGCACCCACGAGTTCCTGTTTCCCTTTGGTTTCATTCAGATCAAGAAAGTCGGTGGCGGCCCTCAGTCCGACGGGCGTGAAATCGAACGATTCGCCAAGACTGTACGCCCACGTTCTGAACGAGCAGATTCGCATATACCAGCCCAACCTCGTCATCGGGTGCGGGCTGAGCGGTGGATCTCCGGCCCGCCTTCTCAACCGCTACGTGTTGGGATCCGAGGGGACAGAACAGGTACGGGACGATTCTCCTGGTGGCGATACCCGGATTCGGTACATCCAGTCGCGCTGCTGGAGTTTCATCACCCGTCTTCACGGGGTGCCCGCGACTCCATTTACCGAGAGTTGTGGTCGGCAGTGAACCACATGAAACGCCGTTTGGGTCTGTGAGCGCTCCGTCGACAATCAGACCGGAGCCGCCCAGCAGCGTCTCGCATGACTGCAGGTGTGTTCACTCTCTCTCGAACCCGTGCGTATCGAACTTCAGCGTCCGGCTATTCTCGGTGACCGTCCGCACGACCTGATCGCTGGCGCCTTTCGGAAGGTCCGCTGCAATCTCCAGCCTGACGGTCACGTCGGCGCCGACCTGGCCGACGAGGTGCGCGATCACTTCTTCGGCGATCCGGCCGGCGTCGCGGCCGACACGAGTGGGATCCAGCGTCACAGTTCCAAAGAAGCGCCGAACCGCCGGCACCGGCTCGCCCTGAGCGCCCTTTTCCTTCTGAGCGCGGGCCATCGACCGTCGTGGCGCCCCCGCCCTCACCGGCTGGCCTTCCAGGAACGGGAACGCCAGGCCTGGGGGCCTCGGCATCGAGCTGCCGGCAAGCGATGTCGGGCTTCACGAGAAGCCCGGTGCTGTCCGCTGTGACAGGCACGTTCTGTCCCGCCCTGAGCCCTCGATAGCGCCCTGCCGCCTCGTCGAAGCTGTCGGCGTACGCAAACGACTCCGACGGCCACGTCAACAGCGCAAGCCCGCCCTTGATAGCGCCGAGCAGCACGTCCGGGCCGGCCAAGCCGCGGCAGATAGATGTAGGTCGCGAAGTAGTCGATCAGCTGCCGAACCGACACGCGCCCCTCGGGCCAGAGCGGCACGTCGTCGAGATGCTTCCTGAGGATCGTCGGCCCCAGAGAGGTCACGAGAAGTTCTTCGCTCCTCAGCTTCTTGCTGGCGCGGACGGCAAGGGCATCGCTCCCGGAAAGACGCGTCGCCTGAAACGTCACGGGCGCCTGCGGATTCGCCTGGACGGGAACGAGCATCCACTGATAGGTCTCGGGAATCCTCGCGAGCACCATGGACTCGGCGGCCTTCAACTGCGTTTCCGCCTGCCCGCGCTGGTGTTTGCCGAGATCGAGCACGTCGGCTTCGCCGACGATCGATTTCCACGCCAGGTATCGGCGCACGGCATCGTCGAGGTCCTGCATCCTGCGCCTTGTCGGCCGCGAGAAACACCAGGCTGTTCCGGAAGAGGCGCGGACTGTTGCCGCGCGACTCGAGCAGCGTCTTCGCCGCGACCTCCGCCGGACTGATGCCGTCCTTCGTGTAGACGTGTTCCGCCGGCAGCACCACCAGGCGCGCATCCTGGTCGTCCGGAACGTCCGCAGCGCTTCGCGCAAAGGCGTGGACGCGGGCGAAGTCACCGGCCTTCCGTCGCATCTTCGCGAATGCGATCGTCGAGTTCGGCGTAAACCTTGTCGGGCTCGCGCTTCAGCTGCTCGGCTCGATCTTCGGCGAGCTTGGTGACGGTCGGCTGCGTGGCGTACCAGACGCGAGCTCCGTCCTGGTAAAGGTACGTCGCCGCGCCGGCGAGCCGGCGAAGCGCGTCGCCGAAGATGGCGGGCGGCTCGCCGGGCATGACGCATCCGAGCGTCACGCGCCGATCTTCGAGACCGCGATGCGCCGCGCCGGCCGTCGGCGCAGACCCCATGTAGACGGTGCGCGCCACTCGACGCGTGGCATGGAGCCTGCCCAGATTCGGCTGCTCGTTATCGATCCTGAGCGGCAACGAGTTCGGCCCATCGATATCCCGCTCGATGATCGGCGCCCACGCGTCCGACAGGTACCGCGTCAGCTCGAACTGCACCCGGGCGTCGTCGATCGGAATCGTCGAGGGCAGGATCAGCGGGTTCTTGTCGCCCTTCTCCCACAGGCAGTGAATGACCGCCGCCATCAGACGCAACACGCCGCGCGTGCGCTGGAACTTCACCAGCGTGGACCAGTCCGAATACAGCCGGTCGAACACCTCGGGATGAATCGGATACGCGGCCTGAATCCGCTTCTCGTAGTCCGCGCTGCGGCACTCTGGCGGGAACTCCGCCGCCTGGACGTGATACAGCTCCGAGAAGCCGCGCGCCGTCAGGTCCCGGTTCTTGAACTGATCGCCGGGAATCGGCTCGAACAACCTGCGGCGGACAATCTCGAATCCCTCTTCTGCCGTCGCCGGCCGCCAGGACGATTCCACACGTCCAATCACGTTGCGCAGGCGGTCCAATGCCTCGCGGCCCCGGATGCCGCCGACCTCGACGTCGTCGGCCTGGGTGTGTGGCGACCCGCCGGTATCCGATGCTGGAAGGGAGACGACGAGCAGGCAGTTGTTCGCGAGCTTCGCCGACTCCGTCAGCGCCTGCGCGAACGTGAACATCGTCTCGAAGCTGCCGGCGGGCAGATCGCTCTGGTCGTGCAGCTGACGCGCGTAGGCGACCCACTCGTCGATCAGGATCAGGCACGGACCGTACTCGACGAACAGCTCGCGCAGCACGTCGCCAGGGCTCGTCGCCTTCTCGTCGTCCTTCGCGATGCGGTTGAATGCCTTCTTTCCACCGAGCTGCCAGGCCAGCTCGCCCCAGAGCGTACGGACCACCGTGCCATCCGGCTTCGTCGCCGGATTGCCCGGGGAGATCTTGTTGCCGACGAGCACGACGCGCTGCACCTTCGGCAGGCTCTTCGCGCCAGCCTCGCCCATCACGGCGTCGAGCGCCGGCCAGGTCGGCGATCGGCGTCCCGGAAAACAGGTGATAGAGGGCGAGCATCGAGTGCGTCTTGCCGCCGCCGAAGTTCGTCTGCAGCTGGACGACCGGATCCCCACCTTCGCCGCTGACTCGCCGAACGGCGCCGACGAGGAGGCGCTTCAGGCTTTCGGTGAGGTAGGTTCGCCGGAAGAACTCCTTCGGGTTCTTGTACTCGGCGCCGCCCTGGCCGATGTGGACCTGCCAGAGGTCCGCCGCGAATTCCGCCTGCTGGTACCGGCCACTCGCGACGTCGGCATGTGGCGTCACCACCTCGCGCCACGGCTTCAGACTTCCCGCTGCCGCGCTCTCGATCAGCGAGCCGCCGACCTTCTTCTTCTCGTTGCGGACCTGTTCCTCGAAGGTCAGCCGCCGAAGCTCCAGCATGATCTTGTCGATCTCTTCGGCTTCGGGGGCAGAGATCGCCGTCAGCAGCCGCGAGGCAGAATCAAGCGCGCGCTCCGCGTCGCGGCTCGTGAATAGCGTTCCTGATGCGCCCACTTGTTCCGCCAGCCGCGAAGTTCTGAAACGAGGTTGCGCTCGCTGACGCCGAGTGTCGAGCGGAAGACCTCGTTCCAGGTCTCCCACATCAACTTCAAGAGGCCAGCGGCGTCCCACTGCGCGATCGGCTTCTTCGCGAGCGCTCGCACAACGTGTAAAGGCGGTAACACAACTCGCGAGCGAGTTCCGCCTTGCTCCCCAGTTTCGCGACCAACTCGGCGGCCGCTCCTTCACCGCCCGATTCAAGAACCCGGATCAACTGATGAACGCTTTCCCACGCGCTGAGACGTTGATCTGTTGATGGGTCCCAATGGCCGGCCAGTTCGGAAGGCTTCAGCAGCCGGACGTCCCCGCGACTGGACTTGAGTATTCCCGCGTCAACAAGTCCCTGCACGCTGGTGTTCTTGGCTTGAGCGAGCACGTTGGCCACGCCGAACTCGCCTTCATCAAATCCGTGCTGATCGAACCACGTCAGCGCCCATCGGCTGTCAGCGTCGAAGTCCCCCTCCTGTTCGGTGAGAGCCTCATCAAGCGTCTCGTTGATCAGCGCCAGCGCCTGGCGGACTGACAACGGCTTGCCTTCAGCATCGAGCACCTGTGCGTACCTCGTGAACACGGCCATCCCTGGGCCGATCGCAGCCTGCGCGAGATCCACCGGCGCGATGTTCCCGCGCTGGAGGTTAGCAAGGGCCAGTGGCAGTTCGGCCTTGAGCGCTGTAACGAACTCGCGGCGCGTAGCGGTGCGTGCATCGCCAGCGCGCGGGCGGCAAACAAGAACGATGCTCGATGCTAGGAAGTTGCTGAAAAACGCATCGTAGGGGATCGACAGATCGGCGATCGCGCACTACCATGGCACGCATGCGAGGAGACGATCGTCAGCCGCGTGCCATGTTCAGTTATGTGTCCGCCGAAGAGCGTGTGCCTGCGGATCACCCGCTGCGGGCGATTCGCACCTTCGTCGACGAGATCCTGCGGGAGATGACGCGTGAATTCGACGCGCTCTACGCGCAGCACGGCCGCCCGTCGATTCCGCCCGAGCGCCTCCTGCGCGCCCAACTGCTGCAGCTGTTCTACTCGATTCGGAGTGAGCGCCTGCTGATGGAACAGCTCGATTACAACATTCTGTTCCGCTGGTTCGTGGGCCTGGAGATGGACGAACCGATCTGGGTGCCGACGGTGTTCACCAAGAACCGCGATCGGCTGCTGCAGCACGCCGTGGCCCACAGCTTCTTCCAGCGCGTGGTCGCGCGCGCGGCCGACCTGATGTCCGACGAACACTTCACCGTGGATGGGACGCTGCTCGAGGCGTGGGCGAGTCAGAAGAGTTTTCAACGGAAAGACGGCGACACCGACGGCGACGGGCGCGACTTCCGAGGGCAGGAGCGCAAGAACGACACGCATGCATCGACCACGGATCCTGACGCCCGGTTGTATCGGAAGTCGAATAACGCGGAGGCGCGTCTGGCCTATCTGGGCCACCTGCTGATGGAGAATCGCCACGGGCTGATCGTGGACGCACAGGCGACGATCGCGGACGGGTTCGCCGAACGCGAGGCGGCGACGACGATGCTGAGTACACACTGGCGTCATGCGCCGCCGCGGCACCGGACGGTGGGGGCCGACAAAGCCTATGACACGGCCGATTTCGTCGAGCAGGTGCGCGACGTCGATATGACACCGCACGTCGCGCAGAACGACACCCGGCGCGGCGGGAGCGCGATCGACGCCCGCACGACGCGACATCCCGGTTATGCGATGAGTCAACATGCCCGCCCGCGCATTGAGCGTGCCTTCGGGTGGCTCAAGACCATTGCCGGCTTGCGGAAGGTAAAACTGCGCGGCCTCCCGAACGTGGATACGCTCTTTGTCTTCGCGAGTGCGGCATTCAACATCAGACGCATCGTCACGCTCCGCGCGAGGGCCGCGTGAGGCGCCGGGGGGGCATCGGCCGCCGTTCGCGGCCGTCCAGCCGCGACGGACGCACGCCGATCGCATCTCGTCGCCATGACTCGCACCTCCCGGGGTACGCAGCCGGCATAATCGTGCGTTTTTCAGCAACTTCCTAGGGCGCTACGCTTCTTCTTGAGGTTGCCTGTGTATTCAGTACGAACTGGCCAGGTACCACTGATGGCGAAGCCGGCGCGGGTCACCGCACCGAGAAATGTTTCCCAGCCAGTACCGAATGTGCCCTCGCGAGTGCCGGTTTCCGCCTGTCGGAAGGCGTAATAGATGGTTACCGGAAAGGCCGGATGCGCTTGTTTGGCAAGGTGCTGCATAGCCTGAGTCATACCTTCAAGGAAGAAGGCTTCGGCGGCGGCCTTGTCGCTGTGACGATAGGTGAGAGCGACCAGTTCTTGGGTCTTGGGAACGGCTACGGTTGCGAATAGTTCAGGGAAAATAGGTCCGACAGGGCCCCGCAGCCACACGTAGAAGAAGTCCGAAAGGTCAGCATACGGAACGTTGTCGAAATACGGCGGATCCGTGCTGACTACACGGGCGGCGGCAGAGGTGGATTGCGCTGCATCCTGCTGTTCAGCGTGACTCTGGGGTGTTGCGGGAACCGAAAACTCCAGCACCTCACTGATGAGCGACGCGAATCTCAGGAAGTGCCCTGACGAAACGCTGAAAGGATTGCCCTCAGCGAAGTCCCAAGACATCGAAATTGCTTGACGACCGAAAGTGTTGACGATTTTTTGTTGGGCAGCAGCATTGTGCCAAAAGCAGAGTGTGCTCCAGTAGTCGGCCGCCTTGTCGACCGCAAGCGCGAGAATCGCAACGAGGGAGTCAACGTAGGCCGCGGCACCAGTGCCGTTCGACACGAGTCGTTGACCATCGTTGGCCAAACCAGCGGCTAGTGCGTCCTCGTTGATACGGTCGCGCACTTCAAACAGCAGGTCGGAAAATGTCGTGAGCGCAACTAGCTGTCGAGCGCTGAATAGCTGCCGCCATTCCTTGAGGCCAAAGATGCAAGGGGTAAAGGCCCTGGCATCTTCGATAAAGATCCTTCGGGCGTCCACTTGGGTTCCGCCGATGCGGCGATCGATTCCATCTCAGGCGTCGGCGGCAGGTACACTCTCTCTCGCTCGCCCTCCGCGACGATGGCCATCATTCGCGCACCCATTCGGCCGGCCTTACCTTCCGCCCTTATGTACTCGGCCGCAATGGGTGTTCCTGACATGAGGCATGCGAAGTTGGCACCGCGTGAAAGCTTGGTTCCTCTCTCAGTTGTCTCAGAGTCTGTCAACGTGCCCGCCTTCACAGTGAAGCGATAGTCGCCACCCTCGATGACGGGTTCTAACCACGCCTGTTTCCCCTCCTTCGTCGACAAAATGAAGGTTGAAGCCAGCGGTACGTCTACCTGCGCGAAGGCTGGGTTCGGGCTCTTTACGGTGCGCGCCCACAACCAAGCGATTACTGTGAGATGCCGGCCCGCGTACGGCTTCAGGTCCGGCCGCGACTTCGCCATCTCGGTTGTGACCTCGACCTTCGGGTAGAGTTGGCCGATACGCTTCTCGGCCTCATCACGCATCCACTGGCTGTAGTAACGCACGTCGTCCGCGAGACCTTGCGCTCCTTTCCAGTTGCATGAAAGCAGTGTGACGTTCGTCTTGGCGCGGGGATTCACGGGGGGCTTCCCTGCGAACCGATGCGAACTTTCTCCTGCACCTCACGCTCGACAAACGGCGCGAGCCCCTGACGCAGCAGGTCCATGGCCTTGCCGACGCGCTCCTGGTTTGTGACGGCCATTCCTACTCCTCGTCCTCGACGAGCATGCTCGCCTGTGCGAGTGGCAGGAAGAAGCGCGCGGCCGAGGCGCTCTCTTACAACGGTCTTGTCCAGAGCTTCCCGGAGCTTGAGCGACTGGCGAGGGAACCTGGCATAGTGCGCCGTCAATATGGAGACGGTCCGCCGGTTCAGCGAGGACCCGACGCAGCGTTCTGCGCACAGGCCCGGCGCCAGCTCTGCCAGATCTCCTCGCGCGCCCGGTTCAGGACCTCCTCGTTGGTGGTGTTCTCCCACTGGACGAGGTCCTCGATGATCTTGAACAGCCGCGCCGCGCTCCTTCTGCTGCGCCTTCTCGGTCGGAAACAAGTCAGGATTGGCCGACGGGTCGTCCACCATCTGCGCGAAGATCACCGCGCGCGCGGCAGCCAGCGGACGCCGCGCCCACCACAGATGCAGCGTGCTCGGATGCCCATGCCGTGATCGACTTCTCCCGCGCCGAGGCCACGTTGATCGCTTCCAGCGGCAGCGCGACCTCGATCAGTTTCTTGCGCGTCGTGGTCATCAGCTCGGGTCCCCGGCTCTCGCCAGCAGGTCGGCAAACGGAAAGTCCACGCTGGCGCCGTTGAAGTCGGTCGTGATGCCGCTTCGCTCGAACGGACGCCGCAGGTAGCGGACGCTGTGGCGCTCGTGGTCGAGGAACTCGACCAGCGCCAGCACGAAATCCTCGGGCTTGTTGAGGCTGGTCAGGATCTCGTTCTTGGTCACCGTGACCGTGTCGGCGCCGGTGACCCGGCCCTTGACCTCGATGAACCGGAGGCGCCCGCCGCCGGCCCGGCTCTCGATGTCGTAGCCCAGACGCTCGAACTCCCGATCGGTGGGATCGAACCCGAGGCCGCGCTCGATGTCCATGACGATCGGCGCGGGCGCGCGCGGCGGCGGCCATCGTGTCCACCTGGACTGCCGGTGCGATCGTTCGCCCGGTCATCTGCACGGATCAGGCCGATGGGCACGACGACCAGGCCGCCGATCAGCACCGGCGGCTGCGCGGAGATCTGTGCCTCGCGCCCGAGCTCGTCGAGGCGGCGCTTCAGCCGCGCGTGCAGGTCTTCGGCGCGCCGTCTCGCCTCCTGCGAGTTCAAGCCGGGCGCCCGGCCTGCCGGCTTCCTCCTGCAGCTTCAGCTGCGCGGCGCGGTGGTCCCAGTGCGCGATCTCCTTCGTCAGCCGGTCCTTCACCGCCGCCCGCGTCTTCTCCACCCAGCCGATCCGGCGGGTTCGAATTTCCTCGACGTGGCCGGGAACGACCTCCGCGATCGCGTACGACTTGCGCCTTCTGCTCGATGCCGCTCGGAGATCCACGCTCCCTCCGGCCGCGCCAGCAGCTCCGCGCCCGTCGGTTCATCCGCGCTTGAGCGGGCGGTAGTCCAGGTACGGCGCGTAGTGGAGATGGCTGGCCTTGCCCGCCGCATCGAGCTCGACGTAGAGCATCCGGCGCGACACCGTGCGGCGCTCGCCCGTCGGCAGCAGGCTCGCGTCCTGCACGCCGTGCTCGAGGATGCAGAGCACGCGCGGCGTGACGCCGAAATCCTTGTCGTCCACGAGGACCGCGCCGCGCTTGAGCAGATCGCGATTGACTTCGAGCGTCAGGTCCAGCGTCGCGTCCAGCAGCGGGTGACCGGGACAGACGAACGCCGCCATCGGCTGGCCCTGCGGCGCGATCAGCGCCTTCTCGAAGACGATGCGCTCGTAGCGCTGGAGAACGGGCTCGCCGATGCCAATCTGCCGGTCGCGGCTCCGCACCGATGCCGGGACGTGCGTCACTTCGTAGCGCCGGCTCTCGCGCTGGCTGGCGCGGCCGCCGAGAAGCGAGAACGCCTCCAGGAAGAACGACTCGATGTAGTGCGGCTGCAGCCGGCGGGCGTCGGCGCGTTCCATGTCCTCGCGCACACGCTGGACCTTGCTGGCGTCCATGATCGTCGGGTCGAGCACCTTGTCCTCGATCAGGCTCTGCAGCTGCTCGCGGTCCATCGCCTGCTCGACGACGGTCGTCAGGTAGGCGCGGACCTCGGGCTGCTCGCCGTACCGAATCGCGCTGATCAGCAGCTCGCGAAGCGGCTTGCCGTCGAACTGCACGCGGCCGAGCACGTCGTAGACCTCGCCGCCGAGCGCGCTCCTGGCTTCGGCCAGCTTTTCCAGCAGCCTCCGGTAGACGTCGCCCTCGCGCGTCTCGTCCGCGACCAGGTTCCACAGGTGACACGGCTCGGTCTGGCCGATGCGGTGGATGCGCCCGAACCGCTGCTCGATGCGGTTCGGGTTCCACGGCAGGTCGTAGTTGACCATCAGGTGCGCGCGCTGAAGGTTGATGCCCTCGCCGGCGGCGTCGGTCGCGATCAGCACCTGGACCGCTGGGTCGTGCTTGAAGGCCTCCTGCGCCTTCATCCGGTCTTCGCGGCCCATGCTGCCGTGAATCACCTGCACGGCCTCGGCGCTGCCCAGCACGCGGGCAGATGCGGCCCTGCAGGTAGCTCAGGGTGTCGCGGTGCTCGGTGAAGATCACCAGCTTCTCGTTCAGCGCGCTCTGCTGGAAGACCTCGTGCAGCAGCCCGGAGAGCTCGACCCACTTCCGATCGTCGCCGCTGCGCCGCACGTCGTTCGCCGTTCGCTCCAGCAGCAGCAGGGACGCAATCTCCGTCCGCAGTTCCTCCGCCGTCCGCGCCGCCGTCGCCTGGTCGAGGACCTCCTCCTCGACCTGCTCGATCTCGTCGTCTGCCGCCTCGTCGAGTTCGTCGATGTCGTCGGCGTCCAGCTCCGGCACGTCCGGGCTCGGCCCGGCGAGAATCGCCGCACGGTGCATCAGCTCCACCTCGCGGAGCTTCTTCTCCAGCCGCTCGCGGCGGCGACGGAGGGACTGGTAGATGGCTTCGGGAGACGAGGCGAGCCGGCGCTGGAGCATGGTCAGCGCGAACCCGACGGTGTTCGAGCGCTTCTCGTTCTTCAGGTCGTCGGCCTTGCGCCACTCCTGCCGCACGTAGTCGGTGACGGCCTTGTAGAGTTGCGCCTCGGCGATCGGACAGCTTGTACGGGACCGTGGTCGCGAGACGCGGCGGAAAGAGCGGCGTTCCGTCGAACTTCAGGAGCTTCTCCTTCACCATCCGCCGCATCAGATCGCTCACGTCGCTTGACGTGGACGCCGTCGCGGAACTTGCCCTCGAAGCGGTCGCCGTCGAGCAGCGCCATGAACAGCTGGAAGTCCTCCTCCTTGCCGTTGTGCGGCGTCGCGGTCATCAGCAGGAAGTGCCGCGTGATCCCCGAGAGCAGCTGACCAAGCTTGTACCGCTTCGTGTACTTCACCTCGCCGCCGAAGAACGTCGCCGAGAGCTTGTGCGCCTCGTCGCACACGACCAGGTCCCACTGGCAATCGGGCGCCAGGAGCTTCGCCTGGACGTCTTCGTTGCGGGAGAGCTTGTCGAGCCGGGCGATGGCGAAGTTCGTGTCGCGGAACCAGTTGCCGGTGGCCGACGCTTCCAGCTTGTCGTTGGTGAGGATGTCGAACTTGAGGTGGAACCGGCGATACAGCTCGTCCTGCCACTGCTCGGCGAGGCTGCCGGGGCAGACGACGAGGCATCGCTGCAGATCGCCGCGCGCGATCATCTCCTTCATCAGGAGGCCGGCCATGATGGTCTTGCCGGCGCCCGGGTCGTCTGCCAGCAGGAACCGCAGCGGCTGGCGCGGCAGCATCTCCTCGTAGACGGCCGTGATCTGGTGCGGCAGCGGTTCGACCAGCGAGGTGTGGACGGCGAGCACCGGGTCGAACAGGTGCGCCAGCCGGATGCGGTGCGCCTCGGCGACGAGCCGGAACAGCTTGCCGTCGCCGTCGAAGCTCCATGGCTTGCCCTTCTCCGCCACCTCGAGGCGCCCTTCGTCCGAGCGGTACAGGACCTCGTTGCTCACCCGTCCGGCGGGGTCCTTGTAGGTGAGCTCCAGCGCGTTGTCGCCGTACCACTGGACGTTGACGACGGTGACGAGGGCTTCGGGCAGAATGCCGCGGACGGCGACGTTTGGCTGGAGATCTTCGAGCTTCACAGTTCACCGACGGAACGGGTCAAGCGTTTCATGAGTGTGCGGCGTCCACTAAAGACGCCCGTCAGCTCGAACGACTTCGGCAATCTGCCGAAACGCTTCCAAATTCCGACGAAGGCCGTCTTGTCCGTTTCCCGATCGGGAGCGTTCAGCTTCGACGATGATCGAAGCGATTTGGTCGAGTGGCGACGGTGGCGGCGGCACGTGGACAGGCCGTTGTTCGATCTTGTCGATAACGAGCCCCTTGAAATAGTAGAGATATCCACGCCATTGGTCCACCGGTGCAAAGAAGGGCGACTTCAGCCGGTTCGCCTCTCCGCGAAGCCTGAGTTCTTCAAGGAGTTGATACGTCACGTTCTCATTGATCATCTGGATTCTCCGAGGATTCCACTCGCCATCAGTCTTCGGCGTCCCGGTTGCTCTAGCGGGTGAGCTTGGGATGCCGCCGATCAAGATCCAGCCACGCCTCTGCGTCCTCTTTCGTCATGACGTACTCGTAACGATCGCCTTTGCTCGCGTCTGGGCCGAGGTCGGTGATTCGAAAGGGCCCGGCGGGAGTGCCTCTGATGCCCTTCCCGTATTTTGAGATCCAGGCCAAGTTGCCCCGAACGTGGTCGTAGGATGCAGGCCTTCCGGTTATCGTCTCCAGAGCCGCGCGCAGATCCTCGTATGAAACTGATTCGCCTCGCACGCCCGCCTCAGCGATGGTGGTGAGAAGGGCGCACTGGATCGGTTTCGCAATGCCGTGAAGGTCAGCAAGCCGCCCTGCGCCCCAGGCCACCGCATCGACGGTACCCGTCATCGATCGCGCACGTTCAGGGTTTTTTTCCCGGCCAGACGACAAGAACTCCAAGACCCGGTAATAGTCCTTCGGAAAAACAGGAATGTAGATGACATGCTCGGGATTGGGCACTTCTTGGCGCATAATTTTCCTTTGATTTCCTTTGACACATCAAGGATATCCTACAAAATGAAGGACTGTCAAGGAGAGTAGCTAGGTGCGTCAGGTTGCCTGCGGGGATCGCTTTCACCCAGAGTCGGGAGCTCATCAGACGGGTCGCTGCCGACCGCTCGGCGCGGCGTAGCGCGGACTCCGAGCATCTCCCACTGCTTCAAGGGCTGATCAGCAACACGCGCGGGGACCCAAGGTCAGAGGAGCTGAATGGGATGAGCGAATCGAACTTCGCGGATCTAGGCCAGCTGACGACGCCGCCGCCGGCCGAATCCGCGAGCCGCCCGTGCGGCGACAGGAGCTCACGGGCAAGTTCGGCTTTGACCGAAGTGCTGAACCTCGAGGAGAAAGGCAACACTATTCGCGGGCCGGTAGACGACCGCCCACTGACGTTCGGAAGGAACAGAATCCGCCCGCGAGGCGTTGCGGACAGCCAAGCTTCCGTGTCTTCCAACTTGGGACGAGCACGCCTGCCGGTTGTGCGACCTCGTCGGCTTTGTCCCGGCAGCCTAGCGTCTGGCGAAGGCGGAAGCAGGACGGCATGTGGCTCAATCGTCCAGTGAATCTCTAATCCCCTGAAACTGGCAACATCGTGCGGATCAAAGCATGCGTGCAGTTCGACCAGCAACGGTTTACATCGGCGCGCGCGAGATCCAAGCGCTGTATAGCTGCGGCGGACTCGCTGGTGATGTTTCGGCGTCAGCGTGATGCTGATCGGTTTCCGTGCCTTCAGCGAAATAACGAGCCGGCCCTGTAGCGGCCGCCTTGTTTCAGGGCGGTCGTCTGGTTTTCCCAGAACACGCGCAACGTTATTACGCATTGCCTCACTCGGAAAGATCGGAACCGGCAGCGCCGGCCAGTGCGCTGGTTAGATCCGCCCGTTGCGCGCGCTCGACGGACGTAGCGCGGTACTGCTCGATCCGGTTTGCCCAGTCGCAGACCCTCTGCAGCGCCTCGGCGGGCGGCAGGTCAAGCCAGTTTGCGCCAAGGTCAGTGAGTGCCGTCGACTCGTCCACGCCGTACAGTGCCGGGAAATTGCCGGAGAGATAGCCGATGTGCACGCGACCCTCGACCGGTTTGATCCAGAAGGTTTGCAGGCGAGAGCCGATGCTGAAATTGAGGCCGCTCCTCTTCTGAAACGACCGGTATCCTCGTGCGAGGAGCTCGTTTCTGATCTGCTCGAACCCGTCCCGCACACCAAAACGCTCGGCAAGTAGAAGGATGTCTTCGTACGGCGTTGCCGTGGGTCGTGACTCTTTGAGGGCCTCCTCTTCGACCTCGCGGAGCAACATCCGGCGGCCTTGAGAGTCACGCAGCAACTGGAAGGTGACTACCTGGATGCGAACCGTCAGGCCATACCGCGCGAGGATGGAAGCCGCGACTTCTGCTGAGTCTCCCCCGCCGACGCCAGCCACGAGCCTCGATTCGCAGTTCCCAGCCCAATGGGTGCGTGAGCAATACAAGCCGCGCGACCTTGCCTCTTTTCGCGAGGGCCCACACCGTTTCCAACTCCGCGGGTGGGCCGTTCCAGTAGGGGCGCTGCGGGGTGGTGCCGGACATGGGGGCTGGAATCGTAGCACGGCCCCGTGGGACACCGGGGCGCACCTCAGTCGGCCGCCGTGTCTCAGGCGCAGCAGACCTATCCGGGCACATACGGAAGAGAGCTGAGCCCCTTCTGGCGTTCCTTTCGCATTACTCCGTAGAGGCGGGTCTTGAGACCCGCCTGCGGAGGTCCGATGCGAAAACTGATCATTGTTTTTTCCGTTACCTGCCTCACCAGCCTGACCAGCCCCACCAGCCTTTACGCCCAGGGCCTCGGCTACGCCGAAGGCGGGCTGGCCGGCGTGTCTGGATTCTTCGGCCGCTGGTCTGATTCCTTCCACGTCGGTGGAGGCGGTGAGGCCGTCGTTGCCGATCATCTGGGCGTAGGCGGCGAGTTCGGCTTCTTCGATCGCCTGGTCGTCGGCTCGGCGAACGCCACGATTCATTTCACCGGAGTTCGAACGGCCAAATTCTCCCCGTTCGTGACGGCCGGCTACTCCCGCATGGGCATTGGCGACGGCGAGGGCGCGTTCTCCGCCCTCAACGTCGGCGGCGGCGCCCAGCTGTGGCTCAGCGATCACGCGGGGATTCGGTTCGAGTTCCGCGATCACCTCCGTCCCTACAATCGTGGGACGGTGCAGTACTGGTCGGCGCGGGTTGGCGTGGCAGTTCGATAAACTGGCGGTCTGCGAGTCTCCCCAGCCACCCCCGAAGATGCCGCGGCGATTGTGCCCGTGGCCGCCTAGAGTCCCTCCCACATCTCCGCCCGGGCTCGATAGACTACAGCTGTCCAGCCGCCTAACCCCGGAGTCATGACCCGGGGGCCTTGGGTCCCCTACCCAAGGCTCAAGGCTGGCGGTGGGCGGCGAGGCTGCGTCGGATGTTCGTCCCGACGGCAACGAGCGCCGGCTGGACGCGACGAGGGACTTCTGGCAAATCAAGGAAAACGGGCGCTTCGGCTCACATTCGTCGCACGACGACCATTCGGATGAATCGGAGCCTTAGCGTTTCCTGCCTCGACCCTGGCCTGATGCGGCGAATGTTGTCACAGAAGCAGGTCGCTTGGGACAAATGGATGGCTGTCCGGTAGTGGTCGATCGCGGCGCGCGACTCTGTGCACCACGTTCCTGAGTCCAGAGTTGTACAGACGAAAACCGGCAGATCGATTGCACTCGGGAAACGCGCGCACCTGACGGTTCTTGTGCCGGTCGCTATATTCGCAGGCAATGGTGACTCTTGTCTGCCCGGAGGCACAACAGTGTCAACACAGCGTCGACGTACCGTGTCCCAGCCGTTGACACCCGCCGGTCGCTTGAGGACAACGTCTCTGCTGAGGCGTTGGTGGCGCTGACGTTCGACTAATCCGGCATGGGCCTGGTAACCACACAGTGACGATTCTTAGTTGCAGTCGGTGTTCTCAAAGGCTCCGTATCCGCGAGAGGCAGTTCTGGTCCCGGTCCCGCTGTCCGCGGTGCAAGACCAGTCTTGACATCGAGAAAGTACCCAGAGGCTCCGCTCAGAATTCAGTCGCGAACACGCACCTGTCTGCGGGCACCTGGAGCCTCGATCGGCTTGCCGCGTCCGCCTGGCGCAGTCGAGAAACCGCCAGTTGCGAGGTTTTCTCACTGACGCGCGACACCTTGAATGCCTGCGGCAATCTACGGGAAGCGGTCCATGCGTTCCTGCGTCATGCTTCTAAGACTGCGCCTGGCCTTGCTGTGCCGGTGTTGGTGCCAACAGTCCGCTTCGATGCGATGATCGGAATTGGTGGGCTGTTTCAGGAAGAGCCCAGCGGTGGAGTGTCGATCAAGGTAAGTCGAGACTTCTTCCTCGATCGCGCGGCTGCACACGCAGTGCTCGCACATGAAGTCTCGCACTACATCTTGGCGTGTACCGGCATTCGTGAACCGGATACGGCTTGGAATGAACGGCTGACAGATCTGTGCATGTTTGTTTGTGGTTTTGGCGCAATATTCTTAGCTGGATATAAACAGCCGGTTGCGTGCACGGAGTACCGGCCGGGCCACAGACTGGATATCTGTCTGATGCCGAGTACCCAGCAGCCGAAGCGCAGGTCACGCTCTTACGACGTTCCGCGGTCGGCCTCCCCGACGAGGCTGAGTTGCTCGGAAGGAAGCTGGCGAATGTTCAGCAATACATTTTTTTTTTTTATGTGCCTGTACTTCGTTCGTTCGGTCTTGCTTGCTAGGGCGAAGGTGGCTCGGGTGACTCGCAGGGCCCTTTAGCCGCGGCCGGAGGCGGGAGTTGGACTCCCTAGGGCGTCTGCAGGATCAGGCAATCCCAGGTCAGGCACTGAGGCTAGAACGGGACGCTCGGAATGCCGTGCGACTCCGCGCCGGCTGGCTCGTGGGGAGTGGCCGCGACGGACCTCACAGTCCGCGTCAGGGGTCGGCGGGCGGTGCGGTAAAGGCTCGGTTGCGCCTTGCCGTCAGAAGAGGTCGAGGACGGTGCGCTCGCCTTGTCTGGTCACGACCGCGTACGGCGTTGCCGGGTCGGTGAAATCTTCCCCCTCCTGCGGCACCCCGTGGTCAGCGAGGCTCTCCTGCAGGATCTCCACGGCCATCTCGTCGTGCTCGTCCGGTGGGAAACCCACGGCACGGCGTACCCGCAGCCGCCCGAGCAGCAGCATCGCCCAGGCCATCGGGTCCGCCTGGCGCTCGGCGAGCAGGACCCCGCGGGTGAGCCAGCGGTTAGTGCTCTGGGCACCCGGCCCTATACCGATGAGGCCTCCAGCAGCCCGCTGATGCTCACGAGGGGTTGCCGCGGTGACCTCAAGCCTTCGCACGCCTGCGTCGAGCTCAGCGGAGCCCAAGGCAGGAGCAAGCTCCTGCGACCGACGCGGCCGAGTTCATGCGGACCGAAGAACGTTCGCCGGTCACCCCGATTCCGCGGTTGATCGACGGGATCTGCGGCAGGGAAGGGGAAGGAAACGCGGCGACACTGCCCGGTCTGGATGGTCCTTGACGGACGATCTGACACGGTCGACGCGGACGTATCCGCAGGTCACGGCTGATCCGACACGAGGCAACACCAGGCGGATCGCTGTCAGTTTGGCTTGTAAACAGGGGGTTAGGGGTTCGAGTCCCCTCGTCGGCTCTGGCGCGGTGTAACACCACTGGTCTAGTGGAGGGTGGCTGCCGTCTCGTTCAGGATGGTGTTCTCGATGGTGGCTATCGGGTCGTAGGCCTGTAGTTCCGCGCGGAGGTTCGCGACGTTCGTGGCGTACGTGGGGTCGTCGAGGACGGTCTGGACGGCCTTGAGGATCGCGGCGGGTTTCGGGTGCTCGCTGCGCAGGTCGATGCCGAGCTGGTTGTAGCCGACGCGTGCGTTGATGTCGTTCTTGCCCTCGCGTTTGCCCGCGCCGACGACGGGGACGCCGTGCAGGAACGCGATCAGGTTGCTGCCGAACCCGCCGCTGGTGACGAACACGTCGACGTGGGCGAACAGATCGTCGTAGTCGATGTAGTCCTCGATGACCACGTTCGGGAGCGGATAGCGGGCGCGAAGCGCCTCGGTGCCGGCGCCCGCGGTGGTGGCGACGACGACATACGGTGAGTCCTTGAACGCCTCGATGGTGGGCACGAGCAGCTTGCCGGGATCGGTGTTGTCGACGGTGCCCTGAGAGACCGCTACGACCCGATTCGAGGTGTCGACAACGATGTCGGGCAGCGCTGCACGGGGGCTGGTCGCACGGCGAGCGGGGACGAGCGGCCCGACATACTCGGCATTGGCGAGCGGTTGGTACCCCGGGAACTCCAGCCCCGGAGAGCCGTTGAGGAACACGCGGCGTGTCCTCAGCATCGGTTCCTGAGGGAAGCCGTCGGGGCGGATCGGGGCGATGCCGTGTTCGGCGAGGATCTGGTTGTAGTGAGTAGTGCCGGCCTTCATGGCGCTGGCGAGCATCCTGCGCACGACCGCGTGGTGGAGTCGGCCCACTGGGGTGCGGGCTGGTCGCAGTCCGAAGAACGGCGGCGGCCCGTTCGCGTCCGGCATCACCATCGTCAAGCCGACGGCGAAGACGGGGATCTGCAGCGACTCGGCGACGAGCTGCTCGGCGTACAGCGCTCCGTCACAGACCAGTGCGTCGAACGGCCACTCCTGCCGGAGCTGCGCCAGGTCCTGGAAGTGGTTCTCGACCTGACTGACGAAGAGCGCCTCGAGGTCGAGCGAGATCAGCTTGGGCCCCTTGAGGCCGGCCCGTTCGGGGAACAGGTCGTTGAGGTTGCTGGCCATGACCTCGGTGGCCCGCTCGTAGGGAAACCACCGCATACCGAGTCGATCGAGCTTGGTGCCGTACGCGGGTCCGGCGTACCACCGCACATCGTGACCACGGTCGGCCAGCTGGACGGCGATCCCCGTCAGGGGGTTGAAGTGGCCGTCGGCCGGCATCGATGCGAACAGAATCTTCATGTGCCATCGCGCCCTTCACTATAGTCCAACTATAGTGACGCTAGGATCGGTCCGATGTCTACTCCTTCCACCCGGACCGATCGGGCCCTGGTCACCCGACGTCGGATGGTGAGGGCCGCGTACGACCTGTTCTGCGAGCGCGGCTATCTGGGCACGACCATCTCCGAGGTGGCCAGGCAGGCGAACGTCGCCGTCCCGACGATCTATTACACGTTCGGGACCAAGGCGGTGCTCCTCGAGGAGGCCCTGGGGGCAGCAGTCCTGGGGTTCGACCGGTGGCGCGAGCCTCCGGCCGACCCAGACATGTCCGAGCTGTTGCCCTGGCATCCGTGGTGGGCCGACTTCGAGGCGGCCACGACGTCGGACGAGGCCTTCGACATTTTCGTCACGCACGGCGTCCGCATTCTCGAGCGCGTGGCGCCGCTGGTCGCCGCCCTACATGGTGCCGCCGGCGACCCCGAGGCCGCCGAGGTGATGAGGATTAGCGAGAAACGACGCGTCGCGGCCTATCGGGAGGCGGTTCGTGCCATGGCCGGCAAGCGCGGCGGTCTACGAACCGGACTGACGCCGGCCATGGCGACGGACATCCTCGTCGTGCTGTTCAGCGCCGACCTCTACCAGTCGATCCGCACCGACCGGGGATGGTCCACCGTGCGAACCACAACGTTCCTTCGCGATCTGTTGTCCGCCCAGCTGCTCAAAAACCCACGCCCGCCCCGTCCGTAGATCCACCGCTCGTCCCGCTCTCGTCCACGGAGCGACGCTTCAGCCGGCGAGCGCTCGCTCGATCTCGCTGACGGCGGCGCTCTCCTTCTGGGACGTGTCGTCGGCGGCGGCCGCGACGTCCTTGGCGGACTGGAGCACGACCTGCCGGTACTCCTCGACGAGCTGTGGGGCCTTCTGCGTCAGGATGGCGACTGCCTGCTGGAGGAGCTCGAGGGTGCGTGCGTTGACCTCGTCGTCACCGCCGGAGGGCATCTCCGGGAAGCCTCCAGTGACGAGTTGTTGCACCTCGGGCGAGGCGGATTTGACCGCCTTGGTCGCCGCGAGGGTCTCCTTGAACGTGTCGAAGAACCCCGGCTCGGCCTGTGCGACGAGGGCGCCGGCGCGCAGGGCGGCGGACCGAACGGTCTTCTGCTCGTCTTCGGTGAGTGCGCTGGTGGGCGGCTGTGGCGTCTCCGTCATGTGCTGCTCCTCTTCGTTGGTGGGACCCGATGGGACCGGATCCCTCCTGTCTACTGCACCGAGTCGCCCAGCGCGCGGCCTGACGAGGGCGGCAAACCGTCCCCGCGCCTTGTCGGTTGCTCATGGTGATGGCGGCGCTGCTGAGAGGACCGTGGGCGGGCTTGCGACGTGCGCGTCCATTCCGCACTCGTGGCGCGAGCTCTGGAGATACGGTCGGGCTCAGTCGGGACTGTGTGCGAGCGCTGATCGAAGGAGATCGGATGAGGCACGTGCGGAGCACCGCGGCCACGGCGGTCCTGGCGTCGATGCTGGCTCTCGCGGGAGGGGCGCTCGTCAGTGCGGCTCCGACGGCTTCGGCGGCGCCACCAGCTCCTGCTCCGACGATCGCGTGGACGACGTGCGGGGACGGGTTCGAGTGCGCCGACGTTCCGGTTCCGCTGGACTACGACCTCCCGTCCGCCGCCACGATCACGGTCGCGCTGATCCGTTTACCAGCCGCTGACCCGGCCAAGCGGAAGGGCTCCCTGTTCATCAACCCGGGCGGTCCGGGCGAGTCGGGCGTCGGCGACGTTCGCACCAAGGGCCGCTCGTACCCCCAGGAGGTGCGGGACGCCTTCGACCTGGTCGGGTTCGACCCCCGAGGAGTCGGCGCCAGCACTCCACTGCGGTGTTTCGACAACGAGCAGGACGCCAGCAATGCCCAGCACCAGTTCAAGTTCCCGGTCACCGACCAGGATGTGGCGGAGTGGCAAAGGGTCGACCGGTTGCTCGCCGCAGGCTGCGCCGCTCACGGCGGTCCGATCCTCGAGCACATGTCCACGGCGAACGTGGCCCGGGACCTGGACCTGCTGCGCCGGGCGGTGGGGGACGCTCGGCTGAACTTCCTGGGGTACTCGTACGGGTCCTACATCGGGATGACCTACGCGAACATGTTCCCGGCCACGGTCGGGGCATTCGTCATCGACGGGGTGCTCGACCCGATCGCGTGGTCCACGGGCAACGGGGCAACGGGCCGTTTCCAGCCGTTCACGACCCGGATCCGCAGCGCCCAGGGCAGTGAGGACACGCTCGACCAGTTCCTGACGATGTGCGACCAGGCGGGGGATCGCTGCGCCCTGTCGGGCAACGCGCGGGCCCGCTACGAGGCGCTGCTGGAGCGGGCGAAGGTCTCGCCGATCCCGTACCCGGGCGCCCCGGAGTACAAGATCAGTTACGCGGCGCTGATCGGGTTGACGTTGAGCGGTTTGTACGGCACCCGATGGGCGAGCAACGCAGAGTTCCTGGCGCAGCTCGAGGCTGAGCCGCAGCCGCTCCCTGCGGCATCGACGCTCTCCGTTGCCGGACCGTCCATGGTGAGCGCGTCAGCGACCCCCGTCGACTACTCGCCGTTCGAGGCGAACTCGGCCGTTCCGTGCTCCGAGACCGCCAACCCGACCTCGTTCTCCGCGTGGAGCCGCGCCGCCGACGAGGAGTCACGCCGCTTCCCGCACTTCGGCGCCTTGTGGACCTGGGACAGCAGCGCCTGCAGCATCTGGCCGGCCCGTGACACTGACCGGTACACCGGTTCGTGGCGGGCCACGACATCGAACCCGGTCCTGGTCGTGGGCAACTACTACGACGCGGCCACCCCCTACGAGGGCGCCGTGACCGCATCCCGGCTGCTGAAGAACGCCCGGCTGCTGAGCTACGCCGGCTGGGGCCACAAGGCATACCTGACCGTGGGCAACACCTGCATCGACGACAACGTCACTCAGTACCTCGTCACCAACGTGCTGCCGGCCAGGGGCACGGTATGCCAGCCGGCGGGCTCACCCTTCGACGCGACAGAGTGACGTTCCGTCACCGCGGCTACCGCCGCGCGCGCCCAACGGGCTGACGCGCGCCGGCGGTGTGACGCAACTCGGAGGCGGCCGGCTCGCGGCGCTTAGGCGCCTCTTCGTGAAGGATTGGCGCCGTGGGGGGCGTGGCGCCGGGCGCCAGATCTCGTGCGTGGCCGCTGTCGCTTGCCCACGGGGGAGAGCACCAGCAGGGGGAGACCTCGTTGAGGTGCCAACCAACCAGCCCGTGGTGGTGGAGGTAACCGTTACGGGGCATCAGGCCCCGATGGCGCAGGCAACCGCAATGGCGCGCCTCGGCACCCTGCCTAGCGAGAAGCAACTGCCGGTAGCTCCCCGGCTCGTCCGCGCAGCCGAATCGAAAGCCGTATTTGGTTTGGAGCCAGGCGTCTGCTCGGCCACTCCTTTGGAACGTAGGCCTGAGCCTCAGAGGGAGCTACTGAAGCCAGTAGAACCGTGACAGCCACATAGTGACCCAGCGACATCGAAGCTGCACGGCTCCGAGGTGGGGTTCACCTCGAGGGAGGTCTTGGGGTGCCGGCTTCGTTGGGCACGCCAGTGCGGCTCCAGGAGCGGTTGAGCTCTCAGCCGTCGGGGGGAAACGTGTCGTCGTCCAGATCGGAGCACGCGCCTTCGCCTTCTACGGCCACCTGCTGAAGGCTCCGTGGCGGTCGCCGTCGGCGCCGGGTCAAGACTGGGCAGGTGCTCGGGAAGCTCGGTAACAGCGGCAACACCACCGGGCCGCACCTGCCCTTCGACGTCCTCGACGGGCCGGATGTACTGCTGGACAGGAGCATCCCCTACGAGGTCGACCACGTGCGGCTCGCCGGATCAGGCACGTTGAACGAGGAGGGAAGCCTCACCGTGACCGGCCCGAAGAAAGCTCTCGACAAAGCGCACCCGTTGATCTTCTCGGTGTCCGACTTCCGCTGAGACGTTCAGCGTCAGGCAAGATTGCTGCCCGATTCCGCGCCACTTTTGAAAGCCCGCTTGCGACGACGTGACGCAACCTGACTGCGCCCGACTAGGCCAAGGGGTCGATCGAGCGATCGCCTGCAGATCAGGGCGTTCGGCCACGACCAGGAGACGCGCCTGGGTCGGCGGGCACCCGCCGTGCACGAGTCAGTCGGCCGGCGCACGTCCGCCGGGACGTTGTCCTCCGCGTCCTTGTCCGCGGGTGAGCCGTACGGCACCAGAGCGTGCTGCGGGTCGGCGACCTCGGTACGCAGGTAGGTCGGGTCGGATACCGGCAACCCCCAGACCGACGAGGCATTGAACGGCCCGACGCGACTGACTTCTGTCACGTTGATCCGGTGATGGGGGGCACTACGCATTGCGTGCCCGGCACGGGAGCGTGGGTGTCATGACAGATCGAGCTGCTGACAGGAAGTCGCCGGGTGCCGTCATGGCCGAGCTTCGCGGTGTATCGAAGACGTACGGGTCGGGTGGGTCGGCGGTGCTCGCCGTGAAGGGTGTCGACCTGAGCGTGCGGGCGGGCGAGCTGCTGGCGGTGCTGGGTCCCAATGGTGCGGGCAAGACGACCGCGTTGGGCATGCTGACCGGTTTAACGACCCCCTCCACCGGGACGGCGTGGCTGTTCGGGCGGGATCCGAGGGACCTCGCGGCGCGGCAGCGGATCGGGGTGATGCTGCAGTCGTCGGGGGTTCCGGCCACGCTGCGGGTGCGGGAGCTGCTGACGGCGTTCCGTGGCTACTACCCGGCCCCGCTGCCGGTGGCGTCGGTCGTGGAGGCGGCCGGGCTGCACGGGCTGGAGGGCCGGCTGTTCGGAGCCCTGTCCGGGGGCCAGCAGCGGCGGGTGCTGTTCGCGATCGCGTTGTGCGGGGACCCGCAGCTGGTGTTCGTGGACGAGCCGACGACCGGCCTGGATGCCGAGGTGCGGCGCGCGCTGTGGGCCACCCTGCGCACCCTGGCCGCCACGGGCCGTGGAGTGGTGCTGACCACGCACTACCTGGAGGAGGCCGACGCGCTGGCCGACCGCATCGTGGTGCTGCACCAGGGCCGGGTGATCGCCGAGGGCACCCCGTCGCAGGTCAAGTCCCTCGTGCCCGGGCGGCGGATCACCGCCGAGACCAGCCTCGAGGCAGGGCAGGCGTCCGGCTGGGCCGGGGTGCACCACGTCCAGCGAGACGGCAACCGGCTTGAGCTGCTGGTCAGTGAGGCCGAACCCGTGCTGCGGGAACTGCTGTCCCGGGACCCGTCGGTGACCGGCGTGACCGTCACTGAACCCACTCTCGAGGACGCGTTCCTGACCCTGACCAACCGGACCGAGGAGGCAGCATGACCACCACCATCACGACCGCGCCGAACGCCCCGGGTGCTGCGGCGCCGCCTCGGTACACCCTCAGCGGCCGGCTGCGCGTGTATCGCACCGAGGCCTGGCAGGAGTTCCTCAAGGTGATCCGGGTGCCGATCTTCGCGGTCACGACGATCGCGCTGCCGTTGATGTTCTACGTGATCTTCGGGATCACGTTCGCCGGGGAGCAGGCCGGCGGGGTCGGGATGACCACGTACATGCTGGTCACCTACGGCGCGTTCGGGGTCATCGGGGCGGCTCTGTTCGGGTTCGGCGTGTCGGTGGCCGTGGAGCGTGGGCAGGGCTGGATGCGCCTGAAGCGGGTCGCACCGATGCCGCCGCTGGCGTACTTCGTCGCCAAGGTGGTCATGAGCCTGGCCGTGGCCACGATCATCGTGTTGGCCATGTTCACCCTCGGCGCCCTCGTCGGCGGTGTCCGCCTCGACCCGCAGCAGTGGGTCGCGGCGGGGCTTGCGCTGGTCGCGGGTGCGCTGCCGTTCTCGGCGATGGGCTTGGCCTTCGGCTACCTGGTGGGCCCGAACTCCGCCCCGGCGGTGCTGAACCTGGCGTGGCTGCCGATGGCGTTCGCGTCGGGGTTGTGGATCCCGATCTCCCAGCTGCCCGACGTGGTGCAGTCGGTCGCGGTCGCTCTGCCGCCCTATCACTTCGTGCAGCTGGCGCTGGGCACCATCGGGGCGTCGGAGGGCGGCTCGCCGGTCGTGCATGCCGCCGCAGTGCTGGGGTTCACGCTGGTGTTCCTGGTCGTGGCAGCCTGGGGGTTCCGTCGCGACGAGGGACGCACCTACGGATGAGACGAGAACCGCGGTGAGACAACCGGTCACGCGCTACGCGCCCTACCTGTGGCTGGTCTACCTCGGCGCGCTGGTCTTCCAGCCGGCGTTCGACCCCGCCACGACCGCGGCGGACTGGATCGCGACAGGGGTGATGGTCGCGGCTTTCCTGCCCCTGTACCGGGCCGGCCTGGCGGAGCAGGATCAGCGGCGACTGATGTTCGTGCTCGCCGCGATGGCTGGGCTCGGTGTGGTGGGGACCCTGGTCAACGCCGGGGCGGGTGTGTTCGTCGTCTACGCCGCCGCCCTCGCCGGTCGTCTCTCGCCCGTCAAACGGGCCGTGATGGCGGTAGCCGTGCTGGCCGGGCTCGCCGCCGTGATGTTCCTGATCTCCACGGTTCCCATGCCGTGGCGACTCCTCGCAGTCGGGCCGATCACCGTGTTGATCCTGGTGATCGGGGCAACAGGGATCATCGACGGCGAACGCCGGCGCACGCAGGCCCGGCTGCGTCGCGCGGACGAGGAGATCGAGCGGCTCGCCACGATCGCCGAGCGTGAGCGCATCGCTCGTGACCTGCACGACCTGCTCGGTCAGACTCTGTCGGTGGTCGTGCTGAAGTCCGAGCTCGCCAGGCGGCTCGTCCGATCCGATCCGGACCGTGCCGAGCAGGAGGTTCGCGAGGTGGAGCACACCGCGCGGACCGCCCTGGCCGAGGTGCGCTCCGCCGTGGCCGGGTACCGGGCGAAAGGGCTCGGCGTCGAGCTGGTCAACGCCCGGCGAGCACTCTCGGCTGCCGGCGTTGACCTGCAGGCCACCATCGACCTTCCCGTCCTGCCCGCCGAACACGAGGCAGCCCTCGCCCTGGCCCTGCGGGAGGCCGTCACCAACGTGATACGCCACGCGGACGCCCACCACACGACCATCCACGCCGATGCCACCCGAGACGAGGTGATCCTCCAAGTCTGCGACGACGGGCGAGGCACTTCCGGACCGGACGGTTCCGGCCTGGCCGGTATGCGCGAACGCATCACCGCCCTCGGTGGCCACGTCATCCGCCGCACCGGCCCGTCCGGGGGCGAGCGACCCGGCACAGCCGTGACCATCAGCCTGCCCCGCACCCCGAGCATGCCGACGGCACCCAGCCCGGCGACCCGGCCATGAGCATCACCGTGCTGCTCGCCGAGGACCAGCGCATGGTCCTCGGTGCCCTGGGGAGCCTGCTCGGTCTCGAGCCAGACATCGACGTCATCGGCACCGCGACCGACGGTGACGAGGCGCTGCGCCTGGTCCAGAGCCTGCAGCCGGACATCCTGCTCACCGACATCGAGATGCCCGGACGCAGCGGCCTCGACGTCGCCGCGGAGATCCGCCGACGCGGGCTGCCCACCCGGGTCGTCATCCTCACCACGTTCGCCCGCACCGGATACCTGCGGCGTGCCCTGGACGCCGGGGTCGGCGGCTACCTGCTCAAGGACGCCCCCTCGTCCACCCTCGCCGACGCCATCCGCACCGTGCACCACGGCGGGCGCGCCGTCGACCCCGCCCTCGCCGCGGACGCCTGGGCCGAGGCGGACCCGCTCACCGACCGGGAACGCCAAGTCCTACGCCTGGCCGGCGACGGGCTGTCCAACGCCGCCATCGCCGCGCGCCTGCACCTGTCCGAGGGCACCGTGCGCAACTACCTGTCCGAGGCCATCCGCAAACTCGGCGCCACCAACCGCACCGCCGCCGCCCGGCTCGCCCACGACCGGGGCTGGCTCTGAATCTGAGCCGAAGAATTTCAGGACCAGGGCCGGAGGCGTCCACCGTCGTCTATGGCCACGGAGCGTGCGTCGTAGGCGAGTCTGGTGCCGACTCCACCGGCGTACGCAATCCCGCGTTCGTGATAAATGGGGCGTACCAAGGTTCTTGGACAGGGCCTCTCGATTGAGAGGATCTGTTCACGCCCGAGCAGCGTCGGAGGTTCAGCGCCAAGTTCAAGGCTGAGGCCGTGCAGTTGGTTCAGTACGCGGTACCGGGCGAGCTCCATCGCGATCTCCTCACGCGTGCCAGCGGCAAAGGCATCCCGCACTTCTGCCCACGCCGGCCCGCGCCAGCCCGGCTCGGCTACGAGTGATGCCGTGAGTGCTGGGCGCCGCTGACCTGGTAGTTGCGCAGCACCTCCCAGGCGGTAGGAAGAACAGCTCGCCCTCAACGGCCCAGGTCCGCTCCGGCCAAGCCGTGCGATAACGACGCGTCGTCTTGTAGCCAGCCGGCTCCGTGCTGAACAGCCCCGACCCGAGCCGTCGCCCGTCCTGGTCGACGCCCCACCCCCAATCACGGCTTCGGTGAGTCCTTCGACGAGAAGGTCCATGACCCGTGGACGGATCTGGGACCGGAGCGCGTTGAGGAGAGCCGAGGCAGCTCCTGTGTCTAATCGCCTTGGCGCGGAACGAGCCCACCTGCGTCATTCGGGGGCACATCCG
Source organism: uncultured Actinomycetota bacterium (assembly GCA_963713345.1). Lineage (GTDB taxonomy): Bacteria > Actinomycetota > Actinomycetes > Actinomycetales > Dermatophilaceae > Lapillicoccus. Next base: position 847,178 of record CAVQLI010000008.1, on the reverse strand, counting down.
GTGTGTCACCTCGCGCACAGACAGGGTCCGATCGCCTCGGCAGAGTGCAGGTGACGTGCAGGGCCGGATTGCTCTGGAAGGGACACCGTGATGAGCACCGCGACAAAGCCATCTTCCCGGAGCGGCTTCACCCTTCGTGACGCGAGGGCGAGTCGCAAGAGGGGACAAGCGGTCTGGCCGATGGCGGTCGCGCTTGCCTTGGTCGCAGTGCTCACCGGAATCGCGGGCTGCAGCAGCCCATCGACCGGACCGGCAGCGGGCACCTCGCCGCCGGCAGCGACTGCGGCTGCGCCCGCGGCCTGTACCGCCAGCGACGCCGCGCTCGCGGACCTCGGGGCGAGCGTATGGAAGGACGTGCTGGACGAGTTTGCCAACAGCACGACGGACCGGTTCCACGACGTCCGGGCGGTCCTGATCAGCGTCTGCGGCCGACCGCTGGTGACGCAGTACCTCGGTGGCGCGAAACCGGAGGCTTATCACGCCGTCGCCTCGGTGACGAAGAGTGTCACGTCGACCCTGGTCGGCATCGCCCTCGCCGAGGGGTCGCTGCGCAGCCTGGAACAGACTCTCGGCGAGCTCCTACCGGCGCGCCGATCCGACATGAGTCCGACGGTGGCGGGCCTGACCCTGCGACAGCTGCTCACCATGTCGGCGGGTCTCGACGACGACGGGCCCAACTCGACGGTCGGGGACTGGGTCACGTCCACCGACTTCGTCGGCGGCATCCTCCGGAGCGGCATCCAGGGGACCCCCGGCCAGTTCGCGTATTCCAGCGCCACCTCACACGTCCTTGCGGCGATCCTCGTCCAGGCGACCGGCCGACCGGTGCTCGACTACGCCCGCGACAAGCTCTTTGACCCGCTGGGCATCCCCTCCCAGCCGGCCGAGCAGCCGTTGCTGGAGGAGCGTTCGATGGGCGGCTACGACCGTTCCGGGTTCAGCTGGCCGGTCGACCATCAGGGCGTCAACTTCGGCGGCGGATGGCTGCGGCTGACGCCCGGCGATCTCCTCAAGCTCGGCCAGCTCTACCTCGACGAAGGCCGGCACCAGGGCCGACAGCTGGTGCCCGCGCAGTGGGTGAAGGACGCGACTTCACCGCAGGTCGCCACCTCCGAACCATTCGGCGACGGGTACGGGTACCAATGGTGGGTCACGACTGCCGCACACGGACCTGCGTACGCCGCGGTCGGTTACGGCGGCCAGCTCGTCGAGGTCGTGCCGTCGAAGCGGCTGGTAGCGGTCTTCGTCACCGAGGTGCTGACAACGACTCCATACCAAAAGGTCGACGGCAAGGCCTATGAGGACATCGTCTCGTACGTCGTGGTACCGCGTCTCGGTCCCTGACCCGTTCAAGCGCCCGGCGGACCAACGGTGTTTGCACTTGTGCATCTACCGCGCAGTCAGATCCAAGGTCGAGCTCGAGAATGAATGACTTCACGTCGTCAACCCTTGGGGAGTGACCCGGCTCCCGGTCGCGTCTGTGACCGATGTCGGCCAAGGGTCGTGGGGCGTGGAGTTCTCGAGACTCGGCCATCGCATCGCCATTGGCTTCGCTGTGCAGGGCGTGCCTTGCGCTGACGCCGCTGAGGCGGTGACGGGACGCTGGCTCGCCTGGGCGTTAAACGAAGATGACGAGACGTCCGAGGACTAGTGCATGGCCGGCACGCGGCGGAGTGACCCACGCTCGCATCGCGGCAGATGCGGATGTGCGCGAAGCGCCATTCAGTGAGGTGCTTGCGGCGTCGCAGGTGCTTCAGTCGCCGCGTGCAGCGCGAGCTTCGTTCGGATCTCGAGGTGGTGCATCAGAAAGGCTCGCTCATCGAGCCGCTTCCGCCGAAGCCAGCCGGTGACTTCGTCGTTGCACTTGCTCGTGTTGCAGGAGCGGCAGGCGGGGACGACGTTGTCGAGCGTGTAGCGACCGCCTCGCGAAATAGCGAGGACGCAGTCGCGCTGCAGTGGCTCGTCGGTCTTGCCGCAGTACGCGCAGCCTGCCCAGGCGGCTTGGAGTGCGGCCCACTGCACATCGGTTAGGTCGTAAACCACTCGATCCAGCCGGCGTTTGCGACGGCGTGCGGCCCGGGCCTTGCGACTCCTCCTTATGGCCACTGGAGGAGCGTACGGTTGCGCGACGCCGGAGACAGGAGACGCGCTCATCGGCACGCGCGCGATCAGCCCGACGTCGGGGCATCACCGTGGGCGGCAGCCAGGATCGTGCTTGGTCGCCGGGGGCATGATTGAACCCGGCAGATCAGCGGGATGGAGGTCGGAATGATCGGGACACGCACGGCCACGGTGCGGCTCAGAGGGTCTGGTGAGCACCTGCGGCTACGTGTTGGCAAGGCTCCGGACCCGCTCGCAAATGTGCGCGAGTGCTGCCGGGCATCGGTTGCTGTGGAGAAGGCATTGGGCGAGGCGATTCGCGATGCGCTGGCGGCCGGACACAATTGGGCTGAGGTGGGACACGCACTCGGCGTCGACGCCAGCACGGCGGCCGGCGTGGGTGAACAGTACGACGCTTCGCGCAGTTCAATGCGGTCGAAGTTCTGGGGCAAGGGCGGGGAGGCGAGCGGATGAGGCGCGCCTTGATGGCACCGGCGGGCTCGACCTGCACTTCGCTGTGACTGAACGTTTCGCGGAGAGGAATGGGGTCTGTCGAGTGCGGTTGCGCCGACGACCGCTGGTGCCATCGGCCAGTCCTCAGCACCCTTCCGCTGGGCCACGGTTGTCCTACCGCTAGGTAGCGGTGATACCGAGGCCTGAGTTGCGGTGGGTCGGAGTTACGCCCACGCATCAGTGAGGCAGCTTGAACGCGACGACCTCGTAGGGCGGGGCCGCGATAGCCTCGTCGAATTTGCTGTCGACGAGCAGGAGCCGACCCTGTGCCATCTTTGCGGTCGTGAAGACTCGTGTCGGGTCCGTGTGGTCGGTACGCACGAGCTCGGCGGACCGTGCGTCCGGGGTCAGACGAAGCGTGGTGAGAATCTGGTCGAAGTTGCGCACGACCCGCAAGGTGGTGCCCCCCAGGACCAGGCCGTCAGCATTGCGCAGATCCGCGTCGGCGTTGATCCGGGTCGCGGCGCGCGTCGCCAGGTCAAATCGCCACAGCACTCCGACGTTGCCCTGGGCAACGACGAGGGAGCGCCGGTTCGGGGCGACGACGATACCTCCGAGGTTGAAGCCGGCGGCGGTGGCGATGGTCCCAGTCGCGTCGGCCCATGTCGTCACCCGCCATGCGCCACCGTCCACCGCCACGCGGAAGATCTGCGGGGCGTTGGAGTTAGTGAAGTAGGCGGCACCGTCTGGTCCGATCGTTACGTCGTTGAGGAAGGCGTTGTCCACACCGGTCCGTAGTGCGGCGAGGAGAGTGCCGTCGGGGGCATACACCCAGAGATCCGGCCGGCCGGTGCCGATGCCGTTCGGCCCCCCTGCGACGTAGATCCGCCCCTCGGCATCGGTGGTGATCCCGCGAGCCGTGAAGCGACCATCAGCGCCTTCGGGCTGCCACTCCGTCATCTCGCCGGACCGGACGTCGCCGCGGTGCAGTTCGCCGCCGGTCACCTCGCTGACGTAGAAGGTGGATCCGTTGGTGGAGACGCCGATGCCCTCGAACTTCGAGCCGCCTGGGTCGCCCTGCAGCTGGTACGTCGCCGGGGGCCCTATCTCACCGGCAGCGGATGCGGTGCTCGTGGCTCCTAGCGCGACCGAAGAGACGGTGAGGGCGAGGGTGCTTGCGGTGAGCTGGAAGCGGTTCATGGTTCCTCCATTGTCGAATCTTGTTATAGAGCGGTACCACTTTGGGATCTTCCGCCGGCTGTGTCATCGCCCATGTGTCGACTCGCAGCCAGCCATCCACCTACGTTCGGTTAGCCAGATGGATGATGCGCGAACGAGGCGGGCCAAGTAAGCGCGCAGCACGGCGTTGAGGACCTTCCCGCTCGATCCTCGCTTGAAAGGCGCTGGCAGTGCGTGAGCAGATCCGGGATGACGCGTTCCCTGCGACCTTTGAGGCCCCCGACGCACTTGCGCCAATAGGAGGTGGCGCGGGTGCGGGGCCACTTCCCAACCGAGCAGGCCGCACTGAAGACGCTGTACCTGGTCACCCGGGGCCTGGACCCCAAAGGCAGCGGGAAGGCACGCTGGGCGGTGCGGTGGAAGCCCGCCCTCAACGCGTGCGCCGTCACTTTCGCCGACCGCATGCCCGCGGCCGAGAACCTCTAAGTCAATGAACTCCAGTTACAGCGTGTTCATCGGATAGACCCTGCGCCGCAGCTTCTGCGCTTGGCTTGAGCAGCGGACCCTGCAGATCGGATCAGGTCTGGGCGAGTGGGCGGGAGTTGCGTACGGCTGCGACAACGTCGCGGATTGCCTGGCTGGCTGCGGCGGAGTCGGCTTCGTCGGCGAGGAGTGATGGGTGGGTGGCGTTGGCGTGACGATGGAGGCTGTTGGTCGACAGCGTGGCCATGTGGTCCTGCTTCGATTGCCACTGACTGTCAGTGATGCCCCTCGTCTGCGGTGACCACGATGAGCGGCTTACCGCCAAGGGTGGTCAGGGACGACGCCTCCTGCATCGAGGCGTCCGCCTCGGCGAGGTACTCGTTGATGAAGCTGCCGAGGTGGCGGGCGGTGGAGGCGTTGGCGTCCGCCTCGGCCTGGGCGCGCGGCGGCAGAGTGCCGGACGACAACTGGGCGATCAGCCGCCCGACTCCCAGGTGGGTGACCGCAGACCCCAGTCCGGACAAGCGGCCGATGACGTCGGAGGACTGGGTGTCGGTGGGCGGGGGGCCGGGCTTGGGTGCGGTGGAGTCCAGGAGCACCATGCCGGCGACCTGGTCGGGGAATTGCGCGGCGAAGCTTTGCACGTATAAACCGCCGAACGAGTGACCGGCCAGCACGTACGGGCCGGGAACGTGGGCGCGGTCGAGCAGCGTATGCAGGTCCGCGGCAATGTGGGTCCCGTCCTGCGGGCTGTCGGTGGCGTCGCTCCAGCCGCGGCCGGCGCGGTCGTACACGCAGACGGTGGTGTCGCGGGCCACGACCGGCGCAATCCAGGCGAAGTCCGAGGAGGAGGCGCCGCCACCCGGTTCCAGGACGACCGTGGGGCTGCCCGAGCCGGTGCAATGCAGGTGCAGCCGGTGCCCGCCCACGTCGACCAGCTGGCCGGGCATCGGGTAGGCGCTCGCGTCCAGCGACTCGCGTACGGTCTCGTAGCCACCGCCAACCGAGGCGAGCAGCAACACGGCCAGTAGCGGGTAGAGCAGCAACCGTCCGCCTCGGCTGCGGATCTGGCGGACCCGAAGGAACATCCAGACAACGAGCCCGAACAGGACCGGCGGCCACACCCAGCCGAACACAGCCTGCACGGTAGGCAGCCCGCTGAGGGATACGAGTCCAGCCAATGCCAGGAACCAGGCCGGCACGAATGCCCACCGTTGAGGCTGGTCGCTGAACCGGATCGACAGCACGGCCAACAACGCCCATCCCAGCGCAAAAGCCAGCAGCACCACACCGGTGAGGGCGTTCTCCGTCGGTGAAACGAGCGGGGCGGCCACGAGAACCGCCGCAACAATCAGGCCAACCCCGATGACGTAGCAACGATCGCGCCGATCTTGCTCCTCGCCGTCCGCGGCGACTCAGGCTGGCGGTCGCTGTGTTGGGTGCGCGTGATCGTGACGGCCTCCCCTCGCGCCTCGAATCCCCAGAGCCAGACTAGAACTGCCTGTGGCTCGACGAAACGACATGTGAAGGTCGGCGCCTCCGTCGGCTCACCACGGACCAGGTGCGCCGCCGGCTTCCCGGCACCCGCCTCCGAGAAGTTCTCTCCGCGAGTGCGATGGTGGAGGCGCCGGGGGAGGCTCAGATCGGTTCACCACTACCTGACGACTCCCGGATCGGGGCGACGACTCTGCGAGCAGGCAGCGGCGCGTTAGCGCCACTAAAATAAGCCCCTTCCGAGGCGGCCCGGGGTCGGCACATGAGCGGAACGGAAGGGAGGAAGCCGTGGACACACATCGCCCACAGACAAAGAACTTTGCAGATCCGGACGAAACGCTCACCCTCACAAAGCTGGCGGCAGCCACGGTCAGGATCGGGGAGCTCGTGGTCGGCCGCCTGGTGCTGGAACCCGGCTACCGGTATGCGGAACACGGCCCCACCGCGGGAACCGCGAGCTGCCAGTTCCACCACATCGGACTCGGCATTTCCGGGGCGGCACGCTTTCGAATGGACGACGGCACCGAGTTCGACGTCCGGGCGGGCGACGTGTTCGACATCCCACCAGGGCACGACACCTGGGTCCTCGGTGATGAGCCTGCAGTGTCCTTCATTTGGGGTGGGTGGCGCGGATGGGGCAAACCGCCCGTAGGTGAACGCATCTTGACCACCATCCTCATGACCGACATCGCTGGATCGACGGACCGAGCTGTCGCGCTCGGCGATGCAGCCTGGGACCGACTGCTCGATCGTCATCACGCCGCGGTCCGGGAGGTTCTCCAGCGTTACCGGGGAACCGAGATCGACACCGCCGGTGACGGGTTCCTCACGATGTTCGATGGTGCCGCGCGAACCGTGCAGGCAGCCATCGACATTCGCGCCGGCGTACAAGCTGTAGGGCTAGACATCCGAGCCGGAATACACACCGGTGAGGTGGAGGTAGTCCCAGGGGGGATCAGAGGACTCGCTGTTCACGAGACCGCCCGCATCATGGCCCTCGGCGCGGGAGGAGACATCCTTGTGTCGAGTAGCACGACGAGAACTTTCTGCGGGGTTAGGTTTCTCCTATCAGGACCGGGGCGTCCATCAGCTCAAAGGCATCGCGTCTCCCCGACACGTATTCGCGCTGATGGCGACGGACGACACGACTGAACACTGAGGGCCAGAATCCCTTTCCTCGGACACCCGAAGCCCGCGTCACAGTGGGCGCTGTGCAGCACCACCTGGACCAGGGCTTACGCGCGTGAGAAGCGCTTCTCCGCTCGGTCATGACAGGTTGGACGGGCCGGAAGTCCAGGGTTCGATCGGGCCGCGCGCCGGTTGGAAGACTGCGGGGTTGCGGATGCCGTCCGGATCGAGCGCATCGATCTCGACCGGCATGACCGGTCGGAGTTCGGTTGGGGTGTTGCCGCCGTGGATAGCTGGCTGCGGCAGGATGCGGTTGATGCTGACCGGCAGGTGAGGCCCACCCGCTGACGGTTGGGGAAGCCGGGTTTGGGACGTCGACGGGAAACCGGGACCTGTCTGGGTCTCGATGCGCGACCGAACAGGGGCGGCGGCGTCGCCTGCCGGTTAGATTCCCAGGATGACGACAGGCCCTCCGGGCACCGGGTCTGGCCGATCTGGCTCGGTGGCCTTCTCCGGCGCGATCGGCGCGCTGGCGGGCGCCGCCTTGACCGGCCACAGAGGCGCCGGGACGAGGGTCGCCGGCATGTTGGCCGGCGCAGTGGGTCTCGCCGTCTCCGAGGCGGTCGCGCGCGCGCGTCAGCGTCCCGGAGAGATTCCCGCACTCTGGCAGCGGATTGCCGTCAGCTCCGCCCTGGCCGCCCCACTCGGTTGGGCGGCGGGGCGGCTGACCGGCGCCGGGCCGGTCGCCGTCGGAGCGGTGACCGGTGCGACGGTCGGCGCGCTGGGTTTGCGTCCCCAGAAGGTGGCGCTGGGTCCGGTGGTCGGCGTGCTGGTGGGGTGGGCGTACGCCTCACATCGCGCGGCACCGGAGCCGGCGATGGTCGCCAGCAGCACCGTCCTGGCGTATCGAAGCCTGTCCGCCCTGCTCTTCCGGGACGCGCAGCTGAGCCTGCTGGCCGAGCGCGTCTCAGCCGAGGATCTGCCGTTCGTGGTCCCCCTGCCGTCACGCTCCCGGTACGTCGGGACCGGGTATGTGCGGGAACTGGCCAGCACCGTCGGCGGCGTGTACGCCGCCGACGCGTCGGACACCGGGATCCTCGCCTCAATCGATCAGCTGGCCGGGCCGGGCTTCGATCCCGCGCGAGTGGATCGGCGGGTGCGTGAGTTCTACGAGCACACCACACGGTTCACCCTCGACATCGTCCCGGAATGGCGCGTCTGGGTGCGTCCCGGCTACCTGCTCTACCGCACCCTGGTGGCTCGCCCGCTCGGGCAAGCCAGTGTCCCAATGAACCAGCGCGAGGCGTTGCGTGGGGTTCGCAGCCGTATCGACACGATCACTCCTGCCGATGAGCACGCGGTGACCGTCCGCGGCTGGATCCGCTCCTTCGCCGACAATGACGAACCCATCTACGTCGGCATCTACACGACCTACCGTCACCACGGCCGCGGGTACGTCAGCGTCGGCTTCCCTCTCCCACAGGCCAGCTTCACCGCCACGCTCCTGCCACAGTCGCGCCCCGGCGGAGGGTTGACGCTGACCAGCCGGGGCCACGAGACCCACGCTGGTCACTACCTGACCTACATCGACCCGGCGACCGGGGAGCTGACCGCAGCAGCGGTGCACGGGTTCGCCGAGCGGCTCGACGTCTACATCGAGGATGACGAGCTGCGCGCAGCGCACGCCTTCTGGGTCTTCGGGCTGCCCTTCCTGATACTCCGCTACCGCATCACGCCAAAGGCGCCGGGATCCCCCGGTCGTACCGACCTGACAGACGAGTACGACGCGCCTCTGGAGAACGGCTGACCTCGACTCTGACCCGCGTCTCATCGGCTTGCCAAGCAGTGTCGCAGCCCTCTCCCCAATGACGCACCGCAGACCACAGATCCCCCGCCACACACGCGGCGGACAAGAAGCACACTAAGAACCACGCCGTCACCGACTTCGTCGAGCTCCCGCACCGGGGGCACTCCCTGACCATTGACCACGGCTGGGCGGAGGTCGCCCAAACCGCGCTCGACTGCACCCGCAGGCACGGGCAAGACACTTCTCCGACCTGAGCGATGTTGTCCAGTTGGTCCGACGAGCCGACCACAGCGGGGCTATGTCCGATGGACGTCCATCGCGTCGGTACGGATCCTCAGGTCGTTCGGACTCTTCACGCGACGCCGGCCTGATGGGTGACGAACCTGTCCCGGCAAAAGAACTTCAGGATGTGTGCGCAGGGGGCTAAGGGGCAGACCGCCGGATCTGAGGTTTCCGCCTGATTCGAATGGGTCGATGTTCGACGAGTCTGAGTGGCAGCCAGCCGACCACGTGGGAAGGCGATTCGATGCACCAGCCTGACGGGGGATCACTCATGCTCGTCCATCGCGCCATCTGTGCGCACAAGATCCGTCCGTTCCTCATTGGTGAGCGCGTCAAGAGTCGACGCTGCCCTTGCCCCTCTGGCGAGGTCCTGGGGACCGCGGGGTGCAGGTTCAACGACAGCTCACCGCTGGGGGCGGCAGAGCGTGTCGGCCTCGGGTTGCCTTCCGACCGGCGGACCGAACGGGGCCCGGTACGTCGTCCGACGAAACAATCGGGACGCTCCGAGCAAGTTTGTCGCCAACCAGGACGACGTGGCTACGCTGGCCCCCCGGGTCGGCGGCACGAGCTGGATAGTCCCGAACCTCAAGGCACGCCAGCGGATCCTCATGCACGGCACATCGCGCGCCGGCCGAGCGACAGCTGATGCGCATCCTGCTGCTCTGCTCCGCATTCAACGGTCTCAGCCAACGGGCGTGGATCGAGCTGAGAGAGTCTGGGCATCAGGTCACGGTCCAGATCGCCGAAGGCGACGAGAGCATCCGATCAGCGGTGGCGGCCACTGACCCGGATCTGGTGATCTGCCCGTTCCTTCGCGAACGCGTACCGGAGGACGTCTGGCGCAGTCGACCCACGATCATCGTCCATCCCGGTCCGCCGGGTGACCGGGGACCGTCCTCGTTGGACTGGGCGATCCTGGGCGCGCAACCCATATGGGGGGTGACGGCGCTCCAGGCAGTCGACGAGATGGACGCCGGTCCGGTGTGGGCCACGGAGTCGATCGCGATGCCGGCCGATCCCCCGCGTAAGAGCGACCTCTACAACGGCCTCGTCGCCGACGCGGCCATGGGTCTTATCCGAGAGGTTCTCAGCAAGGCTCCGGACCCCGACTTCCGCCCGGAACCGCAGGACTACGACCGTCCCGACGTGTGGGGCCGCACCCGACCCGGCGCCAGCCAGCTCGACCGCCACTTCCGGTGGGCCGACGACACGGACCACATCCTGCGCCGCATCCGTGCCTCGGACGGATCACCCGGTGCCCACACCGTCCTCTGCGGGGTTCCGGTGGCCGTCTATGACGCGCACCGAGGGACCGTGAGACCCGGCGAGGCAAGCCGGCCGGGCACGCTTATGCGACGTCGACATGGTGCGGTCCTCGTGCGAACCGGCGACGCCGCCGTGTGGATCGGCCACCTCCGGGCTCTGGACGACCCGCGTAACGCAGGCCTGAAACTGCCCGCCACATCGGTCCTCATCGGGCACCTGTCCGACGTGCCGGAAGACACGGATGACACCGGCTACCGCGAGATCGGATACCGCCGAGACGGTGACGTCGGGGCCGTGCAGTTCCGCTTCTACAACGGCGCCATGTCCACGACCCAGTCCCGACGCCTGGAGGCGGCACTGCGGCACGCCGTCGCCCAGGACACCAAAGTGCTAGTGCTTCGTGGAGGGCAACCCTTCTCCAACGGCATCCACCTCGGCGTCATCGAAGGCGCGGCGAACCCAGCCCACGAGGCCTGGGACAACATCGTGGCGATCGACGACGTATGCCAGCGCATCATCACCTGCACCGAACAGCTGATCGTCGCCGCCGTCGGCGGGTCCGCCGGGGCCGGCGGCGTCATGCTGGCCCTCGGCGCGGACCGGGTACTGCAACGTGACGGGACCGTCCTCAACCCGCACTACCAGACCATGGGCCTGTACGGGTCGGAGTACTGGACATACCTTCTCCCCGGCCGGGTGGGCCGGAACGCCGCGCTGTCGCTGACGTCGGAATGCCTCCCCATCGGTGCCCGCGAGGCGCGACGGATCGGGCTGGTGGACCAGACGCTCAAAGGAGCAGTTGACGACTTCGAGCCAGAAGCCATGATGTATGCCGCCCGGCTAGCTGCCGCTCCCGACTACGCCGACCAGCTGGCCCGGAAGCAGCGACGACGCGACGCCGACGAGCAGCGACGCCCCCTGGCCGGATACCGCCAGCGGGAATTAGCCGAGATGAGGTCCGACATCCTCGAAGACCGCCACGGCTTCGCCGACGCACGACGCGCCTTCATTCGCAGGCAAGTCCGGCGGCGCTCCGCAGCCTGAACGCGCACACCCGCAAATGCCGCCGCGATACCCCATTCTTGGGCCGCCGCCACGAAGCGTCTTTCTGGGCGCCGGAGTGCAGCAACACCACCACGGCGCCCGCGGGGACCTACTTCTCTTCAAGGCAATGTTGCTCGTTCGCTTCATGGCGGCGACCTATCAGGCTGCTGTCAACCGCAGTCAAGTGATCCAGGTGGCTGTGATCCGCGTGTCTGGGAGGTAGACGCAGTAGATGCCCGTGCGGATGGCTCGATCGAGGTGCGTTCCCAGCGGCGGGTCGTGCTGGCGGATCCGGCCGATGGCGTAACGGACCGCGCGGGTGACGCTGACGCGGGCCCGTTCCGATGCCGATCCGGCCCGCCGGGTACCGTTGAGGCCGACGGCACGAGACAGCTCCCGGATGAGGAAGTCACGTTCAGCCTCGGCCTGGACAAGGCGTCCGCTGTCGCTGAGCAGCCGCGCGTCCTCGATGTCCTCGTCCATCTCGACGAGGCGCCGACGGTAGGCAGTCTTCGCCTGGGCGTCGAGAAGCAGCCCAGAGTCTCCCCATCCCGAAGAGGTCAACTCCGGATCAGACGCCCCCGGAGAGTCTGTGGGTGGAGCTACTCCACCGGCCACGAGGTCGAGGACGTGGAACTCGCGACCAGGATGGGCGAGCAGCCGCCCCAGGTAGTGGAGACCCTTCAGGTCACGCAGGGCGACGGTGTGGCCCTCGAACGACAGGGACCAGTAGTCGCCTTCCCGGCGAAGGACGTTGGGGTTCGGCTCGGCATCGACCGTCGCGGTGTTCATCGGCGACGGCGGTGCCGTCCGTTTGGAGGGGACACCGCTTCTGGCGTCGCGTTGTGCTTGTGCGAGGCCGGTTCTGGCCAGTGCTACCTCGTGAGGAGCACCGACCAGGCTCCACAGCTGGGCAGCGGTTTCGAACGCTTGCCTGGCTCCCGCCGGGTCGCCGGCTGCGAGGCGCACCTGTCCGTCCGCCATTGCCGCGCCGGCAGTCAGTGCCGTGCTCTGGAACGACGCGGCGACGCCGGCGAGTTCGTCGGCGGCCTCGCGGGCACCAACGAGGTCGCCAGCGGTCACGTCGATTGTGACTCGCGCGGCGAGCAGTGGGGCACGGCGCAGGGGGGTGTTCGGCGGCAGTTCCTTGGATGGGACGGTTCGGGGATGGTCGAGCGCGTCCCGGATGGATGCCACCGCCAAGGCAACATCGCCCTGAGCCAGTCGTACCAGGGCGAGTCCCGGCTCCGGATCCCACCCGGCTTCGCGGGCTGAGAGAAATGCCTCCTCCGCCCCGTGCAGGTCACCCGATTGGAGTCGGATGCGGCCCAACTCGGTCAGGGGCCAGCCGAACTCGCGCCGCAGGTAGGGTCGCAGCTCCGCGCAGGCGGCCAGGGCCTCTTGCTCGGCCTCGGCGGTGGCCCCGCGCAGCCGAAGGATCTCGGCACGGTGCACGCGGCATCGCCCATGGGCGCTGCCGATAGCGCTCCCGCGGCTCCACCGCTCCATCGCCTCGGTCCATTCCTCGGCGAGGTCCAGCTGCCCGAGTCCCTGGAGCATGCACACGAGCTCGCAGTAGAGCATCCCGGCCGAGGTGGCATCGAGCTCACCGGAGATGGTGGCCACCCCCGCCTCGTCGACCAGGTCGAGACCATGACGGACCTCGCCCGACAGGATCACCGCATGCGCCTCGGCCACCCGACCGATGGCAGCGGCCGCCGGGTTGCAGATCGACCCCACCTCGATGGCACGAGTGGCCCATCCGAGGGCGCCGTCTAGATCACCGAGCATCAGCCGGTCGTAGCTCCTGATCAGGGCTAGCCAGGCGTGTGCCGGACTCGTCTCGTGCCCTTCCAGCAGACGCTCCGCACGTCTTGCCCAGCCTCGGATCGGGGCCATCAACGCGGTATCCATTAGGAGGTGCAGGGCAACCCGGGTCGCCGCGTGCGCCGCCGCGACCGGATCCCCGGCCCGCACCGCCTGCGCGTGCGCGCGTTCCCAGGCCCCGATCGTGATGTCGAGATGACCGGCGGCGTACGCGGCCTCGGCCAGTAGCCCAAGATCGTCGACTGTCAGTCGGGTGAGCCGGTCCGCCTGGGCGAGCAGGTCGAACGCCCGCGGCCAATCACCGGTGGAGGCCGCCTTGCGGCCCCGCTCCACCAGCTCGCTTTCGGCCACGCCAGTCATCGCTCACCGACCTTCAGGCGTGACCCTCCTTCCGTGGTAACGCCGAGGGTCACCGGGGTAACGGTGGTCCTCACGCCTACAGGTTGACAAGCCCCTCCAGGGCGACGCCGGATCTCAGATGAGGTAGTCAACATGAACACGAACGTGACAGAGCTCGCTCAATCGGGCACCGTGCCAGCGAACGGGCAGGAGCTGTACTACGAGCTTCACGGCGACGGACCACCGCTCGTACTGGTGATGGGCATCGGATACGACTCCTCGCTCTGGACCCTGGCGCAGGTCCCGGTCCTGTCCACGCAGTTCCAGGTGATCTTGGTCGACAACCGCGACGCCGGCCGCAGCTCGAAAGCCCGCCAGCCCTACACGATCGCCGACATGGCGGATGACCTCGCCGGTCTGCTCGACGAGCTGGGGATCCAGCGGAGTCACGTGCTGGGGCTATCCATGGGCGGGATGATCGCCCAGGAATTCGCATTACGACATGGGGACCGGCTGGACCGTCTGGTACTCGCCGGTACCGGAGCCGCGCCGGCACGCAGCGCAGTTGACCCGATCCACATCTGGAACTGGGTCAAGGCGAACGATGCGACCGGCGAAATGTTCGGTGGGCAACAGTTCGTGTCCCTCTTCTCCACAGCCTTCCTCCGCAATCACCAGGCCGTACGCGACACCGCCGAACTGCTGGCCAACAACCCATACCCGATGAGTCCCGAGGCATACGGGCGACAGGCAGCTGCCTACCTGCAGTTCGATGCGCTCGACCGGCTGGCTGCCATCACCGCCCCCACCCTGGTGATCGTGGGAGAACAGGACCTGCTCACCCCGCCCTGGATAGTGCGTGAGGTCGCGGAAGCGATCACCGGCGCCCGGCTGGAGGTCATCCCAGGAGACGGTTCCTCGCACCTTGTGGCGATTGAGCGCCCGGACGACTTCAACCGGCTCGTGTCGACCTTCCTCTCCGGCTGAATTCACGGACCATCCAGGCTAGCCAGGGCTGCGGTCCGGCACGAGCCATGCCGGACCCCTCGGTTGCGCTCTCGCGGTGAACCTCGAGTGAATCAACAGGCGTGCCGGAACTGGTGCGGGTCACCTCCAGGACGAGGATAAGAAGGACCCACGACTATCAGTCAGCTCCAGACCGCGAAACACCGGCCGTGGACACTTAACTCGCGACACCTCCGAGCGTCCGTCGGCCGTGTCATCCGTCGTCGACACTCATCGAACAGCCATCGTGGGAAGGCACTGCCGCCAAGGCGGGATACGGGCTTGGCGTCCTCGTGTGCCGGCTCAGGGCCGACGCCTGATGGCGGCCCCTTCGGTACGTCGGCGGCGGCTAGGCCCTCATCTTCAGCCAAGTGGTTCAGTCACCTGGTAATACTTCGACGATCCAAATCCTTAATCCGTCGGGATCGTCGATGCCGAATGATCTGTGACCCCACGGGGTGACCTCAAGACCGCGAACAACTTTGGCACCTGCCCGCTGCAGCTGATCATGGGCAGCCTGCGCGTCAACGACGAAAAGGGTGAGCACGACGTTGACAGGCGCGACCCCAGGCGCACCCACCCCATGCAGTTGGAGGATCTCGACGGTCGCGCCGGTGACCGCGCCCGCTGGGGAGAAGACGGTCCCACGGCTCCCCGGCGGCAGCCATCTCGATGGTTTGGGTTGATAGGGGTGTCGACCAGTTGACCTCAATATCCTCCGAAGGACCCGCGCTGCGGCATCCTTGAGAACCATGGGGCGGACTTGGACGATCGTGGGCTTGGCTGGGGTGGCCGTTGTTCTCGGCGCTTGTGGCGGTACCGAGGCACCTACGTCGCCTGTTGCGTCTTCGGCCACGTCCTCGACGTCTTCCACGTCAATGACGGCTCCGACGACGTCAACCTCGACGGTGTCCTCTGCCTCGGCGTCCGCGTCTGCGACCTCGTCGGGGGTAACCGAGGTGGGTGAAGCGATAGGCCGGAAGATCGTCTTCTATGCGGCCGCAAAGGCGGCTGGGATGACCGACTCAGCGCGGATAGATTCGCTTGCCGCGCAACTGTGCGCTCGGTTCGATGCTGACCACTCGAAAGCGGGACTCGCGACAACCGGAGCCTGGTTGAAGTCTGAGTACGGCTTGTCGGGAGATGCTGCTGCCCTCGTCGCGTTGCGGGCGGTGCAGTTTCAGTGCCCGAGCTACGCGTCGTTGCTTGGCGGGTAAGCGCTGCCTAGCGCCCGCCGCGTTCGTGGGGGCTGGGCCTACATCAGGACCCGGGCGTCGCGTTCGCTCGGCCAGAGTTCGGCGGCTCGGGCTGAATCCTCTCGGCTGGGCGGGCGCCACAGGTCAGCCGGGCTTTCGACCAGCCGGGCCAGGGCCAGAAGACCGAGTCGGTCCCTGGGGTCGCCGAAGTCCGGCACAGCCTGTTGGAACGGGGTCCGCTCCCTGACCACGATGGAGTTGGTGTGGCGTAGGTAGCGGGCACCGAGCACCTCGTGCTCACCGGTCCCCGGCATGTTCAGTGTGTCGATGACCGCCCTGATCGTGGTCATCTCTATGAACGCGTTGTCAGCCGCGCGCCAGGCCTGGGCCAAGTCGTCCTTGGCTATCGCCGCCATCTCGGTCGTGAACGAGTCAGGAAGCCGCTGAGCTTGAGATGCCGCGCGGCGTGGCAGGTTTCGGTGCTGAGTCAGATGGCGGCGCGTTCACTTCTTCTGGGGAGGCCCGGGTGGGAAGTGGGAGCGGTCCGCCAGCCCTGGCGACGCCCCGCGGAAAGAGCATGGGGAGACCCTCGCGGCTCAGATTCTTGACCAACGCGCGGTCGCGGTGCAGCGGCATGCCCACTCCTCATCGTGTACTGCCGGTACTCGGAGTCGCCGCCGACCCACGCGCACCGTTCGACACCGTCAGGGCCCAGCAGGACGTCGATACTCACTTCGTAAGCTACGGCGACTGTGGGGGTTCACTCCGGCAGCGAGGGCGTTCGGTGCCGCCGCACCGTCCCTTCAGCCCCGTCGACGGTGATCACCTCGCCGTCTCGGATGGCATCGGTCGCCCCGACCGCGGCGACGACCGCCGGGATGCCGTACTCCCGCGCGATGATCGCGGGATGCGAGAGCGCTCCCCCGGCGTCGGCGACGAGGCCTCCGATCATGGGGAAGATTACCGACCACGACGGGCGCGTCCCTGGGCAGACGACGATGTCGCCAGGTTCGAGGACGTGGAAGTCCGCCTCCGAGTGGATGATGCGCGCGGTGCCGGTGACGCGTCCCGCCGAGGCCGGTATGCCGCGCAGCACGCCGTCCTCGCCCTCGGCGGCGGCCGTCACGCTCGGGATGATGAGTTCACCCATGAGCATCTCCGCCTCCGTGGGCGTGCGCTCAGCGCGAGTGAGACCGGTGAACCGCGGAGGTGCGCCGGGATCGGTGCCGTAGCTGATCGGCCCCGGGTGCGCGATCGCCCACGCCCGTTCGCCACGCTGGCGGAGGGCCGAGTCGCGCACGTCGGTGAGCGGATGCCGCGACTCGAGCGCCGCGGCGGCTTCTTCGGGCGTCAGGTGGAACACGTCCTCGGGCATGTGGAGGGTGCCTCGTGCCGCTAGCCGGCGCCCGGCCTCGAGCGCCGCGTACCGCACCAGAGCGAGCGGTGCGTCGAGCGTCAGGAAGACCTTGTCGTCGCGCAGCCCGTATACGCGCTCCGCGGTTGCCAGCAGGCGATCGAACTGCGCCACCCGAGAGGGTTGCAGTTGCGCGCGGGCTCGCTCTGCAACCCGCCCACGTTCCTCCGCCTGCGCTTCCTTCGCGTCGACAGACCCGGCCTGGCGAGCCGCGTCGATGAGCACGTTCAGCAGATGCGGCGATTCCGCGAGCGTGGGTTCGGCGACTTCGATGTCGAGGGCGCGGCAGCCGAAGTAGCGCTGGAACCGCTCGAAAGCGTCGGCGCGCTCCGTGCTCTCCGGCGGCATTGCGGCCAGCGAAGCGAGGGCCCGACCTGGCTCGGAGGCGACGTCGGCGAGCCCGGACAGGAGGTCGAGCGTCTCTTGCGGCGTCCATCCGATCTGAGAGCGGCAGAAGTCGACGAGCTCGAAGATCCCGAGCGAGTACGGCATGTCGAGTCGGAAATGGAGTTCGGCGCCGCGGATGAGCATCTCCGCACGGCGACGCAGCTGACCGGCAAGCCCAGCGTCGTCGAGTCCGCCCAGGTCGACGTCTTGGAAGGCGAGGATCCGGGCACGCAGTTCGTCGCGGCGGCGATCATTCCACTCGTCGAGGAGCCGCTGCGCGGCATCGGTCTTCATGGCTCGCCGTGCTGCGCGCAGCTGGCGCCGTCCGGCACTCGAACTGCGGATCAGGAGCGACACGAGCCAGCCCGGCAGTCGCGGTGGCGTCTTCCCGGGCGCAGGCGGCGGAGCGCCGACCGGGACGATCGTCACGTAGTTCCAACCGCCGATGCGGGCGCCCGAGAACGTCGCGAGCATCCCGAACTCCTCGACCATGGGGCGCACCGCACGGTCCTCGTCTACGACACTCGCCGTCATGCGCGTCCGCGGCAGCCGGCCGTGTGTGGGGTCGCGCACCCAATACCCCGGTGGCACCACAACCTCGACGGGCACCTGAGCTGCGAGCGCGGTGACCGGCCGCGATTGCAGGAGCCAGACCACACCGCCCGCGACGGCCCACTCGATGTCTTGCGGGCCGCCGCGCGCGCGTTCGGCTTCGATCGCGAGGCGCACGAGCTCGCGGAGCGGGGCAAGCTCGACCGGTCCGTCATCCGCGACGATGTCGGCACTGCGGACCGATCCGTCGCCCTCTCGTGGGATGCGTGCCTCCCACGGCGTCTCGGCCCCAGACACAAGCGTCTCACCGAGGCCCGCCACCGCGTTGACGACGAGGAAGGCGGCTCCGGTGACCGGGTCGATCGTGAAGACGACGCCCGCCGCATCCGGGGCCACCATCCGCTGCACGATCACTCCGCCGGTCTCGCCGATCGAGGCAAGGACGGTGTCGACGGCAGACGCCATGGCGTCGACGTCGTCGCCGGGGACATTGAGGACCGTTGCGTACGCACCCGCCCCGGAGGAGGTCGCACCGTCTTCGTCGCGCGCCGACGATCTGACGGCGACGGAGCGCCAGCCGTACTCGTGCGCCACCTCGACGGCCGCCGCCGCGATACCCGCCGCCGACCCGCTCGGCGCGGCGTCGAACACCACGCCGGGTGGAACAGGCAGCCCAGCGGTCAGCAGCGCGGACAGACCGGCCGCCTTGCCGCCGTGGTGTGCGGCCGCGGAGGCCAGCGGGACAGCTTCGATGGTTCTCATGGCGCCATAGTCCCGCCGCACCGCTCGCTGCCGCATCCGTTGTGGTACGTACCTTCCCCGGCGTTCATGCACCGTCGGCCGCTGCTGACGACGACGCGGCGCCCAGCTTCGTGATCAACGCGAGGCGAGAGTCGACGCCGAGCCGTCGGTACACGTGCTGGAGGTGGGTCTCGACCGTCCGCTCGCTCAGGAAGAGCCGGCGCGCGACCTCGGCGTTCGACAGCCCAGCCACAACGAGGTCGACGACCTCCGCCTCGCGTCGGGTGAGCTCGCCGACCCCGCCACGGCGACCACCGATCCGCACGCCGAGACTGCGCGCCAGCCGCCGTGAGCGGTCGGACCAGTCGTCGAGTCCCTGGGCATCGAAGTACGGCACCAGTCCGACCACGGCGGAACGCGCCGCCGGATCGGCGCCCTCCGCCGCGAGCTCGGCCCACTCCAGCCTGGTCTCTGCCGCGAAACCTGCAAACCCGAGGCGCTCGAGCGTACTGGCGCTGTCGTCGAGGGCATCCGTCGCCTCGCGGCGCCGACGTGTGGGCACGAGCATGAGTGCCCGCACCCGCTGCGCCAGCACGGCCGCGACCGGACTGCCTTCGAGCCGGTCGAGCTCGGCCAGGGCTGACTCGACGGTACCGGCGTCGCGGTTGAGGACGGCGAGGCGCGCGAGCAGCAGCGGCAGGAGAAGACGTGCCGGACCCTCGACCCGATCGAGACGAAGATCGACCGACGGCGGCACCGGACCCGCCTCGCGCAGCGCGAGTTGCACTCGCGCGAGGTGAACGATGGCGGAGAGGCGGAGATTGCCCTCCAGCGGGATGAGGCGGCCCGCCTCGGCGATGAGCGATCGCGCGCGCGCGAGATCTCCGCGCATGGCACTGACCACGGCGACCCACCCGGCGCACCGCACGATTCCCCGCGGCACGGGTGCCAGGCGGGTCGCCGTGAGCGCGCGTTCCGCGCGCGCGGCGGCATCCGACGACGTTCCCCTGCAAGAGCGCGACGCTGGCACCGTGGATGATCGGGGACGCCTCCACCATGCGCGGTACGCGTCCCTCCAGGGCGAATGAGTCCCCGTCGGCATGCCGGAGGGCGGCGACCAGATCCCCTTCGAGAGTGCACAGGCGGATGAGCTCGCGCTGGATCCCGCCATACACGATTGCCGAGCTGTCGCCGGCGATACGGAGGGCGCGGTCGGCCTCGGCCCGGGCGATCACGAGGTCACCCGCCATCGAGGCGCGGATCGACGAGCCGAGGGCGGCCGCGCCGCGCTCAGCCGGGGTAGCCGCGTCGCCGTCGAGCGCCACGAGCTGGGCACAGGCGGCTTCGAGCTCCACAGGGTCGTCGCCACGGTCGACGAGGAACAGCCGCATCACTGCGATATCGGCAGGGCGTTCGAGATCTCCCTCGCGCGGATCGACATACTCGGCGGGGAACGCTGCCGGCTGGCCTCGGTCGGCCCGGACATACGTCTTGTTGAGCTCGAATTCGGCAAGCTTGGCTGCCGGCACCGCATCCTGGAACCGCTCGGCGCGACGATACGCCGCATCGGCCTGTTCGATCCGCCCACCGTGGTAGTAGGCCGTCCCGAGGGCGAGCAGCACATCGAATGCCGCCGCACGGTCGGCGACGGACCCGCCGTCAGCGGCGACCTCGAGCAAGCTCGCGGCCACTTCGAGGTCCGTGGCTGCCCCGAGCGGATCGGATGCGTCGATTCGGCGTTCGGCCGCCGCGATCAGCACGCCGATCGACAGCGCCCGGGGCAAGCGGTCCGCCACGACGCGGACGTGGTCTGCGCTCTCGCGAGGATCTACGCCTTCGAGCCTTGCCAATGTCTCGGCGAACGCGACGTGCAGCGCGGCCGCGCGGCCGGTGCCCAGCTGAGCGGCCACAGCCTCGCCGACGATCGGCACGCCCATCCGCAACCGGTCGCTGCTCGCCACCACGAGCCCGGCCTCGAGCAGCTCGGCCAGGGCGACGTCGAAGCCCGCATTCGAGGCATCCGCATCGCCTCGCCCAGACGCCCTCGACGGCCGCGGCGCGAGCCGCCGAGCGACCGACCGCGACGACGTCGAGAAGCCGTCGAGCAGCGCGCGTCAGGTCACTCAGCAGATCGTCGACGGCGACGCGCACCGCCGTCCCGCCCACGCCGTCGCCGGCGTCGAGCACCGCCGCGAGGAGGCGCACACGGCTGCCCGACGCGGCGGCGAGCTGCAGCGCCCGCGCCGCCTCTTCACCCTCGCGCCACCCGTGGCCCGACAAGCCCGCGACGACGGCGAGCGCGTCCTGCGGACCCAGCGGCGCGACGTCGACCACGCGGCTCGGGTCGGCCCGCACCGCGTCGCGCACCACCGCAGCGAGAGAGGTGCCGAGCGGTGCACGTCCCGACAGGAGCAGGACCCGAGAAGTGGCCACCGTGGCCGATCCCAGGCGCTCCGCATCCGCCGGCGGCATCCGCTGAGCGTCGTCGATCCACCAGACTGCCGCGTCGGCGTCCGGCGGAACCGCGCCGCGCGCACGCGACACCTTCGTGCCGAAAGGTCGCAGTGCCTCCTCGACCACGGCGCTCGTGCCCACACCGCCCGGGCCGCATACGACGACCGTCCCGCCGCCCGCCACGCGAGCGCGGTCGACCGCGGCGGCGATACGCTCCACCACCGAGTCCCGTCCGAGCAACTGCGCCACGCGAGTCCTCCTCGCCTCGCCGACAAGGTAGCGCGCGTTCGGCACGAGCGCACCGGCATCCGTCACAGCGCGCGGCCTGCCTCCCTCACCTGGCTGTGGATGCAACCGCCAGCCACCAGACGGGAAAGCCGACCCACGCAAGACCGCCGCACACACCCCTGATGCCCCGCCTCGGACCGCGCGGTTGGTGGCTGGCCGCTACCGGGAGATGATCAAGGTGCCGCCGCAGGACGTGGCGGCACGCCCGACGAGGTCGGCGCAGCCGCTGCGTACCTGATGGGTCCCGACGGTGGATTCACCACCGGCAGTCGCCGGGTTGGAGCATTGACCGGGTCGATGCAGGATGTGTATCCCATTGCGGAAGGTGGTTACGCCGGGAATGCCCCAGGCAGCCCGTAATGCCCGTTGGGACTGTTCGACGGTGGACACCGTGCCGGTCAGATCGACCGACGAGCCGCAGATCGCCACGACGCCGGCAGTCCAGTGACCCACCCGGCGGCGGCCTCACGCTGATAGTGCCACGGCGCCGTACGGCGGTGAACGGCGTGGGTCCTTGGTGTTGTTGATCCAGTTCTCGGGTCGGTGGGCTGTCGCTGGATTGCGGTACTGGCATGCCCCCGACGATGCCGCCGGGCCCGTCGGACGACCGGGACAAAGATCCCGGTCGTTTCCTCACGGTCGGCGCATCTGACCGGCGAATCCTCACGCTCCAGAAGGCGGTACGGGACCAAACGTTTCTAGCGCACGGCGACTGCGCCGCCGAGCGCGAAGGCCCAACACCGTCCAGGAGAAGCTAGGTGGCTGAGGGCGGACCGGTGTCCTAGTGGGCGGAGTGCAAGCACCGCTGAGACCACGGTACTTCTGGGCGGAATGCAGCACCATGCGACCCCGCCTGGCGGCTGGTAGGACGTTTCTCTGCGGGGGTCTTGGCAGGCTGGGCGGGTCGGAAGGATGGTTCGATCCGGGAGCGCCCGGGCTGGAAGACTGCGGGTTTGTGGATGCTGTCCGGATCGGGCGGATCGAGCGGATCGATCCTGACCGGCATGACCGGTCGGACTTCGGCTGCGGTGATCCCGCTCTAGATGGCTGGCTGCGGCAGGACCGCGGTCGCGGCCGACCGACAGGTGGGTGTGGTCGTCCACGTCGCCGCTGAGGGCGGTCGGGTGGTCGGTTGCTTCCGGTTGGGTTCGTTCCAGGTCCAGGCTCGACGGCCGGTGACGCCGCTGACGGCATGGAGCTCGGACTTCGAGCGGACGCCGGTGTCGGCGGTCCTGGTCTGTCGTCTCGGTGTCGATCAGCGGTGGCAGCGGCCGGGCCTCGGCATATGGCTGATGTGGCACGCGCTGGAGCTCGCCGCCACCGTCGCGCCCGCCGTGCGAGCCCGGCTTGTCGTCGCGCACGGCGAGACCGAACGTGGGCCCGGGTTCGATACCCGATTCGGGTTCCGAGCCTTTACAGCGATCCTCGATTCAGCTACCTGCCGATGCGGGACCTTCAGGCCACCATCTCGGCCTCAGTGGCCCCAGCGCACAGCTCCACCGTCATGGAGCGACCAGCACCTGATCGTTGAGCCGACCCAGCGGGCGCGCGGCGGGCGAGTCGGAGGCGTCCAGCACCGCGATCGTGAATCGCGTCTAGACATTTCCGGGGTCATGGTGTGAGCGCGTAAGTCGGACTTCTGACTGGTCAAGTTGAAGAAGGGAGGCCGGGAGGGTCCGCTGGGCGGGCGGGCCCTGAAGTTCGATGCGGCACGTCGATTTCCGGTCGGGTCGCCGATCAAGTGTTCAACGGGCAGGTCAAGCCCTGTGCTGGTTCTTCCGCTTGCGGTGCGGCGGGTGATTTCGCTCGTCGAGGTTCACTACGGGCGCCGGCATCGCCTGCCAGAGGTGCGTCGGGTGCTGGTCTGCCGGTCAGCGTCCCGTTGACGCGCGTCGTAGGTGCTGCGAGCAACATGCGTTGCCGGCGGTGGATCGGCGTGGTGCGGTGCGCGGGGGCGCTGCTGGGGATCCCGGCGGGGGGCGGCCGAGGGGAGGGCGACGATCCGGCAACCACCCAGCTGACGGTCAGCCTGTCCGTGGCGCGGCATTCTCCGTCACCGAGGCCACCGACACTGGCAGGCACCTCGGGCCTCGCACGCCCTGCACCTTCACCGTCACCGTGCGATTCACACCGACGGCGCTGGCCCGACGCACGGTCGCACGGTTGCTCGCCACGAATCCGAGGTCCAGGCCCGGGGACGGCGAGGTATCGGCGGCCCTCGAGCCGAGCGCGGCCTACCTCGACTTCGTCTTCGAGACCGCTCGAGCCTGCGCGGCCGAGCTGACGCCGATCGAGACCCCCGGTGCGGTGGGCCTCGGCGGCCTCGGCGGTCTCGCCGACCTCGAGGACCGGACCGACCCGGACCGCGTCGTCGCCCTCCCCGACATGTTCACCGACAACGGCGGACCACTCACCACGCAGGCTGACCGGGCTCCGCCGTTGGGCGGGTACGTCCATGCCTAGGGCGTGGCCGTCGGTGCCGGGGACTCATTCATTGATGTCGTCGTGGACTCGGACGTGGATGTCGAAGGCTCGGCGTTCGCCGAGGACGTCTCGGACAGTGACGAGGAGGTCGTGGTCGTCGTCGGGGCGGGGGAGCTCGCATCGGACGTCGTCGATGACGTCGAGGTGGTCGATGACGTCGAGGTGGTCGATTGCGTCGAGGTAGGCGACGGCTCGGACGTCGACGGCGTCGACGTGGACGTCGAGGTTGGTGAGGTTGCCGAGGTTGTTGAGGTTGTCGAGGGCGAGCTGCTCGGCTGGCTCGTCGTGGCGACGGTGGCCGAGGAGGGCGCAGCGGTCGAACTAAAGGTGGGCGAGACGGGCTCGGCCGTCGGGCTCGGCGTCGGCTGGGGGCTCGTCGCCGAGGGGACGCTCGAGGCCGGAGCGGCGGCCGGGCTTAGGGCGGTCGGCACGCCGGAACTCGGGAGGACCGTCGAGGTCGTCCACAGCAGGGGCGCAATGGGCGATCCCCCCAGGCCGGTTAGGGAGCCCGCGACGTTGAACAGGCTGACATGGACGTGGTCCATATGGTTCTGGGTGGGACTGCCGCGGTCCTCCATCAGTCGCCAGCCCTCGGCTGGCCGGTCGATGTTCCAGATGTGCTGCTGCCAGATGACGTAGTGCACGCCTAACTCGCTGGCATGCGCTTGCACGAACTGCGCGAGGGCTCGTCCACTGGCGGCATCCGCGTTGACCATGAAGTCCAAGCCGAGACCGAGCTCGTGGTCCTCCGCGTCCGGACCGGCGCGGTAGCCGCCGATGCTTCGGATCCCGAACATCGGCCCGATGACATTAGCCACCGCCACCGTCCATGGGTAGACCGGACCGAGCTGATACACCGGACGCGCCGCCATGACGGAGAGCACCGACTGCAGATAGGCCAACGACTGGTTGTAGGCGAGGATCGCCCTCCGAAGTCCTCCCGACTCCGCCAGGTCACCGCCGGCGGCACAGAGGAGCGCACCGGCGGCGGCAGCCGCGTCCTCGACGTCCTGGGGGTCAGCGATGCCGTCACCGTCACCGTCACGTCCCCAGGTCCGCCAGGACCCGGGCAGGAACTGCATCGGCCCGACCGCATGGTCCCACCCGCTGTCCGCGTCCAGAACCCCGCCGTCGGAGTCAGGGATAGCGGCGACCCCCACCCCGTTGAGCGCCGGGCCGATGACCGGTGGGACCACTCGATGGGATGCCGTGAGCGTCCGTCCCGCCAGTGACCCGGACTCCACCTGTCCGATGGCCGCCAGGAGGCTGAGCGGAAGGTGACAGGAAGCTGGAGCGGCCGTTACCGCCTGCTGGTAAGCGGCCATCAGGATGACGGGCACCGACAGCCCGGTGACGAGCCGAAGGTGTGCGGCGTCCGTGAGGACGGGCAAGATCGGAACGGAGATCCCGGTCGATTCGATGGCCGCAGCCACGGCGGGCTCCGTCCCCAGAGTGGCCGTCGCCGGCGTGCCGACCGCACCCCCAAAGACACCCTCCGCATCGTCCCCTGCGGCAGACCAGATCTGTCCGAGGAGGAACGCGCTCCCGGCCGAGCTGCGGTCAACCGATGACGATCCAGACGCGCTCGGGCCCGCGACGGCCGGCGCCACCGCGACGACGGCGGAAAGGACCATGGCGACCCCGGCGGTAACGAGGGCACGCGGGCGCAGCCGGGCACGGCGTGGAAGCCGGAAACGGACAACCTTGGCGGGAACCTCCGTCGCCTGGTCACCCACATCGAGGCGATCGGTCATCACGAACCACCCCACCGCTCAGCCCCACCCTCGTCACGGAAGTGAGCTTCCCGGCGGGCTGGGGCGCCGGATCGCCACCCCGAAGGACCCTCGCAGCACCGCGACCGAGGCTTCCGGCCCCGCCAGGACCAATCGAGCTCCCGGACGCTCCGCGGCTCTTCATGCCGTTCGACGTGGGTGTTCAACACTGATCGACCCCTGCCTCGGTCAACTCCACAACGGAGCGACCATTCTCCGACGCCAACCGGGTTCACGCCGAGTTGTTGCCAGAATCCACACGATCGGATGATCCGCACCTCCGAGGCCAGCGTCAGCTCGACTAGCTGGCAGCCCCGGTCCCCGGCCATCGGCGAAGACGGGGCAGCGGCCAGCTTCGCCGGACAGAACCTCACCCGCATAGCCATGCCGCCGACCCCGATGGCCGACATCATCCAAACCATGATCCCGGCCGATGTGGCTGGAGTCATGTGCACCCGCGATCCGCGCACCCGCACACCCGACCGATTGACCGAAGCCTCCTAAAGGCTCGGCGAGAGTGTCGTCGCCGGCGATTCAACGAGGCCTCCAGAACGTCCCCTTGCTCCGCAACCGGTCCGTGCACCGCGAGGCGGGGAGAAGCTTCATTAGCTACCGTTCAAAGCGGCTTGAGCGATCGCGTCCCTCTCGGCGCGAGGGCGCGCTGCGACGTGCCATCGAAGGGCGCTTCAGCAGATCCGGCAAGCACGGACGCACCGACAGGCGGCGGAGTGCAGCCTCGGGGCGTGAATATGTGCCACATCCGCCCAAGCGGTGCTACGGCCCGGACGGCGGGCGATGTCATGAATCGCGTCTGCTGGACGTCGGTATGTAGGGATGGACATCGGAGCGTCTGCGACGAGTAAGGGGTCAGTGAAGGGTGGGGCGGTAGATGCGCATGACAGGACCCACGCCGACGGGCAGCCCCTCACCGGCGGAAGCCGTCAGTTGAGGTCGCGTCCGACCCCGCGGGGGTTGGCGGCGATCCATTCGCGGGCGTCAAGGGCGCGCTACACCGGCGGACATGGAGTTGGTGGTTTACCGGGGGCGGCGTGGGCGCGACCTGCCCGGGCGCTACCTCGGCCTGCCGCGGGTAAACCAGAGGGTCAGGCGATGGTCACCGGCAGGCACGCCTGACGGCCACCGGCCCCGCCGGTCGGTGACGTCGGCTCCTGGTGGATGACCACGGACCGGTCACCGGCCAGCGGCACGAACGGGACTGTCGTCGTGGCGACTCCGACACCGCCGGCGTTGACCGTGAAGTCGAGCCACACCTCGGTCTGGTCGCTCACGACCGTCGGCGGCTGGCCGGTTGAGTTGTAGTGCGGGCCAGCCGCGGCCCCGCTCCCGGCGATGCACGGGCCGACGTGCAGGTGCGCCCCATACGTGTTCGCCGCGGCGGCCGGGTCAATGCCGGTGACGATGAGTACGAACGTCGTCGACCCGTCGTGAGAGGTCATGATCAGCCGAGCGCTGGCGCCGTCGAGCGGGCCGGACGTGGCGAGCAGGTCGCTGAGCGAGGCGGCGAACGTCTGCGCAGCTGGGGCCGCCATGACCGGCGCTGCAGACCCTGCGCCGAGGGCGAGCGCGATCGGGATGGCGACGGCTGCGCGGCGGAGACCTTGGTGCATGGCATTCCCCTTCGGTTGGGAGCGGAGACGGCAACACGCTACGCGCGATGCGGGGTGCGCACCGCTGATTCCGACAGGGACGGAAGCCCCGGTGTCGTGAGATCCTCCCGCCCGTGAAGATGCTGATCGCGTTCGTGCGGGAGAGAGTCGACGAGGACGCAGAGGCCGCCGTCGACACCCGCAATCGGGTGAAGGTCGAGCCGAAGAAGCGCACACGCTCGCTTGTGCTTCGGCGGGCACCCCACTTGGCCCCACAGCCGCGGTGACGGCCGCCTTGTCTGCTGCCACTTCTTGAGTCCGTGGGCATTGTGGAGACCAACGTGAGACGCAGAGGCGAGCCCGTCGCGTAGGACCTAGGTTTCGTCGTGTCCGGGCGGCGTGCAGGGGGGGCCGTCCGGACCACGACGTTTTATTCCTGCCCGATTCCGGTGGCCGGAAGAAGGGTTGGCGCGGACCGCCAACTGGCGACCCAGGGCTCTTTAAACGGTTCGTTGGACGTTCACTAGGAGCATTCCGTTTGCGGTGCGTCACTCGGCTGGTAGGCAGTTTGCCCCCGTAAGCGCAAGGCCCGACGAAGGCGTTGGAAGCAGGCAAACCGGTGGTCTTTCGTGACCGCCTACCGAATTACACTGCGCTACAACGATTTCGGCCCAGGCGAGACCAAACGCGGCCGCCTGACGAACTGCCGACGAGAACGGGCCCCATGGCTCGCGTAGGTTCAAACTGCCATGCCGAGAATGGCCCTCGCCTTGTCAGGTAGCGGCACTCGGGGGTACGGCCGACGCCCTTTCCATGCCCCGAATGTTTTTCGCACCGTTCCGCGAGCCACATCAGGTCCGCCCGCGTCGTGGGTGTGAGGTTGGCGGCTTGTGTCCGGGCCGCCGGTACAGTGCCTGTTCGGTGCCGGCCGGCGATCTGGATCTAGACGTTTTGGGCGAGATCCGCGCGCGTCGAGGAGCAGTCATGAGTAAGGCAGTGCAGGTCGGGAACCACTAGGCCGGCGTTCACGTCGCGTTGCTTTAAGTGCAGTCAGCGTCCCGACGATGGTGCGCCACGACGTTGCCTCGAGTTCGGGTGGTGCGTGCCCGGGCACGGCCCCGGACGGATATAGCCAGAAGGGGCTATTGCCGTTGAGTGCAGGGCGGCGAAGACTCTGCGCGCAGGCTAGAGCAGCCAGACTGGAGAGGCCATCATGCTGCGACGACTGACCATTGCACTTCTCACCGGATTCCTTGTCCTACTGGCAGGTCCCGCCTATGCGGCACCCACCACGACGACCACCACCACGAAGGGTGTCGTCGAGACCTTCGTGGACGTCGTCCCCACCTGCGACGGTGGCGGGCCGCTGTACACGATCACCACGACGTCCAACGCCATCGAGCACGAGACCACCTTCGACGACGGCCGCATACACGTGACGTTCACCCAGACCGGCACCTTCACAGCGGTACCGCTGGAAGACCCGTCTCTGCCGAGCTACACCGGCAAGTTCACGACCTGGGGCGGCTTCAACGCGAACGGCTCCACGACGAACGGGACGTTCACCTTCAACGTGCGCGGAACAGGCTCGGACGGCTCGACCTTCTCCAACCACAACGTGGAGCACTTCAACCAGCGCCCCGACGGTACGGTCCACGAGTTCTTCCGCTGCCACTAAATCGCCACCGCGCATATGCCTCCCGAGTGTGTCCTCGGAGGGGAGCAGTTGACCCGAGTGAGATCGCGCAAATGATGGGCGAGCACACCGCGGTAAGGCACTGAAATACCGTCGAGCGGGCCAGTCCTGCACTGGCACGCTCGGCGCCAGGGGCGACAAGTAGGAACGCCGCCGTGTAGTAGCGAAAGCGCCGCTCGACCATGTCGTCATCCGCGAACCGTGCTCCAAGAGATCTGACAGCGTCTCGACGTGCGACGGCGCGTCACGGTAGACCGCAACGTGAATTTCGTGGCGATTCTGCATCGCGCAGAACACCTCGTAGCCGTTCCCGTCTCTGACACCTACCCGGAGGCTTTCAAACGCCTCGGCACGGACCTCCCCGAAGCTCAGCGGAGCCCGAGAACTGGAATTAGTAGTACTCACGGACACCCACGCCGGCTCTCCGGGCATCCACGCCCCCCTTGAGGCACGGTATCGATCGCCCGCTCATCGGGACACGAGGGTTTGGTGCGGGAGCAACCTCGGTGCGTCTAACTGGGCGGAGTGACCCAGTCGCGAGCCGTCCCGAAGATCCGATGGAGTGAACGGCCGTAGGTCGGCCGAGAGCTGGTGGTCGCGATGCTGCTACCCCAACGTTCGGACACATCAGCATCAACGGTGCGGAGCGGCACCGTGGGTTGCGGACCGCCCCCCTAATCCGTCCGAGCGGGCGCCCTCACGTTCGGGATGTTGCCCGCGGTAGTCAGTCACTTGCTTCTTCGCGCAGGGCGGACTTTCTCCGCTCAAGGCGCCAGTGGATCTCGTGCGTCTCCGGGTGCCGCCATTCGAGCATCCGGTACTCGAACCCCGGCAGCAGCACGATCGGGATCGGGTCAGGCGATGCCGGGCCGATCGCCCCGACGACGATCTTCGCGACCAGGGGGTTGAAGCGGGGATTGGGCGGTGACCGGTCCCGTGATGATCTCCACTGGGTCTCCATAGGGACGGGGCATGGGGCCAGAGATATCAGAGCACACCTAGAGCCCAGCGAGAGACCCGGTTTCAGGACGCGATAGAACACTGATAGAGTACGCCAGATCGCACGCAACGGAGCGTTGATCACCTGAAGGCGACGTCCAAGTTCTGCCGGCATACAAGCGCCGCTCGGGGTTCAGTCGAAAAGGGAGCGGTGGGAATGAGCGTCGTGAAGACGTTGTGGGCCTCGGTGCAGGGGGATCCGGTGTTCATGCGGCGGGTCAACGGGTGGCTGGCGATCTTCTGGATCGTGATGATCCCGATCTCCATGTGCTTCGGCTGGCTCAACTCTGTCGTCTACGTGTCGGCCCTGTCGTTGTGGGCGCTGGTGTCCGGGCATTGGTCGGCATGGCAGGCCGCCCGGGTGGAGGTCCGACAGCACGAGGAGGCGCAGCAGGCCCGGCAGCGTGACGTGCCCGGCGAGGTCGTCAAGGCCATCGTGGAGCGGACCACCCTCGAGGCGGAAACGGCCTGACCGCATCCACTCACCCATACCGAGGTCCTCACCCGAGCCAACCGTCAGCGAACCGGCGGCTGACCGTCCGACCCCCGTCTGCCCACTGTCGGCCAACTTCGAACGCTGCGCGACGGTGAGGCGGATCGAGACACCGGCTGCTCGTTTGGTCTGAGTCGGCGGTGAATGTCCCGTGGCGCGGCGATCGACCTGGTCTGCCTGTCGTTGCTGCGGCCGCAGCGAGACGATGATGTCGGCGGGGACGAACCCGTCGGCCTGCGCTTGAAGCTGTCGTCCCATCGCACGCCACCTGAGCCGCAAGCCCGGCCCCCTCCAACGCTGCCCGACACCAACGGGTAACCGCGACGTTGATGGTGCGACCGGCAGTGGATTGCCTTGCGGGGACGGCATCGTGACCAGGACGTGCGTCGACTACTGAATGCCGGGCGGCCCGTATACCGCTCGGCTGCACTCGGAGCACTGTGGCTCGGCCGCGTCCCACAAATGCTGCGCCAATGGCCATGGGCGACCCGCGAAGCTGAACATCTGACCGCCACACAGGGACCGGTCCTCGCTCTCGGCCGGGACGGCATGCGCCTCCCCGGACCTGTCGAGGCTGGCGTAGGCAATCATGAGCATGTCGATGACCATAGACACACCTCCCACAGCTCACACCTGGAAGCCCGGGGGTGCGACCGTGCGGCAGGGGTCACGGCGTCAGACGCGCCCATACGCAATGGCGAGACCAGGGCGATGCGCATCGGTGGTCGTCTCAGGGACGCTCAGCCGGCGGAGACATCTCCACGCCAGGCTCCGGTCGCGGACCCGCGGCCTTCGATGAACGCCTTGAACCGCTTCGCGTCTGCCTTGACCCGGTGGTCGTCCACGCCGACCACCGCACCGGCCTTCTCGACCAAACCCTCCGGCTCCCAGTCGATCTGGATCATCAGGCGCGTATGCGTGTCGTCCAGTCGGTGGAAGGTCACCACGCCGGCGTGCCGGGTCTCACCACCGACGCTCTTCCAGGCGACCCGCTCGTCCGGGTGTTGCTCGGTGACCTCGGTATCGAACTCGCGCGTGACGCCACCGACCTTGGTGACCCAGTGGTTGTGCGTGGGATCGGTCTGCGTGATCGACTCCACCCCGTCCATGAACGACGGGAAACTCTCGAACTGCGTCCACTGGTCGTACGCGACCCGAACCGGAACGTCGACGTCGATCGACTCCTCGATCCTGCTCATACGGCTGCCACTCCTACGTTCGTACCAATCCCGAGACGCGAACCGCATACCCACCACCAATGACCCAGAACCGTCGACCCGATCCCAGCCCAAGACTCCGGAACTAGCGCAGCGCCCTCGCCGGGGGGAGGTGAGGGCGCTGCCGGCTTCACTTGCGGTGACACGATGACCCCCTAGGCGATCGTGTCGTTCTGCGGGCGGGAGACCGCGGGCCGTAGTGAAGCGGTTCAAGTGTTCCGCCGCCGATGGCGCCCTGTCCTCACCCACACGAGCCGGCCGATCAGCCTGGCTATACCACTGGCCATGCTCCGCGGGGCGATCGGCAATGTCTTGGCGTATCTGGACGTGACGACCTCCGACATCGGCGGGGACCCGCCAGCGGCGGCCCGTAACGGGCGTGGGGCGCGCCGCGATGGAGCAGTTGTCGTGGCGTCATCCCGACCCCCGAGGGGGTGGCGCCACGGCGTGTAACGGGGCGGCGGTGGCGCTGCGAGCGGGAGAGGGCGGTGGCGCCATCCCGTCGTCCAGGCCCTGGTGAAGATCGGGCCTGAGTCGTCCTCAGTGTCGTATGTGACTGCGCCCACGATGAACTCGGCGACCAATGGTGGGTTCACGGGGAACTGTTCTACACGTCAAGAGGATTGACAGACCGAACTGTCAGCGCCGGTGGTCATTGAGTAGTCGGTTCAACAATGTTGCGATCCCCTCCAGGGGACCGTCGCCCTCGAGCGCGGCTGCCGAGAGCCGGTTGCCATAGACGGCGCCCGCGCCGGGGACCACCATGCCAGTGAGCTCAATCCGGTTCAGGTCCACCACTGAGCCCAGGTCGGGAACGTTCGACGGGCCGACGTCGATCGTCAGGACCGTGCACCCTTGGCCCGCGGTCAGCTGCCGCACCGGCGCCATGATCCGTGCTCCACGGTCAGGCAGCTGCTGACCGGTCATCGTCGCGAAGAGCATGAGTACGCCGTTCTCCACAGACGTCGAGAGATGGCTCAGGTGGCCAACGAACGCCGTTCCGTCCGCGAGGGTGCCTGTCACCGGCAGCGTCGCGGGGCGGGGTCGTTCCTGAGCTGCCGACGCGCTCACGCGAGCGGTGTCATTTCTACCCGGGCCCATCCGTGTCCCGACCGTGCGGCACACCTCCAGGACGACCGATCACCAGCAACAGGCGTTCGTGACCACATCCGAGGTACTCCTGCTCTGGCTGGCTGCTCCTCGGCCGACCGTCGCGCGACGCTTCGGCTTCCTGCCATAGATGGGACGCTCCCCTCAGTGCCTGATGACGTGGCGCATTCCACCTCGTCTCCGACAACGGCTCGCCCCATGTCGAATGGACAAGCTCCTTCAGGGGCCCCGCCTCACCGAAGGTGAGTAGGCCGCGTCATGTACCGCGGGTGATCGCGTCGTGCCGGCGCCGGTCCGATGTCGGACCGGATCAGCGGGGGGCGTGCCCTGCCGGAGCCACCCAAGAAAGGGGCGGTGGGGCCGGTTTTGGGCAAGTCTTCGTCGAAGTCGGGAGCCGACATCGAGCCGGGCCATCTTCTGGGCGGCCTCGGCTAGTGGCTCGATCTCCCTGACGAAGGTCGCGTCCGCTTCCAATGGAGCGCCCACTTGCCGGGCGCATCGGCCCGTCGCAGGCCCCTACGACGGCGAGGGTATGCCGCCGGGCGGGACCCGGCGGCATACCGACTCACTCGGTGGTTCCGATCAGAGCGAGCTGCGCTCGCTGTAGGTGTCCCCGTAATAGGTCCCCACGCGATCGCGATACGAACGGTCAGTCAGGCCGTTCTCGCCGAGCTCCGGCGAGTCCTTGATCTGATCCTTCGTACGGTCGACATAGACAGTCATGTCCTCCCAGTCGACGCGCTCCACGGTTCCGGCCGGAAGCATCACCTTGCGGCCGAAGATCCAAGGTCCGGTGTCGACGACGATGTAGCCGGCACCGACCTCGCGGGTCGCCTCGTCGATCTTGCCGATGTCGCCGTCGACCGCGTGAACCTGGAAGCCCGGTCAGGTCATCATGACGGGCAGAGATCCCCGTGCTCTCCCGATAGTTCCAGGCGTCCCACGTACGGGTCGTCATGGTCTCTCCTCTCGTTCGAGTGGTTGTATGCCTACCCGCGAGGCGTTGGACACCCCGCGGGCTCGCCACGGTCCACCTCATCCGAGGCCGGCGGCGGAATCGCCGGATTCGGCGGCACCTGAGCCAACCTCACTGTTGGACAACGTGATCCCTGGCGATGAATCGTCGTGATGGTGATGAGTGGCGCAGCAAGTGCCAAGACCGTCAACCCCATCCTTCCGATCGCGACCCGAGGCCGGGCCACCATTGATGACGCGCTGAACGCGACGACATGACGCGGCCGTCGAGACTGGCGGCACGCAACTGCGGCCATCCGTCCCCGCGTCATGACTGCGGGCCGAAGGACTCTTCAGGAATAGATACCGGAAACGAGGAAGGAGAGGCCTCGCATCCTTGATCGCGACGGCCCTGCCCACGAGATGGATGAGTCGACAGACGTCCCGAGGCCTCACACGTGCCCCAAGCGCGGGGCGACCCGAAGCCGCAAGGCGGTGCCGTGCCCCGTCCTGGACCTCGCCATAGCCGAGGACACGTTCCGAGCTGCGGCGCCCAGTTCGAGAGCTGGACATCGGGCGCGGCCAGCAGGACCACTGCGGATGGCGTGGCGAAACTGCGCGGCGAACGCGAGAACGTATGTGAGCGGGCCTCTTACATGCCTCGGCGCAGATGCGTCGGCACCGCTCTCGCAGCTGAGAACGTATGCCGGCGCACGCTGGTGGGTAGGTACATAGCGTGATCTCCGCAAAGCATGACCTTGCGCCTGCCCTGCAGATCGACGCCCGCCTCACCGAGATCGAACGCAGCTTGAACCTGCTGCTGAACATCACGCCCGTCAATGCAGCCGAGGCGTGGGCAGACTTCGAACGCAGCGACTTCGTGACGGCGCCGACGCTGCGGCTCAGGCCGCTCGAGTTCGAGCCCGACCTGGTCCGCCGTGACCTCTACGACCTCGAGATCGAGGATGTCGCCGACCCGGCGCTGCACACGCTGTTCCGCGCGAAGCGAGACGAGATCGCGCGACAGATCACGGCCCTGGAGGACCGGGACACGTCACGGTTCGTGTACGGGTCGCTGCAGCTGTACGGAGCGACCTCGCAGTCCCTGACGACCCTTGCCCGGCAGCTCCTCGAGACCATTCCCGCCCAGGCGCCCAACACCGAAAGCGTCACCGCCGGAGCGTTCGCAGAAGCGGCTCGTGCCGAGTTCGATCGATACCGCGCCGTGTACCCGGACTTCCCAGTGCGCATCGCCGTGCGGGAGGACATCTCCGAGTTGATGGTGTCGTTCGGCCGGCTGCTCATCCCCGAAGCCGCTGCTGTCAGGGCGGACCGCGTCACGCCCCTGCTGCACCACGAGGTCGGCACCCACGTCGTCACCTATCAGAACGGCACCAGGCAACCACTGACACTGCTCACGATCGGGTTGCCCGGCTACGACGAGACCCAAGAAGGCTTGGCCGTGCTCGCCGAGTACGTCGTCGGCGGATTGGACCCTCGGCGCTTGCGTGTCCTCGCAGCGCGGGTGCTGGCCGTCGACCAGATGCTGCACGGTGCCGACTTCCTGGAGATCTTCGAATCGCTGCGGACCGAATATCGGATACCTCCGCGGACCGCGTGGTCAGTCGCCATCCGGGTCGTCGTCGGGGGTGGCTCCGTCAAGGACGCGATCTACCTGCGCGGGATCACCCGCCTCCTGGATTTCCTCGCCGAGGGCAGCAGCCTCGATGTCCTGTTCGTCGGCAAGTTCGCCCTGGATCACATCCCCTTGATCCAGGACCTGCTCGAGCGCGACGTGCTCCACGCTCCGTGGATCCGCCCACGGTGGCTCGACGTGCCCGGCGCTCAGGACCGTCTCGACCGGCTGCGGGCCGGCGCGTCGGTGATGGACCTCTACGAAGGAGCTGTTTCGACATGAGAGTTGCCTTCCTTGTCAACGACGTCGCCACGGAGATTGACGAGTACACGACGACGAGGCTGGCGAGGGCCGCGGCCCAAGGCGGCCACGAGGTTTGGTACGTCGGGATCGGCGACGCCGAGCTGGGGGAGAGCGACGGTCAGCTCGTGGCCCGGGCTCATCCGGCGCCCTTTCACAGGCTCGACACGCTCGAGCGCTTCATGAAGCGCATCAAGGCCGGCGACACCACACGGATAGCCCTGGACCAGCTGGATGCCGTGTTCCTGCGGAACGAGTCGATCGACGATCTGCAGGAGAGGCCGTGGGCCAGTCCACTGGGTGTCGTCTTCGGCCAGATGCTCAAGGCTCGAGGCGTCACGGTCGTGAACGACCCGATGTCCCTCGTTCGCGCCACGAGCAAGCTCTACCTGGAGGAGTTCCCCGAAAAGATCCGACCACGATCGCTCGTGACCCGCGACCCGGAAGCGATCGAGCGGTTTGTCGGCACGGTCGGACACTCCGTCGTCAAGCCCTTGTACGGGGCCAAAGGCCGAAACGTGTTCATGATCGAGGACCACCAGGAAACGAACCTCGCGCAGATGACGGAGGCGGTGCTGCAGGACGGCTACGCGGTCGTCCAGGAGTTCGTCGACGGCGGGGAGAACGGTGACGCCCGGATCTTTTTGCTCGAGGGGCACCTCCTCGAGTGTGACGGCAAGCCGGCCGCCTTCCGGCGTGTGCCCACCGGCAACGACCCCCGCGCCAACATCAGCGCAGGAGGTCGCTCGGTCCCGCTCGACATCGGTGACGTGGAGCTGGGCATCATCGACGCGCTGACCGACAAACTCGTCGCCGACGGCATGTTCCTCGTCGGCATCGATGTGGTCGGCGACAAGGTCGTCGAGATCAACGCGGAGAGCCCGGGCGGGATGCAGAGCGTCGAGAGGCTCTACGACATCGACGTCTGCCCCACCATCATCGACGCGTTGGAGGGCCGCACTGGGTTGAGGTCATGAAGGCAAGTCGTGACCGGTGAAGGTGAGAGCCATCATCACGGAGAAGACGGCGTACGTCATACCGGACCGGCCCAGCTGTCGAAGGCCAACACCGCCCGCCTGTAGTCGGGCGGCCAACGTGGGGCCCGCCCGAAGGGCTCCACCTGCGCCGGGTTCTGGCTGCGGGCGGCGGCCTGGTTCGCCGGCCACGGCATCACCGTGCGGCAGGTGATGAGCGACAACGCGATGAACTACGTCAACTCGACCGACTTCGCCAACGCCCTGACCAGCACCGGCAGCCAACACATCACCATCCGACCGCACTGTCCCTGGCAGAACGGCAAAGTCGAACGCTTCAACCGCACCCTGGCCATCGAATGGGCCTACCGCCAGCCCTACACCAGCAACGCCACCCGCACCGCCGCCCTAGACCCCTGGCTCACCACCTACAACACTCAACGAGGTCACCACGCCCTCAGCGGACTCCCCCCAACCGACTCGGCGCTCATTTCCGCCTTCCGAGAGACAGCCGCGGGCGCGCGCGTCTGCGCCAGCGAGTCTCAGCTTGTCCCACACAAGCCCTCCACGCCCACAGGCGTCGATAGGACGCAACTCTACGAACGCCCGACCCGCGGCATGAGTGGGTGTTAGTCGGCTGACGACCAGACGACGTATCCGACCGGCCCGAGGCAATGGATCTCTGTCGCCCCGCGACTGCGGAGGTACGCGACCGCTACGTCAGTCAGCGGAGACGTCTCCAACTTCACCCGTTGCTCGATGAACGACGCCCGCGTCGGTGAGTCGCTGTAGATCCGCGCTTTGAGGATCGCGCCGTGAGAGTTTGTGTCGGCGCTGAATGTGAAGAGATCGCCTTCGTAAAAGTAGTCCCAGTCGCCGTTGGCGTCCTGCTCCCCAGCGTCCAGGAAATGCTCGACGGTGACCTCCACGGTGAGCATCTTGGCACCGGTAAGCCAGGCTTCGCTCATCGGCACTGTGAGCGGCATGGTCGGACGTCCCGCCCGACAGCGGCAAAGTCGGGCGTCGCCCTCACCGCGGCATGAGCGGACGCCTACCGACCGTCTGTGCTTGAGGGATCGGACGAAAAGTCAGCGGACGTTGTCAATTCGAGCCGCAACGCTGGTGATTGCACGCCTGTCCGGCTCTGGCTCTTTAGCGGTTTGGTTGCTGGTGAACCCGGTGGACGACTGCGCCACCCTGCATGACCATGCTGGGGGGCGCGCAGGGCGTCGAGGTGGCGTAGTGGGTCACCGGACACGGTGACGATGTCTGCGCGCATGCCCTGGCCTATGACGCCGCGGTCGGTGAGACCGAGGACGTCCGCCCCGTGGCCGGTGGCCGCGATCAGAGCCTCCGCCGTCGACATGCCCAACTGGTGGAACTGCACGATCTCGACCACGAGCCCAAGTTGTGGGCGCCCGGGCTGCCCCCGTCGGTTCCCGTGACCAGCGAGAGTCCATGCTCCAGGAGGTGCGCCCGAGCGCGGTCCGGTGCGCGAGGTCGCGAAGGCTCTGCGGGTTGGCTCGGTCGAACTGGGCGTGCGCGTGGGCGGAGGTGATCGTGGGACGATCCACGGGCGGTGCGCGACGAGAGCGGCCAGCGTGTCGGGGTAGGACCTTGTCGTCGGGCTTCCGGCGGCTGCAGGTGCGGAAACGGATCCACCAGCCTCGTCGGTGGCGCCGCTAGTGCGGACCTTGGTGAGGAAGCTGGCGTGTTCGATGGTGTCCACGCCGCAGCGGGCGGCCTGCGCCGGCAGGGTCGCAGCGGCGCTGTTCGTTTCCGAGCGCAACGAGCTAGGTGCGCCACGCCGACTGAGCGGTGAGACTCTGGCCGGCCGGGTCGCATGTGGGTGCCGACCCGGCCGACCAGTTCTCCGGGCGTGGCATTGCGGCCCTTCGAGCCATGGTCGGTTCAGGCTGGACGTTGTCACTCGGCGGGCGCGTTTGGGTCGGCTCGGCGGCCTCGTCGGTCGTTCACTACCTCACGGTCCTTCAAGAAACTCTAAAGAATCCTGTCCAAAACCTCTCTGTCGCGGAATTGGTGTTTAGATCTCCGGCAGCCCCGCGATGACGCGTCGAAAATTCCGGCGGTCCTGGGGTCCACGATCCGGAGGTATCACATGGCATTGGGACGCACGTCCCGGCGTGTAGTCCGGGCGGTCGCCGGAGCAGCGACCCTCGGCCTGCTCGCAACTGGGCTCGGGACCGCCACAGCATCGGCGGCGCCGGCTAATCGGCCGGTCAAGTCCGACGTCCGCCACGTCGGCGGTGACTACAACGACGGCAAGCCGCTGCCCTTCTCGAAGGAGGGCGCTGGCGGCAAGGGAGTCAACAGCAACGAGTTCAAGGTCGGGACGGTGCGCAAATGGCCGGCTCTCGACGACGTCCAGGACGTCACCTACACGAAGCAGTTCGTGCTGCGCGGCGTCGGCGACAACGTCGAGGTCTGGGTGGCCAAAGACCTCGCGTTCCCCGCGGGCGACTGCCGCAACACGGTCGGCGGCGGCGAGGGAATCGTCGTGACCGACGCGCAGGTGGCCTCGTTCATCCACGAGTTCGACACCAACATCTACCCGGTCGAGTCGAAGGTGTTCTCCGTCCCGCCCGAGCGGGACGGCAAGAGCACCTCGCTCAGCAACGCCTACGCGAAGTTCTACGGGCTGCCGTCGAGGACCTACCAGGGTGAGGGCGACCGGATCGTCACGCTGATCGACAACGTGCGCGACTCCAACTACTACACACCGACCGCGGCCGACGGCAAGACCTATATCGCGGGCTTCCACTACTCGCTCTTCAACGAGTACACGAACCGCAACATCATGACCCTAGACGCATGGGACTGGGTCCACCGCACCGGTGACGGCGGAGTCGACAACTCAGCCGACCAGGACTACGTGGCCTGCAGCGCCTACCTGGGCCGCGCCTTCGGTGACCCTCGACCGCATCAGTACGAGGGCACGTTCGCCCACGAGTACCAGCATCTTCTGGAGTACTACGAGAGCCCCGGCGAGGCGAACTTCATCAACGAGGGGCTTTCCGACTGGGCGCAGACCCTGGTCGGCTACGTCAACCCGAAACTCGACCCGGCTGACCCGGCGGCGGACGGCCACCTGAAGACCTGGCTCGGCTTCAACGCCGACCCGGCGTTCGGCGGGCCGGAGCAGTCGCTGACCCGCTGGCAGGACCAGGGGGCGCCGGAGATCCTCTCCGACTACGGCATCGCGTACGCCTTCATGGAGTACCTCAGCAGCCACTACGGCGAGGACTTCATGACCGCCCTGCACCGGGAGAACCTCAACGGCTTCGCCGGCCTGCAGGCCGTGATGACAAAGTACGGCGTGTCGGGCACTCCGCTGGACGTCATCCACGACTTCCTGGCCTCGATGGCCGTCGACCAGCAGATCGAGAGCGGCGCCAAGACGCTCGTCAAGGGTGACGCGGGCAAGCTCAACACGGCCACCATGTCGGCTCGGATCAACTGGACCACTGCCGCAGGCGTACAACACGAATGGCGCTCCCACCAACGGTGCCGACTACATCGCGGTGCCGGGCGGCGACGGGCAGTACACGTTCAACGGCGCCGAAGGCTACCCGGCCCAGCCGGTAGCGTGGACCAAGACGACCGACGGTCGCCTGTACTCCGGCACCGGCAACAACCTCGACCGGGGGATCGCCCGCAAGATCAGCGTGCCGGCCAGTAACGCCACGCTGACCGTCGATCTGGAGTACCAGACCGAGGTCGGCTGGGACTTCGCCTTCGTGCAGGTCTACGACCCCGCGGCGAAGAAGTGGGTCAGCCTCAGCAACGCCAACACGACGAGCACCACCGATCCGCATGCGATTGCTGCGGTGAAGGCGAACGTGCCCGGCTTCACCGGCAGCTCCGGTGGTGTCACGACGCAGTCGTTCGACCTCTCCAAGTACGCCGGTCAGGACATCTTCGTCGCGGTCCGCTATATCTCGGACGGCGCAACGAACGAGCCCGGCGTTTGGCTGAGCGGCATGTCAGTGGGCGGCGCGCCGCTTGCCGACGCGACCGACCTGTCAAAGTGGACGTCGCTGACCGGTGCGGTGCCGATCCCCGTCGACAGCTGGACCGTCCAGCTCGTGGGCTGGAACGGGACGCAGGTCTCGGTCAGTGACGTTGCCGCTCGGTGCCGGCAACACATGGAGTGGTGACGTCTCGGACACGTTGGGCATCACTCCGGAGTTCGCCGGCTTCATCGTCACGGCGAACGACCCGACCCTCGCTGTCTCGCAGTACGCGGACTACACCTTGGTCGCCGCTGGCTCGTAGCCAACGGATGTACCGACGACGAGCCCCGGCCAGCGGCCGGGGCTCGTCGTCCATCTAGGCCGGGACCTGCGATCTCTGCAGCTGCCGCGTCCTGCTGACGTGGGCTGCCCTTCGAAAGCGGGCTGACGCGGGCGAGGCCCGGGTCACCGAGGCCAGGGCCGTCCCGACCGGGGTGGCTGCTCTCCCACAGATGACCGGGGTTGCCGTGCCGTGGGAGGAGGCGTCGGCCGACGCGTACACGGACCACCTCGTCGTCCGATCGTCCTGATGCCGCACTCGCCGGCATTGGACCGCCTGCTACTACTGGCCCGGCTCGGCGTTGGCGGGCGGGTCGGCTCGGGCCGCCAGTGGTTTGGCTGGATCCACACCGACGATTGGTTGGCCCTCCTACGCAGCGCTCTCGGTCTCGAGCCGGCGACCCATCTCGAGGGCGGCGTGGTCGTCGCTGCACCGAAGCCGGTACGCAACGCCGTGCTGAGGGCGGCGCTGCGCCGGGTAGCGCACCGCCCGAGGCTCGCACCACCGACCCCCGGTTGGCTGGTCCGGATGGGCGCCGTGGCCCTGCGCACCGATCCTGCGCTGGCGTTGACCGGACGCCACTGCACCTCCTACGTACTGCGGGCGAACGGATTCCGGTTCGCCTACCCGCACCTCTAAGTGGCGCTGGCCGAAGTGGCGGCCCGGTCCTGATCGACTAGACGGCGCCCTCGAACCCGAACTCGGCCCCGCTCCCAGGTCCAGTCCCTCTCGTCGGTCCGGATGACTTGTCTAGAAGAGCGGCTCCCAAGCCGATCCCCGACGCCCTCGCCGACCGGTCCACTCTGACAGCAGCATTGTCGGGTGACCAGTGCGGCACCCTGACCACCGTGAGCGGTTTCATTGCGCGGCGCGAGGGAGGTCGGGAGGGGGCTCGACGGTGGTGGGGCTTGGGCGACTGCCCCCAGTGCCGGCATCCGTGGGCCGAGCACCCCGGCACTGGTAAAGA
The DNA here is from genome assembly GCA_963713345.1 of uncultured Actinomycetota bacterium. Classification (GTDB taxonomy): domain Bacteria; phylum Actinomycetota; class Actinomycetes; order Actinomycetales; family Dermatophilaceae; genus Lapillicoccus. The sequence goes on along the minus strand of CAVQLI010000008.1, from coordinate 805,216 downwards.
TTCCGATGGCATGTGCGGAGAGTGCGCTCACGAGCTCGACCGTGACCAGCGAGATTCCGTCGCCTCGTGGCCGGCTCCCAGGCCCACCGTGTACCTGAGGCAGGCGTCGCGGCATGGCTCGGTGTCCGCTCTCAACGAGGTGGCGGGGGCATGGGACGTGGTTCCGAACCGTCTGAAGTTCTGGGAGTCGATATCCTTCGAAGCCTCAGCTTCTGCGGACTCAGGGGTGTTTCGTGGCGACGACGGTGACCAAGGACAACTTCGTGAGGGCCGAGACCAACCGGATGCTCGTCGGTCTGCAGGCTCAGGCCGGCGGGGTGAACCGCTGGAAGCACCATCGAGAACCGGCCTCGTTGGACGAGCAGACGGTCATCCGAATGAATCGGGACACCCTGTACGGCCTGGCTGTGGTCAACATCTCGGACGGAGCTACCGTCACCGTCCCCGACGCCGGGGGTCGATACCTGACGGTGATGGTCGTCAACCAGGACCACTACATCAACCGGGTCTTCACCGAACCGGGCGAGTACCCGCTGACTGTCGAGGAGTTCGACACTCCCTATGTCCTCCTCGGCGCCCGGGTGCTGGTCGACGCGACCGACCCCGCCGACATCGCGCACGTCCATGTGATCCAAGACGGCTTCGTCCTGAGCGCAGTTGCCGACGAGCCGCTGGTGCTCCCGGACTACGACGACGAGTCGTTCACGGCAGTGCGGACCTCTGCCCTGGCCGAGGCCTCACAGGGCTTGCACGGCACCCACGGCATGTTCGGCAAGGAGGAAGACGTCGATCCGCACACTCACCTGATCGGCACCGCCGGCGGCTGGGGCGGCCTGCCCGAGCACGAGGCGTACTACGAAAGCCGGGAGCCGGGACTTCCCGTGGGCCGATACACGATCACCGCCAAGGACGTTCCCGTCGACGCATTCTGGTCCATCACCGTCTACGGCGCCGACGGGTTCCTTCACAAGAACGACCTCGACGCCTACAGCGTCAACAGCGTTTCCGGGACCCGGAACGCTGACGGGTCAATCACGGTGACCCTCGGTGGGGACAGCAGCGACGTGAACCCCCTTCCCCTGCAGGAAGGCTGGAACTACACCGTCCGTATGTACCGACCACGCCCCGAGATTCTCGACGGAACCTGGACCTTTCCCGACCTCGAAACCACCTTCTGACTTGACTTGACTGCACCGGCACATTCGGCACGAGCGCTCATCGGCAGATCCGGTAAACCCGGGGCGCCGACAGGCGGCAGAGTGGGACGCCCGATGTGAACATCAGTTCCGTCGCCTGGGAGACGCCACCGCCGGCCACCGTTGGGTCGCGCATCTCCTTCGTCGCACACTTCCTCGGACGGCGCATCGCCTTCACCTATGAGGTCCGTGAACTGGTGGACGCCGAGCGATTCGTGATGAGCACCGCCCAAAGCCCCGTTCCCGATGAAGACGACCTACACCTGGGCCGACACCCCCGGCGGTGGTACCCGAATGACGCTGCCAATCAAGGCGAGCCGTCAGGTTTTGGCCAGCTCACGGCCCCAATGATGGCCAGAGTGATGCGTCGTGCCAACGCAGGGATCCCGAGGCTCTCAAGGCGCTGCTCGAGAACACCACCCCCTAGCCTTTCCGCACCGTCACCCCGGCAAACACGCTCTCCCGGATGCTCTGGGAGCCGGCGGTTCTGGGTCTAGATGCGGCGGGCACGGACGACGTCTTCGGCGACGTCTCTGAGTTTGCGGTTGGTGTTCTGGCTGATCCGGCGTAGCGCGTCGAAAGCTAGCGTTTCGTCTACCTGCCGCTGGCTCATGACGATGCCCATGGCCATGCCGATACGCCGGTTGCTGTCCCTGGCAACCTCCAGCTGCGAGACCTCGGCCATGAGCGCCTTCACCAGTTCGACGACGTCCCTCTCTGCTCTTTCGTTCGCCAGGACGCGAGCCTCGGTTCCGTTGATCCGGTCGAGTTTCTGCGTGGGCACAGGAGCGATTCGTTCGATCGTCATCGCGGGTGACCTCCACAGGGTCTGGGTGGGGGCGAGTGACGGAACCTCGGGGGCTCGTTACGTCGAAGTCGGATGAGTGGTGGGCCGTCGGGCTCTTGGCCAGGGCTGCCAGAGCACGGGCCCGGCCCACAGTCTCGGCTGGTCTCGGGTCGGGTCGTTATGGACGGGGACGGGTGGAGGTTGGGTCGGTGGCGATGGGGGCGGGTTGCGCCGGTCGTAGTCGGCACGGCGGCCCGGATCGCCCACCGCGGTGTAGGCGGCGAGGATCTGCCGCCACCGAGCATTCTCTTTAGCGGTCTGGGTCGCGCGGGTGCCGGCCCGGGTGTCGGGATGATGCCGACGCGCCAGGGCTCGGTAGGCGCGGGCGATCTCGATGTGCGTGGCGTCGCGGGTGACACCGAGGACCACGTACGGATCGGGCCAAGGCGGCGGTTCGATCATGCGGAGTACCTCCACGGCATCTCGTGATCCCGGCCGCCCCTCTCGGCCGGGACCACGACTGCAGGTTGACCGGTGTGCGCGCAACTCAGGTCGCTTCAGAGGGGTTGGCCGGGGGGGATCGAGTTCGGGCACCGCGACCACGGTTCGTGTGACCACAAAGGCCGCGGGGTGTCGTGACCGTGGATGGCTCCGGCCCGTCGCCCCGGCCGGGGTGTTCAGCACCCCGGTGCGGGCAGGGGGTTGGTGGGGGCGTCCTGCCCCATGAGTCGGCAGCGATGATCGCGTCGAACTCGGCTCGCAACCACTGCGGGTCGGAGTACAGCAAGGCGTAGAACGCTTCATCGACCGTGTCGATGTCGTCGATCTGGTCGATCTGGTCGATCTGGTCGATCTGGTCGATGTTGCCGGTGACGACGTGCCCGGCCGTGGCGGGGGACGCCGGTGCCGCAGATGACATCGTGTTCATGGCTGCGGTCGGGGTCTAGGCGTCGATGGCCTGACGGTCTTGGCCGTTGCTGGCGACGGTGATCTTGCGGGGCTTGGCCTTCTCGGCGACCGGGATGTCCAGGCTGAGCACGCCCGTGTGGTAGCTGGCCGTGATGTGCTCGGTGTCCAGGTTGTCGCCCAGGACCAGCTGACGGCTGAACACACCGCGCGGGCGTTCGGCGGCCAGCGGTTCCCCACCGTCGTCTCGCGGCGGGCGTTCGGCCCTGACGGTCACCACGTTGCGTTCCACGTCCAGGTCGATCGAGTCGGCGCTGACGCCGGGCAGGTCGAACTCGACGTGGAAGGTGTCACCGTCACGCCAGGCGTCCATCGGCATGACGGTGGGCCGGGCCAGGGTGCCTGGGGTTCCTGGGGTTCCCCACACCTGCTGGGTGAGCCGGTCCAGTTCACGGAATGGGTCGGTGCGCATCAGCATCGTCTCCACCTCCATCTCTCCATCCTCAGATGCTCCAGCCGGGGCCGCAGACCTGGGGTGATCTGTGGCGTGCGCAGTAGATTTTCTACAACGCCCGTGACATGCTGTCAAGAGGGAGTGTGAACGGCGACCACCGAAGGAGTCGGGATGACCGAGCCACCTGCGCTGGACCCCCGGCGCGGCGTCTACGGCATCTCGGTGGCCGCCGATCTGGTCGGAATGGGAGTCCAGAACCTGCGCCTGTACGAGGCCCGCGGCCTCCTCCAACCCGCTCGCACCGACGGTGGCACCCGCCGCTACAGCGCCGACGACCTCGACCGACTGCGCCGCATCGCCCACCTTCTGGACGCCGGGATCAACCTTGCCGGCATCGGCATGGTCCTCGACCTCGAAGCCCAGAACACCCAACTACGCGCCGACCGCACAGACCGCGACTGAGGAGTAAAGCCTGACCAGGACAGGAACCGCTCCTCCACCAGAAGACTCGGGCGCTACGCGGCGATGTGACTGTGAGGATCGCCTTCGCAGCCTGATGGTGGTGGGCTGTGGGTTGGTGACCGCGGGTGTGACCCCCGGTGTGACTGGCTTTATGCCTTAGTGCGACATGTCCGCTCGCGGTTTGCTGGCCCCGGTCCGGTTGAAGGAGCTGGCCTGATGAGGAGCTTGACCACCAGGCGTTAGCGGCGCCGGGTGTGTCCCATCACAGTCCTGCCGAGCCTTCGTCCCGGACCGGAACCACGTCCCGTCCGGCGAAGGAGAGAACGCATGACCAGTCTGACCGATCTGCGTGAGGTCGTCGATGTCGTCATCGGCGTCGACACCCACGTCCACACCCACTCCGCGCAGCCGTGATCGACAGTGCGACCGGTGGTGTGCTCGGCGAGATCACCGTGGCGGCGACCGCCGCGGGGTATGCCGAGCTGGTGGAGTTCGCGAACAGCTATCCGAGGATGCGGGCCTGTGTGATCAACGGGCGGTCGAAGGGACCGGCGGCCACGGCGCCGGCTTGACCCGGCACCTGCTGGAGTCATCGGAGCTCGTCGTCGAGCTGGACCGTCCGAAACGGTCCGCGCGACGCCACGGCGCGAAGTCCGATCCCCTTGAGGCGATCCGAGCGGCGCGTGAGGCGATGGCCCGACCGGTTGCGAACAGGGTTGGGGACACCGCGCAGCGGGGGTGAACGCCAAGCCCTGTCAGTGCTGTTGACCGCTCGCCGCTCAGCGATCAATGCCTCCACCCATGCCTCCACCGAGGCGCAGCTGCAGCTGTTCAGCCTCGTGGTCGCCGCGTCCCGGAACCGATCCGCGTCCGGTTCCGTGGTCAGAAACTCGCCGCGATGCTCAACACGGCGGCCAAGCTGCGGGTTCAGTCAGCGTGGGACGTCGAGACGACCAGCACGGTCGTCGCGGTCCGCACCCTGGCTCGCCGCGCGCACGCGATGCTGCAGGAGGCACGCGAGCTGCAGAAGGCGATCCTGGCGATCATCCGCGGCTGGCGCCCCGACCTGCTCGAGGAGTTCGGCGTCGGACCGATCATCGCGGCAACGGTGTTGTGCGCGTGGTCCCACCCAGGCCGCGTCCACTCCGAAGCCGCCTTCGCGATGCTCGCCGGCGTGGCACCCATCCCCGCCAACAGCGGCCAGGTCACCACCCGGTACCGGCTCAACCGTTACGGCGACCGGCACCTCAACACCGCACTACACACCGTGGTCCAGATCCGGATCCAGTACCAACCCGCCACCCGCGACTACGTCGCCCGTCGAACCGCCGAGGGAAAGACCAGCCGCGAGATCAAACGCTGCCTGGCCCGCTACGTCGCACGCGACCTCTACCGCCTCCTTGAAAGCGGGGCCGCCGCCGCTTGACGAAGCATAGGAGCGTCGCACCTTCTCTTGAGGCGCGACTCGTGGCATGTCAGGCGTGACAGCTTGGCTGATGTGATCGGTCCGACCCGTGTTGGTCGCGTCGCCCGGGTTCACCTACCGCAGTTGCGTCATCCGCCCAGCGCAGTGCAGAGGTTCGCGGCATGGCCGTCGAACGTGACGGACGTCTGGTTTCCCGCCGGGTCGTACTCGATGACGAAGCGCCCCTGGATGAGGAAAAGTCCGGGCTCCCCGTTCGTAGGGTGGGACGCGCCCCAGAGCCATGGACCCGTTCCCACCCGCGTTCGGGACCCGTCTGAGTGGAACGTGACGAACTCGGGTCCAGGAGCGCCGACCTCCATGGAGGATCCGGTGGCCTGGTTGGTCAGGACCGCGCGGTAATGCGGGATCGTCGTCGTGGTGCGCACGACGAATCCGGTCGCGTCCGTAAAGGTCTGGACGATGAACGTTCCCTGGTCTTGAACGCGAAGTGGAAAGGCGCACAGGTTGGTGTAGATCGAGTCGCTTTGGACGGGAATGACCTCCCGGGTCGGCGGTGCGGCGGAGGCCGTGGGCGCGTTGAGGACGGCGACCGCGAGGGTGCTTCCGATGGCGGTCATGATCCGACGGGTAGGTTTCATGTCAGCTCTCCTACAATTTCCGGGATTGATGTCTCTTTTGCGAATCGAGTATTCACGCGTGTGACTCTGGGCATGTGCTAACGAGGTAAAGGTTCGAGCGGGCACGACGCTCCTGCGGTCGGCGGGCAAGGCCCAGGAGCTCCCACCCGTTGGGTGCCGTAACCGCGTCCTGGTGTGCCCGAAGGTTGTTGGCCCTCAGGCAACAAGGCCGACCACTGCTGAGACGTCTCGCTGTTTGCCGCAGTCCAGGCACTCCTGGTACTTGGCTCCGTAATCGGAACTATCCGGGTAACGGTGCGTCCGCCAGCGGTGCCACACATGCAGGCGGCATGACCACCGTCCGGGGCGCCGAACCTCCTGCCCAGGCTCGCGATTGCGTATATCAGCCATGGCGATCACCTCTCCACGTTCACTTCGCCGGTGCTTGTGCATGCACCCTGCCAAGGCCGTCGGATCACTTCTGTGCCCAGGGAGACACAGGCTTTGTGCCGGCGACGACATCACCGTTACGTTCGACGGAAGGGCATGATCGCCGTTGTTGAGATCAGAGGACGCCGACGCCGATCGCGCGAACGCGCTCACGCGGCAACTCGCCGGGAGGGGCGCATCTCCTCGCTTGGGCAGCCGTCGTCGCGGGCGAGCAGCCTGAACGTAGCGGGGCTGTGGGATCGATCGAGGAGGTCACGCCTCCCGCGCCTTTCAGGCGGCGAAAGAACGCATCTCTCGCCATCGTCGGCCTAGCCACCCAAATTGGCGTTGTCGTGAGTCAGTCACGTTCCTCGACCATCGACCAGCCCGCGTAGTCGAAGGCTCGGGGCAGGCCCGCGGGCCGCGTATCACGCGACAACGGCGACAGGGCGAAGCCCCGTCCCCGAAAGGTCCCCGATGGACCGTCGTCGCCGCACGGCCGGCGGCAGGGCCGAGGCGACCACGACCGCCACCTCGTTTCGATCCGAGGATCATCGCTCCGACGGCCGCGCAATAGCCCATCGGGCTCATTGCCCGGATATGCGCAAATCGGAAGAATCGGACACTTCGCGTCGCTTCCACCGAAGCCCTCGGGGCGTCGACGCCTCGCGGTCGACAACGAATTGGGTGAGTCATGGGAGACGTGCCGTTCACCAACCAGTCCTGTGGGCAGAAGAAGGGTGTGGCCGTCCCCGTCGGTGGCCCGTTGAACCCGGGCGATCAGGTGCAGATCAACGGAAGCATCGACCTGAGCTCATGCGTCGTCGGCAACAGCAACGCGTGCGTGTTCACGATCAACTTGGACCAGCAGTCGCCGATTCTCTACAACTACGTCATCACCGTCGTCGCGGAGGGTCCGCACGGCGCGTTCTCCGGCTGGCTGAGCCTGTACTTCACCGACCGCACCGGCGACCGGTACGCCCTGGGGATCTGGAAGTCGGAGAAGCTGCAGCACACGGTCGCCTTCAACAGCGACGACCCCGCCATCGTGAAGATCGAGTGGGAGAGCTGACGTGGCGACCGACATCGCGACCGACATCGCGACGGACACCGAGGATCTGGCCGACCGACTGGGCGCGGACCTGACGACCGTGCGGTTCGTGGCGGGAGCCGCGGCCGCCACCCAGCTCCGCCGCGCTGGGTTGGTGGCCGCGGCATACGGCCGGACGATCCTCCTCGACGAGGCGGAATTGCAGTCCAGCGGCCGTTCCGCCCGGCACGGCGTGATGGCCCACGAGCTTGTCCACACGCTGCAACAGACCGAGGGCGCTCGATGGGTGCGCCCCGACGACACAACGGCGGCGCTGGAGGCGGAAGCCGGCCACCTGGGCCGCCTCGCGGCAATGGGACGCCCGCTGCCGCCGCGGCGCCGCGACGACGGCCCGCAGGCGCCCCGCCTACAAGGTCACGACTCGTTCGAGCACCGGCTGCTCGGCGACACTCCCACCAACCTGCTCACCGCCCTGGTCGCCGGCCAGGGTCCCCAGGCGGCGCGGGACGCGGGCCTTGAGAGCGCCTGCGCCCTGCTGGACTACCTCGGGTCGAACCCGACGGCGCTGGACCCGTCCATGGTGTCAGGCCTGGCCGGCTTCCCGGTCCGGTTGGTGAACCTGACCGGCAGCCAGCTGGCCGTCACCTACGGCGAGCTCAACACGATGGCCGACTTCCTGACCAGCCCCGAAGAGATCGACACTCTCCCGCAGAACATCCTGCTGCCCATCCTCCAGATGGTCCGCCACCAGGGCTGGGAGAAGCTCAACGCCCTGCGTACGAACCCGGCAAACCAGCCCGACTTCACCTCCTGGCTGATGTCATTCTGTCCGGGATCCGTCGCCGCCATCCTTGAGACCGCGGAGCTGGACTCCCTCACCGGAGGTCTCGGCCCGGGGGGCCGGGACCACTACAAGGGCTCCCTGGCCCGCAATGCCTGCCACTTCGCGCCGTACACGTGGGCGCGGTGGCGGGCGTCGTATGCCGTCGCCGCGGCGACGGCGCAGGACGCGCACCGCACCAACGACCCGGAGCTGACCCGCAAGGCCTGGGTCGCCCACGGCTACGCCGACCACTTCCTCCAGGACTCCTTCGCCGCCGGGCACCTGGTCAACAAGACCCTCGTCATGCAGTGGTTCATCGACTGGGTGACCTCGACCTGGATGCCGGTCTACAACTGGGACGCTTTCAAGACCCTGACGCCGGGCAACCAGCCGGGGTTGACGAACTGGAACCTCTACAGCCCTACCTACACGGGCATCGGCACCGACCCACAGACGACGGAGGAGCTGCCGACCGTCGACCAGCGCCGGGCCAACTCGGGTGCCGTCGCCGCCGCCGGGCTGACCGTCGACCAGGCCTACCAGGCATACCTGGCCATGCTGGACAGCCCGCTGGTCCAGATCGTCACCAACCAGCTGCACGACGTCCTCAACGGGCGGTCCGTCACCGCCGGCTCGGCGCAGGACCCGGCCTTCGTGGTGTGGGGGGACGACACCATGCTCAACGGTGGGACCGGCGTCGGGCTCATCAGCACAGCCGCGCAGCTGTCCCAGCAGTCGATCGCGGACATCCTCACCCGCGGCGGTACCGACATCACCCTGGACCAGGTGACGTCCTACTTCCCGACTCACGTGCAGAGCAACGGCGCCATGGTCTCGCTGGCCGACTGGCACGCCGTCAACGGGGAGCTGTGGAACCTGTGCCGGTCGGACCAGGTGTTCAACTCCACCGAGACGTGGGCCTTCGGCGGTGGCTCATACATCATGCCCACGATGGGTGTGGTGTCCGTGGACCAGTCCTCGAGCTGGGTGCCGCCCGGTGGCACTACACCCTTCAGCACCGGCGACGCCGGAAAGACCACGGGCTCCAGCGTCTCCGAGATCGGCTGCCTGCAACCGGGCGCCGTCGTGTCGATGAACGGCAGCACCGACCTCAGCTCCAGCGTCGTCGGCAACAGCGGGGCGAAACTGTTCAGCGTGAAGCTGACCAAGCAGTCCGGCCTCTACGACTACGTGATCACCGTCGTCGCGCAGGGACCGAAAGGCGCGTTCTCCGGGTGGCTGAACCTGTACTTCACCGACCGCACCGGTGACCGGTATGCCCTCGGGATCTGGAAATCCGACAAGCTCCAGCACACCGTCGCCTACAACAGCGCCGACCCCGGCATCGTCAAGATCGAATGGGGCAGCTGAGTGCTATCGCCAGCTGGGGTCCGTGCCGACGATGTCGGCGATCCTGTTGCCTGGATCGCGCTGGCCTGCTTGGCGTTCAACGTCCTGCGCGAGGCCGCATCAGCACCACACGCCAAGGCCACTGGCCCACCCTGCAGATCCACCGCAGCGCGGTCCTGGGTCGGGTCGCGTCTTCGGCGCGCCGACTGGTGCCGCACTGCGCCTGCCCACGAACTGGCCCTGGGCGCCCGCATGCGAGCACCTCTGGGCCACGGCACGGGTGATGCGAGAGGGCTGCCGGGGGCTCGCGATCGTGGATCAACGGTCAACATCTGCACAGCAACGGCGGCTCCCGAAGCAGCTGAAGAGCCACCGGCGCTGCCTGCTCCGCGGCACAGCGGCAACTCGGCACGCGGCGAAGCCGGGCCGCCTCCGAGACTCGGGCCCGAGGTTGCACAACAGGGTCCTGTATCGGCCGGCGCATTCTCCCGGTCCGAAGATGGCTCACACACCTGCGCACGTGGCACCCCCGTGACCGGGGGGGTGCCACGTGGTCAATGAGTGTTCGTGAACACCTGCACCACGGGGGTGCGGCTTGCGACTTAGCAGGCGGTGCCGGTGGGGCTGCCGCCGAGCTCGTAGTTCCAGCAGAAGAGCTGCGTGCCCGACTGCGTCACGACGAACTGGGCGCTGGTCGCGGTGAGGGTGTTGAGGACCACGGACCACTGGGTGCTACCCGATCCGCCACAGCCCACGGTCTGAGCGGACGGGGTGGGCGGAGCGGTCACGGATGCCGTGATGTTCGGCACGGTCGCCCGGCCGTTCTTGCTCGTGGGAAGGAGGACGGGACCTGACGAACCCGACTGTGCCGCAACCGGGTTTTGGCCGGGAGACGGGTGGCCCTGCGGGTTGTAGCAGGTGTACGTCGCGGTGCCGGAGACCGTGAGGTTGCCGAAGATCGGGATGTTGCCGAGGCCGCTGAAGTTGCCGCCCGAGACGGTGGCGCTTGCGCCGCTGAACTCGATGGTGGGCGGGGCTTTGACGGTGACCGCGGCGAAGGCGGTGCTCGTGCCCAAGGCGATCGCGGCGAAACAAGCAATGATTGCGATTAATAGTGACCGAAGGTGCTTCATGGTCGTGCTTCTTTCTCGTGAGGTGGTGCTGCTTTTCTTGTGAGCGGTTGGTCCGTCCGCCCCAGGAGGAAGTGCGTCGACGACGACGGCAGGATTAGAAGCGCCCCATCGCCCCAGATCCCGAGTGGTCGCCCCTCGTTACGGCCCACTCACGTCCTTCTGCAACGGTAGAACCTGGCCACGAGCAGCGCGGAAGAATCACCCAAAGAATGTCCGCTATGCCAGAAAAGCCGGGGCAGAAGTTGGTAATTAATCCCGACAAGTCGGTTCATCGTGGAACTCAACTGTTAACCGAGTTTCCTGGGTGCTGAGCGCAGCCACACTCGGCGAGGACGTTCCTCCACGGATGCTCCACCAGGAGAGTGAGAGGGTCGACTCTGGTGATTCCAGCGGCTCCAGGAACCCGCCGCCCGGCGGGCGTGGTGACGGTCCTGGGTGCGGACGATCGCTTCGCTGTTCCTCACGCAGACGTGTACGTGATTCGGATGGTCGCGTGGCGCGGTTCGTTGCGCGGCGGTTCGGTCAGCGGCCGTAGATGGCGTCGGCGATCTGCTGCCGGAATGGACCTTTGCCCCTCGAGATCCGCCGTCTTCGGTGCGGTGAGGTGGCGCAACGCATCTGGTGCAGGCGTTCGACGTGCCGCCGGTCAGGGCGGCCGCATCGCGCAGGGTTGACGACGTCACGCGAGCCGCGATGAGACTGGGCGCCTCGAGGAGCACATCGCCGGCCAGTTCTTGGGCGATCGGTGTGCCGGTCAGTTTGCGCTTGAAATGCAGCGCCGAGAGCCGTCCGACCGGTCCTGTCGGCCCGTGGTTACGGGGTTTGGGCGGCGGCGATCAGGCGGTCGAATGTCGCGTCAAGGTGGTGATCGACGACCTGCTGGTCGGGGTTCGCGTCGAACCAGGTCACGATGTCGCGCACGCCGGTGGCGTAGGGCGTGGTGCAGACGAACTCCGGGACCAGCGCCTTGACCTTGCTGTTGTCGAAGATCACCGAGTGCGAGCGGTCGCCCAGCAGCGGTGGACCGAGTTCCGGTGCCGCAGCCGCGATGGTCTCCGAGGCGATGTGGATCAGCCGCGGAGGCGGTGCCCCGGCAGCCTCCGCGAAGAGCTGGTAGATCGTGTTCCACGGCAGGTACTCGTCGGAGGTGATGGTGAAGCTGTCCCCGATGGCCTGAGGAAGTCCGAGGAGTCCGATCAGCGCCTTGGCCAGATCGCTGCTGTGGGTCACCGTCCAGAGGGAGGTCCCGTCGCCGTGGACGACGACCGGCCTGCCCGCCCGTAGCCGAGCGATGTCGGTCCAGCCGCCGGTGAGGGCGATACGGGTGCGGTCGTAGGTGGAGGAGGGACGGATGATGGTGACCGGGAAGCCGTCGTCGCGGTAGGCCCTCACCAGTAGGTCCTCGCAGGCGATCTTGTCTCTCGAGTACTGCCAGAACGGGTTCCGCAACGGGGTGGACTCGCGGATCGGCAGCCTCGCCGGCGGCTTCTGATACGCGGAAGCGGAGCTGATGAAGACGTACTGCCCCGTTCGGCCGGTGAACAGAGCGATGTCGGCAGCGACGTGCTCGGGGGTGAACGCGACGAAGTCGGCGACGACGTCGAATCGCCGGTCGCCGAGGGCGGCCCGAACCGAGGCGGTGTCCCGGACGTCGACGTGTAGCAGCTCGACTCCCTCGGGGATAGCGCGCAGAACGGTGTTGCCCCGGTTGAGGATGGTCAGCTGGTGACCCACGGCGACGGCCCGCTCGGCGGCCGCGGCGCTGATCACACCGGTGCCGCCGATGAACAGCACCTTCAGCCCAGTCCCGGTCGGAGGGGCCACGACTGGGGTGGAGTCGCTCACGACCCGCAGTCCTCGAGTGCGGTCCGACGCCCGAGAACGACCTCGTGGAGCCGGATGAGGGTCGGTTCGTCCGCCTCGACGTGGAGCGCGCGCAGCTGCTCCTGGGTGCGGGGGCCGATGATCGGTGCGGTGACAGCAGGTTGCGACAGCAGCCACGCACGTGCGACGGCACCCGACTGCTGCGCCCCGACCTCGGCCCGGCGGGCGCCTCCAGCGTCCTTGCGCAAGAACTCCATGCAGGGCGTCCCTCCTCACGCGTCTGGTCGTGGCCGACGGTACCGGTCGCCCGTGTAGGTGTCGGCCGGATTCGACGTTCCCTCGCCTCGGTGTGCGTTGAGGCCGGCTCGCTGGATTGCGCCGTGGTGGGGTCCGCGTGCCGGGTCAGGATCTTCGCATCGTGGAGGGGGCGTCAACGACGAGGGCGTCCGTGATCGGTGCGTGCCGTAGCGGAGTGGGACTGGTGTGCTCCACCCGAGTCGAGCTGAGCGGCAAGGGGTTTGGCGCGTGCCTCGATCCGCGCCAGCGATCTCGCCGGCCAGCTCGCCGCTTTGCGCGAGATTTCCCGGTGCTCACGTGAAGGTGATCAACCGCGTCGGCACTGAGCTGCTGGAACAAGGAATGTGCCTGTGGTCGGGTGGACCCTGCCCGAAACTCCTGTGGCCTTTCCCGGAACAGTCGAGCGGTTGTCCTCTACGCTCGCCAATAGTCAGTCGACGGGAGGGCCGTCATGGGCCTTGGTGCTGCGCGTGAATTTCGTCCTGTTCGTCTCGGCACGATCGCGGTGGTCGCGCTGGCCTTCGTCGCCGTGTCCCTGAGCGCGCCGAGTGGCGCGGCAGCGAGTCCCGCCAACGGGAGCGCCAGCGCAGCGATCGCGTGGACGGCCTGCGATCCGCCGGGTGACGGCTTGGAGTGCGCCAGGGTGTCGGTGCCGCTGGATTGGGACAAGCCGAACGGCAAGCAGATCGAGCTAGCCGTCATCCGACACCTTGCCAGTCGACCCGCGGAGCGGATCGGGTCGATGTTCGTCAACCCCGGCGGGCCCGGCTCCAGCGGCGTCAACATCGTGAGGCGCCTCGCCGACAAGCTCGACAGCTGGGGTGCCGGTCGGTTCGACGTGGTGAGCTGGGACCCACGCGGTACCAACCGCAGCACACCGGTGAACTGCTTCACCAGCGACGCGGCTCGGGACCAGTTCTGGGCGGGGACGTCGATCCCCTTCACGAAGGACGCGTCGAAGGCCTACCAACGCAAGACCACCGAGCTGGCGCGACGGTGCGGCCAGGTGAGCGGCGATCTCCTGGATCACATCTCGACTGCCGACACCACCCGCGATCTGGACGCCCTGCGCGGCATGGTCGGGGACGACCTGCTGACCTACGTGGGCCTGTCCTACGGGACGGAGATCGGCCAGACCTACATCAACCTGTTCCCGAAGCGCATCCGGGCCATGGTGCTCGACGGCATCGTGGACCCGGTCCTGTACACGAAGAACGCCGAGACTCGGGTCGCCAGCCAGGGCGCGGCGTTCGATGCGGTCTTCTCCACGTTCCTGGACCTGTGCGAGAGCGCGGGAGCTGGTCACTGTGCCCTGGCCGGGCACGGCGAGACCGTCGCGCAGCGGGTGGCGCGAGTGATCGACACCGCCAAGCGGTCGTCGATCCCGGCGCCGCACTCCGACCCGCCCGGCGCCCTCGACTACGCCGACTTCATTCTCGGCGCCTACAACCCGCTCCGGACCCGAGCAGACTGGGCCGGCTTCGCCGCAGACCTCAATGCTGCGGCGGAGGGCGACGCATCGAAACTGGAGGACGCGGCCCGCCCTCTCCGGTCCCCGGCTGGTTTCGCGGGCGCGACCACCTCGTCTGCGATCTCGTGCCTCGACGGTTCCGCCCGCAAACCCTCCCAGTCCTGGCCCAGTGTCATCCCGAAGTTCACCGAGTCGAGCACGTTCTACGGACCGCTGCTGGGCTGGTGGCTGTGGGCACCGTGCGCGTCGAACTGGCCGGGGCAGAGCACCGATCGGTATGCCGGCCCGTGGGGCGCCAAAACCACGACGCCGATCCTCCTGATGAACAATCGCCACGACCCGGCCACTGGTTACCAGAACGCCCTGGTCGCCGAACAACGGCTGGGCAACGCCGTGCTGCTGACCGAGGACGGCTACGGCCACCTGACGATGAACGACCCCAGCCAGTGCGTCGACCAGGTGAGGACCCGCTACCTCGTGACCCTCGTCCCCCCGGCCCGCGGCACCGTCTGCAAGGCCGACGAGCCGCCATTTCCCTGATAGAGCGGGGACTGCGAGTCCCCACTAACGAGCCCTAGCCCGGCCCTGACGGGACCACGTCAAGGCGCATCACCCAGCGCCACTTGGCGATCTGTCGTTGGCGAGTGAAGCCGAAGTCCTCGAACAGGGTCTCCGGACCGGTGTGGAAGTACGCGCCCCGCTGAGGGCCGCGGTCCGCGACCTGTTCGGGGTAGGCCTCGACGATGCCTCCCCCTGCCTCCTTGATCGCGTCCAACGTGGCCGCTACCGCTGCCCGAGCCACACCGGTTCCGCGATGCTTGGCGCCGGTGAAGATGCAGCCGATCCGCCAGGCGGGCGGGTCGACCAGGCCCTTGGCATACGCCGCCGGGTTCTTGATGTTGGGCAGCTCCACGGGCGACCCGTACTGGCACCACCCGACGCATACGTCCCCGTCGTACACCAAGGTCTGGTGAACGGTCCCGGCGTCGACATGCGCGCGTTTGGCCGCACGGTTGCCGGCGACGGTGCGGCCCTGCCCGACGCCCTCGGGGTGGAACCCCATGCACCAGCAACCGCCCCACACGCCGTTGTTCGCCTCGACGAGCGCGGCGAAGTCGTCCCAGGTGACCGCAGTCAACGGCCGCGTGGTGTACGTCGGCTCGACAACAGTCATGACCCCAAGATCTCGCACGCCCCCGACAGCGGGCCGCCGGGGCTCACTCGACCAGCTGCTGCGTCCCCAGGACCACGGCGAGGGCAAGCCGTTCCGCCTGCTCGGTCCCGGGTTCGGCGGTGTAGATCATCAGCCTCACGTCGTCGGTCGCGACGAGGAGCACGTCACAGTCGAGGGTGATCGGGCCGACGAGGGGGTGGTCGACGACCTTCTGCTTCGGCTGGTCGAGGTGGGGTTCGCGACCGTCACCGTCCCACAGCTCAACGAACCGGGGACTGTATGCGGACAGCTCGCGGACCATCCGCCGCAGCCCCAGGTCCGCCGGATAGCGAGCAGCGGTCCGCCGAAGGTCCGCGACCTGTCCGGCCTGCAGCGCCGCCAGTTCGGCCGGCGTGTGGACCACCCGGCTGGCCGGCCCGACGAAGTTGCGCCACAACGCGTTTCGCTCCAGACCCTGAAACGAGGACGTCTCGCCCATCAGCGCGTCGAACGGGGCGTTGGCGGCGATGAGCGTCCACGTCGCGTCGTAGACCGCGACCGGCGTGTCCGCCAGCCGGTCGAGCAGGCGCTGCACGCTGCCGGTGATCCGGGACGGCACGACGTCGGGTCCTGGAGCAGAGTGTCCGGCCAGCACGAAGAGCAGGACCCGGTCGGTGTCGGACAACCGCAGCGCGCGGGCGAGCGCCTCGACCACCTGCGGCGACGGCGACGTCGCCCGACCCTGCTCCAGGCGGGTCAGGTAGTCGGCCGAGATGCCGGCCAGGGCGGCCAGCTCCTCCCGCCGCAGCCCGGTGGCTCGACGGCGGGTACCGCCCGGCAGGCCCACCGCGCTGGGACTGATCCGGTCGCGCCAACGTCGCACCGTCCGTCCGAACGCCCAGGTCTCCACCGTCCCAGTGTGCGGGCCGCCCACCCCCTCTGTCGTGGCCCTGGCAGTCCTACGACGATGCCAAACCGGCGACATCAACCGGTGAGGGTGCCTCGCATCTCGATGGCGATCTGCGTCGCGTCGAGGTTCGCCAGGGCGTTGGCCAGGACGTCGGCGTCGAAGGTCCCGTTGTCGCGCGCGTCGAGCAGTACCGACCGCTGCGCCGCGATGACCGCGAGACGGTGGTCCTTGGCGATGGTGAACGCCTCCGGCGTCGGGTCGCCCTCGGGGTGCGGCGGCTCCGGCACCGACTCGGCGCTTTCCTTCAGCAGCTCCATGATCCGGGTCCGCTCCTCGGTGGTCTGCTCGTCGACCGCCGCCTGGTCGACCTTGGGCGCGAGGAGGCGGAGCAGCGGGCCGATGGTGCCGCCTTGGATCACGAGCGACATCGTCGCGACGGCGAAAGCGATGAGCACGAGCACCGATCGCTGCGGGGTGTCGTCGGGAAGGGTCTGGGCCGCCGCCACCGTCACCGCTCCACGCATACCCGCCCACACCACCACGATGCCCTCGCGCCACCCGAGCGGTTCTCGGAGGAAGTAGTCGATGTCGGCCAGGGCATAGGTCACCCGACGTGCGAACTGGTCGATCTGGCGTTCCGACGCGCGCCGACCACGCGAGTTCACCTGCTCGAACATCTCCTGCTTGCCCTCGGGCGTGGTCATCTGCTCCCGCATGTCCTGCATCCGGGACTGCATCTGCCGGCCCCGACGGGCGCGGGCGGCCAGGACGCGGAGCAACGGTGCGACGTATGCGGCACGGAGCAGCAGCGTCAGGGCCAGGGCCCCGGCGGCGACGAGCACGGCCGGTCCGACCCCGGCGTGGTCCTGCTCGACGCTGGTCACGATCGACTTGATCTGCACGCCCATCGTCAAGAACACCGCGCCCTCCAGGACGAGCTCGACGGTGCGCCAGTTCTGCGAGTCCGAGAGGCGGTTCTGCGGGGAGAGGTCGCGCGGTGCGCGGACCCCGGTGACGATTCCCGCGACGACGGCCGCGACGAGACCGGACGCCCCGAGAAGCCCGGCGGGCACGGAGGCCGCGAACGGAACCGCGAACGAAATGACGGTGTTGACCGTCGGGTCGGTCACCCGCCGACGCAGGACGAGGTTGAGCCATCCGACGGCCCCGCCCACGACGACGGCGACGACGACGGAGTAGGAGAAGGTGCCGACCGCGCCCCAGAACGAGAACGACACGGCGGTCGCGACGATCGCGGTTCGCAGCAGCACCAGCGCGGTCGCGTCGTTGAGGAGGCTCTCGCCGTCGAGGATCGCCACGACCCGCTTGGACACCGACCGTTGCTTGATGATCGACGTGGCGATGGCGTCGGTCGGACTGATGATCGCGCCCAGGGCGACACCCCAGGCGAAGCCCGAGTCCGGGGATGACCGCCATGAAGAACAGGCCCAGCAGGAGTGCCGTGGCGACGACGAGAAGGACGGAAAGGCCACTGATCGCCCCGAACTCGCGGCGGAAGTTCATCGCCGGCATCGACACCGCGGCGGAGTAGAGCAAGGGCGGCAGGACCCCTTCCAGGATCCACTCGGGCTCGATGTGCACCGACGCGAACACCGGCAGGAAGCTCGCCGCGACGCCGATAGCGACGAGCACGATGGCTGAGGCGACCCCTAGCCGTGGCCCGACGACGGTCGCGGCAGCGATCACCACGAACCCGGTCACGATCACGATGAGCAGCTCGGTCACGTCGCCAGCCTTCCAGCCCGCGGCGATGGACAGCCGCGCGGGCAGCGAGCCGACCTCCCGGGACCCAACGACGGTGCGAGGCTTCTGCTGTGAACGACGACGACGCCAAGGCGATGTTGCACAGCTACCTCGGCGACGCGCGTACGGCACTGGTGTGGAAGCTCGACGGGTTGACCGAGTACGCCGTCCGTCGACCCGTGACTCCCACCGGCACCAACCTGCTCGGGCTCGTCAAGCACCTGACCATGGCCGAGGTGTGGTTCTTCGGCCGGGCGTTCGGACGTCCGTTCCCGGAGCCGTTGCACTGGTGGGACGACGACGCCGAGGAGGGCGCGGACCTGTGGGCGACCGAGGACGAGTCGCGCGCCGAGATCGTGGATCGCTACGGACGGGCGTGCGCCCATTCCGACGCGACGATCGCGGAGCTCGACCTGGACGCCCTCGGCCATGTCCCGAGCTGGCCGAGGCCGGACGTCACCTTGCACTCGATGTTGGTGCACGTCCTGTCCGAGACCAGCCGTCACGCGGGTCACGCCGACATCGTCCGGGAGCACCTGGACGGCGCGGCCGGCTGGAGCCCGACGCTCTCGCAGGTCGTCGTGCGAGACGCCGCGGCCTGGGAGCGGTACCGCGCTCGCATCGAAGCCGCAGCCCGCAGCTTCGAGACCTGCTGAGCCTCCCCACCCGCCTAGCACCGCTCGTAGACTCACGCGCCGTGGCGATCCTCTTCCTCCACGGCGCCGGTGGGTATGCCGACGACCAGGCCATCGTCGCCGCCCTCCGCGCCGGGGTCGGAGACGAGATCCGGATGCCGGACCTGGGGGACGAGGACATGTCGCACGCGGCATGGTCGGCCCAGATCTCCGCCCTCGTAGCTCCTGACGTGGACACCGTCGTCGGGCACTCCTTCGGCGGCTCGACGGTCCTCAAGCTGCTTACCGAGACCGGCCTCGACATCGACCGGCTCGTCCTCCTGGCGGTACCCGACTGGGGCCCCGACGGGTGGGACGTGGCCGAGTACGCACTCCCGGACGACGCGGACGAGCGTCTCGCCCCGGGTCTCAGCATCGAGCTGCACCAGTGTCTCGACGACGAGGTCGTCCGCGCCGACCACGTGGACCTGCTCGCGCGGCGGCTGCCGCGAGCGACCGTCGTCCGTCACTCCCGCGGCGGTCACCAGTTCGACGGGGCAGCGCTCGACGCCGTCATCCAGACGCTTCGTGAGCCGCCGTCGCATCAGCGCGGTGATGGCCCGACCGAGTGAGTGTGTGGGTGCGCTCGCGCGGGTATGTCGATGATCGTGGAACCGATCCCTGAGACCGAACAAGCCCTGGCTCAGCTCTCGAACACCACGCCCGTCGACCTCGTCGCATCGCTGCAGAACCAGGTGGCGAGGGCCAAGGAGATCGTGCCGGAGCTCATGGGCGCCAGCTTGGCGGCGACCGCCGAAGGCCTGACCTTCACCTTCGTCGCCAGCAGTCAGCTGATCGCCACGTTGGACGCCCTGCAGTACCTCGACGGTGGTCCCTGCGTGCAGGCCGTGCGACGGCGCGGCGTGGTGGACGTCCCGGTCGTCGATGCTCTCGACGAGGGTCAGTGGGAGCTGTTCTCCAAGGCGGAGGCGACCGCCGGCGTGGCGGCGACCCTGTCCCTGCCGGTGCTCAGCGGGGACCGGGCCACCGGCAGCGTGAACCTGTACGCCTCTCGATCCGGCGCGTTCCGCGGACGGCACGAGCAGCTCGCGGACGTCTTCGGGGCGTGGGCCGCCGGCGCGGTGACGAACGCCGACCTGACCTTCAGCACCCGTCTCGAGGCGGTCAAGGCGCCGGCGAAGCTGCTGGCCCTCGACGACATCGACAAGGCCGTCGGCGTGGTGGCCGCCACACAAGGCGTCACCACGGGCGAGGCTCGGACGCGACTCGAGAACGCGGGTGCCCTCGCCGGGATCGCCATGGAGAACGTCGCCCGCGCGGTGCTGCAGGACCTCCGGGCGTAGGCGACTCCGGCAGTCTGGCGCGGATGCCGTGGACGGCATCCGCGCTTCCACCGCTCTGGTCTCAGGCGACGACCGCGTCGATGGCCTTCTTGAGGGCACTGGGCGCCGCCGGTGACTTAGGGGCCTTCTTCTTCGCGGCGAGCAGCTCCTCGCCCAGCTCCTGGAGCTGTCGGCGACCGAGTCCCTCGCGCACCTTGGGGAACCAGTCCTGCTCCTCCTCGTCCATGTGGTGCGTCACGTTCTCGATGAGCACCGTGGTCTTGGCCTCGAACCGCTCGTCCTTGGGGGTCATCTGGTGCAGCTCCATGACCAGGACGTCGGCCACGTGGTGCTCCTCGTAGGACTCGAGGATGTCGTCCTCCAGGTCCGGCAGCAGCGCGCGGACGCGGGGGTACATGACCTCGTTCTCGATGTAGGTGTGTGCCGTCAAGAGCTCGATGACCTTCGTGACGATCGCGCCCTTGCGCGCGTCCGTGGTCTGGGGCTTCTGGAACTCTCGGAACAGCTTGCGGACCTCGGTGTGGTCGTTGCGCAGCAGCACGATCGCATCAGTGGACATGGGGAACCTCCAGGCCGGGAATGGTGCTCGACAGCGGGAATCGCATCGAGCAGGAGCGCCCCGTCGACTGCGCCGGTTGAAGCCGCGGGGACGTGGCGTCCGATGCTCTGGCCGCCTACCCCGTACATGCCCAGATCGGGGCTCGCACACACCCCCGGCCGGACACCGATCAGGAAGGCTTCACCGGCGGCGGAGCTCGGGCAGGACCTCGCGCCCGTAGGCACGGATCATGTCGGCGTACTGCGGCCCCATGTTCGCGACGTAGATCTCGTCGAACCCGGCGTCGAGGTACGGCTGGAACGCCTCGAGGTGCGCCTTCGGGTCCGGTCCGGCCGCGACCGACTCGGCGGTCGCCTCCCGGGTGACCAGCTGCGAGGCCTGCTCGAAGTGCTCGACGGTCGGCAGGACCTGGGCCAGCTCGCCGGGCAGCCCGGCGTTCGGCCAGATCCGGTGGGCGTAGTCGATGCCCTGGTCCTTGCTGTCCGCCCAGGCCACCTTGAACCCGGCCTGGGTCGTGGCCCCCTCCCGAGCCTGCTTCCGGAACCGGTCGAGCAGCTCCTGGTCGGGGCTGGTGGTGACGTAGCCGTCGCCGATCCGGGCAGCCACGTCGACAGCCTTGGGCCCGAAACCGGAGACGAGGATCTCGGGCGGGGTCTCCGGCCTGGTCCAGATGCGGGCGTTCTCCACGACGTAGTGACGTCCGCGGTGGCTCACGACGTCGCCGGTCCACAGCGCGCGGATGACCTCCACCGACTCCTCGAGCATCTCCAGGCGGACGTCGGCCTCGGGCCACGCGTCGCCGAGGACGTGCTCGTTGAGCGCCTCGCCGCTGCCCACGCCGAGCCGGAACCGACCTTCCCCGAGCAGCACCGCGCTGGTGGCCGCCGCCTGGGCGATCACCGCCGGGTGGATCCGTAGCGTCGGACAGGTGACGGCCGTGGTCACCGGCAGGTCGCATACCTGAGCGAGCGCCCCGATCATCGACCAGACGAACGGCGACTGACCCTGCTCACTCGTCCACGGGTGGTAGTGGTCGCTGATCCACAGCGCGTCGAAGCCGGCCTCCTCGGCCAGCCGAGCCTGCTCGATGAGCTGGTCCGGCGCATACTCCTCGGCGGACAGGAAGAACCCGATTGTCGGCATGCCTCGGGGATACCCCGTCCTCCTCGCGTCAACCACCGGTGACGAGGGGTGGACGTGCCGCGTAGGGCCGGCCCGACGGGGTACGTCACCGTCATGACCGACGAACACCTTTCCACGCCCGAGGTTCCGGCGTCCCTGATCCCGGCCGAGGACGACGAAGGCCCGCAGACCGCCGAGGCGAGCCGGGCCAAGGCGGACCCGGGCTCACCGACCAGCCCCGGGGCCGACACGTCCGACGACGAGTTCACCGATCCCAGCGCCCAGCCACCCGCGTGAGGCGCGAGTACTTCGACCAGATGTATGCGGCCAGCCCGGACCCCTGGGGATTCACCGACCGGTGGTACGAGCAACGGAAGTATGCGCTGACGCTTGCGGCGCTGACCCGACAGCGGTACCGGTGGGTGTTCGAGCCCGGCTGCTCCATCGGCGTGCTGACCGCCCAGCTGGCCCTGCGCTGCGACCGCCTCCTCGCCGTCGACCTCGTCGACACGGCGGTCCAGAACGCACGGCGTGAGGTGCGCGACCTCCCTGATGGGGCAGGCGACGTCGTCGTGGAGCGGTGGGACGCCCATGACGACTGGCCCGCGGCGTCCTTCGACCTCATCGTCGTCAGCGAGATGCTCTACTACCTCGACCCGCCGGATGCCAGGCGGTTCATGGACCAGGCCGCCGACCACCTCGACGCCGACGGCGAGCTGCTGCTCGTGCACTGGCGTGAGCGTGTTCCCGAGTACCCGATGACGGGGGACGAGGCGCACGCCCTCGCGGTCGCGACCCGCGGACTCGAGACCCAGGCGACCTACGAGGACGACGACCTCGTGCTCCACCTGCTCGCCCCGACGGGCGCCGGAAGCACCGCGGTCCGGGAAGGGCTGCGGACCGCGTCGTCCGATTGACCGCCGGTCGCCGCCGCCGCCCCACGACCGAGGTCTCAGGCAGCGCTTTCGTTGTTGCGCGCCGCGGCCCGGTTGCCCCAGACGGTGAGCCGTTCGACGAGCCTCGAGTTCAGACGCCGGCGGGCGTCGTGCCCCTCGATGGTCGTCGTCGGCTCCCCGGGCCCAGAAGGCAGCAGGCGAGCCGCGAGACCCATGACCGCGGCCGTGGTCGCCGGCGCGACGCCCTGGATCCTGGCTCCCACCTTGGCGAGCGGAGTGAGGATGACGATGCTCCGCCCGCGCAGGACGCCGTTCACGATCTTGCCGGCGGCGCGCTCGGCATCCATCGACACCAACGGCATCGACGCTCCCGGCGCGAACCAGGCGTACTCGGCCGCGGCGTCGCCGGTGAACTCGGCACGCAGGTGCGAACCCGTGCGCATCAGTCCCGGCGCCACCGTCGTCGCAGTGACACCCGTCCCGGCCAGCTCCGCCCGCAGACCGTTGGTGAAGCCCACCGCGCCGAACTTCGCGGTGCTGTAGGGCAAGAGGTGAGGAACGCTCACCAGGCCGCCGATCGAGGTGATGGTGCCGAACCGGCCGCGGCCCCGCGCGCGCATCCGAGGGACGACGGCGAGCGCGAGGTTGATCGGGCCCCACTGCATGATGTCGATGGCCTGCTCGAAGTGCTCTCGGGTCAGCGAGGACAGCGGTCCGACCTGGATGACTCCGGCCACGTGGACGACGACCTCGATCGGCCCGAGCTCGTCCTCGATGCGGCCCACCTGCTGCTCGACGAGCAGGTGGTCGCTGACGTCGCACACCATCGCGGCGGCATCGATGTCGTCGTCCTTCAGGGCTCTCACGGCACGGTCCAGCTCGGCGGCGTCCCGCGCCCAGAGCACAGGTTGGAACCCGCGCCGGCCGAGCTCCCTCGCGATCAGGAGGCCGAGCCCGCGCGAACCGCCGGCAACGAGGGCGACAGGTCGTGTGCTCATGATCGAGTCGTACCCAGACGCCCGGCGGTGACACGCATACGACCCCAGCAGTGGGGGTAGGAGCGGGTACACCAGCAATCTCGCGAGGAAGGCGCATCGATGTCCAAGGACCTGAGCGACACGAGCAACCGCAAGAAGCTCAAGAAGTCCTCGTTCGCACTGCCGGAGGAGGAGAAGTACCCGATCCCCGACATCGACCACGCGCGCAACGCGCTCGCTCGGGTGGCGCAGCACGGCACCCCGGCCGAGAAGAAGAAGGTCCGGGCGGCGGTCGAGAAGAAGTACCCGAGCCTGAAGAAGGACGACTGAACGCCCGGGGGCGGCGGGTCGTGGCAGGCTGCCGAAAGGCCCAGATGGCCCAGGCCGCATACCGAGGGAGTGCCCACCCTGTCGCCCGACCGTCCCGGACGGACTCGACCCGACGTCGACGCCGAACAGGCCGCGTCGGGGGCCTTCCCCTGCACGATCGACTGGGGCGGTGGAGTCGTGACGCCCGACGAGAACGGCTTTGCGACGGCGCTGGTGGTCCGACGTATGCGTCGGCTCGGGATCACGTCGCCCTCGGTCGAGCGGGCGCTCGACTTCCTCGAGACCTGCGCGGCTGAGCCGGCCGGCGCCTTCGCGTTCTGGCCGCCGTCGCCGAGACCGGCCTGGGCGGCCGGGCTGCCACCCGATGCCGACGACACCGCCGTCATCACGCTCGAGCTGCTCGCGCATGGTCGGCGTACCCGGGACCAGGCCCGGGACGCGCTCGTCGACGTGCTCGTCGCCTCAGCGCAGGGCCGGCCGTTGTTGCCCGGTCCGCCGTGGTGGCGTGCCGGAGTCTTCCCGACCTGGCTGCGACTCGACGGCGTCGACCGTGACCACGTCCTGGACTGCGGGGTGAACGCCAACGTCGTCGCGCTGATGGCGGTCCTCGACGCGCGCGACCTCCCCGGCTACGACGAGGCGGTCGACATGGTCGTCTCCGCGGTGGGGTGGTGCGCGCAAGGTGTCGATGCCGACGCCGCGGTGCGCGCCGACAGCATCGCGCCGTACTACGCGTCACCGAGCGCGGTCCTCGAGATCCTCGATGACGCGGTCTGGTGCGGGGCCGCCGAGCTGGCCGGAGCGCGCGACACGTTCGCCGCACTGGTCGGCGACATCCCGAGAGATGTGACGGCCCTGTGGCGCAACGCCTACGGCGGGCCGGTCTGGCGATGCCGGGCGCTCGGCCTGCTCGCCGGCACCGCCACGAGCGGCTAGGCCCGCCAGTGTCGCCGAGCCGACTTCTCTGCGGTGGTCCATGTCCTAGACTTCCCGTGACCTGAGAGCGGGGTGAGCCAGCTGGATGAGCCGTCCGTAGACCGGACTCACGAGCCGTCCGCGCCGCACTCTCCCCGCGCCGTCGACGCCGAGAGCGACGAGCTGTCCGACGCCGCCCTCGACGCGGTCGTCGGCGGGCTGTCGGTCGAAGCGGCCCTCCTTCGCGCGGCGGCGTTCGACGCCGGCCGGCTGTCCTAGGCGGCGTGGGCGTCGTGCAGAAGGGTCTCTTCCGCCAGGAGAACGTCGACCGGCTGACGTCGCCCGACCAGCTGGACACGATGATGCGGGTCGTCGACCCGCGGCGCTGGATCGCGCTGTCTGCCGTCGCTGCCCTGCTGGTCGGCGCGTTGATCTGGGCGTTCGTCGGCCGGCTGGACTCCTCGCTGAAGTCGTCGTGCATGATCATCCCGCGCGGCGGGGTTTACAACGTCGTCACGACGACGGCGGGCACGGTCTACGACGTCCTCGTCCAGCGCGGCGACCACGTCAACGAGGGCCAACCGGTCGTGATCGTCGAGACCCCCGAGGGGCGGATGACGCCGGTGGACGCCCCGTTCTCCGGAAACGTCGTCGAGCTCCTGGCGACCTACGGCGACTATGTGGACGTCGGCGCGCGCATCCTCAACTTCGAGAGCGACGAGGAGGAGCTGGGCGTCCTGCTCTACACGACACCGTCGGTGAGCGCCGGACTACGGGTCGGCATGGACGTGCGGGTCACGCCGGCGACCGCTTCGCCCGACACGTACGGGTTCCTCGTGGCCAAGGTGTCCGAGGTGGCGCCGTACCCGTCGACCCATGACGGGATGCTCGCCCTGCTGCACAACGGCACGTTGGCGACGCAGCTCTTCACGGCCGCGGGAGGGACCCCGGTCGAGGTGTGGGTCGCACCCGAGAAGGCGTCGACACCGACCGGCTTCAAGTGGTCCAGCTCCGACGGCCCGGCCAGCCTGCGCTCCGCCACGTCGTGCACGGCGGACATCGTCCTGGGTGAGCGCCGACCGCTCGACCTCATCCAGTGACGACGACGACGCCACCGGCGCCCGCGGGAGCCCCGGCCCCGCAGAGCGGCCGCGTGTCTGGCCGCGTCCGTACGCCGACCGTCCTCCAGATGGAGGCGATGGAGTGCGGCGCTGCGTCGCTGGCCATGATCCTCGCGCACCACGGTCGCGTCGTGCCGCTCACCGAGCTGCGGCAGGCGTGCGGGATCTCGCGCGACGGCAGCAAGGCGAGCAGCGTCGTCAAGGCCGCGCGCACATACGGACTGACCGCCAAGGGTTTCCGCAAGGAGCCCGAGGAGGTCCGCGAGATGCCGATGCCGGCCATCGCATTCTGGGACTTCAACCACTTCCTCGTGGTCGAGGGGTTCGGCAACGACCGCGTCTACCTCAACGACCCGGCCGGTGGTCCTCGCACGGTCAGCTTCGAGGAGTTCGACCGCGCGTTCACCGGTGTCGTGCTGACCTTCGAACCGGGGGAGGACTTCGAGCGCGGCGGGGAGTTCCCGAGCCTCGCGCGCGGACTCGCGACCCGACTTCAGGGGTCTCTCGGGGCGCTCACGTTCGGGGTTCTCGCCGGCCTCGCGCTGATCCTTCCCGGCGTCCTCATGCCGGCCTACAGCCGGGTCTTCGTCGACAACATCCTCGTCGGGGGGATCACCGAGTGGCTGACGCCGCTGCTCACGGCGATGGCGGTCACCCTGGTGTTCCTCGTGGCCCTGAGCTGGCTGCAGCAGTACGCCCTCTTCCGCCTCGGGCAGAAGCTGGAGGTGACGTCGTCGGGTCGGTTCTTCTGGCACGTCCTGCATCTCCCGGTCACCTTCTTCGACCTGAGGTATGCGGCTGACGTCGCGTCGCGCACCCAGCTCAACTCCCGGATCGCCGACCTGCTGTCGACCCGCCTCACCGTCAACGTGGTCAACCTCACGATGATCGTCTTCTACGCCGTCGCGATGCTCCGCTACGACGTCATCCTCGCGGTCGTCGGGGTCAGCATCTCCCTGCTCAACCTCGTCGCCCTCCGGGTCAGTAGCCGTCGCCGCACCGACGCGAGCCGGCGGGTCGAGCGCGAGCAGGGTCAGGTCCTGGCCACGGCGTTCCACGGGGTCCAGACCATCGAGACGCTCAAGGCGGGCGGCACCGAGTCGGACTTCTTCGCCCGCTGGGCCGGGTTCCAGGCCAAGGCGATTCGTGCCGACCAGGGCCTGGCGGTCTACTCCAGCTACCTCTCGGTCGTTCCGGCGCTCCTGACCGGCCTCACCACCACGGCGATCCTCATCATCGGCGCCCAGCAGATCGTCGTGGGCGCGCTCAGCATCGGCGCCCTGGTCGCGTTCCAGTACCTCATGGCCAGCTTCAGCGGGCCGGTCAACACCTTGGTCACCCTCGGCGGCGACATCCAGGAGATCGAGGCGGGCATCGGGCGGCTGAACGACGTCCTCGAGTACCCCACCGACGCGACGCTCGATGCGTACCCGGCGGGGGAGGGACCCGAGGGCCGACGCGAACCGGCCCGGCTGATGGGCAGTTTCGAGCTCCGCGACGTCACCTTCGGGTACAGCTCGCTCGAGCCGCCGCTGATCGACGGGTTCAACCTGACGGTTCGTCCGGGCGCCCGGGTCGCTCTGATCGGTGGTTCCGGGAGCGGCAAGTCGACGATCGCCCGACTCCTCTGCGGGCTCTACCAGCCGTGGAGCGGGGAGATCCTGTTCGACGGTCAGCCGCGCACCAGCCACCCGCGCGAGGTCATGGTCAGCTCGCTGGCGCTGGTCAACCAGGAGGTGGTCCTGTTCGAGGGCACGGTCACCGAGAACATCACCCTCTGGGACACCACCGTGCCCGAGTCACACGTGATCCAGGCCGGACGCGACGCCGAGATCCACCAGGACATCGCCGCACGCGCCGGCGGGTACGCCAGCATGGTCGAGGAGGCCGGCCGGAACTGGAGCGGTGGACAGCGGCAGCGTCTGGAGATCGCGCGCGCCCTCGTCAGCGACCCGTCGATCCTCGTCCTCGACGAGGCGACGAGCGCGCTCGACCCCACGACGGAGCAGCGGATCGACGACCACCTCCGGCGGCGGGGCTGCGCGTGCCTCATCGTGGCGCACCGGCTCAGCACGATCCGCGACTGCGACGAGATCGTCGTCCTCCAGAACGGCAAGATCGTCCAGCGGGGTACCCACGACGAGCTCATCGCCCAGGGCCGGCTGTATGCCTCGCTGATCGCCGCGGCATGAGCGACTCACCGGGCTCGCCGGGCCAGGTCGCGACCCGCGAGCTGGCGGGCAACCAGCCGCTCCTGCTCGACGACCCCACCGAGGCGTGGGTCGTCCGGTCGGGCTCGGCCTACGTCTTTGCCGTGCGGACCGCGGATGGCGAGCCGGCCGGTGGGCGCGAGTTCGTCTGCCAGGTCAGCGCCGACGGTGTGCTCATGGGGATGTCCGTCGATGAGGCTGAAGAAGGCGGGCTGGCGCTGCTCGCCGTCGGCCGCCCGGGGACGATGCTCGAACCGGCGGCCGACGCCGACGGACGGATCGCGAGTGGGCTGGTCGCAACGTGGGTCCGGGCGCTGTCGTCCGGGCTGGGCGACCCGTCGCCCCGTGACGCCGTGGAGATCTCGCCGACGGGGGCGCTCGACACCGTGGACGGCGCCACCTACCACGTCCGCGAGGACCTGATGTGGGTCAGTGTCCCCGAGGGCGCCATGGAGCTCGCCGGCATCGCCGGGGCCGTCGTCACGTCGGACACCGGCCCGATACCGCTCTCCTCGGCTACCTGGCTCAGAACCTCGGAGCCCGGCCGTCTGGTCCCGCTCGACCAGCCGAGCGGGCCGGACGAGACCGTTTCGGTGGCCGCGCTGGCCGGTTACCACCGACTCGTCCGGGTCGCGTTGGCCCACCAGGTGGAGGCCAAGGTCTCCTCACGCACGGCCCGGTCGCAGGCCCGCTCGGCAGCCGACGCGGCCAGCCTCGACCTCGGCCTGCGCGAGCTGGTCAGCTTCTTCGAGGGCGGCGGCAGCGTGGCCGACGAGGCGCTCGGACCCGTCGGAAGCTCCGACCCGCTGCTCGCGGCGTGCCGGCTGGTCGGGCACTCCCTCGGCGTCCAGGTCGAGGCGCCCCCGTCGTGGCAGGCGGGCTCCCGCGACCGGCTCTCGGCGATCGCCCGCGCGTCGCGGCTGCGCGAGCGCCGAGTCACCCTCGACGAGGGGTGGTGGCGCTCCGCGAGCGGGCCACTGCTGGGGTTCCTCGCCGAGAACGACGCACCGGTCGCCCTCCTGCCCAAGCGGCGTGCCCGCGCCTACGAGCTGGTCGACCCGGTCACCGGCAGCCGGACGAAGGTCACCGCCGACGTCGTCCCGACGGTGTCGACGACCGCGCACTCCTTCTACCGGCCGTTCCCGGACCAACCGCTCAGCGCGCTCGACCTGCTCCGGTTCGGGATCCGGCGGGGCGGCGGCGACATTGCGACGATCGTCATCATGGGGGTCCTCGGCGGCCTGCTCGCGCTGGTCGTCCCGCTGGCGACCGACCTGCTCTTCAACCGCCTGATCCCCGACCGGGACATCGCGGGCGTGATCCAGATCGCTGCCGCGATGCTGGCCGCCGTTGCCGCGACCACGGCGTTCCAGGTGACACGGTCGATCGGGGTGGCCCGGCTGGGCGCGAGAATGGACGAGCAGCTCGAGGCGGCGGTCTGGGACCGGCTGCTCGGCCTGCCGGTGCCGTTCTTCCGTCAGTACTCCTCCGGTGACCTCGCGCTCCGCGCGACGAGCATCAGCACCATGCGGCGGGTGCTCAGCGGCGTCGTCACGACCGCGATCCTCGGCTCTATCTTCTCGGTGTTCAGCTTTGCGCTGATGTTCACCTTTGACGTCGGCCTCGCGCTCGTCGCGACGGCCGTGCTCGCCCTGACGTTGGCCATCGGGGCGATCGGCTTCGTCGTGCAGGTGCGCGACCGCCGCCGCGCGTTCGAGGTCCGTGGCTATCAGACCGGTCTGGTCTTCGAGATGCTCAACGGGATCGGCAAGCTGCGGGTCGCCGGCGCGGAGTCCCGGGCCTTCTCGGTCTGGGCGCGCCTCGTCGGTGGCGCCAGCGCGCGCGAGGCGCAGCTGGCCGGGGTGCTCATCAACGTGGCCTACGCGGCTCTGCCGCTGCTGGCCCTGCTGCTCATCTTCCCCGTGGCGCTGCGCGCCGGGACCACCCTGTCGGCCGGGACGTTCGTCGCCTTCAACACCGCCTTCACCCAGGTGATCATGGCCGTGATCGGTCTGGGGACCGCGTTCGCCGGAGTCGCCCAGATCGTGCCCCTGTTCGAACGCCTCACCCCGATCCTCCAGGCGCTGCCCGAGACGGACGAGGCACGCGCGGACCCGGGGGAGCTGGCCGGCGACATCGACGTAGAGGACGTGAGCTTCCGCTACAACCCTGACGCCCCACCGGTGCTGGAGCACGTCACCTTCCGGGCCCGGCCGGGCGAGTTCGTCGCGCTGGTCGGGCCGTCCGGCTCCGGGAAGTCCACGATCCTGCGGCTGCTGCTGGGGTTCGAGAAGCCGGAGAGCGGCAGCATCTACCTCGATGCCCAGGACCTTGCCACCCTCGACCTGCCCGCGGTGCGTCGGCAGATGGGTGTGGTGCTCCAGAGCGGACAGCTGTCGCCCGGAACGATCTACCAGAACATCGTCGGGACCTCGCCGTTCACCGTCGACGAGGCCTGGGAGGCGGCACGCAGTGCCGGGCTCGACCAGGACATCCGGCGGATGCCGATGGGGATGCACACCATCGTCATGGAGGGTGGTGGCGGGCTCTCCGGCGGGCAGCGACAGCGGTTGCTCATCGCGCGGGCGATCGTCGCCAAGCCGCGAATCCTGTTGTTCGACGAGGCAACCAGCGCGTTGGACAACCGGACCCAGGCCATCGTCACCGAGAGCCTGGACCGCCTCAACACGACGCGAATCGTCATCGCGCACCGGCTCAGCACCGTGATCCGAGCGGACCAGATCCACGTCGTGGAAGGCGGTCACATCGTCGAGTCGGGTCGCTACGAGGAACTGATGGCGCGCGGCGGCTCCTTCGCGGCGTTGGCCAGCCGGCAGCTCACCTGACCGGGTCTGGGTAACCCCTCGGGGGTCGTGAAGCCGACCCTCGGCACCGGCCGCGGTGGTAACGTCCGACTCACAAGTTCCTTCGGAGAGGCAGACGCTGATGAGCGATTCGAACCCGAACGACCGACACGAAGTCGAGGACCGGCTGACCTCCCGCGCGATGAACGACGCGGACTTCCGCCAGCAGCTGCTGGACGACCCGAAGGCCGCCCTGCAGGACGAGATGGGCGTCTCGCTGCCCTCCGAGGTGACCATCAAGGTGCTCGAGGAGACGCCGGACACCCTGTACCTCGTCATCCCCGCCAGCATCGAGGCGTCACCCTCGGGCGAGCTGTCGGACGCCGAGCTCGGCGCCGTCGCCGGTGGTGGCGACTGGGCCAGCGGCACGACGTGTCCGCTGACCTGCCGGTCCTGCTACCCCGGTCCCGGCGGTACCTGCGGTTGATCCCCGCCGCGACCGCCGCGACGGTCGCGCGGTTCTTACCGTATGCCGGTCGACCCGCCGTCGGTCGGCCGGCGGTCGTCGATGTCCGTGAGTAGCCAGACGACGTCCGACCTCGAGCCGGCCTCGCGTGCCCTGGGGCGCGAGGCGCTGGCCGAGATCGTCGCGCAAGGTCGTTCGCTGTCCGACCGGCTCGCGCCTCCGCCGCCGGCGTTCGCGTCCGGCCATCCGGCTGGGGCTGTGGCTGCCGTCGGTGCGGCAGGCGGCGCTGGCGCCGAGGCGTTGCTCGCCCGCTGGCGGCAGCTGGTGGCTGAGGGTGACGACGCCGTCTTCCGCAAGCGCCTCTCCTGGGACGGGTTGGACGTCGATCGCGCTCGGCTCCTGCTCGGGAACGGAGGCAGGGCGGACGTCGACGTGTGGCCGGGATGGGCCGACACGTTGGGCGACGCGCTGGAGGCCGCCGCCCGCCTCGCCGACGAGGTGGACGATGAGGCCCTGGCGGCCGACCGCTGCCTCCTGCCGGGGTTCACCCAGCCGTTCCAGGACGTCGCACTGCCCTTCGTCCTTGTGGCGAGGAAGCGACTCGCGGCACGGGTCGGACCGGCCGCCGAGCTGGTGTCGCCCGAGGCGGCGTCGACCCTCGAGCACCGGCTCCTCCAGCGGGTGACGTCGTTGTGCGCCAACGCGCTACTGGTCGAGTTCGCGACGCGTCGGCAGCGGCGCCAGTCGTCGCTGTCGCGATTGGTGGCCACTCTCCAGGGCGAGCCCGGGACCGAGCACTACGTCCGCTTCACGCATCAGATGTGGGCGGGCGGACTGACCGAGGTGTTCCATGCATACCCCGTCCTGGCCCGGCTCTGTGCCGTGGTGACCGACCTCTGGGTCGACGCCACGGCGGAGTTCCTCCTGCGCTTGGACGCGGACCGTCGGCGGATCCACGAGACCTTTCACCCCGACGTCGACCTGGGGCCGGTCGTCGCGGTCGGCCAGGCGGTCTCGGACTCGCACAACGAGGGCCGCTCGGTGCTCGCGGTCACCTTCGAGTCCGGGCTGCGGCTGATCTACAAGCCCAAGGACGTCCACCTGGAGCAGGCGTACTTCGCGCTGTTGGGGTGGTTCGAGGAACGCGGCGCGCCCTTGTCGTTCGCGCGGCTGCGGGTCATCGACGGCGACGGCTACGGATGGTCCGAGTTCGCCGAGACGCTGCCCTGCGACGACGCCGATGCGGCGGGTCGCTACTACCGGCGGGCCGGCATGCTCCTCGGTCTGCTGTACGGCCTGGCGGGGAACGACTGCCACTACGACAACATCGTCGCCCACGGCGAGCATCCGGTGCTGGTCGACATGGAGACGTTCATGCACCCCCAGCCGCAGGCCTTCGAGGACGACGCGGCCGCGGAGATGCTCGGCGCTCGCGCCGTCGCGACCGAGGTGTTCCGGGCGTCGGTGCTGTCCACCGGACTCCTGCCGCGCTGGATGGTGAACAAGGAGGGTCGCACCCACGACGCCAGCGGGCTGGGTGGCGTCGGGGAGCAGGAGAGCTTCGACCCGATGCCGCGCTGGATGCACGTCAACACGGATGCGATGACGGTGACGCACGAGCTCGCCTACTTCCGTCCGACGCAGAACGTCCCAGTCCTCGACGGGGAACCGTTGTCTCCCAACGACTTCGTCGAGGAGCTGGTGGACGGCCTTCGCATCATGTACCAGCTGCTCCTGGACCATCGCGACGCTATGTTGGCGCCCGGTGGCCCCCTCGACGCCTTCGCGCACCAGCCCGTCCGCTACCTGCTGCGGGACACCCGCACCTACGCGATGGTCATCGAGCGCGCCCTCCAGCGGCCGTACCTCCGCGACGGTGCAGCGTTCAGCATCGAGCTCGACGTCCTCAGCCGCGCCCTGGCGACCACGGCAGAGCCCAGCCTCTTCTGGCCGCTTCGCCGGGACGAGCAGGAGGCCATGGAGCGCCTCGACATCCCGTTCTTCGCCACCACTGCTGACAGCGCCGACCTGCCGCTGACCGGTGGAGTGACCGTTGCGCAGGCCTTCACGAGGTCCGGGTTCGACCTCGCCGCCGCGCGGCTGCGACAGCTGAGTGCCGAGGACCTGGAACGACAGGTCGCCTACACCCGCGCGTCGTTCTACTCCCGGACCGCGTCCAGCCTGGGGGAGACCAGCTCCGCCGGCTCGACGCTGGAGCCGGTGACCGTCGCCTCGACGCCGCTCACTCGTGACGAGCTCGTGGCGGGTGCCGAGGCGATCGCGCGCGAGCTGCACGAGCACGCGATCCGTTCGCCCGACGGCGGTACGTCGTGGATCGGCGTCGCCTTCCTGCCCCAGTCCGACCGGTACCAGCTCGAGCCGACCGGGTTCGACCTCTACAGCGGGAACCCGGGAATCGCGTTGTTCCTAGCCGCATTGGCGAAGGTGACCGGGTCCTCGGAGACGGCGGACAGCGCGCGCAGCGCGATGTTGCAGGTGTCGCAGATGGTGCGCGCCCACCCCGAGCGCCTCGCGAAGGGCCTCGGCATCGGCGGCGCCGCCGGGACGGGATCGCTCGTCTACTCTCTGGTGCGCACCGGGCTGCTCCTGGACGACGCCGGGATGGTGGACGACGCCAGGCGGGCCGCCGCCCTGATCACTCCTGACCTCATCGCCACCGACAAGGGCCTGGACGTCCTCGCCGGCTCGGCCGGGGCACTGCTGGGTCTGCTCGCCCTGCACGACGCCACCGGCGACGGACAGATCTTGGACCGCGCCGTGCTCTGCGGTCGCCGCCTGGTCGCGACCCAGCTGACCGAGGGACCGGAACGCGGGAGCTGGCCGACCCTCACCCAGACCGGCATCACCGGCTTCTCCCACGGGGCAGCCGGAATCGCGTACGCACTTCTGCGTCTCGCGACCCTCGCCGACGACCCGGCCTTCCTCGCGGCGGCTGAGGCCGCGATCGCCTACGAGCGCCGTGTCTTCTCCCGCGACGAGGGCAACTGGCCGGATCTGCGCAAGGAAGTGCTCGCCATGACCGACGGCCGGCCGTCGTACATGACGCAGTGGTGCCACGGCGCCACCGGGATCGGGTTGGCCCGGCTGGCCGGCCGGGCCACGCTGGACACGCCGGACGTGCGCGAGGACATCGACCTGGCGGTGGCGGCGACGCAGCGGTTCGGGGTCCAGAGCGTCGACCACGTCTGTTGCGGGAGCATGGGTCGCGCCGAGCTCCTCCTGTCGGCCGGGGTGGACCTCCGCCGGCCCGACCTGGTCGAGGAGGCGGGCCGGTTCGCCGCGACCGTGGTCCGTCGGGCCGAGGAGTCCGACGGGTACAAGGTGATGGGGCGGCTGCCCCGAGGTGTCGGATGCCCGAGCTTCTTCCAGGGCACGGCCGGGATCGGGTACCACCTGCTGCGGCACGCCCACCCGGATCTCGTGCCCTCCGTGCTCGTCTGGGCCTGACCTCATGGCCGATCGACACGCGCCCTCCGCGGTCGGGTCAGGCTCGCTGGCCGATTCGTTCGGGGTGGTCCGGCCGTACCTCCCCGAGTGCCTGGTCCCTGCCGCCAACGCCGACCGGATCGACGCGATCGCTCGAGTGCTTCCGGGCGCGCTCGCGACGGGGTTCGGGTTCGAGTGTCACCTCGGGAAGCAGCCGCCCCACGCCGACTTCTTCGTCCGGGTCCGGGCCTCCGAGGTGGGCCGCGGCGTCCTGGCCGGGACGAGCACCCTGGATGCGTTGCCGACCAGCCTGACCGACGAGCCGACCTGGGCCCACGTTCGCGAGTTCGCCCGGAACTGGGCCGATCCCGCGGTCGTGGCGACCGAGAACACCGACAACGTCTGGCTGGAGTTCGACGTCGACCCGGCCGACGAGGGTATGCCGCTCCCGAGCGTCTTCTTCTCGGCCTACCACGGCATCCTCTCGCGGCTCGAGGACGCGGGGGAGGCGCCACCGTCCGCGCCCGACGCATACGGATGGGTGACTCGCGAGGCGCTGCCTCTGGTGCTCGGCCGACCGCTGGCGTCGGCGACCGAGGAGATGGTGTTCCGAACGCTCGACGCATTACCGCGGGGGGCCAACGTGTTCCAGGTCGGCGTGATGCTGGCCAGGGCGTCGAACGCGGTGCGACTCTGCATCGTCGACCTCCCGGCCGAACGAGTGGTGGAGTACCTCACCGGACTCGGCTGGACCGGGGACACCGAGGAGCTCCAGGCATTGGTGGACGGGTTGGCGACGTTCGTCGACCGGATCGTCCTCGACATCGACGTGGCCGACCGGCTGTCGGGCAAGCTCGGCTTCGAGTGCTACTTCACCGACTTCCGCCAGCCGGGTGAGGAAGCTCGGTGGCGAACGCTCTTCGACCACCTCGTCGACGAGGACCTCTGCCGACCGGAACAACGAGAGGCGCTGCTCGCATACCCGGGGTTCGTGGACCAGGCCCAGTCCGCGGGGGTGTGGCCGTCGCACCTGGCCGCGGCGGCGTCGCTGCTCGGGCCGCGGGCGTCCAGCGGCATGGCGCGGGTGCTGCACCACCTCAAGATCGCCTACCGGCCGGGGCGCCGCTCGAGGCGAAGGCCTACCTCGGCGGTACGCACCACTGGCTGGTCGACGGTCGGGTACGCGCGTAGCCCGGGCTGCTCGCACTAGAGTCGGGCTCCGGTCGGGCAGTCGGCCGAGGACCCTGGACCGAGGACGGACGATGGGGGCTTCCCTCTTCTGGGGCGCGATCTCCGCGTCGTCGTTGCTGATCGGCGCGGTGCTCGGAGTGATGCGGCCGTGGAACGCCAAGGCGCTCGGGCTCGTCCTGGGATTCGGGGCGGGGGCTCTCATCTCGGGCATCTCGTTCCAGCTGGCCGCCGGCGGGTTCGAGGCGGCGGGTCCCTGGCCGCTGACCATCGGGCTGGCCGCCGGCGCACTCGTCTTCTTCTTCGCCGACCGGGCCGTGGAGCAGTGGGCGATCAAGGCCGGTGGGATGGCCGGGCTGTCGCTGGCCCTCGGTGGCCTGCTCGACGGGATCCCGGAGCAGGCGGTTCTCGGCATCGACCTGTCGCACGGGAACGGCGTCTCGCTCGCGCTGCTCATGGCGATCTTCGTGTCGAACCTGCCGGAGTCGATCGGCTCCTCGACCCAGATGCACGAGGGCGGGAAGAGTACGCGCTACGTCCTCCTGCTCTGGGTCGCCGTGGCCCTGGTATGCGTGGTGTCGACCTGGGCCGGGTACCTCGCCGCGGCTGTCACGAAGGGCCGGTTCGAGGGCCTCGTGGACGGGTTCGCTGCGGGCGCGCTCCTCGTCATGCTGGTCGGGGCGATGATCCCGGAGGCGCAGAAGAACGCGGGGCGGGCGGCGGGGCTGGCGGCCGTACTGGGCTTCGCCGTGGCGTCGGGGTTGGCCGTCGCGTCCTGAGGTGTGGTTGCTCCCGCACGCGTGGGACTGGTGTGGCGAAGCGAGCAGACCATGTGGATAAGTGGTCGCGAATTCGGTTGTGGATGAACGGGTTTCGGGGTCGTGGGGCTGTCGGTGGTCGGTTCTAGGGTCTGACTCATGGACACGGGGATGCGGACCTACGGCGACGAGCTGGTCGCCGTCCTGTCCGCGGCCACCGCGGTCCTGTCCGACCTGCCGGCGCGGGTGCACCGGCTGACCGGACCCGACCTGCACGCGGTGCTGCCGTTGGTGGACCGGCTGGCGGCGGTCGCCGCGGCGGGCCGGTTCACCATCACCGCGGACGCCGTCGACCGGGGTGAGGTCGCCTCGTCGCAGGCCGGGTCCACCCAGCAGTGGGTCGCCGACCGGTGCCCGTCCCTGGACGCCCGCGACGCCGGCCTGGTCGCCAAGGCGGTCCGCGAGCTCACCGACCAGTCAGGCCCAGGTCAGGCGTCGGCGTTGGCGTCGGCCATGGTGGGCGCTCGGGTCGCGGTGCAGGAGGGTCGGCTGTCGGTGTCCGCCGGCTGCGTGGTCGCCTCCGAGCTGCGGCAGCTGACCCCGCTGCTGGAGCCGGGCGCGGTCGACGCGGTCGCCGCCGGCCTGGTCGCCATGGGGGAGGTCGACGGTACCGCCGGGGTCCGCCGGGTCCGGCCGGCCATGCTGGCCCGGTACGGCCTCGGCCAACGGCTGCAGGAGATGGAAGACCGACACCGGGGGCTGACCGTCCTGTCCTGTGGGCACGACATCGGCGGCGGGATCACCGAGTACCGGATGCGGCTCAACCCCGAAGCCCGGGCCGCCGTCGAAGCCGCCATCAACGTCCTGTCCAAACCCGCCGTGGTCGACGGCGGACGCGACCCCCGCACCATCGACCAACGCCGCGGCGACGCCCTCGTCCAGGTCTGCCGGCGCACCGTCGCGTTGACACCAGCGCTGAGCGCCAGCGCCACCGGCACCGGCCTCGACCCCGGCCCTGACGTGCTGTTGAACGCCGCCCGCCCGACCGGGGCTAAGGCCACCGTGCTGGTCACCATCGGCCTGGACGACTTGAAGCAGCGGACCCGGCCCGGCGTCCTCGTAGGTGGTGTCGACGGCGGCACCCTCCTCGGGCCGGAGACGGTGCGGCGGTTGTCCTGCGATGGCACCCTCATCGCCGCGATTCTCGACACCGGTGGGCAGCTGCTCCGGCTCGGCCGGGCCCGACGAGCCTTCACCTCTGCACAGGTCAGAGCCCTCTGGCTCCGCGATCGGCGCTGCAGCTTCCCCGGGTGTCACGCCCCCGCATCATGGGCCGACGCCCACCACATCCGGCACTGGGTCGACGGAGGACCCACCGACCTCACCAACGGCACGCTCCTGTGCGAACGGCACCACACGATCGTCCACCGCGACCGACTGACCGCCACCCTCACGGCCACCGACAATGGGCCGCAGGTCGTCTGGGACCGGAGGCCGGGCAGCTACGACCGCGCCCTCGCCCGCGAACCCTCATCCGGGCCAGCGCCTTGAGGTCGTGCCGGTCGTGCCGGAGGGGCGGCGGCGGACGGTCTGCGCGCCATACGCTCGAGCCGTGAGCGACGCGTACTACGACCTCGGTGACTATCACCGCCCGGTGATGACGACGTCACCCGCGGCTCAGGTGTGGTTCGACCGAGGGTTGGTGTGGGCATACGCCTTCAACCACGAAGAGGCGGTGACCTGCTTCGAGAAGGCGCTCGAGGAGGACCCGGATCTGTGGGCGGCGCACTGGGGCATCGCGTACGCCATCGGCCCGAACTACAACAAGGGCTGGGAGGCGTTCGACGCCGTCGACCTGACCACGAGCCTGGGACGGGCACGGTCGGAGATCGAGCTGGCGCGCGCAGCGTTGGACCGCGCGGAGCGGACGGGCACCCCCGTCGAAGAACCCGCCGCCGGCCTCGTCGCGGCGCTGGCCCTTCGCTACACGCCGGTGTCCGCCGAGGACGCGGACACCTGGCAGGCCGGGCACGAGGCCTACGCCGACGCGATGTCGGAGGTGGCCGCCGCATACCCGCAGGACCTCGATGTCCTGGCGCTGGCGGCGGACGCGCTCGTCAATGTCACCGCCTGGGCGCTCTGGGACCCGCTGACCGGCGAACCCGCGCTCGGGTCCCGCGCCCGCGAGGCCGAGCGCCTCCTCGATGCCGCCCTCGCCCTTCCCGGCGGCGACCGCCATCCGTTCGTCCTGCACCTGCACATTCACCTGCTCGAGATGTCGGAGCGTCCGGAGGCGGCGCTACCGAGCGCGGACCGGCTGCGGGGGCTCGTCCCGGATGCGGGCCACCTCCAGCACATGCCGAGCCACCTCGACGTCCTCTGCGGTGACTACCACTCGTCCATCTCGGCGAACCGCCTTGCGGTGCAGGCGGATCGGCAGTTCGTCGAGCGCTCGGGGCCACTGAACTTCTACTCCCTCTACCGGGCGCACGACCTGCACTTCATCGTCTACTCGGCGATGTTCCTCGGACGGTACGGAGACGCTTCCGCCGCCGCCGACGAGCTGAGCGCCCAGCTCACCCCTGAGCTGCTGCGCATCGAGAGCCCCCCGATGGCCGACTGGCTGGAGTCGTTCGTCCCGCTACGGACGCACGTGCTCGTCCGGTTCGGGCGCTGGGACGACCTCGTCGCCCAACCCCTGCCCGAGGACCGCGAGCTCTACTGCTCGACGACGGCGATGGTCCTCTACGGCCGGGGGGTCGCGTATGCAGCGCTGGGCGACGTGGCGGCCGCTCAGGCGGCTCGCCAGGAGCTCGCCGACGCGGTGGCCCAGGTGCCGGACACGCGCTACCTCTTCAACAACACGGCGCGCGACATCCTCACCATCGCCGAGGCGATGCTCGACGGCGAGCTCGCCTACCGTCAGGGGCGCATCGACGAGGCCTTCACCCACCTTCGACGCGCGATCGCCCTCGACGACGCCCTCCCGTACGACGAGCCGTGGGGCTGGATGCAGCCGACCCGACACGCATACGGCGCGCTCCTCCTCGAGCAGGGCCGGGTCGAAGAGGCCGCGGCGGTGTATGCCGCGGACCTCGGCCTCGACCCGACGGTGAGCCGCTCCGTGCACCACCCGGGCAACGTGTGGAGCCTCCACGGGTACCACGAGTGCCTCGAACGCCTCGGGCGTCACGACGAGGCGCGGATCATCGCCCAGCAGCTGGCGATCGCGTCGGCCCGCGCCGATGTGCCGGTTCTCGCCTCGTGCGCCTGCCGGCTCGAGGTGTTCGCCTCAGCGACAGGCGGCTGCGGACCGGACTGTGGGTGCGACCACTGTCAGCGCGACACCTGAACGCTCGTCCCCAGCACGCTCGGACCAAGAAAGCACCCAGGGCCCTTTAAGGAAACTCCCAGGAACGCTACGGTCATCCCCTCGGGAGTAGGCGACTGAGGTGCGAGGACGTTGATGTCCGAACGACGAGACCGGGGAGCGACGGTCGTCGTCATCGCGCGGTCCGACGGGCACGGCTCGGGGGCGCCCCTGGACCCGTGACACCCCGGAACTGACACACCCCGCAACCGTCTGAGATCCGTTGCCGTCGGACCACGAGTCCGGCGCACGAAGCCGGAAGAGAGAGCGTTCCCTGATGAGACCCCGAGTACCTCGTCCTGCCCTCGCCGTCACCGCAGCCGCTGCCCTGGTCATCACGGGCAGCCTGGCCACGATGGACGCCGCCGCGGCGTCGTCGAGCTGTGACGCGAGAACCAACAACAACACCGCCAAGCTGCTGGAGTGCGTCACCCTCGAAGGGGTCCGCGAGCACCAGGCCGCCTTCCAGGAGATCGCCGACGACAACAACGGCACCCGCGTCTCCGGCTCCCCGGGCTACGACGAGTCCGTCGACTACGTCGAGGACCGGCTCCTCAACGCCGGCTGGACCGTCACGCGTCAGGCCTTCCAGTTCCAGACCTTCATCACGCTGTCGCCGTCCGTGCTCGAGCGCGTGGCGCCGGCTCCGGTCGCTCCGCTGGCGCACAGCATCATGTCCTACTCGGGCAGCGGTGACGTGACGGCCAACGTCAGCACGCCGGCAGGCGACTTCCGCGGCTGTTACGCCGCGGACTTCACCGGCTTCCCCGTCGGCAACATCGCGCTCGTCTCGCGCGGGGCGCCGCCCGGGTTCCCGGTGAGCTGCTCCTTCGCCCTGAAGGCGCAGAACGCCATCGCCGCGGGTGCCAGCGGCATCGTGATCTACAACAACATCGCCGGTCCCCTCAACGGCACGCTCGGCGCCGACTTCACGGCCAACTTCCCGGCTGTGGGCATCACCCAGGCCCTCGGCGAGCAGCTCGCCGCGACGCCTGGTCTGCGGCTGCACCTCAAGACCGACACCCTGCGCGGCACCGCGACGACGGAGAACGTCATCGCCGAGCTTCCCGGGCAAGAACGCGGACAACGTCGTCATGGCCGGCGCTCACCTGGACTCGGTCAACGCCGGTCCGGGGATCAACGACAACGGCAGTGGTTCGGCGGCTCTCCTCGAGGTCGCCGAGAACCTCGGCAAGGTCAAGCCCCAGAACACGGTGCGCCTGGCGTGGTGGGCAGCGGAGGAGTCCAGCCTCGTCGGCTCGACCTACTACGTGAACCACCTGTCAGCGGCGGAGCTCGACAAGATCGCCCTCTACCTGAACTTCGACATGGTCGGCTCGCCGAACTACGTCTTCTTCATCTATGACGGTGACGACTCCGACGAGGTCGGCGCCGGCTGCCGGTCCCGGCTGGTTCGGCGCAGATCGAGAAGACCTTCGAGAGCTTCTTCACGTCACGAGGGCTGCCGTTCAAGGGAACCGACTTCTCCGGGCGGTCCGACTACGGTCCGTTCATCGCCAAGCCGGGATCCCGTCGGGTGGCCTGTTCACCGGCGCCGAGGGCATCAAGACGGCGCAGGAAGCGGCCATCTTCGGCGGCACTGCGGGCCAGGCAGTACGACCCCTGCTACCACCTGGCGTGTGACACGTACGCGAACAACAACGACGTCGCTCTCGACAACAACAGCGACGCCATCGCCTACTCCGTCATCAGCTACGCGATGAGCACGGAGCTCATCAACGGCACGAA
The DNA here is from genome assembly GCA_963713345.1 of uncultured Actinomycetota bacterium. Taxonomy (GTDB): domain Bacteria; phylum Actinomycetota; class Actinomycetes; order Actinomycetales; family Dermatophilaceae; genus Lapillicoccus. Next base: position 763,273 of record CAVQLI010000008.1, on the reverse strand, counting down.
GTCGAAGGGCAACTTCAAGCCGCCCGCCGATCCGGCCGCGCCGCTCGCCGCCTGACCCGTGAGGTCCCTCCCTGTCCCGGCCGCGCGGCGGCCGGGATAGGGAGGTCCGCCTCGGCATCTAAGGTCCGGCACCCGATGCGCGGAAGGGTGCGTCGCAGGATCCTGGTGTTCGTCAGTCGACGAGCACGGAAGGAACCTGAATCATGAGCCAGCAGACCGACATCGACACCATCCGTAACGGCTTCGCCGCCTTTGCCCGGGGCGACATGGAGACGCTCCGCAACGAGGTCTTCGCCCCGGACGCCGTCTGGCTGATCCCGGGCACCGGGTACTACGCGGGCCCGAAGGAGGGTGTCGAGGCGATTCTCCAGTTCTTCGCGGACATCTTCGGGCGCTCGGGTGGCACCCTCCAGGTCATCCTCGATGATGTCGTCGCCGGTGACGACCACACCATCTCGCTGAGCCACAACCTCGCGGTGCGGGGCGACATGAGCCTCGACCAGAGGTCCGTGATCGTCTTCGACATGCTCGACAGCCGGGTCACCAGAGCCGAGCAGTACTACGACGACACCGCCTACAACGACCGGTTCTGGGCCTGACGTCGCCGACCCGCGACCGGAGCGGTGGCAGACTCCCGCGCATGGACCGTGACACCCGAGGTCGCGAGCAGACGCTCCGGTTCCTGGCCGCGCCGACGGACGCCGGCTACCTGGGCAACGTCAGCGGCGGTCGCGTCCTCGAGTGGATCGACAAGGCGGGGTATGCGTGCGCGGTCGGCTGGAGCGGCCGGTACTGCGTCACCGCGTACGTCGGCAACGTCCATTTCACCCGGCCGGTGTCCATCGGCGACCTCGTCGAGGCCACCGCGCGACTGGTCTACACCGGTCGCAGCAGCATGCACATCCTCGTCACCGTGCGGTCCGGCTCGCCCCGCGGGCACGACCTCGAACCGGCGACCGAGTGCCTCATGGTCTTCGTCGCGGTGGACGACGATGGCCGCCCGACGGCGGTCCCCGAGCTGCCCGACGGTGACGACGAGGACCTCGCGCAGAAGCACGCCGCCGTACGCCGCATCGACCTGCGCGCTCAGATCGCGGCGGCGATGGCCGAGCAGTCCTACACCGACGCGAGCACCGCGCCGAAGGTCGTCCTCCGGTTCCTCGCCGCCCCGAACGACGTCAACTGGGGCGGCAAGGTCCACGGCGGCATCGTCATGCGCTGGATCGACGAGGCCGCTCATGTCCTCGTCACGGAGTGGACCGGCGACGCCGCCAACATCGCGGTGTACGCGGGTGGCGTCCGCTTCTACCAACCCCTGCGGATCGGGGACCTCGTCGAGGTCGAGGCGCGGCTGATCTACACCGGCCGCAGGAGCATGCACGTCAGCGTCCACGTCCGGTCTGGGAATCCGGCGGTGTTGGAACGGCGCCTGACGACGCACTGCCTCATCGTGTTCGTCGCCCTCGCGCCCGAGGGAAAGGCGGTCGAGGCCCGGCCCTGGGAGCCGACCACGGAGGAGGACGTCCACCTGTTCGAGCACGCGAAGCACCTCATCGACCTCCGGGCGGCCGCCGACGACATCACCCCGACCTGAGGGATCGCCGTCCCGGTCAGTGTCCGGCGGCCTTGAGGTTCGCCGCCGCCCAGCCGAGATGCTCCTCGACCGCCGCGAACGCCGCGGCCGCATCACCGGACGCGATCGCGTCGACGATGACCGAGTGACGGTCGACGTCCATGTTGCCCAGGGCCGGTGCTCGACCGGCATACATGATCGACATCCGGATCGAGCCCTCGAGCGACTGCCACGTGTGCAGGAGCATCTCGTTGCCGGTGAGCTGGCAGAGGGTCCGGTGGAAGTCGAGGTCGGCCTCGATCCGCCGCTCGAGGTCCTCGTTGCTCACCGCCTGGGCCATGAGGTCGAGCAGTCCGCGAAGGCGATCGACCGCGACCGCGCGGTCGTCGCGCGAGGCGAGCGTGCTCGCGGCCAGGCTCTCGAGGGCTGACCGGACCGCGAAGATGTCCTCGATCTCCTTGGGCCCCAGGCTCCGCACGTACAGGCGCCCGCGCGCAGCGACGACCAGGAGCCCCTCCTGCTGGAGCTGACGCATCGCCTCGCGCAGCGTGCCTCGGCTGATCTGCAGCTGCTCGGACAGCTCGGTCTCGACCATCGGGGTCTGCGGTGGCAGCTGCCCGCTGGTGATGGCGGTCCGCAGCGACGCCAGCGCCTGCTCGCGGAGGTTGGTCTTGGTGAGACCCACCAGGCTGGGGACCGCCATGACTCCTCCGCTGATGTCGGTGCGAACGGCGGCTGTCGACATTCAGCCGTCGACGCACTGTATGCGGTGCACGCCCGTCCTCAGAGCAGGCTCAGCACCCGGTCGACGATCCGGTCGGTGGCCAGCCCGTAGCGGTCGTGCAGCGTAGGGAGGGCGCCGGCGTCGAGGAAGGCATCGGGGAGGGCCACCGGCTCGACGCGGCGTCCGAGTCCGGCCCGCGTCGCGGCCGCAGCGACGGTCTCGAAGAGTCCGCCGACGACGGTGTGGTTCTCGAGGGTGACGGCCAGCCGGTCCGTGTCGACCTCGGCCAGCACGGTCGCCTCGTCGAACGGCTTGAGCGTCGGTGTGTGGACCACGGCAACGTCGACATGGTGCTCCGCGAGCCTCTCGGCCGCCTGCAGCGCTCGCATCGTCATCAGTCCGCTCGACACGAACACGACGTCGGCGCCCGGGCGGAGCACCGCCGCCTTGCCCAGCTGGAACCGGTAGTCGTACTCGTCGAGGACCGTCGGCACCTTGCCGCGCAGCAGCCGCAGGTAGGTCGGCCCGGGCGAGGCCGCGAGCTGGGGTACCGCCTGCTCGATGTCGACCGAGTCGCAGGGGTCGACGATGGTGAGCCCTGGCATACCCCGGAAGATGGCGACGTCCTCGGTGGCCTGGTGGCTCGGACCGTATCCGGTGGTCAGGCCCGGTAGTCCTCCGACGATGTTGACGTTGAGGCCCGGCTCGGCGGCGTCGAGGCAGAGGAAGTCGTAGGCGCGCCGCGCCGCGAACACCGAGTACGTCGAGGCGAACGGGACGAGCCCGGCCTCGGCCAGGCCGGCGGCGGCGCCGAGGAGCAGCTGCTCGGCCATGCCCATCTGGAAGAACCGCTCGGGCATCGCCTGGGCGAAGACGTGCATGTCGGTGTACTTCGCGAGGTCCGCGCTCAGGCCGACGATCCGGTCGTCCGCCTCGGCGGCGCGAACCAGGGCGTGCCCGAAGGGTGCGGCGGTCGTTCGCTGGTCGGGGTCGGCGAACGACGCGATCATCGCCGAGGTCTTCAGCTTGGGCAGCTGCCGGTGGTCGGGCTCATGCCGACACTCTTTCCGGTGCGGTGCGGCTGAGCTGCTCGCGGCAGACCTGCCACTCGTGCTCGTCGATGCGCATGAAGTGCGCCTTCTCACGGTTCTCAAGGAGGGGGACACCGAACCCGACCCGGGTGTCGCAGAGCACGACGCTCGGTTTCCCGACCGCGGCAGCGGAGGCGTCGGCCCGGTCGAGGGCCTCGACGACGGCAGCGGTGTCGTTGCCGTCCACCCGCTGGACGTGCCAGCCGAAGGCGGCCCACTTCTCGTGGATCGGCTCGATGGCCAGGACGCCGGCGGTGGGACCGTCGGCCTGGAGGGCGTTGATGTCGACCAGCGCGGTGAGGTTGCCGAGCCGGTGGCCGGCCGCCCCCATGGCCGCCTCCCACGTCGAACCCTCGTTGAGCTCACCGTCGGAGAGGAAGTTGTAGACCCGGGAGTCCGAACTGCGGTATCGCAGCCCGAGGGCCAGCCCCACCGCGACCGGGAGGCCGTGGCCCAGCGACCCTCCGGAGATCTCCATCCCCGGCGTGTAGGTGGCCATCCCCGACATCGGGAGCCGGGAGTCGTCGGACCCGTAGGTGGCGAGCTCCTCGACGGGGACGATCCCGGCCTCGGCCAGAGCGGCATACAGGCCGATGGCGTAGTGCCCGGTCGAGAGGAGGAACCGGTCGCGTCCCTCCCAGTGCTCGTCGGCTCGGTCGTACCGCAACCGGTCGGCGTAGACGGCGGCGAACATGTCCGCGGCTCCGAGCGCCTGGCCGACATAGCCCTGACCCTGCTCCTCACCCATGTCGAGGACGTGATGCCGCATGCGGTAGGCGAACTCGCGGACCTGCCGCACGCGGGAGTCCATGGTGCTCATCGCGACGCCTCCGAGGTGACGTGTCCGCGGAGGTCGACGGGCACCGGCTGGGCACAACGATGCGTCGCGGGCGATCTGCCGCTCCCGTGGGGCCGAACGTCTCGCGGGTGACGATGGCCGCGAAGAGCCCGATCGCCGCGTACAGGCTGAACAGCAGAGCCGGGCCGATCCACCCGAAGCGGACGAAGAGGAGCGTCGTGACGAACGGCGTGAACCCGGAGACCATCGCGGAGATCTGGTAGGCCAGTGAGGCGCCGGACGCCCGCCGAGCCGCGGTGAGCAGCTCCGGGAACCACGCCCCCTGCGAGCCCGCGAGGGCGTTCTGACAGACCGTGTAGGAGATGACCAGGGTGAGCAGGATGACCGGGAAGGCGCCGGTGTTGACCAGTGCGAACATCACCACACCCCAGACCACGCCGAACGCGCAGACGCCGAGGTAGACGGGGCGTCGACCGATGCGGTCGGTGAGGGCGGCCCACGCCATGGTCGCGACGATGCCGAGGCCGGCAGCGACGCACAGGGCGAGGAGGGTCTGCGAGGTCTCGGTCAGCTTGCTGCTGTTGAGGTACGAGATCATGTAGGTGATCGACACGGCGTACCCGGCGGTCTCGGCGATGCGCAGCCCGATCCCGCGCAGGATGTTGCGCCAGTCGTAGCGCAGGGCCTCCTTGATCGGCGACGCCGCGACGGTCCCGGTCTCCTTGACCTCCTCGAACACCGGCGACTCCGGCACCTTGGAGCGGATGACGAGGCCGACGGCGACGAGCAGGATGCTCGCGAGGAGCGGAACCCGCCAGGCCCAGGTATCGCCGAGGTGGACGCTGTAGAGGAAGACGAGGTTGGCCAGCAGCAGGCCCACGGGAAAGCCCGCCTGGACGATGCCGGTGAAGCGACCCTTGGCCCGTCAGGGTGCGTGCTCGTAGGCCATGAGGATGGCCCCGCCCCACTCCGCGCCGAACGCCAGGCCCTGGATGATCCGTACCACGACCAGCAGGACCGGCGCGAGGACGCCGACGGACTGGTAGGTGGGTAGCAGGCCGATCGCGAACGTGGCCAGCCCCATGACGATCAGCGAGGTGACGAGGACCGGCTTCCGGCCGACCCGGTCACCGAGGTGGCCGCCGATGATGCCGCCATCGGTCGGGCGGCGAAACCGACGCCGAGGGTGGCGAAGGCCGCCAGCGTGCCCGCGACCGGGCTCGAGTTCGGGAAGAACGCGGTTCCGAAGTAGAGGGCAGCGGCGGTGCCGAACCCGATGAAGTCGTACGTCTCGATCACGGCACCGACCGAGGAGCCGATCGCCACCTTGCGCGCGTCGGTGGTGCCTCCCACCGGGCCGCGCAACCGAAGAGCCTCGTTTCTCACTGCCACTCCTTCGACCGGTCCCGCGCGTCGGTGCGTCGGGGCGTGGTGACGAGGATGGCGGATGAACGTCGGAATGTCAACAGTCAACGATGACTGTTGACACTGACTCATCTTCCAACGCACCTCTGGAAGCAGGAAGGCCCGGTCAGCGGCGCCAGCGGTAGCGGACCGTCGGGCGGCCGGCGCGGCCGTAGTCGCTGGTGCGCGTGACGACGTTGTCGTCGGCCAGCCGTTCCAGGTACCGCCAGGCCGTCACCCGCGAGACGCCGAGCGTCGACGCCACCTCCGACGCGGAGAGGCCCTCGGTCGCGTCGCGGACCAGCCGGGCGATCTCGTCAGTGGTCTCCGGCGCCACGCCCTTCGGGGCCGCGCCGCGCGTCTCGACGGCCCGCAGCTCGGCCATCGCCGCGTCGACGTCGCGCTGGCTCACGGCGTCCCCGCCCCCGCCGAGGGCGTCGCGGTACCGCTGGTAGCGCTCGAGCTTGTCGCGGAACGCTCCGAAGGTGAACGGCTTCAGCAGGTAGATCAGGACGCCGTGTGCGACCGCCGCCCGGACCACGGCGAGATCGCGCTCGCTCGTGATGGCGATGATGTCGGGCGTCGGCCGCATGCCGGAGAGGGTCGACGCGAGCTCGATCCCGCTGTGGTCCGGCAGCCCGATATCCAGCAGTACCAAGTCGATCGGCGTCCCGTCCGCGGCCGCGGCACTGGCCTGGCGGACCGCGTCGCGCGCGGTGCTGACCACCGCGACGACCTCGTACCCGCCGACGCGCGCCAGGTATGCCTGGTGAGCCTCCGCGATGAGCGGCTCGTCCTCGACGATGAGGACGCGGATCACGAGCGGCGCCTCTGCGCGGCGCCCCGCTCGATCGTCACCGACACGACCGAACCGTAGGTCACCTCGGCGGTCAGCTGTCCACCATGACGCTCGACGACCTGCGAGACCAGGGCCAGGCCGAGCCCGCGTCGGCCCTCGGCGCCGCCCTCCTTGGTCGAGTAGCCGCGGCGCCGAGCCTGCTGAAACGTCGCCTCGTCCATGCCCGGCCCACTGTCGGCGACGACGATCCGCAGGGCCGCGTCGTCCTGTTGGACCGTGACCTCGACCCACGGGTCGTCCTTGTCGCAGGCGTCGAAGGCGTTGTCGACGAGGTTGCCGACGACGGTGATCATCTCGGTCGGCGTCAGCACCGCGCCGGCGTCTCGTTCATGCTCCTCCGCACCGACCGTGGCGTCGAGAGTGGCATCGAAATGGGTGTCGTCGGTGACGGTCAGCGCGATGCCGCGTTCGGCCGCCTGCGCCGACTTGCCCAGGAGCAGCGCGACGAGGGCCGGCTCCTGGACCGCGGCGGTGAGCCGGTCGACCAGCCGCTGCGAGAGCTCCAGCTGGGTCGTGGCGAACCGGACCGCCTCGTCGCCGCGGCCCATCTCCACGAGCGCCACGATGGTGTGCAGCCGGTTGGCCGACTCGTGGGCCTGTGACCGCAGCGACTCGGCGAAGACCTTCATCGAGTCCAGCTCGCCCAGCGCGCCCTGGAGCTCGGTGCGGTCACGGATGGTGACAACGTCGGCGGCCATCCGCTGACCCACCGCGACCGGCGCCCGGTTGACGACGAGCACGCGGTCCTTGGTCAGCCGGACCTCGTCCTTGACGCTCGGCTCGGCCGACCGGTCAGCCGACTCATCGGCCGAGCGGCCGTCCCCGTCGGCGAGGAACGCCGGCAGCGACCGCATGTCGATCGGCACGTCGTCGGAGACGTCGAGCAGCCGGCGGGCCTCGTCGTTGATGAGCACCGCCCGCTCGTTCTCGACGACGACGAGCCCCTCCGAGATGGAGTGCAGCACCGCGTCGTGGTGCTCGTACATCACCCGCAGCTCGCGCGGTGACAGCCCACCGGTCTGGCGCAGGAGGCGTCGCCGGACCAGCCACATCCCGACGACGGCGGCGACCACCGTGGTCGCCGCGACGAGCAGGATGAGGGGCAGCTGCGCATACCAGTTCTCGGCCAGTGTCTGCTGCGTGATCCCCGCGGAGACCAGCCCGACGATGCGGCCGTCCGACGCATACACGGGTGCCACCGCTCGGATCGACGGACCGAGGGTGCCGGTGAAGACCTCGGTGAAGGTCTCACCGCGCAACGCCGGCTCGGTCGTGCCGAGGTACTTCTGCCCGATCAACGACGGGTCGGTATGCGTGTAGCGCGTGCCGTCGGGAGACATGATCGTGATGAACGCGATCTGGGTGTCGTGACGGACCCGCTCGGTGACCGGCTGGAGGGTCGCGGTCGGCTGGCCGGACTCGAGCGCCGTGGCCGTCGAGGGCGCCGCGGCCAGCGAGGACGCGATGGCCACCACGCGCTCACGCGCCGCGTCGTCACCGTCCCGGCGGGCGTCGAGCGCGGCGAGGGCGCCGCCCAGCACGACGATGACGAGCACGATGCCGAACATCAAGGCCACCGCCTGACCCGCCAGCGAACGCGGAACGTGCCGGGCCACGACGCCTCCTTGCCGTTCGCGTGCGGGTGAACGAAATGCACTCAGTGAACGAAATGCACTCAATGGTGACCAGGGTATGCGCGCCCCGACACGATCCCCTCGGACCGCAACGACGCATCCGAAGGAGCAACGATGTCCTCACCGTTCACCGACACGAGCACCACCGCACCACCGCCCGCCCGCAAGAAGCGCGACCGGACCCACTGGCTCTACGTCGCCGTCATCGTGGCGGTGGTGGCCGGCGTGGTCCTGGGCCTCGTCGCCCCCGCCGCCGCCAAGAGCGTCGGCGTTCTCGGCACGATGTTCGTCAGCCTGATCAAGATGATGATCACCCCGGTCATCTTCTGCACGATCGTCCTCGGCATCGGCTCGGTCCGGAAGGCCGCCACGGTCGGCCGGGTCGGCGGCCTCGCCTTCGTCTACTTCCTCGTCATGTCGACGGTCGCCCTGGCGATCGGGCTCGTCGTCGGCAACCTCATCCACCCCGGCAGCGGCCTCAACCTCTCGGCGTCCACCGCCGACTCCGCCGCCAAGCTGGCCGACACCGCAGAGAAGGCCGGCGGGCTGTCCGAGTTCTTCCAGGGCATCATCCCGACGACCCTGCTCTCCGCCCTGACGAGCGGCAACGTGCTCCAGACGCTCTTCGTCGCGCTCCTCGTCGGCTTCGCGGTCCAGATGCTGGGCCCGGCCGGTGAGCCGATCCTGCGCGGCGTCGCGAGCCTGCAGCGCCTGGTCTTCAAGATCCTCACGATGATCCTGTGGTTGGCCCCGATCGGTGCCTTCGGTGCGATCGCGAGCGTCGTCGGCCAGACCGGCTGGGCCGCGGTGACGCAGCTGCTCACCCTGATGATCGCGTTCTACCTCACCTGCCTCATCTTCGTGTTCGGCATCCTCGGCGGTCTGCTCAAGGCCGTGGCCAACATCTCGATCTTCCGGCTGGTGCGCTACCTCGCCCGCGAGTACCTGCTGATCTTCGCCACCTCGTCCTCCGAGTCGGCCCTGCCGCGGCTCATCGCCAAGATGGACCACCTCGGCGTGGACCGCAGCACGGTCGGCGTCGTCGTCCCGACCGGGTACTCGTTCAACCTCGACGGCACGGCGATCTACCTGACGATGGCGTCGCTGTTCATCGCCGGGGCGCTGGGCGACCCGCTCACGATCCCCGAGCAGATCTCGTTGCTGCTGTTCATGATCATCGCGAGCAAGGGTGCGGCGGGCGTCAGCGGCGCGGGCCTGGCGACCCTGGCCGGTGGACTGCAGAGCCACCGTCCGGAGCTGCTCGACGGCGTCGGCCTCATCGTCGGCATCGACCGGTTCATGTCCGAGGCGCGTGCCGTCACGAACTTCTCCGGCAACGCCGTGGCCACGGTCCTCGTCGGCTGCTGGACCAAGACCGTCGACAAGGAGCGGATGGAGGAGGTGCTCAGCGGACGCGAACCCTTCAACGAGGAGGACATGCTCGACGAGCACGAGCACTCGCTGACCGAACCGGGCGACGCGTCTGACGTTCGGGCCGAGGCGAAGGCCGACGCCGAGCGGGCCAAGGAGCTGACGCGGGCGTGACCACCACGGTCCCGGGGCCGGGGTACTCGGTCACGCATGCGGGTCGAGACCCCGGCCACCCCCACCGCTGCCGCCGACCTCACCGGTGCGGTCGGCGGCTGCGGTGGGGTGGTGACCGCCTTCGACGTCGTCGAGTCAGTGGCCGACCGGATGACGGTGGACCTCACGACCAACGCCGGGTCCGCCGACCACGCCGCCGCCATCGGCGACGCGGTCGGCCGGCTCCCGGGCGTGACCGTCGGCAAGGTGTCGGACCGGACCTTCCTCATCCACCTCGGCGGCAAGATCGAGGTGACACCGAAGGTGCCGCTCCGGCATCGCGACGACCTGTCACGGGCCTACACCCCCGGCGTCGCACGGGTATGCCTCGACATCGCGGCCCACCCGGAGAACGCCCGGCGGCTCACCATCAAACGCAACACCGTCGCCGTCGTCACGGACGGGTCAGCGGTCCTCGGGCTGGGTGACATCGGCCCGTATGCCGCCCTCCCGGTGATGGAGGGCAAGGCCGCGCTGTTCAAGGCGTTCGCCGGGGTCGACGCGTGGCCGGTGTGCCTCGACACCACGGACACCGAGGAGATCATCCGCACGGTCAAGCTGATCGCGCCGGTCTACGGCGGCATCAACCTCGAGGACATCTCGGCGCCACGGTGCTTCGAGATCGAGCGGCGGCTGCGCGACGAGCTGGACATCCCCGTCTTCCACGACGACCAGCACGGCACGGCCATCTGTGTGCTCGCCGCCCTCCGCAACGCGCTCGCGGTCGTCGGCAAGGACCTCGCCGACTGCCGGGTCGTCGTGTCGGGAGTCGGCGCGGCGGGCAGCGCGATCATCCGGCTGCTGCAGCACCGCGGTCCGGGCGACGTCGTCGCGGTCGACATCGACGGGATCGTCCACCCCGACCGTCCAGGTCTGGACGCCAACCTCGCCGCGATCGCCGCGACGACCAACCGGGCCGGCCTCACCGGCGGGCTCGACCACGCCATGTCGGGTGCCGACGTGTTCATCGGCGTCTCCGCCCCGGGCATCGTCACCGAGGCGCATCTCGCCTCGATGGCCGAGCGGCCCGTCGTCTTCGCTCTCGCGAACCCGGAGCCCGAGGTGGAACCCTTGCTCGCCCTCCGGTATGCCTCCGTCGTCGCCACCGGCCGGTCGGACCACCCGAACCAGATCAACAACGTGCTCGCCTTCCCCGGCGTGTTCCGGGGTCTGCTCGACTCGGGAGCGACCGAGGTGACCGACGCGATGCTCCTCGCCGCGGCCGACGCCCTGGCCGACGTCGTCGACCCCGCGCAGCGGTCCGCGACCTACGTCATCCCGAGCGTGTTCGACCCACGCGTGGCTCCGGCGGTAGCGTCGGCCATTACCCCGCCGTCGACGACGACACACCGGGAGGTCCTCGCCCGTGTCTCCTGATCCTGTGACCGAGGTCGCTTCCGCCCAGCGGAAGGGTCCTGACCCGCGAGCCGGCGACCCCGCATACGGTCTGCTGGCATGACCTCCGCCGACCCGGTCGCCGCCGACGTCGCGCCCGGCCCGTCGGCGACGCCGGTCTTCTTCCTCTCGGACAGCACCGGCATCAGCGCGGAGACGATGGGGAACGCGCTGCTCATCCAGTTCCCGCAGCTGCGGTTCGAACGACGGCTGATCCCGTTCATCACCACGCCGGAGGAGGCCCGCCGGGTCGTCGAGGTGCTCGACCGGGCCGCGGAGGGCCCGATCACGCCGATCGCCTTCACCACGGCGGCGACCGACGAGATCCGCGAGGTCCTGCACACGACGAAGTGCCCGATGATCGACTTCTTCGAGCTGCACATCTCGCGGGTGGAGGAGGTCTTCGGGGTCCCGGCGGCTCGGGTCGCGGCGCAGCTCCACGGAGTCGGGGACGTCCAGCGATACAACGCGCGGATGGCCGCCATCGAGTACTCGATCGAGCACGACGACGGTCAGAGCCTGCGGGCGATGGACAAGGCGGAGATCGTCCTCATCGCGCCGTCGCGGTGCGGCAAGACGCCGACCACCATGTACCTGGCCCTGCAGCACGGACTGTTCGTCGCCAACTACCCGCTGGTCGAGGAGGACCTCGAGTCCACCGACCTCCCGCGGCCGATCCGGCACCTTCGGGACCGGATCGTCGGGTTGGTCGCCACGCCCGGGCGGCTCTCGGAGGTCCGTCAGCAGCGGCGCCCGAACTCGAAGTACGCCTCGCTCGAGCAGTGCACGTACGAGCTGCGTCGGGCCGAGGCCATGTATGCGGCCAACCGGCTTCCGGTCATCAACTCGACGACGAAGTCGGTCGAGGAGATGTCCACCCTCATCGTCCAGACCCTGCAGTCATCCAATGGCCACGGTGGCCGCGGTGCCTCGACAACGCACAAAGGAGCGAGCTCGTGAGCGCGAACGTGAAGTGGTTCTCGTCGTTGGGGATGGCGGACCTGGAGGACGTCGGGGGGAAGAACTCGTCGCTGGGGGAGATGATCGGGAACCTGGCGTCGGCGGGGGTGCGGGTGCCGGACGGGTTCGCGACGACGGCGTCGGCGTTCCGTGACTTCGTGTCGCAGGAGGGGCTGGCGGCGCGGATCACCGGGTTGATGGAGGGCCTGGACACCGACGACGTGGACGCGCTGTCGCGAGTCGGGAAGCAGGTACGAGCGGCGATCGTCGAGCAGCCGCTGCAGCCCGCGCTGGAGCAGGAGGTGCGCGACGCCTACGCGAAGCTGGCGGAGGAGGCGGGCGCCGGGGATGCCGACGAGGCGTCGTTCGCGGTGCGGTCGTCGGCGACCGCGGAGGACCTGCCGGACGCGTCGTTCGCGGGGCAGCAGGAGACGTTCCTCAACATCCGTGGGATCGAGTCGGTGCTGACCGCGATCCGCGAGGTGTTCGCGTCCCTCTACAACGACCGGGCGATCGCCTACCGGGTGCACCACGGGTTCGAGCACGCCGACGTGGCCCTGTCGGCCGGGGTTCAGCGGATGGTGCGTTCGGATGTCGGGGCGTCCGGCGTGATGTTCACGATGGACACCGAGTCGGGGTTCACCGACGCGGTGTTCGTCACGGCGTCGTATGGACTGGGTGAGGCCGTGGTGCAGGGGGCGGTGAACCCGGACGAGTGGTACGTGTGGAAGCCGGGTCTGGCGGCGGGGACCCCGGCGGTGCTGAAGCGGGGCGTGGGTGGCAAGGCCACCAAGATGGTGTTCACCGACGACCCGAACGTGGGCAAGACGACGGAGTTCGTCGATGTGGACCCGGCGGAGCGGGTGCGGTTCTCGCTGACCGACGAGGAGGTCGAGGAGCTGGCCCGGCTGGCGGTCTCGATCGAGAAGCACTACGGCCGGCCCATGGACATCGAGTGGGGCAAGGACGGCGTCGACGGGAAGCTGTACATCCTGCAGGCCCGGCCGGAGACGGTGCAGTCCCGTCGCAGCGGGGCCAGCCTGCAGCGGTACAAGGTGAAGGGTGGCAGCGCGGCGGAGGTCCTGGTCGAGGGGCGCGCGATCGGGCAGAAGGCCGGCGCCGGTGCGGTGCGCATCCTCAAGTCCGCGGACCAGATGCGCGACTTCCACGAGGGCGAGGTGCTGGTCGCCGACATGACGGACCCGGACTGGGAGCCGATCATGAAGCGGGCCAGCGCGATCGTCACCAACCGCGGCGGCCGGACCTGTCACGCGGCGATCATCGCCCGCGAGCTCGGCATCCCCGCCGTGGTCGGGACCGGGTCGGCGACCCGGGACCTGGCCGAGGGCCGGGAGGTGACCGTCTCGTGTGCGGAGGGCGACACCGGGTTCGTCTACGAGGGCCTGCTGGACATCCAGGTCGAGGAGACCGACCTCGGCGCGATGCCGGACATCGACGTGGGCATCATGATGAACGTCGGTACCCCGGACCAGGCGTTCTCGTTCTCGATGCTGCCGAACCAGGGGGTCGGGCTGGCCCGGCTGGAGTTCATCATCAACCGGCAGATCGGCATCCACCCCAAGGCGCTCCTCGACCACGCCGCCGGACAGCTCTCGGGTGACGACCCGGGCCTGGCCCGCAAGATCGACGAGGCCGTCGCCGCATACCCCGGTCCGCGGGAGTTCTTCGTGCAGCGGGTCGCCGAGGGCGTCGGCACCATCGCGGCGGCGTTCCACCCCAAGCCGGTGATCGTGCGCATGTCGGACTTCAAGTCCAACGAGTACGCGAACCTCGTCGGCGGGCCGAGCTACGAGCCGCACGAGGAGAACCCGATGCTCGGGTACCGCGGCGCCTCCCGCTACCTGTCACCGGACTTCGCCGACTGCTTCGCCATGGAGGCCGAGGCGCTGAAGTTCGTGCGCGACACGATGGGCCTGACCAACGTCAAGGTGATGATCCCGTTCGTCCGTACCCTGAAAGAGGCGCGCGGCGTCGTCGAGCTGCTCGCCGAGCACGGCCTCACGCGCGGCGAGAACGACCTGCAGGTCATCATGATGTGCGAGCTGCCCTCCAACGCGGTGATCGCCGAACAGTTCCTCGAGTACTTCGACGGGTTCTCGATCGGCTCCAACGACATGACCCAGCTGACCCTCGGACTGGACCGGGACTCCGGCCTCGTCGCCGCCGGGTTCGACGAACGCGACCCTGCCGTACAGCACATGCTCGAGCTGGCCATCACGGCCTGCAAGAAGCAGGGCAAGTACGTCGGCATCTGCGGCCAGGGACCCTCCGACCACCCCGACCTCGCCGCCTGGCTCCTCGACCAGCACATCGACACGATGAGCCTCAACCCCGACACCGTCGTCGACACCTGGATGGCCCTCAGCAAGCGGTAGGCGGGGTGCGGGCCATCCGTCGTGCCGACCCGCCTCCGCTGTGGCACCGTGGACCGGTGGCCGCCCATGAGTAGCAATCCGGGGGCCATCCCCCTCGTCCGACCGCCGACTCTTCGACACGACGAGACGAGGGGTGCGACCAGGCTCGAGCTGTTCTTCGACCTGGCCTACGTCCTCGCGGTCGCGGCCCTGGCCGCCAACCTCGTCACCGACGTCGACTGGGGCGGGGTGCGTGAGTTCGCGTTCCTGCTCGTCCTGATCTGGCTCTCTTGGGTCCAGTTCACGTTGTACAACAACCGGTTCGACACCGACGACCTCGTGCTGCGACTCGGGAAGTTCGCCGCCATGGCCGCCGTTCTGGGGTGTGCGGCGAGCATGTCCGAGGCCACCGGGTCGCTCTCGACCCCCTTCGCGGTCAGCTACCTCGCCGGCCGCACGGTGCTCCTGCTCCTGTATGCGCGGGCGTGGCGCCACGTCCACGAGGCTCGGGCCACCATCGGGGTCTACCTTGCGGCCTCGTCCGTGGTCGTCGTCCTCTGGGCAGTCTCCCTCGCGACGCCGGCTCCCCTGCGCTTCGCGCTGTGGGGGCTCGGGGCGCTGGTGGACATCGTGGCGCCGATCGTCGCGACCCATCGGTCGGCGACGGCTCCACTACATCTCGAGCATCTTCCCGAGCGTTTCGGTCTGCTGGTCATCCTGGTCCTCGGCGAGGTCGCCGCCGCCGTGGTGGCCGGGCTCCACGACACGAACTGGGACCCGACGTCGTCGCTCATCTCGGGGACGGCGTTCCTCGTGGCGGTGGCGGCCTGGTGGGCCTACTTCGACGTGAGTGAAGCGGTCAGCGCGAACGCGCTCCGTCGCGCCGAAGAGGCCGCTGAGCGGGAGGAGGCCGAGGCCGGAGGGGATGGTGACGAGGTCGAGAAGGTCGACGAACGACACGACCTGTTCATCTACGGACACCTGCCCGTGACCGGAGGGCTCCTGGCGGCGGGGGTGGGGTTGGAGGAGCTCATCCTTCATCCTCACGACGTCCTGCCGTCCGCGGGCAGCTGGCTGGTCGTCGGCGGGCTGGCGACCTTCCTGGCCGGCACGGCGCTCCTGCTCGGCGGTACGGAGCGACGGGTCGGACGCGCGTTGCGGTGGCCGGGCCTGGCCGTCCCGGTGATGCTGGGGCTGGGAGTCGTCGGGCCTCGGGATCCGCTGCTGTTCGGGCTGGTGACCGCGGTCCTGCTCGCGATCGTCGTCGTCGTCGGGACGGTGCTGTCGCGGCGCCAGAAGGTCTGAGCGGGCCGCGAACGAGTGGACCGACCAACCGAGCCAGGATCAGTCGCGGTCACCCCGGCGCCGGCCTCGGCAAGGACATTCCGGATCGTCGAAACGTCTTGACCCGCTTGGCTGTCGATATTGGCTGGGCCGTCGACCGCCGCAGCCTGGTCATGAGTCCTCCCGATGGAGCGATAAAATTGTCCTAACATTCTCACGTCAAGGCGTACTTCTCGTTATGGTCAGGCCATGGCGGCACAGCTCATCGATCTCCGCATCGACCGCTCGTCGCCGATTCCCGCTCTACCACCAGGTCGCGGAGCAGCTGCAGCGCGGCGATCATCGACGGCCGACTCGAGCCCGGGCGACCCGTTCGAGAACGAGATGGCGATGTGCGACCGGCTCGGGCTGTCGCGGCCGACCGTGCGGCGAGCCATCCAGGAGATGGTCGACCAAGGCCTGCTCGTCCGCCGCCGCGGCGTCGGGACGACCGTGGCGAACCGCAAGGTGCACCGACGGTTCGAGCTCTCCAGCCTCTACGACGAGCTGAAGCGGGCCGGCCGCTCTCCCCGAATACCGTCGTCATCGACCTGGAGGTGGTCGAGGACGCCGCGGGCGGCCGGCGCCCTCGACCTCGACGAAGGCGCCGAAACCTCTGTCCATCATCCGGCTGCGGCTGGTCGAGGACCAGCCACTGGCCCTGCTGCGCAACTGGCTTCCACCGGCTACCTCGACCTCGACCCGTGAGGCGAGCTGGAGGCGACCGGCCTCTACGACGCCCTGCGAACCCGGGGCGCCAAGCCGGTCGTCGCCAGGCAGAGCATCGGCGCCCGCATGCCCACACCGACGGAGCGACGACACCTCGGCCTTCGGGGGGCCAGCCGGTCCTCACCATGACGCGGATGGCGTTCGACATCGCGGGCAAGGCGGTCGAGTTCGGCGACCACAGCTACCACGCGGAGGACTACGCGCTCGACATGGTGGTCGACGAGCGCTGAGCGGCGGCGCGGATCGCGTCCATCGTCCCCAGGGTGGTGATCGTGTCCGCCGGCGTGCGGAGCGACGTCGTCGTCTCGCCGGCGGCGATCCGGCGCGCCGCCTCCGCGGCCTGCCAGAACAGCGCGGCGTGGTCGACGCCCTCCTCGTCGTAGCGCAGCGCACTGCCGTCGTGGCCGCGCACGGTGAACCCGCCGGGCCGGTAGAAGCACCGGTCCAGGAGGAGGGTTGCCTCCGAGCCGACGACGGAGGCGGTCGTCGGCAGGTCGCCGAGGACGCTCGCCGTCAGGGACGCCACACCGCCGGTATGCGTGAGGAGGACGGCCGCGACCTGGCCGTCGACACCGCTCGGGCTGAGGTGTTCCGGGGCGACCGTGGCGACGGCCGCAACCTGGGAGGGGCTGCCCAGCACCCACGTGGCCAACGCGGCAGGGTACGTCATGAGATCGTTCATCGGACCGCCGGCGAGGTCGGCCCGCATGATCCGGTGGTCGGCGGCGAAGTACTCCCCGATGTCGGCCACGACCGAGTGCGGCGTGCCGATGACCCCGTCCTCGACCAGCCGGCGGATGACGTCGAACTTGGGAAGGAAGAACGCCCAGAGCGCCTCCATCAGGAAGAGTCCGCGCTCGGCGGCGAGGTCGGTCAGGTCTCGCGCCTCGGCCGCGCTGACGCCCATCGGTTTCTCGACGACGACGTGCCGCCCGGCCTCCAGAGCGAGTCGGGCGTGCGGGTGGTGGTGGTTGTGCGGAGTGGCCACGTAGACGACGTCCACCGTGTCGTCCGCGACCAGGTCCCCGTACGACCCGTATGCGCGGTCTGCTCCGACCGTCTCGGCGAACATCGTTGCGCTGGGGAGCGATCGCGAGCCCACCGCATACACCTGCTGCCCAGTGGACGCCCGTAGCGCCGCGGCGAACCTTCCCGCGATCCAGCCGGTACCGAGGACGCCCCACCGCAGGGGTGGGGCGTCCATCGGGTCCGGCGTCCGCGCCCGCGGGAGGGCGGACGGGAACGGCGTCATGTGAGCGTCAGGTGTTCTGCGGGAAGCCGAGGTTGAGGCCGCCGTGGCTCGGGTCGAGCCAGCGCGAGGTGACGACCTTGCCGCGGGTGAAGAAGTGCACGCCCTCGATGCCGTGGGCGTGGGTGTCGCCGAACAGCGAGTTCTTCCAGCCGCCGAACGAGAAGTAGGCCACCGGCACCGGGATCGGGACGTTGATGCCGACCATGCCGACCTCGACCTCGTGCTGGAACCGGCGGGCGGCGCCGCCGTCGTTGGTGAAGATCGCCGTGCCGTTGCCGTAAGGGTTGGCGTTGATGAGCGCGAGCCCCTCCTCGTAGGAGTGCACGCGGACCACCGAGAGCACCGGGCCGAAGATCTCGTCGGTGTAGATCGACATCTCCGGGGTGACCTGGTCGAACAGCGTCGGCGCCGAGGAAGAACCCGTCGTCGCCGCCGTCGAAGTCGGCGTCGCGGCCGTCGACGACGAGGGTCGCTCCTCCTCGACGCCGGCCGTCGACGTAGCCGGTCACCTTGTCGCGGTGCGGCCCGGTGACGAGCGGCCCCATGTCGCAGCCGCGGGTGCCGTCGCCGGTGCGCAGCTTGCCCATCCGGTCGACGATCTTCTGACCAGCTCGTCGGCGACGGGCTCGACGGCGACCAGCGCGGAGATGGCCATGCAGCGCTCGCCGGCCGAGCCGAAGCCGGCGTTGACGGCGGCGTCGGCGGCGAGGTCGAGGTCGGCGTCGGGGAGGACGAGCATGTGGTTCTTCGCGCCGCCGAGGGCCTGGACCCGCTTGCCGTGCGCCGTGCCGGTCTCGTAGACGTACTTGGCGATCGGCGTGGAGCCCGACGAACGAGACCGACTTGATGTCGGGGTGGGTCAGCAGCGCGTCGACCGCCTCCTTGTCGCCGTTGACGACGTTCATGACGCCGTCGGGCAGGCCGGCCTCCTTCCACAGCCGGGCGATGGCGAGCGCCGCGGACGGGTCCTTCTCGCTCGGCTTGAGGACGACGGCGTTGCCGCAGGCGATCGCGATGGGGATGAACCACATCGGCACCATGGCGGGGAAGTTGAACGGGGAGATGACGGCGACGACCCCGAGCGGCTGACGCAAGGAGTAGACGTCGACGCCGGTGGAGGCGTTCTCCGAGTAGCCGCCCTTGAGCAGATGGGGGATGCCGCAGGCGAACTCGGCCACCTCGAGGCCGCGCGTCGACCTCGCCCAGTGCGTCGTCGAGGACCTTGCCGTGCTCGGCGGTGATGAGCGCCGCGATCTCCTCCTTGTTCCGGTCGAGCAGCTCGCGGAACGCGAACAGCACCTTGAGCGGCGGGCGAGCGAGGTGTCCGCCCACTCGGGCCACGCCTTGGCGCGGAGGCGACGACCTCGCCCACGAGGTCGGCGGAGGCGAGGTCGAGGGCGCCGGTGACCTCACCTGTCGCCGGGTTGAACACTTGGCTGGTGCGGTCGGACGCGCCGGTCCAGTCAGCGCCGTCGACGTAGTGGGTGATGCGGGTGGGGCTCATGACGGTTCCTTCGGTTGCGGGGGTCAGACGGCGAAAGCGGGGTGGGGCGCGAGCTCGACGCTCACCGGCCGGCCGGTGGTGAGGGACTCGACGCCCGCGGTGCAGACGACGGCCGCGGCGTAGCCGTCCCAGGTGGTGGGTCCGACGACCTCGCCACGACGGGTCGCGTCGACCCAGGCCTGGATCTCCAGGTCGTAGGCGGTCGCGAACCGGTCGCGGAAGTCCTCCGGGATGCGGGTGCCGGCTGAGTTGTCTTGGCGCAGCAGGGGGCCCGAGCCGAGACCGATCGTGGCGTTGCCGCGTTCGGCGACTGCCTCGCAGCGGACCTCGTAGCCGATCCGGTGTTGACGAACACCTCGTTGGTGACGATGCCGCCGCCGGCCATGGTGAAGATCGCGATCTGCGGGTCGAGGACGCCCTCGTCGGCCACGCTCGTCGGTGTCGGCGCGATGACGTGGATCTGCGCGATCTCCTCGCCGAACAGCCACCGCGTCACGTCGACCTCGTGGACCAGCGAGTCGCGGACGATCATCTCCGACACGAACCCGGGCAGCGTGTCCATTGTTGCGGTGCGTGTTGTGCACCATCAAGGTCCGGCCGAGCGAACCCGAGTCGAGCAGCCGTTTCAGCTCGGCGTACTCCGGGTCGAACCGTCGCATGAAGCCCACCTGGACGAGCGGCCGGCCGCCCTTGGCCTCCTCTCCACGAGCCGCAGCGACGACGCGCTGTCCAACGTCAGCGGCTTCTCGCAGAGGACCGGCTTCGCGGCCTCCAGGCAGGCGAGTACCTGCTCTTCGTGGGCGAACCCCGGAGACGCGATGACGACCGCGTCGACCTCGTCGTCGGCGACCAGCTCGAGGGCGTCGTCGACGGCGCGCACCCCGGCGAAGGTGGCGGCCAGCTCCCAGCCCGCTCGGTCGCCGGGTCGGACACCGCCACCAAGCGAGCACCGTTGATGCGCTTGGCGATTCGTTCCGCGTGGTCGGCGCCCATGCGGCCGACGCCGAGGATGCCGACCCGGAGGAGGCGGTCGCTCATGACGCATCCCCGTCGGCCGGTGCGAGCAACGGTCGCTGCGCCTGTTTGTGCTCGAGGTAGTCGGCGTAGGCGTGCTGCGTCGAGTCGATCGCGGAGACCTCGCTGACCGGAACGTCCCACCACGCGCCGTTGTCGGGCGCGAAGACGAACGGATCGGTCTCGACGTGGATGACGACCGGGCCGCCGTCGGCCGGGGCGGCCTTGGCGTCCTTGATCGCCTGCTCGAGCTCGGACGCCGAGTGCACCTCGATCACGTGCGCGCCGAGGCTGCGGGCGTTGGCGGCCAGGTCGATGGCGATCAGGTCGCCGTCGAGGCGGCCGTCCTTGCTTCGGCCGCGGTACCGCGTGCCGAACCGCTGCGATCCCAGGGACTCCGAGAGCGAGCCGATCGAGTGGAAACCGTAGTTCTGGACCAGGACGACGATCACCTTGACCCGCTCCTGGACCGCGGTGACCAGCTCGGTCGGCATCATGAGGTAACCGCCGTCGCCGACCATGGCGAACACGTCGCGGCTGTCGTCGGCCAGCCGGATCCCGATGGAGGCGGGGATCTCGTAGCCCATGCAGGAGTAGCCGTACTCCACGTGGTACGCCTTGCGGTCGCGTGCACGCCACAGCTTGTGCAGGTCGCCGGGCATCGAGCCGGCCGCGCAGAGGACGACGTCTCGGGGGTCGCTGAGCTCGTTGACCGCGCCGAGGACCTGGCCCTGGGTCAGCAGCCCGTCGGCGAGCGCGTCGGTGACCTCGACGGACGGGTGGTACGCGGCCTCGACCTGCTCGTCCCAAGCGCGCCAGAGCGTCTGCTGGCGTTCGCGGTAGGCGTCGGCGACCGCGTAGCCGTCGAGGGCCCCGGTCAGTGCGGTGAGGGTGGCGCGGGCGTCGCCCACGACCTCGAGTCCCGCGTGCTTGGCCGTGTCGAACCGGGCGACGTTGACGTTGACGAATCGAACGCCGTTGTCCTGGAAAACGGTTCGCGACGCCGTGGTGAAGTCGCTCCAGCGGGTGCCCAAGCCGATGACGACATCGGCCTCCGCCGCGACCGCGTTGGCCGCCGTCGTTCCGGTCGAGCCCCACGGCACCGAGCTCCTGGGGGTGCCCGTGGGGGAGCGAGCCCTTGCCGGCCTGCGTCTCGCCGACCGGGATGCCGGTCAGCTCACAGAACGCCAGGAGCGCATCCTCGGCCTCTGAGTAGTGCACACCGCCGCCGGCCACCACCATGGGGCGCTTCGCGGAGCGGATGACCTCCGCGGCGGCGGCGATGTCGGCCGGGTCGGCCTGGGCGCGGCTCATCCGCCACGTCCGCGGCGCGAACAGCTCGGCCGGCCAGTCGAAGGCCTCGGCCTGCACGTCCTGGGGGAGCGCCAGCGTCACGGCGCCGGTCTCGGCCGGGTCGGTCAGCACCCGCATCGCGTTGAGCAGGGCCGACGCAGCTGCTCGGGACGGTTCACCCGGTCGAAGTACTTGGACAGCGGGCGGAACGCGTCGTTGACGGTCAGGTCACCCGCATACGGCTGCTCGAGCTCCTGGAGCACCGGACCGGACACGCGCGTCGCGAAGGTGCCGGACGGCAGCAGCAGCACCGGGATCCGGTTGATGGTGGCCAGGGCCGCACCGGTCAGCATGTTGGTCGAGCCGGGGCCGACGGAGGCGGTGCAGGCCCAGGTCTGGAGGCGGTCCTTCTGGCGCGCGTAGCCGACGGCGGTGTGCACCATCGCCTGCTCGTTGCGGGCCAGGACGTAGGGGAGCCGGTCGTCGCCGGTCGCGGACACTCGTTCTGCAGCAGCGCCTGCCCGATGCCGGCGACGTTGCCATGGCCGAAGATGCCGAACAGCCGGCGAACAGTTTCTGTCGCCCGCCGTCGCGCTCGGTCCACTGTGCGGCGAGAAACCGGACCACGGCCTGACCGACGGTGAGCCGGACGGTGGACGTCATCGGCACTTCCTAGGGGGAGTCGGGGGTCGACGGCCTGGGACGTCCAGGTGTCCCGGACCCAGCCGTGAGCCGGATCGTCGCAGATCAGCCAGGCGCGCTCCGGGCCAGGGCCCGCCATGACGTTGAGGTAGTACAGGTCGTAGCCGGGGACCGCCATCGCCGGGCCGTGCCAGCCGTGGGGCACGAGGACGACGTCACCGGATCGCACCTCGGCCAGGACGTCGATCTCCCGCTCCGCCGTGCCGTCGACCCGCAGGTAGGCCATCGGGTCGGCGCCAGAGGGGCATCCGGGGAGGCCCGGACCTCGTGGTAGTAGATCTCCTCCAGCTGCGACTCGACGCCCTCGCGGCGGGTGTCGTGCTTGTGCGGTGGGTACGAGCTCCAGTTGCCGCCGGGAGTGATGACCTCGCAGGCGATGATTGCCTCGGCGTCGAGGACGTCGGGGACACCGAAATTCCGGACCTCGCGGGAGGCCTGGCCGGCGCCACGCAGCTCGACGGGCACGTCGGCGGCGCGAGGTGCTGGAAGGCCGGCACCCGCCGAGACGCCGTCGGGGACCACCGCGACAGCGAGAGCCACCCGGCAGGGCTCGGTCGCCTCGAGGACGAGGTCGCTGTCCCGAGGGACGAAGGCCACGTCGGTCGGCCCGTCGAACACCGACGACCGTCCGGCGAGGAGGACTCGGGCGTGGTGCCGGTCGAGTCGGTGCACTGGACGTCGACCGAACCCGAGAGCGGCACGACGATCAGCTCTCGCGTGCCCGTCGAGAGTCCTCGCTCCTCCCCGGGCAGCAAGACCCCGCATACAGGCCGGTGTAGGTCCAGCCGTCGACGCTCTCGTCCACGACGACCGCCCAGTCCTCGCGCTCCGCGCTGCCCAGGGGCAGGACCCAGCGGCTGCTCATCGGCCCGCCCCGTGGACGAGCCCCGCGGCGATGTCGACCGCCGCGGCGACGTCACCGTCGGGCGGGTACAGCAGGGCACGCCCGACGACCAGGCCGCGGACGGCCGGGAGGTCGAGCGAGGCGCCCCACGACGCATACGTGTCCTGCGGGTCGCCCTGAGGGTCGCCGCCGAGCAAGAGGGTGGGGAGGGTGGTCGCGTCCATGACCCGCTCCAGCTCGTCGACGACCGGCAGCTTCAGCCAGGTGTGGGCGCTCGAGCCGCCCAGCGCGGACGCGACCGAGATGGACTTGATCGTCGACTCGGGGTCGAGGAGGTTGACCACCCGGCCCTCGCGCCGCACCGAGAGGAAGGGCTCGATCATCGCCATCAGCCCGAGGCCCGCGAGCTCGGTGACCGCGTCCGCCGTCGCCTGCAGCGTCGCGACCGTGCCCGGGTCGTCGAGGCAGATGCGGGTGAGCATCTTGCCCCCCTCGAGCCCGTGCGCGGCGACATCGACGGCACGGTAGGCGGTGAAGCGGTCGTCCAGCTCGAAGGTCGCGCCCTGCAGCCCGCCGCGGTTCATCGACCCCACGACGACCTTGTCGTCGAGCGCGCCCATCAGCAGCAGGTCGTCGAGGATGTCCGGCGTGCCGAGGACCCCGTCGACGCCTGGTCGGGAGAGTGCGGTGACGAGCCGCTCCAGCAGGTCGGTCCGGCTGGCCATCGCCATGCCGTCGCTGCGCGACACCCAGCGCGTTGCGGGCCGGATGGTCGGCGGCCACGACCAGCAGCCGGCCGTCGTCGCCGGCGATCGGTCGCGCGCGTGCGGGCCGCCCATGCGTCGGGACCGGTGCGGCTCTCGGACGCGCACCTCGGTGAGGTCGCGGACCGAGACGGTCGGGCGGGTCTCGACGGTCATCGCGACTCCTCCCGGCGGCCGACACGCGAGTCGAGGGCTTGCTGGACCTCCACCTCGTCCGGCATCGCCGTGGAGCACTCCAGCCGGGACGCGACGATGGCCCCCGCAACGTTCGCGAACTCGAGGTCCGGCGCAGGTCCCAGCCGCCGAGGAGCCCGTGGACGAGGGCGCCGCCGAACGCGTCTCCCGCGCCGAGACCGTTGACCACTTCGACGGGGAAGGTCGGCACCTCGACCCGCTCGCCGCGCGTCGCGGCGAGCACGCCCTTGGGACCCTGCTTGACGATCGCCAGCTCCAGCCCCGCGGTCGAGCAGGGCGTCGGCGGCCCGGTTCGGGTCGGTCTCGCCGACGGCGACCTCGCACTCCTCACGGTTGCCGACGGCGATGGTCACGTGCTCCAGCGCCTTCTCGACCTGGGCCCGGCCCTGCTCGGCGTCGGGCCAGAACATCGGCCGCCAGTCGAGGTCGAGGACGGTATGCGTGCGTCGACCGCGCGCCTCCCACGCCGCGAAGTGCGACGCGCGACTGGGCTCCTGGGACAGGCCGGTGACCGTTGACCAGTAGATCCTGGCGTTCTGGATCGCTTGCAGGGGAAGGGTTTCCGGCTCGATGAGCAGGTCGGGCGCGATGGGGTAGCGGTAGAAGTAGAGCGGGAAGCTGTCCGGCGGGAAGATCTCACAGAACGTCACCGGCGTTGGCGGACCGTCGACCGGCTCGACGAAGGCGTCGTCGACGCCGAGCGCCCGCAGCTGGCGCTTGACGTAGGTGCCGAACGGGTCGCGGCCGGTGCGGGTGACTATCGCCGTCTTCCGCGCGTATCGCGCCGCCGCCACGGCCACGTTGGTCGCGCTACCGCCGAGGAACTTCTCGAAGGTCCGCACGTCCTCCAGGCCGACCCCGTGGTCGAGCGGGTAGATGTCGACGCCAGTCCGCCCGATCGTGATGAGGTCGTACGGAGCCGACTCGGTCGCGGCGCTCATACGGAGGGGATCTCGTCTAGACGGACCACCCGGCCCTCGTGACGCGACAGGTCGCACGCCTCCGCAATGCGGAACGCCTGCATCGCGTCGAGGACCGTGCACGGCGAGGGCCGCTGCCCACGGGCCACGTCGGCGAACGCGGTCAGCTCGGCCCGGTATGCGGGCAGGAACCGCTCCATGAACGACCAGTGGCGCGGGCCGCGGGTGAGGTCTCCGCCCTCCTCGGCGGAGGTGACGGCCAGGGACTGGTCGTAGCCGACCCCGATGGTGCCCTCGCTGCCGAAGACCTCCATCCGGACGTCGTGGCCGCCCCCGTTGTAGCGTGTGGCCGTCACGGTGACAAGGGTGCCGTCGTCGAGGGTGAGGATGGCCGCCGCGGTGTCGACGTCGCCGGCCTCGGAGAAGAACGACGCGCCCTTGTTGGCGCCCGAAGGCGAAGACCGAGACGACCTCGTGGCCGGAGACGAACCGGACGATGTCGAAGTCGTGGATCGAGCAGTCCCGGAACAGCCCGCCGCTCGTCGGGATGTAGGCCGCGTGCGGTGGCGCCTGGTCGTGGGTGCTGGCCCGGATGGTGTGGACGAACCCGAGCTCGCCGTCGGCCACCGCCTGGCGGGCCCGTTGGTAGCCGCGGTCGAACCGACGTTGGAACCCGACGTGCACCGGGACGTCGGAACCCTCGACCAGCTTGGCCAGTCCGAGGGTCTCGTCGAGAGTCGAGGCGACCGGCTTCTCGCAGAACGTGGGAACACCGGCTTCGATACCGAGACGCAGCAGCGGGGCGTGGCCCGGAGTCGCAGTGGCGATGACGAACGCGTCGACATCGGACGCCAGCAACGCCTCGGGCGTTTCAGCGAACCCGACCCCGAGCTTGTCCGCCACGCTGCGCGCTGCCTCGGGAATGAGGTCGGTCACGACGAGCTCGTCGACGAAGTCGAGCCCCGTCAATGTCTCCGCATGGAAGGCGCCGATCCGTCCGACGCCCGCAAGCCCGATGCGCATACTCACTCCCTCGTGTTCGACGACCGACGCCGTGCGTCCGATCGTTCTGCGCGTGCCAACAAATGTCAAGCAAATGTCAGGACATTATGATGTGTCCCTGACATGGGCAAATGGTGGTGCTCACGATCCGGACTGCCTGCCCGGCAGTACTCGACCGCCGAACGCCGAACGAGGAGGCTTCGCCCGTGACGTCGCCCTTCACCCTGGCGGTCTGCGCCGAGATGGTGTTCCTGGATCTGTCCATCGTGGAACGGGTCCGCCGGATCCACGAGCTCGGTTTCCAGGTCGAGATCTGGGACTGGACGACGAAGGACGTCGACGCGCTCGTGGCGACCGGCGCCACGTTCTCGTCGATGACGGGGTACGTCCGCGGCGAGCTGGTCGACCCGGATGGTGCCAACGAGCTGCTCGCGACTGCCGCGGCGTCCATCCCGTTCGCGGCTCGGCTGGGCATCCCGCGCCTCAACCTCCACGGGACCGGGCTCGACGCTCGGGGGCTGCCGGTTCACCCGTGGCGCAGGTGACGAAGGAGATGTGGCCGGCGGCGGCTCGGACGCTCGAGCGCATCGCTGACCTGGGCGAGCGGCAGGACGTCGTCTTCTGCTTGGAGAACCTCAACACCGCGGTCGACCACCCCGGGACGCCGTTCGCGCGGGCCGAGGACACGTTGGCCCTCGTCGCCGCGGTGGACAACCCGCACCTGCGGCTGATGCTGGACCTCTACCATGCCCAGATCGGCGAGGGGAATCTCATCGAGCTCGCCCGCAGGTGCCTGCCCTACGTCGGAGAGATCCAGGTGGCCGACGTTCCGGGCCGGTGCGAGCCGGGCACCGGCGAGATCTTCTATCCCGCCGTCGCGCGGGCGCTCCACGACGCCGGGTATGCCGGAACGGTCGGGCTGGAGGCGTTCGCCTCTGGTGAGAGCGAAACCGCGCTGGAGCGGTTCCGGACGGCCTTCACGGTCTGACGGTTGCGGCCGACGGTTGCCGCTGACGATTCGGGCCTCGTCGGGATCCCTGCGGTTCGAGAATGGGGTGCGAGGAGGCGATGCCGATGACCGCTGACCGGGTGAACGCGGACCAGCTGACGGGCATACCTGCGAGGGGCGCGGAAGGTCTGGCACAACCCCCGGGAGCTGCGCGCGGCCAGGCTCGCCGGACCCGAGGCGTACGCGAGGCTGGCCGAGCTGGAGATCATCAGTGCCGCCAAGATCGGCGACCTACTCGCACCGGGACTGGTGCTGCTGAAGCTGGCCATCGGCGGGTTTGGCGTGACCCTCCCCCCGCCGGGCTGATCGGACTCGTCGCTGGCGGGCGTGGATCCGGCGCGCCTGGGAAGGTCTACCGACGTGGCCAAGCTCTCGGTGGAGCAAAGTCAGCGTGGGAGCACCACTTTCGCTCCACCCAGAGCGCCGTACCGGCCCGGCCGTGCTCTCGGTCGAGCAAGGGACGTCACTGCTCGGTCGTGGGGCAGCACCAGCGGTAGACCTGTCCGTCGCGCAGCTCGACCTCGGTCGGGGGGTCCAGCGTCTCGACCATCCGCAGCAGGGCGATCACCTTGGTCCGCCCGCGGGTGGTGCGACCGTGCTCGTCGGTGAAGTGCAGGTACGGATGGAGGACGCGGCGCAGGACGGCCCATTCGTCTCCCGCGACGGCGCCGACGACCGTCGTCACGTAGAGCTCCAGGGCGATCTCAGGCAGGGGTGTTGTCCTTCACCCACATCCCGGTCAGCCCGCGGAAGTGGGCCATGAACTGCTCGCGCTCGTGCTCGGGGTAGGTCGCGTCCACGGTCTCGCGCAGGATCCGGTCGAAGTCGGGGGACGTCACCCAGTCGTGGACCTGCTCCGGCAGGTGGGGGAGGTACTCCTCGCAGAACTGCCAGTAGCGGTCCGTCGAGTAGTGCTCGTTGGCCAGCGCGAGGTAGGCGGTGATCTTGCTGTCGTAGGACAGCGACTCGTCGTCGGCGATGGCGAAGTACCGCTCGGTGTGCAGGTCGACCGACATCTTCCGACCGGTGACGAGGGAGTAGACCGACCAGCGCACCAGCGCACTGATCGCCCAGGGGAAGTAGTAGTGCAGCGACGTGACCGCCACATCGGGACAGGCGTTGGCGTAGTCGATGGGGTAGACCTCGTCACCGGTGACGAGCATCTCGGCGGAGTTGAACTCCCAGCCGAAGAAGGCGTTGATGATCTTGCTGATCGCCGCGCACTCCGAGCCGGCCTTGGGTGACAGGAAGCCGTGCGAGACCGCATACCGGTTGTGCATCGGCTCGTCCGGCCGGAAGTCCATGACCATCGTCTCGGGACCGATCGAGAGGGCCCGGGCGAACTTGTCGTAGTCGACGGTCGCCTGCAGGTGCATCAGCATCTCGCCGGACTCGTCGTAGGCCTTGTGCAGGTCCTCCTGGTTGTTGATCCGCGAGACGCCTCGCCAGCCGCCGCCGTCGAACGGCTTCATGTACAGCGGGTAGCCGAGGTCGGCGGCGATGGTGTCGAGGTCGAACGACTGGTTGTACTTCGCCGCCGTGTAGGCCCACCGGGTGTTGTCGACCGGGTTCTTGTAGGGGACCAGGACGGTCCGCGGGATCTTCAGGCCGAGCCGCACCATCGCGCAGTAGGCCGAGTGCTTCTCCATCGCCTGGAAGGTGAACGGGCTGTTGAGCAGGTAGGTCCCGTCCATCAGCGCGGCCTTCTTGAGCCACTCGCGGGGGTGGTAGTACCAGTACGCGAGCCGGTCGATCACCAGGCCCGGGCGCACCGGGTCGGTCAGCTCGAACGGCTCGATGGTGAGCCGCTCGGACTCGACGTCGTGGACGACCCCCGAGGCGTCGGTGACCGGGCCGACCCGTCGAAGGATCGCCTCGAACGCCTGCGGCCAGTCCTCCTCGGCGCCGAGCAGCAGTCCGATGAGGTGACGCGAGTGGTCCGGCACGGGAGACCTCCTGGGGCGGGGCAGGCTCGACGAGACGACCGTATCGGGGTACGGGCGGCGCGG
The DNA here is from genome assembly GCA_963713345.1 of uncultured Actinomycetota bacterium. Taxonomy (GTDB): domain Bacteria; phylum Actinomycetota; class Actinomycetes; order Actinomycetales; family Dermatophilaceae; genus Lapillicoccus. The sequence goes on along the minus strand of CAVQLI010000008.1, from coordinate 734,315 downwards.
GTAGCGCGGGTTCAGGCCGTCCCACTGTTTACACGCTGGACGCGTGTTGGTCACACACCACGACACGATCGGCCGGTAGACATATGGCGAACCCGCAGGCCTTGGGCGACAAGCGCGCAGACAAGGTGAGACCCGGCCAAGTATGAGTTGGCCGGGTCTCGGTTTGTCCGGGTCTGACGCCTCCCGAACGTCGGTCAACGCGCCTGGTCCCCTCGCGTCGTCCCGCGAGTCCAGCAGATTGCTCCGCTGGTGTGGACCTCGATTGCTGTCCGACCGCCTCTCCTTGCGGAAGGGCGTAGGGAGATTTCTACGCCTCGCCCTGCCGGTTGGCAAGGGCTGGATCGGACGATTTTCCAACGGGTTTCGGGTTGAGCGGCGTGTCGGCTCGACACGCCGCTCCTCTGGTATGCGAGTGACGGGAGGTACGACCAGGGGCGTAGGTCCGGGGTCGCAGGGGCTGCCGGCCCGAGCGGTCAGGACCCGACCGCGGACCGATGTGCCGACGCATACCGGCCGGGGAGATTGGTCGTCGTGCCGACCTCACCGACGCCGTTGCCTCCCGCCCACCCGTCCGCCGGGTCGACTCCGGTCGCGCCGGCCGACGCCCTCGTCGCGACCGACGTGGTCAAGACCTACGGCCCGCTCGGGCCCGGCGAGGTGGCGCCGCTGGGGGGCGTCACCCTGACCGTGGCTCCGGGCGAGAGCGTGGCGATCATGGGGCCGTCGGGGTCGGGCAAGACGACGCTGCTGCACGTGCTGGCCGGGATCCTCACGGCGAGCGGCGGCTCGGTGACGTGGCGCGGGCGAGACCTGGCGCGGATGTCCGACCGGGAGCGCAGCGTGCTGCGGCGCCAGGACTTCGGGTTCGTGTTCCAGGCGGGCCACCTGCTGCCGGAGCTGCCGGCCGTCGAGAACGTCGCGGTGCCGCTCATGCTGTCGGGACGGTCGCGGGCCGCCGCGGTGGCCGAGGCGGCGGCGCTGTTCCCGGTCCTGGGGCTCCAGGGGCTCGAGCGGCGACGGCCCGGGGAGCTGTCCGGTGGCCAGGCGCAGCGGGTGGCGATCGCCCGGGCGATGGTCGCGTCACCGGGCGTGGTGTTCGCCGACGAGCCGACCGGTGCGCTCGACCAGGGCACGTCGGCCGACGTCATGCGGCACCTGACCGGCGTCACCCGGCAGTCGGGGTCGTCGCTGGTGGTGGTCACCCACGACGTCCAGGTCGCGCAGTGGTGCGGGCGGGTGGTGCGAATGCGCGACGGCCGTGTGGAGTCGGCGCGATGACGGGGGCGCTGCGGGTCTGGTGGGCGCTGCGCCGGGGCGTCGGGCGGGAGAGCCACATCCCCGCGGTACTCGCACTGGTGGCGTTCGCCGTCGCTGCGGCGGCGCTGCTGGTCTGCGCGGGTGGGCTGTCGGGGTTCCGTTCGCGGGCGGATGTCGCCGGGACGGACAGCGCCGAGTACTACGTCACCCTGGCGTGGGTCGCCTGCGCGGTCATGGTGGTCCCGGTGCTCACGCTGGGCGGGTTGGCGGCCCGGCTCGCGGCGTCGCGACGCGACCAGCGCCTGGCGACGCTCCGGCTCTCCGGGGCGACCTCCGGCCAGGTCGTCGTGATGACGCTCGCCGAGGCGGTCGGTCAGGCGCTGCTCGGCGGCGTCCTCGGGGTGGTCCTGTATGCGGCGGTGCTGCCGGGTCTGGCCCAGCTGGACTTCCAGGGGCGCCCGTTCACGGTGGGGGAGCTGTGGGTGGGGGTTCCGGTGGTGCTTCTGGTGTTGGCGGCGGTCACGCTGCTGGCCGTCGTGTCGGGGCTCGTGGGGCTGAGGCGGGTCGTCATCGGTCCGCTCGGCGTGACCGCGCGGGTGTCGCCGCCGCGGCTGCGCTGGTGGCGGGTCGTCGCCGTGTTCGTGCTGCTGGCCGGCTGGCTGGTGGTCGCTCGGAGCAACCTGGCGACCGCCGTGATCCTCACCGTGCTGGTCGGGGTGGTCGCCACGGTCAACCTCGTGGGCCCGTACCTGGTCATGCTGCTGGGGTTCGTCGTGGCGTCGACCAGCCGGAGGTTCCCCACGCTGCTGGCGGCCCGGCGACTGGTCGACGACCCGCGGAGCACGTGGCGCGCGGTGAGTGCGATCGGGCTCGGTGTCATCGTGGCGGGGCTGTCGACGATGGTCGCCGGGAGCGGTGACGCGGGCGGTCCGGACGGCTATGAGTTCCTCGGGGCGGACATGGCGACCGGTGCCTACCTGACCCTGGCGATCATCGCGGTCGTGTCGGCGACGTCGACCGGCGTCGTCCAGGCGGCCCGGGTCCTGGACCAGCGGGAGCAGTACCGCGCGCTCGCCCTGGCCGGTGCGGCAGAGGGGAGCCTGCACGCGGCGCGGACCCGTGAGGTGGCGTTGCCCCTGCTGGTGACGGTGCTGGTCGCGGGTGGGATGACGCTGGCGCTGATGGTCCCGTTCGCCCAGCGGATCGGCCCGGAGCTGCTGGCGCGGTTCGCCGTGGCCGTGGTCGCGGCGCTGGCCCTGATGGTCGCCTCGGTCGCCGCGTCGCGGCCGTTGGTCCGGAGTGTCTGCGCCGTCCCCTGAGCGGGCGCCCTCATTCCGGGGGCCGCGTCCTTCGGTCAACAACTCCGCACGTGATGACCTGTTGATGGCTGATGTCCGATATGTCGGTTAACAGCTCATCACGTGCGGAGAAGTTGGCGCGGGAGGACGCGCGGACGGGGCGTGGTGGCCGGGGAGTCATGGCCCGGGGAGTGGCGAGGGCGCAGGGGCGGGGGGAGTGGCGGGCGGGCAGTCGGGGGCGGGGCCCGGGGAGTGGCGGGCAGTCGTCAGGGGCGGGGCGGGACGAGTCCGGACTCGTGGGCCAGGACGACGGCCTGAACGCGGTCGCGCAGCCCCAGCTTGCGCAGGATCGCGCCGAGGTGCGTCTTCACCGTCGCCTCGGCGAGGTGGAGCCGTCCGGCGATCTCCTGGTTGCTGAGGCCCTGGCCGACGGCGACGAGGACCTCGCGCTCGCGGTCGGTGAGCCGCCCGAGCCGCTCATCGGACCGACCTGCCACACCCGGGTCGGTCGCGGACCCGGTCGGTGGCGCGGGCGGCGGCGCCAGGACGTAGGCGTCGATCAGCCGTCGCGTCACCGCCGGCGCCACGACCGACTCCCCGCGATGCGCCGCGCGGATCGCGGCCAGGAGATCGGTCGGTCCGGCGTCCTTGAGCAGGAACCCCGACGCGCCCGCGCGGAGCGCTGCCACCACGTCCTCGTCGGTGTCGAACGTCGTGAGCACGACGACCGCCGGCGCACCGGGTCGCAGCCGCAGCCGTCGAGTGGCCTCCACGCCGTCGAGCCGCGGCATCCGCACGTCCATGAGGACGACGTCCACCACCGGGGCGTCCGGGCCGAGCAGGATGTCGAGCGCTTCCTGGCCGTCCGCCGCCTGCCCGGCGACCACCATGTCGGGCGTCGCGTCGAGGATCATCGCGAACCCGGCGCGTACCAGCTGCTGGTCGTCGACGAGGAACACGCGAACCGGCTGATCGCTCACCCCGACCCACCGCCGACCGGGGCGAGCGGCAGGGTGGCCGTCACCGCATACCCGCCGCGCGTCCGCGGCCCGGCGACGAGCTGGCCGCCGGCCGCGGCGACGCGCTCCCGCATACCGGCCAGTCCGCTTCCCGGCCCGTCGGACGGGGCGGACCCGCCGAGCCCGTCGTCGGCGACGGTGACCCGCAGGCCGCCTGGGACGCGTTCGACGAGCACCTCACCACGGGCGTCGGCGCCGGCGTGCTTGAGGACATTGGTCAGACCCTCCTGCACGACGCGGTATGCGGCCAGCTGCACCTCCGCGGCGACGTCGTCCGGGGCGCTGTCCGGCAAGGTCGCGCGCACCGGAACCCCGGCCGAGCGGACCGCTGACACCAACCGGTCGATGTCGGCGAGGCCCGGTTCCGGTGCCGCGTCGGCGTGTCCGGAGTCCTCACGCAGTACGCCGACGACACGGCGGGTCTCGGCGAGCGCGCCACGCGCCGTCTCGCCGATCGCGGTGAGCGCCGCCACCGCCTCGTCGCGGGTCCAGCGGTCGGCGTGCTCGGCTGCATAGGAGGCGCCGTCGGCCTGGACCACGACGACGGAGAGCGAGTGGGCGACGACGTCGTGGACGTCGCGGGCGACGGCGAGGCGTTCGCGCTCCGCGACGAGCTGGTCGCGCTGGTCGCGGTCGCGGGCCAGCGCCTCGTTGGCCTCGTGGAGGCGGGCCATGGTGCCCTCGCGGGCGCGGACCAGGTCGCCGAGCAGCCAGAGGACGGCGAGGAACACGGCGAGGGCCAGGCCCAGCCCGACGGCGGACCGGGGACCGCCCGCCGCGGCGGCCCAGCGCCACGGCCCGACGACACAGGCCAGCACTCCCGCGGCCACGGCGGCAGCCCGGACCCAACGCTGCGTGACGTGGGCGGCGACCGTGTAGAGGACGAACGGCGGGACCACGTCGGCCGGCAGCGGCTGGCTGATGAGCGCGACCTGGAGCAGCGACACGACGACCGTCGACGCGAACACGGCCACGGGCCAACGCCGCCGGAACGCCAACGGCAGGGTGAGCAGGGCCCCGATGACGAAGCCGGCCCAGCCGGCCACGACAGCGCTGAGCAGCCCGACGGTGAGGAAGAGGGACGCGGCAAGGACCGCGTCGAGGAGGTCCGGGTGGCGACGCGACCACGCATACAGCCGAGCCGTGCGCATCGGTCCAGGGTAGGCGACCGCCCCGGTCAGCCGAGGGGCTCCACCGGGTCGCTGACGCGGATCGAGTGGCCGCCGCCGGTCCGGACCAGGCGGGTGCCGAACCACGTCTTGCCGTCCCAGCGGTGGTGGCGGGCCAGGGTCCGGATCGGCTCCTTCCCGCCCTCGAGCGTGACCGGGTCCAGAGTCGTCATGACGCACCGGTCGCAGACCATCGTCGTGCGGAACTCCACGTCGCCGATGCGTACGCCTGGCCAGCCCTCCTCCGCGAACGGCTCGGCCCCGTCGACGACGACGTTCGGCCGGAACCGCAGCATCTCCAGGCCGCCACCGATCGGACCGGCGGACGTGTCGCTCAGGTCCGCCGGGTCGATGTCCGCGACGTCCGGCTGGTCGACGTCCGCCGCGATCCAGGCGTTGAGCTGGGCCAGAGAGGTCTCGCTGGTGAGCAGCAACGGTCCGGCGTCGGCGAGCGACATGGTCTCCCCCGGCAGGCCGCCGCGGGCGCCGCTGATCGGCCGCGAGGCGGGATCCTCCTGCCAGACCAGCCGCACCCGCGTCCCGACGCGGTCGCTGAGCCAGAGGTTCACGTCCTCGTCCGCGGGTGCGAGGAACGGCTGCCGGGAGACGCCGACGGGGACCGGCCCGAGTCCCAGTGGGGTGTCGACGAGGATCGACGCCCCGTCGGCCCGGTCGGTGAGTCGGATGGTGTCCTCGTCGACGACCTGTGCCGTGACCCGGAGCAGCTGGTGCACCTCGCGGGCCGTGACCTGGTCGCCCGCGTCGTCGACGAGCGCCCAGCGCCGGTCGCCGGCCATCCCGGACGGCTCCACGACCGCGGACTCCACCTCCACGCCGCCGAGGGACTTGACGGGGTAGAGGCGGAGTCCGGTCACGCGCATACGCGCGATGGTTTCACGCGGGGTATGCGCTCACTCGCCGGAGGGCGCCGTCGCCGGCCGGTTCGGGAGGACGCGGGCCACGACCGCGGACACGACCATGAGGACGATGAGCACGCCGAGGGCGATCTCGAAGGCCGGCCCGAAGACCTCGCTCGGGACCCCACCCGCATTGCGCTCGACCACCGAGAAGAAGACGGTGCCCACGACGGCGACACCCACGGCGCTACCGAGCTGGCCGGTCGTGCTGAGCAGCCCCGACGCCGACCCCGCGTGGGCCACCGGAACGTCGGTGATCGTGAACATGCCGATCGGGGCGACCATCAGCCCGAAGCCCGCGCCGGACACGACGAACCCGGGCACGAACGCCCACGTCGAGGTGTCGGCCGTCGCGACGTGAACCGTGACGAGCAGCAGCAGCGCGCCGACCGCCCAGACGATGGCACCGACCTGGAGGACGCGGGTCCCGATCCGCGGGACGAGGACCCCCATGCCGACGCCGGCGAAGACCGAGGTCGCGACGGCGAACGGCAGACCGGCGAGGCCGGCGTGGAGCACCGTCCAGCCGAGCCCGGCCTGGAGGTAGACGGTCTGGCAGAGGAACGTGGCACCCATCGCGACGAACAGCAGCCCGTGCACGCCCGAGCCGGCGCCGAACGAGCGCAGCCGGTAGAGGCTGAGGGTGACCAGTGGTTCGCGACCCTCGCGCTCGGTGCGCTGCTGGTGGCGGACGAACGCGACGAGCGTGACGACGCCGGCGGCGATGAGCGCGTAGCCCCAGACCGGCCAGCCGAGCTCGCGGCCCATGGTCAGCGGGTAGAGGACGGCGAGCAGGCCGGCCGCCAGGACGAGGACGCCGCGCACGTCGATGCCGGGACGGCGTTCGGAGACCGAGTTCGGCACCCACTTGACGGCGGCGACGATGGCGACGATGCCGACCGGCACGTTGACGAGGAAGATCGAGCGCCAGCCGGTGCCGGCGATGTCGGCGTTGGTGAGAACCGCGCCCAGCACCGGCCCGAGGACCGCGGTCACGCCGGCCAGCGCCGTGAACAGGCCCATGGCGGCAGCCCGCTCGTGCGGCGCATACATGACCTGGATGCTCGGTGAGCACCTGCGGGATCATCGCCGCGGCGGCGAGCCCCTGCAGGGCGCGGAACAGGATGAGCGCCTCGGCGTTCGGGGCCAGCCCGCAGGCCGCGGAGATCACGGTGAACGCGACCAGGCCGACGACGAAGAGCCGCTTGCGGCCCCAGAGGTCGCCGAGCCGCGAACCGGTGATGAGGGCGACGGCGAAGGCCAGCGGGTATGCGGCGACCATCCACTGCAGCTGGGCGGCGGTCGCGCCCAGTCCGGTCGCGATGCTCGGGAGGGCGACGTTGACGATCGTCGTGTCGAGCAGCTCCATCGTCGAGGCGAGGAACAGGCTGAACAGCGCGATCGTGCGCGCGCGGCCGGTCGGCAGGGCGGTGAGGGGGCGGTTCTCGATGGGCGGTGCGTCGGTGAGAGCGGTCATGCGGTGCTCCTTGGTCCGTCGTGGGTGGTGCTGCTGTCCACTCATCACGCTACGGAGCAATGCGGCCACTTTTTGACCTGATGGTGAGGCATCCTGGAGCCATGGCGAACACCAGCTCGCGGACCCTTCGTCTGCTCTCGTTGCTGCAGACGCACCGGTTCTGGCCGGGACCGGAGCTGGCCGGCCGGCTCGAGGTGTCGGAGCGGACCCTGCGACGGGACATCGAGCGGCTGCGTGAGCTGGGCTACCCGGTGGACGCGGCGCGGGGTTCGGAGGGCGGGTACCAGCTGGGGGCCGGCGCGACCATGCCGCCGCTCACGGTCGACGAGGACGAGGCGATCGCCATGGCCGTGGCGCTCAACGGGGCGGCCCAGATGAGCTCCGGGGCCCTGTCGGAGGCGTCGGTCTCGGCGCTGTCGAAGGTGGTCCAGGTGCTGCCGCCACGGCTCCGGCGGCGGGCGGAGGCGTTGCGCGCAGTGACGGTGGACTCGCCGTTCTCGTCGGCGCCACCGGTGCGGGCGGACGTGCTGGCGACGGTGGCCCAGTCGGCGCGGGACGCCGAACGGCTGCGGTTCACGTACCGCGCGGCGGGAGGAGCGGCGGCGGGTTCGGACCTGGGTCGCCACGTGGAGCCGCACCGGCTGGTCACGGTCGGGCGGCGCTGGTACCTCGTGGCGTACGACCTGGATCGTCAGGACTGGCGGTCGTTCCGGCTGGACCGGTTGCGCGACCCTCTCGGGACGCGAGCGCGGTTCCGGCCTCGGGACATCCCCGGCGGCGACCCGGCGGCGTTCGTCCGCGACGGGATGTCCCGCGGCGAGCAGGAGCTGAACGTCGTGGCTCTCGTGTCGGCGCGGTCCGACGTGGTGGCGCGGCGGATCGGGCGATGGGGTCAGGTGACGGCGGTGTCGGACGACGTGTGCCGGCTGGAGATGTCCGCCCGGGACGCGCGGTGGATCGTGTTCGGCCTGGCGATCGTCGAGGCCCCGTTCGAGCTGGTCGAGGCTCCGGAGGCGGTTCGCCACGAGATGGCCGAGTGGGCCGACCGGTTCACGGCAGCGTCAGCGTGACCGGCTGATGCGGCCTCGGCGTGACCCGTTGACCCCGCTGACCCGCCCGGGCTTGACCCGCCCCGCCCCCTGGCCGCCCCGCCCCGCCACTTCTCGGACATGTCTGAGTAGTTGCGACCGTTCGGCCCGGATCGGCGCAACAGGGCGGACATGTCTGAGTAGTTGCGACCGTTCGGCCCGGATCGGCGCAACAGGGCGGACATGTCTGAGAAGTCGTCGCCGAGGCGGACGTCGGAGGGCGGTGCGAGGATTCCGGGCATGCTGCTGAGCGAAGTCGTCGCGACCGCTGCCGCGGTCACGGCCACGTCGTCACGGTTGGCCAAGGTCGAGGCCCTCGCCGACCTGCTCCGCCGGCTGGCCCCCGAGGAGGTGGCCCCCACGGTCGGGTTTCTCATCGGTCGCGCCCGCCAGGGCCGGGTCGGCGTCGGCTACCGCACCGTGTCCGGCCTCATGGGGGAGCCGGCCGAGACGCCGAGCCTCACCGTGGCCGACCTCGACCACCTCCTCGACGACCTCCTCGCCGCGACCGGAACCGGGTCCGCCGCCCTGCGCCAGGACACGCTCCAGACCCTCGGCCGACGGGCCACCGCCGACGAGCAGCAGTTCGTGACCCGCGTCCTCATCGGCGAGATGCGGACCGGTGCCCTCGAAGGAGTCCTCGTCGACGCGGTCGCCAAGGCGTCCGAGGTCCCGGTCGCCGCGGTCCGCCGGGCGGTCATGCTCAGCGGCGACCTCGGCGAGACCGCCCGCCTCGCGCTGACCGGCGGGTCCGACGCCCTGGAGCAGGTCGGCCTCGCGGTCGGAACCCCTGTACTCCCGATGCTCGCCTCCACCGCCGCCGACCCCGCGGCCGCGTTGGCCATCACCGGCGAGGCCTCGGTCGAGTACAAGCTCGACGGCGCCCGCATCCAGGTCCACCGCGACGGCGACGACGTCCACGTCTACACCCGCAGCCTCGCCGAGATCACCCACCGCGTCCCCGAGGTGGTCGAGGTCGTGAGGACCTTCCCCGCAGAACGGCTCATCCTCGACGGCGAGACGCTCTCCCTCGACGAGGACGGCGGCCCGCGCCCCTTCCAGGACACGATGTCGCGGTTCGGAGCGGAGGCGCAGCGCAGCACCGTGCTCAAACCGTGGTTCTTCGACATCCTCCACGTCGACGGCGAGGACCTCATCGACCGGCCCCTCAGCGAGCGGCTGCCGATCCTCGAGAAGGTCGTCGGCGCATACCGGATCCCCGGCGAGGTCACCGCCGACCCGGCCACCGCCGACCGCGTCTCCCGCGACGCGCTCGCGGCCGGGCACGAGGGCATCGTCGTCAAGGGCGTCGACTCGCTGTATGCCGCGGGCCGGCGCGGCAAGAGCTGGGTCAAGGTCAAGCCGGTGCACACCTACGACCTCGTCGTGCTCGGGGTCGAGTGGGGGTCCGGCCGTCGGACCGGGTGGCTGTCGAACCTGCACCTCGGCGCCTACGACCCGACCGGCGAGTTCGGCGAACCTGGTGGGTTCGTCATGGTCGGCAAGACGTTCAAGGGCCTCACCGACGCGCTGCTGCGCTGGCAGACCGAGCACTTCCCGACCATCGAGACCCGCTCGACGAAGCACGTCGTCTTCGTCGAGCCGGTCACCGTCGTCGAGATCGCCATCGACGGCGTCCAGCGGTCCAGCCGCTATCCGGGTGGGATCGCGCTCCGGTTCGCCCGCGTCAAGCAGTACCGCGAGGACAAGCGCCCCGACGACGCCGACACCATCCAGACCCTCCGCACGATGCTGCCGACCGGCTAGGTATGCGGGTCAGCGGGGCGGCATCCGCAGGGCGCCATCCAGCCGGATGACCTCCCCGTTGAGCATCCCGTTGTCGACGACGTGGCGCACCAGCGCCGCATACTCCTCGGGCTTGCCCAACCGCGACGGGTGCGGGATCCCCGCCTCGAGGGCCGCAGTGGCCTCGTCCGGGAGCCCCGCCAGCATCGGCGTCGCGAAGGTGCCCGGCGCGATGGTGACCACGCGGACGAGCTTGTCGGCGAGGTCGCGCGCCGCGGTCAGGGTGAGCGCGACGACGCCGCCCTTGCTGGCCGCATACGCCGCCTGGCCGATCTGACCGTCGTAGGCCGCGATGCTCGCCGTCATGACGACGAGCCCGCGGTCGCCGTCGACCGGCTCGTTCTCGAGCATGGCCACCGCGGCGAGGCGAAGGACGTTGAACGTGCCGACCAGGTTGATGTCGATGGTCCGCTGGAAGTCGGCGAGCGCGAGCGGTCCGTTTCGCCCGACCACCCGGCCGGCCGTCCCGACCCCTGCGCAGGTGACGGCGATCCGCAGCTCGCCGAGCGATCGCGCCGTGTCGACAGCGGCCTGAACCGAGCCTTCGTCGCGGACGTCGGCCGGTACGAACCGGACCCGCTCGCCCAGCTCCTCGGCCAGCGCCGCGCCCGGCGAGGACGCGAGGTCGACGATGACGACCTGCGCCCCGTCGGCGGCGAGCCGTCGGGTGGTCGCGCCGCCCAGGCCGGACGCACCGCCGGTGACGAGCGCGACGGTGGTGTCGGTGATCCGCAAGAGAGTGCTCCTCAGGTGTTCTTCAGCAGCTGGCGTGAGATGACCAGGCGCTGGATCTGGTTGGTCCCCTCGAAGATCTGGGTGACCTTCGCCTCGCGGAAGTACCGCTCCACCGGGAAGTCCTGCGTGTAGCCCGCGCCGCCCAGCACCTGGATCGCGTCGGTGGTGACCCGCATCGCGTTGTCGGTGCAGACCAGCTTGGCCACCGCCGCCTGGGTCGAGAACGCCCGCCCGGCGTCGCGCAGGCGCGCGGCGTGCAGGTAGGTCGCCCGGGCACTCGTGACGGCGGCCTCCATGTCGGCGAGCATGAACGCCAGACCCTGGAAGTCGCCGATCGGCCGCCCGAACTGCTCGCGCTCCCTGGCGTATGCGGTCGCCGCGTCGAGCGCGGCCTGCGCGAGTCCCGTTGCGGCGGCAGCGATCCCGAGCCGTCCGGAGTCGAGGGCAGCCATCGCGATGGCCATCCCCTGGCCCTCGTCGCCCACCCGCCGGTCGGCGTCGACGGGGGTGCCGTTGAAGACCACCTGCCGCACCGTGTCGCAGGCCAGGCCCATCTTGCGCTCGGGAGGCGCGAACTCGATCCCCGCCGCATCCGCCGGCACGACGAAGCAGGACAGCCCGCGGCTGCCGTCGTCGGAGGTGCGCACGAACGACGTGTAGAAGTCCGCGTGACCGGCGTGCGAGATCCAGGCCTTGGTCCCCTTGATCCGGTATGCGTCGCCGCTCGGTTCGAGGGTCGCCCGGGTGGTCATCGAGGCCACGTCGGAGCCGGACATCGGCTCGCTCAGGCAGTAGGCGCCGAGCTGGTCGCCGCCGAGCATGCCGGGCAGGAGGGCTTCCCGCTGGGCGACGGTGCCCCAGGACGCGACCGGGTAGCAGGTCAGCGAGTGAACGCTCACGCCGACCGCGACGCTCATCCAGACCGAGGCGATCTCCTCGACGACCTGGAGGTAGACCTCGTAGGGCTGGCCACCGCCGCCGTACTCCTCGGGGTACGGCAGCGACAGCAGCCCGGACTTGCCGAGCAGCCGGAACGTGTCGCGCGGGAACTCCGCCGCCCGCTCCATCTCGTCGACCTGGGGCGCGAGGTCCTTCGCGCAGATCTCACGGGTCAGGTCGATGAGGTCCTGCGCGTCCTCGGTCGGCAGCAGACGGACGGCGGGCATGTCGGCATGCTACCGAGGTCGTCCCACATGCTGGACCACGCCGGGTCAGGCGAACGGGACCGGGTCGTAACGGTCGGAATTCCGACCGCTCGTGCCCGCTCCCGCTCGTCGCGTGGCGAGCCGGCGGGGCTCAGGGCCGCGGGGGCTGGTCCTGGGGCCAGCCGGTGCCGGCGTGGGGTTCGTCGATGGGCTCGGGCAGGTCGATGGGTTCCGGACGGTACGGCTCGGGCGTGTAGGTCCCCGCCGCCGCGCCACCGGCCGCCGCGCCCGGACGCATACCCGCCGCCGGCGGCGCTGCCCGGAGGCGTCGCGCCGGGCGGCGTCGGACCTCCGGGCCGCTGCTCGGCGAGCTTGTCGACGCCGCCCGCCACCGTGTCCTTGGCCTTGGCGACCTTGTCGGCGTACTTGCCCTCGGTCCGCTCGTCGATCTTGGCGCCGGCCTTGTCGAGGTTCTCGCGGATCTTGCCGCGGTTGTCGTCGGCCAGCTCGGCCGCCTTGTCCTTGGCGTCGTGGGCGACCTTGTCGAGCTCGGCGGCGACCTTCTCCGCCTTGCCCTGGACGTCCCACTCCACGGCCTTGTGTTTCACCCGGCGAGACACGTCGTCGAAGAAGCCCATGGCTGCTGCCTTCCTGGTCGGCACAGTTGTCGTCCGAACCAACGCTTCTTCGCGGATCGGAGGTTCCCGGACTTGATCCTCACGCCCCGGAAGGTTCTAGCGTGCAGGACGTGGGCGACGAGCGCGAGGCGCACGAGCAGGTCCGGATCGGGGACGTGGCCCGACGCACCGGCCTGACCGTCCGCACCCTGCGCTACTACGAGGAGATCGGCCTGCTCCCGCCGTCGGAGCGACTCGCGGGCGGCCACCGCGTCTACGGCGAGGACGACATCCGACGTCTGCACCGCGTCAACCTGCTCCGCCACGTCGGCGTCCCGCTCGCGCAGATCCCGCAGGCGCTCGACGGGCCGCCGGGGCAGCTCGCCGACGCGGTCGAGCGGCACCTCGCCGTCCTCGACGGGCGGCTCGCGGCGATGGGCCGGCTGCGCGAACGGGTCCGGACGGTGGGCGAGAGCCTGCGGGTCGCGCCGGACGGGCCGGACGAACGCGAGCTGGTCGAGGTCATGGAGGGACTGGGCGAGATGGACCCGAGCGTCACGCAGCGGCTGACCCTGCTGGTCTACGACGACATCGAGGCCGTCCACGACCATCTCGTGACGGTGTTCGGCTTCGGGCCGGGCCGGCTGTCCCGGGATGACGCCGGACGCGTCGTGCACGGCGAGCTCCACGTCGGCGACGGTCTCGTCTGGCTGCACCCGTCCTCGGACGAGCACGGCCTCGCGTCGCCGGCGAGTCTCGGGGTCGCGACGCACTGCATGGCCGTGATGGTCGACGACGTCGACGCCCACCACGCCCGGGCGGTCGCGGCCGGTGCCGAGGTGGTCGGCGAACCACGCGACGAGGGCTACGGCTACCGCGAGTACGACGCCCGCGACCTCGAGGGTGGGCTGTGGTCGTTCATGTCACCACTGGAAGGAGAAGGCGATGGGTGAGATCCGCCCGTACATGTGCACGAAGGACGCCCGAGCGGCGATCGACTGGTACGTCGAGTCGATGGGAGCCGAGGTCACTGAGGGCCCGATCGTCATGGACGACGGGCGGATCGGCCACGTGGAGCTGTCGTTCGGCGGCGCGCCGCTGATGATGTCCGACGCCTACCCCGACCTCCACGTCGAGGCACCGGCCGAGGGTCGCGGCGCCGCGGTCACGCTCTACCTCACGGCCGACGACGTCGATGCGCTCGACCTCCCGCGCGGTCGGCGGGGGAGCCACGCTGGACCGCGGACCCGAGGACAGCGACCACGGGCGGATGGCGGTGTTCCGCGACCCGTTCGGCCACCGCTGGATGCTCGGCAGCACCGCCTGAATCCGGCCGGGCGGGGCGGTCGTATGCTGGCCGGAGGCGTCCAGGACGCCCCCGGTCTGCGGGAAGGGCTCAGCCTCCCTGGAGCACGGCAGGTGACCGAGCAGGACTGACCTCCTTTCGGCCCGACCCAGCGGACAGCGGGCTGGCGAAAGGAGGCCGTCATGGCCGCGTCCCTGCCCAACAACCCGTCCCTGGAGCGGTTCCGTCGCGACGCCCGCCGGCTGCAACGCGCCGTGCGCCTCGGCGTCCCCCACGCGGTATCGCTGGTCGAGCGATACCACCCCGACGGTATGCGCGTCGACCGGTCCGCCTTCACCCTCAGCGCCGCCCAGCTGGTCGTGGCCCGCGGCTACGGGTTCGCCAGCTGGCCGAGGCTCAGGCACTACCTCGAGCTCGCGGCCGAGCTGCGCCGCGACCCGGTGGACGCCACACCTCGCGACGACGTCGAGCGCTTCTGCGACCTCGCCTGCCTCCAGTACTCGGCGGCGGACGACCCCGCCCGATGGGACGAGGCGGCGGACCTCCTGGCCGCCCAACCGGATCTGCCCTCGCGGAGCGTCCACGCCGCCGCGGTCGTGGGCGACCCCGAGATCGTGCGGCAGCACCTCGACGCCGACCCGTCAGCCGCTACCCGTGACGGCGGCCCGTTCCGCTGGGTGCCGTTGGTGTACCTCGTCTACTCCCGCGTTCCCCAACGTGACGCCGTCGCCACCGCCCGGCTGCTCCTCGACGCGGGTGCCGACCCGGCCTCGGGGTACCTGTGGCAGGGGCTGCCCACGCCGTTCACCGCGCTGACCGGCTGCTTCGGCGAGGGCGAGCAGGGTCCGGGCCGCCAGCCGCGGCATCCGCAGTGGGAGCCGCTGGCCCGGCTCCTCCTCGACCGCGGCGCGGACCCGAACGACGGGCAGACGCTCTACAACCGGATGTTCGGGAGGGACGACAGCCACCTCGAGCTGCTCTTCGAGTACGGCTTGGGTACCGGGGACGGAGGCGTCTGGCAGGAGCGGCTCGGCGACGCCACCGAGTCGCCGGCCCAGATGATGCGCCGCCAGCTCGACTGGGCCGAGTCGCACGGGTTCGAGCGGCGCCTCGCGCTGCTGGCGCGGCACGGGTTCGCGCCGGACGCCACGCCGTCGTCGGCGGCTACTCGCCGACCGCCGAGCGTCCACGCCGCCGGTTCCCCGGAGGCCGTCGCGGCGGCGGTCGCCGGGGGAGCCGACGTCGACGCCTACGAGGACGGTCACTCCGCCCTGCACCAGCACGCGTGGATCGGTGACGTCGAGATGGTCCGCGCCCTGCTGGCCGCCGGCGCGAACCCGGGTCTCCTCGACGCCGACCACGGCAGCACGCCGCTGGCCTGGGCGGAGCACGGCCGTCAGCCGGAGACGGCCGCCATCCTCAGGTCCGTGACCGGCTCCACTCGGTGACCGGCCGCGGGATCCGCTCGCCGTCGACGACGTAGTCGGCGAACTCGGCGTAGAACGAGAGGAGGCCGCGGACCGGGAGGGCCTCGTGGCGCGGGTCGTCGTAGGTCCACACGACGTCGGGGGCGTCCCCGTAGGACCAGTACGACGCCTGGCCCTTGTAGGCACAGATGGTGTGAGAGTCGGACGGCGTGAGCAGGTCCATCCGGACGTCCTCGCGTGGGACGTACCAGCGCGGCGGCAGCATGGTCTCGACGAGCATCACCGCGCGGGAGGTGTCGACGACGACCTGCCCGTCGATCTCGACGACGACGTGCCGGTCCGAGGGGAAGCACCGGATCGAGTGGAACGGCTCGCGCGGGTGACCGCGGACCTCCTCGCCCTCCTCGAACCAGCGGGTGAACGCGTCCCAGTCGAGGATGGCGTACCCCTCGAGGTCGGGGTCGTCGACGACGAACGCCGCCCCGGGGAGAGTGCCGGAGGCCGTCTCGATGTCGTATGCGGTGCCGGTGGCCGAGTGCACGGCGAACCCCTGCCGTGGACTGAGCACCGGTGGTAGCGATCGGACCTCGGGTGACACCGTCTCGGGGCTGACGAGCGTGCCCACGATGTCCGTGACCGGAACCGCGTACGCGGAGACGATCCGCCGGGGCTCCCATACGAGCCGCGCGGCAGCCGAGTCGACGACGGTGGCCCCGTCCCGTTCGGCCCGAACTCTCACGTCCACGGGGTGCTGGCGCAGCTCCCGCCTCGAGCTGGCCATGACGGACATCATCTGGACGGACATCGAATCTCCTCGAGCTCAGCCGAACGCACCCCCATGGTGCCCTGCTCCGTCACAACACTCGGGAGGCTCTGCGCATGCCTGACCGGGGTGTGCGGCATCCTCGGACACGTGACCGAACGCCGCGACTGGCTGCTGACCCGCCCCGAGCGAGGCAACCCGAGCACGCGGCTGGACGATCGTCACGAGGGTGACGACGCCTGGTCGGAGGGCAACCTCGTCACGCCCCTCGTCCACGGCGCCGCCTACTTCCGGGCCCTCTACGACGCCCTGACCGCGACTCGAGAGGGCGACCTGGTCCTCTTCACCGACTGGCAGGGGGACGCGGACGAGCGGCTCACCGACGAACCCGGCTCCGAGGTGGTGGAGGTCCTCGGGTCCGCGGACGAGCGCGGGGTCGACGTGCGTGGCCTGGTGTGGCGCTCGCACCTGGACCAGACCGGCTTCTTCGCCACCGAGAACCGGCACCTCGGCGAACGGCTCCAGCGCCGCGGCGCCGAGGTGCTCCTCGACATGCGCGTCCGCGCCGGCGGCTCGCACCACCAGAAGTTCGTCGTCATCCGCCACCGCGACGACCCGTCGCGCGACGTCGCCTTCGTCGGCGGCATCGACCTCGCCCACAACCGGCGCGACGACGCCGACCACCACGGCGACCCGCAGCCCCAGCCGCTGACGGACGAGTACGGTCCGAACCCGCCCTGGCACGACCTCCAGGTGCGTATCCAGGGCCCGGCCGTCCATGACGTCGAGACCGTCTTCCGCGAGCGGTGGGAGGACCCCACCCCGCTCAGCCGCAGCCCGCTGCGCCGGATCTCGGACAGGCTGCGAAGGCTCGACGTCAGTCCGGACCCGCTCCCGGCGCAGCAGCCACCACCGCCGGAGGCGGGGACGCATACCGTGCAGCTGCTCCGGACCTACCCGAACCTGCGGCACGGTCGGGACTTCCCGTTCGCCCGGGGCGGGGAGCGCAGCGTCGCCCGGGGCTACACCAAGGCGATCGGGCGGGCGAGCGGCCTGGTCTACGTCGAGGACCAGTACTTCTGGGGGCATGACGTCGCCGACCCGTTCCTGGCCGCGCTGCGCGACCGACCCGAGCTGCGGCTGGTCGTGGTCATCCCGCTCGTGCCGGACGTCGACGGGCTTGCCCGGATCCCGGAGCTGCTCGGGCGCCATCGGGCCTTCCGCGCCGTGATGTCGGTCGCGCCCGGACGGGTGGCGGCGTACGGCATCGAGAACCGTGACGGCACGCCGGTCTACGTGCACGCCAAGGTGTGCGTCATCGACGACGTCTGGGCCAGCGTCGGGTCCGACAACTTCAACCGGCGCTCGTGGACCCACGACTCCGAGCTCTCGTGCGTGGTGCTCGACGAGGAGTACGCCCGGTCGCTGCGGCTGACGCTGGCCGCGGAGCACCTGGACCGCCTGGCCGAGGTCGAGGCGGACGGGCTGAAGCAGGCCATGGCGGACTGCGTCGAGCCGGTCGGGCTCTTCGACGCCTACGCCGCCAGCGCCGACCGGCTGGACGCGTGGCACGCCGCCGGCCGGGTGGGGGAGCGCCCGCCGGGACGACTGCGGCGGCTGCCGCTGCCCGAGCTGAGCCCGTTCCAGCGTCGGTGGGCGAAGGTGCCGCTGGAGGTCCTGCACGACCCCGACGGGCGACCCGGCCCGATCCGCGGCGGTCAGGACTATTGATGCCCGAACACCGAGAACGGCTCAGTTGAAGGCGTTCTCCCCGGTCAACGCCTTGCCGATCACGAGGGTGTGCACCTCGGTGGTGCCCTCGTAGGTCAGCACGCTCTCGAGGTTGGCCGCGTGGCGAATCGGGCTGTACTCCAACGAGATCCCGTTCGCGCCGAGGATGGTCCGTGCTTCCCGGGCGATCGCCAGCGACTTCCGCACGTTGTTGAGCTTGCCGACGCTGACCTGCTCCGGCGTGAGGGTCCCGGCCTCCTTGAGCCGGCCGAGGTGCATGGCGAGCAGCATGCCGTTGCCGAGCTCGACGGCCATGTCGGCGAGCTTCTGCTGGGTGAGCTGGTATGCGGCCAGCGGCTTGTCGAACACCTCACGGGTCTTCGCGTAGTCCAGAGCGGTCTCGAGGCTGTCGCGGGCGGCGCCCAGCGAGCCGAAGATGATCCCGAACCGCGCCTCGTTGAGGCAGCCGAGCGGGCCCCCGAGCCCGGCGGCACCGGGCAGCACGGCGTCCGCGGGGAGCCGCAGGTCGTCGAAGACCAGCTCGCTCGTGACGCTCGCCCGGAGCGAGAGCTTCTGGTGGATCTCGTTGGCGGAGAAGCCCTTCGCGGCCGTCGGGACCACGAACCCGCGGATCCGGTCGTCGGTGCGTGCCCACACGACGGCGACGTCGGCGACCGACCCGTTGGTGATCCAGAGCTTGGTGCCGTTGAGGACCCAGTCACCGGAGGCGTCCCGCTTGGCGACCGTGCGCATACTCGCGGGGTTGGAGCCGGCGTCCGGCTCGGTGAGCCCGAAGCAGCCCAGCTTCTCGCCCGCGGCCATGCCCGGGAGCCACTCCTGTTTCTGCTCCTCGCTGCCGTAGGCGTGGATCGCGTACATCGCCAGGGATCCCTGGACCGAGACGAGGGAGCGGAGGCCGGAGTCGACGGCCTCCATCTCCTGACAGGCCAGCCCGTAGGCGACGGCTCCGGTTCCCGCGCAGCCGTAGCCCTCCAGGTGCATCCCGAGGATGCCGAGGGCGCCGAGCTGCTTCGCGAGGTCGCGGGCGGGGACCCGCCCTTCGTCGAACCACGTCGCGACGTGGGGACGCAGCTCCCTGGCGCCGAAGTCGCGGACGGTGTCGCGGATCGCGCGCTCCTCGTCGGTGAGCAGCCCGTCGATGGCGTACAGCTCGAAGGGGTCCATCACGCGTCCTTCCGTTCGAGGGGGGTGACCTCGGGGCGCTTCGCGGTGAGCAGGTCGCCCGAGGACTCGCCGCGCAGCCGGCGCTGGACCCACGGGGCGAGGTACTCGCGGGCCCAGCGGGCGTTCCCGGCCATGGCTTCTCGGCGGGGCACCGGCGCGGCGGCCGGCAGTGGAGTACGCCAGTCCGACTCGTCGCTGGCGTGGCCGAGCGTCCAGAGGGCCGCGAGGGCGACCCGCCGATGGCCCTCTGCGGTCATGTGGATGCGGTCGTCGGCCCACATCCGCCAGTCGCGGAGGGCGACCAGGCTCCACTGGTCGAGGACGCGCGCGCCGTGCCGCTGGGCGATCCCCCACACCAGGGCGGCGAAGGCCCCGGCCCGTCCGCGGGTGGCTCGCACCAGCGGCGCGCCGACGGGGTCGAACGGCGTCACCATGAGCACGTCGGCACCGGTGGCGCGGATGCGCATGACGGCGTCCTCCAGCTTGCCGGCGAGCCCGTCGACGTCGGCGCTCGGGCGCAGGATGTCGTTACCACCGCCGACGATGCTGACGAGGTCCGGTTCCAGGGCCAGGGCCGCGTCCAGCTGTGGGCCGACGATGTCGGCGAGCAGCCGCCCGCGGACGGCGAGGTTGGCGTAGCCGAACTGCTGCCCGGAGTCCGACGCATACCGGGCCAGGTCCACGGCGAGGCGGTCGGCCCACCCGACGTAGCGGTCCGGGATCTCCGGGTCCGGGTCGGACATGCCCTCGGTGAACGAGTCCCCGACGGCCACGTAGCGGGTCCAGATGCGGGGTTCCGGTTGCGGGTCGGTCACGTCAACCTCCAGTCGACGGGCGGGCCGCCGGCGGCGACCAGCAGCGAGTTGGCCCGGCTGAACGGGCGCGAGCCGAAGAACCCCGAGTGGGCCGACAGCGGTGACGGGTGGGCCGACTCGACCCGGGGGACGTCGCCGAGCATGGGTGCGAGCGACTGGGCCTGTCGGCCCCAGAGAACCGCGACGAGCGGGCCGCCGCGGGCGACGAGCGCCTCGATGGCCGCTGATGTGACCGTCTCCCACCCCTTGCCCTGGTGGCTCCCCGGCTTGCCGGGACCCACGGTGAGGACGCGGTTCAGCAGCAGGACGCCCTGCTCCGTCCACGGGGTGAGGTCCCCGGTCGTCGGGGCGGCCTCGCCGAGGTCGTTGCGCAGCTCGGTGTAGATGTTCACCAGGCTCCTCGGCAGCGGCCGGACGTCGGGAGCCACCGAGAAGCAGAGCCCGACCGGGTGGCCCGGGGTCGGGTAGGGGTCCTGGCCGACGATGAGGACGCGCACGTCGTCGAGCGGCTGGCGGAACGCGCGCAGGATGTTGTTGCCGCTCGGCAGGTACCCGCGCCCGGCCGCGACCTCGGCCCGGAGGAAGTCGCCGAGCTCGGCGATGACCGGCGAGACGGGGGCGAGCGCGGGAACCCAGGAGATGTCGACGAGCTCTTCCAAGGGCCTCGCGGTCACGGATCTCACGCTATCCGCCCCCGTCGTGTCCCATGCGCCCAGCGTGGTTCGGGCACGTTGGGCACTCTGCGGGTACGGGCGAACGTGCCCTTGACGTGACGAACCTGCCCGAACGTCCCGCTCGTGCCGGAATCGGGTGGACGTCGGCGGTCGTATGCGGGTCGACTGGCCCCTGTGGCCCCCGACGCGCATCCCCGCATGCACGACGACGAGCTGGTGATCGACGCCGCTCTCGTGCGCCGGCTCCTCGCCGAGCAGCTGCCGGACGTGGCCGGTCGGCCGCTTCGCGAGGTCGGCCGCGGGACGGTCAACGCGATGTTCCGCCTCGGCGACGACCTGGCCGTCCGGCTGCCGAGGACCGCCGAGTGGGCCGGCGACCTGGAGCGCGAGCGCGTCTGGCTGCCTCGGCTCAGCGAGCGGATCTCGTTGCGGGTACCGGAACCGGTGGCCGAGGGCCGGCCCACCGACGAGTACCCGCTGCCGTGGGCGGTCTACCGGTGGGTCGACGGTGACCAGTACGAGGACGAACTCGTGGCCGACGAGCGCGGCGCCGCCGAGGACCTGGCGCGGTTCGTGCGCGAGCTGCGAGCGGGTCCGGTCGAGGGCGGTCCGGCGGCCGGTCGGCGACCCCTCGCAGTGCTCGACGAGGTGACCCGGGTGGCGATCGTCGAGGCCGGTGACCTGCTCGACACCGCCGCGGTCCTGGCCGCGTGGGACCGCGCTCTGGAGGCGCCGGTCTTCGCGGGCGACGCGGTCTGGATCCACACCGACCTGCTCCGCCCGAACCTGCTGGTCCAGGGCGGCCGGCTCGCCGCCGTCATCGACTTCGGCGCGGTCGGCGTCGGCGACCCCGCGGCCGACGTGATCGCGGCGTGGACGGTCTTCGGACCGACCGGCCGGGAACGCTACCGGGAGGCGCTCGAGGTCGACGACGCAACCTGGGAGCGGTCCCGGGGCTACGCCCTGACCCAGGCGGCGCTCATCGTGCCGTACTACCGGGAGACCAACCCGGCGTTCACGGCGTCCGCCCTGCGCACCATCGGCGAGGTGCTGGCCGACCTGGCGACGAGGCATACCTAGGCTGGGCGCTCGTGTCCCTGAGCCCCCGCTGGCCGTCCGTCGTCTTCGACCTCGACGGGACCCTGGTCGACACCATCGGGTTGATCGTCGACTCGTACCAGCACGCGTTCACCACCGTGCTCGGGGCGCCGGAGGACGAGGTCGTGATCCGCTCGTGGATCGGCCAGCCGCTGATCCGCGCCTTTCGCGAGCGCTCGCCGGAGCAGGCCGACGAGCTGTTCGCGACGTACATCGAGTGGAACCACGCCAACACCGAGCGGCTGATCCGCCGGTATGCGGGTGTCGACCTCCTGCTCGCCGATCTCGCCGACGCAGGAGTCCGGTGCGCGGCCGCGACCTCGAAGCTCCGCGGACCCGCCGAGGCGGCCCTGCGGCTGACCGGACTGGACGCCTACCTGAGCGGGCCGCAGGCCCTGGTCACCCTCGAGGACACCGCCGAGCACAAGCCGGACCCGGCGCCGCTGCTGCTCGCGGTCGCGCGGATGGGCGGCACTCCGGCCGAGGCGGTCTACGTCGGCGACGCGGTCGTCGACGTCCAGGCGGCCCGGCGCGCGGGCATGGCCGCGGTCGGGGTCACGTGGGGTGCCGGCGCGCGCTCCGACGTGGTCGCGGCGCGGCCCGACGTCGTCGCCGACACCGTCGACGACCTGCGCGCCGCCCTGCTCGGCTGAGGTTCGCTCCGGGTCGACGTATCGCCGAGGAGCCCCGCGCACTCTTCCTGGGGCATGAGCCCCCTCTCTCCCACCACCCCTGCCGTCGACTCCCACGTCGACACCCACTACGACGCGATCGTCTACGGCTCCGGCGCGGCCGGACTCACCTGCGCCCTGACCCTCGCCCAGCAGGGCGCCAAGGTCGCCCTCCTCGAGAAGAACGCCTACGTCGGCGGCTACGCCCACGGCGACGGCGAGCAGGGCTTCTACTGGGACCACGGCGGCCACATCCTGCTGGCCTACCGGCTCGGTATGCAGCCGCGAGAGGTGTTCGAGCGGCTGGGCATCCCGCGGCGGATCGCCATGGTCCCGGACCGCCAGGACTTCCAGTGCGTCTTCCCCGACGAGCGCCTCGAGCTGCCCGCCGACCTCACCGAGGCGGCGGACGTGCTCGGCGACCGGTTCCCGCACGAGCGGCGTGGCATTGCCAAGGTCTTCCTGGCGATGGAGCAGATGGTCGCGGACCTCGACAAGGTCGTCCCGTCGTTCCGGGTCGCCGACCGCCCCGGTCGCGGCAAGGCGATCGACAAGCTGCTGGTCCAGTTCCAGAAGCCGTGGCTGAGCGACCTGATGAACCCGATGGCCCAGGCCCTGAAGTTCCCCGGCCACACGCTGCTGAAGTACCAGAACCTCACCCTCAAGGACCTGCTCGACGAGCACCTGACCGACCCGCTGGCCAAGGCGTACCTCGCCCAGCTGGCCGTCGGGATCGGCACGCCTCCCGGCCGTCTCTCGGCCGCCATCGCCGGGGTGTTCCTCACCCACGCGCTGCGGACCATGTGGATGCCGGCCGGCGGGTTCGGCCGGCTGGCCGAGACGTTGCGTGAGATGTACCTCGAGGCCGGCGGCACGGTCATCACCAGCGCCGAGGTGGCGCGGGTCGTGGTGCGGGGCGGCAAGGCGCGCGGCGTCGAGACGGTCGACGGGCGGGTCTTCACCGCCAAGGCCGTGGTCTGCGCGTCGGACGCCCGGCGGCTCTACCTCGACCAGCTGCCGGCCTCGGTCGTGCCGGCCAAGCTCCGGGAGCGGTTGCCGCAGCTGCCCACGACGCCGTCGTTCTTCCAGGTCCAGCTCGGCGTCGACATGGACCTCACGCCGTACCGCGACCAGATCAAGCGGCTCAACTTCGTCTACGACGGCCACGATCTCGACGAGGCGATGGCCCAGTTCCCCAGCGGGAACGTCGAGAAGGCCGCCTTCTACGTCTACGTCGCGACGTTCCACCAGCCCGACCTGGCGCCCCCCGGCATGGCCTCGGTCAAGCTCGAGTGCCCGACCACGCTGGTCTCCGGCGACCTCGACTGGGAGCGCGACAAGGAGTGGATCGCCGACACGTTCATCCGCCGCGCCGAGCAGGTCATCCCCGGCCTGCGCGACCACATCGTGGTGCGCCGGGTCCGCACGCCGCTGGACATGGTCCGCGACACCGGCAACTCCGACGGCGCCTTCGCCGGATGGGCCCTGGTTCCGCAGATGCTGTCGCGCCAGCGGCCGCCGCAGCGCACGGTCGTCCCCGGTCTGTACGCCGCGGGGCAGTGGACCACGCCGAACG
The DNA here is from genome assembly GCA_963713345.1 of uncultured Actinomycetota bacterium. Taxonomy (GTDB): domain Bacteria; phylum Actinomycetota; class Actinomycetes; order Actinomycetales; family Dermatophilaceae; genus Lapillicoccus. The sequence goes on along the minus strand of CAVQLI010000008.1, from coordinate 710,541 downwards.
CCGGGCTGCCGTGGGTCATGGTCTCCGGGTACAACACGGCCGGCATGGTGCTGCGCGACGCGCTCGGGCGCGAGGAGTGGCAGGAGTATGCGGCGCCGGTTCCGGTCGTCGAGGCTGCCGATGTGCCGGAGTCGGTGAGCGCGGCCGCCTGACCGAGCCCTCCCACTCGGCGTGATGCAGCGTCGAGCCGACTGGGTGACGGTGAGCGTGGACGATTCCTGACCCGCTGGGGTGGGGAATCGGCCACGATCACGGATTGGCAGAGTCGGTCAGCGCGTCGGCGTGACACGCATACGATCGGCCGGTGCATCGCTTCGACCAGCCGCTCGCGCCGGCCGACGTGGACGCGATCCTCGCCTACGCGGCGGACCGGCTCAGCCTCGACCCCGTCCCGCTGGACGGGCCGCTGGACGAGCAGGAGCTGCTGGACGAGGCGGGGGTGACGGTCACGCCCGCCGGGCTCGGCGCGGCCCGCGCCCTCGACGTCTTCGCCGACGTCCTGGCGCCGTCCTGCCTGTCCACCGACCATCCGCGGTACCTGTCGTTCATCCCCTGCGCCCCGACCCAGGAGGCGGCGGCGTTCGACGTCGTCGTCGGCGCCTCGTCGATCTACGGCGGCTCATGGCTCGAGGGCTCGGGCGCCGTCCACGCCGAGAACGAGACGCTCCGCTGGATCGCCGACCTCGCCGGACTGCCAGCGGGAGCCGGCGGCGCGTTCGTGCCCGGTGGCACCATCGGGAACCTGTCCGCGCTCGTCGCCGCCCGGCACACCGCCCGGCACAACGCCCTGGAGGCCGGCTCCGACGTGCGGCCCTGGCGGGTCGCCACGACCTACGGCGCCCACTCGTCGATCCAGTCCGCCTGCGACGTCATGGACGCCCAGCTGATGACGGTCTACGCCGACGACCACTGGCGGTTGACCGGCGCCCACCTCCGACGGACCCTCGAGGACAACGACCCCAAGACGTTCTTCGCCGTCGTCGCCACGGCCGGGACCACGAACTTCGGCATCGTCGACGACCTGGCGTCGGTGGCCGAGGTCTGCGCGGAGTTCGGCATCTGGTTCCACGTCGACGGGGCCTACGGCGGCGCGGCGCTCGCGGCCCCCTCGGCCCGGTCGCTCTTCAACGGCGTGGAGCGGGCGGACTCGTTCATCGTCGACCCGCACAAGTGGCTGTTCGCGCCGTTCGACTGCTGCGCGCTGATCTACCGCGAACCCGCCCTCGCCCGTGCCGCGCATACCCAGCACGCGGGGTACCTGGACGTCCTCACCGACGCCCCCGACTGGAACCCCACCGACTACTCCGTCGGCCTCACCCGCCGGGCCCGGGGGCTCCCGCTCTGGTTCTCGCTCGCGGTCCACGGCACTGAGGCGTATGCGCGGGCGGTCGAGCGCACCCTCGAGGTCGCCCGGTTCGCGGAGGCGGAGATCGGCCGGCGCGAGCGGCTGGAGCTGCTGCGCGAGCGCGACCTGTCGGTGATGGTGTTCCGCCGGATCGGCTGGGCGCGGGAGGACTACCAGGCGTGGTCCGACCGGCTGCTGGCCGACGAGTTCGCGTTCGTCGTCCCCACGACGCACGAGGGGGAGACGGTGACCCGGTTCGCGATCGTCAACCCGACGACCACCGAGGACGACATCCTGGCCATCCTCGACACGATGTCGTGACGTGCCCCGAGGCGAATGACATGCGTGTCATTTGGCCCTATAGTGTGGCCACCATGGACGCGCAGCGACACGAGGAACCGACACGTGCCGGTGACGGCGTCCTCGCCACCCGTGACCGGGAGATCCTCGCCTTCGAGCGCCAGTGGTGGAAGTACGCCGGCGCCAAGGAGCAGGCGATCAAGGAGCTCTTCGACATGAGCGCCACCCGCTACTACCAGGTGCTCAACGCGCTGATCGACACGCAGGAGGCCCTCGAGGCCGACCCGATGCTGGTCAAGCGGCTGCGCCGGCTGCGCGCCTCGCGGCAGCGGGCCCGGAGCGCCCGCCGCCTCGGCATCAACGTCTGAGCCCGACGCCTGAGCCCGACGTTGAGATCGGCGCTTGAGGCTGAGGCTCTAGCCTGCGGAGCGTGACGCTCCAGCCCGGCCCCACGAACTCGCTCACCGACGTCGCCGGCCTCAAGGTCGGCCACTCGACCCGCCGCGACCCGGGCTGGCTGACCGGGACCACGGTGATCCTGGCCCCTCACGGCGGCGCCGTCTGTGGAGTGGACGTGCGGGGCGGGGGACCGGGCACGCGGGAGACCGACCTGCTCGACCCGCGCAACCTCGTCGACCGCGTCAACGCCGTCATGCTCGGCGGGGGTTCGGCCCTCGGTCTCGCAGCGGCCGACGGGATCGTCCAGAGCCTGCTCGCGGACGGGCACGGCTGGCAGATCGGCGGGCCCGGGCAGGTCGTCCCGATCGTCCCCGGCGCGATCCTCTTCGACCTCGGGCGCGGGGGTACGTTCCACCACCACCCCACCCGCAAGGACGGCAAGATCGCGTACGCGTCGGCGTCCGACGGTCCGGTCGAGCAGGGGATCGTCGGGGCGGCCACGGGTTCGTCCTCGGGCGGGTTCAAGGGGGGCATCGGGTCGGCCAGCGTGGTGCTCCCGTCCGGCACGACGGTCGCGGCGATCGTCGCGGTCAACTCGGTCGGCTCGCCGGTCGACCCGAGGACCGGGCAGCTGTACGCGGTTCGGCACGGCCTCGACGGGGAGTTCGACCACATCGGGATGCCGAGCGAGGAGGACGTGGCCGCGTCGCGGGCCTACGCGGAGCGGGCCGGGCGCGAGGGGATGCGTCCGGCGATGGCGACGACCATCGGCCTCATCGCCACCGACGCGACACTGACCAAGGCCCAGTGCCAGAAGGTCGCCGGGATGGGCCACGACGGGATGGCGCGGGCGATCAACCCGGTCCACACCCTCTTCGACGGTGACACGCTGTTCACCATGGCGACCGGCGCCCGCCCCGAACCGGACCTCACCGAGCTGTTCCTCCTGATGATGGCCGCCGGGGACTGTGTGACCCGGGCCATCGCGCACGGCCTGCTCGCCGCCGAGTCGGTGGACGGCACCGACTCGGGTGGCGTGGCCATCCGGTCATGGCGGGACGCCTTCCCCTCCGCGGTCCACTGACGTCGGGACGCGCCGCGAACCGGGCGTCTCAGAGGGTCCTCACTGGAGCGAAGTTGGTGCCATGACGCTGATGTCGCTCCATCATGGCCACGCTCAGCGGGATCGTGGGAACACGTTGACCCCCTGGGAGCAACGTGTTCCCACGCTAATCGCCGGAGCGTGGCAGGGCGGCGGGGTCCCAGGTGGAGACAAGTTCAGCGGGTGACGCCCGGCTGGCCGTCCTCGGGCGGCGGCGGCGGTGAGTCGCTCACGAGGTAGGCGGTGACCGGCTGCACCTTGCCCTTGACCTCGACCGCGCCGAGCGGTGTCAACGCCGCGTCGTCGTCGAGCAGCTGCCGGGTGGTCTCCCCGATGATCACCTGGCCGGGACGGCCCAGCCCCTGGATCCGGGAGGCGAGGTTCGTCGTGTCGCCGATCGCCGTGAACGAACGTTGCTCCGCCGTGCCGACGTTGCCGACCACGGCCTTGCCCGAGTTGATCCCGACCCGGAACCGCGGCCATCCGTCGTCCAGCGCAATCCCCGCGGCCGCGCGCTGCAGTCCCAGCCCGGCCCGCACGGCCCGCCGGGCGTGGTCCGGCTGGTTGCCGGCCGCGTTGAACACCACCATGATCGCGTCCCCCGCGAACCGCTCGATGAACCCGTCCTCGCGCGTCACGGCGGGCACCGCCGCCGACCAGTACCGGTTGAGCATCCCGATCACCTGCGCCGGCGACCGCGTCTCGGAGAACGCCGTGAACCCCTGGAGGTCGGCGAACAGCACCGACACCTGCCGCTCGACACCGCCGAGCTCGGCCAGAGTCGGGTCGGCGCGCAGGCGTTCGGCGACCTGCGGCGAGACGTACGGCGTGAACAGCGCGTCGAGGTCGTGGATCTCGCGCGCCGCGGCGGAGAGCGCCTTGGCCTCGTCGCGGGAGATCCCGTCGCGGGTGACCATCGTGTCCACGACCGACGCCGTGGACTCGCCCCGCTCGATGGCGCCGACCAGCTGCTCGAGGCCGGCCGCGGTCCGCTGGTCGACCCGACGGAGCGTCTGGTCCAGGTAGAGGCCGCTGAACGCACCGACCGACGACCCCGACCGCCGGTACTCCACCCTCGTCGTCCGCGCCACGATGACGAACGCCACCAGCATGAGGACGTGCCACTCCCACCAGGACGTGTGCCAGTTACGGCCGAAGGTGACCGCCAGCAACGCCTCCGCCAGCAGCACGTATGCGGCGAACAGGGCCAGCGCCAGCGAGGACCTCCGCAGCCGGTAGAGCGAGAGGTACCGCCACGAGGCGAGGACGTAGAACGCGAGTCCGGGGAAGGCGAGCAGTCGCAGGACCGCGTTGGCCCGGTCCTCGTCGAGCCTGCTGTTGAGCGGCGGCAGGCCGGCGAGCGAGTAGACGGCCCAGACCACCATGACCGCCATCAGCCCGTACGTCATCGGCCGCTGGAGCCGGACGATCCGTGGCCCCACCGACTGCAGGTCCAGGCTCGACCCGGCGGCCAGGACCGACGCGATGAGGAGGCCGACCGGCGTCGCCACGACGAACCCGGCGTTCGACGCGGCGAGCAGTACGCCCGGGGTGGCCAGCGCGTGCAGTCCGAGGAACCCCGCGGCCGCCATGAACGACAGGCCGACGAGCACGAGCCGCGCGTCGCCGCGTCGACGGGCGGCGTCGGCGGCCACCACCCCCAGGGCGAGGTTGATCAGGCCGGTGACGAGGACCAGCCAGAAGTGGGAGGGGTGGTGCTCCCACCGCCCGTCCACCTCGGGCCAGCCGAGCAGGACAAGGAGGCCGAGCAGGGGGGCGGCCAGGAGCGCAGCGACGCGCAGCACGCCCGAAATCTAACCGAGCCGGTCACCATGCGGTCGGGAACGGCGCGAGCCCGCCCGAGCGGCGCAGGATGTGCGGGTGACCAGGCAGGACACCTACACCCACGGCCACCACGAGTCGGTGCTGCGCTCGCACCAGTGGCGGTCGGCGGCCAACTCCGCCGCATACCTCCTGCCGCACCTGGCGCCGGGCATGAGCCTGCTCGACATCGGGTGCGGACCGGGGACCATCACCCTCGACCTGGCCGAGGTCGTGGCGCCGGGCCGGGTCGTCGGCCTCGACGTCGTCGTCGACCCGCTGGACGCCGCCCGCGTCAACGCCGAGGCGCGCGGGGACACGACGACCGAGTTCGGGATCGGCGACGTCTACGACCTCGACCTGCCCGACGACTCGGTCGACGTCGTCCACGCGCACCAGGTGCTCCAGCACCTCAGCGACCCGGTGGCCGCCCTGCGGGAGATGCGCCGGGTATGCCGGCCGGGCGGGCTCGTCGCCGTGCGCGACGCCGACTACGCGGCGATGGTCTGGTACCCCGCCTCAGCGCGGCTCGACGACTGGCTCACCGTCTACGAGGACGTCGCCCGCAGCAACGACGCCGAGCCGTCGGCCGCCCGGCACCTGCTGGCCTGGGCGCATACCGCGGGGTTCGAGGACGTCACGTCGTCGGCGAGCACCTGGTGCTACGCGACGCCGGAGGAGCGGGACTGGTGGGGTGGCCTGTGGGCCGACCGGATCACCCAGTCGTCCCTGGCGCAACAGGCGCTCGAGCGGGGGCTCGCCACGCCGGAGCTGCTCGACGAGCTGGCTCGCGCCTGGCGCGAGTGGGCGGCGCACCCGGACGGGTGGTTCGTCGTCGTCAACGGGGAGATCCTCGCGCGCGCCTGACCGGCCGGGACGTCACGTGGGACAGTGCTGACCATGTCCGATGGACGCATCCGTACCAGGTGGGAGCGGCTGGACGAGCGGTTCGCGCCGATCGGTGGCGACCGCTACGTGGAGGTCCTGTTCGAGGACGGCCGCTGGCTGGAGGGACCGGCGTACTCGCCGCTCTGGCGCAGCGTGCTGTTCAGCGACATCCCGAACGACCGCGTCATGCGCTGGGACGAGACCACCGGCGCCGTCGGCGTCTGGCGCTCGCCCGCCGGCTACGCGAACGGGCGGATCGTCGATCGGCTGGGCCGCGTCGTCCACTGCCACCACGGCAGCCGCTCGGTCACCCGGGTGGAACCGGACGGCAGCGTGACGACGCTCGCCGACGCGTACGAGGGTCGCCGGCTGAACAGCCCGAACGACCTCGTCGAGCGCGCTGACGGCTCGATCTGGTTCACCGACCCGAGCTACGGCATCCACAGCGACTACGAGGGCCATCAGGGCGAGAGCGAGACCGACGGCTGCCACGTATACCGGGTCGACGCCGACGGCTCGGTCACGCGGGTGGCCGACGACTTCGCACAGCCGAACGGGCTGGCCTTCTCGGCGGACGAGCGGGAGCTCTACGTCGTCGACTCCGAGCGGAACCACGTCCGCCGCTTCGACGTGGCCGGCGACGGGTCCCTTGACGGCGGCGAGGTGCTGGTCACGGCCGATACCGGGGGCTACGACGGAGTGAGGATCGACGACGCGGGCCGGCTCTGGCTCGCGGCGCATGACGGGCTGCACTGCGTCCACCCCGACGGGACGCTGCTCGGGAAGCTCCTCCTGCCCGAGGTATGCGCGAACCTCACCTTCGGCGGACCGCAGGGGAACGTCCTCTTCGTCACCGCGACCACCCTGCTGCTGTCGATCCGGGTCACCTGCCGCGGAGCGTCGTACCCGGTGTGAGCCGTGTCAGGCTCTGGACGTGTCCCTCCTGCCCGCCGCGCTGCTGGTCCCGGCGGGCGTCGTGGCCGGAGTGGTGGGGAGCGCCGGCGGGATCACGTCGCTGATCTCCTACCCCGCGCTGCTGGCGGCCGGGGTGCCGCCGCTGCCCGCCAACGTGGGGAACATCGTCGCGGCGGTCGCCATCGGTCCGGGGTCGGCGCTCAGCTCACGCAGCGAGCTCGCGGGAACGCGGCCGCTCCTGGTCCGGCTGCTGCCGGTGGCGGCGGTCGGCAGCGTGGCGGGGGCGCTGCTGCTGCTCGCCACCCCGCCGGGCGTCTTCGCCCGCGTCGTGCCCTTCCTCGTCGCCCTCGGCTCCGTGGTCCTCCTGCTCCAGCCGGTCATCACGTCGTGGCGGCGCGGCGGGGAGGTGGGCGTCAGGACGCTCGGCGTGCTGGTGGCCCTGGTCTCGGTCTACAGCGGGTACTTCGGCGCGGGGTCGGGGGTGATGTTCCTGGCGGTGGTGCTGTTCTACGAGTCCCGGGTACCGCAGGCCAACGCGGTCAAGAACGTCGTCGTCCCTGCGACCTGCGCGGCAGCCGCGCTGGTCCTCGTCCTCGTCACGCCGGTCCCCTGGGCGTCGGTCGCTGCCCCTGGCCGCCGGCCTGCTCGTCGGCAGTGCCCTCGGACCGGTCCTCGTCCGCCGGATCCCCGGCAGCGCGGTCAGGTGGTTCGCGGCGACGCTCGGGTTCGGGCTGGCGGTCTACCTCTGGTTCCAGGCCGCCTGAGGCCCCACGACGAGGTCCGCGACCACGGCCCGGTGGTCCGACGGCGAGGCCTCGTCCGTCGGCCCGGCGACGACCCAGGCGTCCGACACCGTGATGTCGGGCGTCACCAGCATCCAGTCGATCTGCTCGCCCTCACCCTCGGAGTCCGGGTCGAAGCCCGTGAACGTGCGGAGCCGACGCTCCGCCCGGTCCCGCGGCGCCAACGCGTCCACCAGTCCGGACCCGGTCAGGATCCGGTACGCCTCGGAGTCCTCCGCCGGGTCGTTGAAGTCGCCCATCACCACGGTCGGCCCGTGGGCCGCCTCCGTCGCGACCTGGGCCGCGCCGTCGACCCGGGCTTGTGCGCCCAGGTGGTCCAGGTGCGTGCTCACGACGGTGAACGTCGCGCCCGACGCGCTGTGGTGGAACCGGGCCGCGGTCAGCATCCGGGGCAGGTCGGCGTCGGACGCGATCGAGCCGGGAACCTCGGGAGTCGGCGACAGCCACCGGTGGCGCAGGTCGAGCAACGTCAGGGCGCTCGCGTCGTAGACCACGGCGCCGTGCTCGTCGTGCCCGGCGCCACCGCGTCCCTCACCGACCCACCGGTACCGATCGGGGAGGCGGGACGCCAGGTCGTCGAGCATCGCGCGCGAGCCCTCCTGCACGCCGAGCACCACTGGTGCCAGGTCGGCCACCCGGGCCGCGACCACCGGCCCACGAACCGACCACGGTGGTGCGTCCACCGACGTCTCGGTCAGCAGGTTCCACGTCATGACGCGCACGGGTTCAGGCCGCCCGCGTCACCGACACCGATCCCTCGGGCGGCCGGCGCAGTGACTGCCACACCACGCAGTACCGCTCGGTGAGCTTCGTCAGCGCGGCCAGCTGCTCGTCCGTCGCATCGGTGTCGACGTCGAACGACAGCCGGATCTCGCGGAACCCGACCGGCGCGTCCTTCGACACCGCGAGCGTCCCGCGGAAGTCGAGGTCGCCCTCGGCCCGGACGGACCCGCCGCGCAGGTCCAGTCCCATCGAGGTCGCCACCGCGCGCATCGTCACGCCGGCACAGGCCACCAGGGCCTCGAGGAGCATGTCGCCGGAGCACAGCTGGCTCCCGTCGCCGCCGGCCGCCGGGTGCAGCCCCGCCTCGGCCAGCGCGCGCCCGGTGTCGAGCGAGCAGGACACTCCTTCGCCGAGCCGCCCACTCGCGCGGAGGGTGACGAGGGCGGCGTCCGGGTCGTCCCGGTACGACGCCTTGAGCGGGGCCTGCAGGGTAGCGAGGGCGTCCTGGTCCATGACCCGACGCTAACGCCAGCAGGTCCGGCGGGCTGTGCGAGGCTGGCGCTCATGACCGCCGCCTGGACCACACCCGACGAGCTCGCCGCGGCACGAGAGACGATCGCCGCGTCCATCGAGGGCTGGAAGCGTCCCGCCGCGTACGCCGTCGGTCTCACCTCCGCCACCTCGTCGGCCGAGTACGACTTCCCGGTCATCAACGTCGGCGACCACTACCTGCCGGCGGTCGTCCTCGCCAAGACGATCGGGTATGCCAGCGGCACCTCCACCCACGTCCTCTCGCTCGCCGAGCTCACGCACGCGATCAACGGGCTGGCGCCGGCCGAGGCGTGCACGACGATGGACCACCCGAACCTGCGCGCGTGGCGCGAGATCGTGACCGAGGTCGAGTCGAACCCCTACCGCGGGATCGTCGCCGTCTTCATCGGCGACCTCGACGACCCGGTGTCGTCGGAGGCCGACGGCTCGCTGCGGACGCAGCTGCCCGACTGACGTGCCGACCGCCGCCGCCGCCGCCAAGGCCTGCGTCTTCTGCCAGATCGTCGCCGGCGAGATCCCCGCGCAGATCGTGCTCGACGAGCCGGACCTGGTCGGTTTCCTCGACGCTCGGCCGGTGTTCAAGGGCCACGTGCTGCTCGTGCCGCGCGAGCACGTCGACGCGCTCCCCGACCTGCCCGCTCGGCTGCGCGACCCGTTGCTCGAGGCCACCCAGCGGCTCGCCCGGGCGGTGGTCGACGGGCTCGGCGCCCAGGGGTCGTTCGTCGCGACCAACACCGTCGTCAGCCAGTCGGTGCCGCACCTGCACGTCCACGTCGTCCCGCGCACCAAGGGTGACGGCCTCCGCGGGTTCTTCTGGCCGCGCACGAAGTACGCCTCCGACGATGAAGCGGCCGAGTATGCGGCCCGCCTGACCGCCGTGCTCGAGACCCCCGCCTGAGCGTGCAACCCCACCGGCCCGGGCCGCCAACTACTCAGACATGTCCGGCCCATGACCGCCGAAACGGCGATGTGGACGCAACTACTCAGACATGTCCGGCCCATGACCGCCGAGACGGCGATGTGGACGCAACTACTCAGACATGTCCGGCCCATGACCGCCGAAACGGCGATGTGGACGCAACTACTCAGACATGTCCGAGGTGTCGGGAGACGCTCAGCCGTCCAGCAGCGCCGTCACCACCTCGTCGGGGCCCTCGACGTCACCGTTGATCCGGAGGCGGGCGCAGGTCCCCGGACAGCTGGGCGTAGCCCCGAGCGAACGCGTCGGCCAGCCAGGGCAGCGGGTACGGGAGCCGCACGTCGGGCTCTGCCTGTGCCGCGGCGAGGGGCACGCCCGTGGCGTGCCGCTCACGAATGACCTCGGCCAGGGCAGCCATCTCGTCCCGCTGCCGGGCGACGAACGCCGTGTCGACCAGCGTCCCGTGGCTCGGGACCACGACGGCCTCCGGAGGGACGGCGCTGAGGTGCCGGTCCAGGGTGGCCGCCCAGTCCAACGGCCACGAGTCCGACCCGAGCGACGGGTCGGCGGACTCCTCGATGAGGTCGCCGAGGAAGACCACGCCGGCGTCCGGTACCCAGATCCGGATGTCGCCGTCGGTGTGCCCGCGCCCCGCGTGCGCGAGATGCACCACCCGGTCGCCGAGGTCGACGCTCGCCGTGGTCGCGAACGTGACGTCCGGCCCCCGGGGCACGGTCTCGAGCAGGTCGCGCACGTCCTCGGCGCTGTAGCTCGCGCCGGGACCCGGCTCGGGGTCCGCGCGGAAGCGGTCCTTGAGCCGCTCGGCGTCCGCGTCGAAGGTCTGCCCGACCCGCTCGTGCGCGTGGATGGTGGCCGAGTTGAAGGCCCGGTTGCCGAAGGTGTGGTCGTAGTGCACGTGCGTGTTGACCACGACGGTCACCGGGACCGGGAGGGCCAGCCGGGCGACGTCCTCGACGGCCTCGCGGCCCTGGACCTCGCTGCCACGGGTGTCGACCACCAGCGCGCGCTCGCTGCCGAGGACCAGCCCGACGCTGACGTCCCACTGCGGGTACCGAGCGAACAGGACCCGGTCACCGATCTCGACGAACCGGCCGGCCCCACGCATACCGGCGAGTCTGTCAGCCCGTCTGCTTCTCGACGAGGACGAGCCAGTTGCCCGAGTTGTCGCGGATGATCGCCTCCACGCCGTAGGGCCGGTCGGCCGGCTCCTGGAGGAACTCGACGCCCTTGGCCGAGAGCTCCTCGTAGGTCGCCCGGCAGTCGTCGACCTGGAGGCCGAGGCCGCCCATGGCGCCCTTGCCGAGCTGGTCGCGGACGAACGCCGCGGCCTCGTCGCTGAGCGGCGGACCCGGGAGCATCAGGGTGATCTCGAGCTCCGGATGGTCCGGGTGGCCGACGGTGACCCAGCGCGCACCGGGCCACATCTCGGCGTCGGTGCGCGGTTCGAAGCCGAGCTTCTCGACGTAGAAGTCCCTCGCTGCCGTCTGGTCGAGGCAGTAGATCGTGGTCAGGGAGACGTTCGTGATCATGTCGGCCACGCTAGGCCGGAGCGTGCGCGGCCGGCTTCTCCGAGGTTGCGGACGTCGACGGGACGACGCCCATCATGAAGAGGTAGCAGCCCGGTATGCGAGGACCGCCGGTCGCGGCCCAGCGGTCCCGGTACTGGGTCGGGGACTCGCCCACGAGCGCCGAGAACCGGGTGGAGAACGATCCCAGGCTGCTGAACCCGACCGCCATGCAGATCTCGGTCACGGTGAGGTTCGCCGCCCGGAGCAGGTCCTGGGCGCGCTCGATCCGGCGGCGGGTGAGGTAGCGGATCGGCGTCTCGCCGTAGGCCGCCTCGAACGACCGGGCGAAGTGGTACTTGGAGACGCCCGCGACGGCGGCCAGCCCCGCGAGGTCCAGCTCGGCCGCATACCGGCGGTCGATGTGGTCCCGCGCCCGGCGCAGGTGCGGCAGGAGGGCCCCGCTCACCCCCGACGCGGTCGTCGTCATCCGGCCACGATAGGCGGGCCACCTCGTTTGCACTCTCCCACCGAGAGTGCCAATAATGGCGGTTAGCACTCTCGATCTGAGAGTGACAACTCGACCACTGGGCGAGGGCCGGAGAGCGCACGGAACGTGAGCGTGCGGGACCCGGGCCGTCCGTCGCGGGCGCCCACTGGTCTCCACATCGATTCGCGTGGGAGGAACCACCCGAATGGCCAAGATCATCGCATTCGATGAAGAGGCACGCCGCGGCCTCGAGCGAGGAATGAACATTCTCGCCGACGCGGTCAAGGTGACGTTGGGCCCGAAGGGTCGCAACGTCGTACTCGAGAAGAAGTGGGGCGCCCCCACGATCACCAACGACGGTGTCAGCATCGCCAAGGAGATCGAGCTCGAGGACCCCTACGAGAAGATCGGCGCTGAGCTCGTCAAGGAAGTGGCCAAGAAGACCGACGACGTCGCCGGTGACGGCACGACGACGGCCACCGTGCTCGCCCAGGCGATGGTGCGCGAGGGTCTGCGCAACGTCGCGGCAGGCGCCAACCCGATGGCGCTCAAGCGCGGCATCGAGAAGGCCGTCCAGGCCGTCTCCGACGAGCTGCTCGCCTCGGCCACCGAGGTCGAGACGCGCGAGCAGATCGCCCAGACCGCCTCCATCTCCGCCGCCGACGAGCAGATCGGCGACCTCATCGCCGAGGCGATGGACAAGGTGGGCAAGGAAGGCGTCATCACTGTCGAGGACTCCAACACCATGGGCCTCGAGCTGGAGCTGACGGAGGGGATGCGGTTCGACAAGGGCTACATCTCGCACTACTTCGTCACCGACACCGAGCGCATGGAGACGGTGCTCGACGACGCCTACGTGCTGGTCGTCAACAGCAAGATCTCGTCGGTCAAGGACCTGCTGCCGGTGCTCGAGAAGGTCATGCAGAGCGGTAAGCCGCTGCTGATCATCGCCGAGGACGTCGACGGCGAGGCCCTGGCGACGCTGATCGTCAACAAGATCCGCGGCACCTTCAAGTCGGTCGCGGTCAAGGCGCCCGGCTTCGGTGACCGTCGCAAGGCCATGCTGGTCGACATCGCCATCCTCACCGGTGGCCAGGTCATCTCCGAGGAGGTCGGTCTCAAGCTCGAGAACGCCGACCTCGACCTGCTCGGCAAGGCCCGCAAGGTCGTCGTCACCAAGGACGACACGACCATCGTCGAGGACCAGGAGGACCGCGCCCCGATCGAGGGCCGGATCGCCCAGATCAAGGCGGAGATCGAGAAGTCCGACTCGGACTACGACCGGGAGAAGCTCCAGGAGCGTCTCGCCAAGCTCGCCGGCGGCGTCGCCGTCATCAAGGCGGGCGCGGCCACCGAGGTCGAGCTCAAGGAGCGCAAGCACCGCATCGAGGACGCCGTCCGCAACGCCAAGGCGGCCGTCGAGGAGGGCATCGTCGCCGGAGGCGGCGTGGCGCTGCTCCAGGCGACCAACCGGGTCTTCGAGAAGCTCGACCTGCAGGGTGACGAGGCCACCGGCGCGAACATCGTCCGCGTCGCGGCCGAGGCTCCGCTGAAGCAGATCGCCATCAACGCCGGTCACGAGGGCGGCGTCGTCGCCGAGCGCGTCCGCGGCCTGGACAAGGGTCACGGACTCAACGCGGCGACCGGCGAGTACGTCGACATGCTCAAGGCCGGCATCAACGACCCGGTCAAGGTGACCCGGTCCGCGCTGCAGAACGCGGCCTCGATCGCGGCCCTGTTCCTCACCACCGAGGCGGTCATCGCCGACAAGCCCGAGAAGGCCGCTCCGGCCATGCCGGGTGGCGACGGCGGTATGGGCGGCATGGACTTCTGAGTCCGACGCACCCGCAGCACTGAGGTACCCGGAGGCGGCTCCCCGAGAGGGGGGCCGCCTTCTGGCTGCCTGCCAAGGACCGCCCGCCTCGGCCTGTCGGACTCGCGCTTCCTGACGAACCTGACGGTCTCCTGAATCGTCGGGCTCCCGGTCCGCTGCGGGGCTACGTTTCTTCGCGTGTCGTCCGTCCCCTGGACCGACGGCGTCGAAGCGGTGGCATCGAGGTCGGTGCCGCTGGTGGGCACCCCACAGTGAGCCGTCGTGACCTCGTGTTCCCCCTGACGAGGGCGCCTCGGCCTCGCCGCCCACCCGAAGGCGGCTCCCGGCCCCCGGGAGCCGCCTTCGCCGCCCTGTCCGGGGCCGTGACCCGAGCGTCCGCCGCTCAGTGCGCGAACAGTCCCCGCACCCCCTGCTCGGTCTCCGCGTAGCTGCCACTGGCGCGTGACGTGAGCGCGGCGATCTGGGCGAGGTCGGCGCGGACCCGACCCTGCAGCGCGGTCCACTCGCTCACCAGGCCCTGGAACTCGGTCGCCGCGGCGCCGGTCCACGAGCCCTCCAGCGACGTGAGGCGGGCATGCATGGCGGCCACGGACGACTCGATCTCGCCGGCGATGCCGGACATGTCGGAGGCGGCGGCCTGGATGTGGTCGGTGTCGACGGTGAACATGGTTCCTCCTGAAGGGGTCGGTCTGAAGGTCGTCCTGGCCTCCGACGCTAGGGCGCGAGCGACTCCCGTCCCGCTCGTTGTCCACAGCCCTCCTTGACGGACGCCGCCGACGGCGGCAAAGTATCCAAGGAAAGGACAGCGAAGTCCGATTATCGGACATCGGTGCACAGGCCACTGTCGACCGCACGGAGATGACCGTCATGCCCCACTACCTCGCTCTCGGCGAGCTTCCGACCAAGAAGCACACCCTGTTCACGGCGTCCTCCGGACAGCCCTGCTTCGAGGAGTTCATCGGGGAGGAGGGCTTCTCGAGTACCGGTTCGCTGCTCTACCACACGGGTGTCCCGTCCTCGCTGGTCGACTCCCGCCCCTGGGACCTCGGCGTCATGACGACGACGGGCAACCGCCCCTTGCTGCCCCACCACTACCGCCTGCACGAGCTCTTCCCCGACGAGCCGGACCGGCGTCGTGACGCGGTGCGCGACCGCGTCCTCATCCTCGGCAACAGCGACGTCCGCATCACCTACGTCGTCGCCGACACCGAGTCGCCGCTCTACAGCAACGCGATCGGCGACGAGGTCGTCTTCGTGGAGAGCGGATCGGCGACGCTGCAGAGCGTCTTCGGCGAGCTGAAGGTCCGGCAGGGCGACAACGTCGTCATCCCGCGGGTCACCATCCATCGCTGGATCCCCGACGACGTCGGGACCGACGGCCCGCTGCGGCTCTACTGCGTCGAGGGCAGCGGCCACATCACGCCGCCGGACAAGTACCTCAGCAAGTACGGGCAGTTCCTCGAGGGGTCGCCACTGACCGAGCGCGACATGCGCACCCCGTCGGCGATCCTCATGGCGGACGCCGACGAGGCCGACCACGACACCGAGGTCTACGTCAAGCACTGGGGCGACGGGGGAGCGGTCACCGGGTCGACGGTGGTCTACGACCACCACCCCTTCGACGTGGTCGGCTGGGACGGGCAGCTCTACCCGTACGCCTTCAACTACCGGGACTTCGCGCCGGTCACCGGTCTGCTCATCCAGCCGCCGCCGGTCTACCAGGTGCTCCAGGGCAACGGCTTCGTCGTCTGCAACTTCGTCCCGCGGAAGCTCGAGTACCACCCGCAGGCGATCAAGGTGCCCTACTACCACTCCAACGTCGACTCCGACGAGGTGATGTTCTACTTCGCGGGCGAGACCGCGGCCCGGGAGGGGTCGGGGATCCGCGACGGTTCGGTGTCGCTGCACCCGGCCGGGTACACCCACGGCCCGGGGCGTCAGGCCTACCTGAACTCGGTCAACGCGACCGAGAGCAAGGAGACAGCCTTCATGGTCGACACCTTCCGGCCGTTGGCCCTCGCCGAGGCGGCGGCCGGCAGCGAGGATCCGGCGTATGCGTGGACGTGGGCCGGTCGTGGTCCGCTCTCCGGGGGCGCCGAACGGTCTGCGGTCGCCGGCGCGTGACCGCCTCGCCGTCGGGTGATGGCGACCTCCCGGCACGCGGCGGGGTGAAGGGGCCGGAGACCTCGCAGACCCTCAGCCGCGGACTCCGCGTGCTGGAGACGCTGGCCGAGACGTCGGAGGAGCAGACTGCCAGCGAGCTCTCCCGAGCGGTCGGACTGCCGCGTCCGGTCCTCTACCGCCTCCTCGCCACCATGGTGGCCCACCGACTGGTCCGCCGCGGGCCACAAGGCGGCTACGTCGTCGCGCTCGGAGTGCTGGAGCTCGGCCGTAACGTGCTGCCCGCGCTGGGCATGGATGCCCACGCGGTCCTGCGACAGCTCGCCGAGGAGTCCGGAGCGGCCGCGCACCTCGCGGTGGCCGAGGGCGAGGAGTCCGTCGCCGTGGCGGTCGTCGAGCCGCGGAGCGCGACCTACCACCTGGCCTACCGGGTGGGCTCCCGGCTCCCGGTCTCCCAGGGGGCCCTGGGCCGGGCGATCCTGGCCGGCCGCGACGGTCGCTCGGAGCTCTGCACCAGCACCGGTGAGGTCATTCCCGGGACCTCGGGAGCGGCGCTTGCCGGTCCTGGGCCTCGGGACCGCGGCCGCCGTAGGTGTCGTGGCGCCGCAGGAGCTGGACCTGTCCGTCGTCGGCCCGGCACTGCAGTCCGCGGCCGCTCGCCTGGCTGCCTACATGTCCGTCGCCTAGCGCGACTGTCGCCGTTTGTATACCTAGATGCGGGAGACGATGGCTCCTTTGCATGAGTTCGCACACGGGAAACTGGAGTCCACCACGAAGCCTTGACGCCGGGACCCATCCCCCTCTATTGTATACATTATGACGATGCCATCGACGCGTCCGCACCGCAGCGAGGATGACTGGGACGTCGTCGTCATCGGAGCGGGCGGTGCCGGGCTCTCGGCCGCGATCGCGGCCGCGGACGCCGGAGGGCGAGTCGTCGTGTTCGAGTCCGAGGACGAGATCGGCGGTTCGACGATGATGTCGGCGGGGATGTTCACCGCCGCCGGGACCAGTGTGCAGGCGGCGCTCGGGATCACCGACAGTCCCGCCGCGCACTTCCAGCACTACATGGACCTCAACCAGTGGCGGCTGCGACCCGGGCTCATCCGCGCCTTCTGCGAACGCTCCCGAGAGACCTTCGAGTGGCTGCTCGGCCTGGGGCTCGAGGTGCCCGCGCAGCGCTCCACCAACGCCCACATGCCCGGGCTGACCCGCGCCGGCGTCGAGGACGTCTGGCGTGGCCACGTCCCCGCCGGCGAGGGGCACGGCCTGACGCAGGTCCTCGACCGGGCGCGCCGCGAGCGCGGCGTCGAGGTCGTGCTGCGCACCCGGGTCGAGCGGCTCCTGGTGGAGGACGGCCGCGTGCAGGGAGTCGTGGCCGACGGGGTCTCGGTCCGCGCGCCGGCCACGGTCGTCGCCAGCGGAGGGCTCACCCGGAACCCGGCGCTCGTCGAGCAGTACTACCCCGACGCGATGTCGGCCGGCGAGGACCTCTTCGTCGTCTCCGCACCGGGCCACCGTGGCGACCACATCGCGTTCGGCGAGCAGGTCGGCAGCGCGCTGGCGGGCCAGGGCTGGGGCATGTTGCTCGTCACCGCGTACTTCCAGCGGATGCACCACTGGCAGTCCGGCTTTCCCCCCAGCGCCCGCATCCTCGTGGACGCCTCGGGTCGGCGGTTCATGGACGAGGACGCCTCGTATGCCGTCGCCGCCGGGATCGTCGCCGACCACGGGGGCACGGCGTGGATGGTCTTCGACGAGGCCGGTCGGCGCTCGCTGTCGTCCGGCTACCCGCACTGGAGCCCGGACAACGTGACCCGCGAGGCAGACGCCGGGTCGGACCCACCGAGCCGACACCGTGGCCGAGCTGGCCGGCCGGTTCGGTGCGGACGCGGGCGTTCTCGAGGCGACCGTGGATCGCTGGAACCGGCACCTGCCCCACGGCGTCGACCCGGACTTCCTCCGGCACGAGAGCCTGGCGGCCAAGGGAGCACCGGTGCCGGCCGCGATCGCCGAGGGACCCTTCTACGCGGTGCGATGCCGGGCGGCGGAGCTCGCGGTGAGCCACGCCGGCCTGCTCATCGACCAGGACGCCCGGGTGCTCGACGGCAGCGAGCGGGTCGTCCCCGGACTCTTCGCCGCGGGAGAGTCGTGCGGCGGCATCCTCGGCAACCGCTACGTCGGCGGCGGGACCGCCATCGCCAACGCGGTGGTCAACGGGCGCTCCGCCGGCACCGCCGCGGTCCGCGACGCCACCTGAGCGCTCCTTCGCCGTGGCGTCAGATCACGTGCCAGCCACCGTCGACCATGATCTGCACGCCCGTGACGTAGGAGGACAGCGGGGAGGCCAGGTACAGCACGGTGTGCGCGATGTCGTCGACGGTTCCCGCTCTCGGTAACGCCATCTGGTCCAGCGTCGCGCGCTTGGCCACCTGCCTCGGGTCGTCGTCGGGCCACGCCGTCAGCCGGGTGTCGATGTAGCCCGGCGACACCGCGTTGACCCGGATGCCGTAGCGGCCCCACTCTTGGGCCGCGTAGCGGGTGACGTTCTCCAGTGCCGCCTTCGATGTGGCGTAGCTGAGTCGTTCCGGCAGCACCTTGTCCGTGACGAGCGACGTGATGTTGACGATCGCGCCGGGAGTCTCTTGTCGTCGAAACTGTCGGAAGGCCACTTGGCTGCCACGAACCGCACTGGACGTGTTGTCGCGCAGTACTGCTTCGAAGGTCTCCAGATCCACCTCGGCGACGCTCTGGTGGCTGACCCGCCCGGCGTTGTTCACCCACACGGCCAGCGGCGGCAGGGTGGCAACCTCCTGCTCGAGGACCGGGATGCACGAGTCGCTGCTGAGGTCGGTCGCGACGCCATTGACGTGCGTATGCCCGGCCTCCACGAAGCGCGACAGCGCGAGGTCGAGCGCCGGTCCGTCCCGGTCCACCAGCAGCACGCTCATGCCGAGCTCGAGGAACATCCCGGCTATCCGCTCCCCGATGCCGCGGGCTGAGCCGGTCACGACCGCCGTCCGCCCGGCGAGCCCGGTGAAGGGGTGGCTGAGCGTCAGACCATCCGGCTCGTCGACCCCGGTCATGCCAGGCTCGTGTGCTGGGCACCCTTGAGACCCAGCATCATTCGAGCTTCATCGGGACCGGCAATCGGGCGCTCCATCTCGTTCAGGATGCGTACCGCCTTCTGAACCTGCTCCGCGCTGCTCGTGGCCAGTCGCCCGGGACCGATGTAGAGGGAGTCCTCCAGGCCGAGGCGCACGTGCCCGCCGCGCAGGGCGTTGGCCTCGATGAACCGCATCTGGTGCTTGCCGGCGGCGAACGTCGACAGCTGGTAGTCGTCACCGAAGAGGGAGTCGGCGATCCGGATCATGTGGTCGAGGTTGGCGAGGTCGGCGCCGATGCCACCGAGGACTCCGAAGATGGCCTGGATCAGGAGAGGCCCGTCCACCAGTCCGCGATCACGGAAGTGGGCGAGCGTGTAGAGGTGGCCGACGTCGTAGCACTCGAACTCGAAGCGGGTGCCGTCCCGTCCCAGCTCGGTGAGGATGTACTCGATCTGCCGGAAGGTGTTGACGAAGATCCGGTCCTCCGAGCCGAGGACGTAGGGCTGCTCCCAGTCGTACTTCCAGGAGGTGTGCCGGGCGGCGGCGCCGGAGAACACGAAGTTCATCGAGCCCATGTTCAGCGACGCGATCTCGGGGCGGAAGCGGAGAGCGGCGGCGAGGCGGTCCTCGACGGACATGGCCGGGCTGCCGCCGGTGGTGATGTTGATGATCGCGTCGGTCTCGACGGCGATCTTCGGGAGGAACTGCCGGAAGACGTCCGGGTCACCGGTGGGTGAACCGTCGGTGGGGTTGCGGGCGTGCAGATGCAGGATGGCGGCGCCGGCCCGGGCCGCGTCGATGGCGGCCTCGGCGATCTCGTCCGGCGTCACGGGAAGGTAGGGCGACATCGTCGGCGTGTGGATCGCTCCGGTCACCGCACAGCTGATGATCGCCTTCGTCGGGACGCGCATCCTCAGTCCACCGGGTTCAGGTCGAGGGTCAGCTCGCCGGCCTGCGCGGCGAGCGTCGTGGCGAACGCGGCGTCGACGTCCGCGTAGGGGTCCGGGCCGACCGGGTCCAGGTGCGCGAACGGTCTCATGAGCTGCGGATGGTTCAGCAGGGTGAGTCGGTTGCCGCGCAGTACCTGCACGACCTGGCCGTTGAGGTGGGCGGACCGGTCCGAGAGCAGGAAGGCGGTCGGCGCCGCGTTGACGTCGGGGTCCACGGTGCGCGTGGAGATGGCCTGCTCGCGTTGCTCGCCGTGAATGCCCTCGTAGTCGAGTCGGGTGATGTGCATGCGGGTCTGCCCGATCGGTGACAGCGCGTTGACGCGCACACCGGTTCCGGCCAGGTCGAGGGCCCAGCCGTACGTCATCGAGGTCACCGCGCCCTTGCTGGTGCCGTAGGCACTCATCCCGGCCTGCGCCGCATACGAGCCGGATGTGACGTTGACGATCGACCCGGTCCCCGCCGCCACCATGTGCCGGATGGCGTGGAGGCCGCAGTAGAACGACCCGAGGACGTTCACGTCGAGCAGGCGACGGAGCATCGCCGGATCCTGTTGCTGCGGCGTCGCCATGCCGAAGTACCCGGCGTTGTTGACCAGGCCGTGCACGGCGCCGAACTCCTCGACGGCCGTGTCGACGAGCCGGCCGGCCTCGTCCCAGTCGGCGACATCGGCCGAGTGGGCGACCGCCCGACCCCCGGCCTCACGGATCGCCGTGGCGGTCTCTTCCGCCGGCTCGGGGTCGAGGTCGTTCACCACGACGGCGGCACCCTGGCTCGCGACGCCACGAGCGATCGCCGCCCCGATGCCCCGGCCACCGCCGGTGACCACGATCGTCCGGCCGTCCAACCATCCAGCACTCATCGGCTCTCCTCGACGACCTCTAGGCGTGCAGCGTCGGTGCCGTCCACTCGGCACGCCCCATCCCGGCCTGGCCCAGCTCGAGACTGCAACCCTCGAGCGGGCGGGGCGTCGTCGCCCAGTAGACGACCGACCCGTCCACGCACCACTCGACGCGGTTGGTGTCGTGCTCGTAGCGCACCTCGTAGGTGTGGGCTGTGGTCGCCTCGGCCGGCGTGACCACCACATGGCGGAACGCCTCTTCCGGCAGCGTGACCCCTGGCAGGAGGCGGCGCTCGTGAACGGCCGCGACGGTGTCAGCGCTGACGCGGAACCCCATGGCCAGTCCGCTGGTCGGGTCGGTCATCGCCAGGAAGGCGTCGGTGACCGCTTCGGCCGAGAGCCCCACGCTCAGCGAGACGGTCGTGCCCGGCGTGGTCTTGAAGCGCTCGACGGTATGCAACGTCGCCGAGCCGTCGATGGCCAGCCGGCCACCGCCCGTCGTCACCGACGATGGGTCTCCCTCGACGATCCAGCGCGCCTCGTCGACCGAGGACCCGGTGAAGTCGTCGTACACGCGCTCGCCCGTCACCGGTGTGGACACCTGCCAACCGCCGCGGTCGCCGCGCAACAAGACCCCTTCGAGGCGCAGCGGGTCGTAACCCAGCACGACGTCCTCACCGTCGTTGAGCACCGTGAAGGGGACGCGGAGACGCGACGCCTTCTTGGTGAACAGCGACCACAGCTCCTTCGGCGTCAGTGGCTCTTCGTCGACCTCGCGCAGCGTGTAGGGAACCTGGTTGTCGTCGAGGAACCCCTTCACGCGGGCGCAGACGTGGCAGCCCTTCCGCATGAAGAGCACGACCTTGTCGTTCGGGTCGGGCGGGCTGAGCGTCTCGTCAGCAGGTCGGGTGGCAGAGCTCATCGCGTCTTCTCCTCGGGTCAGCAGGCGCAGGTCGGGCCGTCGACGTCCGACGGGACGACCTGGTAGGGGTCGGAGCACAGCGCCAGCTCGATCGACACCACGGTCTCGAGCGGCAACGGCAGCGGGGGTTCAGGTGCCGAGACGAACCAGAGCTCGACGTCACGCCAAGATCCGTTCGGCTGGAGGGGATCGCTCGGCGCGACCAGCACCGTGGGAACACCCTGTTGCTCGAGCCCCGCGGCGATCGACACGGCCACCTCGGAGGTGGCTGCGTCGGTGACGATCACCGCCACCGACGGGTCCACGACCAGCGGGGCCGTTCCCGTGCACGGGCGGACCTCCCGGACGAAGTGCCGGCGCTCCAGCTGTTCGGCCACCGCGACCGACAGCTGAGCCGTGCGGTCCGACCCGGTGGCGTCGATCACCAGGAGGTCCAGGTCGTCAAGCGTCGCCGGGCGCTCGGCCAGCACGAAGGTCATTGCTCCACCAGTCCTTTGAAGACGCCCAGCAGCTCGGTGCCCGGCATCACCTCGCTGTGCCCGGCCACCGCGACCCGGACCTCGGCACCCAGGTCGTGCACGACCACACCTCCGTCGAGCTCGTTGTGTCCGAGGTGAAGCTCGAACTGGAGCAGCGTCCTGGCCGCGGCAAGGAACATCGCACGTGGGCAGTCCACCGTGCCCGCGGGTGAGCTGACCCGCACGCTGTCCTCGGTCAGCTCGAACTGCAGCGACCCCGCTCGACCCGACCGGTCGGAGACCACCTCGCGGGTGCCGATCAAGTCCCAGAACGGGTTGATCGGCAGGAGCTCGAGCCCGATACGGCGCTTGCCATCGGCCGAGAAGGTGCGATGGGCGACCTCCTTCGGCATCTTGAACAGGTCACCCGTACGAGCGATGTAGTGGCCGAAGCGCTCCGGGCCCTCGGTCTCCTTGAACTCCACCCGCACCTGTCCGTGCACGACGTAGAGCCACTGGTCGCCGTCGAGGTTGGTGTTCCAGAACGGGAGCTGGCTTGCGGACCCCGTGGACTCCCACATCGCGATCGGTGCAGCGATGCGCCCCATCTCGACCGGCAGGTGGGTGCCGAGCGAGCCGGACGCCCCCAGGGCCATGACGTTGACGATGTGGAAGAGCTCATGGCGCCCGGTGATGTGCGACTCACCCGGCTGCATCCGCAGTTCCTCGAAGTCCGGATGCAGCGCCCCGACGGTCGAGTCAGACGACAAGGTCGCGCTCCTTCATCCAGTCGACCACCGTGTCCGCGAGCCAGGCCTGCAGCTCGGGCTGGCCCTGGAGATAGTGCGTCCCACCGTCGACCGGGATCAGTGACTTCTGGTCGTGCGTGATCGCGTCGTACATGGTCATCGCGTAGCTGGGGAAGCAGACCTGGTCGGCGGTCCCGTACATCACCAGGGTGGGGACATGAGTGCGCGCCAGATGCAGCGGACCGTCGCAGTTCGACTCGTCCACACTCCATTGGCTGAGCCATGACCTCAAGCTCGTGTAGTGGCCCAGTGACGCCGGCATCGAGTTCGCGGTCTCGGTCGGTCCCCACAGGGTCCCGGGCGCGCGATCGGACGGCTCGATGGTCATGTCGACGAAGCGCGGGTCGGCGACCGTCCCGTGGACGACGAACGGCAGGTCTCGCAGGTCTCCGCCGGCCGCCTCGAGGCGAGCGAGCTGGTCGTGGACCCAGGCCGTGATGCGCCGGTTGCGGGCGTACTGTGCCGCCCGATAGCGATCGAGAAAGTCCTGGGTGAACGGTGGGACGTTGGTTCCGCTGAACAGGTCGAGACTCGGATCCCGTTTGGTCCGGTCGTTCTCGTCGACGATCGCGGGATCCAGCCAGTCGGTGTAGACGAGGGCCCGCCCCGGGTGGGCCATCAGCTCGAGCAGCGCGTCGGCCGGCGGCAGGTCGGCCGTCGTGAGGTCCGGCGGGTCACCGGCCGGCGTCTGGGTTATCGTCGGCGACTCCGCCTGGCTCTGGTAGAGGGCGCTCAGACCACCACCCCCCGAGTTGCCGATCAGGACCACGCGTTCGTAGCCGCGGTCGCGCAGGAAGCGGATGGCCGCGCCGATGTCGAGGACGCAGTTCTCCATCAGCAGCGAGCTGTCGTTGCCGATGTATCGGGTGGTGAGACCTACCGCGTCCACGCCACGCTCGGCCAGGGGGGCCAGGAGATAGTGCCCCAGGAAGTTCGAGCTGGGGTGGACCACCACACAGACCGTCGTGGACTCGTTCTCCGCGCGATGCAGCGAGCCCCAGACCTTGCCCGCCAGCCGAGCCACGCCGGAGTAGATGTCCACGCTGCTGGACGTGCCCATCGGAATGCCGAGTAGTTCGATCATGCTGGTGCTGCGCCTTTCCTGACGAACGATGGGGACGGTCACCCGATCTGGCGGCCGCCGTCGATGACGAGCGTCTGACCGGTCATGAACGATGACTCGTCGCTGGCGAGGTACAGCACCGCGTGCGCGATGTCGCTCGGCTCACCGATGCGGCCGACGACGATCTTGCTTCGCAACCACTCCGAACGCTCTTCGTTCGACAGCACGGGTGCGGTCGCCGCGGTGCGGATCAGGCCGGGAAGGACCGCGTTGCACCGGATGTTCTTGGGGCCGAAGTCGTAGGCGATCGACCGCGTGAGCGCCGAGGACTCCGGACTTCGCCGCCGAGTACGCGCCGAACGTGGGGGAGGCCACGATGGCCGCCGTCGAGGCCGTGTTGACGATGACCCCTCCGCCGGCCTCGATCATGTGCGGGATCGCGTACTTGCAGCCCAGGAACACACCGGTCAGCGTCACGGCGATGGTTCGGTCCCACTGCTCGATGGTCGTGTCGGGGACGGAGGTGTACAGCGGTGCCCAGTACGCGTTGTTGTGCAGGATGTCGATGCGCCCCCAGTCCGCGACGGTGCGCTCGACCAGCTCCTCGACGGCCGAAGGGTCTCCGACATCGGTGATCGACACGCGCGCGACGCCACCGGCCTCCTCGATCTGGGCCACCGTTGCACTCGCGCCCTCGGCGTCGATGTCGGCGACCACGACCTGCGCGCCCTCGGCGGCGAACTGGACGGCGGTCTGCCTACCGATCCCCGACGCCGATCCGGTGACGATCGCCGTTCTGCCGACGAAGCGACCGCGACTCATGACGGTGTCCCCTCCACCTTGCCGCCGCCGCCGAGGTAGCTCGTGAGCAGCGCCGGGTCCTGTATGAGCTGTTGGCTGGTCCCGTGCCCGGTGACCCGTCCGGTGCTGAGGACGTAGCCCCTGTCGGCAACACCCAGGGCCTGCACGACGTTCTGCTCGACCAGCAGCACCGTCAGCCCCTCCGCCGCGAGCTCGCGGATCATCCTGAAGACTTCCTGCACCAGCACGGGCGACAGTCCGAGCGACGGCTCGTCGAGCATCATCATCTTGGGCCTGGACATCAGCGCCCGACCGATGACCAGCATCTGCTGCTCGCCGCCGGACAGGGTGCCCGCCTTCTGCTCGCTTCGGCCCCGTAGGCGTTCGAACCGGTCGAAGACGCCGTCCATGTCCGCATCCACCTCGCGCCCTCGCCGCCCGAAGGCGCCGAGCCGGAGGTTCTCCCGCACGGTCAGGCGGGGCAGCGGCCGGCGTCCCTCCGGCACGTGAGCCAGGCCTCTGCGGGCCACGACGTCACCGGGGAGGCGGGTCACGTCCCGACCGTCGAACCGCACGGTCCCGGCCGTGGGCCGCACCATCGATGAGATGGCTCGCAGCGTCGTGCTCTTGCCGGCTCCGTTGGCTCCGAGCATCGCCACGACCTCGCCGGCGCCGACGGTCAGGTCCACCGAGTGCAGAGCCGTGATCCGCCCGTACCCGGCTCGGAGCCCCTCGACGGACAGCAGCGGAACAGCGGGGTCGCCGCCGGGAGGGGCGGTCGGGCTGACGATCGGGGCCGGAACGTCGTCGTGAGGGGCGGGAGACTCAGGTGCCAAGGTATGCCGCCCTCACCAGGTCGCTCGACAGGACCACGTCCGGGGTCCCGTCGAGGAGCTTGGTTCCGAAGTTCAGCACCGTGACGACGTCGCAGACCTTGGCGATGATGTCCATGTCGTGCTCGACGACGAAGATGCTCAGCCCCTCGTCGCGCATCTGGTTGATGCGCCCCACGAGCACCTGACGACCCTCGGCGGTCATTCCCGCGGCCGGTTCGTCGAGCAGCATCGCCTTCGGGCGGGCGGCCATCGCGCGTGCCATCTCGACCTGCTTCTGGACTCCGTAGGGAAGGGAGGCTGCGCGACGCTTGCGGTATGCGGTCAGCTCGAACACCTCGAGCGCGTGCTCCGCGTTCTTCCGGAGCTCGCGCTCTCGCTGCCCCCGCACCGGCACCAACGACGTGAAGCCGGTCCGAGAGTGTGTGTGTTGGCCGACCAGGACGTTCTCGAGCACGGTCAGCCCGCCGAACAGCCGGATGTTCTGGAAGGTGCGCATCATCCCCAACGGGACCCGGCGCTGAGGGGACAGTCGCGTGACGTCACGACCCTCGATCTCGACCCGGCCGCTGGTGGGTCGGACGAAACCGGACAGCACGTTGAGCAAGGTCGTCTTTCCCGCTCCGTTCGGGACCGACGATCCCGTGCACCGATCCGCGGTCCAAGCGCACGTCGACGTCCGCCAGGGCGGTGACCCCCTGGAAGTCCTTCGTGATCTTCGAGGCGGTGATCAGGGGTTCAGCCAACCGTCTCACCCTCCTCGCGCCGTCGCTGGAACCGGCGAAGCAGATCAGCCGTCCGGGAACTGTCGTTGCGGCGCCCGATCAGACCTTGGGGCCGGGCAATCATGAGCACGATGAACAGGAGGCCGTAGACGATCTGGTACCAGTCGGCCAACCAGTTCAGATAGATCGGCAACAGCGTGAGAACGATGGCCCCGAGGGCCGCTCCCCAGAAATACTGGACGCCGCCCAGCACCACGTACAGGATCACCAGCAGAGAGGCCTGCGGACCGAACTGCTCGGGCTGGATGACGCCTTGCTGGTGCGCGATGAGCCCGCCCGCGACCCCGGTCACAGCGGCCGATGTCGCGAACGCGCTCACGGCCACCCTCGTCACCCGGATGCCGGATGCTCTGGCTGCCTGGTCGTCCTCACGAATCGCGCTGTAGGCCAGCCCGAGCCGCGAGCGGCTGAGCAGCAGCAGGTAGACCACGACGATCGCCAGACAGATGAACACGAGCGGGATGGACGTGCCGTCCATCCCGAACATGCCGATCGGACCGCCGACGTAGTCCCACTCGTTGGCGATGATGACGATGACCGAGGAGAAGGCCAACGTGATGATGGCCAGGTAGAGCATGGGCAGCCGCAGCGCCATGAAGCCGACGAGGACGCCGCCCACGGTGGCCGCAGCCGCGGCGGCCAGGAGAGCGCTCGGCAGCGGCCACGAGAAGTTCTCCGTGAGGATGGACGAGGTGTACGCGCCGATGGCCACGAACCCGACGTGACCGAACGAGTACCTCCCCGTGGAGACCGCGATCCAGTACCCGACGGCGAGCAGCACGTTGATCCCGACCTGCAGGATCACCGACTGGGTGAAGGCCGACATCAGACGCGCTCCAGTACACCGGCGTTGCGCCCGAACAGACCCTGTGGGCGCAGCAGGAGGACGAGGGCGACGAGGACGTAGACGATGAGCTCGCGCGCGGTGACGGACCAGTAGGCGACGGTCAACGTCTCGATGACGCCGATGAGGATCGAGGCGATCACGCCACCGGTGATGCTCCCGAGGCCGCCGATGACGATCACCATCAGGGCGACCATGGAGATCGCAAAGCCGTCGAACGGGCTCACGGCGTGGTAGGCGAGCCCAGTGAGGACGCCCGCCGCGCCGGCCAGCAGGCCCGAGATGGCGAACGTCAGCAGAATGACCCTCTGGACGGGAACACCGAGCAGCCCCGTCATCACCGCGTCGTCGGATACGCCACGGATCGCGGTACCCCAGACCGTTCGCTCGAGGAAGAGGTACAACAGAACGGTCAGCAGCGCGGAGATGGCCAGGATGACCAGCTGAGCTCCCGTCACCACGAACAGCCCGAGGTCCCATCGGACGTCGACGAGTATTCCGGGGATGATCCGCTGGTCACTGCCGTAGAGCTTGGTCACGGTCGCCGTGAGGACCAGGCCGACGCCGAGGCTGCTGAGGATCGATGCGGTCGGATACTCCGGGCGCACGAACCGGAAGGACAGGAAGTACGTCAGCACCGCCAGCACGGCGCCCCCGAGCAGGCACACGACGAAGGTGACCGGGAAGGGCAGCGAGTCGTTCACCATCAGCAGTGACGCCATGATCGCCGTCACCATCGCCGTCTCGCCGAGGGCGAAGTTGAGCTTGTCCAGTGCGCCCACGACGAGGTTGAACCCGAGTGCGATGAGGCAGTAGGTCGCGCCGAGCAGGACGCCGTTGAAGAGCTGTTGGGTGAACATGTGGGCGGTGCGGCCTCCGGATCCTTGTCGCTCCCATGAGGATGGCGTTCGTCGGCCGAGGGCCCCTCATTGGATATTGCCTCGTGACAGCATTTTGTACGCAATGTGGTGCTGGCGCAAGACCCTCCATGATCACTGACCTCAGCAGCTGCATGTGCTCAGTTGAGGCAGATGCACTTGCAGTACGGCGCGCTAGCGGTGAGACGGCCGTTCAGGTACGTCGACTCAGGGCACGTCCCAGCGGGTGAACCGAGACCATTTTGTATCCAAAAACGGACAACACGTCGGCTAGACCGGCTCGGGCCGAGGCCGGTCCAGGTCGAACGCGCGGAAGAGGTTGGCCAGCAGCTCGTAGTAGCCGACGAGCACAGTGACGGCGAACACCGCTTCCGGCCCGCCCACCGCGGTCACCCGGTCATAGTGGTCGTCGCTGAGCTCCGTGTGGTCGAGCAGCGCCTGGACGTAGCCGAGCAGTGCCGTGGTCGTCGCATCCGCGTCGCGCGGCAGGTTGCCGTCGACCATCGACGCGACCAGCTCTTCCGGCACGCCCAAGGCGCGCGCCTTCTTCAGATGCGCGTTCCACTCGAACGGGCAATCCCGCACCGCAGCGACGCGCAAGATGATCAGCTCGCGGATCTCGGCGGGGATGTGACTGCTCGCCTGCACGCCCAGCCCGATCTCCTGCAGGTGGTTCCCGAGCCGCGGGTCCAGCAGCATGGGCCCGAAGGGTCCGACCAGCCGATCCTCGGAATCGATCAACGTCGCACCCGCCTGCCCGCGTGGACCGTTGACGATCGTGTCCCGAAGCGCCCGTTGGCCCTCGGACATCTCCGGTGTGCGCGGGCTGGTGTAGCGCGTCATGGCTCTCCTCTGGGTGTCGCTGCGGTGGGTTCGAGCTCCGGTGTCGATCCGGCGGCGTGCGACGTGTCCGACCCTTCCAGCTCGGCGGCAAAACTGCCGTACGCGCCGGCCCGGTACAGCAGAGATGGCGCGTCGGCCTGGAACCGGGCATGGCGGACGACGCCGACGAGGATCCAGTGGTCGCCGCCGGGATAGATGGACTCCACCTCGCACTCGAGCACGCTCGTGGTGCCGTACGCGAAGGTGGGCACTCGCGTCCGACCGGGGACCACGGCGTGCGCGACATGGTCCAACGACTTGTTGCGCTCGCTGAACGCTCGCGCCATCCAGCCGTAGTCGCCGGCAATGTAGTTGGTGCTGAAGCGGCCGGACGCCGAGATCAGCTCCCGCATCCTCGTCTTGTCGTCCAGGCACATGACGACGAGCGGCGGGTTGACCGACAGCGAGACCGCCGATGTGCAGGTGATGCCTCGGACTCCGCCGCTGCCGTCCTCCGCAAGAATGATGGCGACGCAGCCGGCGACCCCGCGGAACGACCTGCGGAACCGCTGCGCCTCGACGAACGGGCCGGCCGGGTCACTGTGCTCGGTCATGAGTGACATCGGTCCTTTCGAGAGTGATGTCAAGGTGGGGTCGGCGGATGGCGAGCTGCTCGGCGACCGACGTACCCCCGACGACGACGGACGTAGCCATCCACTCGGCCTCGCCGGCGGACGGAGCAAGCACGCTGGCCGTTCGCACGTTCGAGGAGGAGGGCATGCCACTTCGTGGGTCGATGATGTGGTGCCGAGCCGTGCCCCAGGTGCGCCGACCGACCCCGCTTGTCGCGACACCAGCGTTATGGACCAGGAAGCGCTGCCCGCCCGTGACGATGATCGGCCACCCTTCACCGTCCGTGTCCGACGAGCCGCCACGACACGCCAGGTCCCCGCCCAGACTGCAGACGGCATTGCTGCCGAGCCGGTCCACGAACTCGTCGGCCCAGATCCCCTTCGCCAGGCCGCCGACGTCGACCGCGCAACCCGGCATCAGCCGGGCCTGCCCGGGACGGATCGCCAGAACCTCGTGCAGCAGCGGTACCGGCTCGCCGGCGATCGGCCTTGGCACCGGGCCCGGCGCCGTGAACGGCCAGGACGATTCGTACCCGGCTGCGCGAAGGGCCGGGAGGATCGCCGCGTTGACCAGCCCGTCGCTCGCGGCGGCGGCGTCGAGCGCGGCTCGTAGCAGACGGTGCAGGCGATGACTGACGTCACGCCATCCGTCCGAAGCGGCGTTGAACCGCGACAGCTCACTGTCGGGGGCGAAACGGGAGAACCGCCGTCCCAGGTTTCGCAGCTCGGCGATGACATCCGGAAACGGGGTCATGGGGCGACCCACGCTCAGCAGCGTCACCGCACACGTGAAGATCTCACCATCCCACCGGAACAGTCGCGGTCCGGACGGCAGCTCCTCGACGGTGGGCGCCTCACGACACTGAGCTGGCAAGCGTGCTCCCGATGGGCGTCGTGTCGTTCGCCATCCGCCAGCCGATGTCGTCGTCCTCCCACTGCTCCCCGAGGGGGGCGACCGCCGGCATGACCTCACGCGAGAAGAGCGACATGCTCTCGCGGACCTCGTTGCTCGTCATCTCTCCGACATGGTCCATGCAGAGCAGGTGTCCGACCCCGGTCTGCTCGTAGAGGCGGGTGATCTGCTTGACCACCTGGTCCGGTGTGCCGCAGACCACCACTCCCGCGTCGATCAGACCCTCGAAGCTGAGCTTGCGGATCGAACCAAGCTTGCCCCGCAGCGCATCAACGCTCTTGTGGGGTGAGAAGAACCCCGGGGTCACCATCGCCCGCTGGCGCTCGTGGAACGTCTCGAAGTACCACATCAGCTTCCGACCGACCTCGTACGCCTTGGCTTCGCTGTCGGCGACGTAGGTCGCGACCATGGAGCCGAACTTGTCCGGCCCGGGTTCGGGCAGTCCGAAGTCGGTGGCGGCGCGACGGTAGATCCGGAAGATGGCCGCGGTGTCCTCCTCCCGGCCGATGAGGAAGGCCAGGTTGTAGCCGTGCTGAGCGGTCCACTTGATCAGGCTCGGCGCGGAGGCGGTGACCCACACCGGCGGGTGCGGCTGCTGCAACGGTCTGGGCCACACCGAGACGTAGCGGTAGTTGTAGAACTTCCCTTCCCAGCTGAAGAGGTCCCTCTCGGTCCATGCCTTCACGATGAGGTCGGCGGCCTCGTAGAACTGGTCCTGGTTGTAGATGGGGTTCAGGTTGGACGGGTAGGCCTCGGGGGGTGTGCCACGGACGAAGCCGCAGTCGACCCGTCCCCCCGTGGTGATGTCGAGGTAGGCGACCTCCTCCGCCACGTGGAGGGGGTTGTCGTGATGCGGCAGCGGGATCCCGAGCAGGGCCAGCCGCCCGCGTCGGGTTCGCGCACCGATCGTGGCCGCACTCATCGTCGCCGACACCTGGAGGCCGGTGGCGGACTGGTGGTGTTCGTTGAGCATGAGGTTGAAGCCGAGCTCGTCCGCGAGCTCGTACTCGTCCAGGTATCGCTGATAGAGCTCGTATCCACGGACCGGGTCGTAGAGCTTGTTCGGCACGAACGCGCGCATCCCGCGGTACTTGTCCTGGTCCACCTGGGAGATCTCCGTATAGGGCATCTCGCTGAAGTGGTAGAACTTCACGCTGCGTCTCCTTTGCCGACCTCGTCGTGTGCCGACAGGAACCCGAGGACGGCGGAGTAGAACGCGTCCGGCTGCTCGAGGTAGGGAAAGTGCCCGCAGTCGGCGAGCTCGACGAACTCGGCACCGATCCGGTCGGCCAGTCGGCGACTGTGGCCCGGCGCCAGCATGCGGTCGCTGTCGCCGGCGAGCACCAGGCGCGGCATGGTGAGCACTCCCAGCCACCGCGCGAGCCGCGGGTCGTACATGAATGGCCGCCAGCCGTAACGGGCGAGGGCGGCCCGGTCGGCGAAGCTCCGGGCGTCTGCTTCGTCGTCCTCGTCGGGCGGGTAGCCCGGCATGCGGATGCCCGTCGCTCGTGACGAGTCCGCCCATCCGAGCTCCAGAAGCTCCTCCGGGTCGAGGAGGAGGAGGTCGGCGAAGTCGGTCTCGTCACGCCCGGACAGCTTCACGCCGAAAGGGGAAACGAGGGTCAGGCTGGCGAAGCGCTCGGGGCGTCTCACCCCCATCTCCAGCGCCACCCAGCCACCGAACCCCGCCCCGACGAGGTGGACCGGTTCGACACCGTCCGCGTCGAGCCGGCTCAGGTGCCACATGGCGAGGTCCGAGACGGAGTCCCAGTCCTCGCATACCTCGTCGAACTCGCCGAAGCCGGGATGGCGGGGCAGCGACAGGTCGACGATCTCGGCGAGTCGCTGGAGCGCCCCCACCGGGCCCGGGACGACATCGGCATCGTGCAGGAAGACGACCCTGCGCGCTGGTGATGTCGTGCCGGGCATCGGCGGGGCTCCTTCGATAGGGGCGACGCTGGGTTGACGAGGTCGAGGTCAGCGTTGGATCGCGAAGTTCTGGCCCTTGAAGATCGCCAGCAGCTGGGGACGTACCGAGGTGCCGTCCTCCTTGAAGGACGTCTGCGCAGCCATACCGGTGAAGGTGCCCTGCGACTGGATGTCGTCTCGGACTGCGGTGCGCGCCTGAGCGATGTCGCTGGTCGGCGTGATGCTGCTCTTCTTGATCGCGTTGACCAGCATTCCGACCGCGTCGTACGCGTAGGCGAAGTTCAGCGGGATATCGGTCTGGTTGGTGTCCTTCTCCGCCTGGTCGAGCAGCTTGCTCGCTATCGGGTCGTTGCTCTGCGGGTCGTACTGCGACGCGGAGATGGTGCCCTCGACGGCCGAGCCACCGGCGGCGTAGAAGGCGGCGCCGGCCGACTGCAGCGAGCTCGTCCCGATGAGCTGCACTTTGAGGCCCTGCGCCTGTACCTCACGAGCGATTCGCCCGGCGTCGTCTCCACCCGCAGCCAGGGCCAGCACGTCGGGCTTGGCGCCGGCGATGGTGGTGACCTGCGCCGTGAAGCTCGAGTCGCCCTGGGAGAAGCTCACCTGGCTGGTGACCGTCATGCCGGTGTCCTTGAAAACTCCTTCGTAGATGCTCTTCTGCACGACGGTGGTCGACGTCTTGGTATCCGTGATGATCGCCGCCGTCTTGTAGCCGCCGTCCTTCATGGCCTTGGTCAGCACCGGCGTGCTCTGAGGTCCGTCGACGGCCGCCATCGCGAAAGCGTAGGGACGAGCGTCCTTCAGGACACCTGGCGCCGCCGCGCCCTGGGCGATCACCGGGACCTGCGCCTTGTTGGCCGCCGCACAGGCGACGAGACAGTCGCCGGAAGCGACCGCTCCGAGGATCGCGATGACGTTGGCGCCGGCGAGCTTCGCGACCAGGGTCGGAGCGTTACCGGCATTGTTCTGCAGATCGCCGGTGATGAGCTCGAGCTTGACCCCGTTGATCCCGTTGGCGTCATTGATCACCTTGATCGCGTACTCGGCGCCCGCTTTCGCCGTCTTGTAGTTGGCGGCGAACGCGCCGCCCGAGTTGTCGATATAGCCGATCTTGATCGTCTCCCCGGACGACGTCGACCCGCCTGTCGCCGAATCCGAACCGGAACCAGAACAGCCGGACACCGCTACGGCCGCAACCGCGAGCACCGCGGCGGCGCGAAACAGGACGGTTGGTCTCATCATTGACACCTTTCAGCAGGACGATCTGACTAGCTCAAGGGGGCTGAGACGCCGTCGGGCTAGGTGGCCCCCGTAAGTCCAGCCCTCGACGTCGGCCCTCAGTTTGTACGCAATCGGGGCGGAAGGCAAGAGACAGCACAGGTAACGATTTGGGATTCTCCGCCCGGTTCGCTCCAACTTGTGCACAATCAAGCGCGGGGCAACTCGCGCCATCTTCGCACTCGGAGAAGCGGCGGGGCTGTGATATCGAGCGTCCGCGCCCTCAGATCGGCATGACCGGCGGTCCACTCGTGGTGTCGGCCGCTAAGCGGTGCTCGGCCGCTTCCTCGTCGGCCAGCGACCGCACGATGATCGACCGGGCCGCGAGGATGTGCGCGTGCATGACCGCCTCGGCCCACACGCCGTCGCGGGCTCGTAACGCCTCCACCAGCTCAGTGTGCTGCCGGGCGCTGTTGTGCATCCGCTCCTGGCTGTAGCGCTGGAACGTGCGGGCGATCAACGGGGCATCCATGAGTCCACGGGCGATGGTGTCGAGCTGGGTGTGCCGCGACGCTTTGAGGATCGCCCGGTGAAAGTCCCCGTTCAGCACCGTGAGCTCATCCGCCGCCGCGGAACCCTTTCGGCTCAGGGTGGTCATGAGGCCGGCGATCCGATCGATGGCGTCGAGCTCCTCGTCGGTGATCCGCTGGGCCGCCAGCCGAGCGCCGTAGCTCTCGAGCATCGCTCGAACCTCGTAGTTGTCCCAGAGCTCCTGCTCGGACCATTCGATCACCCGCGCCCCGCGGTTCGGCGCGAACTCGACCAGACCTTCAGCGTCCAACCGGCGCAGGGCCTCGCGGACCGGGGTTCGAGACACACCCACGAGCGAGGCCAGCTCCTCCTCCCGAAGGCGCTGGCCCCTCGCAAAGTCGCCGGACACGATGCCGGCGCGGATGGCCTCGTACGCCGCTTCGGCAGCCTTGGCCATCATTCCTCCCCCGGCAGACGGTGATCCGTCAGCCACTCGATGCTATCGGCTGGGCGGCGAACCCCGGGTCCGTCGAAAGCGTGGCCGGAACACGGCCTACTCGCTGTTCCACCGCGCGTCAGACACCGTCCGGGCACCCGAGTCAGCCTGTCTCCAGGGCGGCGTCACCAACGCGATCGACACGATCGACGAGCTCGCGACGGACCTGCTCGTCGTGCTGGCCGAGATCCCCGCCACTCCATCGGATCCGGCCGGGAGTGCGGCTGAGCCGCGGCGTCACGTTCTGCATCGGCACCAGCCCCAACACCGGGTCCTCGACATTCGTGATGCTTTCCCTCGCTTGGAACTGAGGGTCGGCGATCATCTCGGCCCCGGTGTAGATGCGCCCGACGGGGACGGCGTTCGTGTCCAGCGCAGCGAGCACCGTTTCGGTCGATGCCGACTCTGTCCAGGCGCTCACCAGCGCGTCGAGCTGGTTCTGGTTGCGGCCACGCGCCTGGTGGGTGGCGTACCGCTCTTCGACCGCCAGCTCCGGTTGGCCCATGGCGGCCGCCAGACGCCGAAAGACCGTGTCCTGGTTCGCGGCGATCACCAGCAGCTGCCCGTCCGCAGTGCGGTACACGTTGCTCGGTGCCACGCCCGGAAGGATGGCCCCGGAGCGTTCGCGGGTGGCTCCGGCGACGGCGTACTCCGACACCAGAGCCTCGGTCATCGCGAGGACCGACTCGTAGATCGACACGTCCACCACCTGGCCTTCTCGGGTGCGTTCCCGTGCCCGCAGCGCCATCAAGGTGCCGAGCGCCGCGTGCACCCCTGCGAGCTCGTCGCCGAGGGAGACGCCGAACCGCGAGGGAGGGCGGTCGGGGTCTCCGACGAGGTAGCGCAGGCCACCCATCGCCTCTCCGATCGAGCCGTAGCCAGGCCGATGCGCATACGGACCGTCCTGCCCGAAACCGCTCACGCGGGTGAGGATCAACCGCGGGTTGACCGCCGAGAGCTGCTCCCAGCCGAGCCCGTAGCGTTCCAGCGTGCCAGGGCGGAAGTTCTCGATGATCACATCGGCGGTGACCGCGAGGTCGAGCACGAACTGACGCCCTTCGTCGGTCCGCAGGTCGGCGGTCACCAGTCGCTTGCCACGAGCGATCACGCCCCAGCTCAGCGACCGTCCCTCGCGCACCTCACCCCAACGACGCATGGGATCCCCGAGCTCAGGCTGTTCGACCTTGACGACGTCGGCGCCGAAGTCAGCAAGGATCTGACCGCAGAAGGGGCCGGCGATCAGCTGACCGAGCTCGATGACCCGAACGTCGGAGAGCGGACCCACCTCGGGCGTCATGAGGTGGTCCGCTGTGGGATGAGCATCAGCATTTGGATACAATCCCGATCTGCTTCGTAGGTTGTCAAGCGATGAGACGGCACGTACCGTCCCGGATTGAATACTGCTGCCGGTGGGCTCGTCCCGAGATCCGGCCGCTCGAGCGGTCCTGATCTCGTGCTCTGCGCCACCCTGGCGAGGAGGCCCTAGTGGTGCGTCCATCCACCGTCGACGTTGAACACCTGGCCGGTGACGAAGTCGGAGTCGGCCGAGCAGAGGAACTCGATCGTCCCGCACAGGTCCTCGGGAACTCCGGTGCGATGAATCGCCTGCTCCTGCGCCACGTGCCGGCGCAGGGCCTCCGCCGCCTCCGGGTCGTGCACCGCCTTCGGTGTGTCCACGGGGATGAAGCCGGGTGAGACCGCATTCACCGTGATGTTGTGCGGGCCGAGCTCGTGGGCCAAGGCTCGCGTCAGACCGAGCGACCCACCCTTGGCCGCGATGTACGGCGCCAACCCGATGGGAGTGCCCTTGTCGAAGCACGTCGAGCAGATGTTCACGATCTTCCCGTACTGGGCCTGACGCATGGTCGGGAGGACCGCGACCGTGCACAGGTACTGACCCGTCACGTTGACCGCGAAGACGTGGTCCCACTGCGCGCGCGAGATGGTGTCGATCGGCGCCGTGGGATACATGGCGCCTCCCGCGTTGTTCACGAGGCCGTCGATGCGACCCCAACGGTCGAGGACCGCGTCCGCCATCGCTCCCGTCGAGCGCTCGTCGGTCACATCGGTGTGGACAGCGATGGCCCGTTCCCGACCGATGTCACGGGCGGTCTCCTCGGCGCGCTCGGTAGCCACGTCCGCAATGACGACCCTCGCGCCCGCGTCCGCCAGCCGGCGCGCGTAAGCCCGACCCAGACCCTGGCCACCGCCGGTGACGATGATGACCCGATCCGTCAGCTTCATCGCAGGGCGCTCCTCGGTGAGGTCGGACAGGTGGTGCGGGGTGGGCGTCGGCGACTCGCGGTGGGTGCCCCGCAGCCGCCGGCCGGCTACTCGAACGAGCGCTGGCCGATCACGCGGTAGTAGTGGTGTTCCTGAGGACTGTGCAGGCCGCCCATGAAGTCGTTGATGGTTCGGCTGTTTCTCACGTGCATTTCGCTGTGCTCGGCCATCGGCAGCTCGTCCCAGCTGGACCACCCACTGAACGCCTGCATGGTCATCCGGTCCTGCGACAGGATCCACTGGATCGAGCGGATGCCCGACAGGGTTCCGGCACTGGACGCGATCCCCTCCGACAGCATCGCGACGAGCTCGTCGACCTTCTGGTCGTCGGGTGGGGACTGCAGGTGTCGAACGGTGTTGAGGTAGTACACGAACGGCTCCTCCGTATACATTTCGGTCGAACTTGAGTGTCTAGTGAGCGTAAGAACCCCTGATCGGGACAATAATGTATACGTCACGGCGATAACAAGAGGGGCGACGCTCGGCGATCAGTCGTACGAGGCGGCGGAGAGCGGGTGGTCGGCTGCGTGGTCACGCAGCCGTGCTCGGAGGGCGGCGTCGGGGTAGAGGTACTCCCACCGTCGCCCCGGACCGAGCCCGGTCGCCCGATGCAGGGTGCCCATCATCTCGGCGTGGGTCAGTGTCACCGCCGCGCAGTCCATGACGCTGACCCCGTCGATCTCGCGCACGCCGAAGTCGGCCAGCATCTGGCTCAGGATGCCCTCCGCCGGGATGACGACGTCGGCGAAGTCGTGGTCGATGACGTCACGCGCGGCGACGGTGAACGCCTCGACGAGCCGGGACGGGTCGTCCGCGGCCAGGGCGAGGTCGTCCTCGGAGAACGCCGGCTCCAGGACCCGGATCGGCGCCACCCGGTCCCCCAGGCGGTGCCCGTCCACGAGGTGCTCGATCATCCACCGGATGTGCGGCGTCACCGTGACGATGCCGATCCGGCGCGCGAGGAGGCAGCCGGTGAGCAGCGTGGACTCGGCGAGTGAGACGACGGGGATGTCCACGGCGCTGCGGATGACCCGCAGGTGCGGCTCGCTGAACGACCCGAGCGCCATGACGTCGAAGCCTTCTCGCTCGGCCCGGATCGCCAGCCCCACGACCTGGTCCAGGAGCACGTGGTAGGCCAGCGGGTGGATCGACACCGCGGTCGGGGGCAGGTCACCGTAGGTGCCCGGTGCCACGCCGGAGACCTCGACGGTGGTGTCGGGGCGAAGGATGCTCGCCGCCCGCGCCTGAAGGGCCGTCCCGTATGCGGGGTACCGGGAGATGTCGGCCATGGACTGGTACCAGATGCGCACCGGTCAGCCCTTCGCCGCGCTGACCGGAACGCGGTCGTGGTCCGAGCTGGGTAGCGGGCATACCGGGTTGTCGAGGCCGAGAACCATCACCAGCCGCCCGAACCCGAGGAACTGGGCGCAGAGCATCCCGATCTCCACCACCTGCTGCTCGTCGTAGTGCTCCCGTAGCCGGCGGAAGTCCTCCTCGCCGATGGCGAAGTGGTCGGCGCCGAACGTGAGGGCGAAGTCGACCACCGCCGCCTGCGCCGGGGTGAAGTCGCTGCGGTCGACCCCGGAGAGGGCGGAGACCTGCCGCTCGGTCATTCCCTCGTCCACCGCGTCGTCGCGGCGGGAGCGGAGGCAGATCGGGCACTGCGTGGTCTGGGCGATCGCGAGCCGGAGCAGCTCGCACGTCACGGCGCCGATGCTCGTCCCGAACCGGATCCCGGTGTAGTAGGGGAACAACCGCTCGGCGTGCTCCGGCGCGTGCGCCATGGCGGCGACGAAGGACTTGCCGCCCTCGCTGGATTTCTCCCAGGTGGCCCGCAGGTCGGGCGTCAGCTGATCGGGCTCCACCAGGGACACGTACATGGCTCTCCTTCGGCGACGGCGTCATCGGGTCTCGCTGTCAGTTTGTACGCAATGCTGTGCCGAGGCAAGAGCACTTGTCATGTCAGGGCAGAAGATTCACCACAGGATCGCTTAGGATTGTATGCGAACAGGGAGGTTGGGCATGGGACAAGGCACGACGCCCGCCGTGGAGGTCGTCGAGGTGGCGCCGCGCGACGGTCTCCAGAACGAGAGCCACCATCTCGGCACGGCCACCAAGCTCGAGCTGATCGACCGCGTCGTCGCGGCCGGGGCGCGGCGGGTCGAGGTGACCGGGTTCGCCCGGCCTGACGTCGTCCCCGCACTGGCGGACGCCGACGAGGTGGCCGCGGCGGTCTCGGGGCGGCCAGGGGTCGAGTGGTCCGCTCTGGTCCTCAACGGCCGGGGGTACGACCGGGCGATGGCGGCGGGCATCCGGGCGGTCAACATGGTCGTCCTGGCGACCGAGACCTTCAGCCAGCGGAACCAGCGGCTCTCGGTGGACGCGGCGATCGCGGTGGCGGCGACCCTGCGCGAGAGATCGGCGGCCGACGGCGTCCGGTTCACGGTGACCGTCGGCGCGGCCTTCGGGTGTCCCTTCGAGGGGGAGGTCTCCCTCGGGCGGCTTCGTACGGTGCTGGACCAGGTGGCGCGCATCGATCCGGACGAGCTGGCGCTGGCCGACACGATCGGCGTCGGCAGTCCCGGAGACGTGCTCGACCGGTTCGCCATCGCCCGCGAGCTGGCACCCGGCCGACCGCTGCGAGCGCACTTCCACGACACCCGCAACACCGGGATCGCGAACGCCGTCGCGGCCGTCGGCGCGGGTGTCACCGCTCTGGACGCGAGCCTCGCGGGGATCGGCGGGTGTCCGTTCGCGCCCAACGCCACGGGCAACATCGCGACCGAGGACCTCGTCTACTGCCTGCACCGGATGGGGGTCCCGACGGGGCTGGACCTCGAGTCCTTGCTGACCGACGCCGACTGGCTCCCGCGCCGGCTCGGACGCGAGCCGGCCTCCGCGCTGGTCCGTGCCGGCGTCTTCCCTCCGCCGGTCGGCTCAGGCCAGCTGTGAGGTGAGCTCGGACCGAGCCTCGAGCAGGGCTGCGACGACCCGGCCGCGCATCGCCGCGGACATCCGTTGCGCCGGTACCGACACGTTCAGCCCGTAGAGCACCCCGTCGGGTCCCGGCACGGGAACCGCCAACGAGATCACTCCCTCCTCGCTCTCACCCTCGCTCACCGCATACCCGCGTCGTCGGGCCGTGCGCAGCTGCCGGTCGAGCACCGTGCGTTCCCGGATCGAGCGCGACGTGACGCCGTCCAGCGCCTCGTCGGGATAGAGCTCCTGCAGGACCTCGGTCGGCAGCCGACTCAGCATGGCCTTGCCCGTCGACGTGCAGTGAGCGGGTACGAGCCGTCCCACCCGCGAGGCCACGCGGACCGCCTGTCCACTCTCGATCGAGTCGAGGTACCGGACCTGGTCGCCGTCGAGCCGGCCCAAGTGGATGGTCTCGGCGAGCTCTCGGTTGAGCCGTTCCAGGACCGGTCGCGCGAGCGCCGGGACGTTGGTCTGTCGCACCACGGCTGCGGCGATCGTGCCGAGGGCGCCCCCGGGGACGTAGGCCCGCGACGGCAGCTCCTGGCGGACGAACCCGCGGTACTGCAGCATCGCGAGCAGCCGGTGGGCGGTCGACGACGCGACGCCGAGGTAGCTGCTCGCGTCCGTGAGCCGGATCCGGGGCTGTTCGGCGAACAGCAACAACAGCCGCAGCGCGTTGTCGACGGACTCGATGGGGTACTGCGGCAGTGCCGACTCCGTCCCTCGCACCTTCCCCCTCGCCATGGGCCCCAAGCCTAGGGACCGAGGATGCGCTCGGCCCGGGCGAGCTCGTGCCTCCACGCAGCCGACCGGTTGAGGACGCCGCCGAGGTCGGGCAGGCCCGCGAGGTCCTCGTCGGGCAGGTCGCTCAGGACGCCTCCGGCCGACAGGATGTCGAGGCTCAGTCGGGCGAGGCGGTTGACGGCGACGGCCTGGAGCACCGCCTGCTCGACCGACGAGGCGGCACTGGTCAGCCCGTGCCCGCGGAGGACGACCACGGGGCGGTCGCCCATGCTCGCCGCCACGGCGCGGCCGAGCGCGGCGTCGCGGATGAGCACCGAGCGCGGGTAGACGGGGACGCCGCCGGCGGCCAGCAGCGCGCCCGGGATGTCCAGGGCGCCGACGACCGGCCGAACGCGGTGGCCGGCCAGGTCCAGGGCGACAACGGCCTCGGGGTGGGCATGGACGACGGCCTGCACCTCGGGTCGGGACCGCAGCAGCTCGGCGTGCAGCGGCAGCTCGTGCGGTGGGGCGTACCCGTCGTCGAGCTCGCCTAGCGCGCCCGCGTCCCCGTCGAGGGTGACCAGCCGCACGTCTCCGGGTCGCGTGTCGGCCAGCCCGCGCTCCTCGGGACCGCGGCACCGCACCAGCAGCCGGCGGTCGTCCACCCGCAGGCTGACGTGGCCCAGGAGGCCGTCGGCCAGCTCGCGGGCCACCAGGACCCGGCAGCCCTGGGCTACCAGGTCTCGCTCGGCGAGCCACGTCTCGGTGGGACTCATGTCTTGATCGCGATGCCGCCGTCGGGGTGCAGGACTCCGCCGGTGATCCCCCGGGCCCGCTGCGACGCCAGGAACACGTAGCTCCCCGCGTGGTCCGCCCCGGTCAGGGCCACGGCGAGCGGGGTCCGGGCCACCAGGTCGTCGTGGCGACCGGGCGAGTCGCCGAGGACCCGGCCCTCCTCGCCGAGGCTCCGCGGCCCCCGCAGGTCGGTGTGCAGCGTGCCGCCCGGTGCGACCGCGTTCACGCGGACGTCGGGTGCGAGCTCGGCGGCGAGGGCCGCTACCAGCCCCCGGACCGCGAACTTGGATGCGACGTAGAGGACGCCGCCGCGTCCCGGGTAGTAGCTCGAGGTCGACTCGGTGAGGACGACGCAGCCGTGGCTGCGGCGCAGCTCGGGAATGGCCGCCTTGACCGTATGCAGGTAGCTCTTCACGTTCACCCCGAAGACCTCCGCGAAGGCCTCGTCCAGGACGTCCACGTCCAGGTCGTCGAGGCCACGGTAGAAGTCGAAGACCCCGACGCAGCTGACCACGATGTCCAGCCCGCCGTGGGCGGCGACGGCCGCCGCGACGGCCTTGGCGTTGGCCGACGCCGTCGTGGCGTCCCCACGGACGACCGAGATCTCCGGCAGGTCACCTTGGAGGGCGGCGCACTTCGCCTCGTCCCGCTCGAGGACGGTCACCCGAGCGCCCTCCTCGAGGTAGGCGTCGACGACCGCGCGGCCGATCCCCGAACCGCCGCCGACGACGAGCGCCGAGCGTCCGGCGAGCCACCCGGGCGACATCAGTCGTCCTCCCGGAACAGGGGCTCCATCGGGTGGCCGATCATCTCGCTGAACGTCTGCGGGCTCTGCCAGGTCAGCGACTCCAGCTCCAGCGGGCACAGCGCCACCCACTGCCCGGTCCGCGTGGACTCGATGAGCAGCCGCGACCCGTTGCGGGTCTCCAGGCGGCTCACCCGGATCTCGGCGAACTCGTTGCCGAGGCTGATGGCCGGCTCCGGCCCGCCTCCGGGCATGGCGGTCACAGGAAGATCGCCAGGTTCTGCATCCGCAGCACCGACTCGTCGACCATGATCGTGCGCCGCGCCAAGCGCCACGTCCCCGCCTCGT
Organism: uncultured Actinomycetota bacterium; assembly: GCA_963713345.1. Lineage (GTDB taxonomy): Bacteria > Actinomycetota > Actinomycetes > Actinomycetales > Dermatophilaceae > Lapillicoccus. The sequence continues at coordinate 668,100 of CAVQLI010000008.1, read as the reverse complement.
CGCGGAGCACGTCGTCCCTCCCGGCCGACACGATGGAGGGCTCGCGGACATCGCCGCGGCTGCGGAACAACAGCACCGACGACTGGACCTCCACCTCGTCAGGACGGTCCGTCGCGAACGTCCGGACGTTGCCGACGTGATGACGCAGCCGGGACGGCGGGTCCTCGGTCCAGGCGTGCTCGGTGGCGAACCGGGCGACTCGGCGGTCGAGCGAGTACTTGTCCTCGTCGAAGTGAGCCATGCCCCGCGCCGTGTCGAAGCCGGCCGCGAGCGCCGTCGTCACGCGTACCGGCATGACGTAGCGGATGTCGTCGGTGAGCAGGGTGAGCCAGGTGGCGTAGTCCTGAGTGTCCAGCAGGTAGGCCTCGTCGACGAGCCAGCGGTGCGCGGTCAGGTGGCGCTGGTCGTCGAAGGCCAGGCTCGGTCCGGTCGCGCGGCGGGCGGGGACGTCCACCCGGGTCATGCCGTCGCCACCGGGCGCTCGAGGCAGTCGGCCCACTGCCGGAGCAGCGCCCGCTGGTTGTACTCGCCGTAGCCGACGTACGCCGATCCCGGACCGCTCCACTCCTCGCCGGTCAGCGCAGGGACGACGGTGGTGTCGTCGGGCCACAGACCCATCCGACTGTTGAGCCGAAGCCGCCGGGCCATCGACCCCGCGGCGGTGCTGGTGAGGGAGACCCAGTTCTCGACGTCGTCCTGCTCGAACATCCCGGTGCTCCCGAAGCACATGAGGTAGGCCTTGTAGGAGAGCTCCTTGAAGCGTTCCGGCGCGTTCTTGTCGACGGCGAACCACGAGAGCACCTCGGTCTCGTCCCGGGAGACCGGCTGCCACTGGCGGAGCGAGATGAACGGCAGCACGTCGTCGGACTCCCCGACCCGCGGCCAGTTGTGCACAAAGCTGAGGTTCGGGAACACCGTCGCGGCCGAGATCATGAACCCGTCGGCGCCGATGACCCGCTGTTGCTCCGTGGACCAGAGCTCGCCCATCCGCTCGACCATCTCGGCGGGGTACCCCACGTAGCGGAGCCGTTCGCCGAAGTCGCCCGGCGGCAGCTTGTAGGTCGTCCCGCCACCGCTGGTGGCCCAGTAGGTCGTCCCGTCCTTGCGCTTCTCGGCCCTGGGTTCACGGAACAGGCCGATCTCGACGACGCTCGAGTGGGTGTGCGGCGTGTGGTACATGTCGCCGGCGAAGTTCTCGGCGCCGATCTTCCAGTTGGCCTTGATCCGCCAACGCTGGGGACCGCGCAGCTCGATGCCGTCCTGGCTCTGCCGCGTGTAGTAGTCCAGGTAGAACGCGAAGTCGCCGAGAAACTCCTTCAACGGGGCCACGTCCGGGTCGAGGCTGACGAAGATCATCCCGTTGTAGATGTCCATCGCCGGTGCGGGGAGAAGGGTCTGGTCCTTGCGCGCGTAGCCGGCTTCGCCGCCGTAGGCGTCGCGGTGGAAGGGCAGCCCGACCAGTCGCCCGTCGTTGCGGTAGGACCACCCGTGGTACGGACAGCGGAAGTGCGAGGCGTTGCCGATCTCGGCGCGGCACACCTGCATTCCTCGGTGAAGGCACATGTTGAACAGGGCGCGAACCTGCCCGTCCTCGTCACGCACGATGATGAACGAGTCCTCCAGGACGTGCCGCACGACGTAGTCGCCCGGTGCGGGCACCTCGGACTCGTGCGCGACGAACATCCAGCTGCGCGAGAACAGCCGCTCCTTCTCGAGCGCGAAGACCTCGGCGTCGTTGTAGATGTGCGCCGGGATCATGCCCCGCCGGACGTCCGCGAGCATCTCTGAGTGGTCTGCGTCCATGCGTTCAACCGTCTCTCAAGGCACCTGAGTCATGTGCTCTGTTTTACAGAGGGACATTCTGTAGTACAGAGACTATCGTGCGATGCGCGCCGCGACGAGAGATGAGGGACCACCATGAGCGACCTGTCCGCCGATGAGCTGGTCCACATCTGCCGGGGCCCTCACGAGCGGTTGGTCGAGGCGCTGGACTCGCTGCCACCCCGTGAGGTGGCGAGCGAGTTCCTTCGGCTGCTCGCATTGGTTCGCGATATCGCGGACCTGTATGCGCGCTGGTCGGTCGTGACGCTGGGCTGGCTCCACGAGCGGCACGGGCTGGACGCCGCGGCCAGTGCTGCCGCGGTGCACGAGCTGTGGCCGCCGTCGGCGTCACCGCGCCTGACCGACGAGCAGCTGGAGGTGGTGCGGGACGCGTTTCGCAGTGACGGCCGGGTGGTCGCCGAACGGGTCGAGGGTCTGGCCCGGTCCCACGACACCACCGGCCTCCTCGCCTACTGGGACGAGGTGAACGCGGCCTGCGACCTCGCGGAGATCATCCGCCGCGACACGGTGACCGCGCAGGTGACGCTCGTCAACGAGCGGTACGGCGCCGACGGGCTCGAGGACTGTCTTCGCTACGCCACGGACCTCCTCTGGGTCCCGCGGATGGAACGTGACCTCGCCAACGCGCCAGAGGTTCGGGTACGGAACTGGGCCGAGAAGATGGCGACCGGGCACCACGGGGCGATCAGCGTGGCCCAGCATGACGACCGATGGGTGATCACGCTCGACCCCTGTGGGTCCTGTCGGCGGCAGATCCGGTCCGGGCGGTACGAGCCGCCGTGGAATTTCGGTGTCGTCGCTCCGGGACATCGCGTCGGGTTCTACCGTCCGGACATCACCGTGTACCAAGCACATCTGGCCATCGCGCATACCCTCGTGCCCATCGAGCGGCGCGGGGCACCGTGGCCGGCCATGGGGTGCAGTGGCCTGGACGGCGGATCCTGCGAGCTGGTGATCTACCGCGACCCGGCGCAGACCGACGAGGCGTACTACGCGCAAGTGGGCGCCCAGAAGCCCACGGGCTGAGGCGTCAGACCGCGAGCGTGCGTCGGGCCCGGACGTGGGCGCCCAACGTGGGCGCGACGTCGATGGCCGCCGTGACCGCCGACGCCCAGTCGCCGTCCGGCGGCAGTGGGAAGAGGATCGCGCGGTCGACGCCCAGCTCGAGATAGGACGCGATGCGGACCGCGCACTGCTCGGGATCGCCCAGGAGGACGAAGTCGTCCACCATGTCGTCGCCGACGATGGCGTGGGCGGCCTCGACATCCCCTCCGTCGAGCGCCGCGACCACCTCCGCCAGCTCCGCGGCGAAACCACGTTCGGCGAACAACCTCGTGGCCGCGGGATGACGTGCGTAACCGATGACGACGCCGCGCCCGGCCCGCCGCGCGGACTCGGTGTCCGCGTCGAAGCAGCACGGCAGCACGCACTCGACCCGCACGGGCGAAAGGCCGGGAGCGCGCCGCGACGCGCCGATCCGGATCTGCTCGAGGACTGCGTCGATGCTGCGCGGCGTCGTCAACGACAGCACGACAGCGTCGGCGATCTCCCCGGCCAGTCTCAACATTCGCGGTTGGAGAGCGGCCAGGGCGATCGGGACGGGCCGACTGACGGGGCGGTCGAGCGCGAAGCCGGTCGCCGGCGCCGCACTGCGTTCGGATGTGGCCGGCGCCAGGACCGCTCGCATCGTCGCGACGTACTCGCGCATGAAGTCGACGGGTGCGACGGGCGGCATCCCCAGCCAGGTCTCGTTGAACCGCGCGTTGGACACCCCCAACCCCATCCGGAACCGCCCGCCGGACCAGTCGCCGAGCATCGCGGCGGTCATCGCCGCAGCGGCGGGGTGGCGCAGTCGGGCGTTGGCGACGGCGGTCCCGACCTCGATGGTCGTCGTGGCTGAGAGCGCGGCCTGCGCCATCACCACGGCGTCGGAGGCCGACTCGGCCAGATAGAAGGCGTCGAGGCCGTTCGTCTCGGCTCGGCGGGCCAGCTCGGCCACGTCGGCCACGGAGAGCCCTGAACGGGTGGCAACGGACAGCGCCAGCGACATGCGTCCTCTTCCTGGGCACGGATCTCGGTGAGTGATTGCATACATTAGTTGGCCTCGCGACGTGTGGCCGAACGGGCGCACTAGCGTGAGCGGCGATGACCATCTGGATCGACCAGCCGATCTGGCCCCGCCACGGCACCGTCTTCGCGCACCTCATCAGCGACACGTCGCTCGAGGAGCTGCACGCGTTCGCCCACCGGGTCGGCCTGCACCCCCGCTCGTTCGAGGGCGACCACTACGACGTGCCGCAGGAGCGCTACGCCCTGGTGCTCTCCGCCGGGGCCACCTCGACGACCGGCGCCGACGTCGTCCGGCGGCTCATCGGGAGCGGGCTGCGGCTGCGCAAGCGGCGAGGGGACCGGCCGGTGGCTCGCATACCCGCCATGGTCTTCCCCGACGGCACCCACGCCTCCGTGGACCTCATCGCCTCGGACTCCCCGGTGACCGCGAGCGGCGTCTTCGCCGCCATGTGCTTCGTGCAGGACGACCAGGACCGCTTCGCCGTCGTCCACTCACCGCGCCGTGACGCCTGGGGGTCGCCGGGAGGGTGGCGCGAGGCCGGGGAGGCGGTGGTCGACGCCGCGGTGCGCGAGGTCCGGGAGGAGACCGGGCTCGCGGTCGCGGCCGACGACCTGGAGGTATGCGCGTACGAGCGGTTCACGGTCGACGGCGAGGTCCGCGGCCGGTGGCTTCCGGGTCGGAGCTACCTGCAGGTGTACCGGACCCGGGTCGCGGGGAGCGCGCCGTCGATGGCGGCGAGCGAGGACGACGTCGACGGGTGGCACTGGGTGGACCGCGCCGAGTTCGAGCGGCTGTGCGGCTTCGACTTCTGGTGGCCGCTCGTGCCGCGTCTGTTCGACTAGCTGTCGTCGGCGGGGCCTAGCGTCGTCGCCATGGCGATGACGATCGGGATGTCCTTTCCTCGCGAGTGCCCGGCCTCGGCGGTGACGGAGTTCGCGCAACGGCTCGAGGCGGGCGGGATCGACGAGCTCTGGCTGGTCGAGGACTGCTTCTTCACGACGGCGCCCCCGCTGGCTGCCGCGGCGCTCGCGACGACGGAGCGCCTGACGGTGGGGCTCGGGATCCTGCCCGCGGTCGCGCGGACCGCGGCCATCACGGCCATGGAGATCGCCACCCTGGCCAGCCTCGCCCCGGGACGGGTGGTCGGCGGGATCGGGCACGGGATCCAGTCCTGGATGGCCCAGATGGGAGCGGCGACCACGTCACCGCTCACCACGCTGGACGAGGTCATCTCCACCGTCCGGCGGCTGCTCCGCGGCGAGACGGTCACCTTCCAGGGGCGCGAGGTGACGCTCGACGAGGTGCGCCTGACGCACGTACCCGACCCGGTTCCAGCCGTGCTGGCCGGCGTGGGTGGCCCGAAGTCGCTGGACCTGGCCGGCCGGGTCGCCGACGGCGTCATCCTCGGCGGGCCGAGCACCGTCCCGCACTGCCGCGCGGCGAGACAGGCCGGCCACGACCGCGAGTCCGGCTGGCAGCTCGAGACGTTCGTGACCATGGCCGTCGCGGCCGACGCCCGCGACGCCTACCGGCTGATGGCGCCGACCGTGGCCGAGCACCTGGGCTCCGTGGGGTTCCGACACCTGCCGTTCGTCGACGAGCTGCGCGGGCGTCACGAGTCCGACGGGCTGGACGGCATCGTCGGCATGCCGCGCGACTGGTGGCTGCAGATCGGCGCGATCGGTACGCGGGACGACGCCGTGGAGCATCTGGCGCTGCTCGAGGCGGAGGGTGTCACCGGGGCGGCGTTCTTCCCGGCGCCGGACCTCGAGACGGCCCGCGGTCAGATCGACGACGTCATCGCGATCGCGGCGGCCCGCTGATGTCGGGCCTCAGCCACCGCTGACGCTGATGTCGCCCGACCCGGTCTGGACCTCGATCTTCGAATCGGAGGTGCTCTGCTGAGGGACGTTGATGTCCGTATCGCCCGACCCGGTCTTGAACGTCACGGCGTAGCTCTGATTGTCCGGCACCTTGATGTCGACGTCTCCTGACCCGGAGTTGGCGGACAGCAGGCTGGGGGCGTTGTCGAGCCGAAGATCCATGTCCCCGCTGCCGGTGCGCGTGGTGATGCTGCCGGCGGCGACGTTGCCATCGATGTCACCCGAGCCGGTCTGGAGGGACACGGTTCTCAACGCGCCGTCGAGCTCGATGTCGCCCGACCCGGTCTTGGCCGTGACGTCGACCCCGGCGGGCACCCTGATCTCGTAGTCGATGTCGCCGCAGCCTTCGCAGTCCCCCAGGAGGGTCAGCGTGTTGCCCTCCCAGCTGGTCGGTCCCAGCGCGGTGAGGGCCCCGGCCGACCGTGTGTTGCGGGTCACCTCGACGGTGCCCGGCGCGCCGCCGGTGCGGACGGTGACGTCGCCGCCTCCGGTGTTGACGGTCAGGGCCGAGATCTGGTGGGTCAGGAGGTCGTGCTGCTCGACGTGCTGGCCCACGCCGGCCAGCGCGACCGCCGCTCCGGCTCCTGCCAGCACCAGCACACCGGCCGCGGCCCCGGCGATGCGCCGAGGGTGGTTCGGTCGTCGCCGGCTCGGTGGCGGAGCGGGAGGTGGGGAAGCGGGTGTCGGCGGTGCTGGTGCGACCTGGGCGTCGGGGCGATCCTGGGGACCCGGCTGGGCAGGGGGCCAGACGGGACTGTCCTGCGGTTCTGACGTCGTCACCCGGTCACCACACCCTCTCCCCGTTGCTCTTCGAGTGTTCCATCATCACCCCCGGGCAGCTCATGGGTGCCTGATGGCTCGCACACTCAGGTCCGACTTCAGGGTCATCCCGGACCACATGGGCGTTCGAGTACCCGGTCCTATGCCCGACCTGGAAGTCGGTTGTCGACACCGCTGCGGACCGGCATAGGTTGTCGGGGACCTGCGGCTACGACAGCCGGGCCAGCTCGCGGTCGAGGTTGTCGCGGGCGTGACCGTCCCAGTGCGTGCGGCCGTACTCGGTGAGGTAGATCCCCTCGGCGCCGACGAGGTCGCGGAGGATCCGGGACCGGGCGGCGCGGAACAGCTCGTCCGGCACCGCCGCATACTCCTCACGGACCTGGCCGCAGTACTCGTCGAACCGCTGCTCCGGCGCGGCGAGGATCCACAGGTCGGCGTCGTGGAACCCCCTGTGCAGGGCGGAGTCGTGCCGCACCGCGTGGTCGACGGTCATTCGGACCAGCGCGACCACCGTCGCTACCGACTCACGGTCGACGCGAACCCGGGGGAGCAGCGTCTCGGCCAGCTCGGCGCTGGCCGACTCGTTGGCGCCGACCACGGCGGACGGCTCATAGACCGCGTCGTGCAGCCAGGCGGCCACCCGCCCGAGGGTGGCGTCCGTGTCGGACAGCTCGCCCGCGTCGGTGAGGTCCTCCAGCGCCCAGAACATCTCCACCAGGTGCCGGGTCGAGTGGTATCGGCGCTGCGGCTCGGCCCAGCGTTCCAGCAGGTCGGCACCGGTGGCCGCGACCTCGCGCGGGTCGGCGCGCGGGCTCAGCGCCGTGACGTCCTGGGTCCACCACCTGATGAGCGCCGGCACGCGGCCGAGTCTTTCAGAGGCCGTGACTGCAGAGGCCGTCTCGCAGAGGGCCTCAGTCGGGATCAGAGCTCGATGAGCTGCCTGACCGCTCGCCCGGCGGCGAGCTCGTCCATCGCCCGGTTGACGTCGTCGAGACCGATCCGCGACGAGACCAGTGCCTCGACGGGCAACCGGCCCTCGCGCCACCACTGGGCGAAGATCGGGATGTCACGGGACGGCACCGCTGAGCCGAGGTAGCTGCCGATCACCGTCCTCGCCTCCGCGACGAGCTGCAGCGGTGACACGCTCGCTCGCGCCGCCGCGTTGGGAAGACCGACCGTGACCGTGCGGCCACCCGGAAGCGTGGCCGCCAGCGCGGCCTCGAATGCGGCGGCGTTCCCTGCCGCCTCGACGACGACGTCGGCCTTCACCCCGCGGCTCTCCAGCTCGGCCGGGTCGAGGGCCATCGTGGCGCCGAGCTCCCGGGCCTGGTTCCGCTTGGCCTCGACCCCGTCGACCACCACGACCTCGCCGGCGCCGAGCGCGATCGCGGTCAACGCCGAGGCCATGCCGACCCCGCCCAGGCCGACGACCATGACGCTCTGACCGGGCTCGGGTGGCGCGGCGTTGAGAAGCGCCCCGCCGCCGGTGAGCACGGCGCACCCGAGGACCGTCGCCACCGCCGTGGTGACGTCGTCGTCCACGGCGACCACGGACCGGGTGTCCACGACCGCGTGCGTGGCGAACGCCGACACGCCGAGATGGTGGTAGATCGGGCTCCCGCCGCGGCTGAGCCGCCTCCCGCCGCCGAGCATCTCACCGGCGTTGTTGCTCGCGGATCCCGGACCGCACGGCATCCGGCCGTCGGTGGCGCAGCCGGCGCAGTGGCCGCAACGGGGGAGGAACGTCATGACGACGCGTTGCCCCACCCGAAGGTCCGTCACGCCCGCGCCGAGCTCGGTCACGCGACCGCACGCCTCATGGCCGAGCAGCATGGGGACGGGACGAGGTCGGTTGCCGTCGACGACCGACAGGTCGGAGTGGCAGACCCCGGCGGCTTCCACCTGGACCAGCACCTCTCCGGCGTGGGGGCCCTCGAGCTCCAGCTCCCCGACGGTCAGTGGTGTCGTCTCCGCCCAGGGCCCGGGACGACCGACCTCCTCGAGCACCGCTCCGGTGATGTTCATGGGCGAACCCTCTCAGCCGTTTCGAGGAGCTCGCGCACCGACGCAGGGATCGGCACGGGGGAGCGAGACGTGCGGTCGATGTAGACGTGGACCCAGTGCCCGACGGCGGCCGGGTCGTCCTGCTCGGCGCCGAACAGTCCGAGCGCATACGTGATGCTGCTCCTGCCCAGACGCTCGACCCGAACGCCCACGTCGAGCAGACCCGGGTACTCCAGCTCCCGGAAGAAGCGGCAGCCGGACTCGGCGACGACCCCCAGCTCGGGCAGGGCCAGGACGTCGGCGCCGGCGCCGGCGATCAGCCAGCCGTTGATCGCGGAGTCGAACAGCTCGTAGTAGACGGCGTTGTTCAGGTGGCCGTACATGTCGTTGTCCGACCATCGCGTCGTCGCCGGCACGACGACGTCGAAGTGCGCCCGGGTCAGCGACCGCGGGTCGGTCACGGGGCCGGGCGCCCCGTCTGGTCGCGCGCCGCCTCACCCCGAGCCGTCTCGTCGCGCGCCGCCTCACCCCGAGCCGCCTCGTCCTTACGGAGCTGGGTTCGTGGCATGAGCACCAGGGCGAGCATGGACACTACGCAGCAGCCGATGATGTACCAGCTGATCCCCGCGCTCGACTTGGTGTTCTCGAGGATGGCCGCCGCGATGAGCGGGGCCGGCCCACCGGCGATGACCGACGCGAGCTGGTAGCCGATCCCCGCGCCGCTGTACCGCAGGTTGGTGCCGAAGCTCTCGGCGATCAGCGCCGCCTGCGGTCCGTACTGCATGTCGTGGAAGATCAGCGAGACGACGATGGCGACGAGGACGAGTCCGGCCACCTTGGTGTTGAGGAGCCCGAAGTACGGGAACGCGAACAGCGCCGTGCAGACGATCCCGATGCCGTACATCAGGCGCCGCCCGATCCGGTCCGAGACGTAGCCGAAGAGCGGGACGCTGATGAACCCGACCGCGGCGGCCACGAGGGTGTAGTTGAGCAGCTCGTTCCGCTCGATCTGGAGGATCGTCGTCCCGTAGGTGAGGACGAACGTGATGAAGATGTAGAAGGGGGCCTGCTCGGACATCCGGACGAAGGCCGAGGTGAGGATCTCCATCGGGTGCTCCTTGAGCACCTCGATGAACGGCCGCTTGACGACCGCGTCGGCCTTCTTGACCTCGCGGAACTCCGGGCTCTCCAGCACCCTCAGCCGCACGTAGAGGCCGATGAGGACCAGGACGAAGCTGAGCAGGAAGGGCACCCGCCAGCCCCAACTGTCGAAGGCCTCGGGGCTCAGGACCCCGGTCATCAGCCGGATCATCCCCGTCGACAGGAGCAACCCGATCGGCACGCCCAGCTGCGGGAAGCTGGCCATCAGCCCCTTGCGGTGGCTCTCGCCCCACTCCATCGACATGAGGACGGAGCCGCCCCACTCGCCACCGACGCCGATGCCCTGGGCGATCCGCAAGAGGGTCAGCAGGATCGGCGCCGCGACGCCGATGGTGGCGTACGAGGGGAGCAGGCCGATCAGGAAGGTCGCTACGCCCATGAGGACGAGCGTCGTCACCAGCGTGGTCTTCCGGCCCACCCGGTCGCCGTAGTGCCCGAAGATCGCCGCGCCGACCGGACGGGCGGCGAACCCGACGAACAGGGTCGAGAAGGAGAGCAGCACGCCCGCGAACGGCGAGCTGCCGGGGAAGAACAGCTTCGGGAAGACCAGTGCCGCGGCGGTGCCGTAGAGGAAGAAGTCGTACCACTCGATGCTCGTGCCGACGGTACTGGCGACTACCGCTCGGCGACGGTTGACGGGGGTGCTGTCTGTCGTTGCGCTTGCCGACATGAATACCTGCCTCGGGATTGGCGCGAGCCGTCCGGCGAACCCCCCCACCGCCAGGCGGCGCGTCCTGGCCGCATTGCCAGGCGGCCCCGAGTCTTCGACGTGGAGCCGCACCTGTCAACTTGAAACCGGCTCTCAGTCCGGGTCGTGAGAATCTCTCAGCGCGCCCGGCAGGTCCGTCGAGTGCACGACGGTCAGCTCCGAGACGGCTCGGGTGAGCACGACGTAGAGCCGCCGCAGACCGGTTCGTTCGTCCGGTTCGTCCGCGGCGATCGTGGCGGGTTCGACGACGACCACGCGGTCGAACTCGAGCCCTTTCGCCACGGTGGCCGGGACCACGTCGACCTGGTGGTCGACGTCCCCGTGGTCGGCGCCGAGCACACCGTGCCCGATGCCGGCCGTGGTCAACGACGCCGACACCGCCGTGACCAAGGAGGCCGGCGCGATCACGCCGACCGAGCCCGGCTCCCCGGTGAGGCGCGCCACGACCACCGCCACCTCGGCCGCGAGGGCCGCCGGCGACACGCGGACCAGGTCCAGCCGGCCCGGGTTCTCCCGAACCGACACCGGCGCGCCCAGCCCCGGTGCCATCAAGGGCAGCAGGCGCGCGGCGAAGTCGATCACCGAGGCCGGTACCCGGAACCCGCGGTCCAGGATCTCGATGTGGCCGTCCGGCTTCCCGAGGTGCGCCAGCGACGACGCCCACGAGTCGGTCGCCCACGGAGTCGTCCCCTGGGCGATGTCGCCGAGGATCGTGGCCGAACCGGTCGAGCAGCGGCGCCCGACCGCGCGCAGCTGCATCGGCGACAGGTCCTGGGCCTCGTCGAGGACGACGTGGCCCAGGCTCGGCGTTCGCTCGAGGAGGTCGGCCAGCTCGTCGAGGAGCACCAGGTCCGCGGCCGACCACCGGGCGGCGCCCTTGGACCGCGGCGGCGTCGGCCAGAGCAGCCGCTCCTGCTCGGCGGGCGTCAGGAGCCCGTCGGCGTGCGCGGCCAACGTCCCGGCCGACGAGAGCAGGTCGAACAGCACCTGCCGCGGGTCGAGCTTCGGCCACACCGTCGCGGCGTAGGCGCGCACCGCCGCGGACCGGGCGACCGAGTCCTGGACCCGGTCGTCCGGCGAGTCGCCACTGCGCTCCATCGCGAGCAGGACGTGGTGCGCCAGCCGCTGCGGGAGCACCAGCCGCGCCGCCTCGTAGCGGATCGTCCGCCCGCGCAGCTCCTCGAGAACCTCGGTGACGTCGTATGCGGGTACCCGCCACTTCCGGGCGCCGCGGGGCACGACGAGGGGCTCGGTGGCGGACCGGACATGGGCCCAGACCGCCCGCTCCAGGACGGCGGCCAGCCGCGCGTCACCCTTGAGGACGGCCACGTCAGTCGCGTCGTGACCGCGGAGCCGGGTGTTGCCGGCGACCAGCTCCTCGGCCGTCGTGTGGCGCACCTCGACCTCGCCGAGGGCGGGCAGCACCGCGCCGATGTGGTCGAGGAAGGCGCGGTTGGGACCGACGACGAGCACGCCGGACCGCAGCAGCCGGTCGCGGAACGCATACAGCAGCCACGCCGCCCGGTGCAGGCCGACCGCGGTCTTGCCGGTCCCCGGCGCTCCTTGTACGCATACCGTCGTCGCGGCATCCGCGCGGACGATCTCGTCCTGCTCCGGCTGGATCGTGGCGACGATGTCGCGCATCGGACCGACGCGCGGTCGCTCGATCTCGTCGACGAGGATCTGGCTGCGCCCGACGTCGCCCGCCTCGGGGGCGACGAGGTGCTCGTCCTCGTAGGCGGTCAGGCGTCCGTGGTCCACGCCGAACCGGCGGCGCAGCCGCACGCCCATCGGGGTGCCGCGAGAGGCCCGGTAGAACGCCCCGGAGAGCTCGGCCCGCCAGTCGATGACCACCGGGTCGCCCAGCTCGTCGTTGACGTGCCGACGCCCGATGTACCAGCGCTCCTGGCCGTGCTCCTCGTGGGTGAGGTCGAGGCGGCCGAAGAACAGCGCCGTGGTGGGGTCGTCGACGAGCTGTGCGGCGCGCCGCTGCAGGGTGATCGCCAGGAACTCGTCCGAGACCCGGTCGCCGCCGGACGCTCGGGCCGACAGGGTCTTCTCGCGCATCCGCGCCAGCTCGCGACGGGCGTTCTCGAGGTATGCCTGTTCCCCGGCCAGGTCGTCGGTCACGACCGTGTCGTCAGGCATGCGAAAGGGGCCTTCCACAGGTGGCGCTCCTTCAGGGGAAGCGTCAATGTACCTGTGGAAGGCCCCAGTGGGGCAACCGGTTTCGCGAACCAGGGAAAGGCGGAACCGGTCGCCTTACCCTCAGCCGGGACGGGCGGCGAGGGTGACCTTGATGTCCTGCTTCTGCGAGCCGCGGATGACGGTGATGGTCACCGTGTCCCCGACCTTGTGCTCGTGGATGTTGGCGACGAGCGCCTCCGACGAGTCGATCGGCTTGCCGTCGATCGCGATGACCGCGTCCTGTGCCTGCAGGCCGGCCTGGGCGGCCGGGGTGCCCTGCGAGACGGACTGGACCAGCGCGGCCTGGCGCTTGCTGTTGCCGTCGGTGACGGTGGTGTCGCCCGCCGAGACGCCGATGTAGGCGTGCTGGGCGGTACCGGTGGCGATGAGCTGGTCGGCGATCGACTTGGCCTCGTTCACCGGGATGGCGAACCCGATGCCGATGTTGCCGCTCTGGCTGCCCGCGGACGAGCCGAGGGAGGCGATCGAGCTGTTGATGCCGATGAGCTTGCCGTCGGCCGTGACGAGCGCGCCGCCGGAGTTGCCGGGGTTGATCGCCGCGGAGGTCTGGATGGCGTTGGTGACGACGGAGTCCGAAGCGGTCTGCTGCTGCTGGGTGCCGGGGAGCTGGCCCTGCTGGCCCTGCGGGCTCTCCGCCGCCTGCGTCGTCACCGGGCGGTCCAGCGCGCTGACGATGCCCGTGGTGACGGTGCCGGAGAGGCCGAGCGGGTTGCCGATGGCCATCACCGGCTGGCCGACGACGACCTGCGAGGAGTCGCCGATGGACATCGGGACGAGGTCGCTCGGCGGGTTGTTCAGCAGGAGGACAGCGAGGTCGGTCGACGGGTCGGTGCCGACGATCTTGGCGTCGTAGGTGCGGCCGTCGTTCAGCGTGACGCTGATCGTCGCGTCGGCGCCGGCGCCGGTGGCCACGTGGTTGTTGGTGAGGATGTGACCCTGGTTGTCGATGACGACGCCCGAGCCCTGGCCGCCGGTCTGGCCGCTCGTGACGGCGATCGAGACGACGCTCGGGGCGACGGCCTTGGCGGTCGCGGTCCAGTCCGGCGCCGACGCGTTGCCCTGGATGACCTGCGGCGACGTCGAGCCGTTGCTCTGGGTCGTCGCGACCGGGCTCGAGGACGGAGCCGGAGTCGCATACCGGGTTGCGGCGTAGGTGCCACCGCTGGCGAGCGCGGCCGCGAGGATGGCGACGGCGGTCATCTGACCGAGGCCCCGGTTCGGCTTCGCCTTGGGAGCCGGGGTCGGCGTCGGGCTGGGCGGCGGGTAGCTGCCGTGACCGCCGCTGTCGCCGGTCGCCGGGGTGCCGTACCAGTCGGTGCGCTGCTGGTGGGCGTCCGGCGTGCCGAAGCCGTAGCTCGGGAAGGTGCGGTTGGACTCGGGCGCTTCGGGCGCCTGGGTCGGGCTCGCCGGGCCGGTCTGCGCCGGCGTCTGCTCCGGCGTCTGCACCGGGATGCCGGTCGTCGGCGCGGCGCTCTGCTCGCGGCTGCCGAACCACTGGTGGGCGGGCGGCTCAGGGGCGTTCTCGCCCGGGCTGGTCCTCGTGGGGTCCGGGTGGATGTCCTGCTGGGTCATGGCTCTCTGTGCTCCTCTGGGTGACTTTCCCCTAATCAACCTCCTCGTCGTCAAGACTCGCTGTCGCATCACTGTGAGCATGCTGTGGGAGTTCGAGAACGAACGTCGCGCCGCCTCCGGGGGTCTGGGAGACGCCGACCGAGCCGTGGTGCGCGCTGACGATGGCCGCGACGATGGCCAGGCCCAGTCCGGTACCGCCGCTCGACCCGTTGCTGCGCCGGCTGCGCGCCGGGTCGCCGCGGTAGAACCGCTCGAACACCCGCCGGGCCCGCGCGGGGTCGACGCCGTCGCCGTGATCGCGGACCTCCAGCGCGGCGCAGCCGTTCGACCGGTTGCCGACGGCGATCTCGACGGAGGTGCCCGCCGGGGTGTGGTGCAGCGCGTTGGAGACGAGGTTCGTGACCACCTGGCGCAGCCGCTGCTCGTCGCCGAGGACGTGCACGGGTCCGAGCGGCCCGTCCAGGCCGATGAGGCGGATGTGCCGGTCCGGGGCGAGCACCCGGGCGTCCAGGGTGGCGTCGCCGCCGAGGACGGCGAGGTCGACGTCGTCGAACACGACCGGTCGCTCGCCCTCGAGGCGGGCCAGGACGAGGAGGTCCTCGACGAGGCCGGACATCCGCGACGCCTCGCTCTCGATCCGTCCGAACGCGACGGCGACGTCCTCGGGGTTCGTCACGGCGCCCTGGCGGTAGAGCTCGGCGTAGCCACGAACGGTGGCCAAGCGGGGTCCGCAGCTCGTGTGACGCGTCGGCGACGAACTGGCGCATGTGCTCCTCGCTGGCCTCGCGGACGGCGAAGGACTGCTCGATCTGGGCGAGCATCGCGTTGAGCGAGCGGGAGAGCGAGGCCACCTCGTCGCGGGTCGACGGCTCAGGCACGCGTTGGGAGAGGTCGCCGGCGGCGATGGCCGCAGCGGTGTCCTCGATCCGCGTCAGCGGGCGGAAGGCGCGCCGGACCGCATACCAGCCGATGCCCAGTGCGGCGGCGAGGACGACGACGCCGATGAGCAGCGCGTAGCCGAGGAAGCTCGCGAGGGTCGCCTCCATCTGCCGGAGCGGGACGGCGACGACGTAGACGGCGTCGCGGTCGGCGTTGATGCCGGCGATGGCGCGCCAGCGCAGGTCGGCGTCGTCGGGGTCGGCCGACTCGATGGTGAACGGCTGGGACGAGACGACGCGGGGGTCTGTCCGGGACAGGGCGGGGATGGCCGGCTCGGCGCCCGGCTCGGTGGCGGCCTCGGCCAGCTTGAGGACGCCGGTGCCGTCGGGCCGGTAGAGGCGGACGGTGAAGTTCGGCTGGATGGTCTGCGCGCCCCCGGTGCCGTAGGCGACGGCCGCCGCGATCTCGCCGTAGGTGCGCAGCTCCTCGTCGGTGCGGTCGAGCAGGTACGTCCGCATGAGGACCGTGACGATGAGGCTGCTGGCCGCGAGAGCGGCGGCGAGCAGCACCGCGACGACGGTGAGGAGGCGGACCCGCAGGGGTATGCCGCGTACCGCGCCGCGCCAGCCCGCGGCCCACCGGGTCCCGCCGCGTGGCGGATCGGTCGTGCTCACCCCGCCGGGGTGCCCGGGGGAAGTCGCAGCACGTAGCCGACGCCGCGCTTGGTGTGGATCAGGGCGGGCTCGACGGTGTCGATCTTGCGGCGGAGGTAGGAGATGTAGGACTCGACGATCCCCGACTCACCGCGGAAGTCGTAGTCCCAGACGTGGTCGAGGATCTGGGCCTTGGACAGGACCCGGTTCGGGTTGAGCATGAGGTAGCGCAGCAGCTTGAACTCGGTCGGCGACACCTCGATGACGCGGCCGCCGCGGCGGACCTCGTGGGAGTCGTCGTCGAGCTCGAGGTCGTGGAAGGTGAGCGTCGCGGTGCTCGACTCGTCGCCACGGGTACGGCGCAGGACGGCGCGGATGCGGGCGACGACCTCCTCGAGGCTGAACGGCTTGGTGACGTAGTCGTCGCCGCCCACGGTCAGGCCCTTGATCTTGTCGTCGACCGAGTCGCGCGCCGTGACGAAGACGATGGGCAGCTGCCGGCCGGACTCGCGCAGCCGCCGGGTGACCTCGAACCCGTCCATGTCGGGGAGCATGACGTCGAGGACGACGAGGTCGGGGTTGCGCTCGGACGCGCTGACGATGGCCGAGCGACCGTCGTTGGCGACCGACACCTCGAACCCGGCGAAGCGCAGGGAGGTGGCGAGCAGCTCGCGGATGTTGGGCTCGTCCTCGACGACGAGCAGCGAGGCCTCGGCGATGGCGGGTTCGGCGGTCACGCGAGAGAGTGTGGAGAGGATTCCTGGGAGTTTACTGGGAGTCGCCCGAACGCGCTCGCTCCCGCCCCGCCTGGAGGCGGGAAAGCCTGCGTCAGGGGACGGAGAGGTCGTCGGCGTCGACGATCCGGTATGCGTAGCCCTGCTCGGCCAGGAACCGCTGGCGGTGGGCGGCGAAGTCGGCGTCCACCGTGTCGCGGGCGACCACCGTGTAGAAGTGCGCGGTGCGGCCGTCACCCTTGGGCCGGAGCACGCGGCCGAGGCGCTGGGCCTCCTCCTGGCGCGAGCCGAACGTCCCGGACACCTGGATCGCCACCGACGCCTCGGGCAGGTCGATCGAGAAGTTGGCCACCTTGCTCACGACCAGCAGCTGGATCTCGCCCACGCGGAACGCCTGGTACAGCTTCTGCCGCACCGGGACCGTCGTCTCGCCGGTGATGATCGGCGCGTCGAGGCGCTCGGCCAGCGCCTCGAGCTGGTCGAGGTACTGCCCGATGACCAGCGTCGGCTCGCCGCGGTGGCGCTCGACGAGCTGGGACACGACCCGGTCCTTGGCGTCGGTGCACGACGCGAGCCGGTAGCGCTCGTCCGGCTCCGACATCGCATACGCCATCCGCTCGCCGTCGGGGAGCGAGACTCGCACCTCGACGCAGTCGGCCGGAGCGATGTACCCCTGCGCCTCGATGTCCTTCCAGGGCGCGTCGTACCGCTTCGGCCCGATGAGGGAGAACACGTCGCCCTCGCGGCCGTCCTCGCGGACCAGGGTCGCGGTGAGCCCGAGTCGGCGCCGCGCCTGAAGGTCGGCGGTCATCCGGAAGATCGGCGCGGGCAGCAGGTGGACCTCGTCGTAGACGATGAGGCCCCAGTCGCGGGCGTCGAGCAGGTCGAGGTGGGTGTAGACGCCCTTCCGCTTCGTCGTGAGCACCTGGTAGGTCGCGATGGTGACCGGCCGGATCTCCTTGCGCTGTCCCGAGTACTCGCCGATCTCGCCCTCGGTGAGCGAGGTCCGCTTCAGCAGCTCGTCCTTCCACTGCCGCGCCGACACGGTGTTGGTGACGAGGATCAGCGTCGTGGCGGACGCGGCCGCCATCGCGCCGGCGCCCACGAGGGTCTTGCCGGCGCCACAGGGGAGGACGACGACGCCGGAGCCGCCGTCCCAGAACCCGTTCACCGCCTGCTGCTGGTAGGGCCGCAGGGACCATTCGGAGGTGTCCAGCTCGATGGCGTGCGCCTCGCCGTCGACGTAGCCCGCGAGGTCCTCGGCCGGCCAGCCGACCTTGAGCAGCTCCTGCTTCAGGTGGCCGCGCTCGGACGGGTGCACCGCGACGGTCAGGTCGTCGATGCGCACACCCAGCAGTGGCTGGATCCGCTTGTGCCGCAACACTTCCTCGAGCACCGGACGGTCGATCGTATGCAGGGTGAGGCCGTGCGTGGGGTCCTTCTCGAGGGTGAGCCGCCCGTAGCGGTCCATCGTCTCGGCGACGTCGATGAGCAGGGCCTGGGGGACCGCGTACCGGCTGTGGGTGAGCAGCGCGTTGACGACCTGCTCGGCGTCGTGGCCGGCGGCTCGCGCGTTCCAGAGCCCCAGCGGGGTGACGCGGTAGGTGTGGACGTGTTCGGGCGCGCGCTCGAGCTCGGCGAACGGCGCGATGGCACGACGAGCGTCCTCCGCGCCGGGGTGGTCGACCTCGAGGAGGAGGGTCTTGTCGCTCTGGACGATGAGGGGGCCGTCAGTCATGGTCTTCAGGCCAACGGTCCCGAGGGGTGTGCTGTTCCGGCTGGGGGCTCACTGGTTGCTGAGCGCCCACACGTAGAACCAGATGAGGAGCGGCAGCGCGACGACGAAGTTGACCGCGTAGACGATCCAGCCGGTCGTCGTCCGCTTGCGGCAGGCGGCCGGGTCGCCGGCGTTCTGGCGCCACGCGACGACCGAGATGATCGCGCTGGGGATGCCGATGATGCCGGTCGCGATGAGCGAGATCACCGAGACGATCAGCAGGACGAAGGTGCTGACCGGGAACGGCGACGTCTGCGTCGGTACGTATCCCGCATACGCCGGCTGCAGTGGTGCCTGGCCGTACTGCGGCGGGTACGTGGGGGCATACCCGGGCTGGTAGGGCTGCTGCTGCGGGTATGCGGCGGGGTAGGGCTGTCCCTGCGGCGGCGGGTAGCCGCGGGGGCCGTCGCTCGGTGGGGTCGGCTGGGCGGGGCCGGGTTGGGGCCACGGGCCGGGCTGCGGCCACGACGGCGCCCCCGCGCCCGGCGGCGCGCCGAACGCGCCCTCTCCGGACGGCTGCTGCGGCGACTCGCTCACCGGCCCAACCTACCGTCCTGCGAGGATGGACGTCGGCCGATGAGGGCCGATGGCGACGCTGGGGAGGATGACCGATGAGAGGCCCACAGGTCGAGGCGGCGGCGGGCCTTCCTCCCCGGGTGACGGTGTACGAGGTGGGTCCGCGCGACGGGCTCCAGAACGAGAAGGGCCACGTCCCGACGGCCGTCAAGGCCGAGTTCGTCCGGCGGCTGGTCGCGGCGGGACTGCCGATCGTCGAGACCACCTCGTTCGTGCCGGCGTCATGGGTACCCCAGCTGGGTGACGCCGCCGAGCTGCTCGCCGACCTCGGGTCTGAGGGCCTCGGCCGCAACCGCCCGGTGCTGGTCCCCAACGAGAAGGGGCTGGATCGCGCGCTCGAGGCGGGCGTCCAGGCGGTGGCGGTGTTCGGCAGCGCGACCGAGACGTTCGCGCGCAACAACCTGGGGCGCGGCGTGGACGAGTCGATCGAGATGTTCCGCCCGGTGGTGGCCCGGGCCCGGGAGGCGGGGCTCTGGGTGCGGGGCTACGTGTCGATGTGCTTCGGCGACCCGTGGGAGGGCGACGTCCCGGTGGACCAGGTCGTCGACGTCGGGGTACGCCTCAACGACCTCGGGCTGGACCAGCTGTGCCTCGGCGACACGATCGGGGTGGGCACGACCGGGCACGTCCACCGTCTGATCGAGGCGCTGGACGCCCGCGGGATCGGCGTCGAGCACCTGGGAGTGCACTTCCACGACACCTACGGCCAGGCGCTGACCAACACCCTGGCGGCGCTCTCCGACGGCGTGACCGTCGTCGACTCGTCCGCGGGCGGGCTCGGCGGCTGCCCCTTCGCCAAGAGCGCGACCGGCAACCTCGCGACCGAGGACCTCGTGTGGGCGCTCGACGGCGCCGGCGTCGAGACCGGCGTCGACCTCGCCGCCCTGGTCGAGACGAGCGTCTGGATGGCCGAGCAGCTCGGTCGCCCCTCGCCGTCGCGCGTCGTGACGGCCCTGGCGGGCGCCTGACCGGCGAAGACCGCACGTCCATTCGTGTCGCAGGTCGTGTCGCAGGTCATGTCGCAGGTCATGTCGCAGGTCATGTCGCACGGTACGTGGTGCCAGAACGACACCGATCGCGACATGACCTGCGACATGACCTACCAGATGACCTACGACATGAACGGCGCCATCGGACCTTGATCGGCGGGCTGGCCCGAGTCCGCGGAGCGCACCGCCCGCACTGCCAACTTCTCCGCACGTGGTGTCGTATCGACGGGCAATGTCCGAAATGTCGGTAAACAGGTCATCACGTGCGGAGAAGTTGGCGACGTGAGCGGGTGCGGACAAGTTGGCGACGTGAGCGGGTGCGGAGAAGTTGGCGACGTCAGCGGGTGCGGAGAACGAGGCGACGGACGCCGGGCGACGGGCGCCCGTCGCGGTCTGGGCTCAGCCGGCGAGGTCGGCGACGCCGGTGATCCGGTAGACCGAGAACCCGCGCTCGGTGGTCGAGTCGGCCACTCGTCCCCAGGCGCGGCCGCCCTCGACGCGGGTGGGGTAGAAGAGGTACCGGTCGGTGCGCCCGGTCATGTCGGCGTACCCGATCCACACCCCGTGCTGCTCGGCCGCCGCATCGCGCAGCGCCGCCATCGTCACCGCCGGGTCGGTCGGGACGAGCGCCGGCCGGGTGTCCTCGCCCTCGGCGTTCCGGGACGCCTCCTCGGCCGCGCGCAGCCCGCGGACCAGGCTGGCCGCATACCCGGAGTCGACCGGTGTGGTCCGCGCCGGTGCCGGCGCCCGGCGGTTGGCGGCCCGGCGTCGTGCGGCCACCGAGACGACGACCGAGCCGTCGGGGCGTTCCTGCACCGGCGAGTACCCGGCGTCGCGCATCATCTCCAGCAGCGTCTCGGGGTCAGCCGAGGACACGAGCACGGTCGGGGCGATGCGCCGCAGCCGCAGCGCCGCCAGCGCGCGTTCGACCAGCAGTGACTCGAGGACCGACTCGTCGTCGCTGCGGATGTATGCGGTCGCGCCTCCGACGCGGGTCTGCCCGTGCCGGCGGGCGACGTCGCGGACGAGGTACTCGAGCGGCTGGGGGAGTCCGGTGCGGCTGGCCCCGCGCAGGGCGTCGAGCAGCTCGTCGGCGGTCCACCCGGCGTCCAGAGCACGTCGCACCGACGAGGGCGTGAACCGGTGCACCGTTGCGCCACCGCGGGACTCGACGTCGGCGGTGAGGCGCATCAGCTGGGCGAGGTCGCCCTGGAGCGGTCCGGGAGCGACAGCGGTGAGGTCGGCCTGCACGAGGACGTGGTCGACCGGTTCCGGCAGCTGGCTGGCCATCGTCGTCGCGACCGCGTCGACCTCGTCGCCGGCGACAAGGGCTCGTCCGGCGCTCGACAGCCCCCCGCGGCCGGTGACTCCGAGCCATTCCGCCTCGCGGAGCACGGCGGCCATCGCTTCGCCGAGGCGGGCCGGGTTGCGCAGCGGTCGCCGCCAGCGCAGCCGCGCCAGCAACGACTCGGACGTGGCGACCTCGCCCGGACCGAGCCCGGCCAGCTCGGCGAGGACGTCGGTGCGCATCGCCCGGACCGGGGGCCAGTGGAGGTCCGGGCCGAGTGCGTTGGCCGGTGACGAGGATCCGGCGAGACGGGACCCGACCAGGTGGGCCGCCCGGGTGGACGTCAGCCAGCCGGCCGCCAGTCGCGCCCACCGCGAGCCGGACGGCGCGAGCAGCCAGTCGTCGGCCACCGGCGTCGGCGCCCAGACCGGGACGATCTCGCCGTCGTCGGCGATGAGGCCGGCGCCGAGCATCGTCTCGACCAGCCAGGCGGCCCGCGTCGAGTCGACGTCGAGCGACTCGGACAGGCGCCGCAGGTCCCGGACGGCCAGCCCGCCGGTGCGCAGCACCCGGGGTGGGGCGGGCCCCCAGAGCTCGATGGCCTCCTCCACGAGGGCGAGCAGGTCGCTGACCTCGCCGCCCGCGGCGGCGTCGACCCGGTCGGTCCCGATCGAGGTGGTCGCGGCGTCCGGCGGAGTGAGGGCGACCTCCTGGTGCAGCCGGCCACCACGCAGCAGCAGCGCGACCTCGCGGGGCAGCAGCACCCGCGTCTCGGTCTCGCCCCGGGCCCGCTCGGTGACGGTCGGCGTCACGACGTGGAGCAGCCGGTGGTCCAGGAGCCAGCGCACGCCCTCCGACCCCGGGGCGTCCCGGTTGACCACCCCGACCGGCGGCCCCCAGACGAGCCGGTCGAGCACGCTGCGGGCCGACTCGGGGGCGTCGGCGACCACCTCGCGGATCTCGTGCGGTGGCAACGGCCTTGCCCCGAGCTCCAGCGAGGACGGACCCAACCCCGCGGGGTGGGCGCCGAGCACCTCCGGTGCTGTGCGGACCGCATACAGGCCCTCGGGTGCCCGCCACACCAGGGCGAGGTCCCAGAGCCGCTGGAGCTGCGACCGGACGTCCAGCCCGCCCATCAGCTCGTCGACCGTGCCCGAACCCGACCCGTCGCCGGCCACGACGACGGCCTCGAGGACCTGGAGGTGTCCGAGGTCGAGGCTCTCGATCGCGCGCTGGACGCTGGCGCGGGTTCCGGCGCGGGCAGCGAGTGAGGTGAGGTCCGACGGCGCCGGGCGGGCGAGGTCGGGACGACTCAGGACGAGCGCGGTCAGCTGCTCGTCGCTCCGGCTGCGGATGTCGTCGGCCAGGCTGCGCGCCCCGGCGGCCGGCGCGGCGGCGTCGGTGGCGGCAGACGGACCGGCGGACATGAGGGCAACGGTAATCGTCACTTCGGGTGATGGCTCAGCGCGTCGCTGCCCCGCACAATGGGGCGATCGGGGTGTTCGAACCAGCTGGAGGAACCCGTGACCACAACGCCCCGCCCACCGAGCCTGTGGGAGCAGGCCACGTCGACGCGCGGCGGACGTTGGGCCGTGGCCGTCGCCATCGTCGCGGTATGCCTCCTCGTCGCCACCGCGGCGGCGGCCCTCGCGAGCTCCGCCCGTCAGGATCGCGCTGCCCTCACCAGCGCCTCCGTCGATGCGGACGGCCAGGCCAAGGCGAAGGACAAGTCCAAGGACAACGGCAACAACGGGAAGGGCCAGGGGAACGGGCAGGCCAACGGCGACCTGAACTCGATCCCGGGCCGCCTCGGCGGCACCCTCCACGGCGAGGTCACCCGCCCGACCGCCACCGGCGGTACCGAGACCCTCCTCGTGCAGACCGGGTCGGTGACGGCCGCCGGCGACACCGAGGTGACGGTGAAGAGCACCGACGGCTTCACCGAGACGTATGCGGTCGCGGCCACGACGACGGTCCGCGGACCGGCCAAGGCGGCGGGCCTCGCCGTCGGGACGCAGGTCACCGTCGTCGCCACGAAGGACGGCAAGCAGGCGCTCCTCGTCGCGAGCAAGGGCGCACCGTCATAGGTTGAGCCCGTGACCACCGACGCCAGCGAGCGGTCCCGGCCGACCGGCGCCCAGTGGACGATCCGCCGCGGCGGTGACGAGCTCGTCGTCGTGGAGTTCGGCGGCGGCATCCGCGGCTACACCCGGGGCGGCGTCGACGTCGTGGCCGGCTACGGCCCGGACGAGATGTCGGTCGCCGGTCGCGGCCAGCAGCTCATCCCCTGGCCGAACCGGCTCCGCGACGGGAAGTACACCCACGCGGGGACCGAGCGGCAGCTGGCGCTCACCGAACCGGCCAAGCACAACGCCAGCCATGGCCTGGTCCGGTGGACCACGTGGGACCTGCTCGACCAGACCTCCACGTCGATCACCGTCGGCCAGCGCCTGCACCCGCAGCCGGGTTGGGCCTGGGTCCTGGAGCTGACGACGATCTACGCCCTGGCCGACGACGGCCTCACGGTGACGACGACGGCGCTCAACGTCGGCGAGGGCGACGCGCCGTACGGCTACGGCGCCCACCCGTACCTCTCCATCGCCGACACCCCTGTCGCCGAGGTCGCCCTCGAGATCCCCGCCGCCACCTACCTCGAGACCGACCCCGAGCGGCAGCTCCCCGTCGGCACCCACCCGGTCGAGGGGTCCGCCTACGACTTCCGCACCAGCCGGCCGATCGGCGATCTCGCGCTCGACACCGCCTTCACCGACCTCGCTCGCGGCGGCGACGGCCGGTGGGCGGTCACCCTGAGCGGCCTCGCCACCGGGGCGGTCAGCCTCTGGGGAGACGAGGCGTATTCGTGGACACAGGTGTTCACGGGCCGGGCCCACCCGCATACCGAGGGCACGACCGGCATCGCGGTCGAGCCGATGACCTGCCCGCCGGACGCCTTCAACTCCGGGACCGACCTCGTCGTCCTGCGACCCGAGCAGTCGCATACCGGCTCGTGGGGGATCCGCCCGGCTTGAGCGCGTGCGAAAACCGGGTGGCGCTCCCCGTTAGGCTGGTGCGTCGCGCACGTGACGCTCGACCATGACGCAAGGAGTAACCGTGCCCACCGGCAAGGTCAGGTTCTACAACTCGGAGAAGGGCTTCGGCTTCCTCACCGACGATGACGGGGGCGCCGACGTGTTCCTGCACGCCAGCGCGCTGCCCGAGGGTACGACCGCGCTGAAGACGGGTGCGCGGGTCGAGTTCGGCATCGTCGAGGGTCGCCGCGGCGCCCAGGCGCTCTCCGTTCGCGTCCTCGACCCGGCCCCGTCGATCGTGGCCGCCAAGCGGGCCGCCCAGCGCAAGCCGGCCGACGAGATGGTCGTCATCGTCGAGGACGTCATCAAGCTGCTCGACAACGCCTCCGAAGACCTGCGGCGCGGTCACTTCCCGGACCGCAAGAAGGCGTCGGCGATGGGTCGCGCGCTGCGAGGCCTCGCGGACCAGCTGGAGGCGTGACGTGCCGGAGCTGAAGGTCGACCCGACGCTGCGTGCGGCCGTCGACCTCGCCCGCGCCGCCCTCGACGGGCTGGCGGAGCCGGGCAGCGTCGGGGACCACCTCGAGATGGTCATGGACGGCGACCGCGTCGCGACGCACTACTTCGCCTGCCTCACCCCGGCCTACCTCGGCTGGCGCTGGGCGGTCAGCGTCGCGCGCGCCGCGAGGCAGAAGGAGGCCACGGTCTGCGAGACCAGCCTCGTTCCGGGCGCGGCGTCGGTGCTCTCGCCGCAGTGGCTCCCGTACGCGGAGCGGATCGCGCCCGGAGACCTGAGCGCCGGCGACATCCTGCCGTTCCGCGCCGACGACCCGCTGCTGGTGCAGGGGTTCGAGGCGACCGGCGAGGAAGACGTCGACCAGATGGCGTTCTTCGAGCTCGGTCTCGGCCGGCGGCGGGTGCTGTCCGAGGAGGGCCGTGAGGACGCCGCGCAGCGGTGGTACGACGGCTCGCACGGCCCCACGGCCGACGTCGCCGTCCAGGCCCACGACCGGTGCTCGACGTGCGGGTACTTCATGCCGATGGCCGGCGCGTTGCGCGCGGTGTTCGGGGTATGCGCGAACGGCTGGTCCCCCTCGGACGGCCAGGTCGTCAGCCTCGACCACGGCTGCGGGGCGCACAGCGAGACCGACGTCCCGGCGGACGACGCGGCGGCGCACGGCCGCCCGATCGTCGACGAGTTCGCGGTCGACATCCTGACCTGACCGGCCGGGCTGAGGCTCCGGCACCCGCGCAGCTGAGCGGACATGTCTGAGTAGTTGCGCCCGAAACGGCGCGACGGGCTCGAACTGAGTCGGACATGTCTGAGTAGTTGCGCCCGAAACGGCGCGACGGGCTCAACTGGTCAGACATGTCTGAGTTGTTGCGCTCGGGACGCGGAGGTAGTCGCCGGGGGTAGACGCCGGCGAAGGGTCAGTTCCCGGTCGCCTTGGCCTCGGCGGCGTTGCCGCGTCCCCGGCGGACGTACGCATACCCGGCCAGGCCGAGGAGGAGCCCGGCGACGCAGCACCAGGGCCACCACGACCGCGGACCCTCGTGGAGGGTGGGCACGACCAGGGTCGCGACGAGCGCCAGCACCCAGACCCCGAGCCCGACCTCGATGATCCGCGTCATGGGAACGGCGACCGGACGCAGCTCCTCCGCCGCGGGCGGTTCGGTGGCGCTCATACCGTCAGCGTATTCGGGGTCCCCGCGAAGTATCGGAGCGAAGCGGAGAACTTCGTGGGGCGAGTAGACATCCCGCGTTTCGCAACCCCGCGGAAACATCTCGCCACTACCGTCCGTGCCATGGCGACGACCTCCACCGCAACCGCGAAGCCCGGCGGCCCTCAGGACCGCGGCGCGCTCGACCGCTTCTTCCAGATCTCCGAGCGTGGTTCCACGGTCTCCCGGGAGCTGCGCGGTGGGCTGGTCACGTTCTTCACGATGGCCTACATCGTCGTGCTGAACCCGCTCATCATCGGCACCCAGGCGGACAGCACCGGCGCCTTCCTCGGCGGTGGCGACATCAACAAGGCCAAGCTGATGGTCGCGGCGGCCACCGCGCTGGTCGCGGGCGTCATGTCGATCCTCATGGGCGTCGTGGCGAACTTCCCTCTCGCGCTCGCCACCGGCCTCGGGCTCAACGCGTTCGTGGCGTTCGGCATCGCCAAGCTGCCCGGCATGACGTGGGCCGACGCCATGGGCCTCGTCGTCATCGAGGGCATCATCATCACGATCCTCGTGCTCACCGGGTTCCGGAAAGCCGTGCTGCGGGCCGTGCCGACCCAGCTCAAGACCGCTATCTCGGTCGGCATCGGCCTGTTCATCACGTTCATCGGTCTCGTCGACGCCGGCTTCGTCAGGAAGCCGACCGGACCCGTACCGGTCGAGCTCGGCATCGGCGGCTTCCTCGTCGGCTGGCCGATGCTCGTCTTCGTCGCGGGCCTGCTCGCGATCATCGCCATGATGATCCTGCGGGTGAAGGGCGCCATCCTCATCGGCATCGTCGGGGCCACCATCCTCGCGATCGTCATCGAGGCGATCTTCAAGGTCGGCAGCCAGACCGACGCCACGGGCCAGGTGGTCAACCCGTCGGGCTGGGGCCTCAACGTCCCGACCTGGCCGAGCAGCGTGGTCGAGATCCCCGACTTCGGGCTGCTGGGCCAGTTCAGCCTGCTCGGCTCGTTCAGCAAGATCGGGTTCGTCGCCGCGGCGCTGCTGATCTTCACCCTGATGCTGGCCGACTTCTTCGACACGATGGGCACGATGGTCGCCATCGGCGCCGAGGCCGGCCTGCTGGACAAGGACGGCAACCCGCCGAACTCCCAGCGGATCCTGCTCGTCGACTCGGTCGCCGCCATCGCCGGTGGGGCCGCGAGCGTGAGCAGCAACACGTCCTACATCGAGTCGGCGTCCGGTGTCGGCGAGGGCGCACGGACCGGGCTGGCCAGCGTCGCGACCGGCGCGCTCTTCCTGCTGTCCACGCTCCTCGCGCCGCTGGTGGCGATCGTGCCCTACGAGGCCGCCACGCCGGCGCTGGTCATCGTCGGGTTCCTCATGATGCAGCAGGTCAAGGGCATCTCCTGGGACGACCTCGAGATCGCGATCCCGGCGTTCCTCACCATCGTGCTCATGCCGTTCACGTACTCGATCACGGCCGGCATCGGCGCGGGCTTCGTCACCTACGTCTTCATCAAGCTCGTCCGGCGCAAGACTCGCGTGATCCACCCGCTGATGTGGCTGGTGGCCGGCCTGTTCGTCGTCTACTTCGCCCTCGACCCGATCAAGGCGCTGCTGCACATCGACTGAGTCCTGGGGTGGCTGAGTCCTAGGGTGGCCGGGTGACCTCGCCGGACATCCAGCTGGCCCCGCACCAGCGCCTCACCGTGGTCGAGTCGAGCCCGGAGCGGCTGGTCGTCGAGTCCGCGTGGGACGCCGACGCCGACGAGCCGCTCCGGCACTACCACCCCACGCAGCGCGAGGACTTCGAGGTGCTCGAGGGCCGGCTCCGCGTCGTCCGCGACGGTCGGACCGACGTGGTCGACGCCGGCGGCCGATTCTCGGTGGCGCCGGGCGAGATCCACGGCATGACGGCCGACGGCGTCGCCACCCGCGCCCGCTGGACGATCTCGCCCGCGCTCGGGACCGAGGCGATGTTCCGGGGCCTCGCTGCCGCGAGCGCAGGTGGCCGCCTGGCCCCGCTGCGGGTGCTGGCCCGGCACCGCGACGAGATGCGGCTGGCCTCTCCGCCCGATCTCGTCCAGCGGGTACTCCTCGCCGTCGTGCGGCTCCTCCCCGGCGCCTAGCCCGATTCGTGCTCTGAACCCACCCGAACTCCGGCTCCATCCACCACGAACGAGCGGGCCACAGGCATACCCCGAGATAGTTAGCCTAGGTAATGAGTTATGCTAACTATCGATGGTGACCACGTCCTTGAACCCCCAGCAGCTGACCCGCATGGCGACCGACCTTCGTCTCGCCTGTATGCGGATCAGCCGACGGGTGCGCTTCGAGTCGAGCCACGACGTTGCGCCGCACCAGTTCTCGGTGATGTGCCGCCTCGAGGAGGCCCCCCGCACGCCGGGTGAGCTGGCCGACATCGAGCGGGTCGCCAAGCCGAGCATGACCCGGACCGTCGCCGCCCTCGTCGAGCGCGGGCTGGTGCTGCGCCAGGACGACCCGACCGACCGGCGCTCGGTGATCCTCTCGCTGACCGACGACGGGCGTCGGTCCCTCGCCGCGATCCGGCGCAAGCGGGACGCCTGGATGGCCAGCCGCGTCGCCCTGCTCACCACCGAGGAGCAGGACGTGCTCGCGCGCGCCACCGTGATCCTCACGAAGGTGGCCGGCGAGTGAGTCCCACCTTCTCCTCGCTGTCCGTCCGCAACTACCGCATCTACGCCTCCGGCTCGCTGGTCTCCAACGTCGGCACCTGGATGGGCCGCGTCGGCCAGGACTGGCTCGTCCTCACCCAGCTGACCGACCACTCGTCGAGCGCCCTGGGCATCGTCACGGGACTCCAGTTCCTGCCGTTCCTCATCCTGGCGCCGGTGACCGGGATGATCGCCGACCGGTTCAGCAAGCGGCACATTCTGCTGACCACGCAGTCGTTCCTCGGCCTGTCCGCGCTGGCCCTCGCCGCACTCACCCTCACCGGCCACGTCGAGCTGTGGCACGTCTACCTCATCGCCTTCCTCCAGGGCGTCGCGACCGCCGTCGACAACCCGGCGCGCCAGTCCTTCGTCTCGGAGATGGTCCCCAAGGACCGGCTGAGCAACGCCGTGGCCCTCAACAGCGCCTCGTTCAACGCGGGACGGCTCATCGGGCCCGCGGTCGCCGGCCTGGTCATCGCCGCCCTGGGGACCGGATGGGCGCTGCTCGTCAACGGGCTCTCGTTCGCGTTCGTCCTTGCGTCACTGCTGGCCATGCGGGTCCGCGACCTCACCCCGGCTCCCCGCGCCCGCGGCAAGGGGCAGATCCGGCAGGGCCTGGTCTACGTGCGGAGCCGACCGGACGTCATGCTGGTGATGGCGCTGGTCTTCGTCCTCGGCACGTTCGGGATGAACTTCCAGATCACCACGGCGCTGATGGCCACCAAGGAGTTCCACGAGGGCCCGACCGGCTACGGGATGCTCGGCTCGATCATGGCCATCGGCTCCCTGGCCGGGGCTCTGCTCGCAGCGCGTCGCAAGGTCCCTCGCCTGCGAGTGCTGCTCATCGCGCTCGCGGGCTTCACCGTCGCGTCCGGCATCGCCGCCCTCGCCCCCACCTACGAGGTGTTCGCGCTCGCCCTGATCCCGACCGGCCTGGCGTCGCTGACCGCCCTGACCACCGCCAACGCCATGGTGCAGCTGTCGGTCGACGCCCAGATGCGAGGCCGCGTCATGGCGCTCTACATGGCCGTGTTCATGGGCGGTACCCCGCTCGGCGCACCGATCATCGGCTGGATCGGTGACGCGTTCGGAGCCCGCTGGACCATCGGGATCGGCACCGTCGCCGTGGGCCTGTCGCTCGTGGCCGTAGCCGCATACCTCTACCGGCGACACAATGTCCGAGTGCGCTACGAGTCCCACCGCCGGCCGAGGTTCACGGTGACCACCGCGCCGCTCGACACCCCGGCGCCCGAAGCCGTCCGGTGAACGTCCGGTTCCGGCAGCGGCTGACCATCGCTGCGCTGGTGCTGCTCGTCGCCCTGGTGGTCATCGCGGCGCTGGTGCGCCGCTGAGGCGTCAGCCGAGCTGGTCGACGACGTAGTCCACGCAGGTCGTCAACGCCGACACGTCGTCCGGCTCCACCGCGGGGAACATCGCAACGCGAAGCTGGTTGCGGCCGAGCTTGCGATAGGGCTCCACGTCGACGATCCCGTTGGCGCGCAAGGCCTTCGCCACCGCCGCCGCGTCGATGGCGTCGTCGACGTCGATGGTGCCCACCACGAGGCTGCGGGCGGACGGGTCCGCGACGAACGGGGTCGTGTATGCGGTGCGCTCGGCCCAGGAGTAGAGCCGGCTGCTGCTGTCGGTGGTCCGCTTCACGGCCCACTCCAGGCCGCCTTGCTCGTTGATCCAGCGCACCTGCTCCGAGAGCAGCGCCAGGGTGCCGACCGCCGGCGTGTTGTAGGTCTGGTTGAGCCGGCTGTTGGAGATCGCGGTCGGCAGGCTGAAGAAGTCGGGCACCCAACGACCGGACGCCTCGATCTCGTCCACGCGCTCGAGGGCCGCGGGGGAGAAGGCGGCCAGCCAGAGGCCGCCGTCGGCGGCGAAGCACTTCTGCGGACCGAAGTAGTAGACGTCGGCCTCGGTGACGTCGACGGGCAGCCCGCCCGCTCCAGAGGTCGCGTCGACGAGGACCAGCGCGCCGTCGTCGGCGCCCTCGACCCGACGGACCGGAGCCATCACCCCGGTCGAGGTCTCGTTGTGCGGCCACGCATACACGTCGACGCCGGCCTCGGCACGGGGGGAGGCGAGGGTCCCAGGCTCGGCCTTGACGATCGTCGAGTCGCCGAGGAACGGGGCGCCCTGCGTCACGGATCCGAACTTCGCCGAGAACTCGCCGAAGCTGAGGTGCTGGGCGCGTTCGCGCACCAGGCCGAACGCCGCGATGTCCCAGAACGCCGTCGAGCCGCCGTTGCCGAGGACGATCTCGTAGCCCTCGGGCAGTGAGAAGAGCTGGGCCAGGCCCTCCCGGACGTCGCCGACCAGTGCGCGGACGGGCGCCTGGCGGTGTGAGGTGCCGAGCACCGTCCGGCTGAGGGAGGCGAGGTAGTCGACCTGTTCCGGGCGGACCTTGCTGGGTCCGGAGCCGAACCGCCCGTCCTGCGGTTTCAGCTCTGCGGGGATGGTCAGCGGTGCTGCGTCGGTCACGTCCTCATGATCCCAAAGGCTCGCGGACAGCCCGGCCACGGGTCCGCCACGTGGACTCGACCGGAGCCGGGAACATCAGGGCTGGTGCGCACGTTTGTAGGTGTGTAATCATGTAATAAGGCTTACGAAAGGGGCTCACATGAACAAGCCACCACAGGACGCACCCGGTCCTCAGGACGGCCCGGGCCACCGTCACGAACACCACGAGCACCACGAGCACCACGAGCACCACGGCGGTCGCGACTCCCGCGAGGAGCGGGACGAGCGGCGCGGAGGTCGGCGCGGCGGCCGGCGCGGTCCCGCCGGACCGTTCGGCCCGGGCTTCGGTCCCGGCCCGTTCGGCCCCGGAGGCCCGTTCGCCCAGGGCTTCGGTCCCGGCTTCGGCCCGGGCTTCGGTCGCGGTCGCGGCCGGCGCGGCGGCCCGTTCGGTCGCCCCGGCGGCTGGCAGCAGGCCGACCTCCCGTCGGCGGACGACGCGACCGACTGGTTCGCCGGGCGACTGCCGTCCGACTGGTTCGTCGGCGCGCCGAGCGTGAGCGTCGACCGCGAGGAGATCATCGTCGTCGGTGAGCTCCCGGCCGTGGAGGCCGGCGAGGGCCAGTCCTCCGCCGCTGCCGCCGAGGGGCGGATCGCCCGCTGGCGCGAGGAGACCCGCGACGAGCGGATCGCGATCGCCCAGGAGGCGGAGTCCCGCTACGGCCGCAAGGTCGCCTGGGGCGCCACGATCGGGGAGCACTCCGACCTGTTCACCCACCAGGCGGTACCGGTCATGACCCGGCTCCGTCAGCCGCAGCGGATGGTCCTCGACACCCTCGTCGACGCCGGCGTCGCCCGCTCGCGGTCCGAGGCGCTCGCCTGGGCGGTGACCCTGGTCGGCCAGCACGCCGACGAGTGGCTCTCCGACCTGCGCAACGCCATGGCCGAGGTCGACAAGCTGCGGTCCGAGGGACCGCAGGTCTGACCCTCACCGCGTCACCAGACGGCGCCGTACCCCAGCTGGGGTGCGGCGCCGTCTGCCGTCCGGCTCGACTGGCATTCGAGCACCTCGGCTGACGGTATGCGGGCAGCCGAGACGCTCGACTGCCAGTCGAGCCAGGCGGGGTTGCGGTCGACGCGACCCCGGAGTGGGGCAGACTCCGCGGCGTGGCTGACGCGCATACCGACTTCGCCGACGGCGCCCTGGAACCCGACGGCGCCTACGACGAGGTGAGGTTCTCCGGGGCCGACCTCCTCGGCGCGGACGCGGGGGGCGCCCGGTTCCTCGACTGCCTGCTCGACGGCGCCGACCTCACCGAGGCCCACCTCAAGGACACCCGCTGGACCGACTGCCGGTTCGAGCGGGTACGCGGCGTGGGGACCGAGCTGGTCGAGGCGACGCTCCAGGACTGCGAGTGGCTCGAGCCCCGGCTCGGCGCGGTCGCCGCGTACGGGTCGAGCTGGCGCCGGGTGACCGTCCGCGGCGGGAAGGTCGACTACCTGAACCTGCGGGGAGCCCGGTTACGGGAGGTGCGGTTCGAGGACTGCGTGCTGCTCGAACCGGACTTCGCCGACGCGAGCCTGACCGACGTGACCTTCGACGGCTGCGTCCTCACGACGGCGCAGTGGAGCAAGGCCACGCTGAGCAAGGTCGACCTCTCCGGCGCGCGGCTGGTCGCGCCGCAGGGTCTCACCAGCCTGCGAGGAGCCACCATCGGCCGGGTCCAGCTCATCGAGCTCGCCGACGCGTTCGCCGACCAGCTCGGCATCCGCGTCAAGGACTGAGCGGGCGGTCCTGGGGGGCCTCGGGCTCCTCGACGGCCGGCCTCGACGGCCTTGTCGTCGCCCTCCTCGTCGCCCTTCGCGGAGCGACGCCGAGGGACGTGGACCTTGGAGACGGTCTTCTTCCGCGCCGCGCTGGCCCGCTCCTTGGGCGACGGAAAGTCCTCGGGTGGGCGCCGACGGTCGAGGTCCGCGTGCTCGACCAGCTCGGCCAGCGGTACCCCGATGTCCGGGTGCTCGGACACGGGCTTGTCGCCGCTGTAGACCACCCAGACCGTCTGCTCGCCGTGCAACAGCTGCAGGACGGACCCGTCGCGGACCGAGGCCGCCTTGGTGACGGCCAACCGCCGTTGTCGCGACGCCTCGACGCGCGTCTTGGCGAAGTCGGTGGCTGGGCCGCGGACCTCGCGGACAACCGCGGCGATGTGCGGCGCGTACTTGACGCCCTGCCTCGCGCTGATGATGACGACCTTGGTCACGCCCACAGGAACCTCCCGTACCGCCGGCTCGATGCCAGCCTAGCCTTGAGCCCACACCGAAAGGGGCACGCATGACCGCGGTTCACCGCGTCGACTACGCCGGCGAGGGCCTCAGCGAGGCCGAGCTCGCGCCCACGCCGTGGCAACAGGCTCGTCGATGGGTCGAGGAGGCCGACGCCCGGGCCGAGTCCGGCGCCGACGTCCCGGAGCCGCGGGCCCTCTCGGTCGCGACGGTCGACGCCTCCGGGGCCCCGAACGTGCGCACCGTCCTCATGCGGTTCTTCGACGAGCGCGGCCCCGGGTTCGTGACCAGCCGCGACTCCACGAAGGGTGTGGAGCTCGCCCACGAGCGCCGGGTGGCGGCGGGGCTGGTCTGGCCGGCGATGTACCGCGCGATCCGGTTCCGCGGGGTGGTCGAGGAGGTCGACGCCGACGAGGTCCGCGAGTACTGGGCCTCGCGGCCGTGGGGCTCACGGATCAGCGCGTGGGCGTCGCGCCAGTCGCAGCCGGCGAGCGGGCGGGAGCAGCTCGAGGCGGACTTCGACCGGTATGCGACGCAGTTCCCCGACCACGGTGGGCCGGACGACGTCCCCGTCCCCGAGTTCTGGGGCGGGTACCGCATCCGGTGCCAGGAGGTCGAGTTCTGGGCGGGCCGGCGCAACCGGCTGCACGACCGGCTGGTCTTCACGGCCGTCGGCGCCGGCGGAGGGGCGGCGGCCCAGGACGTCGCCGCATACCCCGGCCTGGACGACCCGGCGGCCTGGACGGTGCTGCGGCGACAGCCGTGAGCCGAACGGTCATTCGTGTGGATCGGCGACGGCTCCAGGTGCGGCTCAGAGCACAAACCGGGGGCTTGGCGGGAAAGGAACAGCCCGTGGGCTACCGGACTTCACGACCTCGTCGGGACTGACCCGAACGGGGACGAGGAGGAGCCGGCCGCACGCTGGACGGGGCGTGCTTACCCACGGGCTGCAGCGACTGCGATGAATTGCGATCGCGCGTCCGATGCTGACCGAAGGTGGTCAGCGGAACGGCTGCGCTACCGCGCAGTCACCTCACGTGTCCGATAGGAATGCACTATCTGACCACCTCCTTTCTCGTGTCCTTGGACGGTAAGCCGGGACGCCGCGTCGCGCAACGGGTTACCCGCACAGCGAACGCCGCCGCCGTTCTCTCGAACCCGTCTCCTTAGAGTGACGACGTGGTCGAGACGGTCCGGAGCCTGCGCAGCATCGCGCTCCCGGCCTACGGTCCGACCGCGCTCGGCTCGATCGGCACGGGGGCCGTCCTGCCCGTCGTCGTCCTCTCCGCGCGGGCGCTCGGGGCCGAGGTCAGTGTCGCCGCGTTCCTGCTCTCCCTCATCTGGATCGGGCAGCTCGTCTCCGACCTGCCCGCGGGCGCGCTGGCCGCGCGGATCGGCGAGCGGAACGCCCTGGTGGTGGCCTGCGGCGTCGAGGCGCTCGGCATGGTCGGCTGCGCCCTCGCCCCGAACCTCGTCGTCCTCGGCGCCTCCCTCAGCCTGCTCGGCGTCGCGTCCAGCATCTTCGGGCTGGCCCGCCAGGCGTACCTGACCGACGTGGTACCGGTCCACCTGCGCGCCCGCGCGCTGTCCACGCTCGGCGGCGTCAACCGGATCGGCATCTTCATCGGCCCGTTCGTCGGCGCCCTCGTCGTGGCGCACTGGGGCGTCAGCGCCGCCTACGTCGTCGGGTTCGTGTCCTCGTCGGCGGCGCTGCTCTGTGTGCTGCTCGTTCGCGACATCACGACCGGACACGACCACCGGCAGCGTATGCCGCGCCGCTCGGTCGCCGGGGTGCTCGCCGAGCACCGACACACCCTGATGACCCTCGGCGTCGGGGTCCTGTTCATCGCTGCGGCCCGCGCGTGCCGGATCGCCCTCATCCCGCTGTTCGCCGAGTCGATCGGACTCAGCGCCGCGCAGACCAGCCTGGTCGTCGGCATCGCGGGCGCCGTGGACATGCTCCTGTTCTACCCGGCCGGCGGGGTCATGGACCGGTACGGCCGGATGTGGGTCGCGCTGCCGAGCATGGTGATCCTCGCGATCGGGATGGTCCTGCTGCCCTTCGCCCACTCGTTCGGGTCGTTAACCGCGGCGGCCGTCGTCCTCGGGCTCGGGAACGGCATCGGCGCCGGTCTGGTGATGACCCTCGGCGCGGACGCCTCGCCGGCCGACGCGCGAGCCCAGTTCCTCGGCGGGTGGCGCCTGATGGCCGATCTCGGCAACGCCGCCGGGCCGGCCGCCGTCAGTGCGATCACCATCGCGTTCCCGCTCGGCGCGGCGGCCGTGGCGATGGGCGCCGCGGCCCTGGTGGGCGCCGGCTGGCTCCGGGTGTGGCTGCCGCGGTTCGACCCGATCTCGCGGGGGTCGCTGCCCCGCGGTCGGCCGTCACCCTGAGATGCGAAGATGCACAGTGTGACCGATCTCATCGATACGACGGAGATGTACCTCAAGACCATCTTCGAGCTCGATGAAGAGGGGATCACGCCGCTGCGCGCCCGCATCGCCGAGCGTCTCGGACACTCCGGCCCGACCGTCTCGCAGACCGTCGCCCGGATGGAGCGCGACGGGCTGATCCACCTCGCCGACGACCGCCAGCTGCAGTTCACCGAGCGCGGCCGGACCCTGGCCACCCGCGTCATGCGCAAGCACCGGCTCGCCGAGCGGCTCCTCGTCGATGTCATCGGTCTCGAGTGGGAGTTCGTCCACGACGAGGCCTGCCGCTGGGAGCACGTGATGAGCGAACGCGTCGAGCGCAAGATCCTCGCGCTGCTCGCCGACCACCACAATTCCCCTTACGGCAACCCGATTCCGGGCCTCGACGAGCTCGGCGAGGAGCCCGGCGAGGACTTCCGGGCGGGCGTCTCGACCCTGCTCGAGCTGGCCGGCGACGAGCCGCGGTTGGTCCGCGTGCGCCGGATCGGCGAGACCGTCCAGGTCGACCACGAGGCTCTCTCGCTGCTCACCGTCGCCGGGCTGCTGCCGGGCGAGCAGGTGGCCGTTCGACGCCACGACAACCGGATCATCGCGGTCCGGGACGGCGCCGACGAGGCCGACGGGGTGTCCCTGCCGGAGGGCGTCGCCACCCACGTCTTCGCCGCCGCCGTCTGACCGACGCACGGCCGCGGGCGCCCGATGGCGACGTCCACAGACCGAGAACGCGTCCGCGTCGTTTCTTGGCCGTTCCGTGACCTCGGCGTGACATTTCAATCACCGCTGTTGTAGGGTCTGGGCACTCGGTCTCCCTTGGGCCGAGGTCCTGGTGGGGAATCGCCTAGTCCTGCCACTGCACCGGGAATCAGCACTCACCACACATGGCAGGAGCGGGGGAACCACATTCCGGGCGTCGCGAGACGTCCTTGGGGTGAAGTTCCCTTTCGTATGCAAGGCCCCTTTTTTTCCGCCCACCAGGCGACCAGAAGACGGCCCCAGTACGAAGGGCACCGGGTGACACACGACACACCTCCCACCCGAACCCGACAGCTCACCTCGTAGGCGTCCGAGAGGTCAACTGTGGCTCGTCAACACCTGGGTCGGCATCGCGCGCCCGACTACAGCCCACTGTCCGAGATCGCCGACATCGCTGCCCGTTCCGCGCAGCCCGCCATGAAGGTGTCAGCCGTCGCCGTCGCCTCCGGTGGCCTCGTCGCGACGTTCGCGCTCCCCGCGTCGGCCGCCCCGGCCCATGAGGACTCCGCTGCCACCACTGCGGCCGGAGCTCCCGTCTCCACGCTTCCGCAGATCGCCGGCCAGACCGTCGCCGTCGCGGCGCCCGCCGTCGACAACGCGGTGGCGCCGACCTTCGGCGTCGTCGGGTTCACGGCCCAGCCCGCCGCGGCCGCGGCCCCGCAGACCCTGACCATCACCAAGGTCGCCCAGGCCGCCCCGGCTCCGGCTCCGGCCGCCGCTCCGGCCGCTGCGGCCACCACCACGACCCGCGCCTCGCGGACCACGACCCGCACGGCGGCTCCGGCCGCTCCTGCGGTCAACGCGGCCCCCGTTCCCGCGGCAACCGGCGGCATCATCGGCATCGCGGCGAGCCTGTCCGGCATCTACTACCGCTACGGCGGCACGACGACGGCCGGCTTCGACTGCTCGGGCTTCACGAGCTACGTCTACCGCCTCGCGGGCAAGTCCATCCCCCGCACCGCGGAGGCCCAGCGCGCCGCGTCGTCCAAGGTCTCGAACCCGGCCCCCGGTGACCTGATCTTCTTCGGCTACCCGGCCTACCACGTGGGCATCTACGCCGGCGGCGGCATGATGTACGACTCGCCGCGCACCGGCAAGACCACGGGGCTGCACGCGATCTGGACCCAGAGCGGCGTCAGCTACGGTCGTTTCTGAGCCATCGCCTGACGGTCGCTCGACCACTCGCGCCATCGGCCCCTGCCCTGTTGGGTGGGGGCCGATGCGTTGCCCGGGCGGCCTCCCAGGCGGTCACCACCGGGCAGTGGCAGGATGGACGCGATGACAGGTTCTGACCTCGGCCCGGCTCCCGGACCGCCCGAACCCGCCGTCGTCCTCGATGTGTGGGCCGACGTCGTGTGCCCGTGGTGCTACATCGCGAAGCACCGGCTCCGCCGGGCCATCGACGGCTGGAACCGGCCGCACGAGGTGCTCGTCCGGCACCGCGCCTACGAGCTGGACCCCGGGATGCCGAAGGGCCGTCCGGTACCCGTCGCCCGCTACCTCGGCGAGAAGTACGGCGGCGGCGAGCAGGCCGGCGTGGCGATGTCGAGCCGTGCCGCGCAGATCGGCGAGCAGGAGGGCCTGCGCTTCGACATGGCCCGCGCGCTGAAGGTCAGCAGCTACGACGCGCACCGCCTCGTCGCCCTCGCGCGGGAGATGGGCGGGCCGGCACTCGAGGACGCCGCCCTCGAGCGGATGTTCTCGGCGCACTTCGCCGAGGGCCTGGCCATCGACGACCGCGACACCCTGCTCCGCTGCGCGGCCGAGGCGGGCATGGACGAGCGACGGGTCGCCTCAGTGCTCGCCGACGACACCTACGGCGACTACGTGCGCGAGGACGAGGAGGAGGCCCGCGCCCTCGGGGTCACCGGGGTCCCGTTCGTCGTCGGGAACGGCCGCGTCGCCGTCTCGGGCGCCCAGCCCGTCGAGGTGTTCCTCGAGCTGCTCCGGGTCGCCGCGCAGCCTCCCGACGCCCCTGAGACCCCGGAGATCGCTACATCGTCAGGACGCTGAGGATGTTGCCGGCCGGGTCGGTGAACCAGGCGATGAGCGGTCCGCCCTGGCGCATGATCCCCTTCTCGTCGGTGGCGAAGTCCTCGCCCTCGTACTTCTGGAACTCGACGCCCTTCTCGGTCAGGGCGTCGACCGCGGCCTCGATGTCGTCCACGGGGAAGTTGAGGATGGTGTACGTCGCGGGGACGTGGTCCGGCTTCGGGTAGACGATCGTGTCGCGGCCCCCGGCGAGATGCAGCGTGAGCATGCCGTGATCCTGGGTGACGTCGATGCCCAGGGTGCCGCCGTAGAACGCCTTGGCGGCGGCGATGTCGGGCACGGCGAAGCCGCTGAAGGCCTTGGTCTCGCGGAACATGGGGTCACCTTCCGGTGGGTGGTGGACGGTTGGGCGATGGACGGTTGGGTGCTGGACGGTCCAGCCAGTCGGCGACGATCCCGGCGACCAGCTCGGGCTTCTCCAGCATGGGGGCGTGGCCGAGGTCCGGCACGACCTCGACGGTCCACTCGGGGTTCTCGGCGGCCAGCGTCCGCGCAGCAGCGACCGGGACCAGCCGGTCACGTTCCCCGTGGACGAGCAGCACTGGGGGCTCGAGGCCGTGCAGCAGCGCGGCATACTTCCGACCGCGCTTGAGCACGCGGAGGATCGAGCGGGCGGCTCCGAGGTACGCCCCCTGCGCCTCGGGTGCGTGCTCGCGCCGGTAGGCGAGGATCTCGACGCCGGCGTCGAGCACCGCCGGGTCGGCGCGGGTCGGGTCGGCGAAGCACAGGTTCGTCGTGTCCATGACCCGCTGTCGGTCGCTGCGCTCGCCGATCCTGCGGACCAAGGCCTCTCCGACCTGCGGGATCCCGTAGACGAAGAAGGTCGCCGCCACCTGGCGGTCCGCGTCGCGCCGGCGCGTGGGGATGGACGGGTCGAGCAGGACGAGTCGCGCCACCAGGTCGGGATGTGCCGCCGCCGCGAAGATCGAGACCATGCCGCCCATCGAGTTCCCCACGAGGACGGCAGGCTCGCCGACGACGTCCCGCAGGAACGCGGCGAGCAGGGCGACGTTGGCGGACACGGTGCTCTCCCGCTCGCCACCTCGGGTGAGCCCGAACCCGGCGAGGTCGAGCGCATACACGCGGCCGTGCCGCCGCAGCTGCGGGCCGAGCAGCACCCAGTTCAGGTGCGAGCCGCCGAGTCCGTGCACGAGGACCAGCGGCGTATGCGGGCCGTCGCCGTCGCGTGGCTCGGGACCGCCGAAGTCGACGTAGTGCACGGACGGGAGGTCGGGCCCGAGGTCGGCCACCTGTCCCTCACCGCCCCACCGGGCGGCGAGGGACAGAGGTGGGGCGGTAGTTCCGCCGGTGCGCTCGTCGGCGGGGTACGGGGCGGTCACCCGTCGCATGCTAATCGGGGTCCCCGGGAGATATCGGAGCGAAGCGTGGGTCCCCCCCGACGGATGGACGCGAAGCGGCGAACGTCGTGGGGAGAACCTCGTGGAGTGACCAGGCGCGCCTGCTGGGTCAGGAAGGCGAACCCTCCTAATGTCGGTCCCGTCAGGCGCAGGAGCCGTGCACGTCGAGAAGAGGGGTGCCGCCATGGCGGGCAAGTTCGAGCTCTACAAGGACAAGGCCGGCAAGTTCCGGTTCCGGCTCAAGGCCAGCAACGGCCAGGTCATCGCCGTGGGCGAGGCCTACGAGACCAAGGCCAGTGCGGCCAAGGGGATCGAGTCCGTCCGCAAGAACGCCGGCGGCGCGACGGTCGACGACCAGACCTGACCCACCGCTGCTCGGGGTCCCTCGCGGTCAACCGCCCGCGAGGGCCAGCAGTCGTTCGGTCGATACGCAGGACACGAGGCAGCGCTCCTTGCGGTTCTCGGTCAGGGCCGCGGTCCAGCCGGTGAGGCCGCCGTCCCCGACCTCGACCGGCCCGTCGGGGCCGGACACCTCGAGGCGGAGGGCGAGGTCGGTGTAGTACCCCTTGGCCCTGGTCCGGTCGGGCGCGTCGACGACCGCCATCCGAGGTGTGTCTCCCAAGGCAGGTCGCACCCGGTCGGTGACACGGTCGGCCAGCACCGGGCTCCATGCCGAGATCTCGATGGTCGTCTCCAGCGCGGGTACGGCCTCGGCGAGGACGGCCTGCCAGGTGCGCAGATGCCGGACGAGCAGGTCGGCCTCAGTCGTTCCCGAACCTCGGTCGCGGGCGCTCGACACGAGGGTGAGCAGCCGGAAGTGCGCCGAGGCGCCACCCATCGACTGGGTCCGGAGCTGACGATGGCCGGCGGCGAGGTGCACCTCCTCGTCGGAGGCCTGGGCTTGCCGCCGGCGCGCAGCTTCGACCGCCAGGGTGGTCGTCGAGTCGCTGACCACCTCACTGCAGCGTGCGGTGGAGACGATCCGGTCCTGGCCGATGCCGGCGAGCGCCGCGCTCGTCCCGAACGGGGTGACCGGGGACAGCTCGAGGGCGTCGAAGTCCGCCGGCACGCGCTGCCAGAGGCGGGCTTCGAGCGCGCCGAGCGCGCGCGGGTCGGACGTCGAGGGCCGCACCAGCCGGTCCGACTCCCAACGGCGTCGCACGTCGGCGGCGGTGATGCGCTCCGCCCGGTGCGTCAGCACATCCGCGATGAGGGTCTGCAGGTCACTCGCACCCAGGGCGTCGAAGGCGTCACGAGCTCCGTCGGGAAGCGTGGACCACACGCGAGCCGTCGCGGGGTCGCGAGGTGGGGAGCCGGGCATGGCGGAACCCTAGTGACGACCGGACACACAAAACCCGGGCCGAAGCCCGGGAGTTGCTGCCGTTGCCGTCTCGAGGATCAGCGCATGATGGCGAGAGCGATGCCGGTCGTGAGCAGGATCGACGGGACGAGGCCCCAGATGAAGGCCTTGACGTAGCGGCTGGAGTCCACGGCGTGGCTCCGCGCCTCGCTCGAGTGCACGAACATCGGGATCAGTCCGAAGAGCCCGAAGAAGAGCGTCGTCCAGAAGGTCCAGGCGGCGCTGGGCTGGGTGTAAGGGTCGGCGTGGGACGGGGTGTACGGCTGGGTGTCGGTGGTGTTCGTCATGAGATATCGGCTCCTTCGTGTCGACGGCGATGTATCCGGCCTTCGGATTTCGCCTACCACCAGAGTGCTGGAGTCCGTCCCCTGCCGGGATCCGTCGGTCGGGGGGCAGGCGGGGGGTGTGCCTGTCCACCGATCGGCGGACGGAGGTGCCCCCCGTCGAGCGGCCGGGTCAGCGGACTTCGCGCCGCGCGCAGTCCGGACATGCTGGAACCAGAAGAGATGTTCGACCAACGACGAACTCCCGAGAGCCGGATCGCCGGCCGGAGTTCCCCAGAAGGAGCCACACCGATGCGCATCGCTACCACGCTGACCGGCACCGTCCTCGCCGCCGCCTGCCTGTTCGGGTTGTCCGGACTGTCGTCGGTCGCCAACGCGGCCGAGCCGACCGCGGGGACCGTCGTCGCCGCCTCCGACACGAACATCCAGGCCTCCCGCCACTTCGACCTGAAGAACACCACCGGCGAGACCTTCACGGTGCAGAAGGTGTTCTTCGTGACCGACGGGCGTACCAGTGGGTCGCTGCCCGAGGACTCGTTCCCGGCCGCCGGCACGCTGCTCCGTCCCGGCCAGAGCCTCGGGTTCGAGGTGCAGGCATGGGCGGACCACGCCGTCAACGTCATCCTGGTCGACTCCTCGGGGCACCTGATCGTCGCCTACCTGCACGTCTCCGGTGGCACGACCTACCCGTCCGGCCAGAACATCGGTGCCGGTGGCGCGGTCTACACCTTCACCCCGCAGCCCTCGGTCGGCCTGCTGACGATCGGCACCTCGACCAGCTGAGGCCGACCGGTCAGCGGCGCCCGACCCAGAGAGCGGCCGCCGCGAGGACCACGAGGCCACTGACGAGAACGACCATCCCGAGCACAGAGCGGGTCACGTCGTCCTTCGTGTCGGACCAACGACGGGCCCGTCGGGCCCGCCCGCCAGCGGGAGGAGGTGGGCGGGCCGGACGGTTCACATCCGTCGCCGGTGAGGGGGTCCGGCGACGACGGAAGTCTCGCCGACTCCGTGCCGGAAACATCGGTTCTTGACCAGGTATTTACGTTTGATCCCACTTACCGCGGTTGTGGCAGCATCCGTTGGACAGTGTCACGACAGGGTCACCTTTGTCCGAAAGGGTCGCTCGGTCCCCGTCTCCGGTCCTAGAGTCGCGCTCGGAGGTTTCCTCCCTCCCACGGGTATCCCGAGGCGCTCTTCGCCAACCGGGCGGACGGCCTCTCGACGCGAGCGATCGAGGAGCCGACATGTCAGCGCCCCCCACAGCACACTGGACCGGGGCGCGCTCCCGGCTCACCCTCGGAGTCACTGCCGCGGCCCTCGCTCTCGTGGTGGCCGCGTGTACGACGGCCACGCCGAACAACACGACGACGACCGCCGGTGGGACGGCCGCAGCGCGCACGTTCGCCTACGTCCCCTGCCCGAACCCCAACGTCAAGGGCGTCCCCGCGTTCGACTTCCCGGCGAACATGCGATGCGGGTACCTCACCGTCCCCGAGGACCGCAGCAAGGCCGGTGGGCGGATGATCCGCATCTTCGTGATGCGCGTGCCCGCCGTCTCCGCGACCCCTCAGCCGGATCCCATCGTCACGCTGTCCGGCGGCCCGGGTGGTGGTGGGTCGTTCGAGTTCTCGTCGCGCATCAAGTCGGGGATGAACGCCGACCGCGAGTTGATCCTCGTCGACCAGCGCGGTACCCATCTCGCCGACCCGCTCCTGGGGTGCGCCGACTACGACGAGACACTGAACCGGGACTTCAGCATCGGCTACATGTCGCCCGCCGCGGCGACCGCTGACGTCGCGGCGACCAAGGCCTGCGGCGACCGGTTCAGGGCGGCCGGTATCGACCTGTCCGCCTACAACACCAAGGAGAACGCCGCCGACCTCGCTGATCTGCGCGTGGCCCTCGGGATCCCGTCATGGAACGTGTACGGCGTCTCGTACGGCACGAAGTTCGCCCTCGTCAGCCTGCGCGACCATCCGCAGGGGATTCGCTCGCTGATCATCGACTCGGTGTGGCCGCCGAACCTCAACATCGCCAAGGAGTGGTGGTCGGCGCCGGCGGAGTCGTACAGGGCCATCTTCGCCGCCTGCCGGGCCCAGCCCGCCTGCGCGGCCGCGTTCCCGACCGTCGAGGCCGACTTCTTCGCCACGGTGAAGCGACTCGCCGCTGCTCCCGTCACCGTGGAGACCAAGGACGCATCCGGAGCCCCGGTGACCATCGTCATCGACGCCTTCTCCTTCGCCTTCACGCTCATCGACATCACCGAGCACGCCGACCCGGCCATCATCCCGAAGATGGTCGCCGACATGGCTCGTGGCAACAGCGACCTGGTCGTCAAGGCCATGCTGGCCGAGCCG
Organism: uncultured Actinomycetota bacterium; assembly: GCA_963713345.1. Lineage (GTDB taxonomy): Bacteria > Actinomycetota > Actinomycetes > Actinomycetales > Dermatophilaceae > Lapillicoccus. The sequence continues at coordinate 624,226 of CAVQLI010000008.1, read as the reverse complement.
ACCCCGCCCCAGATCCTCGGGTTGGGCGGCCTCGGGCTGGGGTTCGGGGTCATCTGCGGCGAGGCGGCCAACCTCACCACCGAGCAGGAGTACCTGACGAAGTCGAAGGCCGTCCTCCCGGAGTTCCCGGACAGCGTCTTCGCCCTGCAGCCCAAGCAGGGGCGGCTGTTTCAGCAGTGCCCCGTCTGGGACGTCAAGGACGCCGACGCCTCGATGATGGCCCCGGTCGTGAGCGACGTCCCGGTGCTCATCCTCGAGGGAACCTTCGACGCGGCGACCGCACCGTCGTGGCTCGACCTCGTCACCCCGGGCCTCAAGGCCAACCAGCTCGTGTCGATGCCGTTCACCGGTCACGCCGTCTACGGCAAGTCGGCGTGCGCGGCGCAGATCGCCGGGGCCTTCCTCCTCAACCCGACGCAGCCCGTCGACAAGACCTGCGCCCAACAGTTCACCCGCCCCTTCGTCACCAGCTGAGCGCGACGCCGGTATTCGGCTCGTATGCGGCTCAGCCGGCGGCGACCCCCCGCCGGTGCCTGCGGGTCGGCGTCGCGCTGGTAGAGGGGCTTGTAGGCACCGTCGACCTCGACGTGGATGGTGGCGCGGTTGGGTTGCTGAAGGAAGTTCTGGTAGCTGTACGACGCAGTCGTCATCTTGGCCGGCGTGAAGAGCTCCTTCGCGCAGAGCTGGTCCCATGGCGTACCCGCGGCGGTGGCCACGGCCTCCCCGCCCGTGGTCATTCCGAAGTTGCTGTACCCGTAGGAGATCCGATACGGGTTGAGGGGGAAGAGGTGAAGGCGGGAGAGCACCTGATCCCGGTCGAAGCCGAACCCCTCGAGGTCGTCGCCGGCCGCTCCGGGCAGGCCGGTGCGGTGTGAGAAGAAGTCGCCGATAGTCGCCATCCGGGTGACGGCGGGGTCGGCGAGGGTGAACGTCGGGAGATACTTCGTGACTGGATCGGACCAGGAGACGACCTTGTCGGTGACCGCCTTGGCGACACAGGTGGCCGAGATGGACTTGGACAACGACGCGATCTGGAAGACGGTGTCGGGTTGACGGTGTCGGGCTTGCCGACCTCCCGGACCCCGAAGCCCTTGGCGTAGACCACCTGCCCGTGGTGGACCACGGCGATGGCCATGCCGGGTATGCCGGTGCGCTGCATCACGGTGGCGCCGATGCCGTCCACCTTGGCGAGGGCCGCCCGCACCTGACCGTCGGTGATGTCGGTGGTCGTGTACTCGTTGGGGGTGAGGCTGCCGACCGGAGCAGCCCCCTTGGGGCCGCCGTTGATGAGCGGTTGCAGGACCGCCGCCGCCGAACCGGGCTCGCCGTCGCCGCCGGACGACGAGGACGAGCACGCCGCCACACCGAAGGCCAGCGGCAGGAGGGCAGCCACCATCACCCGATCGCACCAGGACGAACAACGATGCCACCGTTCGGGGGCCGAGACGTCCGACTCCGGTAGCGAATCCGTGGATCGAACTGGAAGGACGCGTGAGCTGCGGCCCTCGGTCAGTCGGCCGAATCGTCTGGCGGTTCCACGAGGAACGCCCGGCCCTCGTGCGGGCCGAGCTGCACGTAGCAGCTGTAGAGGTCGTCGATCTGGCCCACGGCGACGCCGGTGATCATGTCGACCAGCCTGCTCCCCGGACGCAGGTGGCGGGACATGACGGTCCCGGCGACCGGCGAGGCGGAGAAGTTGAGCACCGTGATCTGGTCACCCTTCTCGAGGCGGTGGACCATGACGAGCATCGCCCTGTTGGAGACCGCGGGCACGTCGAGCTGGGTGGCCTTCGCGATGCCGTACTTCGCGCGCACCGCGAGGATGTCGCGCAGCCCGCTGATGAACGACGAGTCGTCCGCGAGCTGGTCGGGCAGCGCGCCGTAGAGAGCGGTTCCCTTCGGCATCTTGGACGACGACTGCCGGGCGTCCGGCTGGTAGTCCATGAGGTCGTAGGCGGACCGGTGGATCCAGCGGGTGTCACCGTCGCGGATCAGGTCGGCCACCTGCTTGCGGTCGAGGGGGAGAGCGCCGACGAGATCCCAGCCCGAGAGCGCGAAAACGCCCGGCTGCCAAGCGTTGTACATGGCGAGCAGCAGGTGTCCTCGGCGGATCGACGCGACATCGTCGGCGGTGAGCTTGGTGAGGTCGCGGAACCCCAGCGCGGCGGCGATGAGTGACGCGGTCGTCGACGAGATCCCGTTGGTCGTGAAGATCGCGTTGTAGGGACCGCGCTCGCCGGTCAGCCGTTCGACCAGCTCGCCGCGGATCCGGGTGGCCAGGTCTGCCCCCGAGATCGGCCGCCGCCGGAAGGTGAACGTGTCGCCGGCGTGCAGCGTCGCGAAGTGCACCAGCTCGTAGGTCATCTCGTCGTGGTTCTGCAGGGCGTGCACGAGGGAGGCCGTGTCGACGCCCGCGTCGCGGGCGAGGTTCATCGTGAGCCGCAGGAACTCGGTGTCCTCCATCGCCAGCGCGTGCTGGTAGGCCGGCCGGTTGATGAAGTCGTAGGAGAGGTCGGCGCCGCGTTCCTGCGTGTTCTTGATGTCGTCGATGGTGAGGTTCAGCTCCTGGAAGGTGAACCCGCCGACCTTGCGGACCATGCTCGCGATGAGCTGGTTCGCCGCCTCCGAGAGCGGGTGTCCCTCCGACCACGCGGGTCCGCCCTCGGTGCTCTTCTCGACGCCGAGGAACCCGTTCGCGTCGAGCCGCAGAGCTCCGCTGCCGAGGTCACCGAGCGAGTGCAGCGCATCTCCGATGACCAGTCGCATACCGGCGAAGGTCGGGTCGAGCCAGTTCAGCGAGGGCTGGCCCTCCTTGAAGTAGTGCAGGTAGACCCAGCGGTGCAGCTTGCCGTCCGGACCGAGCACCGGAGCCGTGGCCGACCAGTTGGTGTCCTTGATGCCCGGCTCGTAGAAGATGACCCGCTGCAGCTGGCCGATGATGTAGCCGCCCTTGGCCAGCCGGTCCTCGGTCTCGTGGTCGAGGTTCACCGAGTCGCGGCCGCGGGGGACCTTCGGCAGCAGGTGCCAGTCGACCTCCGGGACCTCGACCATGTGGTAGATCCCCGGGTAGTCCTTGTAGCCCATCTCGGCGAGCCGGAAGTCCGCACCCTTACCGGTGTGGCCCGGGACGATGTCGTCGATGATCGTGCCGCCGTGAGCCGCGGCGACCTCGCACATCGCGCGGAACTCGTCCTCGGTGCCGAACTCGTCGTCGAACTGCGTACTGATCCGGTCGAAGTGGCCGTCCACGCTCGGAGTCGCGTCCCAGCCGCTGATGCCCCCGGCCTTCTTCACCGGTCCGGTGTGGATGGCCGTGATCCCGATGGACTGGAAGGCCTCCCAGAGGTCCTGGTCACCCATGGTCCCGAGGAAGGAGTGGCCGGCCTTGGTGATGAGGGAGATCGGGTACGCGGCGAACCAGACGGGTGCCTTGTCGATCGCGGCACGGGGGTCGGGGTCGGCGAACGGGTTCTGCCACATGCTGCCCTGGCCGGTGAACTGCTTGGCGAAGGCCTTGGCGTCGCCCAGCATCGACTCCTCGACGAGCCACTGCACGTAGTCGGGGTTGTCTCCGGTCGCGGGCCCGTTGCCCGGGCTGCGACGCTGCCACGGCCACACCCGCAGCCGCGCGCGAGGGCGCAGCCGGGCCGGTCGCGCGGGGTAGAACTGCTCGTCGAAGTTCAGCTCCTCGGCGTGCACGTCCGCCTGGCTGTCATCGCCGTCGTGGGCCGACTGTCCGTTCGTCGCGGGAAGCTCGTCGGACTGGACGTCGACGTCGTCGATCTCGGCCACGGGAAGAGTCTCCTCCTGCAGGGGTGGGGCCAGGGTGTGCGCGCTGTTCTGCTGTCGCGCCATGCTGCCGCATCCTCCTCGCCCGCGGGGCCGCGGGGGTCCTGCGTTCACACAATCCGCATGGGCGGCTCAGAGACGGCTCATGGCTGCGGCCCGTGGAATCACCCTCATCGAAGCCCGGGACCCGGGCAGCACGGAGCGGTCGAGGAGGCCACGGTGACGACGGCAACACGGGACAGGCAGGCGACGACGAACGCGAGGACGGTGCGACCCCGTGGGCTGCGCCGCGTACGAGCGGCCGGCGTCGCTGCCTTGCTGGTCGGCACCGTGGCGTGCTCGGCCGCTCCGGCCTTCGCCGGCCCGATCCTGGTCCGCGGCGGAGGCCCGGCCGGCGGGTACGGGTCGTACGGCGGGTACGCCGCATACGGCGGGTATGCCACGCCGGACTCCCAGCCGGCGACGGCGACCCAGTCAGCGGGCGTGGTGCTCATCGACACGGTGCTGCCGTACCAGAACGCCCAGGCCGCGGGCACGGGCATGGTGCTCACGGCGTCCGGCCAGGTCCTCACGAACTACCACGTCGTCGAGGGCGCGGGGACGATCACGGTGACCGTCGCGACCACCGGACAGAGCTACCAGGCCAGCGTGGTCGGCACCGACCCGAGCAACGACGTCGCACTCCTCCAGCTCACCGGGGCCTCGGGCCTCACGACGGTCAAGGTGGACGACGACCAGGCTCAGGTCGGGGACGCGGTCACGGCGGTCGGCAACGCCGGCGGGACCGGGACGCTGACGGCCGCGGCCGGGACGATCTCCTCACTCACCTCCTCGGTGACGGCCGCCTCCGAAGGCTCCTCATCCGGCACCGAGACGCTGGCGTCGATGATCGAGACGACCGCCGACGTCGTGTCCGGCGACTCCGGCGGACCGCTGTTCGACGCCGAGGGCGAGGTCGTCGGCATCGACACCGCGGCGTCCACCGGTTCCGAGATCGACGGCTACGCGATCCCGATCGCGCGGGCGCTCGGCATCGTCGAGCAGATCCGCTCGGGTGCGGAGACCAGCGCGGTCCGGATCGGGCCGGCCGCCTTCCTCGGGGTCGAGCTGAGCAGCGGGGCGTCGGACTACGCCTACGGCTTCGGGTACGGGCGCGACGCGTCGGCCGCGTCGGGCGCCACGGTGGGGAACGTGATCTCCGGGACCGCTGCCGCCGGTGCCGGGCTCCAGGCCGGTGACGTCATCACCAGCCTGAACGGACACGCCGTCGCCTCGGCGACCGACGTCGGCACAGCGCTCACCGGCGCGAACCCCGGCGACCAGGTCACCATCGGCTGGACCGACCAGTCGGGCGTCGCGCATACCGCGACCGTGGCCCTCGGAGCCAGCCCGATCGCCTGACCAGCACCGCCCTCGCACGATCGTGGGAAGAAGCTCAGAGGGTCAGCTTCTTCCCACGATCAGCTGCGCTCGGTCACATGAACTTGTCGGAGCGGTAGTTCGCCAGTGCCCAGATGATGGCGACGTCGAGCGCGATGATGATGATCGACCAGCCGGGGTAGTACGGCAGGAACATGAACTGGGAGATGGCCTGGACCACGGCGATGCCCATGCCGGCGCCGCGAGCCCAGGACGCGCCGTAGAAGAGTCCGACGCCGACCGCGAAGGCGATGATGCCGACGACCAGGTGGATCCAGCCCCACGTGGTGACGTTGAGGGCGAAGACGTTGCCCTTGACCGCGACGTAGAGCTCGCCGCTGAACAGTGCGGTCAGTCCCTGGAGGACCTGGAAGATCCCGACCGTGATCAGCAGGGCGACCGCGAAGTAGGTCAGTCCTTCGGCCCAGGCGGACTTCACGGCGGCCGAGCGCTCGGTCATGCTCGTCTCCTCTCCGAACTGTGTGCGTATGACGACCGTCCCCAGCGTGGCGCGTCCGCCATCGCTGGTTCTCACCCGTGAAAGGTGAGTTGTGGGGGCCTGACGGCCGGGCGCCTGCGGGTGTTCAATTCCGGGATGGCCGTGAACGCGTTCCTGACCTTCTTCGACAAGGCCGATGGCGAGTCGATCCAGCGAGGCAAGGAGAAGTGGGTCGAGCTCCTCGGCTGGGACTGGGAGGTCGAGGCCGAGGTCCGCGAGGGGAAGGGTGGTGGCGCGAAGGTCGGCAAGCCCAGGCCAGGGAAGCTCAACTGGGAGCACTACTTCGACACGTCGTCGGCCATCGTCATGGGGACCCTCTGCAACGGGAAGGCGTTTCCCCAGGTCGAGCTGCAGATGACGAGGACGACCGGCAAGGCCGTCCCGGAGACCTACTTCACGATGCGCATGGAGAGCGCCTACATCACCAAGGTGTCCAACAGCGCGACCGAGGAGGGCAACGTCACGCAGCGGTGCGAGATGGTGTTCGACGTGGTGACGATCGACTACCGGCCGCTCGACAACAAGTCCGGGGCTCTCGGCACGGCGACGACCTTCAACTGGGACATCCCCGCCGGCACCGCCTCGCCGTCCGCCTGAGTCCCGGCGCGGTCAGTAGGTCGCGCGCCCGCCGCTGATGTCGTACACCGCCCCGGACGAGAAGCTGCACTCGTCCGAGACCAGCCACGAGACGAGTGCGGCGAGCTCTTCTGGGCGGCCCAGACGGTGCATCGGAATGAGCGACACCAACCGCTCCAGCACCTCGGGGGCCGTGTCCGCGTTCATCGGCGTCTCGAACACCGCCGGTGCCACCGAGTTGACGATGACGCCGGTGGTCGCCAGCTCCTTGGCGAGAGCCTTGGTCAGCGCGATCACCGCCGCCTTCGACGCGGAGTACGCGCTGAGATTCGGGTTGCCGTCCTTGCCGGCGATCGACGCGAGGTTGACGATCCGACCCCAGCCGCGCTCGACCATGCCTGGCACGACGGCCCGGCACAGGTGGAAGGTGCCCTCGACGTTGACCTCGAAGGTTCGCCGCCACTCCTCGTCCGACACCTCCCAGAGCGGCCGGTTCGGTCCGACGACGCCGGCGCTGTTGACCAGGACGTCGACCGTCCCGACCGCGGCGACCGCGCGCTCGACCTGCTCGGTGTCCGCGACGTCGACCAGGTGGTCGGCGCCGTCGGCGCGGTCCAGGGTGACGACGCGAAGGCCGTCCGCTCGAAGCCGCTCGACGCAGGCGGCGCCGAGGCCGCTCATCCCTCCGGTCACGACTGCGGTACGCACGACGACGGAGCCTCCTTGCTTTATGGGGTACGGGTTACGTGGTGTCACGGGTCGAGCAGGGCGCGCAGGTCCGGCCGGGCGTATGCGCCGGTCTGGCCCGCGCTCAGCCCTCCGTCGACGGGCAGTACGACCCCGGTGACGAACGACGCGTCGGGAGAGGCGAGGAAGGCGACCACGGCGGCGACCTCGTCGGGATGCCCGGTACGCCGCAATGCATACCCGTCGCTGGCGTTGTCGAGATGCTCGCCGCCGATGAGCCCCGGGGCCACGGCGTTGACGCGGATGCCCTGCCCGCCGAGCTCGAGGGCCAGCACGCGGACCAGGGCGTTGATGCCACCCTTCGCCGCTGCGTAGGCCGATATCCCCGGTGAGGCGATCGACGCGGTGATCGACGAGATGCACACGATGGCGCCGCCGGAGACCATCAGCGGGATGGCGGCTCGGCAGGTGAAGAACGTGGAGTCGAGGGTCGCACCGAGGCCGGCGCGCCAGTCCGCGTCGGAGGTCTGAGTCGCGCGCGCCCGAGGCGTGACCGCCGCCGCCGGCACCACGACGTCCAACTGTCCACCGAGACGCTCGCTCGCCTCGAGCACCGCCGTGGTCGCGGCCGAGGGGTCGGAGCAGTCGGCGACGAGATGCGGGAACGGAGCGTCGGCCAGCGCGGCGTGGCTGATCCCCACCACGGTGTCGCCGTCGTCGAGGAATCGGCGCACGATCGCCTGGCCGATCCCGGACGAGGCGCCGACGACGACGACGGACCGGGGCGTGTGCCCCGAGGTGGTGGACATCGGTCAGCGGTCCAGGGTGAGCCGGTAGCTGATCCGTGCACCCGCGAAGTGCAGGTGCTCGAAGAGGATCGGGCGACGGTCCGGAGCGGCTCGCGAGGTGCGTTCCAGCCGGAGCACCGGGGCGCCCACGGCGATGGCCAGCAGCCGGGCGACCCGCTCGTCGGCCGTCGTGGCGGACAGGACGTAGTCGGCGCCGGCCAGCGCGATGCCGTACTTGCCCTCGAGGATGCTGTAGAACGGCTCGTCCTCGAGGTTCTCGGCGGCGATGCTGGAGCCGAGGTCGGCGGGAAAGTAGCTGTCGTCGAACGAGATCGGCGTTCCGTTGGCCAGCCGGACGCGTTCGATGTGGACGACGGTCTCCCCGGGCGCGACCTGGAGCTGTTGGCTGACCTCGGCGTCGGCGGGGCCGGACTCGATGAGCTCGACGAGGGCGCTGGCGTGGAGACCGAGAGCCTCCATGTCCTCGACGAACCCCGTCAGCCGGTCGAGCCGCGGCTCGACCTTCGGCTCGCTGACGAAGCTGCCGCGGCCCGGTTGCCGGTCGATCAGGCCCATGGTCTCGAGGTCGCGCAGCGCCCGCCGGACCGTGGTCCGGCTGACGTTGAACGAGGCCATCAGCTGCGGTTCGGTTGGGACCTGGTCGCCCGGGTGAAGGCGACCGGACCGGATCTGGGTGAGCAGCTCGGTACGGACGACGGAGTGCATGGGCACGTCGACCGGACGACCGAACATCGCCCCCTCCTCGTTGGACCGGCGGACCAACTTCGGGGCAACGGTACCGTCGGCTACCACAGGCGAACCGGAGCTCATCGCACGTCGGCCGCGTCGAGGAGGCGGTCGAGGTCCGCGAGGTCGACCGTGTCCAGCGAGGGGCTGGCGATCCGGACCCGGGTGGAGCCGATCACGCCCCGTCGGCGAAGCACCTCCTTGTGGAAGACCACGTTGTAGAGGACCTCTCGGGTGAACAGAGAACCCATGGCATCGAGCAGCCGTTGCGCCGCATCGGCGCCGGCCTCGCGGTACAGGTCGTAGGCCGAGACGATGCGGTCCACGAAGGCGGGCGACGGCATCGTCCCCACCGCGCCCCGGTCCAGCTCGTTGACGAGGTAAACGCCGCCGACGCCGCCGAAGACCCCGTCGATCCGGTCGGCCAGCGCGCCGACGATCTCGGAGATGCCGTGCGTCGGTGGGTTGCTCTCCTGCTTGACGTACCGCACCCCGGGGACCTGCCGGACGACCTCGGTAACGGCGCCAACACCCAGCGGGAAGCCGACGCGGGCATTCTGAAGGATCACAGGCAGCAGCGCGGCCTGAGCGACCTCGGCCATGTGAGCACGGGCGAAATCCGTTGTCGGAGAGAAGAAGTGCTGGACGTAGGGCACCATCGTCATCACCGCGTCAGCGCCCACCGAGCGGGCGTGCTCGGCAAAGGCCACCGCCGACGCGGTGCTCGCGCCGGTGACCCCGACGATGGTCGGGACGCGTCCGTCCGCCGCCGTGACGACCGTCTCGACCGCCGTGCGCCGTTCGTGGTCGGTCAGCGTGTAGAACTCGCTGACGACGCCCGGGTAGAGCACGCCGTGCGCGCCCGAGTCGAGGCTGAACCGCACCTGGGACGCCAGCCCCTCGGTGTCGAGGCCACCGGTGTCATGGAAGGTCGTCACCGGGATCGGGATGACGCCGGCGAGCGGGCCTCCGCCCGTTCTCGCCGCGGTTGTGCTCGTGTCATCGGTCATGAGGCTCCTCCACCCGAGATCCAGACGAAGCTCGCCCGCGCCACGGTCCAGAGGCCCATCAGGCCTAGGGAGTAGAGCGTGACGCGGTCGATGATGGCGTGCTGCCGGGACGCCCACCAGCGGCCGACCGCGACGCCGGCCAGCGCACTGGGCGACATCCAGGCCACCCGGCCGAGGGCGGCGCTGCCGACCTCACCGCGGACCGCGAGGAGGCCGAGCCCGATGACGCTGACGAGGCCGACGTACGCGGCCATCGTCGCCACCTGCTCGCCGTTGGTGAGCCGCCGACCATGGACGTACATGGCGACGGCCGGGCCGCTGAGCCCGGTGCTGGTCGCGAGGATCCCGCCGAGGATCCCGCTCGGTGCCAGCCAGGCGTGCCGCGAGGACCAGTCCCCGTGCGCGAACAGGCCGTACCAGGCGTACCCGACCAGGGCGAGACCGATGAGGCCGCTCACCCAAAGGGGGTCGAACCAGTGGAACATCACCAGCCCGATCGGTAGGCCGATCAAGGAGAAGCCGGTGAGGGCGAGACAGAGTCGCCGGTCGAGCTTCCCACGCAGGTGCGGGGTCAGCAGGAGCAAGGCGCTGGTCAACGGCACCAGGCAGAGGGCCATGACGACGACATCGTGGGGCGGGTAGATGAGCAGGAGCAACGGCACCGAGAGCACGCTGAATCCGAAACCGGTCATTCCGGTGAGGAAGCCGGCCAGCCCCACCACCACGAGGGCGGCGATCCACGTCACGAGGACGGCTCCCGGGCGTGGAGGTGCAGGACGACGAGCCCGTCCGGATCCAGGGTCTCGGTCGTCCGGTATGCGACACCGGTTGCGGCACGAGGGTCCACCGACCCGTCGAGGTCATGCGCCTCGACGGTCCAGTCCGATCCCGGTAGGCCCAGGCGGTCGACGTCCACCGAGACGGTGACGTTCGCCTCGGCGTCGGTCGGGTTGGCGACGATGACGAGAGCGTCACCCTCATGGGTGAAGACGCGCGCGTCGCCGCCCTCGACCAGCGCACCCTCGAGGTGGCGGTACCGGCCCTCGGTGAAGAACGGAAGGAATCGGCGCCGCAGCGTGGTGAGCCGCCGCAACAGGTCCACGAGCTGCGGATGGTCGGCCAGCCGCTCGGTCTGGAGCCCGCCGGGCATGATGTTGAGGAGGGCGTCCTCCATGAAGGCGACGACCGGGCCGCGGGGGTGCGCGCCGACGTTGGCGTTGAGCCGGAACTGCGGGAACACGTAGCGGAACGGCGCGCAGTCGGCGACGTCGTCGGCGTTCCGCCAGTCCCACGTGTAGTCCATGATCGGGACCTTGAGCTCGCTCGGCCACTCACCGGAGAAGCTTCCTTCGGGTCGTCTCTCGCGGATGATCCGCCGGGCCTCGCGCGCGAACTCGATGAGCCGCTCGCCCTCCTCGTCCGGCTCGCCGTCGGCGCTCGGGCTGTAGTTCGGCTCGCCCCAGGCGTAGAAGACGTCGAAGCAGATCGACTCGGCGCCGAGGTCCAGGGCGCGGCGGTACTCGTTGAGGCCGGTCTCCCGCCAGCCCGGGGAGAGAGCCGACGCCTTGACCATGGAGTGGGTCGCCGCGAAGAGCACCGGGAACTTGGGGATGTAGTCGGAGCTGTAGGTCCAGTTCCACACCACAGCCTGGCCGGTCTTGTTGCGGTGCAACCAGTCCGGGTCGGTCTCGTCGGTGTCGCGCAGGATGTGATGGCTGACGAAGAGGGAGATCGGCACGCCCATCTCGCGGCACCGGTCGAGGGCTGTGCGCAGCTCCTCCTCGGTGCCGAGCCGGCCGTCGAGGACGATCGGATACCCGTTCTTGAGCCACCAGTGCCAGAACACGACCTCGCCGACGCCGAGCGACGGGTCGGCGACCTCGGCCGCGTACTCGGGCAGGTCTCGGTAGCGGAAGCGCGGTGGGGCGTTGCGCACCGCCGGCCACAGCGAGCGGATGGCCAGGGCCTCGCGCACGTGCCGTCGGCGCGTCGTAGACGTAACGGTCCTTGACGAACTGTCGGAAGGCCTCCGCCCCGGCATACCAGTCGCCGGTATGCGGTAGCAGGACGACGTCGTCGCTGTCCCAGCTCTGGCCGGGACCGAGCGATGGGTACTGCGCCCAGCGAAGATCGAGCCGCTCGGTTGCCCGGTCCGGCCGCTGTACGAGGAGACCCTGCGTCGTGTAGCGCGGGCTGCGCCAGTAGAGCGTGAAACCGTCGTCGGCGTCGCCGTAGTCGAGCCATTTCATCGTCAGGTCGAGGCAGCCGTAGTAGATGTACTCCTGCAGCGGGACCTCGAGGAACGACAGGTCGTGCGGCGGCATCGCCAGCTCCACGAACGGTTCCATCCGCCGGCCGGGCAGCTGCAGGCGGGTGGGCGCCCCGTCGCTGCGCGGGGTGAGCCCGAGGACCTGCGGAAAGACCACCTGCGGGATGTCGCGGTCGCTGTCGTTGCGGACCCGCGCGCGCATCACCAGGCCGTCGTCCGACGGCGTGAACGTGCAGCTCCACGTGGACGTCGATCTCGAGGTGGTCCGACCGCAGCCGGTCGTACGTGAGCCGAAGCGCGCCGTTCTCGGTCTCGACGACCGGCCGGGTACCGCCGCACTCGACGTAGTGCGCGGCATAGTCGTCGAGCGGGACCGCCAGTCGCAGGATGCTGCCCGCGAGCCGACGGTGTCCAGGTAGGACCGGGTCGGGGTGGTGATCGCCCGGATCGCGGCTCGGTCGGTGTCGACGACGACCTCTGCCTCGCCGACACGGAGCGCGACCGCCGGCTCTGCCTCGACCGTCACTTCTCGGATCCCCCCGTCAGGCCGTTGAGGAAGAACCTCAGGCCGCTGAGATACAGGACGAACATGGGCACGACCGCGATGGTGAGTCCGGCCATGATCGCGGGGATGTTGCTGGCGAACTCTCCCTGGAACAACGTCAGGCCCGCCATGAGCGTGCGCTTGTCAGAGCGCTGCAGGAAGACGATCGCGATGAGCAGCTCGTTCCACACCCACAGCGTGTTGACGATCCCGAGCGTGACCAGCCCGGGGCGGGACAGCGGCACGGCGATGCGGCGGAAGATCCCCCAGTGGCCGCAGCCGTCGAGCCGTGCGGCTTCGAACAACGAGACCGGCAGTCGGCGGAAGAAGCCGGTGAGGAAGTACGTGGTGTAGGGGATCATCAGCCCGGCATAGACGAGTACCGCCCCCTGCAGGGTGTTGATGAGGTGAGCGCGCACCATGACCCGGAACAGCGGGATGATGAGGGCCACCGACGGGATGCCGAGCAGCGCCACGAAGGCGATGAACAGGGGTTGGCGACCCCGAAAGTCCATGCAGGCGAACGCATACGCCGCCAGTGACGCCACGGTGAGCCCGATCGCGACGGAGCAGACGGTGAGGATGAAGCTGTTGCGGATCCAGGTCAGGAACTGCGGGTTGCCGATGAGGGACTGGAAGTTCTCCAGGGTCGGCGAGAGCGGCAGCGACAGCTGGTTCTCGGCGTAGCCGACCTCGGTCTTGAAGGACGTCGACAGCATGAAGTAGAGCGGCACCAGGGCCGCGAGGGTGGCGAGGATCGCGAGGCCGTGCTTGCTCGCGGCTCCGACGGCCGTATTGCTGTGCGTGCGAACGGAGCTCACAGGACGCCTCGCTTGCCGAGCACGGTGAGGTAGGCGCCCATGGCGGCGAGGATGACGACCAGCATGATCGAGGAGAGTGCGGCGGCGTTGCCGAAGTCGCCGTACTGGAACGCCCGGCTGTAGACGTAGTACTCGATGACGTACGTGCTCGTGCCCGGGCCGCCGCGCGTGAGGACGAGCACGTAGTTAAACACCCAGCTGAGCAGGGCGATGAGGACGATCCCGCAGTAGAACGCGATGATCGTCGACATCTGGGGGACCGTCACGTGTCGCAGCCGCTGCCACCAGTTGGCGCCGTCGACGCGGGCTGCGTCGAAGAGATCCAGCGGCAGCTGCGTCATCCGGGCCAGGAACAGGACGACGCCGAACGCCAGCTCACGCCAGACGACCACACCCGCCAGCGACCAGATGGCGGTGGTCGGGTCGCCCAGCCAGTCGCGGGCGAGGAAGTCCAGGTGCAGGAACCGCAGCACTTCGTTGACCAGGCCGTTCTGCTGCAGGATCTGGCCGAACACCAGAGCGGCCACGACGACCGGGACGATGTACGGCAGGAAGATCAGCGCCCGGTAGAGCCGCCAGCCGCGAATCCGGTCGAACAGCACCTGGGCGAGGACGAGGGCCAGGGCGACCACGACCGGCAGGACGACGAGCAGCTTGAGGTTGTTGCGCACCGCGTCCTGGAAGATCTCGTCGGCGAACAGCGCCCCGTAGTTGGTCATCCCGACGAACGCGCCGCTGCGTGGGTCCTGCAGGCTGGTGAGGATGACCGCGACGATCGGGTAGAAGAACACGAATCCGACCAGCAGGATGGCCAGGATCAGGAACCCGGCCGCCGCCCTGCCGTCCCGCCGGCGGCGCGGGCGACGGGCCCCGGTCCCGCCACCCCCGCCACCGGTGTCGGACATGCGGGGCTGAGTCGTGGTTGTTGTGCTCGCGGCGGGCGTCACGAGGACGCCTGCGCCTCGAAGCTCTTGAGGTCCGCCGCCGACTGCTGCCGCCAGGTGGCGAGCCGCTGCTCGATCTGCTGGGCGATCTGCTCGGGCGAGCCCTGACCGGCGAACAGCGACTGCACGCCCAGGAAGAGGTTCTCCCGGTCCATCTTCGATGGCCAGTAGTTCTGGTAGCCGATGACGGACTTGTCCTTGAGGAAGCCGAACAACTTCTTGTCCTGGTCGGTCTTCATCACCGAGGAGTCGAATCGGTCGTCGGCCGGGAAGAAGCCGGACGACTCGTACATGCCCTTGAGCACCGGCGCGGTGTGCAGGTACTGGAGGAACGCCGAAGGCAGCTGCTTGTTCTCGGCGAACGAGGTGATGAACAGCGGGTGCGAGTTGAACTGGATGCGCCCGGCGAGCGTGCCCGTGCCCTTGGTGGGCGTCGTACAGATCCCCAGATCCGTGCCCAGGGTCTTCTGGAAGTTCGTGAGGCTGCTGGAGATGCACATAGCGCTCTTCTTGGCCAGGAACATGTTCTGCGAGTCCTGGTAGGCCAGTGACGTGACGTCGCTGTTGAAGACGCCGGCATCGATCATCTGCTTCACCCAGCCGAGCCACCCGGAGTACTTCGGGTCGGTGTAGGAGGCCTTGCCGAGGACGACCGGGAGGATCTCCTTGGGGTCGTTGAGCTGCTGCAGGTTCCAGAGGCCCGAGAAGTTGCCGGTCCCCGTGAGGCCCTTGAGGCCGTAGCCGAAGGGCACCACGCCGGAGGCCTTGAGCTTGGCCGCGGCGCTGATCAGCTCGTCGACCGTCGTCGGCGGCTTCTCCGGGTCGAGCCCGGCCGCCGTGAAGAGCGCCTTGTTGTACATGAGCACGACCGGCGCGTTGTACCAGGGCAGCGCCCAGGTCTTGCCCTGGTACTTGTAGAGGTTGAGGGCCGCCGGCGGCAGGACGTGGGCGAACTCGGCGTCGGGGTAGGTGCCGTCGCTCAAGGGAGCGATGCAGTTCTCGTAGACGAACTGCATCGTGTAGGGACCGGAGTACTGGTGGTCGAGGCTGGGCCCGCTCTGGCTCTGGCAGGCGGTGCGGAAGTTGCCGACCATCTGTTCGGCCGGCTGGGTCACCGAGTTGATCGTCGTCCCCGGGTTCGCCGTCTGGAAGCTGGCGATGGTGGTGGTCATCCACTTGCCCATGGCGTCGGCCGACTCCACCGACGGGTTCCACCAGAAGTCCATCTCACCGGTGACCGGGCCGGCACCGCCGGTGGTGGCGCCCCCTGCGGCGCCACCAGCGTCACCCGACGAGCAGGCGCTGAGCACGGCGGGCCCGGCGACCGCCGTGGCGCCGACCAGTCCGAAGGCCTTGAGGACCTGGCGCCGGCCGAGGGTCGAGGGGGAGGGAAGGGGCTGGGGCTGAGGCATGAGGCTCTCTCCTGGTTTCCGCGCTGAAACGTAGGAACGTTATATCCTTATGACGATTGACGGGGCAAGAGGTCGTGACCGATCGGTGACCAACCCGCGTCGGACGGGTCGACGAAGACGACCTGCTGGTGCCGGCTCGCGATCCGCCAGCCGTCGCTCGTCCGGACGTACCGGTCGTGGTAGCTGCCGACGACGGCGGGTGCGGTGTTGAGGACGGGGACCGACCAGTCCTCCGAGCCGCGCCGGCGGTAGAGCGTGAGGTAGACGACGCCTGTGGCCGTGGCGTCGTCGAGGACGTCGATGTGCAGGTTCGTGCAGACGTGGCGGGTGCGCAGCTCGCGGACCCGCTCCCGTTCGGTGAAGACCCGTCGGATCTCCTCCCGGCCGGCCAGGTGCAGTCCCCCCGCCTCGAAGACGCCGTCCTCGGCGAAGGTGTCGGCCAGCCGCGAGGCGTGCCCGAGGTCGACCGCCTCGCAGTAGCGGAAGGTCAGCCGCTCGCACTCGCGTTCGGCGGCGATCCGGTCCAGCAGCTCCACGTCGGCTCCTCGGGTTCGGGAAAGGTCAGGACAGGGGGTATGCGTACAGCCGGCCCTCGGGGTCGGGCGCCGGGTGGCCGTCGACCCGCGCGAGGTCCGGGCGGGCCGTCGTAGCGACCAGCAGTCCGGAGCCGACCAGCGCCACGGCCGACGGGCGGGAGACCGGAGTGGCCAGCGTCGTGCGCAGGGTGCCGTCCGGCCCATACCGACGCACCTCGCCAACGTCCCAGACCGCGAGCCAGACGTCGCCGGACCCGTCGACGACGAGGCCGTCGAGGCAACCGGGCGCTGGCTCGCGGACGATGACCGCGGTAGGGCCGACGGCGGCCTCGACCGGGTCGTAGGACGCCGCGCTGAGCGTGCCGCGTGCCGTGTCGACCCAGTACATCCGCGACCCGTCGGGGCTGAACCCGATGCCGTTGCCGGTGACCACGTCGCTGACCAGAAGGGTGGTCACGCCGCTGCCGGGGTCGAGTCTCACGAGGGCGGCGCGCGGACTGACCCGGTCCTCGGTGAAGAGGCTCACGACGAGGCGGCCGGCCGGGTCGAGAGCCAGGTCGTTGGTCCGCACCTCGGGAAAATCGGGACTGACCATGTGCTCCAGACCGACAGATGCATCGTCACGCGAGAGCTCGACGACGCCCGACCCGACCGCGACCCACCACCCACGCGGACTGGGGACGGCCGCGGTGGCGAGCTCCGGCATACGAAACCGCTGTGCCGAGCCCCACCGGCCGGCGCCGTCGAGGTCCGCCCAGCAGACGCAGCCCTGGACGATGTCGACCCAGGACAGGCGGCGTCGCGCCGCGTCCCACCGTGGCGACTCGGCCAGGACGTGGTCGCCGAGCGGCAGCTCCCGCCAGGACGTCACAGGGCGACGGTGACCGTGGCCGTCGCCATGACCGAGATGCGCTCCTCGTCGAGGGCGAGCCCGAGCCCTGGTCCGGTCGGGACGACCACCGCTCCGTCCTCGACCACGAGCGGCTCGGCCAGCCAGGGGTTGAAGGTGTCGAGCATGACCGGCTGCAGCTCCTGGATGAGGAAGGTCGGCAGGGTCGCCGCGACCTGCCACGAGGCCGACATCCCGACGACGGTCACCACGCCGGTATGCAGAGCGACCGGGCGGTTGAACGCGTAGGCCAGGTCGGCGATGGCCACGGTCTCGGTCACGCCGTTGCGCATCAGGTCGGGCTGGGCGATGTCGAGGGCCTCCCGCTCGAACCATGGGAGGAACGCGAACCGGGTGCGCAGCGGCTCCCCGACGGCGATCGGCAGGTCGAGGTCGCGGGCCAGCCGGGCGTGGCCACCGACGTCCTCGGGAAGCAGCGGCGCCTCGAGGAACGCGACGCCGTACTGCTCGAACGCCCGCCCGGCGCGCACCGCCTCGGGGTAGCTGTAGCCCCACATCCCATCGACCATGAGGCGGCCGTCGTCGCCCATCGCCGACCGCAGCCGCTCGACCTCGCGCGCGTCCTCGACCGGGCCGACGCCGAGGCACGGCTTGACCCCGAGGCCCTGGGCCGCCCAGTCGGCGGCCTCGGCCTGGCGCCCCTCCAGCGTCTTCTCGCGCAGACCCGTGACGTAGGCCGGCAGGCGATCGCGGCGGCGGCCGCCGAGCAGGTCGGCGAGCGAGCGCTCCGTCGCGCGGCCGCGGATGTCCCACAGCGCGGTGTCGACCGCGGCGATCGCGTCCTGCTGGTACCCGCCGATCTGCCCGCGCACCCGCATGGTCTCGTACATCTCGTGGTAGCGGAGGCCGGTCGCCTCGGCGTCCCGCCCGAGGACCGATGGGGCAAGCACCTCTTTGACGATGCTGAGGATGATCTCGGTGCCGACCGGTGCCTGCGCCTCGCCCCACCCGACGACGCCGGCGTCGGTTTCGACCCGGACCAGGGCGGCCTGCGACCTCGCCGAGTACAGCTGCGGATAGTCGCCGAACCGGAGGTAGTCGCTGCCGGGCAGGGTGGTCCCTGTCGTGACCCCGCCGGACATCGCGTACATCTGAGGGGCCTTGACGGCGTACGCCGTGACGCGCGTGATGAGCATGGCGACGAAACCTATTAACGTTATAACGTTTCGGCAAGGGGCTGGCCGAGGGTGCCGCCCGCGAAAGGACGCCGTTGTTTCGCCTGGGTGCCAGCCTCTCCGTCGAGACCAGCGTGACCCGCCCGCTACGGGAGCGCGTTCGCGCAGCCGGGCACGCCACGCTGGCGTACTGGTTCTACCGGTGGGACTGGGGCGAGGCGGTCGCCCTCGACGGACTGCTGGCGGCCGGCCGCCGGTTCGGGATCCCCGCATTCACCGACGCCGTCGTGGACGACGTGTCCGACTGGGTGGCCGCCGAACGCGACCGGGACCCGAACGTCCTCGGGCCGTGCCTCGCGATGCTCGACCTACTCGAGTCGGGATCGCTGCGTCGTGAGCTGGTACCGGAAGCGTGGCGCGTGCTGCGTTCGGTCGTCGAGCGGGTCGTCTCGGCTGG
Organism: uncultured Actinomycetota bacterium; assembly: GCA_963713345.1. Lineage (GTDB taxonomy): Bacteria > Actinomycetota > Actinomycetes > Actinomycetales > Dermatophilaceae > Lapillicoccus. The sequence continues at coordinate 605,703 of CAVQLI010000008.1, read as the reverse complement.
TGACCGCGTCGGCGGCTTTGCACCGGAGTCCGACGACCAGCGGCTCTTCGTCGACACGCTCTATGGCGTGCCTGAGCTCCTGGTCCGCGTCGGCGACGCGACCGGGGATGCCAGGCTGCCCGCCACCGCCGCCGAGCTGGCCATCGGGCACTGCACCGTGCTGCAGCGGGAGGACGGCCTGTTCGGGCACGTCGCCGACCTCGGCGCGCCTGCAGCCGAGCGAATCCCGTGGGGACGCGGCAACGGCTGGGCGTTCCTGGGTCTCACCCGGTTGTTGGTCACGCTGGGTCCAGAGCGAGTGCCGGTAGACCTGCAAGGACGTTACGACCGGTTGGCCGCCGCCCTCCGCGACCACCAGGAACCCGGGGGCGCCTGGCGCAACCTGGTGGACGAGCCGGCCAGCTACCCCGAGTCCTCGACCACGGCGATGGCCGCCGCCGCCCTCATGGAGGCGGTTGCGGCGGGCCTGCTCCCGGAGGAGTACCGTCCGGTGGCCGACGTGGCATGGCGCTACGTCGCATATCGGATCGACACGAACGGGCACCTGACCGGGGTGTCCTACCGGCCCGGTGTGAACAGTGACCGGAACCGGTACGAGCACACGCCGGTCACCGGGAGCTACCCGTGGGGGCAGGGCCCGTACCTGCTCGCCGCGACGCTGAGAGCAGAGGAGGACACATGAGGCTGGGCCGGCTCGGACCCATCGGCGCGGAGGTGCCCGTCGTCTGGCAGGGGGACGAGGCATACGACCTGCGCGAGGTCACCACCGACATCGACGCGGCCTTCTGGACGTCCGGCGGACCGGACGTCGTCAGCCGCCACCTGGAGGCCGGCGACCTTCCGCTCCTCGACGGCGCCGAGGGTATGCGGGTCGGCGCGCCGATCGCGCGGCCGGGCGCCGTCGTCTGCGTCGGGCTCAACTACGCCGCGCACGCGGCCGAGTCCGGGGTCGAGCCGCCCAAGCAGCCGGTCATCTTCCTCAAGACGCCCAACACCGTCGGCGGCCCGGACGACGACGTGCGAATCCCGTTGCGCAGCAGCAAGACCGACTGGGAGGTCGAGCTCGGCGTCGTCATCGGGAGGCCGGCGAGCTACCTCGGGTCGCCGGACGAGAGCCTCGGCTGCGTCGCGGGGTTCGTCCTGGCCAACGACCTCTCGGAGCGCACCTTCCAGCTCGAGGAGTCCGGCGGCCAGTGGAGCAAGGGCAAGTGCTGCCCCGGGTTCACGCCGACCGGGCCGTGGTTGGTCACTCCCGACGAGCTGGACCACGGCTCGCTGGCCCTGAGGTCGTGGGTCAACGGGGAGCCGCGGCAGGACTCGACGACGGCCGACATGGTGTTCGGCGTCGAGCATCTGGTGTGGAACCTCAGCCAGTACCTCGCCCTGGAGCCGGGCGACCTGCTGCTCACCGGCACGCCGGAGGGCGTCGGGCTGTCGGGCCGGTTTCCCTACCTGCACGCCGGCGACGTCTGCGAGCTCGAGATCCCCGGGCTGGGGCGACAGCGCCAGACCTTCGTCTGACGCGACCCCATACGGTGGGGGTGGCCGGAAGGAGGTCTCGGTGACCAGGCGGGGGTGGCTGCTGTTCGCGATCCTCAGCGTCTGCTGGGGCATCCCGTACCTCTTCATCCGGATCGCCGTCACCGACCTCGACCCGTTGCACCTGGCCTTCGGCCGGACGGCCCTGGGGGCGCTCATCCTCCTGCCCCTGGCGCTGCGGGCGCACGCGCTCCGACCGGTGCTGCGGCGGTGGAAGGTGCTCGTCGTCTACACCCTGGTCGAGATCGTCGGGCCCTGGCTCCTGCTCGGGCACGCCGAGACCCGGCTCACCAGCTCGACCACCGGGTTGGTGATCGCCGCCGTGCCGATCGTCGCGGCCGTCATCCTCACGGTCATGGGCCAGGACCGGCTCGGCTGGCGCCGCATCCTGGGGCTGGTCATCGGGCTGGTCGGGGTGGCGGTGCTGCTCGGCCTCGACGTCCACGCCGACGACCTCGTCGCGGTCGGTCAGGTGCTGCTGGTCGTCGTCGGCTACGCCATCGGGCCGATCATCATCAGCCGTCAGCTGTCCGACCTGCCGTCGATCGGGGTCGTGACCGCGTCGCTGATCCTCGCGGCGGTCGTCTACGCGCCGTTCACCCCCTTCGTGCCGGCGTCGACCCTCACGCCGTCGGCGGTGATCTCGGTGGTCGTCCTCGCCGTCTTCTGCACGGCCATCGCCTTCCTCGTGATGTTCGCCCTGATCGCCGAGGCGGGCCCCGCCCGGATGACCCTGATCACCTACGTGAACCCAGCCGTCGCCCTCCTGCTCGGCGCACTGGTCCTCCACGAGCCGATCACGCTGGGCCTGGTCGTCGGGTTCCCGCTTGGTCATCGTCGGGTCGATCCTCGGCACGTGGGGCCGAGCGGCACCGCCACCGGACGCGTCCGTCTGCGACGCCGAGACCGGCGAGGTCGTCCTGGGTGAGGAGTCCCCGCGCCGCTGAGCCGGTTCGCTGGTGGTCCCCATCGGCCGTCCACAGGTTTCGCATAGCCGGGTGTCCAAGGCTGTGGTCAACCGGGCGCGCTTCCGTCGGCGCTCGCCTCTCCAGGAGACTCCATGACCGCAGTCGCGCGGCGGCCGGAAACCCCCGCCCTGTCGCCCACGGCCACGCCGACCGGTGGTGCCGTCGCGGCATACCGGCCGCACGTCCCCACCTGGGGGCGGGACGTCGTCGGCATCATGACCTGGGCGAGCATGCTGGTGGTCGTCGCCCTCTGGGTCGGCGGGGGCAACGTCCAGGACCTCACCGGCTGGGGGACCGGCCTCACGGCGGTCGGCCGCCTCACCGGGCTCGTCGCGTCGGACCTGCTGCTCATCCAGGTCCTGCTGATGGCCCGGATCCCGCTCGTCGAGCGGGTCTACGGCCAGGACGAGCTCGCCCGCAGACACCGTCTCGTCGGGTTCTGGTCGGTCAACCTCATGGTCGCCCACATCGTCGTCGTGACGGTCGGGTACGCGGTCCAGGCACGGACCAACGTGTTCGCCGAGGCCTGGGACCTCGTCGTCGACTACCCCGGCATCCTGCTGGCCGTCGCCGGCGCGGCGCTGCTCCTGCTCGTCGCCGTGACCAGCATCCGCAAGGCCCGCCGGAAGCTGCGGTACGAGTCGTGGCACCTGCTGCACCTGTATGCGTACCTCGGCGTCGGTCTCGCCCTGCCGCACCAGCTCTGGGCCGGCCAGGAGTTCATGTCGTCCACCGTCGCCTCGGTCTACTGGTGGGCGCTCTGGGGCGCCGCGGCCGGCGCGATCCTGGTCTGGCGGGTCGGCGTTCCGCTGCACCGGACCCTGAGCCACCGGTTGCGCGTCGTCGACGTCGTCCGCGAGAGCGACGAGGTCGTGTCGGTCGTGATGACCGGCCGCCGCCTCGACCGGCTCCCCGTCGCCGCGGGGCAGTTCTTCGTCTGGCGGTTCCTCGACGCGCCGGGCTGGACCCGCGGCCACCCGTACTCGCTCTCGGCGGCACCCACCGGCGACACGCTGCGGATCACCGTCAAGGACCTGGGCGACGCCAGCCGGGGTATCGCGCACGTGCGGCCCGGGACGCGGGTGGCGATCGAAGGCCCCTACGGCCGCCTCCACGACGGTGTCCGCACCCGACGCAAGGTGCTCCTGCTCGCCGGGGGGATCGGCGTCACCCCGCTGCGCGGCCTGCTCGAGGCGCTACCGCAGGACGCGGGTGACGTCACGCTGGTCTACCGCGCCTCGCACGAGGGCGACCTCATCCTCAAGGACGAGATCGAGGCCCTCGCCGACGCTCGCGGCGCCCAGGTCTTCTACGCCGTCGGCCCTCGCGTGGGGGACCGCCACTCCTGGCTGCCCCAGGCGGCGGCCGGGCTGTCCGACGAGGACGCGCTGCGCCAGCTGGTACCGGACGTCGCCGACCGCGACGTCTACGTCTGCGGCGCGGACGGCTGGATGGACGCGGCCGAACGCGCTCTGCTCGCGGTCGGGGTCCCCGGCGACGCGATCCATCTCGAGCGGTTCAGCTGGTAAGGGGCACCGGTATGCGACGCATCGCCATCGCGATCATGGGCACCATCAGCGGGCTGGTCCTGCTGTTCAGCTACCACACCAGCCGCAACGAGGGGTCCGTCGCCGTCGCCACCTCGGCTCCGGCGGTGGCCGGCTCCTCGGGTTCCTCGGGCTCCTCGGGGTCGGCGGGCGCGGCGCCCGCGCCGCAGGCCGCCCAGGGCGCCACCGCCGCCGGCACCTACACCGGCGACTCCGTCATGACGCGGTGGGGCGCCGTCCAGGTCGAGATCACCGTGGCCGACGGCAAGATCACCGCCGTCCAGGCGGTCGAGTACCCCCAGAACAACGCGCGTGACCGCCAGATCAACGCCTACGCCCTGCCGGTCCTCGCGCAGGAGGCCACACAGGCCCAGAGCGCCCAGATCGACGTGGTGTCCGGGGCCACCGTGACGAGCGACGGCTACATCCAGTCGCTCCAGTCGGCCCTCGACCAGGCCCACCTCTGACCACGCGGCTCGACTGGCAGTCGAGCAGCTCGGCTGGGGGTAGGCGGGCAGTCGAGTCGCTCGACTGCCAGTCGAGCCCGCGGGAGGAAGAGCTAGGTTTCCCGGCATGACGAACGAACCGACCCGGGTCGACTTCACCAGTACCGAGGGCGTCACGATCGCCGCATACCGATGGGACCCTGAGGGCGCACCGAGGGCGATCGCCCAGATCACGCACGGGGTGGGGGAGTATGCGACGAGGTACGCGCGGGTCGCCGATGCGCTGACCGCCGCGGGCTACGTCGTGTATGCGCACGACCACCGGGGGCACGCGAACTCCGTTGCCGGAGAAGCGGACTACGGCGTGCTGGGTGAGAACGGCTGGACCGAGCTGGTCGCCGACATCGGTCGGATGGGGGCGCGGGCCAAGGAGGCGCACCCCGGCCTCCCGCTGGGGCTGGTGGCCCACAGTCTGGGGTCGTTCGCCACACAACAGCTCCTGCTGGACCACAGCGAAGAGGTCGACGCGGTGGCCCTCTCCGGGACCGCCGCCATCGACCTGCTCGAGCCGTCGATGGACCTCGAGGCCCCGATGGACCTGTCCGGGTTCAACGCCCCGTTCCAGCCGCAGCGCACCGAGTTCGACTGGCTCAGCCGCGACGACGCCGAGGTGGACGCCTACATCGAGCACCCCTTGTGCGGGTTCGGGCTGGACGTCGCGGGCAGCCAGGGGCTGTTCGCCGGCGCGCGGGCCGTGGCCGACCCGGAGCGCGTCGGCAGGATGCGGAAGGACCTCCCGGTCTACATCACCGTCGGCGAGATGGACCCGGTCGGCGGCGGCCTGGTCCGCGTCGACGCCCTCGTCGATCGCTACCGTGCCGCCGGCCTCACCGACATCACCGTTCGGGTCTGGCCCGGTGCTCGGCACGAGGTCTTCAACGAGACGAACCGGTTCGAGGTCATCGTCGACCTCGTCGACTGGCTGGACTCGAAGCTGGTGCGCGCCAACGTCTAGCGCGTCGGCGCGTTATCTGACCGTCGAGGCCTGACGGGAGACCTGACCAGAGCGCTGGCGGGCCCAGGGCACGACGGCCAGCACCACGATCGCCGCCACCGCCGCGAACAAGGCCACGACGAGGGACTCCGGGCTGCCGCTGGTTCGCCCGACCGCGATCCAGCCCAGGCCCCACGCCATCGCGACGGCGACCGCCCAACGGCCGCCCAACGTACGGGCGAACAGGACGCCCAGCGCCGCGGCCACGAGGAGGACGACGGCGGCCAACACGTCGCTGACCCCGTCGCTCGGCCGGACCCCCGAGGCGACGAGGGCAGCCGTGACGTTGGCGCACGTCGCCACGGCGACCCAGCCGAGGTAGAGCCCGAAGGTCCCGTCCACGACGACGCGCTCGGCCCGACTCCCGGACGGACGCCGGGTCAGCCGTCGCAGCAGCTCGCCGAGGACCAGAGCGAGGGCGAGGATCACCACGACGCTCACCCAGATCCACCCTTGCTGGGTGACCAGCAGCCAGCCGGCGTTGAGCAGCATCGAGACGGCCGCCAGCCAACCGGTCGACCGGGTTCGTTCGGTCACCGAGGAGGGCAGCCACTGCCAGATCGTGTACGCGGCCAGGCCGAGATAGATGACGCTCCAGATCGAGAACGCCGGGCCCGCGGGCGCGAGGCGGGTGGCCTCGGCCGACAGCGCTCCGCCGGCGCTCTCCTCGACGCGGGTCCCGCCGAGCAGACCGACGCCGACCAGGGTGCCGACGATGCAGAGGGCCTCCGCGACGGTGACGGCGACCTGCCGGAGTCGGTCCTGGCCGGTGGCCGGGTGGATCGCCGTGGCGGTGTCGTGGGTGGTGCTCATGCGGGTTCCTCCGAGGTGGTGACGGTGACGGTTTCCGAGGGGTCGTCGGGACGGCGTCCCCGTCCGAGCGAGGCGCTCGCGCCCAGCCCGATGACGAGGAAGCCGGCCGCCACGAGGGCGGACAGCCGGGTGGCGTCGGTGTAGGCGGACTCCGCGGCCGCCGCAACGGTGGCGGTGGCGGGGTTCGCCGCCAGGCCGGGAATCACCGCGCCGGCGCTGGACTCCACGGCGTCGACGAGCTGGACCCGCTGGGCCTCCGGGACCCCGAGGTCCGTGAGGGCGCTGTCGAACCGGTTGGTGAGGGTGAGGAACAGGACGGTGCCGAGGATCGCGATCCCGAGCGCCGAACCCACCTGGCGGGCCGTGCTCTGCGTCCCCGAACCCTGGCCGCTCTGCTCGACCGGGACGTCGGCGAGGACCACACCGGTCAGCTGCGCCGTCGCGAACCCCACGCCCACGCCGTAGACGAACAGGAGCGGCACGACGACCACCCACGTCGAGTCGGGCCGCAGGAAGACGGCGAGCCCGGCGATCCCGAGGATCTCCAGGACGATTCCCAGGCGGACGATGAACAGCGGGCTGCGGGTGCGGCCGATGGCGGCGCCGAGACCGCTGGCCAGGAAGCTGCCGCCGGCGAGGGCGAGCAGGATCAGCCCGGTCTCGAACGCCGTGTAGCCGATGACGTTCTGCAGCCACAGCGGCAGCGCGAAGATGATGCCGAACTCGCCGAGACTGACGATCGCCGCCGCGATGTTGCCGTTCCGGAACGAGGGGATCGCGAACAACGCGAGGTCGAGCATCCCGGCCTCGCCGCGGCGCTGCTTGCGCCGCTCGAGCAGGACGAACACCACCAGGGCAGCGACGCCGACCACCATCGCGACGGGGACCGGCGAGAGCGACCACGGCCACGACCAGGAGCCGATGGTCAACGGCGTGAGGCTGGTGAACCACCCGTAGGTCCGGCCCTCGATGAGACCGAACACCACCCCGCCGAACCCGAGCGCCGACAGCAGGGCGCCGACGACGTCGACTCGTCCGGACCGCGACGGGTCCTTCGACTCGGCGACGAGCAGGCCGAGGCCCACGATGACGATCACGCAGAGCGGGATGTTGATCCCGAACGCCCAGCGCCACGAGAAGCTCGTCGTCAGCCAGCCGCCGAGCAGCGGACCCAGCGCCGCCGTCCCGCCGATGGTCGCGCCCCAGACGCCGAAGGCGATGCCGCGCTCGCGACCGCGGAACGTCGCGTTGAGCAGAGACAGCGAGGTCGGCAGCATCATCGCGCCGCCGATGCCCTGCAGGGCTCGGGCCCCGATCAGCGTGCCGCCGCTCTGGGCCACAGCGGCCAGCACGCTGGAGAGCCCGAAGACCGCCGCCCCGATCATGAACAGCCGTCGCCGGCCGAAGGTGTCGGCCAGTCGCCCGAACACGAGGAGGAGCGCGGCGAAGACGAGGGTGTAGATCTCCTGGACCCACTGGGCCTGCGTCGACGTGATGCCGATGTCGTCGATGATCGAGGGCACCGCGACGTTGACGATCGTCGAGTCGACGATGATGAGCGAGACGCCCAGGCTGATGACGACGAGCCCCCACCACCGGGTCCGGGGGTTCGCCGCCAGAATGCTGAGCATGCTGAGCAATATAGGTCGCTAGGGTCGGCTCGTGCCACCCGACGCCCCTCCTGCCCCGCCCGCGGGTAGCCCTGGGGACCCCGGGGGACCGGCCGACTGGTCTCTCGGCCGGCTGCTCTCGACCGCGGCCCGGCTGGTCGAGCACGACTGGAACGCCTGGCTTGCTGAACGGGGGCTCACCCACGCCGGCCTGCTGGCCCTGCACGCTCTCGACGAGGGGCCACTCACGCAACGACGGCTGGCCGCGGCCAGCCGGGTCGAGGAGCAGACCATGAGCCGGGTCCTCGACCGGCTGGAGCGCACCGGTCACGTCGAGCGCCGCCGCGACACCGTCGACCGGCGCCGGCTGGTCGTCAGCCTCACCCCGAGCGGTCGCGACGTGCTCGGTCAGATCCGGGCGGCCGACATCGCGGACGTCCTCGTGGCCGAGCACCTCCAGGACCCAGCCGGTTTTCGCGCCGAGCTGGTGCGCCTGGTCTCCGGGGTCTCACCGCCGCCGCGACCGGCGGCTGACCCGCATACCGACAGCACTCGCCGGAAGCGCTAGGTCAGAGCGGCGGGAACTGCCGCCCCACCGCCTCGCCCTGCTCGAAGATCCGCGACGCGGGCCCGAGGATGAGCGGGTCGGGCTCGTCGACCAGCTCGGTGTCCTTCTCGTCGTAGTCGTAGAGGCTGAGGACGTGGCGCATCGCCGCGAGCCGGGCCCGCTTCTTGTCGTTGCTCTTCACCACGGTCCACGGGGCGTGGTCGGTGTCGGTGTAGAAGAACATCGCCTCCTTCGCCTCGGTGTAGTCACTCCAGTGGTCCAGGGACTTGAGGTCGGTGGGCGACAGCTTCCACTGGCGGACCGGGTCGATCTGCCGGATGAGGAACCGGGTGTGCTGCTCGGACCGCGAGACCGAGAACCACAGCTTGACGAAGAGGATCCCCGACCGCGTCAGCATCTCCTCGAACCGCGGTGCCTGGCGCAGGAACTCGCGGTACTCATCGTCGGTGCAGAACCCCATGACCCGCTCGACGACGGCCCGGTTGTACCAGGACCGGTCGAACAGGACGAGCTCCCCGGCCGACGGCAGGTGGGCGACGTAGCGCTGGAAGTACCACTGGGTGCTCTCCCGGGCAGTCGGCTTCTCCAGGGCGACGATCCGGGCGCCGCGCGGGTTGAGGTGCTCCATGAACCGCTTGATCGTGCCGCCCTTGCCGGCCGCGTCGCGCCCCTCGAAGACCACGACCAACCGGTTCCCGGTGCGCTTGGCCCAGTACTGGAGCTTGAGCATCTCGATCTGGAGCAGCCGCTTCTCGCGCTCGTAGTCGGCGCGGTCCATCCGCTCGCCGTACGGGTACCCCTGCCGCCAGGTGTCGACCGCGGACCCGTCCGCCCGCAGCAGCACCGGGTCGTCATCGTCGTCGTCGATCACCGTGAACCCGCGAGTCGACAGCAGCGGCGAGCCGTCGGGGCCGGCAGCAGCGAAGGGCGACGTCATGTGCTCATCCTGCCGTTCCGACCCGCAAGAGCCCAGGTATGCGGCGGAGCGACCCGGGTCGCTTCAGGAGAACAGGCCAACGTTGCGCGGGAGGCGCGGTCGCTCGGCGCTACCGTCGTCTCCGTGCCGTGGACGGGGATCTGAGTGGCCGTCGACTGGACGCGGAACGGGCCGGAGCTGCTGCTCGGCCTGGACCGGAGTGCCGGGACGCCGCTGGCCCACCAGCTCCAGGAGCGGCTGCGTGACGCGATCCGCTCCGGACGCCTCGAGCGCGGCGAGCGGCTGCCCGCCTCCCGGGCGCTCGCCGCGCAGCTCGGCGTCTCGCGCGGGGTCGTGGTCGACACTTATGCCCAGCTCGAGTCGGAGGGGTACCTCCGGTCGGCGCAGGGCTCGGGGACGGTGGTCGCCTCGAGCGGCGGGGACGTCCGGCCGGCCGAGCGGCCTCGCGCTGCGCCACCGCGGTTCGACGTGGACTTCGAGTACGGCGTCCCCGACCTGCGCAGCTTCCCGATGCGCGACTGGCTCTGGGCCATGGGCGTGGCCGGGCGGACCGCGACCGCGGCCGACCTCGGTGACGAGCTCGGCGCGGGGGCGACCCCGCTGCGCGAGGTGCTCGCCGCATACCTGCGCCGGGTGCGCGGAGCGGTCGCCGACCCGGACGAGGTGTTCGTCTGCGCCGGGTTCCGGTACGGCCTCAACCTCGTGCTCCGGGCCCTGCTCGCCGAGGGTGTGACGACGGCCGCCGTGGAGGACCCCGGTCCGGTCGACCACGAGGCGATCGCCCAGCGCAGCGGTATGCGGGTGGTGCCGGTGCCGGTCGATGAGCTCGGCCTCGACGTGGCGGCGCTCTCGCGAACGTCCGCCCGGGTCGTCGTGGTGACCCCGGCACACCAGGCGCCGACCGGGGTGGTGCTGGCGCCGGAGCGCCGACACGAGCTGGTCGAGTGGGCCCACCGCGTGGACGGGTTCGTCGTCGAGGACGACTACGACGCGGAGTTCCGCTACGACCGACAGCCGGTGGGCGCAGTCCAGGGGCTGGCGCCGGACCGGGTGATCGCGATGGGCTCGACCAGCAAGACCCTGTCGCCGACGCTGCGGATGGGCTGGCTGGTCTGCCCGCCGCGCCTGCACGACGCGGTGGGCGTCGAGAAGCAGCTCCTCGGCCGCGGCGCTCCAGGGCTCGACCAGCTGGCCCTCGCGGCGCTCGTCGAGTCGGGGCGGTACGACCGGCACCTGCGCCAGATGCGCGGCGTCTACAAGAGCCGGCGCGAGGCCCTGGTCGGGGCGCTCGCCCGGTATGCGCCGGAGGTCGTCGTGACGGGGCTGGCCGCCGGCTGTCATGCGGTGCTGCGGCTACCGCCCGGTGTTACCGAGGAGGAGGCGGTCGCCGGCTGTGCGGCGAACTCCGTTGCTGTGTACGGCATGAGCCGTTACCGCAACGACCGTGGGACCGAGCCGGCCGAGCTGGTGCTGGGGTTCGGCAACGTCAAGGAGAGCGCCATCCTCGACGCGATGCGCCGGGTCGGTCCGGTCCTGCGCGGTCGCAACTACTCAGACATGTCTGCCCTGTAGTGGCCGTCACGCCGTTTTCGTCGCAACTACTCAGACATGTCCGCCTAGTTGCGGGCACCGTGTCCGGGGAATTGGTCCGACGAAGCGGTGTCCGAGTGGACCTGGTCGGCGGACCACGACTGCGTCAGAGTCGTCCCAACGGAAGCACTCGAGGAGGACGACATGGACACCATCACCGCCGCATACCTGAACCGTCTCGGCGTCGAGGCCGAGCCGCCGTCCGCCGAGGCCCTGACCCGGCTGCACCGCGCGCACGTCGAGCGGGTTCCCTACGAGACGTTCTGGATCCACCTGGCGCAGGGCTGGGGGATCGACGCGGCCGAGTCGACGCGGCGGGTGGCCACCAGCCGGCGCGGCGGCTACTGCTACCAGCTCAACGGGGCGTTCCGGACGCTGCTGACGGCGCTGGGCTACCAGGTCTCCGTCAACGTGGCCGGCGTGCACGAGGCGGGCGGTCCGAACGAGTCGACGCTGCGGAACCACGCGGCCCTGGTCGTCGAGGGGCTGCCGACCGACCACAACCCCGGCGGCCGCTGGTGGGTGGACGCCGGTCTCGGCGACGCGCTGTACGACCCGATGCCGCTCGTGGACGGCGTGGTCGCGCAGGGGCCGACGCGCTTCGGGATGGCGGAGGTCGGAGCCGAGGGCGTCGGCGACTGGCACCTGACGCACGACCCGTCCGGCTCGTTCACCGGCGTGAGCCTCGTCGACGAGCCGGTCGCGATGGACGTCTTCGCGGCGCGGCACCTCTACAACTCCACGTCGCCCGAGTCGGGCTTCGCGAAGACCGTCACCGCGCAGCGGCGTCACGCGACCGGGACCACCGTCATGCGGGGCTGCGTCCTCACCCGGCGGGACGGCGACATGGTCACGACGCGGACGTGCGAGAGCCTCCACGAGTGGCTCGACGTGCTCGAGGGCGAGTTCGACCTCTCCTTCGACGACGACGTCCCGGCTGAAGCGCTCATCGCCCTCTGGACCTCGGTGCGCACCGCGCACGAGGCCTGGGCCGACACGCGCAAGACCGCGTGAGGGGGCGGCCATGCGACGCGTGATCTGGTCCGTGATGAGCTCCCTGGACGGGTACTCGGCCGCGCCGGGTACCGGGTTCGAGACCATCGACTGGTTCCGGGCGGACGAGGAGTGGCTGGACTACTCCGTCGAGCTGCTCGACCAGGCCGAGACGCTGCTGTTCGGCGGCCTCACCTTCGCCGGCATGGAGCAGTACTGGCCGTCGGCCGAGGGACCGGTCGCCGACCGGATGAACGCCCTCGACAAGGTGGGCTTCTCGCATACCGCTCGGGAAACGGCCTGGCCGAACGCACGGGTCGACACCGATCCCGTTGCGTCCGTAGGCGAGCTGCGGCGCGGCGACGGCGGGGCTGCGGTCCTCATGGGCAGCGCGAACCTCGCCGGCACGCTCAGCGCCCACGGGCTGATCGACGAGTACCGGTTCGCCGTCAACCCGGTGCTGCTCGGGGGCGGGACTCCCGTGGCCCTTGCGGGAAGTGCCCGCTCCGAGCTGGACCTCGCCGACACCCGAGTCTTCGGCTCGGGCATCGTCGAGATGCGCTGCGTCCCGAGGTGACTCCCGCGAACCGGCGATCAGCTACCCGGTGACGAGGCTCGGCTCCGGCCCGCGCAGGGCGTCGTCCGGCTTGCCCTCCGGCTTGCCCTCACCGGTCGTGACGAGGTTCGGCAGGCTCTCGCGCAGGTAGTAGTCCCACGCCGTGGAGCAGACGGCGTAGCACTCGTGGTCCGGCAGGAGTCCGACGTGGGTGAACCGGACGTCGGTCCCACCGTCGCGCTTCGTCAGGTCGAAGCGGATCTGCGTGTCGACCCACTCGGTCTGGTCCTCGACGAAGCTCATGTAGTTCTCGAGGACCGTCCACACGACGCGCTCGCCGGGAACCAGCTCGGAGACGCGGATCTGTGAGCGGTGCAGGTCCTTGACCCGGAAGGTGAACGTCTCGCCCTCGACGTCGGTCGGGCCCTCGACCTCCGCCGACCACCAGGCGCGCACGTCGTTGATGGCGTCGAACACCTCCCGCGGGCTGCGGTCGACGGAGAAGGTGGTGGTGAAGCTCTGGTCGGTCATGGTGTCCTCGCTCGATCGTCGTTAAACTGCAACTGATGAGTTGCAGGTTAGATGATGTGCTTGCATCACGCAAGTGGCTGGGTACCATCGGCGACATGCTCGGCCGGACGTACGACGCGCAGGTCTGTTCCATCGCGCGGGCGCTGGAGGTGGTGGGCGAGCGGTGGAGCATCCTCATCGTCCGGGACGCCCTGTTCGCCGGCTCGACGCGCTACGGCGACTTCCAGCGGAGCCTCGGCATCGCGACCAACGTCTTGCAGGACCGCCTGGACGGGTTCGTCGAGGCCGGGATCATGCGGCGGCACCGCTACTCCGAGCGGCCCGAGCTGTTCGAGTACGTCCTGACCGAGAAGGGCCGCGACCTCGCGCCCGCGCTCATCGCGTTGACCGCGTGGGGGGACCGGTGGGCCGCGCCCGACGGACCACCGATCCGGTATGCGCACGAGGACTGCGGCGGCTCGGTCACCCAGGAGGTGGTCTGCGACCGCTGTGGACGGTTGGACGGCGACGCCTCGGTGGTGGCGCGGCCGGGACCGGGTATGCCGGCCGATCGGGCGGCGGCGATGGGCTGACTCCGATACGGGCTACTGCGCGCATACCGATGCGGCCATGCTGGTGTGGTGGCAGAGCGCAACGTCCTCGGTGGCGACCTGGAACCGTGCGGTACCGACCCGATGACCGGGTTCTTCCGGGACGGCTGCTGCAACACGGGAGAGCAGGACATCGGCAGCCACACCATCTGCGCGGTCGTCACGGCCGAGTTCCTCGAGCACCAGCGCAGCATCGGCAACGACCTCTCGACCCCCATGCCCCAGTACCGCTTCCCGGGCCTGAACCCCGGCGACCGGTGGTGCGTCACCGCACCGAACTGGGCCCGCGCCTACAACGAGGGAGTGGCCGCCCCTGTCGTGCTGGCCGCCACCAACGAGGCGGTGCTGGCCGTCGTGCCGTTCGCCGCGTTGAAGCAGCACGCCGTGGACGTGCCGGACGACGTCAGCTCGTTGGAGTAGCCGCCCGGCCGTGGGCCGCGGTGAAGGCGATGGTCTGCGTCCACCAGGAGGGGTCGGCGCACTGGGTCAGGAAGTGATCGACGAGGTCGTCCGTAAGGGCGCCGGACTCCACCAGGCCGGATCGGAGCTCGTCGACCGTGTCGACCCAGTAGGTGGCCCACGGCGAACCGCCTTGGTAGACAGCGGTTTCCGCCGTACCCGCGATGTCCTGGATGTCGAGGGCGGCCAGCCGGCTGGTCAGCGTGCGGCCGAGAAAGTAGTCGATGCCCTGCTCCCGCGACCACGTCAGCCAGCCTTCCCAGAAGCGGTGCACCTCGGCGGGCTCGGCGATGCTGACGGGCAGGAAGTCCGGCTCGATGAGCAGGATCGCCCCGCCCGGAGCAAGGCTGGCGACGAGGTTCCGCATGGCGGCGTCGACGTCGGTGACGTGGTGCAGGACGGCGCGCGCGGTCACGAGGTCGAAGGTCCCGGGGTCGACCGGGCCGGCCACGATGTCGGCCTGGAGGTAGTCGAGGTTCGCCGGGGCGGTGTTCTGGTCGACGAGGGACAGGTCGATGTCGACGGCGACGGCCTGCCCGGTCGGGCCCACCAGCTCGGCCAACCACGACGAGACGGAGCCGTTGCCGAACCCGACCTCCAGCGTGCGCGCCCCCGGGCCGATGCCGAGCGCCTCGATGTAACGGCGGTGCATCGGGTCGAGCAGGCGTGACATCAGGGCGAGGCGTGCACCCTCGCCGTGAAGGTGGTGGTCCAGTACGTACCCCGGCATGGGTCGATGCTACGAGCGTCGGCCGTCGGGGACGTCACGCGGCCGCCACTCGCCCTCACTCGGCCGGCGGGTCCAGCGATGTGCCGTCGTCCCAACGGTTTCCGGACCAGACGTTGCCCGGGGCGTTCCGGTCGAAGTCGGTGATCGGGCCGTAGCTCCCACAGGTCCCGTTGGCGCCCTTCTGGAAGACGTTGTCGGTGAAGGCGATGTGGTTGGTGGACCCGCTGAACGGCTTGCCGTTCGAGGACCCGCCGAAGGCGCAGAACGCCGACTTCGCGTTCGCGACGAAGAGGTTCCGGTCGACCGTGTTGAACTCGACCGCGTTGAAGTCCGGGTAGCCGGTGAGCCCGGCCGAGCAGCCGGCCTCCGGGTTCATGCCGGTCGGGTCGAAGTCGCAGGACAGGGTGTTGTGCCGCAGCGTCGTGTGGCGGTCCATCCGGTAGGCGCTCATGTGGTCCAGTGAGGTCGGCGGGATCCACTCGTCGTGGAACCACGAGTCCTCGACGGTGCAGCTCGCGCAGACGCCGCCACTCCCGCTTCCGGTGATCTCACTGTGCCTCACGGTGATGTTCGTGCCCACGGCCGACTTGCCCTCGACCCCATGGCCGTCGATGGTGACGGAGTCGAGGGTGAACGAGGCCTTGGGGAACTGCTCGTCGAGCGTCGTGATCGACCCGAGCAGCTTGGAGTTCCGAAGGGTGACGTTGGCGCCACCGATCTCCAGGCTCCCCCTGACGATCTTCCCCTCGATGGTCACGTTGTCGTCGAGGATCGTGGTCGGGCCGTCGTACTCGACGAGCTGGACGTCCTGGGGGACCCCGGTGTTGCCCGGCCCGGGGAAGCAGCCCCCCCACGGGTCCGGCCCGCCGGGAGTGTTGGGGGTGGCGACGGCGCAGTGGTCCGCGAGCGGCACGGCAGGGGAGGCCGTCGTGACGCGGCCGTCGGTCCCGGTGACGGTGGGACCGGCCGGTGGGCTGGCGGTGCACGCGGTGAGGGACAGGAGGACGGCGGCGATGACGGCCAGGCCCACGCGTTCCCCCCACACCTCACCAGTATGCGTGGGCGGCCCGGACCCTTATGCGGTATCGGTCATGGCCGGTCGGGAAGGCGGCTCCCGTCGTCCCAGAGGTTGTTCAGCGCACTGTTGCCCGGCTGGTTCGGGTCGAAGTCGCCGATCGGGTCATACGCTCCGCACTTGCCGTTGGACCCTCGCTGGAACATGTTGTCGCGGAAGACGACGTTGTTGCCGTTGGGGTACGGCTTGCCGCCCGAGTTCCCGCCATAGCTGCAGAAGGAGATGTTCGTGCTCGCGACGAACAGGTTGTTGGCGATGAGGTTGTTCTGCACGGTCTGGAAGTCGCCGTAGCCCGTGAGGTTTCCGGAGCAGCCGCCACCGGCGGGCGTCGGCGCCGACTCGCACGCGAGGGTGTTGTGGAGGAACTGCCCGTTCTGGTCCATCCGGTAGGCGCTCAGGTGGTGCGGGTCGTTCGAGGCCAACCGGATGTCGTTGTGGATCCAGTTGTTCCGCACGACACAGTCGTTGCACCAGCCGCCCGAGTTCCCGCCCTTGATCTCGTTCCGCTCCGCCGTGAAGTGGTCGGTGTCGAGGGCTTTGTCGTCAGGCGTCGCACCGAGGATGAGGCTGTCGGTGACGGTGAACCGGGAGCCGCCGGCGTTCTCGATGCCGTTGCTGATCCTCGACCGGGTGATGGTGACCCCGCTCGTGGCGATGACGAGTCGGCCGGTGATCGACTTGGCGTCGATCACGGTGTTGGGGGTCGTGATCCGCAACGAGCCGCTGTATGCGGTCAGGGCGGTCCCGGCGGGGACCCCCGCGTTGCCGGGGCCGGGGAAGCAGCCACCCCATGGATCCGGCCCACCGGGCACGTTCCGCTGGCCGACCGGGCAGGTGGAGGGGGCCGAGACGGGTGGGGCGACGGCGTCGCCGAGCGAGTAGCCGGCGATGTCGGCGACCAGCTGTGTCGCGCCTGGCGCGCCGTTGTAGAGCGCGATCCGGCCGTCCGTTCCGACCGGCAGCACCGCCAGCGTGGAGGTCGTTTGCTTGGCCTCGAAGTTCACGTTCGAGGTCGGCGGTCGCTGGCTGCCGTTCGCGTACCCGGTGATGTACCCGGTCGCCCAAGGCTCGGTCACCGTGAGGTTGACGACGACCGAGGCGACGCCGGACGACGGGACACCAGCGATGCCGGTCACCTTCACCGCGAGGGTCGAACCGCCGGACACCATGGCCCTGCTGGCCCCCTGGCCCAGCCGTGTGTCGAGCACGCGCGTCGGGACGACCGCGCCGAAGCCGCCGACGGTCGGCGTCCCGCTCATGAAGTAGCCGCTGACGTCGGCGACGAACTCCGCCGCGCCCGGTGCGCCGTTGTACAGGGCGATCCGCCCGTCACCGCCGACGGGCAGGACGGCGAGGTTCGCGGCCGTGCGGCCGGCGTCGAAGTTGACACTCGAGGCCAGCGGGCGTCCCGCGCCGCTCGGGTACCCGGTGACGTAGCCGCTCTGCTCGGCCTCGGTGACGGTCAGGTTGACGACGACCGCCGCCACTCCCGAGGACGGGACCCCGCCCGTGCCGAGGACGCGAGGGGTCACGGTGCCGCCGGCGGGCACCGGTGCGTTAGGAGCGCCGAGGGCGGTCCGGGTGTCGAGGACTCGGGCCGGAGCGACCGATCCGAAGCCTGCAGCGCCGGGCGTGCCGGAGGCGAAGTAGCCGGCGACGTCGGCCACGATGTGCGTCGAGCCGGGGGAGCCGTTGTAGAGCGCGATCCGTCCGTCAGTCCCGACCGGCAGCACGGCCAGGTTGGAGACGGTGTCTCCGGCGTCGAAGTTGACGCTGGACGTCGACGGTCGGGTCCCGCCACTCGCATACCCGGTGAGGTATCCCGCCGCCGACGAGTCAGTCGCGACCAGCGTCACCACGACAGCCGAGACACCCGACGCCGGCACGGCGCCGACGCCGGTCACCTTGGCGGTGACCGTCGCTCCCGAGGCCACCGCGGCCCGGGTCGCGCCGACGCCCATGCGGGTGTCGAGTACGCGCGTCGGCGCCACCGAGGTGAAGCCCCCCGGTCCGGCCGCCGCGGCCGGTGCAACCACGGCAGCCGGCGCGGATCCTGGTGGCGCAACTCCTGGTGGCGCGGCCTCAGCCGTCGTAGCAAGGCTGAGGCCGACAACCACCACGGTGGCGGCCAGACCGGCAAGGACTCGAGCGGCAGGGTGCAGCGAACGGACGCGGGCAGGCGAAAGCGGACGACGGCGAAGCATAGGTACCTCCGATGGGGGGCGGTAACCGGCGCGACGACGTCAACTGAGCGGCCCCGATGCGTGACGGTGCGGGCAGAACCCACCGAGGTCAGGCCGATTACTCAGGAGGTGGAGGGGCTTTATGTGATCCGGCGTGATGCGAGTCACCACTCAAGCCATGTTGACGGCTCAATCGTGAGGGGACCTGCCTTCGTTCCTACACCACTGCGCCATACCGCACAAAGGGGCAAGACCCAGCCCAAACGCAATCTTTAACTCTTGCGAGGGTCACCGAGGCCTGCGGAGGGGCTGCGCGCGGCCTTCGGAGGATGAGTGGACCTTGGTGCCGTGCGCAGAGTCAAACCCGCGCAACGGAGGGGTATAGGGACTCAAATCGGACAGCGCGTTGGAGCCGAATTCTATGGTTCTGTACGGGTATTGGCGGTTTCAGGGCCCGGCAGCCGACTGGCGGTGGCGGTCGGGTCGGCGACCAGGTGTGGAGTGGAGAACCGACCGGACGGGGAGTCTCGGGCTACCCGAGTCGGCCGCCTTGGGTCTCAGGAGCTGCGGTAGTCCTTGACGCCGGACTCCAGCAGCTCGACCATCCTGGCGATCCGCTCCCGCCGGACCTCCGGTCGGCGCGTGGTGCCGTCGATCCACCGCAGGTACCCGCGCCGGTAGAACTGGGCCAGGGCGTCGAAGAACTCGCCGGCCTTCGGGTTCGCCTCCAGCGCCGCGGCGACGTCGTCGGCGAGGTCCGCTCGCTGCGGGCCCTCAGGGGCGAGCTCGACGGACACCTTGTCACCGGCCGCCAACGGGCAGTCGCGAAGCCAAGCGACGCCGACGAGGAAGCCCTGGACTCCCTCGTGCGCCTCGACGACGCCGCGGACGCGCTTCCCGTTGATGGTCCCGCCGACCGGATGCCGGGTCTTGGCGCCCCACTCGGCGTCGGGGTCGAACGGAACCGGAACCATCACGCGGCCCCGACCGCCATCGGCGACGACCGCGTCGAACTGCCTCACGCTCACCGTCGAGATTGTCGCAGCGGGCGATCAGGGAAGCCGCCGCTGACCTGCGGTAACGTGGTGGTGCCCCCGGGCAGATTCGAACTGCCGACACCCGCTTTAGGAGAGCGGTGCTCTATCCCCTGAGCTACGAGGGCGGAACCGTTCGGCGCCGCAGGAAGGGTAGCCGACGCGGACATCGCAGCGAGAGGCCGGAACCGGGCAGAGTGCGAGTCAGAGTGCGCGCGGTGTCGTCAGGACAGCACCAGCCGCACTGTGACGCGCACTGTGACCCGCGATCACGGCGGCCGTCCGGTCAGGAGGCCGAGAGGCGCTCGACCTCGTCGTCCGTGAGCCGCAGGTCCGCAGCGGCGACGGAGTCCTCGATGGTGGACGGGCGCGACGAGCCGGGGATCGGGATGACGACCGGCGACAGGGCCAGCATCCACGCCAGGGCCACCTGCTGGGGGCTCACCCCGTGCGCCGACGCGACCTCCGCGAACGCCGAGAACCGCGACCCGACCTCCGACGCGCGGGACGCACCGCCGAGCGGTCCCCACGGCAGGAACGCGATGCCCAGCTCGTCGCACAGCCGCAGCTCGGGCTCCGACGACCGGAACGCCGGCGAGAACTGGTTCTGCACGCTGACCAGCCGTCCGCCGAGGACCTCCTGCGCCTCCCGGATCTGCTCCGGGTTGGCGTTGGAGATCCCCGCCATCCGGATCTTCCCAGCGTCCAGCAGGTCGCGCAGCACGCCGACCGACTCGGCATACGGGACCGACGGGTCCGGCCGGTGGAACTGGTACAGCCCGATCGCCTCCACTCCGAGCGCCGTCAGGGATGCCTCGCACGCCGCCCGCAGATGGTCCGGCGAGCCGTCCACCTCCCACCGGCCCTCCGGCCGGACGTGGCCGCCCTTGGTCGCGACCAGCACGTCGGACGGGTCGCCGCCCCACGACCGCAGCGCCGCACCGATGAGTCGCTCGTTGTGCCCGGTCTCCGAGTCGTCGAGGCAGTAGGCGTCGGCGGTGTCGATGAGGGTCACGCCGGCGTCGAGGGCGGCGTGGATCGTCGCCACTCCCTGGTCGTGGTCCGGGCGGCCGCTGATCGACAGCTGCATCGCCCCGAGCCCGATCTCCGACACGGTCCGGTCTCCGATGGCTCTGGTCTTCATGCTCTCGAACGTACCCAGACGCGCTGCGCCCACTCGCACCCGGTATGCGCCGGCTCGCTCGCGGGTTAGCCTCGCCGTATGAGCTGGAGCGGCGTCGGGGAGATCTTCAACCCCGGGCAGCGCCACCTCCGCGAGGAGATGGACCGCAAGCAGATCGAGGCGAAGATCCCGGGCAACGAGGGTGACGGCGAGACCCAGGTCGACCTCGAGAACAACGTCGTCCGCATCCCCCAGCCCCGGCCGAAGGACCCCACGGACCCCGTGGAACCTGCGGACGCACCGGGCGGAGCGCCGGCCGACGACCCCGACGACCCCGACGACGAGTGACCCTCGGGTGACTCTCCCCGGCGGCGCCGTCCCCGACGGCCTTGATCTGGCCGCGCTCGCGCAGCGCCTCACCTCCGTCGAGGGCGTGGTCGGAGTCGTCCTCGGCGGCAGCCGGGCCCGTGGCGAGCACACCCCCGACTCCGACGTCGACCTCGGCCTCTACTACCAGGGTGACCTCGACACCGCTGCCCTCGGAGCCATAGCCCGCGACGTGGCGGGGCCGGACGCGGAGGTCACCCAGCGCGGCGAGTGGGGACCCTGGGTCGACGGCGGCGGCTGGCTGGTCGTCGACGGCGTCCACGTCGACTGGATCTACCGCGACGTCGACCGCGTCCGGGAGGCGTGGGCGCGAGCCCACCGCGGCGCCTACGACTGGAACTCCCAGACCGGGCACCCGCTCGGCGTACCCGACTTCGCCTACGTCGGCGAGCTCGCCCTGGCCGTCGTGCTCGCCGACCCCAGTGGCGACCTCACCGACCTTCGCGACGCCATCACCTACCCCGATGCCCTGCGCGCCGCGCTCGCCCAGAACCTCTGGGAGGCCGGCTTCCTCCTGCAGATCGCGGCCAAGGCCACGAGCCGGGGCGACGCCGCATACGTCGCCCTCTGCCTGAGCCGCGCCATGCTGCTCTGCGCGCACGCCCTGCACGCGCACGACCGGCGCTGGCTGGTCAACGAGAAGGGCGCCATCGCCTCAGCCGGCCGGTTACCATGTGCGCCAACGGATTTCGAACGCCGAGTATGCGGCGTGCTCGGCAGCGTGGGTACCTCACCGGCCGAGCTGGCCGCCACCATCGAGAACGCCACCCGGATCGTCGAGGAAGTGAGGGCGGTATGGACGAACGAGACCTGACCCACCTGCGACGCTGCGTCCAGCTGGCCCGGGAGGCGCTTGACGCCGGCGACGAGCCGTTCGGCTCCGTCCTGGTCGACGCCCACGGCGTGGTCTGCGCCGAGGACCGGAACCGCACCGCGGCCGGCGACCAGACGCAGCACCCCGAGTTCGCCCTGGCCCGCTGGGCGGCGACCTATCTCTCGCCCGAGGAGCGC
This sequence comes from uncultured Actinomycetota bacterium, assembly GCA_963713345.1. Classification (GTDB taxonomy): domain Bacteria; phylum Actinomycetota; class Actinomycetes; order Actinomycetales; family Dermatophilaceae; genus Lapillicoccus. The sequence goes on along the minus strand of CAVQLI010000008.1, from coordinate 583,959 downwards.
GCCGGCGCCACGGTCTACACCTCGGGCGAGCACTGCGCGATGTGCTCCGCCGCGCACGCCTGGGTCGGGCTCGGCCGGATCGTCTACGTCGCGTCCACGGAACAGCTCGTGGCCTGGCGTCGCGAGCTCGGCTTCACCAACGCGTCACCGGTGAATCCCTTGCCGGTCAAGGCGATTGCGCCCGGCGTCGTCGTGGAGGGGCCGGCGCCCGAGCTGGAGGACGAGATCCACGAGCTGCACCGCCGACACGCCGAAGCCTCGCGTCAGGGCCCGATCACGTAGGAGTGCGGCTCGACGGCGACGCCGCCGACGTCCGCGCGCTCGTCTCCGGCGTTCAGCGCCAGCGACAGCTGCTCGCCCTCCCGCGACGACAGACGGATGGTCATCGTCGTGTCCGAGACGTCGGACGTCGAGAGCCCGGCGTCGACGAGCCACGGGTGGTCGCGGCGGACGCGGACGAGGTCCTGGTAGACCGCCAGGGTCTCGGCCCCGAACGGCAGGAGCTCGGCGGGGGTCTCCGGGAACGGCGGCCGGACCGGGTCGTCACCACGGGGCTGGTCGAGCTTGGCGCCCGTGAACGCCTGCTCGTCGCCGGCGTAGATCGTCGGGACGCCCGGCACCACCATGAGGATCGCGACGGCCAGCGGCAGGTTGCGCAGGTCCTTCAGCAGCGTCGCGATCCGGGACTGGTCGTGGTTGCCGAGGAAGGTCTGGGACCGGAACGACGCCGAGAACTCGGCGTGCCGCTTCAGGGTCCACTCGAGCTCGTGGAGGTTCTGCTCGTTCAGCGAGCTCCAGATCGCCTTCCACAGCTCGTACTGGGTCACCGAGTCGACGCCGCTCTCGGCCACGAACTCCGGGTAGCCGCCCTTGATCAGCTCGGCGACGATCCAGGCGTCCGGGTGGGCCTGCCCGGACCCGGTCGATGATCGGACGCCAGGCGGCGCCGCCCGGAGCGAAGGCGGCGTCGAGCCGCCACCCGTCGACGCCCCGGTCGAGCCAGAAGCACATGACGTCGACGATGTAGTCGACCACCGGCGGATGGGCGAAGTTCAGCTCGACGAGGTCGAGGTTGCCCTCGAACCCGATCGTGTACCCGTTGTCCCACGTCACCCAGCGGCCCGGTTCGGAGTCCGGACCCTCCGCCAGCGCACGCCGGACGATCTCGTGGTCCTGGCTGACGTGGTTGAACACGCCGTCCAGGCACACCCGGATGCCCCGCTCCCGGCAGTGGCCGACCAGCTCGTCGACATCGTCCAGGTCGCCGAGGCGGGGGTCGACCCGGAAGTAGTCGAGCGTGTCGTACCCGTGCGACGTCGAGGCGAAGATCGGGGCGAGCATGAGGCCGTTCGCGCCCAGGTCGATGAGGTAGTCGAGCCAACCCGCGATCCGGCCGAGGCGATGCTCGACGTGGCCGTCGGCGAGCTCGTCCGCCCACGTCTCGGCGCCGACGAAGCGCAACGGGTAGCAGTGCCACCAGATCACCGAGGAGACCCAGTCCATCGTCATGCCCCTTTGCCGCGCGCGGATTTCTGACGCTACCCGGCCGCCTCCTCCCTCAGAAGGCACGTCCAGCCCTCAGCACGAGCTCCAGCTCGAAGCGCACCTGCGGGTCGTCCAGGGCGTCGCCGAACAGCTCACGCAGCTGGGTCAGCCGGTAGCCCACGGTCTGTGGATGCACGTTGAGCTCGGCGGCCATCGGGGCGCGCTGGCCCCAGTGGCGCAGCCAGGCGTACAGGGTGTCGGCCAGCTTCTGCCGCGAGGCCGGCCGCAGCCCGGTCAGCGGGGCGAGCCGCAGCTCCGCGAGGTCGTCGAGCGCCTGCGACTCGGCGCCGACGACGAGATCGGCGAGGTGCTCCTCGACCCACACCGGCCGCGCACTCTCGTCGGCCTCGTCCCGCCCGGGGCCGCGGAAGAGCGAGGTCGCCGCGGTGGTGGCCAGACGCAGCGAGTCCGGTGCGCGCCGCCAGTCGCGGGCGGGACCGATCACCGCGCGCCGGCCGCGCAGCGCCCGCTCCAGCTCGGTCCGCTCTCGGGCCGTTCTCGGGGCCGGTACCAGCGCCACCGCGTCGGTGGCGCGGGCCATCGTGAGCGCCCGCGACCCCAGCTGGAAGCGGACGCCGGAGGCCTCGTCCAGGGGCATGGTCACCGCCACGAGGGCACTCGGCAGGACCCAGCCGGCGGCCGCGGACGCCTCCTGGGCCGCGACGTCGTCGGCGGTTCCGTGCAGGAGCAGCTCGAGCAGCTCGACCCGCCGGCGGTCCATCTCGCCGGCGCGTTCGGACTGCTCGAAGGCGAACCCCTCGGCGCTCGCCGCGGACAGCTCCTCGATGTAGGCGAGGATCGACTCGCCGAGGGCCACCAGTGCCTCGGTGTCCAGCCCGGCCTCGAGGGCGTCGCGCGACATCCGGCGCAGGGTGACCCGGGCCCCCGCCCGGTAGGCGGAGAGCAGGCCGTCGAGGGTGCGCCCCTGGCGGACCTCGCCGCGCCCGAGGGCCGCATACACCCGCCGGCTGTCCGGAGTGAGTGCCGGTTCGGTCGTCCCGGGCAGCTCGAGGAACCGACCGAGGGCGACCTCCACGCCCTGCCGGACCCCGTCGCCGAACCGTCCTTCGAGGGGTCGTGCGTAGGCGGGGACGGCGACGGCGACCGCCGCGATGACCTCCTCCACGACGTCGGTCAACCGAGGCCGTAGCATCTCACTGATCTGTGTTGGCACGGCTAACCACGGCGGGTCTGGTGGAGTAATCGTCACAGCAAAGCCCTAGGGTCTATCACGGCGCAATAGTTTCGTGGGTTACATCGTATGCCACGATAGGAGCGCCGGGGGTCGGTTCCTTGTCACTCTGGATAGGTGAGCAAGATCCGTCCCCTGAGCCGTGTGGCGTCGGTCTTCACGACGCCGCGCGCACCGGAGGACTTCCTCTGGCTGGTCAACCCGCTGAGCTCGGCTCGCCAGCTCCGCGGCGTCGTCACGGCCGTCGTCCCCGAGACCCCGGACTCGGCGACCATCCACTTCCGGCCCGGGCGTGGCTGGCAGGCCCACCAGGCCGGCCAGTACGCCCGGATCGGCGTCGAGATCGACGGCGTGCGGCACTGGCGGTCCTACTCGCTGAGCACCCCGTCCGGCGCGGACCCCGCCATCACGGTCACCGCCAACGGCAAGGTGTCCGAGGCGCTGGTCCGGAGGACCCGTCCGGGCGACGTGCTCTTCCTCGCCCCTCCGCAGGGCGACTTCGTCCTGCCCGAACACCCCCGTCCCCTGCTCATGCTCACCGCCGGCAGCGGCCTCACCCCGGTGATGTCGATGATTCGCACGCTCGTCGGGCGCCGTCGTGACGCCGACGTCGTGCTCGTGCACTCCTCACGGACGCTCGACGACGCCCTGTTCCGCGAGGAGCTCGCCGGCTCTCGGCGACGAGTACCCCGGACTCCGCGTCGCCCACTGGGTGACCACCGAACGCGGCCGCATCGACCTGACGCGGACCGACGACCTGGACACCGTGGTCCCCGACTGGAAGGGCCGCGCCGCATACGTCTGCGGTCCTCCCGAGATGCTCGACGCCGCGACCGCACTGTGGCAGTCGTCGAACGTGCCCGACCAGCTCAGCGTCGAACGGTTCGCCGCGGTGCTGCTCGACGGTGCCGGTGGCCAAGGCGGCCTCGTGACCTTCGAGGCCTCCGACCGCGAAGTCGAGGTCGACGGCTCGACCCCCATCCTCGAAGCCGGCGAGGACGCCGGTGTCGTCATGCCCAGCGGCTGTCGCATGGGCATCTGCCAGAGCTGCCTCACCCCCCTGCTCGCCGGCCAGGTGCGCGACCTGCGCACCGGCGAGGTCCACGGGGACGAAGGCCAACTCATCCAGACCTGTATCTCCGCTGCGGCGGGACCCGTCCACCTCGAGATCTGAGGAGCACCACCATGACTGCTCTGCCCATGACCACCCTGACCCGACTCGCTCCGGCGCCCGACACCGCGGCGACGGATGTGAAGACCCTGCGCCGGCGTCCCGTCCTCGCCAAGGAGGGCCACCCGGCGGTCCGCCCGGTCGCCGCCGCGCACCTCACCGACGAGGACGTCGCCGAGCTCGGCCGCGAGCTCGACGCCATCCGCGACGCCGTCCTGGCCGACCGCGGCGCCAAGGACGCGGCATACATCCGCCGCGTGATCCGCACCCAGCGCAGCCTGGAGATCGGCGGGCGCGCCTGCCTCGTCTTCGCCAGCCTGCCGCCGGCCTGGGTCGCCGGCGTCGCGATGCTGAGCGTCGCGAAGATCCTCGAGAACATGGAGATCGGCCACAACGTCCTGCACGGCCAGTGGGACTGGATGCGCGACCCCGACATCCACTCGACGACCTGGGAGTGGGACTTCGTCACGCCCGCCGCCTCGTGGAAGCACACCCACAACGACCTGCACCACACGTGGACCAACGTCATCGGCAAGGACCGCGACGTCGGGCTACAACCTCCTGCGGATGGACCCGAAGCAGGAGTGGCAGCCCTGGAACCTGGGCAACCCGCTCTACAACGCGATGCTGGCGCCGATCTTCGAGTGGGGCATCGCCGTCTACGACCTCGAGCTTCAGGACTTCGCCGAGGGGAAGAAGTCCAAGACCGACCTTCGGCGCGGACCTCAAGGCCATGGGCCGCAAGATCGCGACCCAGTTCGCCAAGGACTATGTCGCCACGCCGGCCGTCGCCGCGCTGACCGGTTCGTTCGTGCAGGCGCTGCTCGGCACGCTCACCGCCAACGCGATCCGCAACGTCTGGGCCCACGCGGTGATCTTCTGCGGCCACTTCCCCGACGGGACCGACACGTTCACGGAGGAGATGATCGAGGGCGAGACCCGCGGCGACTGGTACGTCCGCCAGATGATCGGCTCCGCGAACATCTCCGGCAGCAAGGCCATGCACCTGATGACCGGCAACCTGTCGCACCAGATCGAGCACCACCTCTTCCCGGACCTGCCGTCCAACCGGTACGCCGAGGTGGCGGTCCAGGTCCGCGAGATCTGCGAGCGCTACGGCCTGCCCTACACGACCGGCCCGCTGTGGAAGCAGGTCGGCTCCACCTGGGGCAAGATCTTCCGGCTCGCCCTGCCGGACCGTAAGCCGAGGGCTGCCGCTCTCGTTGGTTAGCCTCTGCGGGTGAGTCCGGGCCCGTTCGAGAGCGACGCCACGCGCACGCCCGAGCGGGCCGAGGCCGTGGCGGCCGCTCTCGCCGGCTGGCGGCGGCAGCTGTCCACGCTTGGTGGCCCCAACACCCTGCTCTGGTACGTCGAGCAGCCGAACGCGGTGCTCGACCTCACCACCGCGCATCCCGGCGGGGTGTCGATGCTCCTCGCCGGCCGGCCGACGCGGTTGTCGGACCTGGTCCGCGAGCGGGCGGCGCTCGGGGAGGCTCGCGCCCGCGCCGCGGACATCCGCGGCCGGGCGGTCTCGCTCGCGGCCACCCGCGGACTGGAGACGTCGTTCCTCGCGGCGGGCATGGCCACCTGGGAGCACCCGGGCGCGCCGACCCCGCCGCACGCACCGGTGCTGCTGCGGTCCTGCGTGCTGCGGCCGACCGACGCCGCGGCCGGCGACTACGACGTCGTCCTCGGCGACGAGGTCGAGGTCAACCCCGTCCTCGAGCAGTACCTCCGGTCCACGGCCGGCATCGACCTCGACACCGCGTCGCTCGCGGCGATGGCCACGGTCACCAGCGGCTTCGACCCCTACCCCGTGTATGCGGCCCTCGGTCGCCTCTGCGAGGGGCTGCCGGGGTTCACCATCACGCCGCGGATGCTCGTGGGCACGTTCCCGCACGGGAAGCTGGCCATGGTCGGCGACCTCGGCGAGCTGGCCGAGCCGTCGTCGGCCGAGCGCCTGGCCGGGCATGCCGTCATCGGGGCCCTGGCGGCGCGGGCCGTCGCTGCCGCGGAGGGATCCCTGTCGGAACCGACCGACACGACCGATGGCATACCGGTCGAGCCGGCCGCCGACCTCGACCCCGATCCTGACCCGGCCGGCGAGCGGATCGTCCTCGACGCCGACGCGGCCCAGAGCGGGGTGGTCGAGGCGGTGCTCCGCGGTGAGGACGTCGTGGTGCACGCCGCGTCCGGAACCGGTACCACCCAGACCATCGCGAACGTCGTGGCCGCCCTCGCCGGCCAGCGCAACTCGGTGCTGCTCGTCGCGGAGCAGCGGTCGGAGATCGACGACGTCCGCCGCCGCCTCGAGTCCGTCGGGCTCGGGTCGCTGGTCGCGAACGTCGGCGCCGGACTGTTCGACCACCGCGGCACCCTGGCCCAGCTCGTCGGGCTCGTCGGAGCGCCCGGGGTGGACGAGTCGTGGGCCGACCGCCTGCCCATCGAGGGCAGCAAGCTCCAAGGCCGGTTGCGTACGCAGCGCGACGCGCTCCGCGACCATGTGGCCGCACTCCACGAGGTCCGGGTTCCGTGGGGGGTCAGCGTCCACGAGGCACAGTGCGCGATCAGCGAGCTGGGCTCGCGTCAGCCGCCGCCGGCGTCCCGGGTGCGGATCCGCGGGGCCGCGCTGGCCCGGCTGTCGCGCGAGCGGCTGCTCGAGCTGGCCGACGAGCTGGCCGGAGCGGCGGCGGTCGGGGCCTGGTCGTCGGGCGAGGCCGGCGACCCCTGGTACGGCGCCCGGATCACCAGCGACGCGGAGGTGAGCAGGGCGTCGTCGATCGTGACCCGCCTGGCCGACGGCGGGTTCGACACACGGGCCACCACGCTCGACGAGATCCTCGCGGAGTCCTCCCTGCCGGCGGCGCGCACCGTCCAGGACTGGAAGACGACGCTGACGACGATGGCGGGGGTCCGGGACACCCTCGAGGTGTTCCGGCCGGAGATCTTCGACGTCCCGCTCGACGAGCACGTCGCGGCGACCGGAACCCGTGAGTACCGGCAGGCCCAGGGCGTCGAGCTCGGCTGGTGGGCACGGTCCCGTGTACGGCGCCTGGCGAGTCGGCTGCTGCGGCCGGGCCATCCGCCCGAGGACCTCCACGCGGAACTGGTGCGCGCGCGGACCCAGCGCAGCGCCTGGAACGCCCTGGTGGGGGCCGGTGGCCGACCGGAGATCTCGCCTCGGCTGGACGAGGCGCAGGACGCCTACGACGAGCTCGACGCCGACCTCACCTGGCTCGGTGAGCGACTGGCTTCGACCGCCTCTGGTGGTGACCTGGCGACGACCCCGTTGTCGCAGCTGCGGACCCGGCTGGCCGCCCTGGCCGCTCGACCGGAGCGGCTCGCGGTGCTCCCGGCCGTCGTCCCCGTGATCGACGACCTGCGGGCCGCCGGCATGGGCGAGGTCGTCGACGACTTCGCGGCGCGGGGCGTCGAGGCCGACGAGGTCACCGCGGAGCTCGAGCACATCTGGTGGGTGTCGATTGCCCGCCACGTCACCGACAGCGACCCGCGCTACGGGCAGCACGACGGCACCGGGCTGCGGTCCGCCGCCGCGGGCTACGCGTCCGACGACCGGCAGCACCTCACGGCGACCGCTCGGCAGACCCGCGTCGAGGCCGCCGCGTGGCATACCTCGGCCCTCGAGGGAAACCGCACCGCTGCGGCGATGCTGAGAGCCGAGGCCGACCGCGCCGGGCGGCCGACATCGCTGCACCAGGCGTTCGACCCCGCGTCCGACCTGCTCCTGGGGTCGGCGCCGTGCTGGGCGATGAGCCCGCTGGTGGTCGGCGAAGCGCTTGCCGCCGGGCCCGTGGTTCGACGTCGTGGTCGTCGCCGGCGCGGGGTCACTGACGACCGCCGCCGCGGTCAGCGCGCTGTCGCGGGCCCGACAGGTCGTCGCCGTCGGCGACCCGCAGGCGACCTGGCCGACCGGGTTCTCCGCCGGTCCGGGTGGCACCCTCGAGGAGGGTCCGGCACCCCGGTCCCTGCTCGAGGACCTGACCGCGCTGCTCCCGGTCCACCGGCTGCGCTGGACGCACGGGTATGCGGACCCTCGCCTCCTCGGCGTCGCGGGCAGCGGGTATGCGGACTCGTTCGTCGCCCCGCCCAGCCCGGTCCTCGACCCGACGGTCCGCCTGGAGGTCGTCGACGGCCGGGCCGCGCTCGAACCCGGTGAGGACGCGACGATCGACTCGACCGACACCGAGGTCGACCGCGTCGTCGCGTTGGTCCTGGAGCACGCGCGCGAGCGTCGGGACGAGTCGCTGGGCGTGGTCTCGCTGACCGAGCGTCACGCCGAACGGATCCGCTGGGCACTCGCGACCGCCGTCGGCGCGCTCGACGCTGCAGCGGAGCCGGAGGTGCTGGCGTACCTCGGGGTCGAGACCGATCGGCCGGTCGCCGTGGTCTCCCTGGGCGCGACGGCCGGGCTCCGGCGCGACGCCGTGCTGCTCAGCGTGGGCTACGGGAAGACTGCTCACGGGCGGGTTCTGCACCGGTTCCCGGCGTTGTCCGCGCCCGACGCTCACCGACAGCTACGCGCTGCGCTCACGGCCGCCCGGCGCCGGCTGACCGTCGTGTCCTCGCTCGCGCCGGACGAGCTGGACGAGAGCCGCCTCCGCGAGGGCGGGGTCGTACTGCGGGACCTGCTGCTGGCGGCCTCGTCCGGCGGTACCGCGCCCTCCGAGGAGTCGGAGGGCCTACGGACCGCGCCGGACCCGCTGATGACCGAGCTGGCCGAGCGCTTGCGTCGCGAAGGCCTCCTCGTCGGCGAGCGGGTGGGGACCGGCCCGCACCGGGTCGACCTCGCCGTCACGGTGCCGGGTCACCCCGACCGGTGGCTCGTCGCCGTCGACGGGGACGGACCGGGGTATGCGACGTGGCGCGGTACGCGGGAACGTGACCGCCTGTGGCCGCAGGAGCTCGAGCGGCGGGGCTGGCGACACCTGCGGGTGTGGAGCACGGACCTCTACCGGGACCCGGCCCGCGACGTGGCCCGGATCGTCACGGTGGTCCGGGAGGAGGCGCGAGCCTTGGTCGGTTCGAGCACGACCGAACCGCCGGCGGACGCCGAAGGGGCGGAGACCGACGAGTCCGGACCGGACGCGTCGAGTACCGAGGTGTCGCCGACCGAGGCCTCCGAGTCCGAGGGGTCGGCGTCCGACGGCAGCACGAAGCGGCAGCGCAGGCGGGCCTTCCGGCGGGGGACCCAGGACGTTGCCAACCCGGCCGACACCACGGCTCAGACCACCGACGACACCGATGCCGGGTGGGGCGAACGGCGGGAGGACGGCACCCACGAGCAGTGGCTGCGCGACCAGCGACCGCCGCACTGGGGCTGACCGACGGGCAGGTCGGGTCGTCAACGGGGGCGCCGTGAGGATCGCGGTGGAATGTTCCCCTCAGAGGGGGGACGATCCACCGCCCTGATCCCTGGCCGGACCCAGGTCAGCCGCCGGAGGCCTCGCCCTGGATGTGGTGGACCGCTTCGACGTTGTGGCCGTCGAGGTCGCGGACGAAGACCGCGTAGTAGCCGGGGTGGTACTCCGGAAAGATGCGTGGCGCGTGGAGGATCTCGGCACCGGCGTCGAGAGCGGCTCGGTGCACGGCGTCGACCTCGTCGGTGCTGAGGGCGTTGAACGCGATGTGCAGCTCGCGGGTCTCGGGTCCGCCCGCGGGGCCGACCCAGAATCCCGGGAAGCCCTTGCGGCCGGCGATCCCGACGGCCGAGGAGTCGCCCACCGGATGGCGGACGGCCTCCGTGAAGCCGATCGGTCCGAAGACCTTGAGATAGAACGCGACGGCCGCGTCGACGTCAGCCGCCTGGATGCCCACGTGGTCGAACATGTCCGCACCCTAGAGCGCCGCGCAGACACGTGGTGAAGATCCCTGCGCGAGGAGCCGGCCGGTCCGGCCCAAGCCCTGCGGAGCCGGCCGGTCCGGGGCGGATCGTGGTCGATCAGCTGACCCCAGGGGGTCGACGATCGACCACGATCACCCGCGCTACCCGGTGGGGTAGAGCGAAAGTGCTGCTCGGACGCTGACCTCGCTCCGCCGGAGGCAGGTCGACGTGGTCAGCGCGCCGCCGCCGGGGGCGGGGTGTCGTCCGGACCTGGGGCGCCCGCGGGCGGACCGACGACGGTGGTGTCCGCGCCACCGAGCAGGTCGCGGATCTGGGTGAGCAGCAGGATCTCCTCCGAGGGAGCCTCGGGCGGGGGCTCCTCGCCCTGCTTGCGCATGGCCATGAGCTTGTTCATCGGGGCCACCAGGACGAAGTAGACCGCGGCAGCGACGAAGAGGAAGTTGATGACCGCCTGGAGCACCGTGCCGATCGAGAAGTTCGCGCCGTTGATCGTGAAGTTGCCCACCTCGGCGATGTTCGGTGCCTGGAAGACGGCGGCGATGAGCGGGTTGATGATGTTGTTGACCAAGGCCGTGACGATGGCGGCGAACGCGGCGCCGATGACGACCGCGACCGCGAGGTCGATCACGTTGCCGCGAAGGATGAAGTCCCTGAAACCCTTGAGCACGATGTTCCTTCCCTTCCCCAAGTAACCGAGGGAAGTGCATTCGGAGCCTGAACCGGAAATCTGGACCCTAGCGAAGGCGTGTGTCGTCGGGATGAACGCGTCCGCTCGCTGGCGCACTGGGGTCCGACCGGAGTGACTCACCCCCTGACGGCGACGAGGAACCCGCCTGGAGCACCCGCCGCGCCCATGGCCACCGCGAGCGCGCGGGCCTCGTCGGGGGTCACCGCGACCACGAGATGTCCCTGTTGGCCGGCACCGGCCGTCAGCACGCCCGACCCGGCGAGCTCGGTCGTCAGCACTCTCGCCGCCGCGGCCAGCGGTTGGCCCGTCCCGGCGGCCAGCACCGAGACGATGTCCGCCGGCCGAAGGGTTCCGAGGAGCACCCCGTCGGCGACCGGCAGGCTCACGGCGACGAACCCCGGCGCCAGCCCGGCCAGCTGGGTCGCGCCACGGAACCGCGCCGACGTGACGATCTCGCCGGCCAGCACCGGGCCCGAGACCACCTGACCGACCCCGGCACTCACGTCGTCGAGAGCGCCGGCCGGTCGCTCGTCGGCCCGCCGCCGTTCGACGCGCACGTCGGCCGCCGTCAGCGTCGACCCGAGCGCCACGTCGTGGACCGCCACGACCGTCGCCACTCCGGGATCGACCGGCGCGGGCAGGAGGGCGCTCACCGTCACCCACCCGGCGACCGCGACCAGTGCGACGGCGACCAGCTGCACGGCCTGGGACCGGCGCCAACGCCGCCGACGGGAGACCGGCCCCCACCGAGGGCGTCCCCACCGGGTGCGTCCCCACGGCGGGTCGCGCTGGTCGCCGGCCGTCGCACCGGCAGCCGGCGCCGATGCCGCCGCCGATGCCGCCGATGCCGCCGGCTTGGCCGCCGTCGCCACGCCCCTCATGTCGGCAGCGCGAACGGCAGGGTGAGCCCGTCCAGGGCACGCCGGCACCCACAGGTGGCCGCCTCGTCGGACTCGGCCGGCGGCAGGGCCTCGACGGCGTCGGTGAGGACGGCTTTGAGGCCCTCGATGTTCTGGGCGAAGACCTGGAGGACCTCCTCGTGCGTCACGCCCGACTCGCCCTCGACCCCCGCGTCGAGGTCGGTCACCAGGGCGACGGTGGTGAAGCACAGGGCCAGCTCCCGGGCGATGGCCGCCTCGGGCATCCCGGTCATCCCCACGACACTCCAGCCCGACTGCTGGTGCCACTGGCTCTCCGCCCGCGACGAGAACCGCGGACCGTTGACGACCACCAACGTGCCGCCGTCCGCCACGGCCAGCCCGGCCTGCCGCGCCGCCGCGACGACCACCGGCCGGCCGCGCGGACAGAACGGCTCGGCGAACCCGACGTGGACCACCGCACCGAGCTGGTCGTAGACGGAGTGCGGCCGTCCCCAGGTGCGGTCGACGACCTGGTCGACGACGACGACCGTGCCGGGACCCAGCTCGCGCCGCAACGAGCCGACCGCGCACGGGGCGAGGACCTGACGCACCCCGAGCGAGCGGAGCGCCCAGAGGTTGGCCCGGTAGGGCACCAGGTGCGGCGGGAACCGGTGACCCTTGCCGTGCCGGGCCACGAACGCCACGCGGCGGCCCCGCAGCTCACCGACCACCAGGTCGTCGCTCGGGTCGCCGAAGGGCGTGTCGACGTGGACGCGCTCGGCGCCCTCGAGGAAGTCGTAGAACCCGGAGCCGCCGATGACCCCGATCTCCGCCCGTGGCATACCCGTCATGCCGACGACCCTAGGCGGGTGGTCGACGGACCCGGTATGCGCGTCAGCGCCCCTGTGGACGCCGTGACGATCCGCTCAGACCCTGGGGACGGCCACGCCGCCCGACCGGGTCAGCTCGCGGCGGCGGTGCTGCTGCCCGACGACCCCGACGACCCCGAAGAGCCGGACGACCCCGACGAACCCTTGGCGCCCGAGGAGCTCGACGAGGACTCCTTCGTGGTCGACGGCGTCGGCGAGGACGAGTCCGAGGACGACTTCTCGGCCGGCTTCGCGCCGTCGGAGCCCTTGGTCGTGCCGGACCCGTTGCCCGAGCCGTTGCCCGAGGCGCGCGAGTCGTTCCGGTAGAAGCCGGAGCCCTTGAAGGAGACGCCGATCGACGTGTAGACCTTGCGCAGCCGCCCGCCGCAGTCGGGGCACTCGGTCAGCGCGGAGTCACTGAACTTCTGAACCGCGTCGAAGGCGTGGCCGCACGCGGTGCACGCATACGCATACGTCGGCACGGGGGTGGTCTCCTCAGGTCTTGGGCGGCCGTAGGTCAGGCCGCGCGGAAGTCTACGGGGGGAACGCGCAGGGACCCGAATCGCTTCCCGACGGTCAGGCCCACCCCGCGAGGCGGCCGCCCTCGTCGACGTCGCGGATCCGCTGCTCGGCCTTGTGGCGCACGTCCGCCGTGCTGACGACGAGCAGCTGGTCGCCGTGCCGGAGCACGGTCTGCCCCTGCGGCACGAACCCCTTGCCGTCGCGGACCACCAGCGTGACGTTCGCCCCGGGCGGCAGCCGGAGCTCGAACAGCTCCACGCCGTGCAGCCGGGACCTCTCCCCGACCGTCACTTGGATCACGTCCGCGCCCATGGTCTCCAGCGGCGTGGTCTCGACGTCGAGGTCGACGGAGCGGACCGACTCGGCGAGCCCGAGCCGCCGGGCCACCCAGGGCAGGGTCGGGGCCTGGACCAGGGTGAAGATGATGACGAGGACGAAGACGAGGTTGAAGATGCGGGCGGCATTGGCCGTGCCCAGCGTCGCCGGCACGGTCGCCAGCACGATCGGGACGGCGCCGCGCAGGCCGGCCCAGGACAGGAAGGCCTGGTCGCGCAGCGGTATCCGGAACGGCGTCAGCGAGACCAGCACGGACAGCGGCCGGGCGACGAGCAGCAGGACCAGCCCGATGAGGAGGGCAGGGCCGATCTGCTCGGGCAGCTCGGTCGGCGAGGCGAGCAGGCCGAGCATGATGAACAGCCCGATCTGGGCGATCGAGCCGAGCGCGGACGAGAAGCTGTGCACGGCCGCCCGGTGCGGCAGCCCGAGATTCCCGAGCACGAGGGCCGAGAGGTATGCGGCGATGAAGCCCGACGTGTGGACGGTGGCGGCGATCGCATACGCGAGGACGACCAGGCTGACGACCCCGATGGAGAACAGCGCCGACGAGGCTCCCGCCACGCGTCGCAGGAGCCACGCTCCGGCCCAGCCGACCAGCAGCCCGATCACCGTCCCGCCGACCAGCTCGACGCCCGCCTCGAGCAGGACGTACCACCAGGGGTCGTGCTCCGCCGTAGGGACCGACTGGGCGGCGAGCGCGACGACGAGGATGACCACGGGCGCGTCGTTGAACCCGGACTCCGCCTCGAGCATCCCGCTCAGCCGGCGGGGCAGCGGCACGGTCCTCAGCACGGAGAACACCGCCGCGGCGTCGGTCGAGCTGAGGATCGCGCCGATGAGCAGCGCCACCGTCCAGTCCAGGTTGAGGACGTAACGGGCCGCGACGGCGACCACGCCGACCGAGACGAACACGCCGACGGTCGAGAGGACCGCCGCCGGCGCCACGGACTTTCGGATGCCCGACCACCTCGTCGTCAGTCCGCCCTCGGCGAGGATGAGGACCAGGGCGCAGTAGCCGAGGACCTGGGTCAGCTCCTCCGAGTCGAAGCTGATCCCGAGGCCGTTCTCGCCGAGCAGCAGCCCGATGCCGAGGAAGATCAGCAGCGACGGGAGCCCGGAGCGGACCGAGATGCGGACCGCGGCCACGGCCACCAGCAGCACCGCCGAGCCGATGAGCAGCGACCAGGTGAGGTCGTCGAGGACGAAGTCGGTCGGGACGGGGGCCAGCCGGGTCACCTCGCCTCCTCCCTCAGGGGTCGTCCTGCCGGTCCGTGTGCTCGGTCGTCCGTCTCGATCCCATCACCGTTGGCCGGTCACGGTCTCGCCTGCCTCGTGGGGCCTCGCGGGTGTCCTAGTCTCGCAGGGTGGCACGTGCGAGGGTGGCCCGGCGGGTCGGGCTGGGCGTGCTCATCCTCGTGGTACTGCTCGTCGTCGCGCTCGCGGTCGTCCTCACCGGCATCGTCCGGCAGTCCTGGCCCCAGACGAGCGGTGAGATCAAGCTCAACGGCCTCGGCGGTCGGGTCGAGGTGATCCGTGACCACCACGGCATCCCGCAGATCTACGCCGACTCCACCGACGACCTGTTCCGGGCGCAGGGGTTCGTGGCCGCGCAGGACCGGTTCTTCGAGATGGACTTCCGGCGTCACGTCACGGCGGGACGCCTCTCGGAGCTGGTCGGGTCGGCCGGCCTGGAGACCGACCGGGTGGTCCGGACGATGGGCTGGCGGAACGTCGCCCAGAAGGAGCTGGCGCTGGTCTCGCCGGCGACGCGGCAGTACCTCAACGCCTACGCCGACGGCGTCAACGACTACATCGCCCGGGCGGAGAGCCCGAGCGACATGGGGCTGGAGTACGTCGTGCTCGGCCAGCAGTTCCCCGGGTACTCGGTCGAGAAGTGGTCCGCCGTCGACTCGCTGGCCTGGCTCAAGGCGATGGGCTGGGACCTCATCAGCAACTACGGGGACGAGCTGACGCGAGCCCGCCTGGGCACCACGCTGGCCCCGGACCGGCTCGCCGTGCTGTTCCCCGACTACTCGATCGCCGGGCACCCGCCGATCCTCGGGTCCGACGAGTGGACCGCGGGATCGGTGCCGGCGGCCAGTGCCGTCAACCCCGCGCTCACCGAGGGCGGCGCCCCGGCCGCCCCTGCGCCGTCGCCGGCCCCGCTCAGCTCGGTCACGTCGGCAGTGTTCGAGAGCGCCCAGGCGGCGCTCGACTCGATCCCGGCCCTCCTCGGCCGCGGTGACGGCATCGGCTCCAACTCGTGGGTCGTCGCCGGGTCGAAGACGACGACCGGCAAGCCGCTGCTGGCCAACGACCCGCACTTGGGGACCGCCATCCCGGGGATCTGGTACCAGACCGGCCTGCACTGTCGGACCGTCTCCACCGCCTGCCCGTTCGACGTCTCGGGCTTCACCTTCGCCGGTATGCCGGGGGTCGTCATCGGCCACAACCAGTCGATCGCCTGGGGCCTGACCAACCTGGCTCCGGACGTCTCCGACTTCTACCTCGAGAAGGTCACCGACCAGACCTACCTCCGCGACGGGCAGCAGGTACCGCTCGAGACGACCACCGAGACCATCAAGGTGGCCGGCGGGAACGACGTGCTGCTGCCGATCCGCCGGACCGTCCACGGCCCGATCGTCTCCGACGTCATCGACTCCGTCGGCCGGGTCGGCCGTAACGCGCTCGTGCGGCTGGTGCCCCAGCAGGACACGTATGCGGTCTCGCTCGCCTGGACCGGGCTGACACCGAACACCTCGGCGGACGCCATCTTCGGCATGGACGCCGCGACAGACTTCACCGAGTTCCGCGCCGCGGCGACCAAGTTCGCCGTTCCCTCGCAGAACCTCGTGTATGCGGACACGGCCGGGCACATCGGCTACCAGTCCCCGGGGCTCGTCCCGATCCGGTCGACCTCGGTGCCCAACACCCCACCCGGGTACTGGCCGGCCCCCGGATGGGACAGCCAGTACGACTGGAAGGGCTTCGTCCCCTTCGAGCAGCTGCCGTGGACCTACGACCCACCCGAGGGCTTCGTCGTCACGGCGAACAACCAGGTGACGTCGGCGACCGGGCCACAGGTGCCGTTCCTCACCTCCGACTGGGACTACGGCTGGCGCAGCTCGCGCATCGAGACGTTGCTCAAGCAGAGCGACAGCCAGGGCGCCAAGATCTCGCCCGAGCGGATGAGCGAGATCCAGAACGACACCTACAACGGGTTCGCCCCGACCCTCGTCCAGGCCCTGCTGCAGATCGACCTGTCGGGTGACGAGTTCACCCAGCAGGCGCAGACGCTGCTCGGCGACTGGGACTTCCTCCAGCCGGGGGACAAAGGCCGGTCCGCCGTACGCGCCGCCTACTACAACGCCGTGTGGATGCGGATCGTCGAGTACACGTTCAACGACGAGCTGCCCCAGGACCTCCAGGCCGACGGCGGCGGTCGGTACATGGCCGCGATGATCACCCTGCTCAAGGACGCGACCAACGGATGGTGGGACGACCGGCGTACCCCAGGAGTGGTCGAGACCCGCGACGAGGTGCTGCGCCGGGCGTTGGTACAGGCTCGGCTGGACCTTGCCAAGCACCTCGGCAAGGACCCGGTCACCTGGTCCTGGGGCGAGCTGCACACGCTCACCGAGAAGCACCAGGTGCTGGGCGGCTCGACCGTGCCGGACATCGTCCGGCGGATCTTCAACCGCGGGCCCGTGGAGCTCGGCGGTGGGTCGTCGATCGTCAACGCGAACGGCTGGGACGTCTCGGCCGGCAACTTCGACGTGAACTGGGCGCCGTCGATGCGGATGGTCGTCAACCTCGCCAACTTCGACGAGTCCACCTGGGTGACGCAGACCGGGACCAGCGGCCACCCGTACTCCGCGCACTACGTGGACCAGCTCGACGCCTGGGCGGCGGGGGAGACGTTCCCGTGGCCGTTCAGCCGGGGTGCCGTCGAGCAGGCGCGCGAGGACGAGCTGATCCTCAGCCCTCAGGGGTCGTCAGGCTGAGTCCAGCCGGACAAGCCCCCGCGACGGCGTCACGACGACGTCGACGGCGATGTCGTGCGCATCCACCGGGACGGCGTCGGCCGGCAGCAGCTCGTCGTCGTGGAGCAGCACCACGATGAGCGCGTCGGAGTGCCGCCGGGCCAGTGCGCGGTCGTAGGAACCGCCGCCCTGACCGAGCCGGTTCCCCGTCCGGTCGACGGCCAGGGCCGGGGCCACGATCACCTCCGCAGCGTGGATGGCGTTGATTCCCAACGTTGTCGGTGTTCCGGTGACCCGCCAGTCGAGGTCGAGGTCCGGCAGGGTGACACCGACGACCACCTCGTACCCGGCGGCGGTCAGGCGGTCGACGAGGAGGTGGGTCGGCGGCTCGGTGGGGTGCGACTCGTAGGCGGCGACGCGGCATACCCGACCCTGCGTCCGCTCCTCGACGAGTGCGGTCACCCGGTCGGCCAGAGCCCTCGCCTCGGCCTCGACGTCGCGCTCCGGTAGCCGGTGGCGGCGGGTCGCGCGGAGGCGTCGGCGGAGGGCGGTTTTGGCCGTGGACGTCGCGTCGACGGTCACACCGGCCATCGTAGGCTGGCCGTATGAGCGCTGCGGGGCTGGCCGAGGCACGACGGCGGATGGTGCAGCACGGCGAGAGCGAGGAGGCGGTCCTCGCCTTCGAGCGGAGCTACGCCGAGCTGGAGGACGTCATCGCCACCGGGTCCGGGGGGACGATCCCGGAGTCCACGATCGACCCGCTGGTGGATGTCCCGTCACTGGAGGACTACGCCCCGACCGACGACGCGATGGCTGCGGCGCTGCGCCAGGTGGCGATGGTCAAGCTCAACGGCGGGCTCGGGACATCGATGGGGATCACCGGCCCGAAGTCCGCGCTCGTCGTCAAGGACGACCTGTCCTTCCTCGACGTCATCGCCCGGCAGACGCTCGCGCTACGCACGGAGTACGGCGTCCAGCTGCCCCTCATCCTGATGAACTCGTTCCGCACTCGCGACGAGTCGCTGGCGATCCTCCGCCGATACCCCGACCTCGAGCTCGAGGGGCTGCCGCTGGACTTCCTCCAGAGCGCCGAGCCCAAGTTGCGCGCCGACGACCTCTCCCCGGTCGACTGGCCCGCGGACCCGGAGCTGGAGTGGTGCCCCCCGGGACACGGAGACGTCTATCTCTCACTCGCTGCGACCGGACTGCTGAAGGCGTTGCTGGACAAGGGTTTCCGCTACGTCTTCCTGTCCAACGCCGACAACCTCGGCGCGACGTGCGACCCCCGCATCGCGGCGTGGCTGGTCGAGAACGACGTGCCCTACGTCGCGGAGGTCTGCGACCGGACGGTCAACGACCGCAAGGGCGGTCACCTCGCCGTCCGCAAGAGCGACGGCCAGCTGGTGCTCCGCGACAGCGCGATGGTGGAGAAGCAGGACGAGGAGCAGTTCCAGGACTACACGCGGCACACGACGTTCCACGCCAACAGCCTCTGGGTCGACCTGCACGCCCTCGACGCGCTGCTCACGCAGAGCCGCGAGCGGGGCGAGGCCGGCATCGGACTGCCGGTGATCGTCAACCGCAAGACCGTGGACCCGTCGGACTCGTCGTCGACGGAGGTGATCCAGATCGAGACCGCCATGGGCGGAGCGGTCGCCCGGATCGACGGGGCCCGAGCGATCCACGTGCCGCGCACCAGGTTCCGCCCGGTCAAGACGACCAACGAGCTGCTCCTCGTCCGGTCCGACATCTTCGAGCTCGACGACCAGTCCAACATCGTGTCGGTCATCACCCACGCCGATCCCTTCGTCGACCTGGACAAGCCCTACAAGCTGGTGCCGGGGTTCGAGCAGCGGTTCGCCAAGGGCGCGCCGTCCCTGCGCCAGGCCACGTCGCTGCGCGTCGAGGGCGACGTGACGTTCGGCGCGGACGTCGTGTGCATCGGCGACGTGACCGTCCGGGCCTCGGCCCCCGCGACGGTCCCGGACGGCCGCCGGCTGACCGGGGTGACGACGCTCGAGGGTGCCGGCTGACGTGCGGACGCTGGAGGAGCATCGCGACGCCATCCTCGCGGCGGTCACCCCGCGGAGCCGGTCCGACTTCCCCTGGCCGACTGCCTCGGACTGGTCCTCTGCGAGGACGTGACCTCGCTCGTCGACCTCCCGGGCTTCGACAACTCGGCGATGGACGGGTATGCGGTGCGCGCGGTCGACGTGTCGGCCGCGGACCCGGACGTGCCCGGCACGGCCGTTCGCCTTCCGGTCGTCGGCGAGGTCGCGGCCGGTGGTGTCGCCACGCGCGCGGTCGGGCCGCGGGAGGCCGTGCGGATCATGACCGGCGCGATGATGCCCGACGGCGCGGACGCGATCGTCAAGGTCGAGGACACCGACGGCGGTACCGAGACGGTGGAGATCCGGGCCGGTGCCCCGGTCGGGACCTCGGTCCGGCCCGCCGGCGAGGACGTCAAGCAGGGCCAGGTCGTCCTCACCTCGGGCATGGAGATCGACGCGCGGCGGGTGGCCCTGCTGGCGGCGACCGGCCATGCCGACGCACTGGTCCGGCCGCGGCCTCGGGTGGCCATCGTGTCCACCGGCGCCGAGCTCGTCCCGCCGGGAGAACCGTTGCAGCCCGGGCAGATCCACGAGTCGAACTCCTACATGCTCGAGGCCGCCGTCGTCGCGAGCGGCGCGGTCGCGGTCCGCCAGGCGACGGTCGACGACGATCCGGCCGCGGTGCTGTCGGCGGTCGCGGCCCTCGCCGACGACGTCGACGCGATCGTCACGAGCGGCGGGGTGAGCATGGGCGCCTATGACGTCGTCAAGGAGTCCCTGCGCGACCACGGCGTCGACTTCGTCCAGGTGGCGATGCAGCCGGGCAAGCCGCAGGGCTTCGGGCTCGTCGGAGACCGGAACGTGCCCCTCTTCGCGCTGCCCGGCAACCCGGTCTCGTCCTACGTGTCGTTCGAGGTGTTCGTCCGGCCGGCCCTGCGACGGCTGATGGGCCGCGACCTCGAGCAGCGGACGACCCTGAGCGCGCGGCTGGAGCACGCCCTCTCCTCGCCGCCCGGCCGAGCGCAGGTCGCGCGCGCCGTGGCGACGCATACCGAGGAGGGGTGGCGAGCCGACCCGGTCTGGGGCCAGGCGTCGCACTTCGTGGCCGACCTGGCGCGCGCCAACGCCTTCGTCTTCATCCCCGCCGAGGACGACCCGCGTCGAGGCGGGTGACGTGGTGGACATGTGGCTCCTCGACGAACCTGGGGCAGGATGACGTCATGAGCGACGGCCGGCTCGAGGGCGAACGGCTGACGCACGTCCGTGCCGACGGCTCCGCGCATATGGTCGACGTGAGCGGGAAGGACGTCACCGCCCGCGAGGCGTCGGCCGCCGGACGGGTCCTGTTGTCACCGCGGGCGGTCGCCGCCCTGCGGTCCGGCGACGTCCCGAAGGGCGACGCGCTCGCGGTCGCGAGAATCGCCGGGATCCAGGGGGCCAAGCGGACCCCGGAGCTGGTCCCGCTGGCGCACCCGGTCGCGGTGCACGCCGTGGCGGTGGACCTCACGGTGGCCGACGACGGGGTCGACATCGTGGCGACGGTCCGCACGGCGGACCGGACCGGCATCGAGATGGAGGCCCTGACCGCCGTATGCGTCGGAGCGCTCGCCCTGGTCGACATGGTCAAGGCCGTCGACAAGCACGCCCGGATCACCGACGTGCGCGTGACCGCGAAATCGGGTGGGCGGTCCGGCGACTGGGCGGAGTCGTGACCGCGCGACGGGCCGTCGTCATCTGCGCGTCGACGCGGGCGGCGACCGGCGTCTACCCCGACCGCACCGGCCCGCTGATCGTGGCGGCGCTGCGGGAGTGGGGGTACGACGTCGACGACGCGACGGTCGTGCCCGACGGAGAGGCCGTGTCGGAGGCGCTGGCGACGGCTCTCGCGGTGTCGCCGGACGTGGTGCTCACCACCGGTGGCACCGGGATCTCTCCGACCGACGCGACGCCGGAGATGACGCGCACGGCACCTCGACCGCGAGATCCCGGGGATCGCGGAGGCGATCCGTGCGGCCGGGGTGGGGAAGGGGGTCCCGACGGCGATGCTGTCGCGGGGTCTCGCCGGGGTGGCCGGCCACTCGCTCGTCGTCAACCTGCCGGGGTCGACGGGTGGCGTGAAGGACGCGCTCGCCGTGCTGGCCGAGGTCGTCGGTCACGCGGTCGACCAGATCGGGGGCGGTGACCACCGGTGAGGTCGTCATGATGTTGGAGCGCCCGGTCCAGGACTGGCCGGTGACCCTCGTGTCGCGCGACTCGAGGATGCCCGCGGTCGCGCTGCGCGCGCTCCGCCAGAGCGACAAGAGCGAGTGGGACCGGGTGCGCAGCGCGAACCTCCACTACGTCGGGCAGTGGGAGCCGACCGCACCCGACGGCGTGGGCCGGCGCGTCACCTTCCGCCAGTACGTCAAGAGTCTCGACCGGGAGGCCCGGGCCGGGCGGATCGTGCCGTTCCTCATCGAGGCGGACGGTCGGATCGCGGGCCAGATGCACCTGTTCGGGATCGTCCACGGCTCACTGCTGTCGGGTGCCGCGGGGTACTGGGTCGCCGAGGAGCACGCGGGCCAGGGCATCGCGACCCGGGCGCTGGCCATGCTCTGCGACTACGCGTTCGGACCCCTCGGACTGCACCGTGTCGAGGTCAACGTGCGCCCGGAGAACGGGCCGTCGCTGCGGGTCGTCGAGCACCTGCGGTTCCGGGACGAGGGGGTTCGGGAGCGGTACCTCCACATCAACGGTGGCTGGCGCGACCACCGGACCTTCGCTCTCACCAGCGACGACCTCCAGGGCGGCCGCGTCCTCGACCGTTGGACCCGCGCCCGCCAGCCCTGACCGGCGACTCGGAGGGGGCGTCCCACCCGTCACACGCGACACATCAGCGACACACCGTTATGGGTACGAGATCCGCGCGCCGACACCGCCTACCGTCGGATCCGTGCAGCCCAGCAGCCTGATCTTCCTCGTCATCGTGGCGATCTGGGTTGCCTACCTGATCCAGCACTGGGTCCGTCGCCGCGAACACCTCGCGACCGCCCGGTCCGTCGACAAGTTCAGCGAGGCGATGCGCGTCCTCGAACGCCGCACCCCGCTGCCGACCACGATGCTGGCCGAGGCGACCACTCCCTCGGGGTCCGGCGCGGACACCGCCAAGGACTCCCGGCCCGAGGTCGTCGTGAAGCACGCCAGCGTCAGCTCGCCGCTGCGCGCTCGCCACCGGGGTGAGGCGCCCCTCCCGCCGGCGCACCCGGTTCCGCTCGATCGAGCTGGTACCGCACAAGACCGCCGCTCAGGTGGCGCTGCGCCGTGCGCGAGGGATCCTCTTCCTCGCGGCCCTCGTCGCCGTCCCGGTCACCCTCGTCCTGTCGGTCGCCCACGTCCTCAAGTGGCTGAGTGTCGGCATCGCCCTCCTGGCGCTCGTGGGCTCGGTCGTCTGGCTGCGCGTGTCGGCGATCCAGGAGCAGGCGGCGCGCAAGGCCCAACGTCTGCAGAAGCGCCGCCTCGAGGAGGCCCGCCACCGCGTCTCCGCCACCGCGCGCCCGACGCGCACCGTCGCCGCTCCGACCGCGGACCGCCGACCGCGAGGACGCGCAAACCCCGTCGGCCGCCGAGGAGACCCCTGGCGGGTGGAAGCCCGTCCCGGTCCCGCCGCCGACCTACACGCTCAAGGAGCCGGCCTACCGGCCCGAGCCTGCGCCGGAGAACGACCGCCCGGTGCCGATCGAGGTCGAGGACGACGACATCGACGTTGTCTCGGCGGGTCTGCGGCGGCGCGTCGGCAGCTGACGCGGGCCGTTCACCTCGGGTTCGCTCGAGCGATGAGTCTGTCGGTGCTCGGCGGGTCTACTGTCGTGACCCGCCCCGAGTGGGCAACCGGCGAGCAGAAGGAGCCCCCGCACCCATGTCTATGCGACTCAACCCCTACCTGCAGTTCAGCAACAACGCAGCCGAGGCCCTGGAGTTCTACAAGGGCGTTCTCGGCGGTGAGGTCGTCATCAGCCTCTTCAAGGAGTTCGGCACCGAGGGCGACGACGGCGACCTCGTCATGCACGGCCAGCTCGAGACCGACGCCGGCTTCACGATCATGGCCGCGGACACGCCCTCGTTCATGCCCGGACGGGCCAGCGAGTCCAACATCACCGTCAGCCTGAGTGGCGACGATGCCGACGCTCTTCGCGGCTACTTCCAGGGCCTCTCCGAGGGCGCCAACGTCAGCACCCCGCTCGAGAAGCAGATGTGGGGCGACGAGTTCGGCCAGCTCACCGACAAGTACGGCGTCGGCTGGCTCGTCAACATCAGCCAGCAGGCCTGAGCGACCGGCCGGAGAGTCAGCCGTCGGTCAGGCGGGCGACTCCCCGGCCGCTACAGGGGCGTCGTCGAGGACCGGCGGGCTCCCACCGACCTCCTCGCTGTCGTCGTTGTCGTCGTGCCGGAACAGGTGCTCGGCCACAGCCTTGACCACCGCCACGACCGGGACCGCGACGAGCGTGCCGACGATGCCGGCGAGGATCGCGCCGGTGGCGATGGCGGCGATGACCGCGAGCGGGTGGACACGCACCGACCGGCCGAGGATGAACGGCTGGAGCACGTGTGACTCCAGCTGCTGCACTCCGATGACGACGGCCAGCATGATCAGTGCGGTCACCGGCCCGTGCGCGACGAGGGCGATGAGGACCGCCACCGCGCCGCTCAGGAGCGCGCCGACGATGGGGATGAACGACAGCAGGAACACCAGCACACCGATGGCGAACGCGAACGGCACCCGCAGAATCAGCGCGCCGGCGGTGATCCCGACGGCGTCGACCGCGGCGACCAGCACCGTCGCTCGCGTGTAGGCGGTGAGCTGCCCCCACGCGACGGTGCCGGAGGAGTCCACCCGGTCACGGGCGACGCGCGGGAACAGCCGGACGACCCACGCCCAGATCCGCGGGCCGTCGTAGAGGAAGAAGAACAGCGCGAACAGCGCGATGAAGGTGCCCGCGACGAAGTGACCCGCGGTGACGCCGGCCTTGCTCAGGGACGACCCGAGGTTGGCGCTGGAGAGGAACTGCTTGATCTGCTCGAGGTACTGGCCGAACTGGTCGTCGCTGATCCCCAAGGTGCCCCGGATCCAGTCACGGACCTGCGTGATCCCGGTGCTGACCTGCTCCGACATGGAGTCGAACCCACCCGAGATCTGCGTCCCCACCAGGGCCAGCAGCCCCGCGATGACGAGCAGTGTCCCGAGGACGGTCACCCCGGCGGCGGCTCCCCGAGGCATGACCCGGGCCAGCCGAAGGTGGATCGACGACAGCAGGGCGCAGAGGAGCAGTCCCACCGTGAGCGGGATGACCACCTCGCTGAGGAAGCCGAGCAGGTAGAGGAAGGCGATCGCCGCGACGCCGATGACGATGGAGCGCCACGCCCACTCGCTCGCCGCGCGCACGAGGGGCGGCACGAACGTCTCCCGCGTGGTCGGCGGGTCGGTCGTCGCGGGTGGCGTCGGCATACCTGCGAGCGTATGCGGTGCGGCTCGACCGCGCGCCGCCGGAGCAAGCCGATGGCCGGGTAGCTTCATCCGGTTCGGAGCAGCTCGTTCAGGGCCTCGACGACGTCGCTGGGCCGGCTGACCAGCGCGAGCCGGGCATCGGCGGCCGCGGCCAGGACGCTGGCATCGTCGGCGTCACCCTCCGGGGCCACGACGAGCAGCTCGGCGAGGCCCGCCGCCGCCGGCACGGGATCGACCCCGTCCGTCGCGCGACAGTCGGACAGCAGCACCACCACTCGACGGGACGCCCGGGACCGGCTGAGGGTCTCGGCGGCGCGGTCCAGGGCTCCGGCCAGGCCGGTGAGACCGTGGCCACGCAGCGCCAGCGTGGCGTCGACGACGTCCTCAGTCCGAGGGGAGTCCTGCAGGTCGCGCACGACGGTGACCGACTTCGCGAAGGCCAGCACCGCATACTCCTCCCGCGCGCGCAGCGCGCACGCCGCGACCGCGAGCGAGGCCGTGGCGAGGCGCTCGCCGGCCATCGACCCGGAGGTGTCGACCAGCAGGCAGACCGCGAGCTTGGGCCGCGCCCAGGCGTGCGCACGGAGGTCGCGCAGGTCCGGGTGCCGGCCGGCGGCTCGTGCGTCGGTGAGCGCGTCGAGGGACGCGTCGACGTCGAGGTCGGCACCCTCCTCGGCCCGGACGCTCCGCAGCCGACCGAGCCCGGTCGAGGCGGGCCGTCCGTGCCGCACCCGGTCGAGGACGAGGCGCGCCGCAAGCCGGCGGGCCTCGTCGCGCAGGACCTCGTCGGTGGCGTGGACCATGTCGGCCAGCAGTGTCACGGCCGCGTCGAGGTCCTCCACAGCCAGCCGGCCGAGGGCCTCCTCGTCGATGACGCCGACCTCCGGGGAGACCTCGGCGAAGTTGGGGCGTCGAGACAGCTCGGCCCGGCCCACGGTCCGGGAGGTGGCCCGGTTCTTGCGCTGCGGTGAGGTCGGCCCGTCCCGCCGCGCGGGCGGGGACGGGCTCAGGCTTCCCCCGGCGGGGGTTCCTCTTCCGTATGCGAGTCGTCTCCCGCCGCGGGGTCGGCCCCGAAGACGCTCGTGTAGAGCTCGGTGACAACGGCCTCGGGCGCGCGGCGGCTGGACTCCGAGAGGCGGATCCGGCCGGAGAGCGCGACGAGGGCCGCGTCGAGGCCGACCCGCCAGTCGTCGGTCGAGGTGCCCCGGAGGCGGGCCAGCGACGCCGCGACCTTGACGAGGTCGATCGCGCCGCGCACCGACGACCCGACCCGGATGTCGGAGTGGTCGCGGGTCCGGCGGACGAGGTCGACGACCTTGGCCCGCCACACGTCGTCGACGACGACCGAGCGCAGTGCGGTGATCCGCTCCTCCTCGGTGGCCGACTGGTATCCCATGGCGATCCGGCAGGTCCGGTCGTAGACCGCGGAGGAGATCCGGGCGGTGCCGACGGCGTCGAACGGGTTCATGGCGGCGACCAGCCGGAACCCTGGTTCGGCCCGGATCGTCCCGAGCCGCGGCACGGTCAGCTCGGCCTCCGACATGACGGTGAGCAGTACGTTCAGCGTCTCCTCGGGGACCCGGTTCAGCTCCTCGAGGTAGAGCAACGCCCCGGCGCGGAGCGCCGCGATGAGAGGTCCGTCGACGTAGACGTCGGGCTGGTAGCCGCGGCTCAGCACCTGGGCCGGGTCGAAGTGACCGGTCAGCCGGCTCGGGGTGAGGTCGGCGTTGCCCTCGACGAAGTGGAACGGCCGTCCGGTCGAGGCGGCGACGGCGCGCAGCAGGGTGCTCTTGCCGGTGCCGGGCGGGCCCTCGAGCACGACGTGCGCGCCGCAGTCGAGGGCCGCCCGGAGCAGTTCGGTCTCGCGGATCCGGCCGACGACGCCGGCCGGACCCGCATACTCGTCGATCTCGGTCAGGCTCACGAGTGGTCGTGGACCACGATCCCGCGCACGTTCTTGCCGGCCAGGAGGTCGTCGTACCCCTCTTGGACCTGCTCGAGCGTGTAGGTACGCGTGATGAGCTCGTCGAGCTTGAGGTCGCCGGACTGGTAGAGCCCGAGGATCTTCGGGATGTCGGTCGTCGGGTTGCAGTCGCCGAACAGGCTGCCCTTCACCGTCTTGCGCCAGAGGGTGAGGATCGTTCCGGGCAGCTCGATGGTCTGCTCCATGAGCTTGTTGAGCCCGGTGACGACGACCACGCCGCCCTTGCCGACCGAGTGGAACCCCTGGGTGACGATCTCCGAGGTCACCAGGCCCGGGGTGAGGATCGCCGCGTCGGCCATCTGGCCGCGGGTGAGCTCGGTGAGGACCGGCATGGCCTCCTCGGCGGTGGCGAAGGCATGGGTCGCGCCGAGCTCCATGGCCTTCTCACGCTTGTTCTCCAGCGGGTCGATGGCGATGACGTTCTTGGCCCCCGCGTGCCGGGCGCCCTGGACGGCGTTGATCCCGATGCCACCGACGCCGAAGATCACCGCCGTGTCGCCGGCCTTGAGCGCGGCGGAGTTGACGGCGGAACCCCATCCGGTCGGTACCCCGCAGCCGACGAGGACCGCCTTGTCGAGCGGGAGGTCGTCGTCGACCTTGACGCACGAGGTCTGGCTGATGACGCCGTACTGGCTGAACGTCCCGAGCATGCACATCGCGCCGTAGTCGCCGCGCGGACCGGTGATGGGGAAGCGCGGTCCTGGCAGGTACCCCTCGAGGATCGTCGCGCCCATGTCGCAGATCGACTGGCGTCCCGTGGCGCAGTACCGGCAGGTACCGCAGTTCGGGATGAAGGAGCAGACGACGTGGTCGCCGACCGCGACCCGGGTCACGCCGGGCCCGACCTCCTCGATGATCCCCGCGCCCTCGTGGCCGAGCACCATCGGCAGGCGGGCCTCGAGGTCGCCGTGCGCGACGTGGACATCGGAGTGGCACAGACCCGCATACGTGTAGCGGATCAGCACCTCACCCGCCTTGGGTCCGTCGAGGTCCAGCTCCTCGATCTCGATCGGTTTGCCGAACTCGTACACGACGGCGGCCTTGGTCTTCATCGACGTCCCTCCAGGGTTGGGGCTGCTCACGGCGTCGGGAGCGCTCCTCACGCTAGTTCGGTCGCCGACGCGGCGAACCCTCCGATGAGGCAGGCCCCCGAGGCCTCCGGGTGCCTCGGTCGTGGTCTCGGACGGGTGCCGCTGGGTGTTATCGTGTGGTCCGCACTTGGGGCTGTGGCGCAGTTGGTAGCGCGTCTCGTTCGCAATGAGAAGGCCCGGGGTTCGAATCCCCGCAGCTCCACCAACCGACACCCCGTCTGACCAGCGCAAACGGTGACATGGTGGCGAGGGTTTCGTCTGTGAGACTTGCCTCTGCCCCCTTGATGCCCCCCGCCTGACCACTTCTCACAACCGTGAGAAGGGCGATGCTGGTCCCGTACATGGGGCGGGTTACGACGCTCCGCTGGGCCCTAGGAGCGGTGGCGTAGGGGGTCGGGTCGTCGGATCAGGACGTCGGCAGGGACGGATCGCGGGCCGACGTGGGGTCGGGTCAGGGTCGGCGGCGGGGCGGACGGCGATCGGCGGTAGCGGCGGCATGGTGGGGCGTCCCGCCCCGACAGCGGCATAGGTCGGGCGTCCCGCCCCGACAGCGGCATGATGGTCGGGCGTCCCGCCCCGACAGCGGCATGATGGTCGGGCGTCCCGCCCCGACAGCGGCATGATGGTCGGGCGTCCCGCCCCGACAGCGGCATGATGGTCGGGCGTCCCGCCCCGACAGCGGCATGAGCGAGCATTGCGCAGAGGGCTCGGGACCTGCGACGTAGCGCTCCAATGTAGGCACGCAGGGCGCGGTTGGTGGATGCCGCTCGTACCTCGGAAGTCGAGGAGTATGGCCCCGCCCGCTCTCCACCGCTCGGCTGTCAGGACTTCGTTGTCGCGTAAGTGACATGCGGGCGAGAGCGCGTCGTGAGTCGGCGCGCCGGTCGGCCCGCGGGTCAGCCCTGTTGGATGGTGATGGTGAAATTGCCGGCTTGGCGTTGGATGAGTTGCATGTCGGCTGCGGGGAGTCGGCCGAGGCGGACGATGCCGTTGAAGTAGCCGACGTTGCCGTAGTAGAAGACGAGTCCGTTTGATGGTGCGTAGTACCCGATGTCGTTGATGTCGGGATCGGCACCGGCGGGAACGCCGTCCATGGTGAGTGGTCGGGGCAGTTTGCCGACCTTTTCGACGTTGTTGAAGTCGTCGAGGGTGATGGTCAGGGGGAGCTGCCGGGCGAGGTCTTGCGCGGTGGGGGTGTCGTTGAGTGTTGCGGTGACGGTCTGGCCAGCGACGGTGATGCGGAGGGTGGTCACGGGGGCGGTTTCCTTTCCGGTCGGCGCTGTTGGAGTGGTAGTCGGGGCAGATGGTGGCTTGGCTGCGCTCGTGCCGGCTGCGAGGGCTGAGTCGCCTCCGGCGGTGGTTTGACTGCTGGCACAGGCGGTGGCTGTCGACAGGACTGCGGTGAGGGCGAGGCTTAGTAGGGTCAGCCGTCCAGGGGAGGGGCGAGTTGGCAACTGATCGGCGGGCATGGTGTCGACGCTAGAAGTCGCAGCCAGGGGAGGGAACGCCCTGTCGTGGGAAGTCCTGTCAGTACACCTCAGGCGTTGGAAGTGGGTCAGGGTTGCTGTCCGTCTTGAGCTGTCGTCACGGAGTGATGGCTGGGGACGGTGTCAGGGTGGGCGTGGTCCAGGACGCGAGCAGGTCGAGGGCGTTGGCGCTGGGCGAGGCTGGTTCGGCGGCGTAGAGGGTGAGGGTGAGGCCGGGGTCGGAGATCATGTCCATGCTTTCGTAGGCCAGTTCGAGGTCGCCGACGTCGCGGTGGTGGAAGGTCTTTCTGCCGGCGCCGTGGTAGCGGACATCGTGGGCGCCCCACCGGCGACGGAAGTCGTCGCTGCGGGTGGACAACTCCCCGACGAGGTCGTGTAGGTGCTTGTCGTGGGGGTCGCGGCCGGCTTCGGTGTGCAGGATGGCGACGCTGGTGTCGGCGGCGGTTTCCCAGTCGGGGTAGAAGTCGTGGGCGCCGTCGAGGTGCAGGAACGTGAACCGGACGAAGTTAGGTACGACACCGTCTGGGACGGTCTCATAGAGGGTCGCGTGCATGGCGCGGCCGAGGTGGTTGGTGGCCAGGAGGTCCATTCGTCCGTTGCGGATGATCGCCGGGGCAGTGAACCGGTCGAGGACCCATTGCAGGGAGGGCCTCGGGGTCCACTGGTTCGTGGGGCGTCGCCGGGGCCGCATGCCGGCGCTGGTGCCGTCGGCGGCGTGGGCCAGGTGAAATAGGTGGGCCCGTTCGGCGTCGTCGAGGCGGAGGGCACGCGCGAGCGCGTCCAGCACGGATGCGGAGACGCCGGCGATGGCGCCACGTTCCAGCTTGGCGTAGTACTCGACGCTGACCCCGGCCAGGGTGGCGACCTCTCCTCGGCGTAGGCCGGGCACACGACGGGCCCCGATCTGGGGCAGCCCTGCCTCGGCGGGGGTGATCTTGGCGCGTCGAGAGATGAGGAACTCGCGGACCTCGGCACGGTTGTCCATGGCCTCGACGGTACGACGAGCAGCCCTACGGGTGGGATGCCCTGCCGGTACACCCTTCGATAGGGACTCCCACCCGGTGCTGTGACGAGGTTGTCTGTAGTGAGTAATCGAGGCGAGCCTGACCGTGAGGAGAATCACCGAATGCGTGGAGTCGTGATGCACGCCCCCGGCGATGTACGGGTTGAGGTCCGGGAGGACCCGATCATCGTCGAGCCGACCGATGCGATCATCCGGGTGACCGCCACCTGCATCTGCGGCTCGGATCTGTGGCCCTACCGCGGTGTCGAAGCGCTGAGCGGGCCGACGCCGATGGGGCACGAGTACCTCGGCGTCGTCGAGCAGGTCGGCGACCAGGTGGGCACCATCACGGTCGGCGACTACGTCGTCGGGTCTTTCGTAGCCTCCGACAACACCTGCGAGATCTGCCAGGCCGGGTACCAGTCCCGCTGCGTCCACAACGTGATGATGGGCTCGGTCGGCACCCAGGCCGAGCTGGCGCGGATCCCGCTGGCCGACGGCACCCTGGTCGCCACCCCGGGTGTTCCTGAAGCCGAGCTCATCCCGTCGCTGATGGCTGCCTCCGATGTGCTCGGCACGGGATGGTTCGCCGCCGTGGCCGCGGCCGCCGGCCCGGGCAAGACGGTCGCCGTCGTCGGTGACGGCGCGGTCGGACTGTTGGCGATCCTGGCCGCGAAGCAGCTCGGCGCCGAGCGGATCATCGCGATGAGCCGGCACGCCGACCGGCAGGCGCTGGCGCGGGAGTTCGGCGCCACCGACAACATCGAGGAACGCGGCGCCGAGGGGGCGGCCAGGGTCAAGGAGCTGACCGGAGGGTACGGCGCGCATTCGGTGGTCGAGGCCGTCGGCACCCAGGAGTCGATGTGGCAGGCGATCAACGCGACCCGCCCTGGCGGACATGTCGGCTACGTCGGAGTCGCCCACGGAGTGCAGCTCAACGGTCTGGACCTGTTCTTCACCGGCGTACACCTGCACGGCGGACCCGCCCCGGTCCGCAGATTCCTGCCGGAGCTGATCCAGCTCATCTGGGACCGCACTATCGACCCGGGCAAGGTCTTCGACCTCACGCTGCCGCTCGCCGATGCGGCCGCCGGCTACCAGGCGATGGACGAGCGCCGTGCGATCAAGGTGCTGCTGGAGCTGTGAGTGAGCCCCGCACCGTGACCGACCGCCGAACCAGCATCCCCAACCACCTGGGCTTCTGCCCCGACTGCGAGTACCTCGGCGACCACCCGCACCCACCGACCACCGACATTCGGGCCAGGGTCAGCGTCGCCGTGGTCGCGACGGTGGTGTTCCTGACCGCGATCGCGCCGCTGGCCACCGACATGTACGTGCCGGCGTTCCCGGCCGTCGCGGCCGACCTGTCCGCTACCGCCACCCAGGTGCAGCTGACGCTGACCACGTTCTTCATCGGGATGGCCCTCGGCCAGCTCGTCGGTGGCCCGGTCTCCGACCAGCGCGGCCGCCGCATGCCGCTGCTGGCCGCGATCGTGGCCATGACCGCCGCGTCGGTGCTGTGCGCCCTGGCCCCCACCATCGGAGTACTGGCCGTAGCCCGTCTCGTTCAGGGTTTCGCCGGAGGCTGGGCCATGGTCATCGGCCGGGCCGTCATCATCGACCTCGCCCGCGGTGCCCAGCTCGTGCGGGTGCTGAATGTGATCGCCGCCGTCGGCGGCCTCGCCCCCATCGTCGGACCGCTGCTAGGGGCGGTGATTCTGCAGCTGTCGCAGTGGCGGGTGTCGTTCTGGACCGTCGCCGCGCTCGGCGTCTTCATGATCGTCGCCGTGCTGGTCGCGGTCCCGGAAACCCTGCCCCCACACAGCCGCCACCCCGGCGGCCTGCGGACGTTCGTGACGGCGAGCCGGGAGGTGCTGCGCAACCGCCGCTACATCGGGTACGTGATCGTCTCCGGGTCGGCCATGGGTGCGGTATTCGCGTACGTGGCCACGTCGGCATTCGTGCTCCAGTCGATGAACGGGATGTCACCGATCGGATACTCGATCGACTTCGCCGCCAACGCCGCCGGCATGACCGTCGCCGCCTTCGTCGCGGCCCGGCTCGCCGGCCGGGTCGCCACCCGCAAAGTCATCCTGGTCGGCCAGGTCGCCGCCCTGGCCGCCGGGATCGGGATGCTGATCGGCGCGATCTGGTTTCACACCCCGCTGCCGGTCGCGATGGTGTGCTTCTTCGTCCTGATGAGTGCACAGGGACTGATCGGCCCCAACGGAGGCGCGCTGGCCGCCGCCGAGGTCCCCGAACATCCCGGCACCGGCTCGGCGCTGCTCGGGTTCGTCCAATGGGTCGCCGCCGGCACGATCGCCCCACTCGCCGGCCTCGGCGGCGAACACTCTGCCGTCCCGACAGCCGTGCTCATGATCGCCACCATCGGCGCCTCCATGATCGGGCTCCTGATCCTCGCCCGACCCTCCGAGGTCGCACGGCCCACCCCGACACAGCCACCCGGGCAGACCTCACCATGACCCCACCTGCCGACAGCGCCGACACCGCTCAATAGCCCCGACTGCTTACCCTGGGAAGAGGACCCACCATGCAGATCACGCCTAGCACCGTTGACACTGGAACGGCGACCGTCAAAGGCCCGGCGGAATGGTTTACCGGCGACGTGTACATCGACACCGTTGCCACCGCGGCCGCCCCGTCACGCGCCATGGCCAACCTCGTCCACTTCACGCCCGGCGCCCGGACCGCCTGGCACCGCCACCCACTCGGACAGAGTCTGTTTGTCACCGAAGGGGTCGGCTGGGTCCAACGCCGCGGCGGTCCCGTCGAAGTGATCCGGCCCGGCGACCGGATCTACATCGAACCCGACGAGGAGCACTGGCACGGCGCCACCCCGGCGCGGCTCATGGTTCACCTCGCCATCAACGAGATCGACGACGACCACGACGCCGCCCACTGGGGCGCCCACGTCAGCGACGAGGAATACGCCGCGTCGTCGGACTAGCCGGACCGGCCCAGCGGTACTGAGCGGATCGACCTCCGGCGCCAGCTCGGACCACCCGCGGAGAACACGACCAGATCGACGGTGAAGGAGCTACGCGATGGAGTACGTCCGCCTCGGCAACACCGGGCTGCGAGTCAGCCGGATCGCCCTCGGCTGCATGAGCTACGGCGCGCGCGGGTTCCATAAGTGGACTCTGGATGAGGAGGAGTCGCAGCCGTTCTTCCGTCAGGCCGTCGAACTGGGGATCACGTTGTGGGATACCGCCAACGGCTACGGTGGCGGCACCTCGGAGGAGTTCGTCGGTCGCGCGATGCGCAGATTCGCCCGCCGCGAGGACATCGTTGTCGCCACCAAGGTGTACAACAAGATGCACGACGGACCCGGCGGATCAGGGCTGTCCCGCAAAGCCATCCTGGAACAGCTCGACGCGTCCCTGAGCCGGCTCGGCACCGACTACATCGACCTGTACTACATCCACCGGTTCGACCCGGACGTGCCGGTCGAGGAAACCATGACCGCACTGCACGACGTGGTCAAGGCGGGCAAGGTCCGCTACCTCGGTGCGTCGTCCATGTGGGCCTGGCAGTTCGCCAAGCTGCAACACGCCGCCGACCGAACCCGCGGGACCCGTTTCGTGGCAATGGAGAACCAGTACAACCTGCTCAAACGCGAAGAGGAGCGGGAAATGCTGCCCATGTGTGCCGACATGGGCGTCGGCTGCGTCCCCTACTCACCGCTCGGTAAAGGTCGCCTCGCTCGACCCTGGGGTGCCACGTCTGAACGTGGCAGCGTCGATCAGGTCGCGAAGAGTTTCGATCTCGACATCGATCAACCGGTGGTCGAGGCGGTGCAACGAGTCGCCGGGCAGCGGGGCGTCCCGATGGCGCACATCGCGATGGCGTGGCTGCTCAGCAAGCCCGTCGTCGCCTCGCCCATCGTCGGCGCCACCAAGCCACACCACCTCCCCGACGCTGCGGCCGCGCTTGAGGTTCACCTCACCGAGGAGGAGATCCACGGCCTCGAACAGCCCTACACCACGCAGCGTGCCTACTGGTGGTGACCAGCGACACCCGACAGAGCCAACCCGGCGCCCGGCTGCGTCTGGCGTTCCTGTCAACGATCGTCTCTCTCGTCGCCGCCCTAGCCGCTTCGGCCTCACCCATCCCGAAATGCACCAAACCCGGACACGCCCTTCGAGGCGCAACGACGCCCCCCGCTCATCGGCACGTTCGCCCTGCCCGCGGGATGACCGGTCCGCGGCATGAGAGTGCGTTGCAGGGCGTCCGACTCGCGGCTTTGACGCAATGCGGGCGCTGCGCGCCCTCGAGCTTGCGGGGCAATGGACCCGGGCCGCGAATGGCTCGCCCCAGCTCAGTCACCCACGCAGCGCCGCCTCGCACGAAGGAGGCCATTGTCGATCATGGCCCGCCAACGCTGCCGGGATCGTCAGGGTGACGGGCTGAGCCTGATCTCGAAGTCCGCCTGATTGTTCTCAGTGCTGTCCGGGTCGACTTTCATGAGGAGGTCCTCGCCGTCATGCGTGAATACGACCGTCCAGTTGGTGCAGCCCTCCGTCCCATACGGGTCGAATCGCGTCGTCAGCTTGTTGTCGGTCGCGTCGCTCACGTGGAGCGGACCTTGGTGGCAGCCCGAAGGGCCGCCAAGTCGGCCGATGCTCAGACCATCGCCGAGCCTGGCTGTGAACTCCGCCTGTGAGCCGTAACTGTCCGATCCGGTACCTATCCACACGCCGTCGAATGACGACGGGATTGTGGTTGAGTGACCAGCTTCCGTCTGATGGCGCC
This sequence comes from uncultured Actinomycetota bacterium, assembly GCA_963713345.1. GTDB lineage: Bacteria > Actinomycetota > Actinomycetes > Actinomycetales > Dermatophilaceae > Lapillicoccus. The sequence goes on along the minus strand of CAVQLI010000008.1, from coordinate 549,059 downwards.
AGGCAAGGAAGCCCGCGACCAGTAGCACGACCGCGATTGCGGCCAGAGCCACTCCCCGGCGACCGGACAGCCATCGACGCGCACCCGACCGCTCCGTCGGTGCGTCGATGGGCTCAGCAGATGGGCTGGGAAGATCCGCGCCGGTGGCTGCCGCCACAGGCGGCGACGGGTTCGGCGTTGCTGGATTCGGCGATGGTGCGCCCGAGGGCGGTGCGACGGGCGCAGCGCCGAGTGCCGCCGTGGCAGCGGGAAGCGTCGGCGGTGTCGGATGGAGGGTCGCGGTGAGCGCAGCCGGAGGATCCGTGCTGTCCGGGGCGTGCAGGTTCTCGAAGATGTTGCCGTCGGGTGAGCGCATGTAGAGCACGGGCGTGGACCATTCGTCGCTGTACTCCGCCATCAGCGACTTCCGGGCGCTGCTGACCGCCTGGTCTACCGGCAGTCCGTCGACCAGCGCGCCGTAGAACTCGCCGGTGAAGCGCACCGCGGCGCGGTCGCTGATCGGGAACTGCATCGCCACGACGGCCGTAGCGTCCTGCTGGACCAGCCCCTGCGCCATCCCACCGAATGGATCGATGCCGTCGGACCTCGCGGACCGGCAGGCGTTCAGCACCACCATTCGCAAGGCATCGTGGTCGCGCAGGTAGGGCCCGAGAAGAGACGACGTCACTTGGGCCCCTCGGCCGTACTCGTCCTGGAAGTACAAGACGCCCTCGCGCAATCGATCGTCGAAGTCGCCATGCCCCACGAAGTGCACCACATGGGTCTGATGCCGGCGCAGCCACGCTCCGAGGCTCGGGACCGTGGCGCTCGACAGTCTGTCGACGGCGACCAGCCCGGCATGCACCCGTGGCTCGAGCGCATCGCGGATACGTCGCCACTCGGCCTCGACGTCGAGCTCGACCAGGTCGATGGGGGAGGAGATCACGACGAGCACCCGCAGGGGTCCGTCGACGGCGATGGGGCGCGGTGCGTGTGGCAGGTCGAGGAAGCGGACAACCGGTGTGCGCTCGGATTGGGCGATGAAACTGTTCGTGCGCGCGTCGTACAGCAGCTCCCAGGGGAGACCCGCGATGGCCGGCGCATCGTCGAGGAGGAGCCGGAGTCTCAGTCCCTCGGCGTCAACGGCGCGCACCTTGTCGAGGCTGCGTTGCCAGGCCAGGGCGACTTCGCCGGTGAACACCGCCTCGAACAGCGGGCCGCCGAAATCCATGGCGGCCTGCTGGTGGCTGGTCGCCCCCACCCGACGAGTGCCCGAGCGCCCCGGGTCGAGCTTGAGGAGCAGGATCTCCAGCGTCTGGGCGTCGAAGGGCAGCTGGAATTGCACGCGCGGTGTCCCGTCCAGCGGGAACTCGGTGACGCGCGCCCGGTAGCGACCGTCTCCCACTTGCTCGAGGAGCAGGTCGAAGTTCAGGTAGCGCCTGATGCCCATGAGCGCCCTCTGCGTGCTCGGATGCAAACAGTATGACCCGCCCCGAGGCCAGCAGGCTGCTCTCGCTCTACAGCCCCGAAGCCTGGCTACAAAACGCCTGGCAGATGCGCGCTCATCGGCATAGCGGTCGAACCAGCCATTGTCGAGGTGCGTCTAACTGGCGATGTGGGGCACATCTGCCGCCGGCGTCGATCTTGGGCAGGCAGACCCGTGCATTGCTAGGCGTCAGGACCGCCGTGGCCACACCAGTGAGGTACCGCGGCGCAGCTTCAGCCGCGCGGGTGGTGTGGCAGGAGTCTGTCGGAGATCTGTCGGAACCGGTGCGGACGTGTCGGCACCGGCTGAATCAGCGGGACGAAGTGGCACCGACTGGTGGGACGCCTCCTCAGGTCATGGACGTGCCGGTCCAGACGGCTCGACGTGGGCGAAATGCGGCTTTCAACGGAACACAAGGTTCGAAGGTCGAACCTCTTCGGTGACCAGGCCGCCCGCCAGGGAGCGATTGGCGTGCCCCCCCGGTGCCCCCCGCGGACGGCACCGGGGCACCGTGGCGGTCAGCGCGCAACTCATGCAACGCATAGACCGGTAACCGATGGGGCCGGGAACGCCTTCGCAATGAGAAGGCCCGGGGTTCGAATCCCCGCAGCTCCACTGACGACCAGGGACCAGCCGCTCCGCGGCTTGGTCCCTTGTTCGTCTCCGGGCCCATGCGGGCCCGAGCCCGTCAGCGCGCGAGGGCCTCGATGGTCTCCCACAACGCATCGGGGGACTCCAGGGAGGCCGAATGGCCGGAGTGCGGGACGACCACAGGACGTCAGGCGTCCACCGGCGGCGGGCCGGCCAGCGGGCGGACCTCGATCGGTATGCCCATCGGCACCCCGCCGGGGCCGGGCGACGACGACGCTTTCGCGGCGATGGCATACGCCCGCTCCTCGTCGACGCAGTCGACGACCCAGAAGCCGATGAGGAACTCCTTGTCCTCCGGGAACGGACCGTCGCTGACGGCCGGCGCTCCGTCGTCGTAGCGGACGATTCTGGCCTGGTCGGGCCAGGCGAGACCGGCGTTGAAGACCATCTCGCCGTTCTCCTCGAGCTCGCCGTCGAACGCGCGCTGGAACTCGATCATGTTCTTGACGTCCTCCGGGGCCCAGCTCGTGTCGTTGCCGCCATCGCTCCCGACGTGCATCATCAACATGAACCTCATCGCGGCTCTCCTTCGACGTGAGGGGTTTCAGTCGCCGACGGTATGCCTAGCGACCGACGTCGCTGATCACGCGGGAAGCCTCCTCGACGGGTAGGGCCACGTCACGACGAGCTGAGAATGGCTGTGGCGGAGATGTCCTTTTCGCGCGTGCCCGTTCGTGGAGAGGGTGACGGGCAGCCGTTCGGGGTGCCCGGTGAGCTGAGGAGTGTGGACATGGCGTTGTACCTGATCGCCTTCAACGACGAGTGGGTTCCGGACCTGACGCTGGAGCAGCTCCGCGCAGCGGGCAGGGCCGGTCGAGGCGTGTGCGACGAGATGACGGCCGCCGGGGTCTTCGTCTTCAGTGACGGCGCTCTGGACGCGTCGACGGTGGTCTGCAGTGTGGACCCGAGCGGCGGCACGCCGCTGTTCACGGACGGCCCGTTCGTGGAGACCAAGGAGCATCTCGGCGGGTTCGCGGTCGTGGACGTGGCCGACGACGCCGCGGCCCGGTACTGGGCCGGCCGGATCGCCATGGCGGTCGGCTGGCCGCAGGAGGTGCACCGGTTCCCGCACCGCGCCGGAGTGCCGGCCGGCGACCAGTCCGAGGCCGCTTCTACGGTGTGATGCCCCGGCCCACTGTGAGATCAGCTGACCGTCTTCAGGGAACACGATGTCGGCGGGACGGGTTGGTCAGGACGTCGGCGTTATGACTCCACTGGTCCGCCGAGCCGACCCCTCGGGGAAGGGCGCGAATGGCTGGGTCGTCGATGGACTCCTCCAGCGCCTCCACGACCTCGACGCGGATGCCTCGATAAGCCCGGTCCCAGAACTGTTCGACGGGATCGTCGACGGTGGGCAGCCCGGCGTCGGCCTGGAGACGGCTGAGAGTTCGCACCGCCTCGACCAGGCCGTCCTCCCGCGTGCGCCAGTGCGTGCTCGTCAGGGCTCGGGCCAACGGTTCGGCGACCACGTGGGATCGCGGAAGCCGGGTCAGGCTGGTGCCGAGCCACTTCGAGTACGGCGGCCAGCGCCGGTCGACCAGGTGTGCCAGGTGCGTCGCTACCTCGACCAGGCGGGCCGTGATGACCCGTGAGCCGAGATCGTCGCCGACTTCCGCGGTTCTCCCGACGAACGGCAGCTCTTGGGCGAGACGAGCCCAGTCGGTCGCGATGACGTACTTCCACATCTCATCGGGGTACCAGCACAGGGCTGCGCGGGCGGCGGTCAGGGCACCGTCGGTGTCGACGAAGACCGGACCGGCCGTCACTTCCAGGACCGCCTGACCGGTCAGCATCAGCCAGTCATCGGTCGACAGCGGATCCCGCAGGTCGACGCCGGTACGCGAGTGCACGAAGGACGCCACGTCCTGCACCTGCACCCGATGCCGCCGGTGGGTGTCCCATGTCGTGGTGAAACGGGTCGGAAGGCCCTCGAACGACTCGGGAAGGGTCTCCTCCAGGTACGCGTCGACGTCAGCGGCCATGTCCGCCGACACCAGAAGGTTGAGTCTCAGGCCCCAGTCGTGGTCCCGTGAGACGGCGTCGTCGAGGCCGAGGACATCCGAACCACTCCCCAGGCGGCCCGCGGCGCGCGGAAGGCCGGGCCAGCGGGCGTCGACGGCCGGCCCCACGAGGTGCTCGTAGTAGAGCCGGGAGCACTCGGCGCCAGCACGATCCACCCGCCCATCATGCCGTCGCTGCTCGCCTCGCTGCCGGTATGCGGGATGCCCGCTGCTGACGCTCCATCAGCCGGCGGGACGGCCGAACCAGCGGGAGAGGTGGTCGTCCAGGTCCTGCTGGTCCTCGCCGATCCAGGCGACGTAGCCGTCGGGGCGCAGCAAGGCGCACGGAACGTCAAGTACCGCAGCGGGATCCGCGAGGTAGTCGACCCGGTCGGACCAGCCCCCGACGGTCAGGTTTTCGGTGCGGTCCAGCAGCAGACCGCGGCCGCGTTGCAGCAGACCGTAGAGGTGGCCCTGGTCCACGTCGATGTCGGGCAGGCGGCGGCCGACCAGGTCGGGGGCTTCACCGAAGTCGTAGCGGATGTCGATCGCGGTGATCTTCTCTGATCAGATAGCGGTTCACCTCGTCGAGATCCATCAGCTGGGTGAGCAGCCTGCGCACGGCCTGCGGGCCCGGTTCGGTCGATGACAGCTCCAGCTGGGCGCGCGTGTTGTCCAGCACGTCCGCGGCGACCGGACGGCGTTCGGCCTGGTAGGAGTCCAGCAGGGTCTCCGGCGCCCAGCCCCGGATCTGCGCGGCCAGCTTCCAGCCGAGGTTGAACGCGTCCTGAACGCCCAGGTTCAGCCCTTGACCGCCGGCCGGTGGATGGATATGGGCCGCATCTCCGGCGAGGAGCACTCGCCCCACCCGATAGCGCTCGGCGAGCCGGGTGGCATCGCCGAAGCGGGACGTCCAGCGCGGGGAGTGCACGCCGAAATCGGTCCCGGCGACGGTCCGCAGCTGTCGTCGGAAATCGTCGAGGGTGGGCGGTTCTGAGCGGTCGCTGACTCCCGCAGCAGGGACGACGACGCTGTAGTACCCCTCGCCGGAGGGCCTGAGCCAGAATCGCCGGTGGCTCTCGCGGACTTCGGCCACCGTGGCGGAGATCTCCTCCTGCGGTACGCCCACCCGCATCTCGCCCATGAGCGTGTCGGACCGCGAGGGCTCGCCGGGGAAGCCGACGCCGAGCAGTTTGCGGACCGAGCTGCGCGCGCCGTCACAGCCGACCAGGTACCGCGAACGCAGCTGCTCCCCGTCGGACAGCTCGACGGTCACGCCCTCGTCGTCCTGCTCGAAACCGACCACGGCACCACCGCGCCGGACCTCCGCGCCCAAGGCGATCGCGTGCTCCTCGAGCAGGTTTTCGATGACCGGCTGCGGGATGCCGAGCAGGTAGGCGTGCGCGGTATCCAGGCCCTGGGGAGCCGGCTTGGGGATCCCCGCGAAGATGCCGCCGACGGGACGCTGTCTACCGCGCTCGAGGAGGCGACCCAGCAGTCCGCGCATCGCCATCAGCTCGAGGCTGCGAGCGTGCAGACTCACGATGCGGACGAACGAGACGGGCTCGGTCTCCTTCTCCAGCACCAGTACCCGCACATCGTGCAGCCGAAGCTCGGCGGCCAATGTCGCACCCGTCGGCCCGCACCCGGCAATGATCACGTCGAACCGGTCCATCGGTGTTGCCTTTCGGGAGGGCCGTGGTGGCGAGGCGCTCCCCGGCGATACCTATGTCAGTCGCCTGGCCGGAAGCTAGTGGCGCGCGGCTCTACTACGGCGGGCGTCGACGAGCACGGTCACCCGCGTGGCCAGGAACCACCAAGCCTCGCCGTCGCCAGCGGGGATGTGCAGACCTGGGATGCCATCGGGCAATGGTGACCTCGGATCGGTGGGCGCGTGCCGCGAGCGTATGCCCGGACCGCCGTCGGTGAACGAACGGCTCGGGCAGCCGCTGCGGGTCCCGCACGTCAGCGGGCGACCGTCGCGCCCACGGCACGTGATCGAAGGGGCTCACATCGGGAGGCTCAACGCATGCGCCAGAACCATGACCCACCGGCCCTCGCGCGACACGAAGACGTTGCTCATCATCGTGAAGTCCTCGAATCGTGCGTCGTTGGGCATCCGCAGGACGGCGTGCTGCACCCCCGTCACGACCACCGCCGTCCCGAACGCATCCGCTCGAAGGTCATGGCACGCGATGGACACCACCTCGCCGGGGAACGAGGTCATCCTCTCCACGAACGCCGGCCGGTCTCGGTCCTCCTCGCCGGGAGTCCGGAGGACGAAGTCGTCGGCCAGCACCCGCATCCACGCCTCGGGACTCTTGGCCCGCATCGCGCCCCACACGTCAACCCGTTGCACGTCGAGCACCTCTCGGGCGGCGGCGCCGTTCATCGGCCACCATCCGGTACTCCGTGCGACCTACGCATCTTCCTCGGCCTTCCGCAAGGAGTGGATCATGCTCTGCAGGATTCTGAACGCACTCGACTGCTCGTCCTGCGTCATGCCGCTCAGCATCCTGATCTCGACGGATCGCACCGCAACGGTGGCCTTCTCGAGGCTCCGTCGACCGCGGGGAGTGAGCCGGGTGGGGAGGACTTTCCCGACCGGCGCCTGCGCCGGCCGGGTCACGTAGCCGTCTCGTTCCAACGCTTGTAGCAGGACGTTCATCGACTGCCGGGTCACGAACGCTCCTCGCGCGAGCTCGGAGTTCGACAGACCTGGGCGCTGTGCGAGCAGTTCGAGGCAGGAGTAGTGGGTCACGGTCATTCCGAGCGGCCGCAGCACTGCCTCCATCGCAGCGCGAAGAGCGCTCGAGGCCTCTTTCAGCAGGTAGCCGAGTGACGTCTCCAGGTCGACTCCGTCTTGACTCATGTCAATATTCTGACATAGAGTTGTGTATGTCAGATAACTGACATCACTGAAGGAGCATCAGCATGCCGGCCACCGGCCCCGATTTCATCTCCCTCCAGGCTCGCGATCTCGACGCGTCGCAGGCGTTCTACGAGCGGTACCTCGGCCTCGTCCGCTCCCAGGCGGGCCCGCCCCATGCCGTGGTCTTCGAGACGACGCCGATCGCGTTCGCGCTGCGAGACGTCGTGCCCGGGACCGATCTGGCGTCCGTTGCTCAGCCCGGCATCGGTGCCGCGATCTGGCTCCACGCCACCGACGTCCAGGCCATCCACGACGCTCTCGTCGCCGACGGCCACCCGATCGTGTCCGCTCCGATCGACGGCCCGTTCGGTCGCACGTTCACCTTCGCCGACCCCGACGGCTACCAGGTCACCCTCCACGACCGCGCCTGACCAGGCCCGAGCTCTCGTTGGTCTGGTCGCCTGAGCCTCCACCCGGACAGCTCGACAGGCACCAGTCACCGGATCGGCCCGAAACCGGTCGTTCCTGGCCGGCGTGCCCGTCGAGATGTCCGCCGCCCGCCTGCGAGCGGCGAGGGCTGGGACCGCTACCTGGAGGTCCGGCGGCTCAGCAGTCGGAGGGCCCCGCGGTCCCGGGCGTGGACGGGTCGACCTGCGCCCAGTCGAGGCGGTCGAGGTTGACGACGATCGCCTCCTGGGTGGTCCGGGCGATGACGACGACCGCCTCGGTTCCGGGGTCCGGGTTCTCCTCGCGGTGCGGTACGAACGGCGGGACGAAGACGTAGTCGCCCGGGCCGGTCTCGATGCGGGTCTCCACCGGTTCCTCGCCATCGACGTCGAGGAAGACGAAGACCGGGTTCCCGGAGACCACGTAGATCGCCGTCTCGGAGTCGCCGTGGTGATGGTTGGCCGAGGCGGTGGAAGCGGGGACGTGCGTCTGTCCCATCCAGAGGTTGCGGGCGCCGACGGTCTTCCCGCTGATCGCCTCGAGCCGACGCATACCGGCCGTCTGCGTGGTCTGCCCGACGAGTCCCGCGGGTGCGACGTGGTGCAGGGCCCGGTGGAACGGGTCGATGACGGCGGGCACGAGCACGCCGCTGGGGCTGCGCACGAAGCCGTCGTCGGAGGACCCGGCAGGGACGTGGTCGACGGGCATCAGGCTCCTCGGGGACGGCGGGTTCGGCGACGGTGCGGGCTGAGGACGGCCTTGCGAGCGTAGCGATCAGGGCGACTCAGCTGACGCGGGTTCAGGCGTCGCGCAGCTCGCGTTCGTCCTTCAGGTGCCAGACCGTGCGGTGGCCCGCCCACTGCTGCCAGTGGGCGGCCAGCTCCGGCGCCGACAGCACCCGATCAGCGTCCTGCCGTTCGCCGACGTAGAGCGCGAAGACCTCGGCCGCGGTGATGCCGTGGTCCGGGGTGTGCGTGACCGTCACCGGGGCGCCGGCCCACACCTCCCCCTGCTCGAGAACCCTGAGCAGGACGCCAGGTCGGCGGGCGCGCGCGAAGGCCCGCGGGAATCGCGGGTCCTGCATCCGCATACCGAGCTTCCAGCAGGGCGTGCGGGGTTCGCTCACCTGGAGCAGGGCGGACCCGACGCGCCACTGCTCTCCGATCACCGCGTCGCGCAGGTCGATGCCGGTCGTCGTGAGGTTCTCCCCGAAGGCGCCCGGGTCCAGCCCGGGGCGGTCGAGCTCCTGAGCCCACCACCGCAGGTCCTCCGACGCATAGGCGTAGACCGCCTTGTCGTGTCCGCCGTGGTGCTCGGGGTCGGCCTGCTCGTCACCGTCGAGCCGGGTGGCCAGCACCCTGACCCGACCCGCCACCGGATGCTTGTCGATGCTCGATCGCAGTCGTCGACCGAGCCACTCGTAGTCGCGGGCGCGGCCCACCTGGACCGAGACGATGCCGGTGCGGCTGGCGTCGACCTCGTCGGTCGACAGTGACGATGCGGAGGTCACGGCGGGCCCCTCTCAGGTGATCGGGGCGCCCCACCGACGACGGAAGCAAGCGGGGTGCGTCCCCCCACATCCGGTCGTCAAGCCTAGAGAAGGCGGCCGTCGACGCCAAGAGTCACGTACCGACCAGCTCCCCGACCGGGACATCCGCGGTGAGCCGGTTGCCGGCGGGCGCGAGCGGGCAGGCCCATCGCGGGTCGTACGCGCAGGAGGGGTTGTAGGCGACGTTGAGATCGACGACCCAGGCGTCCTCCTCGCGACCGAGATCGGCGCCCTTGACCGTGCGGCTGGTCGAAGAGCGTGGCCCGCTCGGACCCAGCCGGCGTGGGCGGCAGCGGGATCCGAGGCGGCGCGGACCTCGGCGTAGAGCGCATGGACCTCGCGCCGCCAGGAGGCGACCGACTGCGACCAGGTGGCCAGGTCCGGCTGCGCCGCAGCGCCCTCGTGGTCGGACTCGGACTCGGGCAGCGGCTCGGGCTGGTCGGCGGTCACCGGTCCAGCATCACCCGAACCGTGCCCGCAGAGCTCCGGGGGACGCGATCAGCTCGGGTCGATGTTCCCCAGCTTCCAGCTGCGGTCGAAGTAGGGCTCGAGCGGTCCGTAGAGCCGGAAGTACGAGAACCAGTGGCGGCCGGGGATGGTCTGCACCCAGTTGGACGCCTTGCCCTCCGGCGCGGTGGGACCGAAGTAGAGGTCGACGGACCCGTCGTCGTTGGTGACGAGGTCCGGGTCGCGGGATCCGCGGTCTCCTCGCTGCTGCTCGTTGTCGATCAGGCAGCGAGTGGTCACGTCGTAGACCGTTGCGGACCAGAACAGCTTGGCCGGCGGGTTCGCCGGGACGTGCAGGTGGTAGTCGCGGCCACCCTCCAACCACGCCCCGTCCGAGTCGGTGTAACAGCCGAGGTATGCCTGGCCCGCGCCAGGGGTCTGGCTCTTCATCGCGACGGAGAAGCTGACCGCCTCGTAGAACCAGGACGCCCGCTCGAGCAGCTCGTCGTGGTCCTCGCCGCGCTGGGCGGAGTTGTCGAGCACGATGGCGAGGTCCCATTGGCGGTCCGGCCAGTACCGCGACCCGTCGAACCGCTTGGCGAAGGTGTTGGCCTGCGCCATCAGCTCACCAGTGGCGGTGGCACGCGTGAGCAGGTCGGTCCGCCGTGCGTCGGGGGCGAACGGAACGCCCTTCTGGATGCCGAGCTGCTTGAGCATGGCCAGGTAGAACCGGTCCCGCTCGTCGACGACCTCGCCCTGGTAGATCTCGTGCAGCCGCGCCCAGTAGTCGATCCCGCGCGGCTGGTCCCCGGACCAGGCTCGACCGTCCGGCGAGATGACCCTCGTCGGCTTCGGGTCCGCGCGATCGGCGTAGGGGTAGATGCGTACGGCGTCGACCAACGCCTGCGCCCGCTGAGGGTCAGGGTCGAGGGTGCGGAACCCGAACATGATGTTCATCCCGGTGGACCGCTCGACGTACCAGCCTTCACCGACCTCCGGAGGCTCGTGACCCGGCGGGACGATCACATGGCGGCCGCCACGTCCGGCGTCGGGACCCATCTCGCCGATCACCGCGTACTCGCGCTGCCAGAAGTCCGACAGGCCGCCCGCGGTCGGACCGGGGGGCAGCTCGACGACGAGGGGCCCGGTCTCGTTGAGGTCGAAGAAGTTGAGGATGTAGGGGGTGGTCGCGTTGGCCGTGATCAAGCCGAGTCGGTCGCGGTAGCTGACGTAGTGGACCAGGTCGGAGCTCGTCGCCCCGAACACCTCGTAGTGCTGGTTCTTCCACTGCGCGTACGACACCAGCGGCAGCGACCAGAGGTAGACCTGGCACGCCATCTGGAAGTCGAGCTCGTCGAACACCCGCCAGAGGTCCTCGCGGCGGGGAAGCTCGCCGTCCATCGAGACCTGCGCCAGTGCCCCCGAAAGGGCGTTCTGCCTCGCGTCATCGCTCTCCGCCATGGAGCCACCCTCCACGGTCCGCGCGGCCGCGCGTTCACCTTCACCGGGTGACCGCGCCGCAGGTGCTAGGGGATGCGTCTGGCGAGGTGCAGGGTGATGTCCGCCGTGAGCTCGACCGGGTCCGGAAGGACCTCGAGGATGCGCTCGAGCGCGCCACGCCGCTGGTCCGCCGCTAGCTGGAGGTAGGCCGAGACGGTCGAGAGATGTCCGACGTAGTCTCGCGCGGACAGGGTGGCTCGGCGTTCGATGACGTGCTGCTGGACGTCGTCGAACTGGGGCGAGCGTTCGAGCTCGGTGCCCGGCCACTGCATCGGCTCCGTCGGTGGTGTGCCGTCCGGTGAGGGGACGTCGTCGGTGTCCAGATAGGGGCGGCGGGCCTCATGGACCGCCGCTTCCACCGTCGGGTCGGCCAGCTGCATCGCCCCCCCGAAGGAGGCGAAGGTGCCGCCCGGTTGGAGCAGTCCGGCGATGCGTGGCCAGCGCCCTTCGGCGTCGGTCCAGTGAAGTGCCGCCGCCACGTAGACGAGGTCGTAGGTCGTGGACGGGCGCAGGTCCTCGAGCGCGGCGTTGACCGTGACGACGGTCCCAGGGACGTGCCGGCGCAGCACGTCGAGCATCGCGGCGTCCGGTTCGGTGGCGGTGACGAGGAGGCCGCGGTCGGCGAAGACGCGCGTCGCCTTGCCGGTACCGGCGCCGATCTCGAGGGCGGTGCGGAGGGGCCGGCCTCCGTACGCGAGGACGAGGTCCACGAGCTCGGTGGGGTAGCCCGGACGGAAGCGTTCGTATGCCTCCGCCACAGCGCCGAAGCTCCTCGCACGACCGGCCACGTCAGGACAGCCCGATCGGGTTGGGGAACGGGAGGATCCCGGACCGCCGGACGGCGTCGGTCAGCGGTGTCAGGAGGTGGGCGAGCGTGTCGGTCCTGCTGACGCCCAGGTGTTCCCACGGGGATGCGGCGGCGGCGTCCGTCTCGGCCTCGATCACCTCGCGAGCGGTCCGACCCTCGGAGGCGAGCCGGCCCTCGGCGTCGAGCAAGCCGCGTACCTGCAGCTCTTGTCGTCCGTGCTGCCAGGTCTCGTCGGGCCAGCCGCGGCTGACGGCGAGGGTCTGGTCCTCGCTCTCGCCGGCCGCGATCTTGAGCCAGTGGGCCTGCACGGGCGTCACGCCGGCGGCCACCAGCGCCGCGTTGTGCCCGTCGCCGCGGTGCTCGCGAAGCGTGGTGGCCGCCTGCCACACGGCGCCCATCGGGTCGTCCGGCCGAGGGAGTCCCTGGTTGGCCGCGGCCAGCACTCGACCTGCGGTGGCCGCGTGGAGCGCCGCCTCCCAGATCAGGTCGGCCGCCGCCTCGAGTCCCGGTATCTCGCCGCCGACCCGCCGAAGCGTCGCGGTGGCGCCGCTGAGTCGAGCACCCAGAGCGTCGTCAGGTGGGGCGAACGACCAGGCGTCGGGAAGCGCCCTCGCGACGCGGGACGGCGCGAACCCGAAACAGACCGCGGTCGCGACCAACGGACCCACCGACCCCAACGGGGCGAGGCGGCCCGCGAAGTAGCCCATCCAGAACCCGCGGTACCCGGCCCGGGCCAGCGCGTCGAGGGCCTCCGGGCCGAAGTAGGTGACGGCGTGGATCGGCTCGACCAGCCGCCACATCCGACGTGAGGGAGGCACCACGCTGTCCACGCCTCAGTATGAGGGTCACGGGTCGCGGTGAGCCGGCCGGGGCCGTTCGGCAGCAGACCGAATCCCCAACCACGCCAAGGCGCCAGGGCCGCTAGCGTGGCGCTGGTGACGGTGGTGCTCGGGGCCGACGCCTGCCGGACTGGCTGGGTGGGCGTTGCGCTGGAACCCTTTCACCACGCCGAGGTATGCGTCGGGCCCACGATCGACGGCCTCGTCGCCTGGGCGTCGGCTCTCGGACCGCTCGGCCTCGTGGCCGTCGACATGCCGATCGGGCTGCCGGACGCATCGCGACGCCGGGCGGACGTTCTGGCGCGAGAGGAACTCGGTCCACGCCGCTCCTCGGTGTTCATGACCCCGGTCCGGGCGGCTCTCGACGCGGACACGCACGCGCGGGCGAGCACCGTGAACCGCGAACGAGCCGGTGAAGGGATCTCGACGCAGGCGTTCAACCTCAGGCCGAAGCTCCGGCAGGTCGAGAAGCTGGCCTTCGCCCGCGCATACCCGATCGTCGAGGTGCACCCCGAGGTGTCGTTCGCGCGGATCGCGGGACGGCCGCTGGCGGCGTCGAAGAAGACCGCAGAAGGGCAGCGGGTACGCCGCGATCTCCTCGCCACCGTGGGGATCGGGGTCGACGTGAACGTGGTCGGGGCCGCGGTCGACGACGTCCTGGACGCCGCCGTGGTCGCCTGGTCGGGACGACGGGTGCTGTCCGGGCAGGCCGACTCGCTGCCCGACCCGCCCGAGGTGTTCAGCGACGGATGGCCCAGCGCGATCTGGGTCTAGACGATGATGGCTCCTGCCATGTCGCTGCTCGCCCGGATGGACCGGCTCCCGTTCGGCCGTCCCCACTACGCCCTGCTGGTCATCGGCGGTCTCGGCTACGCGTTCGACGGCGCCGACAACGCCCTGGTGGCCTTCCTGCTGCCGAGCATGGCGCGCGAGTGGGACCTCGACAACGGCGCGCTCGGACTGCTCGCGGCGGCCGGCCCGGCCGGCTACCTGGTCGGTGCGCTGGTCGCGGGAACGCTTGGAGACCGGATCGGCCGTCGACCGATCATGATGTGGGCGCTCGCGATCTACACGGTGTGCACCATGGTGGCGGCCCTTGCGCCGACCTACGAGGTGTTCGCGGCCGCGCGGATCCTGGCCGGGGTGGGCATCGGGGCCGAGAGCGTGATCGTCGCCCCCTACCTCTCCGAGTTCGTCCCACCGGCCCGCCGCGGCTGGTTCGTCGGCTGCCTCGCCGGGTTCTTCTCGTTCGGGTACGTCGCCGCCGCCCTCCTCGGCCGGTTCGTCGTCCCGGCTACGGACGCCGGCTGGCGATGGGCGCAGGTCGTCACGGCGGTCCCGATCGTGCTGCTGTTGTGGTGGCGCCGGTCGCTGCTCGAGTCGCCCCGGTTCCTTCTCGCCCACGGGCGCCGGGCGGAGGCCGAACGTGTGGTGACCGCGTTCGAGGACAAGGTCCGGCGGGCGACGGGAGCGGAGCTGCCACCGGTGAGCGGGAGCGCGTCGGACGCGGACGTCGTCGTGACGAAGGTCGGGCTGACGGCGAGCCTGCGGTTCCTCTGGGGCCCGAGTATGCGTCGGCGCACGGCCGTCGTCTGGCTGATCTGGTTCGTCAATGTCTTCGCGTTCTACGGCTTCTTCACCTGGATCCCGACGCTGCTCATCCAGCAGGGGATCACGGTGACACGGAGCTTCGACTTCTCCCTGGTCATCTACCTCGCCCAGATCCCCGGCTACTTCGCCGGGGCCTGGCTCAGCGACCGGCTCGACCGCAAGCGCACCATCGCGGTCTGCCTCCTCGGCGGCGCGGCCGCGGCGTTCTGGCTGAGCCAGAGCACGACGCCGCCGACGATCATGGTGTCCGGCGCCCTGCTGTCCTTCTTCCTCAACGGCAGCATCGCCGCGACCTACGCGTACACCCCTGAGCTCTTCCCGACCTGGACCCGCACCACGGCGACCGGTCTGGCCAGCGCGTTCGGTCGGCTCGGCTCGATCAGCGCGCCCGCCATCATCGGCTTCGCGTCGAGCTCGCTCGGCTTCGCCGGGGTCTTCGGGATGACCTGTGCGGTCCTGGTCGCGGGCGTGGTCGGCGTGCTCGTGTTCGGGGTCTCCACGGCCGGCCACTCCCTGGAGCAGCTGAACGAGCGGGCGCCCGAGCCCGGCGCCGACCGACCGAGCAGACTCGCCACATGAGCCGGCTTCGGTCCTCCCATGCGGTACTGGTCCGTCGGGCGCGCCTGGTCCCGGTGGGAGCCGGGATGCGTCCAGCCGGCTCCGACGACCGGCCGGTCGACCTGCGGATCACCGACGGGATGGTCACCGAGGTGGGTCGGGACCTTCCGGCTGTCGGTGTCTCGGACGTCGTCGACGCCGCGGGACGGTGGGCGGTCCCGGGACTGTGGGACCACCACGTCCACCTGACGACATGGTCCCGGACCCGCACCACCATCGACCTCGCCGGGACGACCGGTCCGGACGAGGTGACGCGGCGGGTGGCCGATCACCTCGCGGGACTGACCGGTGAACGGCCCCGGCTGGTCACCGGTTTCGGCTACCGGTCGGGTGCGTGGGACCGGATCGGTACCGTCGTCGAGCTCGACGCCGCCACCGGTGACGTCCCGGTGATCCTCACCAGTGGCGACGCCCACAACGGGTGGCTGAACAGTGCGGCGCTCGGGCTGCTGGGGGTGGCCGGGGTGACCGGACCGTTGGAGGAGAACGACTGGTTCAGGCTCCAGTCGTCGATCAGCGCCGTGCTGGAGGAGATCGAGGCGTCCGGTGCCGGGGAGACGGCGCTGCGGTCGGCGATGGCCGCCGCCGCCGCGCGCGGCATCACGGGCGTCGTCGACCTCGAGATGCCGAGCAGCTACCGGCAGTGGCCGAGCCGGTTCGCGAACTCGCTCGATCTGGTCCGGGTGCGCGCCTCGGTCTACCCGGACGCGCTCGACGGGTTGCTGGCGGCCGGCATCAGGACGGGAGACCGGCTGGCCGTGGATGGCGACCTGTTGACCATGGGTCCGTTCAAGGTGATCTCGGACGGCTCCCTCAACACCCGCACGGCCCGGTGCTGCGACCCGTATCCCGACTCCGACGGGCGTCACCTCACTCGTGGGAAGCAGAACTACGACCTCGACGAGATGACCGCACTCTTGTCCACGGCGCATGCGGGCGGTCTGGAGATCGCCCTCCACGCGATCGGCGACGCTGCGGTCGACCTCGGGTTGCAGGCCTTCGAGGCGACCGGCGCCACGGGTGGGATCGAGCATGCCCAGCTGGTGCGCCTCGAGGACCTCCCCCGGATGGCGCGGCTCGGTGTGCGGGCCAGCGTCCAACCGGCGCACCTTCTCGACGACCGCGACACGACGCTGCGCCTGTGGGGCGATCGGGCCGACCGGTGCTTCGCGCTGCGCTCGATGGTCGACGCCGGCGTGGTCCTCGCGCTCGGGTCCGACGCTCCCGTGGCGCCGCTCGACCCATGGCTGGCCATGGCGGCGGCCGTGCACCGTTCGGTCGACGAGCGCGAGCCGTGGAACCCGGCCGAGTCGCTCAACCCGGCCGAGGCGCTGGCCGCAAGCACCGACGGTCAGCCGACGCTCGGAGTGGGCAGTCGAGGCGACGTCGTGCTGCTTGACGCCGATCCCCTTGGTACGGCTGCGGACTCAGGCGATGCGGCACGCGCGCTCCGCGGTATGCCGGTCGCCGCAACGCTGCTCGCTGGTCGCCGGACTCACTCGACGCTGTAGGCGTCGGCCAGGCTGGTCCGTCGGCGAGTGACCGGCGGCGGGGATGCCCCCCGCATCTCCCGCCGCCGGCACTCAGGCTCGTCGCCGACCTGGACCAGCGCTCTGCTCCGTCCTGAGGGTGTAGCCGAAACGCGTCATGCGACGGGCCTACCCAGGAGCGGGGCTCGCGAACCTCCGTGGCGTCGTGGCGATCACCGTCAAGCGGCGAGGAAGCGGAGCAGCGTCGCGTTGAACGCCTCGGGGTCGTCGAGGTTCACCGCGTGGCCGCAGCCCTCCAGGACCACCGCCTCGACGTCCTCGTTCAACGCCGCCATGTCGGTGGCGTGCGAGGACGGCCAGAACTGGCTCTCGGCGCCCGCGACGAGGAGCACCGGGCAGGTCGCGCGGGTAACGACGTCGCGCCAGTCGGCCGCCGCGTGGTCGCGCAGCAGCGGGAGCGTGGTCGGCGCAGCGGCGTCGGCGCCCATCGGGTTCGACCCGGTCGCGGCGGCGATCGCGGTCACCCCGGCGATGGTCTTGTCCATCCGCGCGCCGCGGCCGGTCGGCGGGATGCCGGCGTCGAAGAACGTCCCGAGGTTGTCGGCCGTCAGCCCGTAGAAGCCGCCCTCCCACCCGTCGCGGTTGAGCATCTTCGGGGTCTGGTCGACCGAGACCATGCCGAGGCAGCGCGCATACCCGAAGAGGTCGAAGTAGGCCCAGATCGAGCTGGCACCCATCGACCCGCCGACGAGGAAGGCCTCGTCGATGCCGAGCGCGTCGAGCAGCTCGTGCAGGTCCTTGCCGTGCCGAGCGAGCCGCTGCCCGTGCGTCGGTGCCTCGGAGCCGCCGTGGTTGCGGCGGTCGAAGGCGACGACGCGGTACCCGGCGTCGACCAGCGCGCGGGTGGTGAAGTGCCAGCTCGTCGCCGCGGCGAGGAAGCCGGCCACGAGGACGACGGGCACGCCGTCGCCCTCGTCGGTGTAGGACAGGGTGACGTCGTCGGTGGTGCGGAACTGCGGCATCGGCGTCCTTCGGGAGTGTGCCGGGCCCCTCACCTCGCGGCGAGGGGCCCGGCTGGTCTGGTCAGGGTATGCGGGTCAGCGCACCGAGCGGATCGGGATGATGGCCACGATACCCAGCAGTACGAACACGATTCCCGCGATGAAGGTGACCTGGTAGCCGCCGAAGATCGTGATGAGCGCACCGGCCAGGCCGGGGGTGATCGCCTGCGGGATGGTCGTGGCGATGCCGAGGATGGCCAGGTCGCGACCCGCCGAGTCCTCGCTGCCGGTCACCGACACCGGGAGCACCTCGGTCATCAGGGCCAGGTCGATGGCGATGTAGGTGCCGAACCCGAGGCCCATGACGAAGGAGTAGACGAGCATCGACGTCACCGTCGGCCACGCGAGCGGCAGGACGAACGAGGCGGCCATGATGACCGAGGCCCAGACGATGAACGGCTTACGGCGGCCGCTCTTGTCCGAGAGCTTCCCGCTCACGGCGGCGGAGATGAACGTGCCGAGCAGGAGGATGACGGCCATCTGGGCGACGACGACGTTCGAGGTGGCCTCGTCCAGGCCGATGTAGTCGCGCAGCGTGTAGAGGCCGTAGGTGGTGCCGGCGGCGAAGCCGATGACCATGAGGAACCGCGCTGCGAAGGCCCACGCGAAGTCGGGGTGCTTGCGGGGGCTCACCCAGAACCCCTTGGCGAAGGCCTTCCAGGAGAACGCGGCCCGCGGGACGTCGACGTTCGAGGCTTCGCGGTTGACCAGGACGAAGACCCCGGCGACGACGAGGAGCAGCAGGCCGAGGACCGCATACGGGAGCTGGCCCTGGACGGCGAGACCACCGGCGATGCCGGCGCCGACCGCGTTGCCGACCGTGACACCGACGCCGGCCATGCTGGAGGCGGCGCCGCGCTGTGACGGCGCGAACCGGTCGGGCACGATGGCCTGCGCCGCCGCGAGGACCGCGTTGACACCGACCTGAATGAGCACCCACGTGACCGTGATCATCGCGAGCGAGGAGCCGGCGAGCGGGAGTCCGATGGTGAACCCACCGGCCACGAGCGCCCCGAACACGATCCACGGCGAGCGGCGGCCGAACCGGCTGCGGGTCGCATCGGAGAGGGCGCCGGCGAGGGGCTGGGCGATGATCGTCACGACGAAGGCGACGGTCGCGACGATGGCGAGGTTGGTGACCTTGTTCGCGGCGTCCAGCTTGGCGACGAGGTCGGGGATGAGGACGCCCATGCCACCGGAGTTGATGGCGACGAGCGCGGTCAGCAGCGCCGAGATGCCGATCGCGGTGCGCCGCAACGGCTTGGAGAGCTTGGTGGCGGATGTCGCGACGTCGGCCTGGACGTCGCTCGCGTCCGACACCGCCGTCTCGTCGAGCGGGACCGGGATGGTCGTGGTCATCGGATGCTCCTGTGGATGCGGTGACATGGTGGGCGGGGTGGGGTGGGACGGGTCGAGCGGTCCGGCGATCAACGGTCGATGACCTTGCCGGGATTGAGGATTCGGTGGGGATCGAGGGCGTCGCGGATCGCGACGTGCAGGTCGGCGACGGCGGGGGAGATCTCGGCCACGAGGCCGTCGCGCTTGAGCAGGCCGACGCCGTGCTCGCCGGTGACCGTGCCGCCGACCGCGAGCGCGGCGGCGATGATCTCGGCGAAGGCGAGCTGGGCACGGTCGCGGGCGGCGTCGTCGCCCGGCTTCGTGATGATGAGCGGGTGCAGGTTGCCGTCGCCGGCGTGGGCGATGTTGGCGATGAGGACGTCGTGGCGGCGACCGATCTCGTCGATCCGGCCGAGCATCTCCGGCACCTTGACGATCGGGACGCAGACGTCCTCGGTGAGCACGGGTCCGAGCCGCTCGACGGCCGGGTAGGCGAGCCGGCGGGCGGCGAAGAGCGCGTCGGCCTCCTGCTGGTCGCCTGACACCGCGCTGAACGTCGAGCCGGCGGAGTCGAAGCACGCCTGCACCTCCTCGGCGAGCGCGTCGCCCTCGGCGCCGGCGTCGTCGACGCGGGCCAGGAGGATCACGGCGGCGTCGGCCTCGAGGCCGAGGTTCTTCCAGTCGTTGACCGCCTCGAGGCAGTGCCGGTCGAGCAGCTCGAGAGCGGACGGGACGATCCCGGCCCGGGCGACGGCGACGACGGCGTCACCGGCGGCGACCGTGGACGAGAAGAAGCCGACGACGGTGCGCTCGGGGGCGCGGGCCGGCCGCAGCCGGACGGTGACCTGGGTGATGATGCCGAGGGTGCCCTCGGAGCCGACCATGAGCGAGGTGAGGTCGTAGCCGGCGACGCCCTTCGCGGTACGCCGGCCGAGGCGCACGATCTCGCCGGTGCCGGTGACGACCTCGAGGCCGAGGACGTAGTCACCGGTCACGCCGTACTTGAGGCAGCAGACCCCGCCGGCATTGGTGGCGACGTTGCCCCCGATCGTCGACCAGGGGGCGCTGGCCGGGTCCGGCGGGTACCAGAGGCCGTACTCCGCGGACGCCGCCCGCAGCCGGTCGTTGACGACGCCGGGCTCGACGACGGCGAACCGCTCGACGGGGTCGATCTCCAGAATGCGGTCCATCGCGTCGAGGGCGACGACGACGCAGCCGGCCATGGCGTTCGCCCCACCGGAGAGTCCGGTGCCGGCGCCGCGAGCGACGACGGGGATCCCGTAGGCGGCGCAGAACCGGACGGTGGTGGCGACGTCCTCGGCGCGGACCGCCCGGACGACCGCGGCCGGGACGGCGTAGGGGGCCCACTCGGCCTCGTCATGGCTGTACCGCGCGCGGGCCTCGTCTCCGGTGAGGACCTTCGCGCCGAGCAGCTGGACCAGGTGCTCGCGGACCTCGGCGTCGGTCAGCCGCGGGGCGGCGGACGGGCCCGAGGCGGGGGTCTCGGTGAGGGTGAGCGTCACGGTGGTCCTTGGGTCGTCGGTTCGGGGTTCGCCAAACCGTAGGGTCGGGCGGGGCCGCGGCGCCACGGTCGAACCCTCCACCATTGAGCGTGTGAGTAGAGATTTCGTCTACTCTCCGGCATCATCGATGCGTGCCCCGCGCCCGCGACTGGGTCGAGCTGCTCGCCGCCGAGGCGACTGCGGCCGACCTGCTCGCGCACCGGGAACACCTGCTCGAGTCCGGCGAGCCATCCGGCCGCGTGGCCCGCGAGGAGCGTGCCGCAGCAACGGTCGCGGGCCTCCTGCAGCAGCGGCGCCGGCGGATCGTCGAGCTGTCGGCGCTCAACGACATCGCCCAGCAGCTGGCCACCGTCCACGACCCGGCCGACCTGCTCCAGGGCGTCGTCCACGAGGCCCGCCGGCTGCTCGGTGTCGACCTGACCTACCTCGCTCTGCTCGACGGCGACGCGCTGCGGATCGACGTGGCGAGTGGCCAGCGCACGCCGCAGCTGGTCGGCGTGCGTCTCCCGGCCGACGCGGGGCTCATCGGGCGGGTGGCGGCGTCCAACGCACCGATGTGGACCCCCGACTACGCGACCGAGAAGCGGATCGTCCACCGCCCGATCGCCGACGACGCCGCGTCGGCCGAGGGGCTCCGCGGCCTGCTCGGCGTCCCGCTGGCCGTGCGAGGCCGGGTCATCGGCGCCCTGCTCGCCGCCAAGCGCACGGAGCGGCACTTCACCGAGGACGAGGTCGCCCTGCTCCAGGCGCTCGCCAGCCAGGCCTCCGTCGCGATCGACAACGCGCGGTCCCGGGAGCAGCTGGCCCGGAGCAACGCCGCGCTGCAGCAGGCGCTCCGGCTCGACGAGCAGCTGACCACCGTCGTCCTGGAGGGCGGCGACCTCGACGTGATCCTCGCGCTGGTCCGGTCGCTGACGCCCGGCGAGCTCGCGTGGGTGGCCACCGGCGACCCGGCTCCGTCACCCGCGGTCGCGGCGGTCGTCGAGGCGGTCGGCGACGGTGGTGACGGTATGCCGGTCGGCGGCGACGGTCTCGTCGCCCAGCCCGTGCTCGCCGCCAAGCGGCTGCTCGGGGTGCTCGTGGCGACCACGGCGGACGAGGACCGCGACGCCACGCGGCTGGTCCTGGAGCGGGCGGCCCCGATCATCGCGCTGACCATCGCCGAGGCGCGGCAGGCGGCCCGGGCGTCCGAGCTGGGGCGCGACATCGCGACCATCGACCTGGTGAGCCGGCGGGAGGGCGACGCGCGCCTCGACCGGGAGCGGATGCGTGGGGCGGGCCTCGACCCACGGCGCCCTCACGACGTCATCGTCGTCGACGACCCCACGACGGTCCCCGCCCTGCGGCAGGCGCTCGTCGTCCTGCGGGAGGCGACGTCCGCCGCATACCGGGACCAGGCCGTGCTGCTCGTCCGGCACCGCACCGACTGGGCCGAGGCCTGGCCGGCGGGCGGCCCGGTCGCCGGCCTGGCCGGCCCGGTGTCCGGCGCGCTCACCTTCCGGGACGCCTACCTCGACGCCGCCCGGACCGCCCGGGCGCTCGCCGCACTGGGGCGCCGCACGGGGATAGCGCGGTCCGACGACCTCGGGGTCTTCGGGATCCTGCTCAGCCACACGGGACCTCGTGAGCTAGCCGGCCAGCTGCGCCGCGAGCTGGGCCCGCTGCTCGCCGAGGAGCGGCGCCGGGGCGTCCCGCTGGTCGCGACCCTCACCGCCTACCTCGAGAACGGACAGCGCCCGTCGGCCACCGCGCCGGCGCTCGGGGTGCACGTCAACACGCTGTACCAGCGGCTGGCCGTCATCGACCGGGTGCTCGGCCCGACCTGGCGCGAGCGCGCCCTGGAGCTGCAGGTGCTGCTCCGGGTCCGGGCCGCCGCGGACGGGCTGGACTGAGGCGGGTCAGCCGGCTCGCGCCTCGAGTACGGACTGGTCCGACGGTCAGGGGACACCGGTCAGCGGCCACATCTGCCCCGTCCCCGTGTCGATGACCGCCGCTCGGTCGGCGTGCAGCGGGAGTGGCAGCACGTCCGACACCGCGCCGACGACCAACGCCACCTGGTCGGCCGCCGCGCTGGTCGCCACCGAGACGTGCGGCACCCACCGGCCCGGCTCGTAGTTGCGGTGGAGCTCCCGGCCGGCCGCGTGCAGCGCGGCGACGACGCGTTCCTGCCGCACCACGACGTCGGCGGGAGCGGCGCAGGCCAGGGCGACCCGGCCGCGCGGGAACACCACGCTGCCCTGAGCGGTGACCTCAACCGCGCCGCCGTTCGCCAACGGGTCCAGGGCGGCGCGGACGGAGTCGGGGTCCCCGTCGCGAAGGACCGCGTAGGACAGGTGCGGGTGGTGCCGGCCGTGCGTATGCGTCAGCAGCGTCGCGACACCCTGGGCCTCCAGCCGCTCCCACAGCTGGCGGACGAGCCGGTCGGTCCGGCGGTCGAAGAGCAGGCAGACGGCGAGGGCCACCCGGCCATTCTGCGGACCGGGTGTGCCGCATCGGTAGCGTGGCCCGCGTGCTGAAGCACCTCGCCACCGACGACCCGGCCGGCGTGGTCTACGCGGACGAGGGCCGCGGCCCTGTCGTCCTCGTCGTCCACGGCGGCCTCAGCGACGAGTCGGCCTGGGCGAAGGTCGCCGCGGAGCTCACGCCGAACTTCCGCGTCGTGCGGATCCGGCGCCGGCTCTACCGCACCGAGCTGGCCGTCGACCCGGCGACCGACTTCGCGCGTGAGGTCGACGACCTGCTGGCCCTGGCGGCCGAGATCGGCGAGCCCGCGGTGATCGTCGGGCACTCGTCCGGCGCCATCGTGGCGTTGGAGACGCTGGCCCGCGACAGCGGTCCGTTCCGTGGTGGGGTCGTCTACGAGCCGCCGCTCGTCCTCGACACCCCGATCGGCGGCGCGACCGGCGTGGCCGACGCCCGCGCCGCGCTCGACCGCGGCCGGCCCGGAACGGCGCTGCGGATCTTCATCACCCGCATGGTCGGCATGCCGAAGCCCGTCGGGTGGCTGATGCCGCTGATGGTGCGGGTGAACGCGACGATGCGGTCCTTCGTCCCACGTCAGATCGACGACACCGAGGCCATCAACCTTCTCGGGAACCGGCTCGACGCATACGCCTCGATCCGGCTGCCGGTCCTGCTGCTGACCGGCGCCAAGACCCCGGCCCACCTGCGTGAGCGCACCGACCGGCTCGCCGCCGTCCTGCCCGCCGCACGCCCGGTCGCCGTCATGCCGAAGCAGGGTCACGGCGCCAGCGAGCGCGCACCCGAAGTCGTTGCCGCTCTCATCCGGGACTTCGTCGGCTCCCTCTAGTCTGCGGTCATGTCGGACCTCGTACGCGCCGCCGTCCTCGTCGCTCCCGGTCGCTACGAGGTGCAGGAGTTCCCGCGACCGCGGCTCGAGGACGGAGCCGCGTTGCTGCGCATGGAGATGTCCGGGATCTGCGGCACCGACAAGCACACGTACCAGGGCGAGACGAAGCAGTATGCGGGTACGCCGGCCGAGACCGACACGCCCTTCCCGATCATCCAGGGGCACGAGAACGTCGGCGTCATCGACGAGATCACGCCGTCGGCGGTCGAGCGGCTGGAGTTCTACGGGCAGCGGCTCGGTGTCGGCGACCGCGTCACGATGTGCCCGGACGTCGTCTGTGGCCGGTGCTACTCCTGCACGCACGTCATGGGTTACGTGTGGTGCGACCGGTCGGAGTGCTACGGCAACTCGTTCACCAGCGCCGTGGCGCCGCACCTCATGGGCGGCTGGGCCGAGTACCTCTACCTGCGACCCGACACGTTCGTCTACAAGGTGCCGTCGGGGCTGTCGCCGCGGGTCGCGGTGCTGGCCGAGGTGATGGCGTGCACGGCCAGCCTCGACAAGATCAAGGAGTTCAGCTCGTACGCGATGGAGGGGTTCAACTCCGGTGACACCGTCGTCGTCATCGGCTCAGGACCGTTGGGGCTGCTGCACATCGCCAAGGCCGACATGATGGGCGCCGGCCGGATCGTCGCGACCGACCTCAGCGCCTACCGGCTGGACTGGGCGCGCCGTTTCGGGGCCGACGAGACCATCGACGTGACCGCAACGACGAGTGAAGAGCGGGTCGAGCGGATCCGCGAGCTGACCGACGGCCGCGGCGCCGACGTCGTGCTGCACATGGCCAACACCCCGGCGTCGTTCGTCGAGGGCATCGAGATGCTCAAGCGCGGCGGCATGATGCTCGAGATGGGCAACTTCGCCGACACCGGCGAGGTCAGCCTCAACGTGCACCGGCACATCTGCAGCAAGAACATCCGGCTGATCGGGCTCACCAACCACCCGAGCACGGGGTACGGCCCGGCCATGCGGCTGATGGAGCGGTATGCGGACCGCTACCCCTTCGAGGAGATGGTCACCCACGAGTTCGGGCTGGCCGACGCCGACAGGGCGATGCGCACGAGCATGAGTCCCGAGAGCATGAAGGTGACGATGGTCCCGTCGATGATCTAGCGCGTGCTCGCCTGGACCACGTCAGGTGCTTGAGCACGTCATGTCGCACGTCATGTCGCGTTGGGTGTTGTCATCACCACCTCGATCGCGACATGACCTGCGACGTGGCGTCCGGCGTCGCGGGTGGTGAGGCGTTCGTCGAGGTCAGCGTGTGGTCAGGCGGTGGCGGGTGTCGTCGCGAGCAGCGCGAGGATCTCGTCGGTCGTCCCGGTCTCACCGAGGCGCGGGAAGACCTTCTCGACGCTGTGCTGGTGCATGTCGGCGGACCGGTCGGCCATCGCGTCGGTCGCCAGGGTGACGTGGTACCCGTGCTCGTGGGCGGCCCGCGCGGTGGACTCGACGCCCATGCTCGTGGCGATGCCGCCCAGGACGATCTGGGTCACGCCGCGGCGACGAAGCTGGACGTCGAGGTCAGTGCCGTGGAAGGCGCCCCAGTTGCGCTTCGTCACCACGATGTCGTCCTCGTGGCCGGTGAGCTCGTCGGCGAGGACGTCCCAGCCCTCCGGCCGGCCCGCCGGGCGCGGCGTCTCGGTCCGGCCGGGTGTGAAGTCGACGCCGTCGGCGCGGGCGGTGACCCGGACGAGCACCACGGGCAGGCCATGCGCCCGGAAGCCGTCGGCCAGGCGGACCGCGCGGTCGAGGACCTCCGCGGCCGCATACGGCTGGGTGGGCGCCCCGAGGATCCCGCGCTGAAGGTCGATGAGAACGAGGGCGGTATGCGGGTCGATGGCGGTAATGGTCACGAGTTTCCTTCCACAGCAACGGTTCGGCCGACGCGTCGGAGTGAGCGCTGGGGTAAGTACCGGGCGACGGCGCCGAGCTTCATGGGATGCCCCTTGTCGATGGAGGAGGAGATAGTTGCAATCTAAAACTTCCCCGAACCCCTCGCACCTCCGGCCCCCGGGTCACTCCTTCATGGCCGCCAGCTGGATGAGGTTGCCGCAGGTGTCGTCGAGGATGAGCGTGCGGACCGGCCCCATGTCCGTGGGCGGCTGGACGATCGTCACGCCCTTGGCCACGAGGTCCTCGTGGACCGCGTCCACGTCGTCGACGCCGAACGAGGTGAGGGGGATCCCGTCGGCGACGAGCGCCTCTTTGAACGGCTTGGCCGCTGGGTGCTCGTCCGGCTCGAGGAGGAGCTCCACGCCGTCGGGCACGTCGGGACTGACCACGGTCAGCCATCGGAACTCGCCGACCGGGACGTCGGTCTTGG
This sequence comes from uncultured Actinomycetota bacterium, assembly GCA_963713345.1. Taxonomy (GTDB): domain Bacteria; phylum Actinomycetota; class Actinomycetes; order Actinomycetales; family Dermatophilaceae; genus Lapillicoccus. Next base: position 523,144 of record CAVQLI010000008.1, on the reverse strand, counting down.
GTTGGAAGCCGAGGACGTCGGTGTAGAACGCCAGGGCCTTGGCCTGGTCGTCGACGAAGACGCTGGCGGTGGTGATGCGAGGCATACGTAGATCTCCTTGATCTCGTTGAGGGACGGGGCCGTTCAGGTGAGCGGCCACCGCGCGGTGATGGTCTGGAGCGGCGTGGTGTCGAGGTGGTGGAGCTTGGTCCGACCGTCCTTGTGCGAGGTGACCAGGCCGGCCTCCTCGAGGACCGCAAGATGCTGCGAGATGGCCTGGCGGGTCGAGGTGATCCCGTGGCGCATGGTCAGGCGCGAGCAGAGCTCGAACAGCGACTGGCCGTCGCGTTCGGTGAGCTCGTCGAGGATCACCCGACGGGTCTCGTCGGCGAGCGCCCGGAACAGCAGCCCGTCCTCCATGGCTCCACCATAGGCAAGTAACCACTTGCCTATCAAGTCCGGTGGCTGGTCAGATCCAGCTGGGGAACCACATGTGGGCGCTCCAGAAGGAGTACGGGACGACCTGGGCCGTGTAGATCGGCCAGAAGAACGCGAAGAGGACGATCTCGAGCACCAGGAACGCACCGGTGATGCCGAGCCCCACCTTCCGGCGCAGCGGCCGCGCGGTCGGGCCACCGATGAACAGCCCGAGCACGTAGACGCAGGCGAGGACGACGTAGGGCACGAAGGCCACCGCGTAGAAGGAGTAGATGGTCCGGTCGCCGAGGAGGAACCACGGCACGTACCCGCCCATGAACCCGGCCAGGATCGCGCCGGCCCGCCAGTCGCGGCGCAGCGCCCACATGAAGAGCAGGACGAACACCGCGAGGGTCGCGCCCCACCAGATCGACGGCGTCCCGATCGAGGAGATCGCCTTGGAGCAGCTCTCGACGAGACAGCCCTGCTCGCCCTGTTTCGGCCCCTCGTAGAAGAACGACGTCGGCCGGCCCTGGATGAGCCAGGACCACGGGTTGGTCTTGTACGGGTGGTCCGAGGTCAGGTGGGTGTGGAACTCGAGGATCTGGGCGTGATAGTTCCACCACGACCGGACCGAGTCGGGGACCCAGCCCCAGCCGGGGTCCGCGGGGTGGGTGTCGGCCCACTGGCGGTTGTAGCCGATCTCGGTCGCGAACCAGCCCCACCAGCTGAGGCAGTAGACGACGACGGTGGTCCCGACCATCCAGAGCAGCGCCAGCGGCGTGTCCTTGACCAGCCACGCGGTCTTCCAGCGGGTGATGCCGACGGCGCGGCGGGCACCCATGTCCCACAGGACCGTCATCAGCCCGAAGACGACGAGGAAGTAGGCGCCGGACCACTTGGTGCCGCAGGCCAGCCCGAGGCATACCCCCGCGGCGAGCCGCCATGGACGCCAGCCCGTCGACGGACCCCACGGGCCGAGTGCGGTGAGGCCGGCGCGGTCGAGGCCGGCGACCTTGCGGGCCAGGATCTTGCGGGACTGGTCGCGGTCGATGAGGAGGAAGCAGAACGCCGCGAACGCCCAGAACATGAGGATGAGGTCGAGCAGGCCGGTGCGGGAGTGGACGAAGTGGTGTCCCTCGAACGCGAGCACGAGGGCGGCGACGGTGCCGAGGAGCGACGACCCGAACAGCCGCCGGGCGGCGCGGCCGATCATGAGGATCGACAGGACACCCATGACACAGACCGCGAACCGCCAGCCGAAGCTGTTGTCGATCCCGAACAGCTGCTCGCCCCACCCGATGAGCCACTTGCCCACGGGTGGATGGACGACGAGGTCACCGGTGGTCGGGTCGTAGACCTTGAGGACGTTGCCGGCCGTGAAGTTCTGGTCGATCTGCTTGGCCTCGTTGAGGACCGGGTCGTTCCTCATCTCGACGCCGAAGAGGATCATCGACCAGCCCTGCTTGACGTAGTACGTCTCGTCGAAGATCAGCTGGTGAGGGTCGCCGAGGTTCCAGAAGCGCAGGATGCCGCCGATGACGGCGGCGATCAGGGGGCCGAGCCAGCCGAACAGCACCTGTCCGGGCGGCTCCCCGAGCAGGCGCCGACGCAGCTGCCCCTCGGTCTCGACCACGGGGTGCAGGGTATGCGACGCGCCTAGCCTTTCGGCCGTAGGTGGCGTCACGGCACTTGGTGGCCGAAACGCCAGATTCCGACGCCCGGCCGGCCGCCAGCGCGAAGTTCGTGGCCGAAACGCCACATCCCGCGGTGGCAGGGCCGCTCGAGCGCGCACCGAACTCAGATGTTTGTCGGTTCTGCGGCGCTTACGCCCCAAAACCGACAAACATCTGAGTTCGGACGAGGTGGGAGGACGCGCCTAGTCAGTCGTGTTCGGGGCGTTCGTGCTCGGCGTGGGCGGCCGTCTCGAACTGGATCGTCGAGTGCTGCAGCGAGAAGTCGCGGGCGAGCCGGCCCTGCATCTGGTCGAGCATCCGGGGCAGGTCACCCGCGGCGAAGCACGACTCGTCCACCACGACGTGAGCGGTGAGCACCGGAAGCCCCGTCGCGACCTGGCTGACGTGGAGCTCGTGCACGTCGTGGACGTGCGGCGTGGCCAGCAGCCGCGCCCGCACCGCCGCGAGGTCGATCTGCTTCGGCGTCGCCTCCATGAGCACGTCGATGCTCTCCCGCAGCAGCTTGATCGTCCGCGGCACGATGAGCGAGCCGATGAGGATCGACGCCACCGCGTCCGCCTGCAGCCAGCCGGTCAGCGCGATGACCACCGCTGCGACGATGACGGCTACCGAACCCAGCGCGTCGTTCATCACCTCGAGGAACGCCGCCCGCAGGTTCATGTTGCTGTTGCGCGCGCCCGCCAGCACCGCCATCGACGCGACGTTCCCGAGCAGGCCGATGACGCCGAACACGACCATGAGCGAGGTCGTCACCTCGGGCGGCTCGAACAGCCGCCGTACGCCCTCGACCAGGACGAACCCGCCCACGGCCAGGAGCACCGCCGCCTGTCCGGCCGCCGCCAGCACCTCGGCCCGCCGATAACCCCACGTCCGCTGGTCGGTCGGCGCCCGCCGGGACAGGGTCGCGGCGAACCACGCCAGCGACAGGCCGGCGACGTCGCTGAGCATGTGTCCGGCGTCGGCGAAGAGCGCCAACGAGCCGGAGAGCACGGCACCGACGACCTCGGCCACGAGGACCACCGACGTGATCGCCAGCACGACCGCCAGTCGGCCGCGGTGGTCCGGCGGCGCGTGCGAGTGCCCGCCGTGACCCTTCTCGTCGGCGGCCATCAGCGCAGCCAGCTGATGTGGTCTTTGGCGAGCGTGTAGCCGATGAACGCGACCATGTCGAGGATGGCGTGCGCGACCACCAGCGGCATGACCCGCTTCCACCGCACGTACACCAGCCCGAACACGATCCCCATGATCGCGTTCCCGACGAAGGCGCCGAACCCCTGGTACAGGTGGTAGGTCCCCCGCAGCACCGCCGACGCCGCCACGACCCATCCCGTCCGCCACGCCAGCTGGCGCAGCCGCGTCATGAGGTACCCCACGACGACGACCTCCTCCAGTGCCGCGTTCTGGACCGCGGAGAGCACCAGCACGGGGATCGTCCACCACTGCGCGGTGAGGTTCGCCGCGGCCACCTGCGTGTTGATCCCCAGTGCCCGCGCCGCGACGTACAGCCCGAGCCCGGGGATGCCGATGACCGCCGCCAGCGCGACGCCCCCGCCCAGGTCGGCCCACGGCCGACGCAGGTCGAACCCGAGGAAGCGCGTCGGTGCATACGGGACCGGCGGGTCCACCCGGCGCAGCAGGTAGAGCGCGAGGAGCACCGGCACGATGCCGAACCCGATCGCCACCAGCTGGTACGAGAGGTCCAGCCACGGCCGGTCCGGCGTCACCGAGTTGTTGAGCGACGAGGACTGGCCGCTGAGTGGGATCTCCTTGGTCAGCCGGTCGACGATCGCGAGGACCGCGTAGACCGCCGACGACCCGAGCGACAGGCCGAGGACGAGCAACACCTCGCGTCTCAGCCCGCCCCGGTGCTCCGGGGCGACCGGCGACGGCGCCGCGGGGAGGTCCGCCGCCTCGGTCGAGCTCACGACGAGACTGTATGCCGGGACGCTGGGCTAGCCGTGATGTGCGGGCGTTGTGGGTCCGAGCAGCAGCGGCATCAGCGCATGCACCTGCTCGTCGAGCGTGTCGAGAGCGGTGTCACTGCCGGTTCCGATGGCCAGCAGTGCCTGCTGGAAGACGCCGTCGAGCATCCCGTATGCCGCGGCCGGCGTCGCGAGCACGGGACGGTCCATCAGCTCGCCATAGCGCGAGACGACGCGCCAGATCATCTCCTCGAGCGTGTGGTCGATCATCGTGACCGCCTCGCGCAGCGACTCCTCGAACATGCTCTGGGTGCGCAGGTCGTACCAGAGCCGGTGCATCGGCGCCTCGTCCTCGAGCGTCTCGCGGAGCTTCGCGGCGAACGCGTCGAGCAGCCCCGGGCCGGAGGTCGAGTCGGAGACCACCGCGTCGTAGCGGTGCACGCAGCGCGCCTTGTAGTAGCGCACGCAGTAGACGATCAGCTCGATCTTGTCGTTGAAGTAGTAGTGCACGACGCCGTGGCTGAACGGGGAGTTGGCGGCGATCTCGCGCAGGCTGGCCCGCGCGTAGCCGAGCTCGCCGAGGGTGAGCAGCGCCGACTCGGCCAGCTGGTCGCGGCGCTCGTCGAAGCGGTCCGCGGGGCGCTGGGCCCGTCGGGCGGTGGCCGTGCTCATGCGGTCAGTTTACGGGGCATACCGGCGGTTTCTTGACAGGTGTCCAGCAGAGTCTTGACAACTGTCCAGGAGAGTCTTGACACTCGTCAAGCCGAGTGTGGGGGCAGTCGGCCATGGCGAGACCACGCAGCTTCGACAAAGGAGTCGGTATGACGGTTTTCGACCTGACCGGGCGCAAGGCCCTGGTCACGGGTGGGGCACAAGGACTCGGCGAGGGGATGGCCCAGGCGCTGGCCGCTGCCGGCGCGCACGTCGTCGTCGCGGACGTGCAGGACGACCTCGGTCCCAAGGTGGCCGAGGCGCTCGGCGAGGGTCACGGCTTCGTCCACCTCGACGTGACCGACGACGCGAGCTGGGCGACGGCCGTCGCCGACGCGGCCGGCCAGCTCGGCGGTCTGGACATCCTCGTCAACAACGCCGGCATCGAGATCACCAGCCTGTTCGTCGACCTCGACCCGGACGCGGTCCGGCGCCAGCTCGAGGTCAACCTGCTCGGCACGTCGCTCGGCATCAAGCACGCCTTCCTGGCCATGCGCCCCGGTGGGGTCGCCGGCAACGGCGGTGCCGTCGTCAACGTCGCCTCGGTCGCCGCGACCATCGCCTTCCCCGGAATCGGCGTCTACTCCGCCACGAAGTCCGGCGTCGACCGGCTGACCCGGGTCGCCGCGATGGAGGCCGGCAAGCTCGGCTACGGCGTCCGCGTCAACTGCATCTACCCCGGGCTCGTCCCGACCGCGATGGGCGCCGGCCTGGCCAACGACGTCGCCGCGATCGGGCTGTTCCCCTCGCCGGAGGAGGCCGTGGGCGCCGTCATCGGGCTGACCCCGGCCGGACGTCTGGGTGAGGTGTCCGACATGGCCGACGCCGTGGTGTTCCTCGCCTCGGACGCCGCTCGGTTCATCACCGGCGCCGGCCTGGCCGTCGACGGTGGAATGGGGATGTGAGCGCCATGACCGACAAGCCCGTCATCGTCTACGGCGCCTCCGGCTACACCGGACGGCTCATCTGCGAGTACCTGCGCGACTACCACCTGCCGTTCGTGGCCGCGGGTCGCGACAAGGACAAGCTGCACGACGCGATGACCAGCCACGTGGCCGGCATCGAGACCGCCGACTACGAAATCGAGGCGGTCGAGCACGACGTCGACGCCCTAGCCGAGCTGTTCGCCGGAGCGTCGGTGGTCTGCAACACGGTCGGACCGTTCAGCAAGCTCGGCCCGACGGTCGTCGAGGCCTGCCTCAAGGCCGGCGTGCACTACCTCGACACGACCGGCGAGCAGGACTGGCTGATCACCTGCGACGAGAAGTACGGCGCCGACTTCGCGGCGGCCGGGCTCCTCCTCGCGCCGGGCGTCGCCCAGATGTACACGACCGGCGAGATCGCGGCGCAGATCTGCCTGGAGCAGCCGGGGCTCGACACCCTCGACATCGCGGTGTTCTGGGGCGGCAGCCCGACGATCGCCTCGACGATGACGATCCTCGCCAACGCCGCCACCTCGGCGGCGCACTACCTCGAGCAGAACACCTACCGCGAGTGGGACCCCGAGCTCGGTCTCATGACCCTGGTCGTTCCCGGCCAGCACGAGCTCGCCCTCGCACTGCCCTGGGGCGGCACCTCGCACCCGGTGTGGTTCAAGCGCGACCCGCGCGTCGCCAACGTCCGAGCGCTCGGCGGGGTCTTCAACCGCGCGCTCATGCTCGGCGTCCCCCAGATCGTCGCGGGCGCGCTCGAGGCGACCAAGGACATGGAGCCGGACGAGCAGTACGAAGCACTGCAAGCCACCGCGGCCCAGGTCATGAACCAGATGCCGCCCCGCGAGAACGCCCGGGTCAACAAGTCGCTCGACTCGGTGCACGCCTCCGGACCGCTCGGCCGGGCGCACTGCGTCATCCACGGGAACCAGAACTACAAGCAGACCGGCCTCCTGCAGGCGTATGCCGCGTACTCGCTGCTCCAGCAGCCGCCCAAGCGCGTGGGGTTCGCCTCGGGCTGCCAGGCGTTCGGGCACCGCGAGCTGCTCGGGGTGCTGCGCGCATACGGGCTGGTGATGGAGCCGGTGCTCACCGTGGAGCGCTGAGGTGCGGCTGGTCGAGTACCTCGAGAAGGGGGCGTCGCTGGGTCCCGGCGCCCCCTGCCTCACCGTCGACGGGGTCAGCACCACCTATGCGGAGGTCGTCGCGCTCAGCGAGCGGGTGGCCTCGGCGTTGGAGGCGCGAGGGATTCGCCCGGGCGACACCGTGGCGATCCTCTCGGCCAACGACCCGGTGGCCTTCTCCAGCGTCTTCGGGATCAGCCGGGCCGGCGCGGTGTGGTGCCCCGTCAACCCACGCAACGAGGCGGCCGAGAACCGGGAGCTGCTCGACCTGTTCGACTGCCGCGCGCTGGTGTTCCAGGCGTCGTTCGCGGGGCTGGTCGAGAAGATCCGCGACGACCTGCCGAGTGTGCACACGTGGGTATGCCTCGACGGTGACGTCCCGGGGGCGCTGCGCTGGGCCGAGTTCCTGGCCCTGGGCGACGGCGTGGACGGCCGGGGCGATCCGGTCGACGACGTCGCGATGATCGTCGGGACCGGCGGGACCACCGGGCGACCCAAGGGCGTGGTCCTCACCGGTCACAACCTCGAGGCGATGACGGCGATCACGCTGATGAGCTACCCGTTCGAGGGGCGGCCGGTCTATCTGGCGCTCGCACCACTGACCCACGCCGCCGGGGTGCTGTGCTTCCCCGTCCTGTCCCTCGGCGGCGAGGTCGTGGTGATGCGCGCCCCCGACGTCCCGGCGTTCCTCGACCTCATCGGGCGGCACGGCGTCACGCATACCTTCCTGCCGCCGACGCTGATCTACATGGTGCTGGATCACCCGGCGCTCGATACGGCGAATCTCTCGTCGTTGCAGTGCTTCTGGTACGGCGCGGCGCCGATGTCGACGGCCCGGCTGGAGGAGGCGCTGCGGCGAATCGGGCCGGTCATGGGCCAGCTGTTCGGGCAGACCGAGGCGCCGATGATGATCTCGACGCTGCCGCCGCGGGACCACTTCCGGGCCGACGGGTCGGTGGCGACCGAGCGGCTCTCGTCGGCCGGGCGACCGAGCCCGCTGGTGACGGTGGCGGTGATGGGTCCGGACGGTGAGCTGATGCCGCAGGGCGAGCGGGGTGAGATCGTCGCTCGCGGGTCGCTGGTCATGGCCGGCTACTACAAGAACCCGGAGGCCACCGCCCAGGCGTCGGCGTTCGGCTGGCACCACACCGGCGACATCGGGTTCCTCGACGACGACGGCTACCTGTTCATCGTCGACCGCGCCAAGGACATGGTCATCACCGGCGGCTTCAACGTGTACTCGACCGAGGTCGAGCAGGCACTGATGGAGCACCCGGCGGTGCAGGACTGCGCCGTCGTCGGTCTCCCGGACGCGCACTGGGGCGAGCGGGTGACGGCGGTCGTCACGTTGCGGGCCGGTCAGTCGGCCGACACCGCCGAGCTGACCGCCTTCGTCAAGGCCCGGCTCGGCAGCGTCAAGGCGCCGAAGCAGGTGGAGATCTGGAGCGACCTGCCGCGGTCCAAGGTCGGCAAGGTGCTCAAGACCGAGATCCGCGCCGACCTGCTGGCCGACGCGGCGCCGGGCTGAGGTCAGGCCGCCGGGGGCCGCCAGGGTTTCATCCACGGCGTCTCGGGCCAGCCCTCGGCGCCGGCCATCAGCTCGTACATCGTCGCCCCGTCGACGTGCTCGCGGACGATGTCGGCGTGGCCGGCGTGCCGGGCCAGCTCCTCGATGAGGTGGAAGTAGACCCAGCGCACCGACCACGCGTCGATGTCCTGGGGGAACCAGGGCGCGTCCCGTGGCACCGGTACCGGCTGGTCGAGGTCGAGCGACTCGTCGAGCGCAGCCGCCTCGGTGTCGCGGGCGACCACGTCGAAGGCGGCCATCAGGTCTTCGATCGTCTCGCCGTCGGCGTTCCAGTCATCGCCGTACTCCTTCGCCGATCCCGGACTCCGTCCGGTCTCGCCGTGGCTCCAGGCGGCCCGGTCGGCCATCGGCCGGTCCTTCGGCGACTCCGGACTCCGTCCGGTCTCGCCGTGGCTCCAATCGGCTGGGAGGACCGCCCCGGCCCGCGCCCGTTCCATCCAGGTCCGCTCGGTGTGCGTGACGTGCTTGACGAGGTTCGCGATGCTGATGGCGCTGCGGGACGACACCTGGTGGGCCTGCTCGTCGGTCAGCCCGTAGGCGGCGAACCGGATGCCGTCGTGCTGCTGGCGCAGGTAGGTGCTGATCGCCTCGCGCTCGGTGGCGACGGGGGGCGCGTTGCCCGGCATGTCGGTGGTCCTCTCGTCGGTCGGTGAGTCGGTCGGCTGCTCGACAAGGAGCCGTCCTGAGTGGCCTCGTTCTCACCCTGTCAGCCCTTCCGGCCAGATCGTGACCGCAAGACCAGCCTGAGGGGAGGAGGCTGGGGGTTCTACCCCGTCGTCAGGCCGGGTGGGACGGACCACTACAGGAGCAGCCGACACCGTGGAGAACGACCTCATCATCGTCAAGATCACCCAGACCGAGCACCGCGGTGTGCAGGAGGCCGCGAGCGGGGACTGGGTGGTCGCCTCCGACAAGGCGCGCTACTTCACCCGTCTCGTGGCCGTCGGCCAGAAGAACATCGAGCTCGGGGTGTTCGAGATCGTGGGTCACACCGACATCCCGGTGCCGTCGGGCACGTCCAACAAGGTCCGGTTCGACCTGGTCCCCTCGGAAGAGACGCTCACGCAGCCCCTCGACGACCTCTACATCTTCAGCAGCGTCCGGAAGTACGCGTACGACTACCTCAGCGGGAGCCACGCGGAGCCGACGGCACGGCCGATCCCGCGGCAGCGTGCGGCCGCCACGAAGCGCGCGGCCCCGCCGCCGGAGCCGGTCGAGCTGGTCCGGTCGCTCAAGACCTGCCCCATCTGCCTGAGCGACGTCCAGGACTGTCTGGGCCACTGACGCCCAGAACGCCGGTGGCTCCGGATCGTGGTCGCTTTCCGACCCCCGGGGGTCGGAAAGCGACCACGATCAGCTGAGGATGTCCTTGCGCCGGAAGTGGCGGTAGGCGATCCCGACCAGGACGACGGTGTAGAGCACCGACCACAGGACGCCGTGGCGCATACCGGTCCAGTCGATCTGCGGCGCCAGGGCGTCGAACCAGGAGCGGGCGTAGTACATGGGCAACCCGTTGCGCCAGCCGCCCAGGGTCTCGATCTGGCTGAGGATCGACGACACGATCGTCACCATGACGGCGCCGCCGACGGCGGCCAGCGGAGCATCGGTGCGGGTGCTCAGCCAGAACGCGATGCCGCCGACCTGAAGCAGGTAGACCACGAGATAGCCGACGATCACGGCGAACCGCGGGAGGAACTCCGACCACTCGAGCACCCCGCCGGCCGGGTTGGTGAACGGCGCCCAGCCGTAGGCGACCCCGCCGACCAGCAGCGACCAGAGCGACAACAGGACGACCGCCGTGGCGGCCGTCAGGAACCCCACGACGAGCTTGCTCGTCAGCAGCCGGGCGCGGGGGACCGGCGCGACCAGGAGGTAGCGCAGGGTCGACCACGAGGCTTCGGACGGGACGGCGTCGCCGACGAACAGGGCGGTCAGGACGACGAGGAGGAACGACGCCGATGCGGAGATCGCGAAGATGGCGAAGTTCGCGGCGCCCACCTTGGCCAGGCCGGCCACCGTGTTGCCCGAGGGGCCACCGCCGCCGATCGCGAAGGCGATGACGAGGACGACCGGGAGCGCGACGATGAGGACGAAGGACCACAGGGTCCGTCGTCGACGCAGCTGCCGGCCCACCTCGGCCCGCCAGGACAGTGGCCGGCGCACCGTCTCCGGCAGCGTCGGGCGGGTGCTCGTCGACGCGCTCATCGGGCTCGCACCTGTCGCAGCCGGTCGGACAGCGACCGTGGCCCGTCGCCCTCCGGACTGGACCCGTTCGCCCCGGCCGCACCCTGTGCCGCGGCGATGACGCCGAGGAACACGTCCTCCAGATGCCTGCGGCTGGTGATCCCCACGATGTCGACGCCGGTCTCGGCCACCGCGCGGACGACGTCCGCACGCGGCAGGTCGGCCGTGACGACGATGCGGGGCTCGACCGGGTCGGCCTCGACGTCGACCTGGGTGACGCCGTCGGTGGCGTGCAGCCGCGACACGACCAGGTCGACGTCGCTCCCGGGTCCGAGCAGGACCACGGTCGTGTCCGCGCTGTCCACGAGGTCGGCGACCGTCCCGCTCGTCACCACCCGGCCGGCGTGCATGACGATGACGTGGGAACAGGTCATCTCGACCTCCGCGAGCAGGTGGCTGGAGACGACGACGGTGCGGCCGGTGGACGCATACCGGTGCAGGATCGGGCGCATCGCGGCGATCTGCGGTGGGTCCAGGCCGTTGGTCGGCTCGTCGAGGACCAGGACGTCGGGCAGGCCGAGCATCGCCTGCGCGATGCCCAGGCGCTGCTTCATGCCGTGCGAGTACGAGCGCACCGGGCGGTCGACCGCGCCACCCAGCGCGGCGACGTCGAGGGCCTCGTCGTAGGCGGCGTCGGCCTCGGGCCGCCCGGTCGCCGCCCAGTAGGCGTGCAGGTTCTGCCGGCCGGTGAGGTGCGGCAGGAAGCCCGGCCCCTCGATGAGCGCGCCGACCCGAGCGAGGACGGGGGCACCGGCGCTGATGGGTTCGCCGAGGACGTGGACGGTGCCGGAGTCCGGGCGGATGAGGCCCATGACCATCCGCAGCGTCGTCGTCTTGCCGGCCCCGTTCGGCCCGAGCAGGCCCACGACCTGGCCGCGTTCGGCGGTCCACGAGACGTCGTCGACGGCGCGGTGGCCGTCCTTGTAGGTCTTGACGAGGTTCGCCACGACGAGCGGGGTGTCGGCGAGGTCCGGGCGCGGCGGCGTGTCCCGGCGTTGCCGCCGGTGCCACCAGGCGAGCGCGGTCAGCGCGAGCAGCGCGACGCCGATGGCGATGGCCACGCCGATGGCCTCGGTGTCGGCGTCCGACTCCGCGGCGAACGTCGTGCCGGCGACGACGGGAATCGTGAGACCGGCGCCGTCGAGGGAGATCCGGTCGGCGCGGGCCGTCCGGGGACCGGCATACGCCGAGTCGGTCGCCGTGACGAGCAGCCGCACCACGCTCCCGGACTCGAAGGTCCACGTCGCCGCGGGCAAGGCGATGTCCACCGTGGTCGGCTGACCCGGCGTGGTCGGCACGGTCATGGGAGCGACCAGCCGGCGCGGGAACGTGGGGACGCCGCCGGTCACCTGCCACAGGCTGAGGAACAGGGTGGCCGAGGTTGCCGTCGAGGTGATGGTGAGCCGGACCCGCGCAGCGCCGACCACCTGGGTCCGGGCCGTGAGCGGGGGCGAGTCGAAGGCCGTCGACTGCCCGGGGAGGGCGGCGAGCGGGTACGTCGGCAGGTTCGCCCCGAGGGCTCCGGTGGCCGCACCGCCCGGTATGCCGGTGATCGACGCCGGTTCGCCGCCCGGCGGCGTGAGGACCGGTCGCGGAGCACCGGCGTCGAGCGGGATTGTCGCCGTCGTCGACGAGCCGACGTAGGTACCGGACTCGAGAAGCGGGGCGACCGTCTGCCGGCGCGGGATCGGCGTCGCGTAGACGAAGGCGGGGAGGGGCAGTCCACCGGCGGCGGCTCTGGCCCCGTCGGGGGAGAGGTAGTGACCCAGCCAGGTCCGCACCGACTCCTCGTCGCCGGTTGCCGTGCTGCTGGTGCCGTCGTGGCCGCCGTCCATCCAGCGCACCGCGACCGGCGTGCCCTGGGCGGTCAGCGCCCGCGCGGTTGCGTCGGCCTGAGCGATCCCGAACAGCGAGTCGGCCATGCCCTGCACCAGGTAGGTCGGCGCGGTGAGCCCGGTGAGCAGCGGGCGTGGGCTGTGGGCGCGCAGCAGCGCCAGCAGCTCCGGGCTCGGCTGTCCCGACTCGGCCGCGCCGAGGAAGAGCCGGCAGACCGTCGGGTCGAACCGGCCGCACACCGGTGAGGTGGCCGCCCCGCCCGTTCCGGACCGTGCCGCGCCGGCGTTCGCCGCCTGGAAGAACGTCGACGCCCACAGCTGCTTGAACGGGCCGGGCGTGGCGATGGGTTCGAGCTCGGCCGGGGTCGAGGGCGAGGTGTCCGTCGTGACGTGCTGGGGGAAGAACGCCTCGGCGAGGTCGTTCCACGTGATCGACGCGACGACAGCGTCCACCCGCCTGTCCGTGGCGCCGAGCATGAGGGACAGCGCGCCGCCGTAGGAGCCGCCGGCGACGCCCACCCGTGGGTCCCCCGCGCCGTCGAGCCGGACATCCGGTCGAGCGGCGAGGAGGTCGATGAGGGCTCGGCCGTCGGCGACCTCGTAGTCCGGGTCGTCGAGGTGGATCCGCCCGCCGGACGCCCCGAACCCGCGGGCCGAGTAGGTGAGAACGACGTAGCCGCGGCCGGCCAGGTCGCGCGCCCGGTCGACGAGGTCGGCCTTGCTCCCTCCGAACCCGTGCGCGAGGAGCACGGCGGGATGCGGCCCGGGCGACCCCGGCACGAAGACCGTGGCGTCGAGGGTGACGGCACTGCCGTCCGGCTCGGCGCGGACCGGGAGCGTGACGGTCTGCTCGGTCGCCCCGGACCCGGGGGCGTCGGTGGCGGCCAGGGCGGCCGGGGCACTCGCATACCCGACGACCACGGCCAGGCTGACGACCAGCGCCATCAGGCGGGCCACCACGGGGGCGCGGTGGCCGGGTGCGGGCATGAGCGAGCCTAACCCGCGCGTGGTGGGCGGATTCAGCGACTGGTCCTGCCCGGAAACCGGAGTCGTGACGGTGGCGGAGGAAGCTCTTGCGGAACCACCAGCCTGGGACGAGGTGTGTCCCAGGGCGCGTGGGAGAGGATGCGGCCGTGACCTCCCCGACCACCATCGGCACCTTGGTCCTCGCGGCCACGCCCATCGGGCACCCGCGGGACGCCTCGCCGCGGCTGCGCGACGAGCTGGCCCGCGCCGACGTGCTCGCCGCGGAGGACACCCGCCGGCTGCGCCGACTGGCCGCGGACCTCGACGTCGAGCTGCGGGGCCGGACGCTGAGCTACCACGAGCACAACGAGGCGTCGAGGACCCGTGAGCTGGTGGACCGGCTCCTCGAGGGCGACCGCGTCGTCCTCGTCACCGACGCGGGGATGCCGTCCGTCTCGGATCCGGGGTACCGGCTGGTCAGCGCCGCCATCCAGGTCGGGGTGACGGTGACGTGTGTCCCCGGGCCGAGCGCGGTGCTCATGGCGCTCGCCGTCTCCGGTATGCCGGTGGACCGGTTCTGCTTCGAGGGCTTCCTCCCGCGCAAGCCGGGGGAGCGGACCCGGGCCCTCGCGGAGCTGCGCGAGGAACGCCGGACCATGGTGTTCTTCGAGGCGCCGCACCGACTCGCGGTGATGCTCGCGGCGCTGGCCGAGGCGTTCGGACCCGAGCGCCGGGCGGCGGTCTGCCGTGAGCTGACCAAGACCTACGAGGAGGTTCGTCGGGGCACCCTCGTCGAGCTGACCGCCTGGGCGGAGGAGCACGCCCGCGGCGAGATCACCGTCGTGGTCGCCGGTCTGAGGGGGGCGGCCACCGAAGTGGCCGACGTCGTCCCGACCATCCAGGAGCGGGTCGCGGCCGGCGAGCGGCTCAAGGACGTCTGCGCCGACCTCGCCCTGCAGACCGGACTGTCCAAGAAGGCGCTGTACGACGCGGCCCTGGCCGCCCGCTGAGAGGAGACCGGCCGATGGCCGACACCGCTGCATACATCGAGGTCGCAGGCCTGCGGACCTGGCACGAGGTCACCGGCCAGGGGGAGCCGGTCGTCCTGCTGCACGGGGCGTTCGGCGGGGCGACCTCGTTCTTCGCGCAGACGCCGTTCCTCGTCGAGGCGGGGTACCGCGTCCACGTACCGGAGCGCCGGGGTCACATGCGGACGCCCGACGTGGACGGACCGCTGACGTACTCGGTGATGGCCGACGACACCATCGCCTACCTCGACCAGGAGGTCGACGGCCCGGCGCACCTCGTCGGCTGGAGCGACGGGGCGGTCGTGGCCCTTCTCGTGGCTCAGCGACGCCCGGAGCTCGTCCGGCGGATGGTGCTGATCGGGCAGTACTACAACTCGGGGGGCAAGCGGCCGGGGAGCACCCTCGAGGAGGACATGTCCTCGCCCGACGCGCTCGGATTCCTCCGGGACGAGTACGCGCGGGTGAGCCCGGACGGCGGCGACCACTTCCCGGTCGTCCACGCCAAGACGCTCCACATGATCCTCACCGAGCCGGAGATCGACCTCGCCACGCTGCGCGAGGTCGCGGTGCCGACGCTCGTCCTCCAGGGTGACCGCGACGAGGTCACCCTGGAGCACTCGCAGGCGGTGACCGCCGCCCTGTCCGACGCGCGGCTCGCCGTCCTGCCCGGGACCCACGTGCTGCCGATCGAGTCGCCCGAGGTCGTGAACCCGCTCCTCGTCCAGTTCCTGCGCGGCGGTCCGACCCCGGCCTGGTGAGCGCGCGCTCGTGAGGGGAGCGGCTGGCATACCGTCGTGGGAACGAACCGGTGCGATCCGTCGTCGGACGGGTGAGCGGACAGCGGAAGGACGGGGATGAGCGAGCAGGCCGAGCCGTTGCGGCTGCGCGAGCCGGCGCACCTCGTCAGCCCGCGCGCCCGGGTGATGTGGCTCGTCGAGGGCGCGTTCCTCATGCTGGTCCTGTTCGCCGGGCAGGTCCTGTGGTGGTTCCTCGACGGGTCCCGGTCGCGAACGCCGCACGTCGTCGTCGGCGTGGCCTGGCTCGTCCTGACCGTGCTGTACCTCTCGATCATGCCGGTGTGGCGCTACCGCGTTCACCGCTGGGAGCACACCGAGACCGCCGTCTACACCCAGACCGGCTGGCTCGACCAGGAGCGCCGGATCGCCCCGGTGAGCCGGATCCAGACCGTCGACATGACCCGCGGGCCGGTGGCGCAGGCCCTGGGTCTGGCCAGCGTGACGGTGACCACCGCCTCGGCCGCCGGACCGCTGAAGATCCACGGCCTCGACCTCGACGTCGCGCGTCACCTCGTCGAGGACCTCACCGCGCTCACCATCGCCGAACGCGGTGACGCCACGTGACCGACCCCGTCACGCGGCCGCCCGCGACCGACGAGGTGCCGCAGGATGCCCCGGCTGCCAGCCCCCAGGCGGTCGCCGCGCTCTCCGACATGGAGACCGACTGGCGGCGGCTCGACCCGCGGATGCTGCTGGTCCACCTGGTCCAGGAGACCTTCCGGCTGTTGCCCGTGCTCTTCGGCATCATCATCCTGGGGCGGAGCAGCGACAACGGACAGAACTGGTTCGAGTGGGTGTTCATCCCGCTCGTCGTGGGCGTCGTGCTGCTGCGCTACCTCACCACCCGCTACCGCATCACCAACGGCCAGATCGAGCTGCGAAAAGGGTTGCTGAACAAGCAGATCCTCGCGACACCGGCCGACCGGGTCCGCACGGTCGACGTCACGTCGTCGCCGATCCACCGGGTCCTCGGGCTGGGCAAGGTGGAGCTCGGCACCGCGGGCACCGGTCACGGCGACCGGCTGGTCCTCGACGCGCTCACCCTCCCCGAGGCGCGTCACCTGCGTGAGGAGCTCATCCACCTGCGGCAGGTGCGGGCCGCTCCCGAGGCGTCCACTGGCCTACCGGCCGGCCCGTCCGCGCCCCCACCCACCGGTGAGCCGTATGCGCTCCAGCCGCCGGTCACCGCACCGGCCGCGTCCGTTCCGGTGGCCGACACCGAGACCGAGCTGCTCCGGCTCGACCCGCGGTGGGTCCGCTACGCGCCGGTGACGATGACCGGGGTCGTGTCGGCGCTGGCCATCTTCGGCTTCGCGAACCAGTTCATCACCCGCGTCCTCGAGCGGGGCGTCCTCACCGAGGCGGTCGACCGGATCGGCGACTACGCGTGGTGGGTCGACTCGATCGTCGGGGTCGTCGCGGTGCTGGGTGTCGTCACCGTGCTGTCGGTCATCGGCTACCTCCTGCAGTTCTGGGGGTTCCGGCTGACCCGGCACAGCGGCGGCACGCTGCACATCACCCGGGGCCTGCTCACCAGCCGCGAGTCGAGCATCGAGGAGAAGCGGATCCGCGGCCTCGAGGTCGGCGAGCCGCTCGGGCTGCGACTCGTGGGCGGCGGCCGGCTGCACGTCATCACGACCGGGCTGAGCAAGCGCGAGGACCGGCGCGGCACGGCGTGGCTGGTCCCGCCGGCTCCCCGCCAGGTCGTCGCCGAGGTCGCCACAGCGGTCGTCGGCGACCGCCAGGCCCTGACCGCCCGGCTCACGCACCACGGCGCCAGCGCTCGGCGCCGCCGCTACATCCGGGCGATGTGGCCGGCGCTGGCCATCCTCCTGGTGGCGCTCCTGCTCACTCTGTGGCGCCAGTGGCCGATCGGGATCGCGGTGGCGGCCTTCACCCCGACGCTGGTGATGCCGTTCATCGCGCGTGACCGGTACGCGGGCCTCGGCCACCACCTCACGCCCGAGCACCTCGTGGTGCGGTCCGGGTCGTTCCTCCGACGGCGCGACGTGGTCCAGCGCTCCGGGATCATCGGCTGGAACGTCCGGTCCTCGTGGTTCCAGCGACGGGTCGGCCTGGCCCACCTCACCGCCACGACCGCGGCGGGCAAGCAGGGCTACACCGCCTACGACATCCCGGTCGGGAGCGCCCTGGCCCTCGCCCACGAGGTCGACCCCGACCTGATCCGCCAGTTCCTCGCCTAGCCCGGGAAAGCCCGGGAAAGCCCGAGAAAGTCGGTGGCGCGCGCGGCCTAGGGTGGACGGCATGGGTCATGTCCTGTCCGCCGTCGCCTGGCCGTACGCCAACGGGCCGCGCCATATCGGCCACGTGGCCGGGTTCGGCGTGCCGTCCGACGTGTTCAGCCGGTACATGCGGATGGCCGGACACGACGTGCTCATGGTCAGCGGGACCGACGAGCACGGGACGCCGATCCTCGTCGAGGCCGACAAGGAGGGTGTGAGCCCGCGCGAGCTCGCGGACCGTTACAACCGGGTCATCGCCGAGGACCTCACGAACCTCGGGCTGGCCTACGACCTCTTCACCCGCACGACAACGTTGAATCACTACGCCGTCGCCCAGGAGCTGTTCACCGGCGACTGGCGCAACGGCTACATGGTCGAGCAGACGACGCGCGGCGCGATCAGCCCGTCGACCGGTCGCACCCTGCCGGACCGCTACATCGAGGGCACCTGCCCGATCTGCGGCTACGGGCAGGCCCGCGGCGACCAGTGCGACAACTGCGGCAACCAGCTCGACGCCACCGACCTCATCGAGCCGCACTCGCGGATCAACGGTGAGGTGCCGGCCTTCGTCGAGACGCAGCACTTCTTCCTCGACCTGCCCGCTCTCGCCGGTGCCATCGGTGTGTGGCTCGACGAACGGGAGGCGTCCGGCACCTGGCGGCCCTCGGTCCTCAACTTCTCCAAGGGCCTGCTCGAGGAGGTCCGCCCGCGGGCGATGACCCGCGACCTCGACTGGGGGATCCCGGTCCCGATCGAGGGATGGCGCGACCAACCGACAAAGCGGTTCTACGTGTGGTTCGACGCGGTGGTCGGCTACCTCTCCGCGTCCATCGAGTGGGCCCGTCGCACCGGCGACCCGGAGCGCTGGCGCGAGTGGTGGAACGACCCCGAGGCGCGTTCGTACTACTTCCAGGGCAAGGACAACATCACCTTCCACTCCCTCATCTGGCCCGCCGAGCTCCTCGCGTATGCGGGTCGCGGCGACAAGGGGGGTACGCCGGGGGAGTACGGCGTGCTGAACCTCCCGACGGAGGTGGTGGCGTCGCAGTTCCTCACCATGGGTGACGAGCAGCTCTCCAGCTCCCGGGGCCACGTCGTCTACGTGCGCGACGTGCTGCGCGACTACGGACCGGACCCGCTGCGGTACTTCATCTGCGCGGCCGGGCCGGAGAGCCAGGACGCCGAGTTCACCTGGTCGGCGTTCGTCCAGCGCAACAACTCCGAGCTCGTCGCCGGGTGGGGCAACCTCGTCAACCGGACCGCGACGATGATCCACAAGCAGTTCGGCGAGATCCCGGCGGCCGGGCCGTTGGAGGCCGTCGACGAGGACCTGCTCTCCGCGGTGCGCGGCGGGTTCGAGACCGTCGGCGGACTGCTCGAGCGGCAGCGGGTCCGGGCCGCCACGGCCGAGGTCATGCGGCTCGTGGGCGAGGCCAACGCCTACGTCAGCAAGACCGAGCCGTTCCGGCTCAAGGCCGACGGCGAGCGCGAGCGCCTCGGGACGATCCTCCACGTGCTGGCCCAGGCCGTCACCGACCTCAACACGATGATGTCGCCGTTCCTCCCGCACAGCTCGAACGCGATCCATCGCGTCCTGGGCGGCGAGGGTGATCTGGTGCCGATGCCGCGGCTCGACGTGGTCGACGACCTCGACGGCGGACCCGCATACCCGGTCATCACCGGCGACTACTCGGCGACGCCACGGTGGGAGTCGCGGCCGGTCGTCGCCGGGACGCCGATCGCGAAGCCGGCGCCGGTGTTCCGCAAGTTCGACCCGCCGGGCGCGGTCGAGTGAGCCCGCACCGCTCCTTCGGTGACCCCGGACATCGTCCGGGGTCACCGTGGCTCCAGCCCGGCCTGCGGGACGAGCGGCCGCCAGCACCCGATCCTCTGCCGATCCCCGTCGTGGACAACCACGTGCACCTCGACATCGCCCGTGAGGGTGAGGAGGCGCTGCCGCCGGCGGAGGCCATCGCGGCGGCGTCGTCGGTGGGAGTGACGCGGCTCGTCCAGGTCGGGTGCGACCCGGCCGGCGTCCGGCTCACCGGCGAGATGGTGCAGGAGTATGCGGCGCTGCTGGGTGGTGTCGCGGTCCACCCGAACGAGGTGCCACGGCTCGCGGCTGACGGAGCCCTCGAGGACGCGTTGGCCGAGGTCGAGGCGCTCGCGACCCACCCGAGGATCCGGGTCGTGGGGGAGACCGGGCTGGACTACTACCGGACCGGCCCGGACGGGATCCCGTTGCAGCAGAACGCGTTCCGCTGGCACATCGATCTCGCCAAGCGGACCGGACGAGCCCTCCAGATCCACGACCGCGACGCGCACGACGACGTCATGAGGATCCTCGACGAGGAGGGGGCGCCGCCGCATACCGTGCTGCACTGCTTCTCCGGCGACGCGCGGATGGCGCGGATGGCGGTCGAGCGGGGGTACCTGCTCTCGTTCGCGGGGACCGTGACGTTCAAGAACGCGACGGGACTGCGCAACGCCCTGGCCGTGACCCCTCTGGAGAACCTCCTGGTCGAGACCGACGCGCCCTACCTCACCCCGACGCCCTACCGGGGCGCCACCAATGCGTCCTACCTGGTCCCGCTCACGGTGCGGGCGATGGCGGGGGTTCTCACGGTCGACGTCCCCACGCTGTGCACCGCGCTCTCGGCCAACTCGGAGCGGGTCTACGGCTCCTGGGCCTGAGGGACACCGGTCCGGCACCGGTCCGGCACAGGAGTAAGCACTAGATGTCGCGTCTGTCACATTCACCACGCGACCGTTACCAAAATTTGACCTTTGGGTGACGGTTCCGGGACAGTGGACGGCGTTGGCCGGGGCGAGTCCTGCGGCCGGCGTCCAGTGGGGGCCACGTCAGGCCCCCTTTCGCGTCACGGAGACGCGGCGGGGCGTCCGGCCCTGCTCCACCCGGGACGTTCAACTTTTGGAGCCCCCTTGATCTCTCGTCCGTTGCGTTGGGCCGCCCAGGGCGCGGCCGTGGCCGTCGTGGCCGTCGGTGCCCTGACCATGGCCCAGTACGACAAGGCCGTGAGCCTGTCGCTGGATGGCGACACCTCCTCGGTGCACGTCTTCGGCAGCACCGTCGGCGACCTCCTCGCCAAGCAGGACGTCCCCGTCGGTGAGCACGACATCGTGCAGCCGGCCGCCGACGCGCCGCTCAACGACGGCGACACGGTCGTCATCCGCTACGGCCGCAAGCTCACCGTCACCATGGACGGCAAGACGTCCGACTACTGGACGACCGCCACCTCGGTCGACGCCGCACTGGCCGAGCTCGGGATCCGCGCCGACACGGCCAAGCTGTCGGTGTCGCGGTCCGAGCCGCTCGGCCGTTCCGGCCTGGCGCTGACCATCACCACCCCCAAGAACGTCACGGTCAACGTCGACGGCGGTAGCAAGACCGTCGCCAGCACCGGCCCGACCGTGGCCGACGCCCTCCAGCAGCTCGAGGTCACCCTCGGCGCGCAGGACCGCGTCAACCCGGCGCCCGAGACCCCGCTCACCGAGGGCCTGGCCGTCACGATCAACCGCGTCGAGAAGAAGTCGGTCAGCGAGACCCAGGCGGTCGCGTTCGGCGTGACCAACCAGGACGACGCCACCCTGGCCAAGGGCACCAAGAAGACCACCACCAAGGGCGTCGCCGGCGAGCAGAGCGTCACCTTCGACGAGGTCTGGGTCGACGGCAAGCTCGAGTCCCGCACCCAGACCGGCGCCCAGGTCACCAAGAACCCGGTCGGCCAGGTCGTCGCCGTCGGCACCAAGGCCGCGACCCCGGCCACGACCTCGGCGGCGCCCCCGCCGACCACCGGCACCACCTCCGGCGGCGGCATCAACCTGGCCATGGAGGCCGCGTGGGACAGGATCGCCTGGTGCGAGTCCGGCCACCGGTGGAACCTCAACCTCGGCTCCGGCTACTACGGCGGGCTGCAGTTCAACCTCGACGCCTGGCGCATCGCCGGCGGTCTGGCCTTCGCGCCTCGCCCCGACCTGGCCTCCCGCGAGCAGCAGATCACGGCCGCCAACCAGCTGTACGCCCAGCTCGGCTTCAAGCCGTGGACGTGCAAGCCCTGATCACCGGCCACCAGCGGCACACCCAGAAGCTCCGGGGATGAACGGTTCCCCGGAGCTTCTGGGCGCTGCACGGGTCCGTGACCTCGCCGCGCGCCTCGGCCTGCGGCCCACCAAGCAGTGGGGCCAGAACTTCGTCGTCGACGCCAACACCGTCCGGCGGATCGTCCGGCTGGCCGGGGTCGGTCCCGACGACGTCGTCGTCGAGGTCGGTCCGGGCCTCGGCTCGCTGACCCTCGCCCTCCTGCCCGAGGTCGCCCACGTCACCGCGGTCGAGGTCGACCCGACCCTGGCCGCCGCCCTCCCCGACACCGTCGCGGAGCTGCAGCCGACGCATACCGACCGGCTCACCGTCGTGCAGGCCGACGCCCTGCACCTGACCGCCCTCCCCGACCCGCAGCCGACCGCCCTCGTGGCCAACCTGCCCTACAACGTCTCGGTCCCGGTCGTGCTGACCTTCCTCCAGCACCTGCCGTCCCTTCAGCGGGTGCTGGTCATGGTCCAGCTGGAGGTGGCCGAGCGGCTCGCCGCCGGACCGGGCTCGCGCACCTTCGGGGTGCCCAGCCTCAAGGCCGCCTGGTATGCGGACGTGCGGCTCGCGGGCACGGTGCCCAGGAGTGTCTTCTGGCCGGTTCCGAACGTCGACTCCGGACTCGTCGCGATGGTCCGCCGGCCGCCGCCGGTCACGACGGCGACCCGCGAGGAGGTGTTCCGCTGCATCGACGCCGCCTTCGCACAACGTCGCAAGACCCTGCGCGCCGCGCTCGCGGGATGGGCTGGAGGGCCTCCGGCCGCGGAGGCCCTGCTGCGGGCCGCCGGCGTCGACCCGAGCGCCCGCGGCGAGCAGCTCGACATCGCGGCGTTCGCGGCGATCGCCGCCGCGAAGCAGCCCCACGGCGGGGAACCGACGCTGCCATAGGGTGAGGCGGTGACCTCAGCTGCGACAACGCGACGGTCGGTGACCGTCCGCGCGCCGGCCAAGGTCAACCTCGAGCTCAAAGTGGGCCCACGTCGCTCCGACGGGTTCCACGAGCTGGCCACGGTCTACATGGCCGTGGGGCTGCACGACGAGGTCACCGTGGTCCCGGCCGACGACTGGTCGGTCGTCGTCCACGGTCCCTACGCCGACCGGGTGCCCACCGACTCCAGCAACCTCGCCCTGCGCGCCGCGCGGATGCTCGCCGAGCAGGTGGGCGTCGACGAGCCGGTGACCGTGGTGATCCACAAGGAGATCCCGGTGGCCGGCGGGATGGCCGGCGGCTCGGCCGACGCGGCCGGCGCCCTCCTGGCCTGCGACCACCTCTGGGGGCTCGGGCTGCCCCGTGACGACCTCCTCGAGATGGCCGCCGAGCTGGGCAGCGACATCCCGTTCGTGCTCACCGGCGGCATCGCGGTGGGCTCCGGTCGCGGTGAGAGGCTCGCGCCGGTGCTCGCCCGGGGCTCGTACCACTGGGTCCTCGCCGTCAGCGACAACGGCCTGTCCACCCCGACGGTGTACGCCGAGTGCGACCGCCTGCGCGGCAACGCCCGCATCCCGCACCCGGAGCCGACGGCGGACATGATGACGGCGCTGCGCTCCGGCGACGCCGACGCCCTCGGCGCCGCGCTGACCAACGACCTCAGTGACGCCGCGATCTCGCTCCAGCCCGATCTCGGCGAGGTCCTCGTCGCGGGTCTCGAGTACGGCGCGATCGGCGGCGTCGTGTCCGGGTCCGGGCCGACCGTGGCGTTCCTCACCGACTCGCCCGAGGCCGCGCTCGACCTCTGCGTCTCCCTCTCCGCCGCCGGCGTCGCGGGCGAGGTCCGCCGGGCCAAGGGTCCCGTGCACGGCGCTCAGGTCGTCCCTGGCCCCACCGCGCGGGCCTGACCCGCCGCCTACTCCCTTTCCTCCCCGCCCATGGCCAACCTCGTCGCCCTCGAGAACGCGACCGTCGTCTACGGCACCACCGCCGTCCTCGACGCGGTCTCGACCGGCGTCGGCACCGGCCAACGGATCGGTGTCGTGGGTCGCAACGGCGGCGGGAAGTCCACCCTCCTCCGGGTGCTGGCCGGTGACCAAGCGGCCGACGCCGGCCGGGTGACCCGGGCGGGTGGGACCACGGTCGGACTGCTCAGCCAGGACGACACGCTGGACCCGGCGTGGACGGTCCGCGAGGCGGTCGTCGGCGACCTGCCCGAGCACGTGTGGGCCGGGGACGCACGGATCCGTGACGTCCTCACCGGCCTCCTCGGCGGGGTCGGCGCCCCGTCGGTCGGCGGCCTCGACACGGTGATCGGACCACTCTCCGGGGGCGAGCGACGCCGGCTCGCGCTCGCCCGGCTGCTCGTCGCCGACCCCGACCTGCTGCTCCTCGACGAGCCGACCAACCACCTCGACGTCGAGGGGGTCGCCTGGCTCGCCGACCACCTCGTGACCCGTCGGACCCGCCCGGACGCGTCCGTCGTCGCGGTCACGCACGACCGGTGGTTCCTCGACGCGGTCGCCATGCTGACGTGGGAAGTGACCGACGGGACGGTCCAGTCCTACGAGGGAGGGTATGCGGCGTACGTCCTGGCCCGCGCCGAGCGCGACCGGCTTTCGGCGGTCGTCGAGGAGCGCCGCGGGAACCTGATCCGCAAGGAGCTGGCCTGGTTGCGGCGGGGGCCGCCGGCCCGCACCAGCAAGCCCCGGTTCCGGATCGACGCGGCCAACGCGCTCATCGAGAACGAGCCGCCGCCGCGCGACGACGTCGCCCTGGTCCGGTTCGCGACCCGGCGGCTGGGTAAGGACGTCGTCGACCTCGTCGACGCGTCGGTGCAGCTGGGCGACCGGCTCATCCTCGACGACGTGACCTGGCGGCTCGCCCCCGGTGAGCGGGTGGGCATCGTCGGCGTCAACGGAGCCGGGAAGTCCACGTTGCTGCGGGCCGTGACCGGTGACCAGCCGCTGAGCTCCGGCCGGCGCAGGATCGGCAAGACCGTGGTCATCGCGTTCCTCACGCAGGAGGTCCGAGAGCTCGAGAAGTACGCGTCGTGGCGGGTCATCGAGGCGGTCGAGGACGTCCGGGCGTTCACCACGCTCGGCGGCAAGGAGGTGACCGCCAGCCAGCTCGCGACCCGGCTCGGGTTCACCGGCGGCCGGCAACAGACGCGGGTGGGCGACCTGTCGGGCGGGGAGCGCCGGCGGCTGCAGCTGCTGCGGCTGTTGATGACCGAGCCGAACGTCCTCATCCTCGACGAGCCGACCAACGACCTCGACATCGACACGTTGACCTCGCTGGAGGACGTCCTCGACGGCTGGGCCGGCACCCTCATCGTCGTGTCCCACGACCGGTACCTCCTCGAGCGGGTCGCCGACCACCAGGTCGCCCTGCTCGGCGACGGCCGGGTGCGCGACCTGCCCGGCGGCGTCGACGAGTACCTCCGCCTCCGCGCCGCGGCCACCTCCACCTCGGCCGCTCCCTCTTCCCCGGTTCGCGCTCTGGACCGCTCGCGGAGCCGTTCGCCGGGCGGAGCACGGCTAACGGAAGTCCGGCTCGATCCACCACGAACCGATGGGGAGTCCGCCGCCCCGAGCGCCGCCGAGGTCCGGGCCGCCCGCAAGGACATGTCGCGGATCGAGCGGCGCCTGGACCGGATCAGCGAGGAGGAGGCCCGGCTGCACGACGAGATGGCCCGCAGTGCCGCGGACCATCAGGTCGTGCTCCGCCTCGACGCCGACCTCCGCACGCTGCAGCGCGAGCGGGACGACCTCGAGGCGGACTGGCTCAGCGCCGCCGAGACGGCGGGCTGACCCAGAGCGGCGCGCGTCAGGCGGGCTCCGGACGGCGGGCGCCGACACCGGACCGGCGGGGGACCAGGCGACGGGTCGAGGCCAGCTCCTCGAGGAGGTCGGCGCCCTCGGTTCCGGCGTCGTGCTGCGCCATCTCCGCCCGGACCAGCGCCGCCGCCGCGCGGTAGCGCGGCTCGGAGAGCACCGAGCGGACTCCCGCCGCGACCGCCTGCGGGGAGGGCCGGGTCGTCCCGAGCCGGACGCCGACCCCGGTCCACTCGATCCGCCGGGCGATCTCGTGCTTCTCCTCGGTCATCCCCGCCTGGACCAGCGGCACGCCGTGGGCCAGCGCGAGGGTCACGCCGGTGTACCCGCCGTTGGTGACGAAGGTCGAGACGTGGGGCAGGAGCAGGTCGTACGGCACATACCGCGTCAGCAGGACGTTGTCCGGCAGATGGCCGCCGAGCGATCCGTAGACATCGCCCGGCTCCGCCTGACCGGTGGCGACGACCACCGTGACGTCCTCGTCCGCGAGGCCGCGGATCGCCGGCACGAGCAGCTCGGTGACGTCCGGACGGAGCGTCCCCTGGCTGACCAGCACAACCGGTCGCGTCGCGTCGGTCACCTGGCTCCACCATGCCGGCGTCTCCCAGCTCGCCGGCGGGTCCGGGCGCAACGCACCGACCCAGTGCACCTGCTCCGGCACGTGCTTCTGCGGGTACTCGAACGCCGGCGTGCAGCCCTGGAGGTGCAGGTAGGGCGAGATCATCGCGTCCATGACGTGATGGTCCGGCGGCGGCAGCCCGAGGTCGGCCCGGATCTCCCGGTAGCGCCGGTCGGCCGGACCGAAGACCATCCGACGGCCGATCGCCCCGACGACCGCGTTGCGCGCCACCCCCAGCGGACCGCGCATCGGTCGGAGGCCCGGCCCGAACGGCGGCGTCTCCGGGCCCGACGGCGGGAGCGGACCGTCGCCGAAGGTCGCCCAGACCGGCCCGCCGAGCTCGTCGAGGAGACCCGGGGCGAAGGTCAGTCCGTCGGTCAGCACCGCGTCGACGGGTCGGCGCAGCGATGATCTCCTGCAGGTCGGCGACCCGCTCCGGGGCACCCCCCACGAAGATCTCGGCGAACACCCGCCGCAGCGTCGAGATGGTGGAGGTCTTCCGCAGCCAGGGGAACTCGTCCTCGAGGACGGCGCCGCCGAAGTCGTGCGCCCGCTGGTAGGGGAAGACGGTCGCCCCCGAGGCCGCGAGCTGGTCCTGGTAGGCGGACGAGGCGTACCAGAGCACCTCGTGCCCGCGGTCCATGAGGCGCCGGGCGATGGGAAGAGGGTTGGTCGTGTGCGCCTGCGCAGGGATGCTGACGACGAGGAACGTGCTCATGCCGAAGGGCCTTTCGTGGGTCGGATCCGCGCGACGGTCAGGAGTGGGTAGAATCAGAGTAAATACATTTGAACTGGAGTCAAGTGAATTCTCGGCGAATCTACGTCAGCACCATGCGCGCGCAGCAGAGCGCGCAGACACGAGCGGTGGTGATCTCGGCGGCGCGAGTGCTCTTCTTCGAGGAGGGCGGGTACGCGCGGACGTCGATGAGTGCGATCGCCCAGGCCGCGGGAGTGTCGGTCCAGACGATCTACAACACGTTCGGGAGCAAGTCCGGCCTCCTCAAGGCGGTCTTCGACACCACGCTGGCCGGTGACGACGAGCCGATCCCGATGGGACGGCGACCCGAGTTCCTCGCCATGGAGCGCGAGCAGGACCCGTCGGCCTTCCTCCACCACTACGCGCGGATCGCCGCGATGCTGATGAAGCGGCTCGGGCCCTTCTACGCTCGCATCCGCGAGGGTGCCGGCGCGGGCGACCCGGACCTGACGGCGCTGCTGGAGACCACGGCGAAGGAACGACTCGTCGGTGCGACGGAGGTCGTCGACTCACTGCGCAGGCTCGGCCCGCTGCGCCCCGGTCTCACCGCCGCCCGGGCCCGCGATATCGTCTGGACACATACCAGCTACGAGCTGTGGGACCTGCTCGTCAACCAGCGGGGATGGTCGGCCCGCGCGTACTCCGACTACCTCGGCACCTCGATGAGCCGGGCCCTGCTGCCGGACCGGGCGTCCTGATCCCGCTGTCCAGCGAGAGGTCAGGCGTCGAACGGCTCGAGCAGCTCCCGTAGCAGGGACGCGAGCACGGAACGGTCGCGTTCGGAGAGCCGGGCCAGCAGCTCGCGCTCCCGGGACAGCAGGTCGGCGAGGGCGGCGTCGACGGTCTCCCGACCCGCCTCGGTGAGGGCGACGATGACCCCGCGGCGGTCGTTGGGGTCCGGGCTGCGCTCGACGAACCCCCGCGTGGTCAGCCGGTCGACGCGGTTGGTCATCGTCCCCGACGTCACCAGGGTCTGGTTGACCAGCTGGCCGGGCGACAGCTGGTAGGGCGGCCCCGAGCGGCGCAGTGCCGAGAGGACGTCGAACTCCCACAGCTCCAGTCCTCGCTCGGCGAAAGCCACGCTCCGGGCGAGGTCGAGGTGTCGGGCCAGCCGGGAGATCCGGGAGAGCACCTGGAGAGGCGCTACGTCGAGGTCGGGCCGTTCGCGCTCCCAGGCGACGACGATCCGGTCGACCTCGTCGCCGGAGGACGCCGGTTGAGCGGTCACGTTGCGAAGTCTAACCGCCGTCAAGTATCTTGACGTCAAGATACATTCGTCGACCACACCGCAGGAGACCACCATGGCCTGGGACCCGCAGCAGTACGCGTTGTTCGGCTCCCACCGTGGCCGGCCCTTCGTCGACCTGCTCAGCCGGGTGGCGGCGACCGAGCCGGCGGTGGTCGTCGACCTCGGCTGCGGCGACGGCCCGCTGACGCTGAGCCTGACCGAGCGCTGGCCCGGGGCCCGGGTCGTCGGCGTCGACTCGTCGCCGTCGATGCTGGCCGCCGCTCGAGAGCTCGACGATCAGCGCCGGGTCGAGTGGGTGGAGACCCGCGCGGAGGACTGGGATCCCGGCTCGCTGGGCGCGCCCATCGACGTCCTCGTCAGCAATGCGGCGCTGCAGTGGGTTCCGGGCCACCTCGACCTGTTCCCGCGCTGGGTGGACGCGCTGGCTCTGGGCGGCTGGTTCGCCTTCCAGGTGCCGAACAACCTCGACGCGCCGTCGCACGCCCTGATGCGTGAGGTGGCCGCCCGCCAGCCGCGGGCCGCCGAGCTGGCGCAGCCCCTGGCCCGCGTCGGCAACATCGTCGCGCCCCCGGCATACCTGCGTGCTCTGGCCGAGCTGGGTCTCGACCCCGACGTCTGGGAGACGACCTACGAGCACGTGCTCGACCCCGAAGGCGCGCAGCGGTCCCCGGTGCTCGAGTGGGTGCGCGGCACGGGGCTCCGGCCGGCGCTCGACGTGCTCAGTGGTGACGACGAGCGGCAGGCGTTCCTCGACGAGTACGCCGAGGCCCTCGACGCCGCCTACCCCCGAGAGCCGCACGGCGTCGTCCTCGGCTTCCGCCGGATCTTCGCCGTGGGCCACAAGCCCGGCTGAGCGGTCAGCGCCGGCTGCTGAGCCGCGGCTTCGCCTCGAGTCCGCTCAGGCCGTTCCAGGCCAGGTTGACCAGGTGCGCCGCGACGTCGACCTTCTTGAACTTGGGCGAGTCGAGCCACCACTGCCCCGTCAACGCGACCATGCCGACGAGCATCTGGGCGTAGAGGGGAGCCGTCTTGGGGTCCAGCCTGCGCGACTTGAACTCAGCGGCGAGCAGGTGCTCGACCTGCGTCGCCACGTCGCTGATCAGACTCGCGAACGACCCCGTCGACTGTCCCGCTGGGGAGTCGCGGACGAGGATCCGGAAGCCGTCGGTCGACCCCTCGATGTAGTCGAGCAGCGCGAGGGCCGCCGCCTCGAGCAGGCCGCGGGAGGTCGTCTCCACGCGGAGCGCCACGTTGATCCCGTCGAGGAGGGTGCGGATCTCGCGGTCGACGACGACCGCATACAGGCCCTCCTTGCCCCCGAAGTGCTCGTAGACGACCGGCTTCGACACCCCGGCCTTGGCGGCGATCTCCTCGACGCTGGTGCCCTCGAAACCCTTGTCGGCGAACAGCTTCCGGCCGACCTCGAGCAGCTGCTCCCGGCGCTGCGGACCCGTCATCCGGGACCGCACACCGTCCGTGTCCCGTGGAGTCATGCCGCCATTCTGCCGTTACCGTGATGTGGTGGCGGGGCACAGGGGCCGGTATGCGAGTGCGCTCGGTTGCGTGCTGCTCACCGCCGCCCTGACCGCGGCCTGCGGTACCGAGACGGCCGGCTACGTGGGCCAGCCGACCGTTGCCGCGTCCGACGGTCCCCGCGGCGCGACCGCCCCGGCCGTGGCGGACCCCGACCTTCCGCAGCCGATCTTCACGGGTTCGGCCTCGTCCACCGCCGCGCCGGCTCCCCTCGAGATCACCCGCCAGTCGGCCGCGACCGGCGTCCTCGCCCCGACACCGACCGCGACCCCTTCGTCCCCGCCCGCTGCGGCGCCGCCGGCCGCGGGGCCGTCGTCGGTCCGGGTGGTCCAGGCGCCGATCGCCTACTCCGCGGGCCGCCAGCAGGAGATGGCCGCGTACTCCCTGCGTCACTACGGCACCGCGACCTGGCAGCTGACGCCGACGATGATCGTGCTGCACTACACCGCCGGCGGGACCTGGGCGGGTGCGCGGGCGACCTTCGCCGCCGACACCGTCAACATGGGCGAGCTGCCGGGGACGTGCGCGCACTACGTCGTCGACAAGGACGGCACGGTGTACCAGCTGGTCCCGACCTCCGTGCGGTGCCGCCACACCATCGGCCTGAACGACCAGGCGATCGGGATCGAGATGGTCCAGGAGGGCGGCTCCTCGGCGACGTGGGCGGACCAGCAGATCCTGAGCCGGCCCGCCCAGGTGGGTGCGGCACTCGCGCTGGTCCGCAGCCTGCAGTCGGAGTTCGGGATCCCCGCGGCGAACGTCATCGGGCACGCCATGGCCAATGCGGCACCCCAGTTCCACGACCGGCTGGGCTGGCGCAACGACCACGCCGACTGGCAGGCGGCCGACGTCGCGGTCTTCCGCTCGCGACTCTGACGGTCCGTCCCGGTCGACTAGCCTTCTGGCGTCGATCCCCGGTTGGTCTGCTGGCAGGGCCCGCCTGACTTTGAATCAGGATTAGCGACGATGGTTCGATTCCATCCCGGGGAGCCACGGCGTCCGGGGAACGCGGCACTTTCGTGGTTCCTCCTCGAACGGAGAGCCTCGTCTCGTACCGTTGACAGGTGCTGTCGGGGATGGGGGGAAGTGATTCCGTGCTGCACGCGATCGTGTCGACCGCTGCGCGAGTCGGGCCTGCCCGCCCTGCGCTGAGCCACGGTGACGACACCTGGACGTACGCCGATCTCTGGCACGCCGTGGGCGCGGTCGCGGCCGGGCTGCGCCGCGACGGGCTGCGCCGCGGTGACCGGGTCGCCGTCTACCTCGACAAGCGGCTCGAGACGGTCGCGGCGATCTTCGGGACGTCGTGCGGGTCCGGCGTCTTCGTGCCGGTGAACCCGGTTCTCCGGGCCCCTCAGGTCGGCCACATCCTGCGCGACGCCGGGTGCCGGGTGCTCGTCACGACCACCGAGCGGTATGCGTCGCTCAAGGCGGAGCTCAGCACCTGCGACTCGGTCGAGGTCGTGGTGCTGGTCGGGACCGACGAGGCGCCGGCGACCGACGCCGCATACCGGATCCGGACCTGGTCCGAGCTGGTCGCCGACAGCGACTGGCCGCCGCAGGGGCCCGCCGAACCGGCCATCGACGTCGACGTGGCCGCGATCCTCTACACGTCCGGCAGCACCGGACTGCCCAAGGGCGTGGTGCTGAGCCACCGCAACCTGCGGGCCGGCGCCGACAGCGTCAGCGAGTACCTCGGGAACACCGCCGACGACGTCATCCTTGCGGCCCTGCCGCTCAGCTTCGACGCGGGCCTCAGCCAGCTGACCACCGGGTTCACCGTCGGGGCGCACATCGTCCTGCACAACTACCTGCTGCCCGGCGACGTGGTCACGGCCTGCCGACGCTGGGGCGTCACCGGCCTCACCGGAGTACCGCCCCTGTGGATCCAGATCGCCGAGCAGGAGTGGCCGGCGGAGGCCACCGCGTCACTGCGCTACTTCGCCAACACCGGCGGCCGGATGCCGCGGCCGCTCCTGACGCGGCTGCGCGAGCACTTCCCGGCGGCGCAGCCCTTCCTCATGTACGGCCTGACCGAGGCGTTCCGGTCCACCTACCTCGACCCGGCCGAGATCGACCGGCGGCCGGACTCCATCGGCAAGGCCATCCCCAACACCGAGATCCTCGTGGTCCGGCCCGACGGGACGCGCTGCGAGCCGGGCGAGGTCGGTGAGCTGGTCCACCGAGGCGCACTGGTCGCGCTCGGCTACTGGAACGACCCGGAGAAGACGGCCCTGCGGTTCCGGCCACCGCCGGCAGGCCCGCCCGTGGAGACCGGCGAGCGGGCGGTGTGGTCCGGCGACCTCGTCCGCGCCGACGACGAGGGCTTCCTCTACTTCGTCGGCCGCAACGACGAGATGATCAAGACCTCCGGCTACCGCGTGAGCCCGACCGAGATCGAGGAGATCGCGTTCCGGTCCGGGCTGGTCCGCGACGCGGTGGCCCTCGGCGACGACGACCCGGCACTCGGCCAGCGGATCGTCCTCATCGTGACGCCCAGCACGCCGGGCCAGCGGGTCGGCGAGAGCCTCCACCGGTACTTCCGCCGCAACGCGCCGAGCTACATGGTCCCGGCCACCGTCGACGAGCGGACCTCCATCCCGCGCGGCCCGAACGGCAAGTACGACCGCACCTGGCTGCGTCAGGAGCGAGCGTCGTGACGCACTCCACCGTGGCGCGCTACGAGGTGCGCGACGGGTACCTCTGCGTGGGCGGGGTGCCCCTGGACCGGCTGACCGCGCGGGTCGGCAGCACCCCGTACTTCGCGTACGACCGTGCGCTGGTGCACGAGCGGGTCACCGAGCTGCGCGAGGCGCTCGGGCCGAGGGTCTCGATCGGGTATGCGGTGAAGGCCAACCCGATGCCCGCGATGGTCCAGCTGATGTCCGGGCTCGTCGACTGCCTCGACGTGGCCTCGGCCGGCGAGCTGCGGGTCGCGCTGGACACCGGGATCGCGAGCGACCGGGTGAGCTTCGCCGGGCCGGGCAAGACCGACGCCGAGCTCACCTCGGCCATCGCCGCCGGTGCCGTCGTCGAGCTCGAGTCGGCCCGCGAGGCCACTCGCGCGGTGGCGATCGGGCAGTCCCTGGGGATCCGGCCGCGCGTCGCCGTGCGGGTGAACCCCGACTTCCGGGTCAAGGGCTCCGGTATGCAGATGGGCGGCGGTCCCCAGCAGTTCGGCGTGGACGCCGAGAACGTGCCTGCGCTCCTCAAGCAGCTCGGCGCGGCCGATGTCGACGTCCTCGGGTTCCACGTCTTCGCCGGCTCGCAGAACCTGCACGCCGAGGTCCTCATGGAGACGCAGACGCGGACCGTGGATCTGGTCCGCGACCTGGCGCAGGACCTGCCGGGCGAGCTGACCTACGTCAACCTCGGTGGCGGCTTCGGCATCCCGTACCACGACCGCGACCAGCCGCTGGACCTGACGGCCGTCGGCGGCCACCTCCGTGAGCTCGTCGAGACGCGGCTCGCGCCGGACCTCGGGCCCGCCGCCAAGGTGGTCATGGAGTTCGGCCGGTTCCTCGTCGGGGAGGCCGGCGTCTACGTGACGCGGGTCGTCGACCGCAAGGAGTCGCGCGGGTCGACGTACCTGGTCGTCGACGGAGGCCTGCACCACCAGCTCGCGGCCTCCGGGAACTTCGGCCAGGTGCTGCGCCGGAACTACCCGCTCGTGATCGGCAGCCGGATGGACGCCGAGCCCACCGAGACGGTGCAGGTCGTCGGCGCGCTGTGCACGCCCCTCGACCTGCTCGGTGACCGCGTCAGCGTGCCGCCGTGCGACGTGGACGACCTCGTCGTCATCTTCCAGGCCGGCGCCTACGGACTGACCGCCAGCCCCACGGCCTTCTTGGGCCATCCCGCTCCAGTGGAGGTACTCGTATGAGCCAGACGGTGACCGAGGTCGCCGGGATCGTCGCGACCGTCCTCGGCATCGAGGACCGGGCCGACGACCTCACCCAGGACACGCCGCTGCTCGGCGCGATGCCCGAGCTCGACTCGTTGGCCGTGGTCGAGCTGATCACGGCGCTGTCCGAGCGCTACGGGTTCGACCCGGACGACGTCGACCTCTCCGGCGACGCGTTCGACACCATCGGCACGCTGGCGACGTTCGTGGAGGACAACGCGGCCTGAGCGGCGGGCCGCCTCGCTCATCGGTCAGTGCGGCAGGACGGTCACCTCGGCCGAGCGCCGCGCCGGCCGCGACCGGTGGACGGCCGAGCTCACGAGGGCCCGCAGCGCATCGGGCCGGGCTCCGGCCCGCGCGACGAAGTCCTCGGCGTTGACCGGGACGTCGTGGTGCGCCGTGGCGAGGTACTCGCTGGCCGGGTCGCGCTGGAGCTCCTGCGGGAACAGCGCGACCAAACCGTCGGTATACGGCGTCCGGCGCCGGGGCGCCGCCTGCCGGCGCAGGGCGGCGGCGAGCGACCGCAACGGGTCGGCTCCGTCCGCGGTGAGCAGGTGAGCCGTCGGGGTGGCCCGTGGGTTCAGCTCGACGAGGTGCGCCCGCCCGGTCTCCGCATCGAGGACGAAGTCGAACCCACACAGTCCGGTCAGGCGGAGCGCCTTGACGAGGCTCGCGGCCGTCTCGGTCATCTCCGGGTTGTCGATCACGCGCAGCACGGTCGCGGGGCCGGTGGGCCGCGTGCTGACCACCACCTCGGCGGTCACCGCCGCCAGCACCTCGCCGTCGAGACACGCCACGGCGACGTTGGCCGGCCGTCCCGCGACGTATGCCTGGATGCTCACCACGGGCTTGCGGCCGGTGAGCCGGTCGCGCAGCGGCCAGGGCGACCGGTCCACGAGCAGCCGCTTGACGATCCGCACCGCGCTCGGCGGCCGGCTCAGGCGGTGCCAGGCGGCCGCCACCTCGTCCGCGCATCCGACGATCTCCACGTCGCGGCCACCCCAGCTGCCGTCGGTCTTCATGACGGCGAGGCCGCCGACGCGGTCCTGCCAGGCCACGGCGTCGTCGAGCCGGGCCACCTCTGTCGTCAAGGGGGCGCAGAGCCCGCGTCCAGCGGCGATCTCCATCACCCGGGTGCGGGAGTAGACCTCGTCGTAGGTCTCGGGCGGGCCGAGCGAACGGGCCAGGCACGCCCGCGTGACGGCGCCGCGGCGGGTGCTCGGGTCCGCGAGGTCGTAGAGCCGGTTCAGGGCCTGCCTCGACGGGTCGTCGGAGGGGATGACGAGGTCGGGGTTCCCCGCCTCGATGGCGCGGGCGATCGAGCGCAGGGGCCTGGTCAGGCTGAGCCGGTGGCCGCGGCGCACGGCGTCGAGGCCGTGGATGATGCTGTTGGACGGCCCGACCGCGTCCACGACGAACCCGGCCTCGTCGAGCGCGACCGCCAGCCGCCCCGCCGTTGTCCAGCTGAAGGTGGAGACGAGCAGGACCTTCGGACGCTCGCCGACCAGACTCACGTCGGCGCCGCCCTGGTGGGTCATCCCCGCGTCCGGCTCAGCCGGCGGCCCAGTCGCCGTGCGGCGAACGCGTCGCCGTACATGAACCGCATCAGCGGTCCGAACGACATCGCCGCGGCGTTCCCGACGAAGAACAGGCCCGGAACGCTCGACTCGAACCACGGGTTGAGCGAGGGCGAGTCGTTGAGGGTGCGGATGCGTCCGCGCAGGGCGTCGTCGAGCATCGTCAGCCGGCCGAGGTCGGCGCGGTAGCCCGTGGCGCAGATGACGTTGTCGGTCTCGACGACGTCCGGGATGTCCGCCTCGTCGCCGACCAGCTCGAGGCGGATCGGGCCGGACTCCTCCTCCTTGACGGCGCCGAGACGGGTCCCGGTCCGGACCTCGACGAGCTCCTGGAACTCGTCGCGGAGGTACCACGGGGACGAGGGCCCGAGGTGGCGGCGGACGATCTCGCCCCGGGCCTTCACCGGCAGCAGCCGGAACGCGTCCGGTGCGTCGCAGCAGATCCGCGAGCGCCATCCGGGACCGAGCCCGGAACCCGGGTGCTGGACCGTCTCGACCAGCGACCGCTTCTCGTTGTGGACCCCGGAGGCGAACTTCACATAGCCGCGGCGGGCGATGAGCCGGGAGTGTGCCCCGGCCTTGGCGAGGTCGATGGCCACGTCGACCGCTGAGGCACCCGCGCCGATCACGGTGACGTCGCGACCGGCGAACTCCTCGAAGGTGCGGTGCTGGCCGGCGTGCGTGACGCGACCCGGTGTGACGTCGGCGAAGTCGGGCGGCATCGTCGCGAAGTGGGTGATCCCGACCGCCATCACCACGCGCCGCGCGGTGAGGTTCTCGCCGTTGGCCAGGTCCAGCCGGAACCCGTCGCCCTCGGCGGTGACCCGGGTGACCGTGGTCTCCTCGAGGTACGGGACGAACCGGCGCTGGAAGTCGAGGCCGTAGTCGACGAAGGTGCTGAGCGCGACCGGGATGTCGGTGTCGTGGTAGGGGATTCCCCGTTCCCGGCAGTAGTCGGCGAGCCGGGACCCGGCGGCCGGCGACGACAGGTCGGACGCGAAGCCGTCGGACTTCAGCAGCATCGACTCCGGCATCCCGCTGCGCCACGTCTCCAGCGGCGGCCCGAAGATGCGATGGTCGACGCTCCTGGCCTGCAGGTGCGCGGCGATGGACAGGCCGTACGGACCCGCTCCGACGACGGCGACATTGGACCCAGCCATCGTGCTCCCCCTGTTGTGCATTGGCTCGATGTCGTAGGCGATCCGGCATCCCCACGCCGTGATCGCTTGGCGCCGATGGTCTCATGTGGACGCGTCCGGTGAGACCGGAATAGCGACCTTTGCCCCCGCCCTCGGCGGGACGGCTAGACCCTCGAGGGCTGGCGTTCCCCGGCCGTCAGGTGCTCCTCCAGCCAGGTCTCGCCGCGGAAGTGGCGGTACTGCTCGGCGCGCAGGCGGTCGGCCAGCCGACCCTCGGGGAGTACCACGTCGTCGTAGGTGAGGACCTGGTCCTTCGGGACGTCTCGGACCATCCGGCAGCCCTCGACGAGACCCTCGGGCAGGTAGCGGCCGGAGCTCATCTCGTCGACGTTGGTGGCCTCGCCGTAGGTCATGTACATGCCGTAGTCGTCCAGGACCTCGTCCGCCTTGAGGTCCCGCTTGGCCACGGCGCACACCTCGACGACCGGACCGCCCAGCGAGGGCGCGAGGTCGTCGCCGAACAGCGCCACCCGCGCGATCGAGAACGGCGTCTCGAAGTGGACCAGGTGGTACGGGACCCAGAACGGGTACAGCGGGCCCGGGCCCATCTTGTAGAGCTCGAGGTAGTGCCGCTGCTTCGGATCCGGGTGCTCGGCCAGGACGTAGGCCTTCACCAGCGCCGGGCCGACGGTGTAGTTGATGGCGCCGCCGATCCGCCGCAGCTCCTCGACGTCGTAGATCGACGGTGTGTCCATGACCGACCCGTCGAAGACCTCGCCCCGGGACATCCCCCGCTGGAGGACGGAGAACCCGGTGGCGTTGGCGACGATGGCCTGCTCGAAGCTGATCTTCGACCCGTCCGCGAACGAGGTGACCATGGCCGGGTTCTGCTCCCAGCGCTCGGCCCACGCCTGCTGCGTCGTCGGGTTGCGGTAGGGGTCCTGGAGACCCTTGATGTTGCAGACGACTCGCGGCGTCAGGCCCAGGCCGGTCACCCACCGCACGAGGTTCATCTGGAGGCCCGGCTCGTCGCCGTCGCAGGCCGAGAGGATCTGGCCGTGCTTCTTCGCGTGGACGCGCAGGATCGGGCCGATCGTCGCGTCGACCTCGGCGTTCATCAGGACGACGGACTTGCCGTGCCGGAACGCCTCGAGAATGACGTGGGCACCGAACTCCACCGAGCCGGTGACGTCGACGAGGATGTCGATGTGCGGGGACCGGCACATGAGATACGGGTCCTCCGCCACCACGGGGACGCCCCGCTCGGTCAGGTCGTCGAACTCGCGCTGCGACGCGGTGGTGCGGACCCCCTCGTGGCCCGAGTACGCATACACGTCGACCGCGCGCTGCGGCTTCCGGTTGTAGATGGCGGCCACCCGCATCCCGGGGACGCTGTTCTCGATCTGGTTGGTCAGGCCCTGGCCCATGAAGCCGGCTCCGAGCATGCCGACCCGGACCGGGCGGCCCTCGGTCTCGCGCTCGCGCAGCGCGGTATCGACGAGGATCACAGCGCCATCCTCCGGGCCAGCTCGGGCTCGTACTCGGCGAGCGGGGTCCAGGCCTGGTCCTTGTCGGACATCGTCGCCACCGGCAGCGGCCAGGTGAGCCCGAGTCGCGGGTCGTCGTGGAGCAGACCGCCCTCGGTCTCCGGCGCGTAGAACTCGCCGACCTGGTAGCTCGTCTCGGTGTCGTCGACCAGCGTCTGGTACCCGTGGCCGAAGCGCTCCGGGACGTAGATCGCCCGGGCGTTGTCCTCGGTCAGCTCGACACTGACGTGCTCGAGGTAGGTCGGGCTCTCGGGGCGCAGATCGACGATGATGTCGACGACGGCGCCCCTGGTGGCCCGCACCAGCTTGGTCTCCGGCTTGGGCGGGAACTGGAAGTGCATCCCGCGCAGGGTGCCCTTGTCGCGGCTGAGCGCGACGTTGGCCTGCGCGATGGTGGTCTTCAGGCCGTGCTCGGCGAACTCGTGCTGGCAGAAGGTGCGCGCGAAGTATCCGCGCGAGTCCTCCCGGCGCTCGAGGTCGATGATGAACGCGCCGCTGAGGCGCGTCTCGGTGAACTTCACGGGTCCCCCCAGATCCGTCGATGCCCGATACCCGTGGAGGAACTCTGTCTTCCACGGTGGACCCGACGCTTCGGTGTCCGGGTCCGCTGAACACCATTCACGGTAGGTGCTGCGTCGCGGCCAGGCGGCATATTCGCCAAATCGCCCGGTCGGTGCGGCGCCCCGCCCAGGCGGGCCCCTCACGGTCTGCGGGTAACATGGCCGACGGCCCCGTTGCACAGCGCTCGGAGGTCGTTCCCCGACATGACTGACCCTGGGAGCCACCTGCTGTGACCACACTTCGCCCCGCCGCCGTCATCGTCCTCGCGGCGGGCGAGGGAACGAGAATGCGGTCCCGTCGACCGAAGGTGCTGCACGCCATCGGCGGCCGGTCGCTCGTCGAGCACGCGATGTCCGCCGCGCGGGGGACACATCCCGACCATCTCGTCGTCGTCGTCCGCCACCACCGCGACCTCGTCGCGGAGCACGTCGCGAACCTCGACCCGGATGTGCTCGTGGCCGACCAGGACGAGGTCCCGGGGACCGGCCGGGCGGTGGAGTGTGGCCTCGACCGCCTGCCGGCCGACCTCGAGGGCACGGTCCTGGTCACCTACGGCGACGTCCCGCTGCTCACCTCGGAGACGCTCGTCGCCCTGCTCGAGGCCCACGCGTCCGCTGCGTCAGCGGTCACGGTCGTCACCGCCAGCCTCGGCGACCCCACGGGCTACGGCCGCGTCCTGCGCGGGCCGGACGGTGGCGTCGTCGCCATCGTCGAGCAGAAGGACGCCACCCCGGAGCAGCTGGCCGTCGCCGAGGTGAACTCCGGCCTGTATGCGTTCGACCTCGCGACCCTGCGCGAGTCGCTGGCCGCCGTCGGCTCGCACAACGCTCAGGGAGAGAAGTACCTCACCGACGTCGTCGGGATCGCCCACGCGCGGGGACTGACCGTGCGGGCCCACCCGGTCGACGACGTGTGGCAGACGGAGGGCGTCAACGACCGCGTACAGCTCGCCCGGCTCGGCGCGGAGCTGAACCGGCGGACCCTGGAGCGGGTCATGCGCGACGGCGCCACGGTCGTCGACCCCGCGACGACGTGGATCGACGCGACCGTCACGGTCGGCACCGACACCGTCATCCGCCCGCACACCCAGATCCACGGAGCGAGCACGATCGGCGCCGACTGCGTGATCGGCCCCGACACCACCCTCGAGGACGTCGAGGTCGGCGACGGCGCCACGATCGTGCGGACCCAGGCGCTGCTCGCCGTGATCGGGCCGGGGGCCAACGTCGGGCCGTTCTCCTACCTGCGCCCAGGTACCGAGCTCGGCGCCAAGGGCAAGATCGGCGGCTTCGTCGAGACCAAGAACGCGCAGATCGCCGCCGGGGCCAAGGTCCCGCACCTGACGTATGCGGGTGACGTCACCATCGGGGAGAAGGCCAACATCGGCGCCGGGACGATCTTCGCGAACTACGACGGCGTCCGGAAGCACCACTCCAGTGTGGGCGCCGGCACCTTCGTCGGTAGCAACTCGGTGATCGTCGCGCCGGTCGACATCGCCGGGAACGCTTATGTGGCAGCCGGTTCCGCGATCACCGACGACGTCAAGGACGGTGACCTCGCCATCGCGCGAGAACGTCAACGCAACATCGAGGGCTGGGTAGAGCGCCGACAGGCCAAGGACCGCAACACGACGGAGCCGACCACGTGACCGGCATCATGAAGACCACCCAGAAGAACCTCATGGTCTTCTCGGGCCGGGCGCACCCCGAGCTGGCCGACCAGGTCGCCGCCGAGCTCGGCACCGACCTCGTCCCGACCAGCGCCTACGACTTCGCCAACGGCGAGATCTACGTGCGCTACGAGGAGTCGGTACGCGGGTCCGACGCCTTCGTCATCCAGAGTCACACCGCGCCGATCAACCAGTGGATCATGGAGCAGCTGATCATGGTCGACGCGCTGAAACGCGCGTCCGCCAAGCGGATCACCGTCGTGCTCCCCTTTTACGGCTACGCGCGGCAGGACAAGAAGCACCGCGGCCGGGAGCCCATCTCGGCCCGCCTGATGGCCGACCTCTTCAAGCAGGCCGGCGCGGACCGCCTCATGGCCGTCGACCTGCATACCGCCCAGATCCAGGGGTTCTTCGACGGTCCGGTCGACCACCTGATGGCGCTGCCGATCCTCGCCGACTACGTCGCGGAGCGCTACGGCGACCAGCAGCTCGCGGTGGTCTCTCCCGACGCCGGCCGGATCCGGGTGGCCGAGCAGTGGTCCGAGCGACTCGGCGGAGCGCCGCTGGCGTTCATCCACAAGACCCGCGACATCAACCGGCCCAACGAGTCGGTGGCGAACCGGGTCGTCGGTGCGGTCGAGGGCCGGATCTGCGTCCTCGTCGACGACATGATCGACACCGGCAGCACGATCACCAAGGCGGCCGACGCCCTGTTCGGGGCCGGAGCGGCCGGCGTCGTCATCGCTGCCACCCACGCGATCCTCTCCGGCCCGGCGGTCGACCGGCTGAAGAACTGCAGCGCGGCCGAGGTCATCGTCACCGACACGCTCCCCATCCCGGCCGACCGGATGTTCGACAAGCTGACCGTGCTGTCCATCGCCCCACTCATCAGCAAGGCGATCCGGGAGGTCTTCGAGGACGGCTCGGTGACCAGCCTCTTCGACGGACGCGCCTAAGTCACCCCGCCTACGAGGCGGTACCGGCCTTGCGGGCGCGGTAGGCGGCGACGTTGGCCCGGTTGCCGCAGCCGCCGTCACAGAACCGGCGGGAGCGGTTCTTGGACAGGTCGACGAGCACGTCGTCGCAGTCCTCCGCGTCGCAGAGCTTGAGCCGGTCCAGCTCGCCGGCGCGGATGACGTCGACCAGGGCCATCGCGCACTCGACGGCCATCCGCGTGGCCAGCGGCGCCTCGCGGGACGTCGCGTGCAGGTGGTACTCCCACGCGTCGTGCTTCACCAGCTGGGGGAGGGCGTGGCCGTCGCGCAGCAGGGCGTTGACCGCGTCGACGGCGCCGTCCTCGTCGAGGAACCAGAGCTCGCGCAGACGCGGTCGCAGTCCGCGGACGTCGCGCAGCTCCTTCGCCCGGGCCTGGTCCCCCTCGGCGCGGCTGCCGGTCCACTGCCACGAGCCGTAGAACCGGTCGAGCTCGTCCGGCGTGGTCAGGCGGTCAATGTCGTCGTCGCCCGGTACCGATCCCTCCATGGTGTTGACCAGGGCCGCGGCACCCATCAGAGACACCTCGGTGTCATGAGTGAAAAGCATCTTGACTCCTGACAGGGAAGGGCTCTAGTGTCATGAGTATAAGGCGTTTCACCCATGACAACCGGAGGAGGA
This sequence comes from uncultured Actinomycetota bacterium, assembly GCA_963713345.1. Lineage (GTDB taxonomy): Bacteria > Actinomycetota > Actinomycetes > Actinomycetales > Dermatophilaceae > Lapillicoccus. The sequence continues at coordinate 481,619 of CAVQLI010000008.1, read as the reverse complement.
CCCGATGACGACCGAGACGGTCTCGGCGACGAACACGCTCGAGCCGGCACGAGGCCGCCTCCCGGTCCGACGCGCCGACCTCGGCCTCGTCGCGGCGGTGGTCACGGCCGCCGCGTTCGGGACGTCCGGACCCTTCGCCAAGGCGCTGCTGACGACCGGCTGGAGCAGCGGGGCCATCGTGCTGCTGCGCGTCGGGATCGCGGCGCTGGTGCTGGCGGTCCCCGCCGTCCTCGCCTGCCGCGGACGGTGGTCCGTGGTCCGGGCCAACGTGCCGGTGATCCTCGTCTTCGGCCTCGTCGCCGTCGCCGGCTGCCAGGTGGCCTACTTCAACGCCGTGGGCACGCTCTCCGTCGGAGTCGCCCTCTTGCTGGAGTACTCCGGGACCGTCCTCGTCGTCCTGTGGGTGTGGCTGCGGACCCGGCGGGCGCCCAGCCGGCTCACCCTCATCGGGGCCGTCGTGGCGCTGGCGGGGCTGGCCCTCGTCCTGGACATCGCGGGCCAGACCCCGCCCGACCTCGTCGGCGTGATGTGGGGTCTGCTGGCTGCCGTCGGCCTGGCGGCCTACTTCGTGGCCTCCTCGCACGGTGACGGCGGACTGCCGCCGGTCGCCCTGGCCGGCTTCGGAATGGGCGTCGGCGCGCTCGCCCTGGCCGCCTTCGGCGCCGTCGGGGTCGTCCCGCTCGAGTTCCGGACGGCGGACGTCGTGGTCGCCGGGACGACGCTGCCCTGGTGGGCAGCGGTCGGCGAGCTGGCCCTGGTCGCCGCGGCGTTCGCCTACCTGCTCGGCACCTACGCTGTCCGCGCGCTCGGGGCGACCCTGGCGTCGTTCGTCGGGCTGAGCGAGGTCCTCTTCGCGATCCTCTTCGCCTGGCTGCTGCTGGGCGAGCTGCCCGCCCTCATCCAGCTGGCCGGCGGTGTCGTCGTCGTGGCCGGCGTGGTCGCGGTCCGGCTCGGTGAGCGGTCGACGACGACCGCCACGGCAACGGCGACGACAACCACCTAGCCCGGGCTTCGCGCATCCCGCCCCGCGGCAGCATCCGCTCCGCGAAACTGGTCGGGTGGGCAACGGTCACGGCGACTGGACCGGCCGCCGGGTCCTCGTCACCGGGGGTACCGGCTTCATCGGGTCGCGCATCGTGGCCCGGCTCGCCTCGCTGGACGCCGAGACGCATCTGGCCGTCCGCCGTCCGGTGCCCGTCGAACGCGCCCACGTGGTCGACCTCGGCGACCCCGACGCCTGTCTCGCCCTCGTCGCCGCCGTCGAGCCGCAGGTCGTGCTCCACCTGGCGAGCATGGTGAGCGGCGCCCGCGGCGTCGACCTCGTCGTCCCGATGATGCGCGCCAACCAGGGTTTCGCCGTCAACCTGCTCGCCGCGGTGGCGCAGGCGGCCCCCGCCGCGCGGGTCGTCCTCGCCGGCTCGATCGAGGAGAACCTCGGCGGTGACGAGTCGGCGCCGACCTCGCCCTACACCGCGGCGAAGCTGGCAGCCACGTCGTACGCGACGATGTTCGCGCGTCTGTGGGACCTGCCGGTGAGCGTCCTGCGGATCGCCATGGTCTACGGCCCCGGACAGGCGGACCGGTCGAAGCTGGTCCCCTCCGTCACGACGGCGCTCCTCCGCGGCGAGGACCCTCCGGTCAGCAGCGGGCGCCGCCTCGTGGACTGGGTCTTCGTCGAGGACGTCGTCGACGCGTTCCTCGGTGCGGCCCGGGAGTCGACGCCTCCGGGCACCGTCGTCGACGTCTGCAGTGGCGAGCCGGTCACGATCCGCGAGACGCTCGACCGGCTGGCGCGCATCGTCGGCAGCTCGGCCGCCCCGAGGTTCGGGGCCATCCCCGACCGCGTCGCGGACGTCGCGCAGATCGGCGACCCGCGGGCCGCGGCCGAGGTCATCGGGTGGCGGCCGACCACCAGCCTGGACGACGGGCTGCGCCGGACCGTCGACTGGTACGCCGAGCACCCGACCTGACGGGGCGCCTCAGGTCAGGGGCTGCCACTCCTGCTCGCCCAGCCGACGCTGCCGCAGCTCGGGGAGGGGGGCGATGAGGGTCGGGTCCCATCCGCTGCCGGCGGACGACCTCGCCAGCTGGTCGGCGACCTCGTCGGCGATGTCCCACGTGAGCAGGACGACGTCGTCCGGTCGGTCGTCCAGGAGATCGTCGACCGCGCGAATCGGCACGCCGGCGCCCGGAATCCGGTGTCCGGTCTTCGCCGGCGAGAGGTCGACCGTGTAGGCGATCAAGCGCTGGTCCACCTCGGCGAGAGCCAGCAGCACCGCGGCCTTCGACGGGGCTCCGTAGGCCGCGACGCGGCGCTCCTGTGCCCGCCGGGCTTCGAGCTGCGCGCGGAACCGCCGGGTCTGCAACCGGCCCTCGTTCCCGAACCTCACCAGGGCATCCGCCTCGTCCAGCCCGGCCGCCCGCTCACGGTCGAGCAGGTTCGCGACCGACGGGTCCACCTCCGTCGACGGCGAGGAGTGGCGGGCGGCGAGCTGCAGGGAGCCGCCATACAGGGAAACCTCATGGACCCACGTGACCATGAGTCCGTGCCGACGCAGGTTCTCGATGGCGCTCAGCAGCGTGAGATAGACGAAGTGGCCGTGCCGGACGGTGTCGATGAGGTTGCCGGTGACCATGGGCAGGGCGTGGAAGAACTCGCAGACCAGGACGCCGTCCGGGGCCAACCGCGCCGCGTGCGCGGCCAGCACCGCGTCGAGGTCCTCCTCGTGCATGAGGAAGTGCACGTCGACGACGAGGTCGGCCTGGTCGGCGACGGCGACCCGTCGCATACCCAGCCGCTCGAGGTCCGGCCCCCACGAGCCGCCGTGCGCGCTGTGCAGCTCGATCATCGTGGTGCCGGGGCCGAGGTGCTCTCGCTCGACGACTCGCTCGGCCGAGGTGGCTGCGTGCCTCAGCATCGTCTGCGACTCCACCGGGCCCGGCTGTTCCGGCGGCGGCGCCTCACCCGGTCCGAGCTGGATCAGCAAGCAGTCACGGCAGATTCGCAGCTCGAGCGGGTACGCGCGGTCGCTCGCCGGGTCGTCGGAGACCAAGGGAAAGGCGTCCGAGGCAGGGACGCTGCCGAGGTGGACCACCGGGTCGACGGAGGGCGAGCGACAGGCCCGGCACACCTCGCCGAGAGGAGCGGCACCCACGGTCACCCGGCCACCTTCGCACGACCCCATGACTGGTCGGGCACGATCCCGGCAAAGCCCGACGGGCCGCCCGGATGACAGGGATCATGGCGGCAGAAAGGCCCATCCCATGCGCGTGAACCACGACGTGTCTGGGGCCCCCTGATGAGCGCCCCGCCATGCCGCCTGTGTGGTCATCCCCTCACGGCGACCTTCGTCGACCTCGGGATGTCGCCGCCCTGCGAGGACTTCCTCACCGCCGACGAGCTCGACAGCGCTGAGTGCTTCTATCCGCTCCACGTGCGGATCTGCGACCACTGCCTGCTGGTGCAGCTCCCGGCGCACCTGCCGGCGGACGCGATCTTCACCGACGACTACGCCTACTTCTCCTCCTACAGCGACTCGTGGGTGGAGCACGCGAGACGGTTCGTCGAGACCTCGGTGGCGCGGCGCAACCTCGGACACGACTCGTTCGTCGTCGAGGTCGCGAGCAACGACGGCTACCTGCTGCAGCACTGCGTCGCCATGGGCATCCCGTCGCTCGGGATCGAGCCGACGGCCAACACGGCAGCCCGTGCGCTCGAGCGGGGCGTCCCGACCGAGGTGACGTTCCTCGGGGCCGAGACCGGCGCCAAGATCGCCGCGACGCACGGCCGGGCCGACCTCGTGGTCGCCAACAACGTCTTCGCCCACGTCCCCGACATCGTCGACTTCGCCCTCGGGTTGCGCGAGCTGGTCGCCGCCGACGGTGCGGTCACCATCGAGGTCCCGCATCTGCTCCGGCTCATCGAGGGCAACGAGTACGACACGATCTACCACGAGCACTTCAGCTACCTGTCGCTCCTCACGACGCAACGGGTACTCGCGAAGGCGGGCCTCACCGTCGTCGACGTCGAGGAGCTGCCCACCCACGGTGGGTCACTGCGCACCTGGTCGGTGCCCACCGAGACCGCCGGCGACCCGGCCCCGGCCGTCGCCGCCGTGCTCGCGGACGAGGCCGCACACGGGCTGCACACGGTCGAGGGGCACGCGGGGTTCGCGCGTCAGGTGACCGCGGTGCGCAACGACCTCGTCGAGTTCCTCGTCGGGTGTTCACGACGCGGCGAGACGGTGGTGGCCTACGGCGCCCCCGGCAAGGGCAACACCCTGCTCAACCACTGCGGCGTCCGAGACGACCTGGTCCGTTTCGCGGTGGACCGAAGCCCGTTCAAGCACGGACGTTTCACCCCCGGCACGCACATCCCCGTCCGGCCGGTCGAGGCGCTGGCCGAGGCACGCCCCGACTACGTCCTGATCCTGCCCTGGAACCTTCGCGCCGAGATCACCGCACAGCTGGAGTACGTGCGCGACTGGGGTGCGCGGCTGGTCGTCCCGCTGCCCCGGCTCGAGGTGTTCTGAACCCGGCTTCGCCCGGTCAGGGACGACCCAGCGCGCGGTAGGCCCAGCCGGCGGCCCGCCACTGCTTGGGGTCGAGCGCGTTGCGGCCGTCGATGATCCGGCGGTGACGCATGGTCTCGCCGAAGGTCTGCGGGTCGAGGTCGCGGTATGCGGTCCACTCCGTCAGCAGCAGCACCACGTCGGCGCCGTTCACCGCCTCCTCCGCCGAGTGGGCGTACTTCAGGTGCGGGGCCTTGCGGCGGGCGTTCTCCAGGGCTCGCGGGTCGGTGACCACGACCTCGGCCCACCGGGCGTCCAGCTTCTCGGCGACGTCCAGGGCGGGCGAGTCGCGCACGTCGTCGCTCTCGGGCTTGAACGCGGCCCCGAGGATGGCCACACGGGCGCCGGCCAGCGGCCGGCCACCCAGGGCCTCGACGGTCAGGTCGACCATCCGGTCGCGACGCCGCATGTTGATGGAGTCGATCTCCTTGAGGAAGCTGACCGCCGGCTGGGCGTGCAGCTCCTCGGCCCGCGCCATGAACGCCCGGATGTCCTTCGGCAGGCAGCCGCCGCCGAACCCCAGGCCCGCGTTGAGGAACTTGCGTCCGATCCGCTCGTCCATCCCGATCGCGTCCGCGAGCTGCGTGACGTCGCCACCGGCGACCTCGCACAGCTCGGCCATCGCGTTGATGAACGAGATCTTGGTCGCCAGGAACGAGTTCGCCGCGACCTTGACCAGTTCGGCGGTCGCGTAGTCCATGACCATGCGGGGCGTCTCCACAGCCAGCATGGGCGCGTACAGCTCGTCGAGGACCTCCGTCGCCGCCTCACCCGCGGGTCCGTCGGGGACGCCGTAGACGAGGCGGTCGGGGTGGAGGCTGTCCTGCACCGCCAGCCCCTCGCGGAGGAACTCGGGGTTCCACACGACCGTCGTGCCGGGCGCGCGACGGGAGAGGTCGTCGGCCAGCTGGGCCGCCGTCCCCACCGGCACGGTGGACTTCCCGACGACGACATCGCCCTCGGCCACCAGGCCGGCGAGCGCCTGGAACGCCGCGTTGAGATGGGTCAGGTCGGCGGCGTTCGAGCTCTCCTGCTGCGGCGTCCCGACGCAGACGAAGTGGACCGTGGAGCCGGCCACCTCAGTCAGGTCCGTGGAGAACCGCAGCCGGCCGCTCTCGATACCCATGCGCAACAGCTCGGGCAGCCCCGGTTCGTAGAACGGAGCGACCCCGCCAACCAACGCCTCGACCTTCTCGCGGTCGATGTCCACGCCGACGACGTCATGACCGAGCGCAGCCATCGCGGCAGCGTGGACCGCCCCGAGATAGCCACAACCAGTGACCGATACCCGCATCAGACCCCCCTCAGAGTCATCAACGATCGTAGGGCGACCGCCGGAAGGCCCGAGGCGAGTTGCTCGAAAGAGCCTGCAAATAGGGGGGTTTCGCCCGATTTCTACCTGTCGGTTCCTGCCGTTATGATGGACGGGTTGCCTCGGCGAGGGACGATTCGTGGGCTGGTTGTCTGACAGCCCCGCGTCCGTGATCGACGCGGGTGGCCCTCGATGGGAGGGCGAGTCCGCGACACGTCCCATGCCGAGGCGCCCCCGCCGACCCGCAACCGCACGCCAGGAGACCTTCAGCCATGCCCGAGATCAAGCTCGTAGCCGAGTCCCGCACCCAGTTCGGCAAGGGAGCGGCGCGCAAGATCCGTCGCGACCACAAGATCCCCGCCGTCCTCTACGGACACGGCACCGCCCCAGTGCACATCACCCTTCCGGGCCACGACACGATGATGGCCCTCAAGAGCGCCAACGCCCTGCTCAGCATCGAGCTCGACGGGGACAGCCAGCTGGCGCTCGCCAAGGACGTCCAGCGCGACCCGATCAAGCCGGTCATCGAGCACGTCGACCTCGTCGTCGTGAACCGTGACGAGAAGGTCACCGTCGACGTGCCGGTCACGACCGAGGGCGAGGCCGCACCGGAGACGGTCGTCACCGTCGACTCGCAGACCGTCCAGCTCGAGGTGCTCGCGACCAACATCCCGCAGCACGTCGTCGTCTCCGTCGAGGGTCTCGAGGCCGGTACGCAGGTGCTGGCCGGCCAGCTCGAGCTGCCCGAGGGCGCCGAGCTCGTCACGGACGCCGAGACGCTGGTGGTCAACGTCACGCAGCAGGTGTCCGCCGAGGCGCTCGAGGCGGAGCTCGCCGAGGCCGAGGCCGAGGCCGGCATCGAGCACGACCAGGCCGAGGTGGAGACCGAGGGCGATGCCGACGGCGAGGCCTCCGCCGAGGCGTCGAGCACCGATGGCGCCGAGGCCTCCGACGAGTCCTGACCCCCGGTCCCCGGTGACCGCCGACGTCGTCGGCCCGGGGTCGACCTGGCTCGTCGTCGGGCTGGGAAACCCCGGACCGGCGTATGCCGGCAACCGCCACAACGTCGGAGCCATGGCGGCCCGGGAGCTCGCCTCCCGCCACGACGCCGGCGCCCTGGCGGTGGGCCGGCTGGGCCGGCGCTCGGCGGAACCCGCGCACTTCAAGGCCCATCCGCGGGCCCGCGCCCTGGTCGACGAGGTCCGCCTCGGCGGCCCGGGCGGCCCGCGAGTGGTGCTCGCCGTCCCGACGACGTTCATGAACGAGTCGGGCGGTCCGGTCGCCTCGCTGCTGGCCTACCACTCGGTCGACCTCGAGCACCTGATCGTGGTCCACGACGAGCTCGACATCCCGGCCGGTGACATCCGGCTCAAACGCGGCGGTGGCGAGGGCGGCCACAACGGCCTGCGCTCCGTCAGCCGCTCGCTCGGCACCAAGGACTACCTGCGGGTCCGGGTGGGGATCGGACGACCCCCAGGCCGGATGGATCCGGCCGATTTCGTGCTCCGCGACTTCTCGCCGAGCGAGCGCACCGAGCTCCCCTTCGTGCTGGACGAGGCCGCGGACGCCGTGGAGGCCCTCGTGACCGAGGGCCTGGTGGCGGCGCAGCAGCGCTTCCACGCACCGGCCTGAGGGCATCGGCCCGTCGTCACATCGACACAGGGTCGTCATCGGCCGATCCCCTGTGCGGGCGAACACCGGGTGCTACGGTCGAACATGACGCTTGGGGGGTGTGCGCGTCAGCGGGTTTGGGGAGCAGGAACATGACGTCGGGAACGTCATCGTGGTGGTCGTCGCGAGTGCGCGACACCTTCTGCGTCCCCCCGGTGGGCCATGCCGTGGCGAGACCCGTGTGCCGATCGGCGCACGGCGCGGACGACGCGTGAGGGAGGGCTGCTGGACGACGGGTACCGACCAGGGCTGGTAGCAGCTCGCTGAGTCTCTGCGACCGGAACGTTCAAAATTCGGTCAAGAGATGGGTGTTTTGTGCGTGGGTGTCTCATATGTCGAGACATCCACCGTTGGCGCGCTTGCAGTTCGCGGTGTGTCTCCGGAAGGGTGTCCCCGGCACCACCTAGTCCATCTGGGTGATGTCAGTCAGGGGCCTCGTAGTTCGAAAGGACTACAGAGGTCCCTTTTTTGTCTTCTAGCCCCCTGGAGCACACACATGAGGATCGTTCGCATCCCCTGGACCCAAAGAACCCGGCACGTCTCTCTGGCCATGCTCGCGGCCGGTTTCGCGCTGAGCGGCACCTACTCCTACGGCGCGGTCAGCGCCGGCAGCGACCAAGGAGGGAGCTCGGGTCAGGACGCGGTGGCCGCTTCGTGGAAGTGTCCGCAGGACGTCGCAGACGCCTCGAACTCGGCGCGTGGCCGCTGGTGCGGCAACCACCGGCCGACCCCGACGAGCACGACGACCACCGCGAGTGCGACCAGCACGACGACGGCGCCGCCGAGCACCACCACGACGACGAAGTCGTCGACCACGACGACGGCTCCGAGCACGACGACCACGACCACGAAGTCGTCGACCACGACGACGGCCCCGAGCACGACGACCACGACGACCAGCTCCTCGCAGCCGACGATCTCCGGCTGGCCCAACGCCGGCAACACCGGCGTGCCGGCCGGAGTCGCGTTGACCACCTACACCGGACCGATGACCATCACCGCGCCGGGCACGGTCATCGACGCCAAGACCATCAACGGCGACCTGACCATTGCCACCACCAACGTCAAGATCACCCGGTCGAAGATCGTCAACGGGTCCATCGAGACGTCGGGCAGCGCCGCCAGCGGGCAGAAGATCGTCGAGATCTCCGACAGCGAGATCAACGTCGGCGCGCGCCAGGCGAAGGCCGTCAATGGCCGGTTCCTCACCGTGCTGCGCTCGGAGCTGACCGGGGGCATCTCGGGTGGACATTGCAGCGACTGCACCATCCAGGACTCGTACATCCACGGTCAGTACGCCACGAAGGGCGAGGGCTGGCACGAGTCGGGATACCGGATGGACCAGCGGACCCGCATCATCCACAACGCCATTGCGTGTGATGCCCCGGCGGGCCCGAACGGCGGGGGCTGCTCTGCTGGCCTTGACCGGTTACGGGGACTTCCAGCCCGTCATCGACAACACCATCGACAACAACCTCTTCCTCCCCTCGCAGAACGCCGCGTACTGCGCCTACGGCGGCTCGTCGAGCGGCAAGCCCTACAGCAGCCAGACGCGGAACATCGTGTTCACGAACAACGTGTTCTCGCGAGGCGCGAACGGCAAGTGCGCCACCTACGCCCCGATCGGGGACTGGACGTACGCGCCGGGCAACCAGTGGACCAACAACAAGTGGGACGACGGCACCACCCTCACGCCGTAGCCCACCGCGTTGACGTGGCGGCTCAGTCGATCGCTGACTGGGCCGCCACGAGCGTTGTCACGAACGCCACGTCGCTGGGGTCGACCTCCCGCGCATCGCGACAGGACCTCGTCCACCCAGGCCTCCTGCAGCAGCCCCGACGCGAGTGCCGGCGTCAGAACCTCCGGCGTGGCCCGCCAGTGGCGAACGACGAGCTCCGCCAGCGTCACCCCACCCGCGGGCGGCCGGTGCGAACGGTCGAGGCGCTGCCGAACCTTCCGGTACCCCTTGCCGACGATCGACGAGCGGCGCGTCACCCGCTCCGCCCACGACGGGTCCACGTAGGCGCGAGGCGCCTTGCGACCGTCCATCGGGATGTCGCCCAGCTCCGGGTCCAGCCGGCAGAGCAGGCCGGCCAGGAACCGTGACGCGGCCTTCTCCTGCGGCGGCAGCGACGCCGCGATGTCGAGGAACCGTCGGTCGAGCATCGGGTTGACCGCGGGCCGGCGCAGGCATACGGCCGTGTCGGTGACGCCGGCCCAGCGCTGCATCCGCTCGTACAGGTAGAACGTGTCGGTGGCGGCCATCCACGGCTGCCCCGTGGCGAGCAAGGTCCGGTAGACGTCGTCCACCGCCTCGGTCCGGACCTCCTGCGCGTATGCGGGTTCGAGGACCCCTTCCGACACGGACTCGTTGGCGAACATGCGCCACGACGTGAGCAGGCGGGTCGACGCCCGGGTCACGGGCATAGCGGAGGGTCGGTCCGAGGTAGTAGAAGCCGCGGGCGACCTCGCCGCCGAGCCCGGAGATGCGCGGGCCCTGAGGGGCCTGTCCCTCGACCAGGCTGAGGGCGGCCATGGCCAGGGGGTCGGCCATCCCGTCGAGCGCGTCGGCCGACTCCCGAGCCAGTCCGAACGCCGTCTCGGGGTCGAGCGTCTGCAGCTCCTCGAAGCCGTAGACGAGGTGTTCCATCCCGTTGCGGCGGCACAGCTCGCGCGGCGATCCGGACGTCCTCCGAGCCCGGGGCCGCCTCCAGGGTGAGCGCGCGCAGTCCGCGACGCCGTGCGGGGTCGATCGCGGCCAGCAGGATCCGCGAGTCGATTCCGCCGGTGAGCTGCAGCACCGCGTCGGGGTGCTCGTCCAGGTAGCCGTCGAGGTACCCGCGAAGCAGGTCCGCCGCTTCCGGGATGGCGGTGGCGTTCGTCTGTGGCGTCGGCTCTCGGGTCTCCGGCAGGTACCGCTCGAGCCGGGCGCGGCCGCCCGCGAGGACGATCCGCTCACCCTCGCGCAGCTTGCGGACGCCGTCGAACAGCGTGCGGTCGCCGATCTGCCACCCCAGGACCGACTGGAAGCCGATCCCCATCCGGTCCAGCCGCGTCGGGGAGAGAGCCGCGAGCGCTCGGGTCGACGTAGAGACGGCGGACCAGCCGTCCTCGGCGCGGTAGTAGAGGTGCCGGAAGCCGATCGCGTCGGTCACCGCGGACACGACGTCGTCGGCCACCTGGAGCGCGGCGAACGGGGGCATCAGGTCCGGCAGCAGTCGGTCACCGTCGCGACCGGAGCGCAGGTCCGGTGGCGCCACGTCGCCGCCGGGTCCTCGCGAGATGAGGTTGAGCAGGATCGGGTCGCTGCCGACGGAGGGCCGGCGCAGTGCCCCCCACGACGCGACGCGGACCGTACCCTCCAGCGAGCGTGCCGCATCCGGCGCCCCGACCCGGTCCATCGCCCGGTCCAGGTCCGGTCCCGGGAACAGCCCCGGTCGCGTCGAGACGGCGAGGAGCCCACCGGTTCCCGGCAGCAGGGCCACGCGGCTCACCCGTCCAGCTCGAACGGCGGCAGCACCGGGGCCGCCTCGACCCCCATGGTCATCGCCGTCCGCAGGTCGTCGACGGTCAGCTCGTCCGGCGAACGGCTGATGGCGAGGCCGCGGCTCTGGAGCTCGGCGGCGATCATCAGCTGGTGGTCGTCGACCATCTCGTCGTACTCCTTCAGCCGCGGCAGCAGGACCGGCGCCTTTCCTCTGGTCGAGTGCGGTGAGAGCGGACCCCACCCCCGAGTGCGCGATGACGAGGTCCGCCTCGGCCATCGCCTCCCGGATCCGCCGGGCGGGGACGGTCGGCTCGGCGGTGATACCAAGGCCGGTGACGTCGGTGACGCCGGTCTGCCACAGCACCTCGGCGTCCGGGGCGAGGACCGGGGGCAGGACACGGACGAGGGACTCGAAGGCGCGCCGGAAGCCGTAGGTCCTCATCGTCCCCACCGTGACCACGACCCGCCGGGCCTGGCCGTCCGGGGGAGGGATGCGCACGGCCGGCTGGTACGCGTCGAGCACCGACCCGCGGTAGCGCCACCGACTATTCGCCCAAATCGGATATTGGGCGAAAAGGTGCATTCCCGGAATTCTTCCGACAATTCGCCCAGTCAGGCTCGGCCCCATTGCCCGCGCCGAACTCTCCACCCAATAACACGGGATTCCGCGGGCCCGCGCCGGAATGAGAACAGAGAGTGCCATCGCCGATCCCGTGGTGATGACGCGGGCATACTCCTCCTCCTTCAGCAGCCGCCGGGCGGCCGCCATGTTGGCGAGGACCAGGTCGGCCCGGCGGGGCGGGACGTAGCGCAGGTGGAAGACATCCTCACCGGCGAGCAACGACCGTGACTGGGGCTCGTCCGACGTCACCCAGCGAACTCCGTTGGAGAGCGGGCGGAATCGGTCCCGAAGCCGCATCAGCTGCTCGAGATGTCCCCCTGTCGACGCGACGAGCAGCGTCCTTCGCTCATCGCGGGCATCGCTCATGGTGGCTTCCATGCTCCCCCATCGGCCCGTCGTCACCTACCCCTCGACCAGCGTAAAGGTCGGGAGATAAACACCGTGCCGGTGTTTGGGAAAAGGGCTCGCGCGTCATCGAGAATGCCTAGAGTTGGACATGCCACAAAACACCGGGGGGAGTCGGCATGGTTAATGTTGCCGTGGCAGGCCTAGGGAAAATGGGCCTCTCACATCTGTCGATCGCCCGCGCTCATCCTGACGTCAACGTCGTGGGCGTGTGCGACTCGACTGCGTACCTGCTCGACGTCCTGGGCAAGTACACCCAGGTCGCGACCTACACGGACTACGAGACGATGTTGGACGACGCACGGCCCGACGCGGTAATCGTCGCCACGCCGACGCATCTCCACGCGGACATGGTGCGGGCGACGCTGCGACGCAGCATCGACGTGTTCTGCGAGAAGCCGCTCTCGCTCGACGCCGCGACGAGCACCGAGCTGTCGCGGACCGCCGACGAGCTCGGCCTCGTCACGCAAGTCGGGTACCACAACCGCTACGTCGCCTCGTTCGCCGAGGTGAAGCGGCTGCTCGACCTCGGGGCGATCGGGCGGGTGTCGCACGTGATGGCCGAGGCCTACGGGCCGGTCGTCCTCAAGCCCAAGGGCGGCACCTGGCGGAGCCGTCGGGCGTCCGGGGGCGGCGCGCTCTACGACTACGCCGCGCACCCGATCGACCTCCTCACCTGGTTCTTCGGGCCGGCCCAAGGGGTGTCGGGCAGCACCGTGAGCTCGATCTTCTCCGCCGAGACCGAGGACGAGGTCTACAGCTCGATCCGGTTCGCCGACGGGGTGTCCAGCCAGCTGTCGGTCAACTGGTCGGACGACTCCCATCGGAAGATGTCGACCTCCGTGACGATCTGGGGCAGCGCGGGGCGGATCTACGCCGACCGGCAGGAGATCCAGGTCCACCTTCGGGAGACCGCTGCGCCCGTCGAGGGCTACCAGACGGGGTGGAACGTCCGCTACACGACGGAGCTGACCGAGGCGGTCGGCTTCTACCTGCGCGGTGAGGAGTACAGCGCCCAGCTGGCCGACTTCGTGGCCCGCGTCGCGGCCCGGGAACCGCACGGCGCCAACACCTTCGCCACCGCTGCACACACCGACGACGTCATCGACATGATCCGGCGCGACGCACAGCGTCCGGCCATGACGGTCGCTCGGACCGACGACGGAGCGCCGGGAACGCTCCTCGTCGCACCACCCACGACGAAGCGCAGCATCCGCCAGGTGCTGAGGAGACGATGATGACCGCAACCCAGATCGCACCCCGCTACATGGCCCGCCCGGCCGTCCAGCTCGACCGCCTCGTGCTCGGCGACAACCAGTTCTTCGGCGTCAACCACATGTCCGAGGAGAAGGCGCGCGCACAGGCGATGCAGTTCCAGGACCTGCGCGCCATCCTCGACGTGATCGACGCGGCCTACGACGAGGGTGTCCGCACCTTCATGTGCACCACGCACGACCGCGTCGGTGAGGTGGCCGCCCACGTCCGCGCCAACCCCTCACGCTACGAGGGGTTCGCGTTCTACCCGTGCATGCCCTACGCGCACAAGTACGCCAACGCGGTCACCGAGGACGGGCTGCTCGGCGCGCTGCGCCGCTTCCTGCCGGAGCAAGGGTTCCTCAACGCCGCCGTGCGGGGCGGACGCTCGTTCGCGTCCAAGGACATCGAGGGCATCGTGACGCTGCTCATCGACGCCGAGATGGCGATGTTCCGTGGGCTGAAGACCCCGGTGATCTTCCTCCAGAACGTCGTGGTGGACCTGCTCCTCGGTCTCGGGTTCGTCGACGCGTTCCGGATCTTCGCCGACCACGTCCGCACGGCCTACGACGCCGAGCCCGGGTACATCACGATGAACCTCCCGCAGCTCGTCGACGCTCTCGACTCGGTCGGCATCGACAACCCGATCATCTGCTCGAACATCAACAAGCTCGGGTTCCGGATGTCCGGCGGCATGGAGGCCTACGAGGCGACCCTGCGCGAGCGGCCGTTCCGGGCCATGGCCATGTCGGTGTTCGCCTCCGGGGCGATCCCGCCGCGCGAGGCGCTGTCGTGGGTATGCGAGCAGCACGGCATCGAGTCGATCGTCTTCGGTGCCTCGAGCAGTCGGTCGATCGCGTCGACCAGGAGCATCGTCGATGAGATGTGGGGTCCGGCGCGGCCGTACCTCGCCTCAGGCGTCGCGTAAGTTCTCGCTCACCTGAAGGCTCACCACTCGAGGCACTCCAGCTCGGAGTAGAGGTAGTCGACGTCCGCGTCCGTGAGGATCGTGCTCTTGTACATCTTCGGACGCGGCCGGTCGATGATGCGCGACATCGGCGGCCGACGCCCGACCACGCGCAGCTCGCAGAGTGTCGCGACCGCTCGGTCCCGCAGCAGGACGAACCGCGAGAAGGCGCCGAAGTGCTCGTGGAACACCTCGGGGTCACTGACGTGGAGGACGCTGACGAACAGCGGTAGGCCCTTGCGGCGGTCGTGCCGGAACATCACGTAGCAGGTCCGCTCGCCGGCGAGGACGACCGCGTGGCGAGCCGCGGCGGTGGCCCGGTGGTCGAGGTAGATCTCCCGGTTCGCCGGGTCCAGGTGCGCGAGGACGACGTCGGGGTCCGAGCTGACCTTCGCACGGCTGAACAGCGGAGAGGCGTTCAGGCTCAGCGCGGTCGTCGTGTCGAGCCGGCTGAAGCCCAGCCGCTCGTTGAGGGGCACGACGTTCCCGCTGGGGGAAAGGTCGGTGAAGTGGTAGCCCTCCTGCGCCAGCAACGCCTTGAGCAGGCGCAGGCCCGAGAAGCGGTACTCCTCCAGCACGCACCACGCACCGAGGTTGCAGATGTCGAGGTGCTCACCACGGATCTCGCGGCGCGAGTAGAAGGCCAGATGAACACCGACGACCACGGCGTCGGCATCACGCAACAGGTAGCCGTGGTTGGGCGCGTCGACGCGCCACGGCACCCGGATGGCACGGACCCAGGCGGCGGCCGACACGCGGTCGCCGAGATTCCGGTGGAGGAAGTCGGCCACGGCGTCGATGTCCGCATCGGTGATCGCGGCGACGGTGGACTTCACGGACGACCGTGCTCCTCGTACTCGGTGGGCATGGACCCGTTGACGTACGCCTCCCGGCACACGCATACAGGCTACGAGAAATCCTTTGGGAGAGTTACACATTGACGACTTTGGGAGCGTCGCGAGGTGCTTCCGTCTAAGGTTGTTGCGGCGGAAGGGGGTGGGCGATGACGTCCGTGGTGATCGCCGCGTACAACGAAGGACGCGTCATCGGCCGCTGTCTGGACGCCCTGCTGGCGGACTCGGCCGGTCGGCTCGAGGTCGTCGTCGCCGCCAACGGCTGTCGTGACGACACCGTCGACCAGGCCCGCCGCCCGGGCGTCGTCGTACTGGACTTGCCTCAGCCGGGCAAGCCGGCGGCCCTCAACGCCGCGGAGAGCCGCGTCACCAGCTTTCCCCGCGTCTACCTCGACGCCGACATGCAGCTCACCGCCCGCGACCTGGATCGTCTGGCGGCGGCACTGGACGACCGTGTCGCGGGCAAGCGGCCCCCGCTCGCAGCGGCTCCGCGGCGCGAGGTCAACACGACGGGAAGCGCGTTCCTCGTCCGCCAGTACCACCGCGCCCTCGGGCTCCACCCGGCCTACCGGCACTCGCTGTTCGGGCGCGGCGTCGTCATGCTCTCCGAACGAGGTCGTATGCGGTTCGAAGAGTTCCCGGAGATCCTCGCCGACGATTTCTTCCTGGACTCACTCTTCGGCCCCGACGAGAAGGCCGTGGTGCCCGACGTCGTCAGCGTCGTCGGCGCCCCGTCCAGCACCCGGGTGCTCCTCCGCCGTCTCGCGCGGGTCCGCCGCGGGAACCGCGAGCTCCGCGTCTCTGTGCCCGCCGGTGCGGCGGCCCGACCGGCCGAGGGGCTCGGGTGGCTGCTAGAAGGGGTCCGGCGCGACCCACGGCTCCTCCCCGCCGCGGTGACCTACGTGCTCGTGACGATCTACGCGGAGCTCGCGGCCCGGTGGGGTGGTTCGTCCTGGGGGCACGACCAGAGTCGCCCGAACCCCACGCAGGTCCGCGAGGCTACCTAGCGTGACGGCCGTAACACTTCCCACCAACACCCGGATCGGGCTCTGTTTCCACGGGATCGGCCGTCGCTTGCGCACGCTCGAGAGCGACGAGTTCCGGTACTGGGTGTCCGAGGACCAGTTCCTGCGCATCCTCGACGAGGCCGCCGAGTGGCCCCAGGTCGACATCAGCTTCGACGACGGCAACGCGTCGGACGTCGCCATCGCGCTGCCGGCCCTGCAGCAGCGCGGGCTCGTCGCGGTGTTCTACGCCCTGGCGGGACGGCTGGACCAGCCGGGGAGCCTGTCCACCGCCGAGCTCCGGGAGATCGTCGCCGCGGACATGGAGATCGGCACGCACGGGTGGCACCACATCCCCTGGTCCGACCTGGACGACGACACCGCCCGCCTCGAGCTCGTGGAGGCCCGCGAGCGGCTGGCCGACGCCGCCGGCCGATCCGTCGCCCAGGCGGCGCTGCCGTTGGGGCGCTACAACCGTCGGGCCCTCCGTCGACTTCAGGGATGCGGGCTACCAGTCAGTGTCCACGAGCGACCGTGGTCTGGCTCGACCGGGGGGCTGGCTCCGACCTCGGTTCAGCGTGCACGCCGACGACACCCCGGAGTCGATCCGGCAGACGGTGACCGCAGCCAGCCGTCCTTGGGCTCGTGGAGTGCGGTCAGCCAAGGGCGCTGTGAAGCGGCTTCGCTGACGCGGGCTGTCCCGACATCGTTGTGAGCCACTCCGGACCGGCCGGCCTCCGCAGGAGCCGCGGGCGAACCAGAACCCTCAGAGCGGCCCGACTGGTCGCGCGACCGGTGGCCGCCCGAGAGGCCTCTCGAGCCACCGTGCACAGGTAGAACGCGACCGAGCGGACCACGCCGTTGCGCCGGCGGAAGAGGCGAACCTTGTTGCGGCACAGCAGCGCCCACTTGGCCGGGTCGTCGGCCGAGCCACCCTCGAGGTGGGTCGCGTGGGCCGTGGGCACGTAGCGCGTCGCATACCCCTGGTCCTTGGCCCGCAGCCCGAACTCGGTCTCCTCCGAGAAGAGGAAGAAGGACTCGTCCCACTCGCCACAGGTGTCCAGGCATTCGCGGCTGAGCAGCTGGGTCGACCCCTCGGCCCAGTCGGTCGTCGTCTCCACGGCGTAACGCTGGTGGTCGGCGACCATGACTCCCACGTCCCAGAACCGGCCCAGTTTCGGGCCGCCGACGAGGGTCTCGAGGATCTCGCGGCCGACCTTGGGCTCCCGCCGCATCGACAGGACCAGGTCACCGTTTCCGTCGACCAGGCGTGGTACCGCGATGCCGGTGCCAGGCTCGCGCAGCGCGCGCAGCAGCTCCTCGACGCAACCCGGGTCCAGGCGGACGTCGGCATTGAGCACCAACACCGCGGTCGCCTCCGGAAGCGCCGCTGCCCCGATGTTGAACCCGACGGCATATCCGCCGTTGCGCCCGGTCTCGATGCAGACCGCCTCGGGGACCATCTCGCGCACGATCTCCGTCGAACGGTCCCGCGACCCGTTGTCGACGACGACCAAATGCCAGTCCACCCCCGCCAGGCCTGCCGGAAGCGACGACAGCAGGCCGGGTAGGACGTCGGCGCTGTTGTAGGTCACCACCACGACCCCGACCCGCTCGGTGCGCTGGTCCACGAGAGCCCCCTTGTCGGGCGTCGGCCTGGTCCGGTGTCGCCAGGTCTCGCCGTCACGCCCCATCTTGACCATCGCCTAGCAGCATGAGAGCCGAATCAGCCGTGTTCACAGGCTCTTTCCAGCGTCTTCCGGCAAATCCGCCGATAGCACCCAGGCGCTCATACGGGGACCTTCTCCAGGACCGCCGGCTGTTCGGGCGCCGGTTCCAGCTCCGCTTGAGCGGCCTCGCGGGCCGCTGCGGCGTCGCGTGCCCGTTCCTCTCGGCGGCTGATCGTCCACAGCGCGGACGCGCACCCGCAGAGCAGGAACAGGACGAAGGCGCACTGGAGGAAGCTGAAGAGGTCGAAGGTCGCGGCGCCGGCCGCGATGGCGAGGATCGGCGCGGCGATCGCCTGGGCCAGGTCGCGGTCCTTGGTCCGGGTGAAGCGCTTGCGGGCACCCCGAGCCACGCTGGCGCCGATGACGAAGATCGCGGCGAAGACCAGCAGGCTGACGATCCCCCCGGTCAGCAGCTGCATGAGGTACTGGTTGTCGAGGAAGAAGTAGACGTCCGGCTGGAAGGTGCCGAAGCCTCGCCCGAACCACCATTGGCCGTCCATCAGCAGCGGGATCAGGGCGTAGTCGTCCAAGCGTCCCGTGATGCTGTCGTCCGCCGTACCGGCGAAGACGAAGCTCTTGATCGTGCCCAGGACTCCCGGTGCGATGACCGGGAAGGCGACCAGCCCGATCGCCGAGAGGACGAAGAGGTTGGCCCGGGCACGGCCCTTGAGCACCGCGCCGTAGACGAGGAGGCAGATCGCGATCCCGAGCAGACCGGTGCGAGAGACGGTCAGCGGGATGACCCCGGCCAGGATCGCGAAGCAGACCCAGAAGAGCCGGCGCGACCGCTGCCTCTCGGCGTTGAGGGCGAAGTGCAGGGCCAGCGGCACGGCCGTGGCCAGGGCCAGCGAGAACTCGATGGGGTGCGCCGCCGCGGCCTCGATCCGGTCGATCCCGCTCCGGACGGCGCTGCCGACCTCGGTGTTGACGACGAACCCGGGCAGCCGGGCGAGCGCGTGGTAGTCGAGGTGGATGGCGAACTCCAGCGCGCCCGCGATGCCCTCGAGCGTGGTGAGCACGACGAGGCCCTTGAGCAGTGTCTCGACCTGAGCGACCGTGTTGAGGCCGTCCGTCGCCAGCATCGCGATGCCGATCATGGCGAGCACCGGGAAGATCATCCGGGTCGCCGAGTCGGCCTCCGCCTGGACCAGGTTGCGAGTGAGCCCGGCCGCGAAGGCGGTCATGCTCGTGAGGACGAAGAGCAGCATCGTCCAGCGGAAGGGGTGCCAGGGTTCGGGGCGGATCGCGCCCGTCCACCGGGCGACCGCCCACACGGCGAGGCACGCCAGGCCCGCGAGCAGCGGCGGGTAGCCCACCGACTTCAACGGGCCGGCGATCGAGTAGTTCTCCGGGACGAGGAACAGCGGGACCAACACGATGGTCAGCAGGCTGACGGCGTCCCGACGGGACATGGCGACGACGACGCCGAACAAGATGCCGACGATCGCCAGCATCACCAGGGCGGGCGCCTTGGTCGTCGTGGCTTGCGACACGTAGTACGCACCCAGCAGCGCCACCGTCAGTGCAACGACGGCGGCGCCCTTCCGGACCGGCGGCCGAGTCCAGAGATCGCGCCCGACCCAGCGGGTCACGAAGTCACGGATTCCCTTCGTAGACGTGCGGTTTCGGGCTTCTCCTCGTCATCGGCGGGGTTGATCGGCGTCGCCACCGACGCGTCCTTGGGCTCCGTGTCCTGCGGTCGGGCCTCTTCCGCGGTCGGCGGGACGTCGGACGAGCCGCCCGTACCGCCCGTACCGCCCGGACGTGGACGGGTCATCGTCGCCGGACGCCGACGCGGGTTGGGCCGGCCCTTGGAGCGCTTCGGGAAGAGCCGGTCGACCAGGAGCGAGAGGGCAGCCCCGGCGACGGCACCGATCGCGAGCACGGTGAGGAGCAGCTTGGCCGGAGACTGGGGCGGTAGCTCCTCGGTCTGGGTCGGCGCGGTCAGGAACGGCTTGAAGTGCGAGGCCACCGGGGCCCCGGCATTGGTCTGGACGTCGGTGGCGGCCTTCGGGGCCGCCAGGAGAACGGCCCTCACCACCTCCGCCGCCTGCTGCTGCGTGTCGGCCCAGGTCTGGACGACGTAGGAGGCCGACTGCGGAGGCATCGTCACGGTGTAGTGAGCCTGGCTCGGCGTCTCGTCCGGCGCATACCCACGGTTGTTGCCCCCGAGGGCGTCCTCGACCAGCTCGGAGGTGAGGTTCGCCTGGACCGCCTCACCGAGCAGTGAGGTGTTGCCCTGCGTCACCAGCGGGTTGCGGTCGCGCGGGTCCGACGTCGCCGTGATGGCGTCCGGGTTCGGGTAGATGAACGAGTAGCTGCCGGTGGCGGTATAGGTCGGTTTGACCTGTTTTCCGAGCCCGACGCCCGCACCGGCGGCCAGCAGGACCAGCGGAAAGAAGATGTACCAGCGACGCAGGCACACCTTGATGACGTCGAGACTGTCCACGGTTCTGTACTTCCCCCTAACCCAATGACTGTGGAACTCAGGCTAACTCGGGCGTTCCACCTTCGAAGGGCTTTGTGGGTTCCGGCCCGAAGAACCCCCCTATCGGGCTACCGTCGTCTGGTAGCGCAGGACTGCACAGGGGTGTGCAGTCCACGCGTTCGGGGTGTGGGAAGCGGGGCCGGCCATCAGTGGCCGGCGGTTCATTCATGGGGGTCAGTTCAGCATGCGGGTACTCGTCACGGGCGACCGTGGATTCATCGGTCAGGTTCTCGTCCCGGTTTTCGTCGGGGCGGGGCACGAGGTCGTCGGTCTCGACGCCGGGTGGTACGACGGGTGCGACTTCGGCGACCCGGTCACCGGGTACGAGCAACGCACCCTCGACATCCGCGACGCCGATCCCGCGGATCTCGAGGGGTTCGACGCGGTCGTGCACCTGGCCGCCATCTCCAACGACCCGATCGGGCAGCTCAACCCCGGCGCGACCTACTCGGTCAACGCCGAGGGGGCGATCCACATGGCGCGGGTGGCCAAGCTGGCCGGCATCCCGCGCTTCCTCTTCTCGTCCTCCTGCTCGCTCTACGGTGCCGCGGGCGACGCCCCGGTGACCGAGACGGCGCAGTTCAACCCGGTGACGCCCTACGGCGAGAGCAAGGTCCTCGCCGAGACGGGCATCTCCGCCCTCGCCGACGACGACTTCAGCCCCACCTACCTGCGCAACGCCACCGCCTACGGCTCGTCGCCGCGTCTGCGGGCCGACATCGTGGTGAACAACCTCACCGGCGCGGCCGTCACCCGCGGTGAGGTCCGGCTGCAGAGCGACGGCACTCCGTGGCGCCCGCTGGTCCACGCCGAGGACATTTCGACCGCGTTCCTCGCGGCCATGCAGGCCGAACGCGGCGTCATCCACGACCAGGCCTTCAACGTCGGGCGAGACGCCGATGTAGTCCAGATCCGCGACATCGCGAACGAGGTGGCGCGGATCACCGGCGCACCGGTCACGTTCGCCAAGGGTGCCGGTCCCGACGTCCGTGACTACCGCGTGGACTTCAGCAAGATCACCGAGGCGCTGCCGGCGTTTCAGCCCCGGTGGACGGTGCCGCTCGGCATCGACCAGCTCTACGCGGACATGACTCGCCTCGGCCTGACGGCCGAGGACTTCGAGAACCGCTATATCCGGCTCGCCCAGATCTCCCGGCTGATGCGGGAGGGGCGGATGGACGACAACCTCCGCGTCAGCCTCGAGCAGGCCGTGCGATGAAGGTCGTCCTGTTCTGCGGCGGCTTCGGTATGCGGATGCGCGTCGGGGACGACCCGACGCCGAAGCCGATGATGACCGTGGGTCACCGGCCCGTGCTGTGGCACATCATGCGGTACTACGCGCATTTCGGGCACACGGAGTTCATCCTCTGCCTCGGCTACGGCGCCGAGAAGGTCAAGGAGTACTTCCTGAACTACCAGGAGACGGCCTCCAACGACTTCGTGCTGTCCGACGGCGGTCGCCGGGTGGACATGATCAGCACCGACATCAGCGACTGGACGATCACCTTCGTCGACACCGGTCTGCACAGCGAGATCGGCGAGCGGCTGCGTCGGGTCCGGCCCCATCTGAACGGTGACGACGTCTTCCTGGCCACCTACGGCGACGTGCTCACCGACGCGCCCCTCAACGACCTCATCGCGGAGTTCCACACGCGCGACGCCGCGGCGTCGCTGCTCGCCGTGCCTCCGCCCGGCTCGTTCCACGTCGTGCACGTGGACGATGCCGGCGACCGGGTCGTCGGCTTCGAACCGGCCAAGGACCTCAACTTCCGCATCAACGGTGGGTTCTTCATCCTGCGCCAGGAGATCTTCGACTATCTGGAGGAGGGCGAGGACCTCGTCGGCGACGCCTGCCGCAAGGCGGCGAAGGCCGGGCGGATGATCTCGCTGCCGTACGACGGCTTCTGGGCGCCGATGGACACCCTGAAGGAACGGGCCCACCTCGAGGACCTCTACTTCACGGGGGCAAGTCCTTGGACCCTCTGGCGCGACGAGCACGTGGTGCCGGCCGGGGCGAGCCAGCTCGTCTCGCCGTGAGCGGCTGGTCGTCGCCCCGATGATCTCGCTCGACCTGCCCGGCGGCCCGCTGTCGGTCCTCTGCCTCGGCGCCCACCCCGACGACATCGAGATCGGCTGCGGGGGGACGCTGTTAGCCCTGGCCGCGACGCGCCGCGTCACCGCTACCCACGTCATCCTCACGGGGACGGAGGACCGACAGGTCGAGGGGCGGCACGCGGCGCAGCTGTTCTGGAAGGACACGGCGGACGAGCCGACGGTGGTCAACCACTCGTTCCGCGACGGCCGGCTGCCCGCCTCCTGGGACGACGTGAAGCAGGCGCTCGAGGACGTCGCCGCCGACGTGCGCCCGCAGCTGATCCTCGCGCCACGCACGGACGACAGCCACCAGGACCACCGGCTCCTCGCCGAGCTCGTGCCCACGGTCTGGCGCAATGCGCTGGTCCTGCACTACGAGATCCCGAAGTGGGAGGGCGACCTGGCCGCGGTCACCCACTACGTCCCGCTCACCCGGGAGCAGGCGGTGGCCAAGGCCCGGCTCCTCGACGAGGCGTATCCCTCACAGCACCACCACGACTGGTGGGACGAGGAGACGTTCCTCGGCCTCATGCGGCTTCGCGGTGTGGAGTGCCGGGCGCCCTACGCCGAGGGTTTCGTCTCACCGAAGACCGTGCTCGGGCTCGGGCAGGCCTGAGCCGCAAGGACATCCGCACCATGGTCACGGTTTTCGGAAACGCGGGACGTCGCCGGAACCGAGATCTACGATCGATGAGCACGGGGGAAACGTGGGAATGCTGTGCGCTGACAGGCGTGTCCTGGCACTCGGGCCACCGAGGTTCCCAGACCGGTCCGGCGGGCGCGGCGCTCACTGTCGCGCGTCCTCCGGCCGAGACCACACGACCGCGAGCCTGAAGGGGGTCTCATGACCCAGACGGAGATTCGTCCCGTCGCACCGTCGCTGGGACTTCGCGCGGGCGACCTCGTCGAGGTGAAGAGCGCCGAGGAGATCTTCGCCACCCTGGACGAGCGTGGCGAGCTGGAGAACCTCCCGTTCATGCCCGAGATGCTGGCCTTCTGCGGCCGCCGCATGACGGTCCACAAGGTGGCCCTCAAGGTGTGCGACGCCCTGAACTGGACCGGGATGCACAAGATGACCCGGGCGGTGCACCTCACCGGCTCGCGCTGCGACGGTTCGGCCCACGGCGGCTGCCAGACCGCCTGCTCCCTCTTCTGGAAAGAGCGACTGGCTGCGCAAGGTCGACCCGGCCGAGCCGGTGACGGCGGCACCGCCGCGGCCCCCGACCGGGGGTCGCGGCCATCACTGCCGCTCCTCGAGATCAACACCACGCAGGGCACCTTCGAGGACGGAGCGACCCGGTATGCGTGCCAGGCCACCGAGATCCTCCGCGCAGCGCCGGATCCGCTGCCCCTGACCCACGTCAGCCAGTTCGTCGACGACGTGCGCGTCGGGAACTTCGGTCCGCTCTTCGTGGCACGAGCTTTCCTCGTCGGCGCCTTCAACCGGCTCCAGGCCGTGAGCCGGCGCAAGGTGCCCGAGCGGCTGCGCTTCCGTGAGGGTCTCTCCTGGGGATTCATCAAGGGCAAGGTCACGGGTCGCACCCCGACCGAGGAGCTGAACCTCCAGCCGGGCGAGCTGGTGCGCGTCAAGTCGCGCGAGGAGATCATGGCGACGCTCGACCAGAACCTGCTGAACCGCGGCATGGGCTTCGACGCCGAGATGTCGCGCCACTGCGGGCGTACGGCGGTCGTCCAGTCGCGGGTCGACCAGTGCCTCGACGAGCGCACCGGCCGGCTGCTGACCATGAAGAACCCGTGCATCATCCTCGAGAGGACGGTCTGCACCGGTGCCTTCACCTCGGCGTGCCCTCGCGAGTACGTCCCGTTCTGGCGGGAGATCTGGCTTGAGCGCGTCTGACCCGGTGCCCGAGGCCTCGGCGGACGTCGAACGTCGGGACGCCGAGGCTGCGCCGGCGACGGTGAAGTCCTTGGTCGACGTCTGCGCCGAAAGCCGGACTTGGCCGCCGGGCGCTGGTCGGTGCCGCCTGGAGCGTGGCCGGGGCCGGCATCATGCGGGTCGGCTCGCTGCTCGTGGGCATTGTGGCCGCCCGGTTGCTCGATCCCCAGGACTTCGGCGTCTTCGCCGTCTCGCTCGTCGTGTACACGTTCATCGGGCAGGTGGCCGAGCTGGGGCTGCACTCCGCGCTGCTTCGGGCCGCTCCCGACGAGTTCGACTCGGTCGCCCCCACTGCCTTCACCCTGGCCCTGGTCAGCTACTCGGTGCTGGGTGTGGGCCTGATCCTGCTCGCGCCGGTGGTCGCGGCGGCCTTCGGCACGCCGGAAGCGGTCGACGCGATGCGGGTGCTCTCCGCCTGCGTCTTCCTCGGCGCCCTGGGCAGCGTGCCGAACTCCCAGCTGCGCCGGGAGTTCCGGATGGCGGTGCAGACGGGCATCGAGGCCATCGGACTGGTCGTGTCGTCGGTCGGTGCTGGTGGCCCTCGCGGTCGGGGGCCACGGTGCCATGTCGCTGGCCTGGTCCCGAGTCGTGGGGCAGGTGATCGTCGTGGTCGGGCTGCAGATCGTCGTCTCGAGGAGGTACCTGCCCGGCTTCAACCGCGGCCAGGCGCGCCATATCCTGGCCCTGGGCCTACCGCTGGTGGCGGGCACCCTGGTCGGCACCGTGATCATCGGCGTCAACACCTTCGCCATCGCCCGGACGTCAGGCGCTGCTGACGTCGGCCTGTTCAACTTGGGCGACACGGTCTCGGCGTGGCCGCTCGGGCTCTTCCTGCCGATCCTGCTGAATGTCGGCCTCCCGCTCTTCGCGCAGATCAGGCACAACCCCTCGGTCGTGCAGGACGTCTTCACCCGCTGCGTGGAGATGATCGTCTGGATGTTCTGGCCCGTGTCGGTGATGCTGGCGGTCCTGGCCCCATACCTCGTGGAGCTCCTCTACGGCGCGAAGTGGCTGCCGGCCGCGGCGGTCATCCAGGCGCTCGCGTTCGCGAAGCTGGGAGAGATCCTCGTCCGGCTCTGCGTCGATGTGACAGTGGCCGCGGGCCAGACCCGACGGTACCTGTGGGTCCAGCTGGCGTGGCTGCTCGTCCAGGTCCCCGCGGTGTGGTTCGCGGCGCGCTGGGGGGTGACCGGGGTGGCGTGGGCGAACCTCGCCGTGATGTTCGGAGCCGTCGTCCCCATGTACCTCGCGCTGGTCCGACCGTCGATGAGCGGCCCGATCCGCCAGGTCTTCGTCACCTCGGCCGTCCCTGCGGCGGCCGGCGTGGTCGCCGGCGTCGCCGCTGCCGTGGCGTCGCGATGGGACGGCGCGCCCTGGGCGACGCTGATCACCGGTGCGCTGGTCGGAGGCGTGGTCTACCTGGCCCTGACCGTGCGCTGGCTGCGCTCGGCGTTGGCCCGGGCCCGGCAGCTGCGGGACATGAGCGCCTGGGGGGCCGACGCGTGACCGGTGACGTGGTCGCGGTCCTCACCTACCGCACCTGGGCCTCCGGTGTCGAGGACGACCACACCCAGCAGGGGCAGGCCATCGTGAACCGGCTCGTCGACGACGTCGACCTCCCCTCGGTGACGCTCGTCGACCCGTTCCGGAACTGGTTGCGAGTGCTGGCCAGTCCGGGCATGGGGGAGCTCGACGCCCCCGCCGGTGTCCGGCGGCGCTTGGACCGCCCTCGGCGCTGGGCCCGCGGTGACCCCTACGGACCCGACATGGAGACGGCGTACCGGAGGCTGGAGCGCCGCCTGCGGGCGCAGGCGGCGCCGGACTCGGTCCTGATCTCGTGCCACCCGGTCCTGGCCGCCGTGGCGGATCGGACCGGGTGGGCCGACGTCGTCTACTACGGCTGGGACGACTGGCGGACCGAGGAGGACGGCATCTTCGCGAGTGCCGGTGGCGCGATCGGGCGCAGCTACGCCCAGATGGCCCAACACGACGTCAACGTGATCACGGTTTCGCAGACGATCGCCGACCGGATCGGGGCGAGGCGGTCGACCGTCGTGCCCAACGGAGTCGCCGCGCACGCCTTCGACGCGCTCCCGCCGGTGCCCGACTGGTTCGCGGCGATCCGGGGTCCGGTGGCGCTGTGGGTCGGCGCGGTCGAGGGCCGGGTCGACACGGAGGCGCTCGCCGCCTGCGCCCGGGAGCTCGGCCCGGAGTGGACCATCGTCCTGGTGGGACCGGTCATCGACCCGGCGCCCCTGCAGGTCCTGGCCCGGCTGCCCAACGTGGTGCTTCACGGTTGGCACCCCCGTCCGCAGGTGCTGGCCATGGTCGACGCCGCCCGGGTCTGCCTGCTGCCGCACGTGCGCAACGCCGTGACCGAGGCCATGAGCCCGCTCAAGCTCTACGAGTACCTCGCCGCGGGAACGGCGACGGTGTCGTCCGACCTGCCGCCGATCCGGGGGATCTCCGACCGCGTCCTCCTGGTCCCGCCCGGCGGCCCCTACGCCCCGGCCGTGCTGGCCGCGGCCGCACTGCCCGACGCGTCGGACGCCGAGGTTGCGGCGTTCCGCGAGGCGAACGACTGGGATGCCAGGTATGCACTGTTCAAGCGCGCGGCCCTGGGAGGGGCAGTCCGCCGTGTTGCAGTCCACTGAGCCGTCATGTTCTCCGGGGTCCGCGTCGTGGGGGAGCACCCACGCCGCCGAGCTGCGCCGCCGGGTCCGCCCGCGGACGACGTCATAGGCGCCCGAGTTGAGCAGCGCGCCACCCCTCGTCTCGGTGGGCCTCCCGATCCGGAACGCAGCGGAGTCCATCGAGCCCGTGGTGCGGTCCGTGCTGGCCCAGGACACCCGAGACCTCGAGCTGGTCATCACCGACAACGCGTCGACGGACGACACCGAGTCGATATGCCGAGCGCTCGCCCGCGCGGACGGCCGGATCCGCTACGTCCGTCAGCCGCAGAACATCGGCCTCCTGCCGAACTTCATGTTCGCGCTGACCGAGAGCCGGGGCTGCTACTTCCGATGGATCGGGGACGACGACTGGCTCGCGACGGACTACCTGACCCGTTGTCTCGCCGCTCTCGCGGATCGGCCCGACGCGGTCCTGGCGACGACGCGGATCGAGTACACCGGGCCCGGGGTCGACGCCTCGGAGGAGACGTCCTACGACGGTGCCGGCCTCGCCTCCACGGACCCGGTGGTGCGGCTCGACGCGATGCTTCAGGCGCTCAACAGCCGCACCTTCGACGTGGATCCGCTGTACGGCCTGCTGCGCCGGGACGCGGTCGTCGGGATCCCGCGAGGCAACATGTACCAGGAGGACCAGCACTACGCGGTCCAGCTGGCGCTGGCCGGCCCGTGGGTCCACGTGCCGGCGGTCCTCGCCGGCCGTGGCGTCGGTGTCCCCTCCGCGCCACTCGCGGCCGAACGGCTCGGCTTCCCGAAGTGGCAGCTGCGGGTGGGCACCTCACTGCTCTGCCGGGAGTTCCGCCGTGACGTCGACGCCATGGAGCTGACCGCCGCGAGCCGCCGACGGGCGTATGCGGCGATCGGTCGCTTCTACGCCGGTCGGCAGGCGCACATCGCCCGCAACCGCCTGCGCCGCCTCGGCCACCTCGTGGACCGCGGCGTCGGCGAAGTCGGCGGCCGGCTCGGGCGAGGGTAGACCGGCTCGGAACTCCCTGTCAGTCCGCTGGAAGGCCAGGAGGATGCGGTGCGGCCCATGAAGAATCGGCGCATGCCGAGACTCGGTCGCTTCGGCCTGGCGGTGGTCGGGCTCGCGACCGTGGCCGTGGCCGCGCCGCTGGCCGGGTGGATGACCTCCACACCGATCGGGGCCCATTGGTCACAGGTCGTCGACGACACGCTGACCGACCTGCCCCAGCCGTTGAAAGTGCTGCAGCTCGTCTACGCCTACCTCGCCATCCCCACGCTCGTCCTCGCCTTCGCGGTGCTCTGCTGGCTGACCTACCGCCGCTCGCGGCGGGCGGCACTGACCTATGCCGCCGTGATGCTGCTGACCAACCTCTCCGTGCAGTTCGTCAAGCTCGCGCCCCTTGGGCTCACGCCGAGCTCGACATCGCTGGACCCGCTGAGCGGGCACGTCGGCGTGGCCGCGGGGGTCGTCCTCGGGTGGCTGCTGGTGGCGCCGGTGACGCGCCACCGGCGCTCCGAGGTCCTGTCCGCCGCGGTGCTCGTCGCCGTGACGTCCGGGGTCATGCTGGCGGGTTGGCACTCGCCGTTCCAGGTTCTCTGCCCGCTGCTCTTCGGGATGGGGTGGTCACTGGTCGGTGCGGCGGTCCTGGCCCGTGACGCGGCGGCGCCGACGCTCCGCGCGCGGACAGGCCGGGATATCGCTGCGATGGTCAGCGGCGCTGTCGTGGTGGGGATCTCCACGGCGGTGCTGCTCGCCGACGCCGCCACCTTCCCGCACGTCGGCGCCGGTCCTGTCGTCCTGGCGGTGTGCTGGACCACCGGCTGGTGCGCGGTCGCCGTCGGTGTCGTCGACCTCGCCTCGACCCGCATACCCGATCCGTCCGCAGTGGCACCCCTCGGCACGGTCAGCCCCGCGACCGCGGACGCCCGCCGCACGACGTAAACTGGACCCATCAACCCGTCTTCGAGAGAAGGCGGGGTTTTCGTGCTGTCCGACCACCGTGGTCAGGTGGGGCGACGGCGAACGGCGAGGAGCACATGAGCATCACCACCACGACAGACCCGGTCGCTCAGGGCGGGGTCGCCCTGCCCGCGGCGGCGGTCCCGATCTGGGCCGACAGCCCGGCGATGGACCGCGTCCGGGAGGCCGCGAGGAACCGGCTCCCCTTCGTCGACGTCGCGGTGAGCGGTGGAGCCCGGGCGTTCGTCGTGGCCGGTCTCGCCGAGGAGGAGAACCGCGCGAGCGCCCGGGCCGACCGACCCTCCCGCCCGATCCTGCTCGTGACCGCCACGACCCGCGAGGCCGACGACCTGGCCGAGGCGCTCGGCTGCCTGTTCCCGCGCGACCGCATCGCGACCTTCCCGAGCTGGGAGACCCTGCCGCACGAGCGGCTCAGCCCGCGCAGCGACACGGTCGGTCGACGGTTGGCCGTGCTGCGGCGCCTCAGCCACCCCGACCACGACGACCCGGCCTACGGGCCGCTGTCCGTCGTCGTCGCGCCCGTTCGAGCGCTCCTGCAGCCCGTGGCCCGAGGGCTCGGCGAGCTGGCACCGGTCGCGCTCAAGGCCGGTGACGAGGCGCCCCTCGAGGACGTCGTCGACGCCCTGGCCGGTGCGGCCTACACGCGGACCGACCTGGTCGAGCGGCGGGGCGAGTTCGCCGTGCGCGGCGGCATCCTCGACGTCTTCCCGCCGACCGAGGAGCATCCGGTCCGGGTCGAGTTCTGGGGCGACACGGTCGAGGAGATCCGCTGGTTCAAGGTGGCCGACCAGCGCAGCCTCGAGATCGCCCAGCACGGTCTCTGGGCCCCGCCGTGCCGCGAGCTGCTCCTCACCGACGCCGTCCGCGACCGCGCGCGGCGGCTGGCCACGGAGCTGCCCGGCGTGGCCGACATGCTGGCCAAGCTCGCCGAGGGCATCGCCGTCGAGGGCATGGAGTCGCTGATGCCCGTCCTCCTGGCCGACACCGGCGGTATGCAGTCGGTCCTCGACCTGCTGCCGTCGCGTTCGCTCGTGGTGCTGGTCGACCCCGAGCGCGTCCGGACCCGGGCCCACGACCTCGTCGCGACGAGCACCGAGTTCCTCGAGGCCAGCTGGGTGGGCGCATCGGCCGGCAGCGCCGTCCCGGTGGACCTCCAGAGCGTGCTCGGCACCGCCTCGTTCTTCACCCTGGCCGAGCTCCGTGAGCACACCCGCTCGCTCGACCTGCCGTGGTGGACGCTGACCTCGTTCGCCAGCGACGCCGAGCTGGCGGAGTTCAGCGAGCCCGATGACGCCGACGTCGTCGAGCGGGTCGACCTCGGCACCACCGACGTCGAGCCGTTCCGCGGCGACACCGAGGCCGCGGTCGCGCAGCTGCGCGCCTGGGTCGCGGACGAGTGGCGCGTCGTCGTCGTCACCGATGGCCACGGTCTCGCCCGCCGCGTCCACGAGGTGCTGGCCGAGCACGACGTCGCGGCCACCCTCGACCCTTCCGGGGAGGACATCGCGACCGGCCTCGTCCACGTGACGACCGGGTCCCTGGGTCGCGGGTTCGTGGACGCACGGCAGCGTCTGGCCGTGGTGACCGAGGCCGACCTGACCGGCCAGCCCGGCACCGCGGGTACCAAGGACATGCGCCGGATGCCGTCCCGTCGACGCAACCAGGTCGACCCGCTCCAGCTGCGGCCCGGCGACCACGTCGTCCACGAGCAGCACGGTGTAGGCCGGTTCGTCGAGATGGTCCAGCGCACCGTCCAGAACGCGACCCGTGAGTACCTCGTCATCGAGTACGCCTCGTCGAAGCGGGGACAGCCGGCC
This sequence comes from uncultured Actinomycetota bacterium, assembly GCA_963713345.1. GTDB lineage: Bacteria > Actinomycetota > Actinomycetes > Actinomycetales > Dermatophilaceae > Lapillicoccus. The sequence continues at coordinate 450,807 of CAVQLI010000008.1, read as the reverse complement.
GACCGCCTCTACGTCCCGACCGACCAGCTGGACCAGGTGACCAAGTACGTCGGCGGCGAGGCGCCCACCCTGAACAAGCTGGGCGGGTCGGACTGGCACAAGACCAAGGCCCGGGCCCGCCGCTACGTCCGGCAGATCGCCGCCGACCTCATCCGGCTCTACAGCGCGCGGATGGCCACCAAGGGCCACGCGTTCGGGCCGGACACGCCCTGGCAGCGCGAGCTGGAGGACGCCTTCGCCTACGTCGAGACGCCCGACCAGCTGTCGTCGATCGACGAGGTCAAGGCCGACATGGAGAAGGAGGTCCCCATGGACCGCCTCATCTGTGGCGACGTCGGCTACGGCAAGACCGAGATCGCGGTGCGCGCGGCGTTCAAGGCGGTGCAGGAGGGCAAGCAGGTCGCCATCCTCGTGCCGACGACCCTGCTGGTCACCCAGCACTACAACACCTTCTCCGAGCGGTATGCGCCGTTCCCGGTCACGGTCAAGTCGCTCAGCCGGTTCCAGACCGACAAGGAGGCCCGCCAGGTCCTCGAGGGGCTGGCCGACGGCCGCGTCGACGTCGTCATCGGTACCCACCGGCTGCTCGGCTCGGAGGTCCGGTTCAAGGACCTCGGGCTCGTCGTGGTCGACGAGGAGCAGCGGTTCGGCGTCGAGCACAAGGAGCAGCTGAAGACGCTCCGCACGGCGGTCGACGTCCTCGCCATGTCGGCCACGCCGATCCCGCGCACGCTGGAGATGGCCGTCACCGGGATCCGCGAAATGTCCACTCTCGCAACGCCTCCCGAGGAACGACACCCGGTCCTCACCTACGTGGGCGGGTACGAGGAGAAGCAGGTCACCGCGGCCATCCGGCGCGAGCTGCTCCGTGAGGGCCAGGTGTTCTTCGTCCACAACAAGGTCAGCTCGATCGAGCGCGCCGCGTCGCGGCTGCGCGAGCTGATCCCCGAAGCCCGCATCGCCGTGGCCCACGGGCAGATGAGCGAGAACCGGCTGGAACAGGTCGTCCTCGACTTCTGGGAGAAGCGGTTCGACGTCCTCGTCTGCACCACGATCGTCGAGACGGGGCTGGACATCTCCAACGCCAACACCCTCGTCGTCGACCGGGCCGACGTGCTCGGCCTGAGCCAGCTGCACCAGCTGCGGGGACGTGTAGGACGTGGCCGCGAGCGCGCCTACGCATACTTCATGTACCCGCCGGAGAAGCCCCTGACCGAGACGGCCCACGACCGGTTGATGACCATCGCCAGCCACACCGACCTCGGTGCCGGCATCCAGGTGGCCATGAAGGACCTGGAGATCCGTGGCGCGGGCAACCTGCTCGGCGGAGAGCAGTCCGGCCACATCGAGGGGGTCGGGTTCGACCTCTACGTGCGGCTGGTCGGCGAGGCGGTCGCGGACTTCAAGGGCGAGGGCCAGACGCAGCTCCAGGAGATCAAGATCGAGCTGCCGGTCGACGCGCACCTGCCGCACGACTACGTGCCGGGCGAACGGCTGCGGCTCGAGGCGTACAAGAAGCTCGCCGCGGTCATCGACGAGAAGGAGCTCACCGAGATCGAGGAGGAGCTCCGCGACCGCTACGGCGCCCCGCCCGAGCCGGTCCGGAACCTGCTCGAGGTGGCCCGGCTGCGCACCGTGGCCCGGTCGGCCGAGATCGGCGACATCGCGGTCCAGGGGCGCACGGTGCGGTTCGGTCCCGTCCACCTGCGGGAGAGCCAGCAGCTGCGGCTGCAGCGGCTCTACCCGGGCTCCATCGTCAAGGACGCGCTCGGCACCGTCCTCGTCCCGCAGCCGATGACGGCGCGCGTGGGCGGGACGCCCTTGCGCGACGACGCCGTGCTGCGCTGGGCCTCCGACCTCGTCCGGGCCGTGTTCCTCGCCGACATCGCCGCCGCCGGCAACGCGGCCGCGCTGACCGCTGCGCGATGACGTCCGCGCGATGACCGTCGAGCAGGACCCGCACTGGGCCGCGTCCGTCACGTGGCTCGTGCAGGTCCTGCGCAGCGTCGGCAACGACGGGACCGTCCACGCACCGGTGACGGTGCCGACGGGCATACCGGCGGACGCGCTGGCCCGGGCCGCCGACTTCCACGGGGTGGCCGGCTTCGCGCGCCTCGCCGTGGGTGAGCCGACGCCGGAGCTGACCGGCCTCGTCCATGCGGCCCAGGCGCGGCACCTGCGGGCGCTGGACGACCTCCGCCTCGTCATCGGGGTGCTCGGCGACGCCGGTGTCGACGTCCTCGTCGTCAAGGGTCCGGCGCTCGTCGCCACCTGCTACGCGGGGCCACCGCTGCGGTCCTACGTGGACCTCGACATCGCCGTCCGGCCGACCGACGTCGGCCGCGCGGTCGTCGCGCTGGAGGAGGCCGGCTGCACCCTGCTCGACGCGAACTGGCCGCTGCTGACCGAGCTGGGCGTCAAGGAGCTGTTCGTCGAAGGACGCTCCGGCGGGGCCATCGACCTGCACTGGGGGCTCGGCGGCAGTGTCGGCACGGCGGCCCCCCTCGACCGGCTCCTGGCGCGCGCGGTGGAGCTCGAGGAGGGCACCGGAGTCCGGTACCTCACGCTGGCGCCCTGGGACTTCGTCGTCGAGGTCGCCGTCCACGCCGCCCTGTCCGGCGGCCATCGGCTGGTGTGGCTCACCGACCTGCGGGGGGCTCTCGACCACGCCGCCCGCGTGGGCCCGGACGGGTCGCTCGGACGGGCGGCGAGCGAGTGGGGCGCTGGACCTGCGGTCGACCTCATGGTCCGCCGCGCCCACCGGATCATCGGTATGCCGGTGCCGCCGGGACTGCCGCTCCCCGCCCGGGTGGGGCCGTGGCCGGCGCTCGCGCGGGTGGCCGACGCCGTCGCGCCGCCGCCACTCGTCGGTCAGGGTGGGGCCGTGTCACGGTTGGTGGCTCGGTCGTGCCGGTCCACCCAGCTCGGCAGCGTCGGCGCCGCGTTGGGAAAGGCCAGGGCGTGGCGGCGTGAGGGTCGGACGACCCGGTTCGGGACCGACGTGCTCCTCAGCCAGGACGACCCCCGATCCGGCTTCTACCCCGCGGGCGGTCCCGAAGCCCGGGAGGCGTTCTTCGACAAGGTCGCCCACGACGGCTGAGCCGGACGTCATCCGAGTCAGGCGAGCAACGCCGCCAGGGCCTCGGCCCCGTCCTGCGGGCTCCCGTAGACCATCCGCGACCCGGGAACCGTCCGGGCGAAATGGGTCAGCCGGGACCACGCGCGCTCCGGGGTCCAGAGCCGCCCGGCGCCGGTGTTGAGGCAGCTCGCCAGCAGGGCGGCGAGAGCCTCCGCCGTGCCCACCGGCATGACCGTCGCCGCGCCGGACCCGTCCCGCCGTTCGGGGACCACCACGGCCACCGGGACCACCGGCCGGTCGACCGGTGCGACCGCGCCGAGCAGCGCGGGGGACGTCGCGCGCTCCCCGTCGGCGGGACCGTCCTGCGGGTCGGGCAGGCGCAGGAGGCTGCGGCTGGTGGCGTCGAGACCGAGCGGCCGCGGGTGGGGCCAGAGAACGTCCCGGTCCGGGTCGAGACACGCCGCCTCGTCGGACACCAGCAGCAGGCCGGCCTGCTGGCAGGCGCCGGCCAGGGTGCTCTTCCCTGCTCCCGAGACCGCCGGAACGATGACCGCGCCCCGCCGCCCGGCGACCACGGCGGCATGCAGGGTCAGGCAGCGGGTGCTGGCCAGCAGCGCCCGGTCCAGGGCGGCGACGACCGCCGCGGCGGCGAGGTCCGGGTCGTCGGGCAACGGGCTGCGGTCGAGGCGCAGGCCGTCGTCGCTGGTCACGTGCACCGCCTGGTCCGGCACGTCCCCGACCGCGGCGGAGGCGCCCACCTCCAGCTGGCCCATCACGCCGCGCAGTCGGGACATGACGGCCGCCGGAAGGGCTTCGCTGCCGACCAGGTCGACGCGGGCGTTCGCGCTTCGCAGCCGCAGTGCGGTCACGGGGCGGCGGGGACGATGAACCCCTCGGAGACGAGCCGCTCGAGGGCCGCGCGGACATCGCCCTCGATGGCCCCCGGTTCGACGCGGTAGGCCTGCGCCAACGTCGCGACCACGTCGTCGACCGAGGCCTTCCCGTCCACGAGCGCCCAGATGTCGCGGGCGGTCCCGTTGAGCGCTACCGCCTTGCCGGAGGCGGAGTCGAAGAGCGACAGGTCGTCGCCCAGCTCCTCACCGCTCACCGTCGGCGCCTGCCGACCGACCGGTTCTGACATGTCGTCCCCTCCCTCGCCGCGCGACCGAGACGCCCTGTGGGCGGCCCGACCGGAACGGGCGAAACACGCATAGTTCGCGCTTGCCGCTTCTCCGGCTAGTCACATCGGATGGTCCGCGCCCACTCTTCCGCGAATGCCCTCCGGAATCAGCCCTTTCCGGCTTACGGTGACGCCGTCCGCCGTACGGGAACGGTTGACACTCACCGTAGAGGGGTTAACAAGTATGTCCAAAATTACGAGCGGCGCAGGGTCGCTCTCGCGGCGGGCGACGCTGAAGGGCGCCGGACTCGCCGTCGGCACCCTCTGGGTCGCCCCGCTGGTGCAGGTCATCTCCATGGACTCCGCGGCGGCCGCGTCCGCCCCGCCCGCGCGAGTCCAGACCACGACCGGTGGCGGTACGACGACGGTCGCCTCCGGACCGGTGTCCGGGGGTGAGCTTCCCCAGACGGGCTCCTCGGAGACCGTCGGGATCGCCGTCGCCGGTGTCGCCGCCGTCGCGGTCGGCGCCGCTGCCGTCGTGGCGTCCCGTCGCATGTCGGGCACGGAGCCTGTCGAGAACGACGAGTAGGCGAGACCGGTCGGTCCCGCGCCGGACCGATCTTCGGAATTGTCGGATATCTCCGTGCGTGGCCTCGTCCGAACGTCCATAAGTGGACAGCGCTGGCCCGCAACCGCGTCGTCCGCGACCCCGTTCTCCTAGCCTGGGCTCAGTCCGGCGTGAGGGACGTCGGACCTCGGAGGGATGCAGGGGGACGGGCAGATGTCGATGTCGAAAACCGGTTCAGGCTCGCTGACGCGGCGGGCCACGCTGAAGGGCGCGGGTCTCGCGGTCGGGACGCTCTGGGTGGTTCCGATGGTCCAGGTGATCTCGATGAGCTCCGCCGCCGCGGCGTCGGCTCCGCCGCCTCGCACGCACCCTCAGCCGCCGGGCCCGCCGCGCCGGCCCTGACCGAGGCGCGGCATCCGTCCGAGCTCCGCCGCGGCCTGGTGCAGAATGGGGCCGCTCGGGTCGAGGGACCCGCAGGCTGGTGAAAGGACTCGGTATGCCGGTTGGCCACTCTGTGGGGCGACGTGGGCAGGTTCGCCGGACCGGCGTCCTCGCCGCGGCCGTCCTCGCCGCGATCCTGGCGCTGACCGGTTGCACCACGTTCGACAAGGCCAGTACCGCGGCGTTCGTGAACGGCACCGCGATCTCCGACGCGACGGTCGCCCAGGTGACGAACCAGTTCAACACCGGCCTGGCGACGACCGCGGACCAGAAGATCAAGGAGAACCAGGCCCTCGGTGTGCTGATCCTCGCGCCCTTCGTCCTGAGCCAGGTGAAGGCGTCGGGCAGCTGGACGCCGGACGCTCGCTACAACGCCGCGTTGCAGAAGATCCCGGACGCGACCCAGGCCACCAAGGACTTCATCGCGACCTCGATCATCCTCGCGCAGGGGGGCCCGCTGACCGAGACCGACGTCACCGCCATCCTCGACCAGCTGAAGAAGGCCGAGGTCGTGCTGGACCCGCGGTTCGGCACGTGGGACCCCACCAACGGCGGGTTCCTCGAGTCGCAGGACAACTGGATCAAGCCGACCGCCGCCCCGGGTGACGGCGCCACGACGCCCGCTCCGACACAGGAGCCGGCGCCCAGCCCGACGGGCACGTCCACCGGACAGTGACGGGTCGCCTGTACCTCCTGCTCACCAGTCCTCGGGTCGGGACCGGCCTGCTGACCCGCGAGGCGTGGCAGGTCCTCGACAGCGCCGACGTGGTGCTCGGCCACGAGGGCGAGCCGCAGGTCGAGGCGCTACGGGACTCGGGCGTGACCGTCGTGGTGCCGCCGGACAGCGCCGCGACCTTCCTCGGTCGTGACCTCGTGACGCGCGCCGCCGCGGGTGCCCAGGTCGTGTGGGTCGTCTCCTCGGACGGCGACCCCGGCCTCACCGACGTCGTGGCGGGCGAGGTCTCCCGGTTGCCGCAGGCCCCCGACGTGGAAGTGCTCCTGGGTTCGCACGACGTCCCCGGCGGCCGGCTGCTCGACCTCGTCGCCGTGATGGACCGGCTGCGCTCGCCCGGGGGCTGCCCCTGGGACCGGGCGCAGACGCATACCAGCCTGGTGCCCTATCTCGTCGAGGAGGCGCACGAGGCGGCCGAGGCGCTGGAGTCCGGGGACCGCGACCACATGGTCGAGGAGCTCGGGGACGTGCTCCTCCAGGTCGCCTTCCACGCGCGGGTGGCCGAGGAGGATCCCGAGGCGCCCTTCGACATCGACGACGTCGCCGCGGGCATCGTCGCCAAGCTGGTCCGACGGCACCCGCACGTCTTCGCGGGCGGTTCCGCCTCCACGCCGGGCGAGGTCGAGACCAGCTGGGAGGCGATCAAGGCGGCCGAGAAGGCCGCGGCGGCGGACGGCCCCGCGGGTTCGGACCCCTTGCGCGGCGTTCCGGCCGGTATGCCGCCGCTCGCCCGCGCGACGAAGGTCGCCTCGCGCCTGCGCCGGGCCGGGCTCGACGACCTCCTCACGGAGGCGGCCACGGGCGACGAACCCGGCGCCCGGCTGCTGGCCCTGGTGGCCGAGCTGACCGCCGCCGGTGTGGACCCTGACACGGCCTTGCGCGGTGCCCTGCGCGGTCTCGTGGAGCGGGTCGCTCCGCCGTCCGAACCGGCCTGACGACTACGCTGACGAGCAAGGTCCGCCCCGGGAGCGACGGTGGTCGCTGCCCGGATACCCACCCTCAGACAGGAGCCCCCGTGGCCAGCATCGAGGCAGTCGGAGCCCGCGAGATCCTCGACTCGCGCGGCAACCCCACCGTCGAGGTCGAGGTGGCCCTCGACGACGGGACGATCGCCCGGGCCGCGGTCCCGTCGGGAGCCTCGACCGGAGCCTTCGAGGCGTCCGAGCGCCGTGACGGCGACGACGCCCGCTACCTCGGCAAGGGCGTCGCCGGCGCCGTCGACGCCGTGCTCGACGACATCCACCCGCGGCTGGTCGGGTTCGACGCGAGCGAGCAGCGGCTCATCGACGCGGAGATGATCCGGCTCGACGCGTCGGCCAACAAGGAGAACCTCGGCGCCAACGCCATTCTCGGGGTCTCGCTCGCCGTGGCCCGGGCGGCGGCCGACTCGGCCGGTCTGCCGTTGTTCCGCTACGTCGGTGGACCCAACGCGCACGTCCTCCCGGTGCCGATGATGAACATCATCAACGGCGGCTCGCACGCCGACTCGAACGTCGACATCCAGGAGTTCATGATCGCGCCGATCGGGGCGCCCTCGTTCAGCGAGGCGCTGCGGTGGGGTGCAGAGGTCTACCACCACCTCAAGTCGGTGCTGAAGTCCCGCGGGCTCGCCACCGGTCTCGGCGACGAGGGCGGGTTCGCTCCCAACCTCGACTCCAACCGGGCCGCGCTCGACCTCATCCTCGAGGCGATCGAGAAGGCCGGGTACACGGCGGGCACCGACATCGCGCTGGCCCTGGACGTGGCCGCGTCGGAGTTCCACGGCGACGACGGCTACGCGTTCGAGGGCGCGACGAAGACGTCCGACGAGATGATCGACTACTACGAGCAGCTCCTCGGCGACTACCCGCTCGTCTCCATCGAGGACCCCCTCAACGAGGAGGACTGGGACGGCTGGAAGGCGATGACCGACCGACTCGGCTCCCGTGTGCAGATCGTCGGCGACGACCTCTTCGTGACGAATCCCGAGCGGCTGCAGCGCGGCATCTCGACCGGCACCGCGAACGCGCTGCTGGTCAAGGTCAACCAGATCGGGTCGCTCACCGAGACCCTCGACGCGGTCACCCTGGCCCAGACCAACGGGTACCGCTGCATGATGAGCCACCGCTCGGGCGAGACCGAGGACACGACGATCGCCGACCTCGCCGTCGCGACCAACTGTGGGCAGATCAAGAGCGGCGCCCCGGCACGGTCCGAGCGGGTGGCCAAGTACAACCAGCTGCTGCGCATCGAGGAGGAGCTCGACGACGCCGCGGTGTATGCGGGTGCCGGCGCCTTTCCGCGGTTCGCCGGGTGGACGGCCAGCGCCCCCGCGGCCCCGGCCGAGGAGGGCTGAGAGCCGACGCGTCAGGTGACGACGACAGAGCCGGGGGAGGTGCAGCGAGGATGAGCGGGACACGATCGGGCGACGACGCGCGTTCGCCGCGTCGTCACCCTGCCACCCCGAGCCCGCTCGGCCGGCCGTCGGAGCCCGGCTCGACGCCGGCGAGCTCGAAGAGCGTCGCGGGTCGGGCTCCACGAACGGCGGGGCGCCCGAACCCCGCCCGCGCGCGCAGCACCGGCCCTGCCCGTAACGCGGGTGGCCGTTCGCTGTCATCGCGTCCGGCGACCGCGTCGCGCGGCCGGACCGCCGTACCGGTCGAGGAGCGAGGCAGCTCGACGTGGGTGCGCGGCGCGATCCTCGTGACCATCCTCGTGGTCCTGGCCGTCACCCTGGCCCCGACCGCTCGGTCGTTGTTGCGGCAGCGCGGCGAGGTCGCGGCCCTGCAGGACAAGGTCGTCCAGCAGCAGCAGAGCGTCGCCGACCTGCAGCGGGAGCAGGCGCGGTGGGCCGACCCGGCCTACGTCGAGCAGCAGGCGCGGGAGCGGCTGAAGTTCGTCAAGGTGGGCGACCGGTCCTACAGCGTCATCGATCCGGCGACCGAGGTTCCGAAGCCGCCGACGTCCGCGGTGGTCGCCGCACCGCAGGCGGACGCGAACGCCCCGTGGTACGGCCAGGTGTGGCAGTCCGTCAAGCTTGCCGACCAGCCCAGCGCGGGCATGGCGCCGGTCCCCGACAAGTGAGCCTCAGCGCCGCCGACCTCGCCGCCGCCTCTCGGCAGCGCGGGCGGGAGATGCGCGGCGTCGTGTCGGTCGCGCACCGGTGCGCGTGCGGTGAGCCGGACGTGGTTCGCACCGTGCCGCGACTGCCGGACGGGACGCCGTTCCCGACGACGTACTACGCGACCTGTCCTCGGCTGACCGGCCTGGTCAGCACCCTCGAGTCCGCCGGGCTGATGAGGTCGATGGAGGAGCGCTTGGCCACGGACTCCGTTCTTGCCGAACGCTATCGGGCCGCACACGACGACTACCTCACCCACCGCGGCGAGCTCGGCGACGTCGAGGAGATCGCCGGGATCTCCGCTGGAGGGATGCCGGACCGGGTCAAGTGCCTGCATGTTCTCGTCGCCCACGCGCTCGCACGGGGGCCGGGCGTGAACGTGCTCGGCGACGAGGTGCTGGAGCAGCTCGACAACTGGTGGGAGCCGACCAGCTGCGCGGCGGCCGCCCTCGAGGCGACGGATGGCTGACTCCGGCCGGCTCGTCCGGGTCGGGGCCGTCGACTGCGGGACCAACTCCATCCGCCTGCTCGTCGCGGACGTCGACCGGGAGACCGGGGCGCTGACCGACGTCCTGCGCCGGATGGAGATCGTGCGGCTCGGCTACGGCGTCGACCGCACCGGCCGCATCGACCCGGAGGCGATGGAGCGCACCCTCGCCATGTCGCGCGAGTACGCGGGTCAGTGCGCCTCGCTCGGGGCCGAGGCGGTGCGGTTCGCCGCGACGTCGGCGTCGCGGGACGCCGCCAACGCGGCCGAGTTCGTCGTCGGCGTGCGGACGGCGTTCGCGGGGTTCGGGACCACGCCGGAGGTGATCACGGGTGACGAGGAGGCGGCGCTGTCGTTCCGCGGGGCCACGGGGGACGTGGTCGCGGCGGGGATCGACGGCCCCTACCTCGTGGTGGACCTGGGCGGGGGCTCCACGGAGTTCGTCCGGGGTACCGGTTCGGTGGAGGCCGCCCGGTCGGTCGACATCGGCTGCGTCCGGATGACCGAGCGCCATCTGCACTCCGACCCGCCCACGGAGGACGAGATTGCGGCCGCCTCCATGGACATCGAGGCGGCGGTCGCCGAGGCGTTGCAGGCGGTTCCGGTGGACGGGGTGAGGACGCTGGTCGGACTGGCCGGCAGCGTCACGACCGTGACGGCGCAGGCGTGGTCCCTGCCCTACTACGACCCGCGCCGGATCCACCTGGCCGTGACCCCGGTGTCGCGGATGAGGGCGGCGGCGCGGGAGCTGCTCGGGATGACCCGGGCGCACCGGGCGGCACTTCCCTTCATGCATCCGGGTCGGGTGGACGTCATCGGCGCGGGCGCGCTGGTGTGGGACGTGGTGATCCGCGAGGTGGCCGAGCGGTCCGGCCGCGGCGACCAGCTCACCGTGGTCTCGAGCGAGCACGACATCCTCGACGGGCTGGCCGTGTCGCTCGTCTGACTCCGACGTCTGGCCGCCCGCCGGACAGGCACCGGCGCGGCGTACCGGCGGGGCATGCGGTGTGTCGCGGTCGACCCGCCGTGGCCGGGTCGACTGGTGCCTGTCCGACGGTCGGAGGTCGGCCTCGGGGCGAGCCGCCCTGCGCGCAGCCGCGGCTCAGCCCAGGCCGGCTTCGAGAGCGGCAATGATCTTCGGCCGCAGCTCGCTGGCCTTGATCACCTCGTCCACCGAACCGACCTCGACGGCGCGGTGGATGCTGTGGACCGCGTCGAACTCCGACGCCACCTGGCCCAGCTTCTCCGAGCGCACCGCTGAGCGGATCTCGGCCGCCGCGGCGACGAGCCCGGCGCGTTCGGCCGCCGCGGCCTGGTCGGCCAGCACCTCGGCCGCCCGGACCCGCTCGTCGGCTTCGGTCCGCGCGTCGACGTCCCCCGCGAAGACCACCGCCGCGGCCGGGGCGCCACCGATGACCGACGCATACGAGCCCTCGACCGCGAGCACGGTCATCCGCGGGTTGAGCGCCTTGGAGAACACCACGAACGCACCACCGTGGTACCGCGAGATGACGGCGAAGACGATCGGCCCGTCGAAGTTGACGATGGCCCGGCCGATCTCGGCGCCGTACTCGAGCTGCAGGCCGCGCATCGAGTCCGGTGACCCGTCGAACCCGGACAGGTTGGCCAGCACGACGAGGGGGCGGTTCCCGCTCGCCGCGTTGATCGCCCGGGCGGCCTTCTTCGAGGACTTCGGGAACAGGGTCCCGGCCGTGTAGACGTCGGGGCCGTCGGTGGGCGGGAACCCGCGGCGCGGGACGGACCGGCTCTCGATCCCCAGCAGCAGCACCGGGAACCCACCGAGGTGGGCGTCCTGGACGACGGCGGTCTCGGCGTCGGCCATCCCGGCCCAGCGCTCCAGCGTCGGGTGGTCCTGGTCGGCCACCGCGCGCATCAGGGTGCGGATGTCGAACGCCTTCTTGCGGTCCGGGTTGGTCCGGGAGGAGAAGATGTCGCCGACCGTCGTGAAGTCGCTGCCGTCCAGGACGTGCGGGTAGGGCGAGACGTCGCGGTCGGTCGGGTCGGTGGTCTCGGCCCGGCGGGGCCCGGACTCGCCCGGCGCCGCATACGTGTGGTCGTAGTGGGCGAGGAGGATCTGCAGCGCGCTGCCGAGGTTCGGCGCCCAGTACTGCGCCTGGCCGTTCGGGCCCATGACCCGGTCGTACCCACCGATGCCGAAGTTGTCCTCCGCCGAGACGCCACCGGAGAAGTCCAGCGACTGCTTCCCCGTGAGCACCATGGCGCTGTCCGGCGTCATGACGAGGATGCCCTTGGTGTGCATGAGCATCGTCGCCTCGGCGTTCCAGTACGGCTGCGCCCCGACGTTGATCCCGGCGACCACGATGTTGATCTCGCGACCGGCCTGGGTGAACTCGATGATCCGCTTCAGCGCCCGGGCCACCCAGTCCATGTTCTCGGTGCCCGAGTCCATCGAGATCCGCGCGCCGGCCGACAGGGCGTACCACTCGACCGGGACGTCGAGCTCCTCCGCGAGGTCGAGCGCGGCGATGATCCGGGCGCACTCCGCCTCCGACACCGCGCCCAGTGCCCGGGTGGGGTCGCCGCTGAGCACCACACGGCGAACTCCCTCCGGGTGCAAGGGGGTTCGCGTCGTGACGACGCCGACGATGATGCCGGCCTTGTTGAGTCCCGGCGGTCGGTCGACGGGGGCGAGCCGTCCGCTGTCGTCGAGGTCGTACTCGACCGACGATCCGCCGACACCGGCCACCAGGCCCTGCATCTCGTACGGGTAGACCGTCCCGCGGCGGCGCGCCCGCAGCACCTTCTGCTGGTAGTCGTCGATCGGCTTGAGCATCTCGGTCGCCGGAAGTCCCACGTTGGAGGTGACCCCCGAACCGGCCTGGTAGAAGAACCGTGCCGAGATCGGCGTGACCGTCCCGTTCGGCCCGGCCACGCGGCCGTCCGCGCGGATCTCCTCGATCCCCGCTCCCGCCGTGAGTGGGGCGATGCTGTTCTGGAGGGCGGTGAGCTGGTCGACCTCGGCCTCGATGACCGGCCACACCTGGAGCCAGACGTGGTTCATGTCGAGGCGGGCGCCCTTGGCGCCACGGCCGGCCCGTGCGCGCCGGATCGCCTCGAGGCAGTTGGCGATCGCGCGCTCCACGTGCGGCAGCGAGCTGACCCGGCCGGACTCGTCCCGGACGACGCCCAGCTGCCGGACCTGCGCCAGCGCGATGAGGCGCTGGTCGGCGGGATTCTCCTTGGCGACCGCGAAGTAGAGCAGCACGTCCTCGGGGGCATCGAGCCGCGACAGGGTGAACTTGCGCAGCCGCCAGAGGTTGAGGCGGCGCCCGACCATCGGGTGGACACCCCGGACCAGGTCGTCCTCAACCACGCCGCCGTCGTCGGTCGGCCGGAACGTGAAGTAGGCGGGCGGCCGGTCCGTGCCGGCGCCGACGGCGATCGCGATGCGCCGGACGCGGCGGATGACGTCGAGCTGCTCGACCAACGCCCGGAGCCCGGCGGACTCCTCCTCGACGGTGTCGGGTGCCTCGGGCCAGGACAGGTAGAGGTCGACGACGCTCTCGTGACCCGCGGCCGCGGCGTCGACCTCGCGAGCTGACCGCGTCGACCAGCCCGCTGCCGGGCGTCAGCTCGCTGACCTTCCCGATCGTCGAGACGAGGTGCGTCGGCCGGTCGTCGAGGAGGTAGTCGGCGACGGCGAACGGCCGCCCGTCGACCGTGGTCGACGTCACGTGGTCCAGCTCGTACTCGCGGTAGTGCCGCCGGATGAGGACCTCGAGCATCGGCTCGGTCGCGGGCATGCCGTTCTCGAGCCGCTCCAGGAGGAACCGGACGATCTGCTCGGGGATCGCGGCGAGCGCGTCGATCCGCTCGGCGCGGTCCTCGGCGTCCGGCTGGTCGGCGAGCAGCTCCACCTGCTCGCGCACCGACGCCAGCACGGCCGCACGCTCGGCGTCGACGAGGGGCTGGTCGAACCAGCGGAACCGCACGCTGCGGGCCAGGTCGCCGACGATGGGGAACCGCAGCTGGGTGGCGAGCACGAGCCGGTCCAGCACCTCCCGCGCGGCCGCGGCCAGGGCCGGGTCGGCGGGGACGGGTTCGTTCATCCAGTGCCGCAGGAACGCCATGACCAGCTGGACGTCGGGAGCCGAGCGCTGCTGTGCGAGGAACACCCGGAACACGGCGTTGTCGAGCTCGCGGGTCCGGTCGAGGCTCTCGACGCCGTAGTGGCGCAGCACCCGCAGCAGCCGCTGGTGGAACTCCTCGGGCAGTGCGCCCCGCTCGATGTCCATCGTCTGGAGGAAGGTGTGGAACCGCTCCCGGGGCGAGTGCACGCGGTTCTCGACGTGCTGGTCCTCGCCGGCCGGGCGGTTGCGGCTGAGCTCGGCGAAGTCGGCGAACAGCGCGAGCAGCGACACCTCGTTCGCGATGGGGACCTCGCCCTCGGCGGAGAGGGACTGACGAGCGGTGAGGTATGCGGCGAGGGTGCGGCCCTCGTCACCCGGGTCGAGGTCGTAGCCGAGGAGCATCCCCGACAGGTCGGTCAGCTCGTGCTCGGCCTCCTCGGCGTCGGTGCGGACGACGCGGCCGGACGGCAGCTCGAGGTCCTCGGCCGGCTCGTCACCACCAGGTGCGGCGGCCTCGTCGTCGTCCTCGGCCAGTGGCTCCAGCCGTAGCAACGGGGCGCCGGTCTCCACCTGGCTCCCCGTGGAGACGAGCAGCTCCTTCACCGTGGCCGCGAACGGCGCCGGCAGGACGGTCTCCATCTTCATGCTCTCGAGAACGAGGACCGGTGCACCGGCGGCGACCTGGCTGCCGGCGGCTGCCGGCGTCGCGACGACCAGGGCGGGGGCCGGGGAACGCAGGACGCCACCCTCGTCGCGGCTGACCCGATGCGTCGCTCCGTCGACCTCGACGAGATGGACCGGCCCGTGGCTCGCGGTGATGAGGCGGTAGCGCAAGCCCTCGACGGTGAGCCGGCTCGAGTACGCGTCGATGCGCTCCAGGGAGGCGTCGAGGGGCTCGTGGTCGTCGACGGTGACCCGGAACCGGTGCGGCCCGGTGCGCATGACGAGGATCTTGTGTACGGCGCCACGCAGCTTGAGGTCGACCGCCCGCCCGACCTTGTGCTGCACCTGCGGGCGGCCCCCGCGAGCGGTCTCCAGCAGGCGGTTGACCTCGACCTGCTCCTCGTCCTCGTAGGCCTCGATTCCGGCTGCTACCAACGCGATTCCCGAACGGTGGCGAGCGACGAGACGTCCTTCGCCGCGTACCCGGTCGATCCACCCGGTGTCGGCCGAGCCGTCGATGACCTCGGGCTGGTCGAGCAGGTCGAGGATGAAGCTCTTGTTGGTCGCACCGCCCTCGATGACCACCGTGGTCTCGGCGACCGCGCGGCGCAGGCGGCCGAGCGCCTCGTCGCGGTTGCGCCCGGAGGCGATGATCTTGGCGATCATCGAGTCGAAGTCGGCGGGGATCGTGTCACCCTCGCCGACACCGGTGTCCACGCGGATCCCGGGACCGGCGGGCAGGGTGAGCAGGGCGATCCGGCCCGGGGCGGGGGCGAAGTCGCGGTCGGGGTCCTCGGCGTTGAGCCGGGCCTCGATGGCGTGGCCGCGTTCGGCCGGCTGCTCGCCCTCGAGACGGCCGCCGGACGCGACGTGGATCTGCAGCTTGACCAGGTCGGTGTCGGTGGTGACCTCGGTGATCGGGTGCTCGACCTGGAGCCGGGTGTTGACCTCGAGGAAGGCGAAGTACTGGCCGCCGGGGTGGTAGAGGAACTCGACGGTGCCGGCACCGGCATACCCCACCGCGAGGGCCAGCCGCTCGGCGCTGGCCCTGAGCTCCGCGGTCTGCTCCGCGGACAGCACCGGGGACGACGACTCCTCGATGACCTTCTGGTTGCGGCGCTGGACCGAGCAGTCCCGGACCCCGAGCGCCCACGCGGTGCCCTGGCCGTCGGCGATGACCTGGACCTCGACGTGACGCGCACCGGTGACCAGGCTCTCGAGGAAGACCACACCGCTGCCGAACGCGCGCTCCGCCTCGTCGCGGGTCCGCCCGTAGGCGTCCGTCATCTCCTCGTCCGACGCGATCTTGCGGATGCCGCGCCCGCCACCGCCGGCGGTGGCCTTGAGCATGACCGGGTAGCCGATCTCGTTGGCCTTGGCGATCGCGTCGTCGAGGGTGTCGAGCGCTCCACCGCTCCACGGGGCGACCGGGACGCCGACCTCCTCCGCGATGAGCTTCGAGCCGATCTTGTCGCCGAGTCGTCGCATGGCCTCGGCGCTCGGGCCGATGAAGGTGACCCCGATCCGCTCGCAGAGCTCGGCAAAAGCGGGGTCCTCGGCGACGAACCCCCAGCCGACCCAGGCGGCGTCCGATCCGGTGTCGAGCAGCGCCTTCTCCAGGACCGCGAGGTCGAGGTAGGGACGGGCCGAGGCGGGTCCGAGGTTGTAGGCCAGGTCGGCCTCGCGCACGAACATCGCCCGCCGCTCGCCCTCGGTGTGGAGCGCGACGACCTCCATGGTCGAGCCCGTCTCCGCGTTGAGGTCGCGGACGGCATGGATGAGACGCATCGCCGCCTCGCCACGGTTGACCACGGCGATCCGCCTGAACGTCACCGATGCCTCCTTGCACCTGCGTAACCGGCCACCCCGAGAATCTTCCACACCCGCTACCTACTATCGAGTCAACCCCGCCCACGAGGCTCGTCGGCGCGGGAATGCGAGGGCTCCGGGCGCCGGAGCGGAGCAGCGGCAGACCCGCCTCAGGTGCGTCAACCGGGGGCGGGTCTGCGGAAGACGAGGACCAGGGCCCGGGCGGCGAGCACGAAGCCGAAGAAGAACAGCGTGGCGCCGAGGAACGTGTAGAGCCGCAGAGTGGGCAGCATGTACGGCCCGGTGTCGGAGACGAGCAGGATGATGCCGCCCAGCGCGCACGCGGCGGCGAGCAGGGTCGTCGTGACCTGCTGGACGATGCCGGTGACGAATCCGCGGTCGCGTTCGTCCGCGAGGACGCGGACGCTGACCACCGCCCGGCCCCGCTCGAAGCCCTCGCTCATCGCGTTGATCCGCCGCGGCAGGCGGTGCAGCAGCGGGAGGAGGGTGACGAGCTGGTCCTCGAGGGCGGCCCGGACCTCGCTCGGCCCGAAGCGGCTCGCGAGCACCGAGCGGCCCTCTTCTCGGGCCGCTGCCACGAGGTCGACCTGCGGGCTGATCGACCAGAGTGTTCCCTCCAGCGCGCCGAGCGCCCGCAGGGCCGCGGCCACCTGGGGCGGCACGGCGAAGTGGTGCCGGATGACGAGGGAGAACAGCGCCTGGAACATGCCGGTGGACCCGCCACCACCCGCACCGGCGAACCGCTGCAGCAGCTGGCCCAGCTCGCGCTCGAACGCCCGGTCGTCCAGGTCGTCGGGCCGGTCGAGGAGGTCGAGGACGGCGTCGGTCGCGGCGACCGAGTCGCGTCGCTCGACGGCGTGCAGCAGCAGCGCCAGCGCGTCGCGAGAACCGGAGTCGAGCCGGCCGACGGCCCCGAGGTCGAGGAGCGCGAGCCGCCCGGTCTCGTCGACGAGGACGTTGCCCTGGTGCAGGTCGGCGTGGAACACCCCGGTGACCAGCACCTGCCGCAGCACGGCCCGCAGCAGCCGGTGGGCCATCTCCTGCCGCAGCGACGGGTCCATCGTCGCCAGCAGTGGGGCGGCCCGGGAGACCGGCGTTCCGGACATCCGCTCCATGACGATGAGCCGCGGGGTGCTGAGCTCTCGGTAGGCGTGCGGGACGACGACGCCGTCGCGCGGGTCGAGGCCGGCGGCGATGGCGGCGTGGTTGGAGAGCTCGACCGTGTAGTCGAGCTCTTCGTCGAGGCTGGCCGCGAATCCCTTGGCGAGTGACAGGATGCCGAGTCGGCGGCCCCAGCCGGTCTTTCGCTGCAGCCAGGTGGCCAGCCGGATGACGATGTCGAGGTCGGCGGTCACCTGGGCCCTCGCCTCCGGCCGCTGGACCTTGAGCACCACCGAGGTGCCGTCCAGGAGGGCGCCGCTGTGGACCTGCGCAACGGAGGCGGCCGCCAGCGGCTCCTCGTCGACGCCGGCGAAGACCTCGGGCAGGGGTCGGCCGAGCTCGGACTCGACCGCACTCGCGACGACCGGCCACGGCGACGCCGGGACGTCGGACTGCAGCTGGGCCAGCTCGCGCGCGAACGCGGGCCCGATGAGGTCCGGACGGGTGGCCAGCATCTGGCCGAGCTTGACGAACGTGACCCCGCCGTCGGCCAGGGCCTCCCGGACCGACCGGGCCACGCCGGAGTCGGTCTCGCCGGCGGGCACGCCGCCTCTGCCGCGCAGGTATCCGCCGAGGCCGTGCTTCGTCGCGATGGTGACGATCCGCGCATACCGGCGGCTCCGGCGCCACCGCGCCGGCAGGCCTCGCAGCCAGGGGATCGGCCGGGGGAGGGAGCCGGTGGGGACGATCGCCTCGAGGATGACCAGGACCGCCAACCCCAGCGCGACGGCCCAGGCCAGGCCCAGGAGGATGAGGAGCAGGGTCTGGACGGTGTTGATCTCGGCGGTCAGGTCACTGCCGCGGGTCTGGATGTCCAGCTCGACGCCCGGGATCCGGCCGATGAGCTGGACGATGCCGCCGAACGTCCACGACACGAGCAGGCTGACGACGATGGTGCGCGGCCACCCCACCGGCACGCCGAGCAGCCGGCGTGAGATGAACCCGAGGATCAGCGCGTTGACCAGCGCCGAGATGACGACGAAGACCTCGTTCACGCGGCCCACTGTCTCAGGAATGGAGCCCCGACTGGCAGCATGCGCGCATGTCCGACCAGCTGCTGCCGCATCCGGTCACCGGGCAGCCGTTCCCGTCACCGGTGCCGCCCGGGACCGGCTGGCCCGGAGACCCGGCCACGGCGCATACCCCCGTGGCTCGCAACACCGCCGCGGTCGTGCGGCTGGCCGCCCGGGCCGATGACGTCGAGGAGCTCGACGCGGACATCTCGGTGTGCCGGGCCTGTCCTCGGCTCGTCGCGTGGCGGGAGGAGGTCGCGCGGGTCGGGAAGCGCGCGTCGTTCGCGAACCAGCCCTACTGGGGACGACCCGGTCCGGGCTTCGGCGACCCCGACGCCAGCGTGCTCGTCGTCGGACTCGCTCCGGCGGCCAATGGTACGAACCGCACCGGCCGGATGTTCACCGGCGACCGGAGCGGTGACTGGTTGTATGCGGCGCTCCACCGCACGGGCTACGCCAGCCAGCCGACGAGCGTGGCCGCCGGGGACGGGCTCGTCCTGACCGACCTGCGGATCGTCGCGTCGGTTCGCTGCGCGCCGCCGGCGAACAAGCCCACGCCGGCCGAGCGGGACACCTGTGGGGCCTGGCTGGACCGTGACCTCGCCCTTGCCGAACCTCGGCTGCGCGCCCTGCTCGCGCTCGGGAGCATCGCCTGGGACGCCACGCTCGGATCAGCGCGGCGCCTCGGCTGGACCGTGCCGCGCCCGAAGCCGCGGTTCACCCACGGGGCCGAGACCGTACTCACCACGACCGGCGGACGAGCGGTACGGCTGGTGGGGAGCTACCACGTCAGCCAGCAGAACACGTTCACGGGCAAGCTGACCGAGCCGATGCTCGACGCGGTCATCGGGCGCCTCCGGGACTGAGCCGACCGACATGCAGAGGGTCGCTCGACTGCCAGTCGAGCAACTCGGCTGCCGACCGAACACCAGCCGAGGGGCTGGACTGGCAGTCGAGTCCGGATGCGGGGAACCGTTCTCGCGGCCCGCGAGGTGTTGCCGCAGGCTGCGCTCGGTGCCGTGACTGCCTACTGCTCGTGTGACGCGCCAGGACTGCCGGCTGACCAGGGCCGGACCGAGATCGCCCTGGCCGCAAGTCTGGCAGCGGCCGCCGGTGCGGTGGACGTCCTGGCGTTCACGCGAATGGGACAGGCCTTCGCGAGCATCGTCACGGGCAACCTCGGAGTGCGGCGAGCCGGGCGGACCACGGCCCGGTGGCCGGTGCAGGTCACCGTCCTCTGCGTCGTCGAGCTCGTCGTGCTGCTCGTCCTGACCGGGGTGTGGCTCGCGACCGGCGGCGCTCCGCTGGGTGCCGCTCAGTACGCCGCCCTGGTCGCAGCGGCCCTCGCCATGGGGCTGCAGAGTGCCGCGTTCCGCCTCGTCCCGGTGCCCGGCGTGACGACGACCTACTTCACCGGCACACTCACCAGCCTGTTGTCGGGCTGGTCACCTCCGGCCGGCTCAACGTCGCCGCCCTGAGCGCTCTCCTCGCGCTTCTCGCCGGCGCGGTGCTCGCCGGGCTCCTCGTGGCGCACGCGGCGGCCGCCGCGGTACTCCTGCCGGTCGCCCTGCTGGCCGTGGTCGTCGTGGTGAGCACGGTCCGTCGGCGCGAGCTCTGGGTCGCCTCGAGTCGTTAGGGTTGGCCGGTGCCCACCGCCCCCATCCTCGTCGCCGTGACCGTGCTCGGGGACGACCGGCCGGGCATCGTCGCCGACGTCACGTCCGCGCTCGCCGGGCTCGGGTGCAACCTCGAGGACTCGACGATGACGTTGCTGCGCGGACACTTCGCGATGGTCGTCCTGGTCCGTAGCGACCGGGCGGTCGAGGATGTCCAGCTGGCCCTGCGGCCGCTCACGGAGAGCGGCGACCTCGCCGTGGACGTGCGGCCGATCCCCGAGCACGGGGACACCCGGGTACCCGGAACCGCGTACACCCTGCACGTCCACGGGGCCGACCGGCCCGGGATCGTCGCCGCCATGACCAACGTCGTCGCGCGGCACGGGGGCAACATCGTCGACCTCGGGACCCGGCTCGGCCAGGACATGTACGTCCTCATCGCGGAGTTCCTGCTGCCGTCCGACGTGGCCGTCGACGCGGTCGAGGAGGATCTCGCCGTGGTGGCGCAGGAGATCGGCGTCGACTTCCACGTGTCCGTCGTGGAGGACGACCTGCTGTGACCGAGCCGACGGGTCCGGCCGCATGGCGCATGCCGGACCTTCCGCCCGGCCGTGTCCTCGAGGTGGTTCGCGCCCCTGACCCGGTTCTCGGTATGCGCGGGGAGACGGTCGACCCCGTGGCCGCCGACGTCGTCGAGCTGGCCGCGAACCTCGTTGCCACGCAAGCGGTTTCGCCGGGGTGCGTCGGGTTGGCGGCCCAGCAGGTCGGCGTCGCCCGCCGCGTGTTCAGCGTGGACGTCGCCGGTCACCCCAAGACCCGGACCTGCCACGGACTCTTCGTCCTCTGCAACGCCGAGGTCGTCGAGGGGTCGCGACGAGAACGCGGCCGGGAGGGGTGCATGTCGGTCCCCGATTTCACCGGCGACGTGGCCCGGGCCCGTCGGCTCACGGTGCGCGGTCAGCTGCCGGTCACCGGAGAGTGGGTCCTCGTCGAGACCGACGCTTTCGAGGCGGTCGCCGTCCAGCACGAGGTGGACCACACCCAGGGCCTGCTGTTCCTCGATCGCGTCGCCGGTCCGCACGCCGTCCACCCGCGCCGCACGTACCTCTGAGCGCCCGCGCCGCCGCATACAGTTGGGTCCGTCCCCGTGGCCCAACCGGCAGAGGCAGGCGACTTAAAATCGCTTCAGTGCGAGTTCGAATCTCGTCGGGGGCACGAGGTCACCGTCGCTGAGGCCGTCGGATCCCGCGGCGCAGCAGCAGCACCGCGAGCCCGAGGACGAGAGCGCCACTCCCGCAACCACGACCGTCCCCGACGGAGCCGGTCGCGCGAGGCCGCTCGGGGGGCAGCGTCGGCGGGTCCGGACCGTAGCCCGCCCCACGATCATCGTGGCATGCGAGGCGGGACCGGGTCAGTCACCCGCATACGCCCGGAGCCGCTCGCGCAGCCCGAGCCGCACCGACGGCCACTCGGCGTCGATGACCGAGTAGACGACCACGTCGCGCACGGTCCCGTCCCGCCAGAGGTCCTGGTTGCGCAGTACGCCGTCCTGCTTGGCGCCGAGCGCCTCGATGGCGCGGCGCGAGCGGCGGTTGTGCCAGTGGGTCCGGAACTCCACCGCGACGCAGTCGAGGTCCTCGAACGCCCGGGTGAGCAGGAGCAGCTTGGCCTCGGGGTTGACCGCCGTCCGCTGCGCGCTCAGCGCCAGCCAGGTCGACCCGATCTCCAGCCTCCGGTTGTCGGGTCGGACGTTCATGTAGGTGGTCATGCCCACGGCGCGGCCGGTCCGGGCGTCGCGCACGGTCCACGGCACCATCGTCCCGGCCTCGTGCTCGCTGAGGCGCCGGCGGATCTCCGCGGCCATCTCCTGTGGGGACGGGATCCGGGTCACCCAGAGGCGCCACAGCTCGCCCTCCTGCACCGCCTCGGCCAGCTCGGCCTCGTGCTCGGGGGCCAGGGGTTCGAGCACGACGTGGTCGCCGCGGAGCACCGGGGCCTCGAGGAAGGCGGAGGTCACGATTCGACCCTAGAGGCGGACGGGAACTTAGCGGCCCTCTCGCTCGCCTTATCCTGTGTATGCGTTCCTGGGAGTTCCTTGGGAACGCCGCACCGACGTCAAGGAGCAAGGATGGCGAGCAGCAACCCCGTGTTCTCGCAGGTCAACCGGGAAATCAAACAGGACTACGCCGGTTTCGACCAGCAGCGCGCCGGTCAGCAGCCCGGCTACAACCCCGCTGGGATGCAGGGCGTTCAGGACCGGATGACCAGCGACCAGCTGGAGCAGATGTACGACGCGCCGCCGGCGGGCCCGATCCAGACCGGCCGGGTGACGTACGACGACGTCGTCGTGAAGACCCTCGGTCTGTTCGTCGTGCTGGTCGCCGCGGCCGCCGGCTCCTGGTTCCTGACCCGCGGCAACCCCGCCCTGCTGACGCCGTTCATGATCGGCGGCGCCCTGCTCGGCTTTGGTGTCGCCCTCGCGGTCATCTTCATGAAGACCATCAGCCCGCCGCTGATCGTCCTCTACGCCCTGCTGGAAGGCGTCTTCCTCGGGTCGTTCAGCCAGGTGATGGAGCAGCGCTGGCCGGGCATCGTCATGACCGCGGTCGTCGCGACGCTGTGCACCTTCGCGGGGATGTTGGCCGGCTACCGCTTCGGCATCGTCAAGGTGACCAGCCGCAGCCGCCGGATCTTCGGGATGGCCATGATCGGCTACCTGCTCTACAGCGTGGTCAACGTCGTGGCCCTGATGTTCGGCTGGACCAGCGGCTGGGGCTTCAACAGCAGCGGACTGCTCGGCATCGGCATCTCGCTCCTCGGGGTGGGTCTGGCGGCCTACGCGCTGGCCATCGACTTCGACGACATCGGGAACGCCGTTCGGGCGGGGATGCCCGAGAAGGTCTCGTGGAAGCTCGCCTTCGGCCTCATCGTCACGCTGGTCTGGCTCTACCTCGAGATCCTGCGGCTCCTGGCCGTCCTTCGCGGTAACTGACGGAGGGTGACCTCGGAGCGTGAGCTCCAGCGCCTGGTCGAGCGGTGGCAGCAGCTGCCGCTCGACCGGGCGCTTTCGCGTATGCCGGTGGTCCGGCCGGTCATCCAGGAGCTGGCCGACGCGGTGGCCGACGTGGAGGGTCGACCGCACGTCGACGTGCCCGACCTCGGCCCGGGCGTCGTGATGGACCAGCTGACCGTGATGATCCACGATGCGCGAGACGTCGAAGGCCTGGACATCGCCGGGCAGCTGACCCGGCTTCGGCGGCGGCTCTGAAACGCCGCGAAGTGCGGTAGTCAGGCGCGAAAACCGGGTCTACCGTGGAATGCGCACGCCTGGACGGGCGGCTCTCGGGGGCATCCGGAAGAAGGCCCTTGAAATGCTCAAAAGTCATGCCCTTGCGGCAGCGACCCTGTCCCTTGGCCTGGTGCTCGTGCCCGCTGTCGCGTACGCGGCGACGGACTTCGAGGTCACCGTCGGCAGCGACGACCGGTACTTCTCGCACAACAAGCAGAACGAGCCGGGTCTCGCGGTCAACCCGGTCAACCCGACGGTGCTCGCCGCCGGAGCCAACGACAACATCGACCTGGAGCGCTGCAACGCCGGCGACCCACTGACCTGCCCGTTCACGCCGGGGGTCGGTGTGAGCGGCATCCAGTTCTCCTTCAACGGTGGCGCGACCTGGGTGCAACCCACCTACACCGGCTGGTCGGCGCGCAACCCCTCATGCCGCCCGACTCCGCCGGCCACGACGCCCGCCTGCGTTCCGAGCTTTGACGCCATAGGCACGTTGCCGTGGTACGTCGAGAACGGAATGGTCTCCAACGGCGACCCGGAGCTGGCCTTCGGCCCTGTGCCCGGCGCTAACGGGAAGTTCTCCTGGGCGAACGGCCAGCGCCTGTACTACACGAACATCGCCACGCCGTTCCCTGGTAACGCCGGCTTTGCGGGTGACGCTGCGATTGCCATCTCCCGCACGGACAACGTCGCCGCTGCGGCGGCCGGGATCAAGGGCGCGTGGAAGGCGCCAGTCGTCGTGACCAGGCAGAACAGCGCCTTGTTCAGCGACAAGGAGCAGGTCTGGGCGGATAACGCCGCGTCAAGTCCGTACTTCGGAAACGCCTACGTCTGCAACGTCGGCTTCCGGGGCACGGCCGGGTCCGAACCGGTGCTGTTCGCGCGGAGTACCGACGGTGGCGACACGTGGTCGACCCGCCAGCTGACCGCGGCGACGAACAACGGACAGACCGGCGGCCGGCAGGGTTGTGCGATCCGCACCGACAGCCACGGCGTCGTCTACGTCGTCTGGTCCGGATTCGACCAGCAGCGTCAGACGGATGTCTTCTACCAGGCCCGCTCCGTGAACGGCGGACAGAACTTCGAGCGGCCGCGAGCCATCATCGATGTCGCGGGGATCGGACAGTTCGACCCGGCTCAGGGCCGGTTCACCATCGACGGCGTCGCGGGTGCCCGGACGAACACGTTCCCGAGCTTCGACATCGCCAACGGGGCACCCGCAGGCGTGGACGCCACCAACGAGATCGTCGTGACGTGGTCGGACGACCGGGCCGGCACCAACCAGGAGCGGGCCTACCTGTCCCGCTCGACTGATGGCGGCGCGTCCTACGGGGCGGCCCTGACGGTGTCGACCGCTGGGGACCGAGCCAACCAGCCCGCCGTCGCGATCGCGCCGGACGGGTCGGACGTGTACATCACGTACAACGCCTATCTGGCGCCGTGGCAGTCCACCACAGCGAACCCGCGGCCGATGCTGGGCGTCGTCAACTACGTCGGGCCGACCAACGCCGTGACGCCGCTGCACCGCGGGGCCGTCGGTGACGCACGCGGCTCCAGCGCCAACGGCCTGACGTCGGAGTTCCTCGGCGACTACAACTACACCGTGGCCACGCGGACCTCCGCGACCGGCGTGTGGAACGACTCACGCAACGCGGCGGACTGCCCGGCGATCGACGCATACCGGCAGGCCTTCGTCAACGACGTCCTCGCCGGCGCGGTCGGGCCGATTGTGGGCGACGAGAAGGAAGACCAGGAACAGGCCGCGGAGCTCCCCAACGCGCCCTCAGATGCCTTGCGTCCGGCACCGAACAACCAGTGCCTCCAGGGTGGAGCAGTGTCCTTCGGTAACACCGATATCTTCGGCGTGACGGTCTCCGACCCGACTCCGTAGGCGTTACCTCGCGAATCGGGGTGCCCTCCCACGGGAGGGCACCCCGATTCGTCTGCGCCCTAGCTCAGCCGCTCGTAAATGATGGCCATGCCCTGGCCGCCTCCGACGCACATCGTCTCGAGGCCGAACTGCGCGTCCCGCTCCTGCATCCCGTTGAGCAGCGTCGTCGTGATGCGCGCTCCGGTCGACCCGAACGGGTGGCCCAGCGCGATCGCGCCCCCGTTGACGTTGAGCTTGTCGAAGTCCATGCCGAGCGCGTCGGCGCTCGGGAGCACCTGCGCCGCGAAGGCCTCGTTGATCTCGTAGAGGTCGATGTCGCCGATGGTCATCCCGGCGCGGCCCAGGGCCTGTCGAGACGCCTCGATCGGGCCGAGGCCCATGATCTCGGGGGAGAGGCCGGAGACCCCGGTGGCGACGACGCGGGCGAGCGGGGTGAGACCGAGCTCGGCGGCCTTGGTGTCGCTCATGACCACCACGGCGGCGGCGCCGTCGTTGAGGGGGCAGCAGTTGCCGGCGGTGACCGTGCCGTCGGGCCGGAACACCGGGTTCAGGCCGCTGACGCCCTCGATGGTGACCCCGGGGCGCGGGCCGTCGTCGGTCGAGACGACGCGGCCGTCCGGCATGGTCACCGGCGTGATCTCGCGCTCGAAGAACCCGTTGGCGATGGCCTTCTCGGCGCGGTTCTGGCTGCTCACGCCCCACTCGTCCTGCCGCTCGCGGGTGATCCCGAGCGACGTCGCGACGTTCTCGGCGGTCTGGCCCATGGCGATGTAGACGTCCGGCAGGAGGCCGTTCGCGCGCGGGTCGGTCCAGGTCGCGTTGCTCGTGGCCGTCTCGAGGGTGCGCGCCATCGGCTCGCTGAACAGCGGGTTCCGGGCCTCGTCGTCGGCGCCACCGGCGCCGGCCCAGTTGAGGTACTGGGACACGCACTCGACCCCGCCGGAGAGGAAGACGTCGCCCTCGCCGGCCTTGATCGCGTGGTAGGCCATCCGGGTGGTCTGCACGCTCGACGCGCAGAACCGGTTGATCGTCGCCCCTGGCAGCTGGTCGTAGCCCGCGAGGACGGCGACGACGCGGGCGAGGTTGGCGCCCTGCCGTCCGGACGGCTCGGCGCAGCCCCAGTAGAGGTCGTCGATGTCCTGGGGATCGAGCCCCGGGACCTTGTCGAGGACGGCCCGCAGCACCTGGACCGAGAGGTCGTCCGGGCGGATCTCCTTGAGCGACCCCTTGAACGCCCGCCCGATCGGGCTGCGGGCGGTCGCGACGATGACGGCCTCACGGGAGCTGGCCACGGCGGTCCTCCTTGACGGCGGGTAAGCGCCTGCTTACCTGGTTGGCGTCGATGATATGCCGGTCCGGCCGCGGCGGGAGCGCCGCATCGTGTGGTCTCGCTCTCGTGACGGCCGCGACCACGCTGACGCGCTCGGTCAGCTCCCGGCGGACTGCTCGACCTGCTCGCTCGGCGCGTCGTCGCCGCCGGTCGGGGTATGCGGCTCGTCGGTGCGGGCGGGGAACGGCCGGCGCACGCGGTGCAGGACCACGGCCCAGCGGCCCAGCGGGCCGCGGGTCTGGCCGCCGATCTGGGTCGGGCTCACCTCGGTGCCGGGGTCGCGGACCGCACTGGTCGCGGCGCGTGACACCGGGGTGACCCGCTCGCCCCGGCTGCGGTCGAGGCCCAGCACGACGTCCTCGTCGAAGAGGCCGAGCGCGGAGCAGAGGGTGGGCAGCAGGACCGCGGCGGCCCGCGCATACCCCGCCGCCGACGGGTGGAACCGGTCGTGGCTGAACATCTCGTGCGGGCGCTGCTCGAACTCGGGGCCGAGGATGTCGCCCAGTGACACCGTGCGGCCGCCCGCCGTCACGACCGCGACGGTCTGGGCCGCCGCGAGGTCGCGGCTCCAGCGTCGCGCCAGCGCCCGGAGCGGCTGCGCGACCGGCTGGAGCGCACCCAGGTCCGGACAGGTGCCGACGACGACCTCGGCGCCGGCGTCGCGCAGCCGGCGGACCGCCCCCTCGAGGTGCCGCACGGCGATCGACTTGTCGATGCGGTGGGTGATGTCGTTGGTCCCGATGAGGATCACCGCGGCGTCCGGCGCCGGCACGCTGTCGAGCGCGTTGGCCACCTGGACGCCCAGGTCACCGGACACGGCGCCGACGACGGCGAGGTTGGTGAGGCGCACCCGACGGCCGCCGAAGGCCGAGACCCCCGTCGCGAGGATGGCGCCGATGGTCTGCAGCCCGACCTCGGCACCCAGGCCGGCGGCGCTGCTGTCGCCCAGGACGAGCAGCTCGATCGGGGCCCCCGGCGCGGCACCGTAGACGCCGTCGTCCTCGGGGGCGGCCTCCTCGATGATCCCGACCGCCTTGCGCGCCATCAGCGCCTCGGCCTTGATCAGGCCGTAGCCCACCACGCCCAGCACGCCGATCCCCGCGATCCCGAAACCGCCCCCGTAGGCAGCGGTCTGGGCGATCCGGCGCGCGCGCCGTGCACGTCCCATCGCATCCCCCACCAGGTTTCCAGCCGGCCCCCCGACCAGCCTCTGGGAGTCCAGTGTCCACCGTACGACGTCCGTGCGAGCGGAATTCGCCGGGTAGGTGGACAGTGCGGTGGCCATGCGGAAAGGAGGCAGGATGGTCCCGTGAAGTACGCCGAACACATCGCGGATCTCGTCGGGAACACGCCACTGGTCAAGCTGTCCTCGGTCACACGTGACCCCGTGGGGATCGCCTGCACCGTGCTGGCCAAGATCGAGTACATGAACCCGGGCGGGTCGGTGAAGGACCGGATCGCCCTGCGGATGGTCGAGGCCGCCGAGCAGTCCGGTGAGCTGAAGCCCGGCGGCACCATCGTCGAACCGACGTCCGGCAACACCGGCGTCGGCCTCGCGATCGTCGCCCAGAAGCGCGGGTACGAGTGCGTGTTCGTCTGCCCCGACAAGGTGAGCCAGGACAAGCAGGACGTGCTCCGGGCCTACGGCGCCCGCGTGGTCGTCTGCCCGACCGCCGTCCAGCCCGAGCACCCCGACTCGTACTACTCCGTCTCCGACCGACTGGTCCGCGAGATCGACGGTGCGTGGAAGCCGAACCAGTACGCCAACCCGATGGGGCCGCAGAGCCACTACGAGACGACCGGGCCCGAGGTGTGGTCCGACACCGACGGTCAGGTCACCCACTTCGTGACCGGCATCGGCACCGGCGGGACGATCAGCGGCACCGGGCGCTACCTCAAGGAGGTGTCCGAGGGCCGTGTCCGCATCGTCGGCGCCGACCCGGAGGGCTCGGTCTACTCCGGCGGGACCGGCCGGCCCTACCTGGTCGAGGGGGTCGGCGAGGACTTCTGGCCCACCGCCTACGACCCGACGGTCGTCGACGAGGTCATCGCCGTCTCCGACGCGGACTCGTTCGCGATGACCCGCCGCCTGGCGCGCGAGGAGGGCCTGCTCGTGGGCGGCTCCTGCGGGATGGCCGTGGTGGCGGCCCTGCGGGCGGCCGAGAGCCTGCCCGCCGACGCCGTCGTCGTCGTGCTGCTGCCGGACTCGGGTCGCGGCTACATGTCGAAGATCTTCAACGACGACTGGATGAGCTCCTACGGGTTCCTGCAGGAGAACGGCGAGACCACGGTGGGCGACGTGCTCGACAGCAAGGGTGCCCGCCTGCCCGCCCTCGTCCACACCCATCCGGGGGAGACGATCCGGACCGCGATCAGCATCCTCCGCGAGTACGGCGTCTCGCAGATGCCGGTGGTCAAGGCCGAGCCGCCGGTGACGTCGGGCGAGGTGGCCGGGTCGGTCAGCGAGCGGGCCCTCCTCGAGCTGCTGTTCACCGGCAAGGCGCACCTCGCCGACGCGGTGGAGCAGCACATGGAGGCCGGGCTCCCGCTCGTCGGGTCCGGCGAGAAGGTCAGCGTGGCCCGCCACGAGCTCGAACGCGGTGACGCGGTCCTCGTCACCGACGAGGGCAAGCCGGTCGGGGTGCTCACCCGGGCCGATCTGCTCGGCTTCCTCAGCAGCTAGGTATGTCGGTGACCGAGTTCGCGATCTCCGTCCCGCAGCTCGTCGCCGACGGCACCTTCGACCGGGAGGCCCTGCGCGCACACCTCGTCCGGGCCGAGGAGCTCGGGTTCGCGGGTGCCTGGGTGACCGAGCAGGTCGTCGGGTCGGCGCCGAACCTCGACTCGAACGTCCTGCTCGCGCTCTGCGCGGCCTACACCGACCGGATCCGGCTCGGCTGCGCGGTCTACGTCAGCACCCTGGCCAGCCCGCTGCACCTGGCCAAGGCGATCGCCACGCTGGACCAGGTCAGCGGTGGGCGCCTCGAGGTCGGGCTCGGGTCCGGAGGCGGGTTCCGGGCGTTCGGTGCGTTCGGGATGGAGCGGGAGGCGTTCGTCGCGCGGTTCACGGAGGGCCTCCGCCTCATGCAGGCGGCGTGGACCCAGGACCGCTTCGACGTCGACGGCCGGTTCTGGCAGGGGAAGGGGCTGGCCATGGAGCCGAAGCCCCTCCAGAAGCCCTACCCGCCGCTCTGGTTGGGCGGCGGCCACCCGGACGCCCTGCGTCGGGCCGTGCGGCTCGGGGACGGGTTCATCGGTGCGGGGTCGACGATGACGGCGGACTACGTGGAGCAGGCGCGGTTCGTCCACGAGGAGCTGGAGCGGGCCGGTCGTGAGCCGGGGACGTTCCGGGTGGCCAAGCGGGTCTACCTCGCTGTCGAGGACGACCCGGCGGTGGCGCAGTCCCGGCTGACCGAGGCGCTGGAGGGGCTGTACGGGTACTTCGGGACGACGGGGGTCGGTCGGGTCGGCGTCTCCGGGCGGCCGGCCGACGTCGCCGAGGTGCTGCAGTCGATCCTCGACGTGGGGACCGACCTGGTCGTCCTGCACCCGCTGTACGACGACGCCGGACAGATGGAGCGCCTCGCCGCCGAGGTCCTGCCGCTGCTCAGAACCGCTTGATCTCCGGGATGATGCGCTCGCCGATGACCTCGAGCCAGTCGGTGCGCGACCCGTCCAACCCGCGGCTGTGGACGTGCTCGACACCGAGGGTGGCGAGGTCCTTGAGGTGCGCCAGGATCTCGTCGACGTTCTCGCCGTCCGGGCCGGGGTCCAGCGGGTACATCACCGTCTTGGCGATCTCGTCGTAGTCGCGGCCGAGGTCCTCGCAGTGCTGGCGGAGCACGTCGAGCTTGTGCGGCAGCTCGGGGGAGTCGAAGAGGTTGCAGGCGTCCGCGTACTGCGCGACCATCCGCAGCGTCTTCTTCTCACCACCGCCGCCGATGAGGATCGGGGGATGCGGGCGCTGCACCGACTGCGGTGAGTTGAGGGTCCGGCCGAGCGTGTAGTGCCGCCCGTCGTACGGCGCCTCGCTGTCGCTCCACATCTGCAGGCAGATCTGCAGCGTCTCCTCGAGGCGTTCGAAGCGCTCCGCGGTCGCGGGGAACGGCAGCCCGAGCCCGACGGACTCCTCCTCGTTCCACGCGGCGCCGATCCCGAGCCACGCTCGGCCGCCGGACAGGACGTCGAGGGTGGTGACCTCCTTGGCCAGCAGACCGGGTTCGCGGTAGACCGCAGCGGTCACCCACGCGAGCAGCTCGACCCTCTCGGTGACCGCGGCGAGGTACCCGAGGGTGGTGTAGGCCTCGAGCATCTCGTGCTCCTTCGGGCCGATGTGCCCGATCTGCCAGACGTGGTCCATGACCGAGAGCTTCCGGACGCCGACGTCCTCGGCCAGCTTCGCGGTGCGGGTGAGGTCGGCGACGAAGGTCGAGGGTCCGCCGGACCAGGTGAAGTTCGCGAGGTGGATGCCGAGTTCCATGCTTCGCACGCTACGCCGCGGCACCTGGGAGGAGCCTGGGTGCCCTACTCGGGCAGGAGGGCCGCCGCGAGCATGTCGGCCAGCCACGACTCGTACTCGCGATGCGTCCAGCCGCGCTGCCCGACCAGCGCGTCGAAGTTGGCCTGGGCGCAGAGGGTCCAGACCAGGTCGGCCGCCCGCGCGGCCGGAAGTCCCGGCCGGAGCCGGCCCTGCCCGTCCAGGAAGTCGGCGAGACGTCGCATACCGTCGAGGCGCTGCGTGGCGAGCTCGGACTGCAGCCGCTGCAACGCCGGGTCGGACGAGGCGGCGCTGTCGAGGACCCGCAGCAGCGGCCCGACTCGGGTCCACAGACCCGGCTGGGTATGCGCGTAGGCCGCCAGCTGCCGCCGCGGGTCCGGCTCCTCGATGACCCGGCGGATGCCCTCGCGCTGCTCGACCGGGCGCTCCGAACGCTCGACGCCACCGGCGAGCGCCGCCTGGACCGCGGCCGCGAGGAGTCCGGCCTTCCCGGCGGCAGACCGGTACACGGTCTCCACCGCGACGCCCGCTCCGGCGGCGATCGCGGGGATCGTCGTGCCCGCATACCCCCGTTCGACGAACAGCTCCGCCGCCGCCTCGACGATGCGGTGCCGGGTGGCGGCGGCCTGCTCGCGTCGCCGGCTCGCGTCGTACCGGCGCCGGGGGGTTGTGTCGGGAGACATTGAGGAGAATGATACTGGCATGAATATCGACACCACGGCAGGACACACCGTCGAGAGCCGGA
Source organism: uncultured Actinomycetota bacterium (assembly GCA_963713345.1). Taxonomy (GTDB): domain Bacteria; phylum Actinomycetota; class Actinomycetes; order Actinomycetales; family Dermatophilaceae; genus Lapillicoccus. Next base: position 419,131 of record CAVQLI010000008.1, on the reverse strand, counting down.
CCCTTGGCCCGGACCAGATCAAGGCCGCGGCCCGCCGCGTCCTCGAGGAGATTTTCCCGCGCAACGACGAGACGGCCCTCCGGGAGGCGGTCACGGACGACTTCGTCAACCACGAGGCGCCGCCTGGTGTGCCTCCGGGGCCGGACAGCGTGATCTCCTTCATGCGCTTGCTCGACCGGGCGTTCTCGGACCAGCGCTGGGACATCGAGAAGGTCATCAGCGAGGGCGACACCGTCGCGATCTACTGCCGGCACAGCGGGCGCCACACCGGCGACTTCTTCGGTCTGCCCGCGACCGGCCGGGCGTTCGACTACCGCCAGATGCACCTGATCCGGATGCGGGGGGACCGCGGCGCCGAGCACTGGGCGGTAAGGGACGACGCGGCCCTGCACCGGCAGCTGACGGGGGAGAACGGGTAACGCGAACCGGTACGGCGACCAGGTGGCGGTCAGTCGCGCGGACGATGCCGTGCCGCGGCGCGGTCTCGCGCTTCGGTGAGCAGGGTGTGCACGAGGTCCGCCGTCGCGGCCCCCGGACTGACGACGCATACCCACGCCTGCTGGCCGTACTCCGGGTGGGGGAGAAGGACGTCGAGCTCGGTGTAGTCGTGGTCGTCGCGGCGCTCGGCGTGCTGCGACGGGGGGTACCCGACGAGCTCCTCGAACCGGCTCTTGCCGACGTTGACGTTGACCCGGAAGACGCCGTCGCGGTCCAGCCGGGACGACTCGTCGAAGCCCGCGTAGTCGTGGACCACGAGGGTCGCGAACGGCCAGCGGCGGTCCGGCGGCTCGGGTTCGGCTCCCGGGGGGTCGTAGTAGACGAACGAGTCGCCCCAGGCGGCCTCGGGCGCCCCGGACGCGGCGCTCGCGGTCTCCACGGTGACGCCTGGCAGGCCGGCGGCGAACGCGATGATCTCGTCCTCGGTCACGGCCGACGATCCTGCCACTCAGGCGATGCGGCGGGCCATCCCCGGGTCCGGAGCGCCGACGACCTCCGGGTGGAAGATCGCCGCCAGCGCCTCGACGCCGTCGACCAGCCGGGGACCGGGGCGGGCGAACGACGCGTTCGCGTCCACGGCCCACACCGGTATGCCGCTCGGCAGCACGTCGCGGGCGACCAGGTCGCCGGCCAGCTCGGTGGCTCCGGCCAGGTGGTAGCCACAGGGCGCCACCACGACGATCTCGGGTCGGGACGCGGCAACCGCGTCCCAGGTGGTCCGGAACGACTTCTCGCCCGCCGTCCCGAGCACGCTGGAGCCGCCGGCCCGCGCGACCATCTCGGGTACCCAGTGCCCGGGAGCGAACGGCGGGTCGGTCCACTCGAGGACCACGGCATCCGGACGCGGCCGGCCGGCCACGGCCACGTCGACCCGGGCCAGCCGCTCCCGCAGGCCGGCGACCAGCTGCTCGGCCGCGTCGACGCGGCCGCTGGACCGCCCGAGGGTCACCACGGACGCGAGCACCTCGTCGAGGGTGTGCGGGTCGATGGTCAGCACCTCGGCGCGACAGCCGAGGTGCGCCAGCGCCTCGTCGACGACCGAGACGTCCACGGCGCAGACCGCGCAGAGGTCCTGGGTGACGACCAGGTCGGCGTCCAGGCCCGCCAGGGCGCCCTCGTCGAGGTGGTACAGGTCCTCGCCGGCGCGCATCCGCTCGCTGACCACCCTGTCGATCTCGGCCGCTCCGAGGCCCTCGGGCAGGGCGGACGTCGACACGATCCGGCGGGTACGGGCCTCGGTCGGGTAGTCGCACTCGAACGTCACGCCGACGACATCGTCCCCGGCGCCGACGGCGAACAAGATCTCCGTCGTCGACGGAAGAAGAGAGACGATCCTCATCGACGACGGCTCCACGTCGTCGACGGAAGAAGAGAGACGATCCGCACCAGCCCGAGCGTAGGCGAGCGACGACGACAACAACTCCGCACGTGATGAGCTGTCGACGGTGGATATCCGAATTGTCGGAATACTTCTCCGCACTTGCGCAGAAGTTTGCGCGGACAGGCGTCCGCGGACAGGCGTGCGCGGACAGGTTCAAGCAGGTACGGCCGAGACGGCGACCAGGGCTCAGCTACTCGGACATGTCTGAGCAGTAGCGGGCGCCCGCTCGAGCTCGAGGTCAAGCGGATCTCCCGCAACGATCGACGACGTCGTCAGGTGTTGCGGAGCGGAGAGCAACTTCTCAGACATGTCCGCCCAATAGCGCGGATTCGGGCCGCAGGGCGACAACTACTCAGACATGTCCGAGAAGTGGGGGGGCCGGGGGGCCGCGGGCCAGGGGCTCAGGCGGTCGCGGTCGCGATCGGGGTGCCTTCGCGGGTGTGGACCTGGACCTGGACGATGTCGCCGGGCTTCATCCAGCACGCCGCCGTGAGGGTGGTGCGTCCGCTCGGCGTCCCGGTCCAGCTGGCCACGTCGTACTGGTGCCCGTCCCGGTCCGTCACCGCGAGGAACATCACCTCGCCGGCCGGGAGGCTGGACCCCCGGACGTCCAGCTGCGTACCCCAGGTACGCGTCACCAGGTCGATCTCGACCTGTGCCGGCGCCGTCTGCCCCGGGGTCAACGGTGCGGCGGCCGCCACGAGGCCGCGGGTCGGCGGGGCGTTGAGCCGGTTCGTGACCGGACCGATGGCCGCGCCGATCGCTCCGGCCAGGAGCACGAGCGCCGCGGCGACCGCACCGAGCCGCCACCGGCGGCGCCGACGCTCGGCACGGACCGCGTCGAGCAGCGCGACGGGCGCGGCCGTCTCCGCGGGGTCGAGGCTCTCCGGATCCAGCGGTACGCCGTCGGCCGAGGCGTGCTCCGAGCCTGGCTCGACGAGGTCCAGCAGCGCCGGCAGGCCGGAGAGCTGGGCGGCTTCCCGCTGGCATACCTGGCAGGTGCGCAGGTGGCGCGTGAACGCGTGGTGCTCGGCGGTGTCGAGTCCACCGAGCACGAAGGCTCCGAGGAGCTGCTGCAGCTCCTCGTGCTCGGCGTCGGAGCCCGGTCCGGCGGTCACTGGGTCACTCCCATCTCGTCGAGGACGGTGCGCAGCGAGCGCACCGCGTAGAAGGCGCGGGACTTGACGGTCCCCGGCGGGATGCCGAGGTGCTCGGCGGCCTCGGCGACGCTGAGCCGCTGGTAGTAGAGGGCGACGACGACTCGGCGGTGGTCGGGCTGCAGCCGGGCCAGCGCCTCCTCGACGAGGATCTGGTCGAGGGCGCGGTCGATGGCCTGCTCCGGGTTCGGGCTCCGTGGGTCGAGCCGGGCCCGGGAGTCGTCGTCGCGGTCGGCGGCCACCTCGACGACCCGGCGACCGGCGGCCCGGTGCATGTCGATGAGCATGTTGCGAGCGGTCTGGAGGAGGTACGCCCGCATGCTCGTCACGTGCGGCGCCTGCTTCCAGACCCGCAGGATCACCTCCTGGACGACGTCCTCGGTGCGTCCCGGGTCGAGCGAGGTCCGGCCGACGAAGCGACGCAGGACCGGACCGTGCTCGCGGTAGATCTCCGCCACCACCGCCTCGTCCAGCGGCATGACCGTCCTCCCTCCCCGATGCGCTCGCCGTCCCGTACTGCTCGATTGTCGCCCCTGCCGTGACCGACGCCGCCCCCCTGCCGGGGCGCCGGCCACAGGCAGGGTCGGCGGACAGGAAGACGCCGAGTGGGCGGATCCGGTTCACCACGCCGTTCCGGCCTACCCTTCGTGCGGTGGTCCAATCCGTCGAGCTGCTCCTCGAACCCGAGGCCGAACGCGGCGTCGTCCGGGTCTGGGAAGCGCTGTCGGAGGCCGGGCTGCCGTCCCAGGCGAGCCACACCGCGCCGAGCAACCGTCCGCATACGACGCTCGTCGCCCTGTCCGACCTCGCCGCGGAGACGGAGTCGGCGGTGGCCGCTGCCGTCCGTGGCCGCCTTCCCGTCGACGCCGTCTGGGGCGACGTCACGCTGTTCGGGCGGGGTCCGTGGGTGCTCGTGCGGCTGCTCGAACCGAGCGACGGTATGCGCCGGCTCCAGGCCGCGCTCGCCGAGGCCTGCGGCGTTCCGGACGACAGCCTCTCCTCACCGGAGCGGTGGACGCCGCACGTCACGCTCGCGCGGCGGGTGGCTCTAGCGGACGTCGACCGCGCCGTCGCCCTCGCCACCGCGCTCGCGCAGCGCGAGGCCCCCGCCGGTATGCGGGTCGTCGCCTCGGCGGTCCGCCGTTGGGACGGCTCGCGACGGGTCGAGTGGGAGGTGGGGCGGGCTCAGACCTGACCGGTGCGCTTCAGCACGGACTGGAACCAGTCGACCGAGGTGTCGAAGGCCTTGCCGCCGGCGATCCGGTCGAACTCGATGGTGCGCAGCTCGTCGTCACGCTCCTCGTCCTGCCCGACCACGCCGGCGACGCCCTGCTGCGCCGCCTCGACCGCGACCTCGACCATCTGGCGGATCAGCGTGCGGTCGGCCTCGTTGGCCGCGGCGGAACGGGAGAAGTAGCCGCTCTTCTGCACCATCGTCTTCTCGGCCCCGACGCGCTCGGCGAACTGCTTGGCGAACCACTGCCCCGGATTGATCCGGTCGAGCTTCACGTGGCCGAACGGGTCGCGCGGGATCTCCTCGCCGGCGGCCTCCATGGCCGCGACGATCTCCGGTACGCCGGCGCCCTCGGACAGGAAGATGTTGACGCAGCCGATCTCGTCCATGGTGGCGCGCAGCCGATCAGCCTCCGCGTCCATGTCGATGGGGGCCTCGGGCACGAACACCGCGTGGATGTCCCAGCGCTCCGGCGTGAGCCCGATCGACGGAACCCACTGCCGGCCGGCGTGCCACTCCTGGTACTGCGCCGCCGCCGCGGCGGTCAGCCAGCCGCAGCCCCGGCCCATCACCTCGTGGACGATGAGCATGCGCGGGTTGGAGCCGTGCTCGGCCAGCACGTTCTGGGCGAACACCGAGGCCTGCTCGGCGGCCGTCCACGCGCCGAGCGACTGCTTGATCGGGATGACGTCGTTGTCGATCGTCTTGGGCAGGCCCACGACGGTGAGGTCGTAGTCGCGCTCGTGCAGGAACGCGGCGAGGTCGGCGGCCGTCGTGTTGGTGTCGTCGCCGCCGATGGTGTGCAGCACGTCCACGCCGTCCCGGCGCAGCTGTTCGGCGGCCACCTCCAGCGGGTCCTGGCCCTCCTCGATGAGGCCGCGCTCGACGAGGTCCGCGGCGTTGGTGAGCTTGACCCGGCTGTTGCCGATCGGGCTGCCGCCGTACTCCTGGAGGACCCGCGCGAAGGCCCGTGCGGAGGCGTCGACGACGACGGACGTGCCCGTCAGCACGCCGTGGTAGCCGTGGCGGTAGGCGATGATCTCGACGTCAGGGAGCAGCTGGGTGTAGCGCTCGATGAGGGCGCCCACCGCGGCGGAGAGGCAGGGCGCATACCCGCCGGCGGTCAGCAGGGCGACGCGGCGCAGAGTCCTGGGAGCCATGTCTCGAAGCCTAGGGCGGTCGAGCGGTCCGCGGCGCGGGCAGGTTCACGACGTGGGCAACGTGACGGGCGGCGCCGCGCTACCGTCGGTTCGTGGCCCGGCCCACGGAGTACCGGTTCGAGCGCCCCGGCGAGGAGGGCGAGGTCCGTGACGTGGTGGCCGCCGCGTTCGGCGAGACCGAGGGCGTGGAGCGGATCGTCGACGACCTCCGCACCTCCGACGCCTGGATGGGGCTGTCCTTCGTCGCCGAGTGCGAGGGCCGGCTCGTCGGCCACGTGTCCTTCACGCGGAGCCTCCTCGACACGCCGAACCGGCTGGTCGACGTCCTCGTCCTCAGCCCCCTGTCGGTGCTCCCGGCCAAGCAGGAACGCGGGATCGGCTCGGCCCTGGTCCGGTATGCGTTGCGCGAGCTGGACGAGCGACCGGAGCCACTGGTCTTCCTCGAGGGCTCGCCGGCGTACTACTCGCGCTTCGGCTTCGTGACGGCCAATGACCTCGGGTTCCGGCGTCCGTCGCGGCGCATCCCGCTCGCTGCGTTCCAGGTCCTGCGCCTCCCCACCTACGAAGAGTGGATGACGGGAACGCTGGTGTACCACCGGATCTGGTGGGACCACGACGCCGTCGGCCTCCGCTGAGTCACCCCACGAAGTTCTTCGCTTCGCTCCGATACTTCGCGGGGACCCCGACTCTCGCGGGCGCTGAACGCGCGGGACCTCAGCCGATCCGGGGAGTCGAGCGACCCGCGTTGTGGTGCGCCACGACCTCGCGGGCGACCTCGGCGAGCTTGATGTTCATGTCCTGCGAGGCCTTGCGGAGCAGGTCGAAGGCCGCGTCGTCGGGAATCTTGTGGAAGGCCATGAGCAGCCCGATCGCCTTGCCGATCTCGCGGTTGCTCTCCAGACCCGCCGCTAGGGTGCGGGCCTCCTCCTTGCTGTGCAGCGCCGAGACGGCGACGGACGCGAAGGCGGCGAGGAGGATGGCCTGGTCCGCCGAGCGCTCGCTGATGCCCCCGACGCGGTCGGAGAACAGGTTCAGGGCGCCGATCTTCTCCTTCCCGGCGATGATCCGGAACCCGGCGGCCGACCGGACCGGCGTCTGCCGCACGACCTGCTCGGCGAACGACGGCCACTGGGTCGTGGGGTCGGCGAGATCGTCCTCGAACTGCGGGGCGTCCTCGACGATGGCATCGAGGCACGGTCCCTCCTGATGGAGCTGCTCCAGCTTGTCGATGCTGCGCGCGATGTCGTCGGTGGACACGACGGTCTGGTAGCGGCCGTCGCGGCCGCGCTGCATGATGCTGGCGTGGTCGCAGCCGTCGATGATCCGCACCGCCGTCGTGACGATGGCGGTCAGGACGTCGTCGAAGCTGTCGGAGGCGTAGAGGATCTGGCTCAGGCCGCCGAGCGCGTCGCTCGATGCCGTGGATGGTCCGGCGAGGTCGGGTAGGGGTGTGTCCATGTGCTCACCGTCAAGGGGTTGTCGGTCGGGGTCCGATCAGGACCTGATTCTGACACCGCACGGGGGGTGGTTTCGACCACGCGCGGTGCGGGTACGGTCCTCTGCGGCCCATGGCGTCGGGGGCGTGCTGGGCTGCTGGGACCCCTCCGGTTCCAGCCGACCACTGCGAGAACCTGGAGACATCAATGATCGTCCTGGGAATCATCCTGCTGCTCATCGGGTGGCTGGCCCACATCTCCATCCTCGTCACGATCGGCGTCATCGTCCTCGTGATCGGGCTGGTCTTCATGTTGCTCGGCGCCACGGGACGCGCCGTCGGCGGCAGGAAGTACTGGTACTAACGACGTGAGGCGCCCGGTCCGCAGCGGACCGGGGTGTCGCAGGAGCCGGGCCGGCGCACCATCCGGCCCGGCTCCTGCCGTTCGGGGAGGGCGACGCCTCAGGCGGCATCGTTCATGGATGCCTGGAGCCGACTGCGCAGCCGGGTCAGGATCGAGCGCAGGATGCGGGAGACCTGCATCTGGCTCACGCCGATCTGGTCGGCGATGTCGGACTGGGTCAGCACGTCGACGAAGCGCAGGCGGAGCACCAGCCGCTCGCGGTCGGTGAGGCCGCTGAGGGCGTCCTGCAGCCAGGCGTTGTCGTCCACCGCGGTGAACGGGTCGTCCGACTCCGGCGGGGCCACCTCCATGGTGGACTGCTCGGGGCCGGCGGGCACGTCCAGGGAGAGGGCGTGGAAGCTCGACGCCGCCTCGCGGGCGGCCCGGACCTGGGTCTCGTCGACACCGAGCGCGGCCGCGATCTCCTCGGGCGTCGGACGACGGTGCAGGTTCTGCTCCAGATCCTTCTCGGCCTCGCGCATGCGGACACCGAGCTCCTGCAGCCGCCGCGGCGGGCGGACCATCCAGCCGGCGTCGCGGAAGTGTCGCTTGATCTCGCCGGAGATGGTCGGCGCGGCGAACCCGGCGAACGACTGCCCGAGTCCCGGCCGGAACCGACGGACGGCCTTGACCAGGCCGAGTCTCGCGACCTGGACAAGGTCGTCACGGTCGATCCCTCGGCCGAGGTAGCGGCTGGCGATCCCGTCCGCGAGGCCGAGGTTGAGCAGGACGACGGCCTCGGCCGTCTCGGGTTCGACGGGTTGACCGTCCTCGAGGTCGCGCAAGAGGTACTCGGTGCGGTCACGCCTGGTCATCAGTGGCTCCTGGGGAGAATCGCTCGACCCATGGCGCCACTTCTGGACCACTACCCCCCACAGAACCATCAATCGGCTCGAGGAGCAAGCCCCCGGCCCTGGGAGTCCGCTGGGTGCCGCGGCCCCAAGCGGCCACGTTTGTCCAGACGGGACGACGGGTATGCAGGTGATTCGTGGCTCCTGGACGTCGCCGTCTGGGCGCGTCCATCCCTGGGCCACCCGTTCACGAGACGGATACGGAAAGAGGCAGGCCATGGGACTGACGGACAAGGCCAAGAACGAGGCCGAGATCGCCAAGGGCAAGGTCAAGGAAGGTGTTGGTGACGCCACCGACAACGAGCGCATGCAGGCCGAGGGTGAGACCGACCAGGCGTCCGGCAACATGAAGCAGGCCGGCGAGAAGGTCAAGGACGCGTTCCGCGACTGACCGGAAGCACCTACACCTGAACCGGCGCCGCCGCCGTCCACGGCGGCGGCGCCGGTTCATCGGCGTCCGGGGTCAGCCCGAAGCAACCGGGTCAGCCGGTCAGCCGAGCAGGCGAGTTCCGCCGACCCAGACCCCGGCAGTGTCGGCCACGCCACCCAGCGTGAAGACCTTGGCCAGCGCGTCGTCCGGCCCGTCCGCGTGCACGAGAGCGGCATCGAGGGTGCTGCCGACCGGCGGCCGCACCCAGACCGCGTCGAACTGGCGCCCCACGGACAGGTCACCCGCCTCGTCGAGGCCCAGGGCGTCCGCGCCGGCGCGCGTCGCGAGGTAGAGCAGGTGCGCCGAGGTAAGGGCCAGCCCCTCCTCCTGGAGCAGCTGTTGCATGAAGTACGCCTGCAGCCCCTCCTTGAGCAGCGACAGCCCCGTGCCCGCACCGACGTCGGACCCGAGGGCCACCCGGACGCCGGCCTCGATGTGCCGGCGCATCGGGAAGAGGCCGCTGCCCAGGGCCGAGTTGCTGCTGGGACAGTGCGCGACCCACGCCTCCTGCGCGGCGAGCAGCCCGAGCTCCCGGTCGAGCACGTGCACGTTGTGGGCGAAGACGCTGCGCGACCCGACCAGGCCGAACCGGTCGTAGGTGTCGATGTAGTCGGGCGACCCCTCGAACATCCGGACCACCTCGGCGACCTCGTCGCGGTTCTCGTTGACGTGCGAGGTGAACCAGGTCCCTTCGACGTCCTTGGCGAGCGACGCGCACGACTCGAGCATCGGCTCGCTGGCCGAGAGGGAGAACCGCGGCGTCACCGCATACCTGGTCCGTCCCTGGCCGTGCCAGCGTTCGGCGAGGGCCCTGCCCTCGTCGTAGGCCCGGGCCGGCGTCGAGAGCAGGTCGGCTCGGAGCACCCGGTCGCTGACGACGAGGCCGGTCGTGACGCGCAGCCCGACCCGGGTGGACTCGGCGAACAACGAGTCCACGGCTCCCGCGAAGTGCGACCCGAAGACGAGCGCGCTCGTCGTCCCCGCCCGGACCAGACCGCTGACGAACTCCGCCGCGACGGTATGCGCGTAGTGCGCGTCGGCGAGCGCCGCCTCCTCCGGCAGGGCGCACCGCTCGAGCCACTCGAGCAGGGGCATCCCGATGCCGCCGATGATGCGGATCTGGGGGTAGTGGACGTGGGTGTCGACGAACCCGGGCAGGAGCAGGCCGCCCCGCAGGTCGACGACCTCTTCCATCGGGTGGGCCCGGGCGATCTCCGCGATAGCGCCGCGGCCGCGAATCACGCCGTCCTGCACCAGGATTCCGGCGTCCTCGTCGGCGCGCAGGGTGCCGCCGGCGAACGGGCTCTGCGGGGTGTCGAGCACCGTCGCGCGGTAGATCGTCATCGGGACACCTCGGTGTGCGTCGAGGCACGGTCGCGCTCGAAGGTCCGGACGAGGTCGGCGGCGACGCTCACCGCGATGGTGGCGGGGTCCTTGCCGGCGACGTCCGGCAGCCCGATGGGCGTGGTGATCCGGGCGAGCGCGTCGGGCCCGTGGCCCTCCTCCGCCAGCTTGACCCGGAACCGGGACCACTTGGCCGACGAGCCGATCAGCCCGACGGAGCCGAGGTGCGAGCAGCGCAGCGCGACGTCGCACAGGGCGATGTCCTCGGCGTGGTCGTGCGTCATGACGAGCACGTGGGTTCCCTTCGGGACCTGGCCGAGGACCAGCTCGGGTACGGGCGCATGGTGGACGTGGACGCGCGCCAGGGCGTCCCGGGTGGCGCCGGCCAGCGCCCGGTCGGAGGCCTGCTCCGCGCGCGAGTCGACGAGGTGCAGCTCGACGTCGTGGCGGGCGAGGATCCGCGCGAGCTCCACGCCCACGTGGCCGAGGCCGAAGATCGCGACGGACGGGACGACGGCGAGCGGTTCGAGGAGGATGGTGACCTCGCCGCCGCAGCACTGCACGCCGTGCTCGACCGGAGCCTTGTCGTTGAGGGACAACGACATCAGCTCCGGTGTGGGGGCGGTCTCGCCGGCGAGGATCGCCCTGGCCCGAGCCACCGCCGTGGCCTCGAGGTTGCCACCGCCGATGCTGTCCCATGTCGCATCGGCGGCGACGACCATCTTCGCGCCCGCCTCCCGCGGGGCGTGGCCGCGAACCGTCACCAGGGTGACCAGCACCCCGGCGCGGCGTTCGCGGCGCAGCGCCTCGACGGCGGCGACCCAGTTCACTCGTCGGCTCCCTACGCCCGCGCCGGGACGGGCTTCTCGTAGTGCTCCGACGTCGGGTGCGCCGGGTGGGCCTCGGGTCCGGGCTGCTCGGGGACCACGCCGGGGAACCCCTCCTCGACGTGACCGTGCTCGGTCGCGCGCCGAGCCTGCTCCACCGCCCAGTAGACGGCCTCCGGCGTCGCCGGGGACGGCAGGTCGACGCTGATGCCGACCGGCCCGAACGCCGCCGCCGCCTGCCGCAGTGCCTCGCGGACCGAGAAGGCGAGCATCAGGGGCGGCTCGCCGACCGCCTTGGACCCGTAGACGGCGCCGTCCTCGTGGGCCTGCTGGAGCAGCGCGACGTTGAACACCCCAGGCATCTCCGAGAAGCTCGGCAGCTTGTAGGTGCTCGCGGCCTGGGTGGTCAGCCGGCCGCGGCTCGGCCGGTCGCTCTCGTCCCAGCGCAGGTCCTCCAACGTCAGCCAGCCGGCGCCCTGGATGTACCCGCCCTCGATCTGGCCGATGTCGACCAGCGGCGAGAGGCTGTCGCCGACGTCGTGGACGATGTCGACCCGCCGGGTGCGGTAGGCCCCGGTGAACCCGTCCACCTCGACCTCGGTCGCGGCGACCCCGTAGGCGAAGTACTTGAACGGCTCACCCTGGAACAGCTGCGAGTCCCAGTGCAGCCCCTCGGTGCGGTAGTACCCGGCGGCGAACAGCTGGACCCGGCGGAAGTAGGCGGTCTTGACCAGCTCGTCCCACGGGATCGTCGCGCTCGTGTAGGCGACGCCGTGCGCCTCGCCGTCCTCGATCCGCACGTCGGCGGGGGAGATGCCGAGGCTGGTCGCGGCGACCTGCAGCAGCCGCTCCTTGATCTGCTCACAGGCGTTCTTGACGGCGCCGCCGTTGAGGTCGGCGCCCGAGCTGGCCGCGGTGGCCGAGGTGTTGGGCACCTTGTCGGTGCGGGTGGGAGCGAGCCGCACCTTGGCGAGCGGGATCCCGAAGGTCGTCGCGGCGACCTGCAACATCTTGGTGTGCAGCCCCTGGCCCATCTCGGTGCCGCCGTGGTTGATGAGGACGGAGCCGTCCTTGTAGACGTGGACCAGGGCTCCCGCCTGGTTGAACGCGGTGAGGTTGAAGGAGATCCCGAACTTCACCGGCGTCACGCCGATGGCCCGCTTGGTGTCCTCGTGCTCCGCGTTGTACCGGGCGATCTCCTCCAGCCGGCGGTTGAGGTCACCGGTCGCCACGACCTGGTCCCAGGCAGCGACCGCGCGCTCCGGGTGCCGGACCGGCTGCCCGTAGGGCGTCGACTGGCCCTGGACGTAGAAGTTGCGCCGCCGCAGCGTCATCGCGTCGACCCGCAGGAGGGGCGCGCACCGCCCGAGGATGTCCTCGATGACGATCATCCCCTGCGGCCCGCCGAACCCGCGGAACGCTGTCTGCGACGTCTTGTTGGTCTTGGCGATCCGGCCGTTCACGCGGACGTTGGGGATCCAGTAGGCGTTGTCGATGTGGCACAGCGCCCGGGAGACGACCGGCTCGGACAGGTCGAGGCTCCAGCCCCCGTCCGAGGTCAGGGTCGCGTCGAGGGCCAGCAGCCGCCCGTCGCGGTCGAAGCCGACCCGCCACTCGGCGTGGAACCCGTGCCGTTTGCCGGTCATCGTCATGTCCTGGGTCCGGTTGAGCCGCAACCGCACCGGCCGCCCCGTCAGCGTCGCCCCGAGGGCCGCGATCGCCGCATACCCGTGCGGCTGCATCTCCTTTCCGCCGAAGCCGCCGCCCATGCGCAGGCACTGGACGGTCACGTCGTGGTTGTGGAGGCCGAGGACGTGGGCGATGATCTCCTGCGTCTCGGACGGGTGCTGCGTGCTGCTCTGGACGAACACCTGGCCGTTCTCGTCGACGTGCGCGAGCGCGGCGTTGGTCTCGAGGTAGAAGTGCTCCTGCCCGGCGAACTCGAACTCGCCGGAGAACACGTGGGCCGCCGCCTCGAAGCCGGCGTCGACATCACCGCGCTCCATGTGCGGCTGGGCGCCCTGGAAGCTCTTCGCCGCGATGGCCTCTCGAACCGAGATGAGGGCGGGAAGGGACTCGACCTCCACCTCGACCGCAGCGGCGCCGAGCCGGGCGGCCTCCAGCGTGTCGGCGAGCACCCAGGCGACGGGGTGCCCGAAGTAGCAGACCTCGGTGGGGAACAGCGGTTCGTCGTGCTTGATGCCGGCGTCGTTGACGCCCGGCACGTCCTCGGCCGTGAGGACCCGGACCACGCCGGGCACCTCGAGCGCCGGAGCCGGGTCGAGCCGAGTCACCGTCGCATGGGCCTGGAAGACCTGCACGGGGTATGCGTGCAGACAGTCCTTGGTGCGGCCCACCAGGTCGTCGGTGTACAGCGCCAGACCCGTGACGTGGAGAGAGGCACTCTCGTGCGGGATCGCCTCTCCGACAACGGGGTTCGCCGGACGTTCGGACAGGGCGCTCATCCTCGGGCCTCACTTTCCTGCTGGCGCGACTGCTGGGCGTAGAGCTTGAGGAGCGAGGTGCCGAGCATCGCCGACCGGTAGGCGGCAGAGGCCCGCATGTCGTCGATCGGGGTGCCCTGCTGGCGCAGCACTCCGGCCGCGACCCGTACCGTCTCCCGCGACCAGGGCCGGCCCTCGAGGGCGGCTTCGGTGTCGAGCGCCCGGATCGGGGTCGCGGCGACCCCGCCGAGCCCGATCCGGGCCTTGACGACCTCACCGTCCACCACGTCGATCGCGTAGCCGAGGGCGACGCCCGAGATGTCGTCGAACCGGCGCTTGGCGATCTTGTGGAAGGCGCTGATCCCGGCCAGTGGCAACGGGATCCGCACCGACTTGATCAGCTCGCCGGGCCGTCGGACCGACTGGCGGTAGCCGGTGAAGTACTCGGCCAGGGGAACCTCGCGGGCGCCGTCGGTCGACGCCAGGACGAGCACGGCCTCCAGCGCCAGCAGCGCCGGCGGAGTGTCGCCGATGGGTGAGCCGGTGCCGAGGTTGCCGCCGATCGTGGCGCCGTTGCGGATCAGCCGCGAGGCGAACTGGGGAAACACGTGGTCCAGCATCGGGATCCGACCGTCCAGGCGGCGCTCGATCTCGGTGAGCGTCAGCGCGGCGCCCAGCTCGACCCAGTCCTCACCGACCTCTAGACCGCGCAGCTCCGGGAGCCGGTCCACGGCGATGGCGTAGGGAGCCCGGATACCGCGGATGTTGACCTCGACACCCCAGTCGGTCGAGCCGGCGACCAGCACCGCGTCCGGATGGTCGCCGAGGAGCCGGGTGGCCTCGGACAGGCTGGTCGGCCGGACGAACTCGCCGTCCGGCTCGACGATCCGGGTGTGCGGGACCGCCGGCGGCGGGGCCGCGAGGCGGGCCGCGAAGGCGTCGTCCTCGGGCGGCATACCCAGTGCGTAGGCGGCGTCCTGGATCGGCCGGTAGCCGGTGCACCGGCAGAGGTTCCCGGACAGGGAGTGCAGGTCGAAGCCGTTGGGGCCGTGCTCCGACTCCGCGTGCTCGACGTAGCCGAGGGTCTCGTCGGCGTCGTAGGACGCCTCCGGGTTCTGACCCCTGTCGGCCCGGTAGTACTCGGCCGCCATGCTGCAGACGAAGCCGGGCGTGCAGTAGCCGCACTGGGACCCGCCGCGGACCGCCATCTCCTGCTGCACGGGGTGGAGGGCCGTCGGCGTGCCGAGACCCTCGGAGGTGACGACCTCCTGGCCGTCGAGGGTGGCCGCCGGGATGAGGCAGGCGTTGATCGCCGTCCACTGCGTGCGGGCCTCGGCGTCGTGGTAGTCCGGCCGGGCGACGAGGACGGAGCACGCACCGCACTCGCCCTCGGCGCAGCCCTCCTTGGCGCCGGTCAGGCCGATGTCGCGCAGCCAGTTCAGCGCCGTGGTGTTGGCGAGGACGCCGTCCAGGGAGCACTGCCGGCCGTTGACCGTCACCCGCGGAGGCGACTCCGGGGAGTCCGTGGTCCGGGAGCCGGGTGCAGTGATGGTCATGTCCACTCCTGTCGCGCCGCCGTTGGCGTACTCAGTCGACCCGACGGTGGTCCGCCTGGTCGGCATGGCCTGCATGGTTGACGGGAGACGCCGACCCGGTGGTTGTCCATGCGGAACGCCGGGCGGTGGAGTTCGTTCTCCCCATGGTACAGATTCAACAGTTCGTTGAAAAGGGGTCGAGCGGTCATCGCGTCACCCCTGCCCGGGTCAACAACGCACGGCTGGCGGCCGCGGACCGCGCCGCGAGAACGTCCTCGTCGACGTTGACGAGGACGTCCCGGTCGACGACCGGCCGGCCGCCGACGAGCAGCAGCTCGAGCGGAGGGCGGTCGCCGAGTACGAGTCCCGCCACGGGGTCGACGATGTCGACGTGCGGGAGGGTGTCGAGCCGCCAGACGGCGACGTCGGCCTGCTTGCCGGGTTCCAGCGACCCGATCTGGTCGTCCCAGCCGAGCACCCGGGCGCCCCCGATCGTCGCGACCTCGAGGGCGTCACGCACCGAGAGTGCCTGCGGGCCGCCGCGAGCGCGGGCGAAGAGCAGCGCGTGGCGCGCCTCCTCGAGCAGGCTGTTGGCCTCGTTGGAGGCCGCACCGTCCACGCCGAGCCCGACCGGGACGCCGGCGTCCCGCAGGTCTCGGACCCGGGCGATCCCGGCGCCGAGCCGGGCGTTCGAGGACGGGCAGTGCGCGACGCCGGTCCCGGTCGCGGCCATCGAGGCGATGGCGGAGTCGTCGAGGTGGATCCCGTGGCCGTACCAGACGTCCGACCCCAGCCAGCCGAGCGACTCCATGTAGGCGACCGGCCCGCAGCCGAACCGCTCGCGGCAGAACGCGTCCTCGTCCATGGTCTCCGCGAGATGGGTGTGGAGGCGAACACCCTTGTCGCGGGCCAGGACTGCGGCCTCCTTGAGCAGCGTGTCGGTGACCGAGAACGGCGAGCACGGGGCGACGCCGATCCTCAGCATCGAGTCCGGGGAGGCGTCGTGGAACCGGTCCACGGCGTCGGTCGTGGCGGCGAGGATGGTGTCGATGTTCTCGACCACGTGGTCCGGCGGCAGGCCCCCCTGCGACCGGCCGAGGTCCATCGAGCCGCGGGTCGGCATGAACCGCAGCCCGACGGCGCGCGCGCCCTCGATCTCGGCAGCGAGCAGGTCGCCGCCGTCGGCGGGGAAGACGTAGTGGTGGTCCATCGACGTCGTGCACCCGGTCTTCGCGAGCCAGCCGAGCCCGGCCGTCGCCGCGGCCGAGACCGACTCCTCGTCGATGCAGCCCCACACCGGGTAGAGCGTGGTCAGCCACTCGAAGAGGGTCGCGTCGACGGCCAGCCCGCGTGTCACCCACTGGTACAGGTGGTGGTGCGTGTTCACCAGCCCCGGTGTGACGACACAGCCGCGGGCGTCGACGACCCGCGCACCCTCGACGTGCGGCGCCGGCCCGGGGCCGACCGAGGACACCCGGCCGTCCTCGACGACGACGTAGCCGTCGGCATACTCGCCGCGGTCGCTGTCCATCGTGACGACCGTGCCGCCCGCGATGACCACTCGCTCGGACATGTCAGACCTCGCTCTCGAGGCGCAGCACGGCGATCTCGCCCAGCTGCCGGACCGTCTCGTCGCGCTCGGTCCGGTCGTCGTTGTCGAGCCGGCGCTCGAGCTCGCCGAGGATCTCGTCGGCCGAACGGCCGGCGGCCCGGATGAGGAACACCCGGTCGAAGCGGTCCTCGTAGGCGGCGTTGCCGGCCGCCAGCCGGCTCGCCGTGTCGCGGTCGGCCGGGTCGACCCCCGCCTGCTCCCGCGTGGAGTGCTCGGCGTCGTGACCCGCGCCGGCCCGCTCCCCGATGCGGGGGTGACGGGCCAGCGCGGTCTCGAGCTCGTCCTCGGTGAGGCGGGCCGCCGCCTGCTCGGCCGCCTCGCGGAGGGCGGGCCACCCGGCATACGGGCGGCCCCCCTCCACCTCGGCCACCCACCGCGGCACGTCGAGGCAGGTCCGCAGCAGACCCTGGGCCTCGTCGGCCGACAGCAGGTTGAACGCCGACACGTCTGGTCCGCTCACGGACGCCGCCGGGCGCTGGCGATCGGGTCAGCCCCCGCCAGCAGGTCGTCGAACCGGTGCGAGGCGATCCGGGAGATCTCGACGAGCGCGGTGGCGTGCTCCTGCTCGGGCGAGTTCTGGAGCCGCTCACGGCCCTGTGCGATGACCTGGTCGAACGAGTCACGGTCGCGCACGGACATGACCAGCGGGAAGCCGAACTGCTCGCGGTAGGCCGAGGTCAGCTCGCCGAGCTCCTCGTGCTCCTCGTCGCGCAGGATGGTCAGGCCCAGGGAGGACTGGTCGCCCATCGAGCTCGTGCCGGACTCGCCCGAGGAGACGGCGGCGGAGCCGAGGTCCGGGTACGCCGCGATGAGCTCGCGCTCCTGCTCGTCGGTCGAGGAGAAGAGGGCCTGCTGGAAGGCGCGGCGCAGGTCCGGGGTGTCGGCGAACGGCCGGCGCTCCCAGGCCCGGTCGACGACCCACGACGGGCCCTGGTAGATCGAGCCGAAGGTGTTCGCGAAGTCCTCGCGGCTCATCTTGTTGACCTCGGCGAGGGTGACTTCGTCTCCGGGCCGGCCGGCGACGGCCGGGCCGCGGTCGCGGCCCACGTGGTGGAAGACGAAGTTGAGCAGGATCGCGACGAGGCTGCCCAGGGTGATGCCCGAGCCGAAGATGATCCGCACCCCTTCCGGGACCGCCTGGGAGAGGGTGGGTAGCACGGTGACGTAGACGGCCAGGCCGAGCGACGTACCGACGATGACGACGTTGCGGTGGTCGTGGAAGTCGACCCGCTGCAGGGTCTGGATACCCACGACCGCCACGGTCGCGAACATCGCCAGGGCCGCGCCGCCGAGCACCGGGTGGGGGATGCTCGCGACGATGGCACCGGCCTTGGGGATCAGCCCGATGATGATCATGATGAAGCCGGCCGTGACGACGACATACCGGCTACGGACCCGGGTGAGCCGCACCAGGCCGACGTTCTCGGCGAAGCAGGTGTAGGGGAACGAGTTGAAGACGCCGCCGAGGGTGGTGGCCAGGCCGTCCGCGCGCAGAGCGGCGGCGATGTCGTCCTTGGTGATCCGCTTCTCGACGATCTCGCCGGTCGCGAACACGTCGCCCGTGGTCTCGACGGCGGTGATGAGCATGACGACGATCATCGAGATGATCGCGGCGATCGAGAACTTCGGGATGCCGAAGAAGAACGGCGTGGTCAGGCCGAACCACGAGGACTGGCTCACCGCGTCGAAGTGTGCGTCGCCGAGAATCCAGGCGACCCCGGTGCCGATGACCAGGCCGGCCAGCACGGCCACGGTGGCCATGAAACCGCGGAAGACCCGCTGGATGATGACGATCAGCGCGAGGGTCCCCATGGCGTACGCGAGGTTCTTGCCGCTGGTCGGATCCATCGTGGGGCCGGCGCCACCGGCGGCGTCGTTGGCCGCGACCGGCAGCAGGGCGATGCCGATGATGAGGATGACCGTGCCCGTGACGACCGGCGGGAAGAACCGGATGAGCCGGCTGAAGTACGGGGCGACGAAGAAGGTGAACAGGCCGGCGACGATGACCGCGCCGTAGATGACGAGCAGGCCCTCGGTGCCGCCGCCGGCGGCCAGGCCGATGGCGATCATCGGCGAGACCGCCGTGAAGGTCACGCCCTGGAGGAGCGGGAGCTTGACGCCGACCTTCCAGAAGCCCCACGACTGGATGATCGACGCGATGCCGCAGGTGAACAGGTCGGCGTTGATGAGGTGGATGAGCTCCTGCTGGCTCAGGCCGATCGAGTTCGCGAGGAGGATCGGGACGATGACGGCGCCCGCGTAGAACGCCAGAACGTGCTGGAAGCCGTAGACGGCCAGCTTCGGGACGGGGAGGACCTCGTCGACGGGGTGTTTCGGCGGAGCCGGGCGAGGCTTGTCGACAACGGGCGAAGCGGTCATGTCGCACCTGGATTTCTGTGGGGGCCGTAGGTGACGCGTGTTTACCGGTATGCGGAATTCGATTTACGGATGACGGAACTGTAGAGAGTGACCTGGGTCACCGTCAACGGTTTGTTGAAAGAAATCTCGGCGACGCCGCCGAACGTCCGGCCACGGTGGTGGCCGGCCGGACTCACGCGGTGGACCGGCGGTTGAGGTAGTTGTAGACGGTGAAGCGGGTCACGCCGAGCGCCTCGGCGACCGTCTCGGCCGAGCGCCGCATCTCGAAGGCGCCGCGTTCCTCCAGCAGCCGGACGGCCAGCTGCTTGCCGGCCCGCGGCTGCTCCGCGAGCGGGCCGCCGAGCTCGCGCTCCACGTCGGCGATGAGGCGGGCCAGGCCGTCGGAGAGGTCCGCCGACTCGGCGGTCGTGTCGTCGGCGGAGCCCGGGAGGCGCACGTGGACCACCGGTCCGCCCTCCAGCGCCACGGCGACGTCGTCGGCCCGCGCGGCGTCCGACGGGACGATCTCGCCGCCGATCCGGCGCAGCAACGGGGCCAGCGCCTCCTCGAGCGCGCGTGCGTCGAGGTCTGGCGGTGTCACGGCGCGGCTCCGTCGAGGGGTTCCAGCTGCAGGGTGACCCGGGTCGCCCCCGCCGCAAGTGCGGCGGCGAAGACGTTGGTCAGGGCCGGAAGGAGCACCCGGTCGTCGCCCTCGACGGAGGTGCCGAACGGGCCGAGGTCGGCGTCGAGGCCGGCCTCGGTGAGGAGCGCGGCCGAATGGGTCACGTGCGCCGGCACCTCGCCCTCGCCCACGAAGGGCTCGGTCGTGAACTCGGCGCGCACGCGCATACGGAAAAGGTAGACCCAACGGGGGCGACGACAGCAGTACCGCGTGCACCCCGCGGTGCGACGATGACGGCGTGGGTCCGCCCGTCGCGCGCAACGAGGTGACCGCCGACCAGGCGGCCGACCTGCTCGGTGTCCGGCTGCAGACGATCTACGCGTACGTGAGCCGCGGGCTGCTGACCCGGAGCCACCGGAACAACGAGATGGGCCACCGGGTCTCGGTCCTCGCCCTCGACGAGGTGCTGCGGCTGGCCGCGGAGCGGACCCGGGTGCGCACCGGGTCGCTCGAGGTGCTCGTCGAGACGGACGTGACGCTGCTCGACCCGAAGGGCACCCTCTCGTACCGCGGGCACGACGCCGTGGCGCTCGCGTCGCGGCCGTTCGAGGAGGCTGCGGCGCTCGTCTGGGCCGTCCCCGATGTCGGTGGCTGGGAGCCGCTCGACTCCGACGTGGCGGTCGTCCGCGCGGCGGCGTCGGCGCTGGCCGCGGGGGCCACCGACGCCGACCGGGTCCGTGCCGCCGTCCTGGCCCTGGCCACCGACGACCCCGACCGAGGCGAGCTCAAGCCCGACCACGTCGTCGCCGTCGGCCGCCGGGCCGTGGTGGGTGGGGTCGCCGCCCTCGGTGGCGAGGGCGCCGGCTCGGTCGCTCACCGGCTGTGGGGTGCTCTCGGTACATCGCCGCATAGCCACGAGGGGGTCGCAGCCCTCAACGCGGCCCTCGTGCTGCTGATGGACCACGAGCTGGCGGCGTCGACGATGGCGGCGCGCGTCGCCGCCGGGACCGGCGCGGATCCGTGGCTGGTGCTCCTCACGGGGCTCGCCGCGCTGGGTGGCCCGCGGCACGGGCGCAGCAGCGTCGTCGCCGAGGGGCTGCTCGGCGCCGTGCGGCGCGAGGGGGTCGGGGCCCTCGACCGGTATGCGACGGAGGCCGGTGACGTCGGGATACCCGGGTTCGGGCACAAGGTCTACGTCGACGCCGACCCGCGCGCGGAGGTGCTGCTCGACCACGTCGCGCGGCTCGACCCCGACGGGTGGCCGGCCGTCGAGGAGCTGCTCCTGGCGGTCAGCAGCCGGTTCGGACTGAGCCCCAACGTCGACCTGGGGCTGGCCGCGCTGGTCCAGGCGTGCGGGTTCCGGCCGGGCAGCGGCGAGACGGTGTTCGCCCTGAGCCGCATGGTCGGCTGGCTGGCCCACGCGATGGAGGAGTACCCGCAGGGCCTGCGGTTCCGGCCGCGCGCGGTCTACACGGGGGAGGCGCGCGAGTCCGGATGACAGCGGTCGGAATTCCGCCCGCTGCCGCCCGGACCGGGAGTCAGCGCGACGCCAGGGGTGGGACCGGCTGCGGAGGGGGCGGACCCGCATACCGGGCACTGGGCCGGATGATCTTGCGCTCGCGGGCCTGCTCGAGGATGTGCGCGGTCCAGCCCATCGCCCGGCTCACCGCGAACGTGGGCGTGAACATCTCGCGGGGGATGCCGCACTCGTGCATAACGACGCCGGCGTAGAACTCGACGTTGGCGCGCAGGGTGCGGTCCGGGCGGGCGGCGTCAAGGGCGGCGTCGATGGCCGACTCCGCGGCGACGGCCAGCTCGGCGAGCGGGCCGCCGAGCTCCTCGGCCGTCTCGCGCAGCAGCTCGGAGCGAGGGTCCTTGCCGCGGTAGATCGCGTGCCCGAAACCCATGATCCGGTGGCCGGCGGCGAGCTGGGCGTCGGCCCAGGGGCGGGCGTTCTCCGGGGTGCCGATCGCGTCGAGCGAGTCGAGGGCGCGGCTGGGCGCACCGCCGTGCAGCGGGCCGGAGAGGGCACCCAGCGCGGCCACGACGCAGGCGGCGACATCGGCACCGGTGGACGCGACGACACGCGCGGTGAACGTCGAGGCGTTGAAGCCGTGGTCGACGGTGAGGCAGAGGTACCGCTCGACGGCCCGGACGTGCTCCGGAGCCGGTTCGGTGCCGGTGATCATCCAGAGGTGGTTCGCCGTGTAGCCGAGGTCCGGGCGCGGGTCGAGCGGGTCGAGGGCCTGGCTGCGCCGGTATGCGGCGGCGGTCAGCACCGAGACCTGGGCGGCTACGCGGATGGCGTCGCGTTCGCGCTCCTCGGGGCTCAGGTCCCAGACCGGGGTGAGGTCGAGGGCGCCGCCGAGCATCGAGAGGGCGGTACGCAACGCCGACATCGGGCTCGTGCCGTCCGGGGTCGCCATGGCGACGCCGGTCAACGCCGCGGTGACCTCGGCCGGCAGCCGCTGCGCGTCGGCGATGGTCGCGCGGAAGCCGGCCAGCTCCGCCTGGTCCGGCAGGTGGCCGCGCAGCAGCAGGTGCCACACCTCCTCGATGGAGCAGGAGCGCGCGAGGTCGACCGCGTCGTACTGGCGGTAGTGGTAGAACCCCTGCTGCCCACGCACGTCGGAGAGGGCGGTCGTCGCGACGATCACCCCCGCCAGTCCGGGCGGAGCGACGAGCGCCTCGGGCGGGGTCGAGGGTGCGGCGGCGGTGGCGGTACTCATGCCCCTACGGTCGGTTGGGCGGCCGCTGGGGGTCAACGTTGACGCCGTCAATCTGGTATCAAAGCCGATCTGCTCGACCGTCTCGGACGGTGACGACCTACCTCTCGCTCGAGGATCTGCTGAGCCTGACGAACGACCTCGGCGTCGGGCCGGTCCGCGACCTGGGGCTACTCGACTCGGCGGCGCACCGACCGCAGACCGAGCTCATCGGGTATGAGGCATACCTGACCTTGGACGAGAAGGCCGCCGTACTCCTGGAGTCGATCGTGCGCCACCGCCCGTTGGTCGACGGGAACAAGCGCCTGGGATGGCTGGGCGCTGTGGTGTTCTACGGCCTGAACGACGAGGCGCTCGACGCTCCGGACGATGATGCGTACGACATGGTCATCGCGGTCGCCAGCGGACAGCTCGACTACGCGGCGGCCGCCGCACTAGTTGCCGGGTGGCACTGAGTCCGGCTACTTCGGGGGGAGTGACGACGCATACCGGACCCCGATGTCGGCCCATCGGGCGAGGTCCTCGTCGGACTCGACCCCGGCGGCGTCGACCCGGAGCCAGCCGTTCATCTCCCGGCCGCGCATCTCGAACCGGCCGGCGTGCGGCTCGGCGGCGAGCTGCTCGGTCTGGTCGGGCGGGACCCTCAGCATCAGCCCGCTCTGGCCGCTCGCGGCAACGGCCATGTTGCCGCCGACGAGGAAGGCGAGGCCGCCGAACATCCGCATCTCGGTAACCCCCGAGACGTCCTGCAGCTGCTCGCGGATCCGGTGGGCGAGCTCCTCGTCGTACGCCATGCGCTCAGCATGGCGCAGGGTGCCGACAGCGGCCGACAGCCCTCAGGACCGCGGGGGTGCGACGTCCTGCTGGGCGGGGAGCTGGTCCTGGCGGACGATGCCGACCGGGCAGGTCAGCCCGTTCGGCCCGTGGTTGCAGTAGCCGCCGGGGTTCTTGTCGAGGTACCCCTGGTGGTAGTCCTCGGCCAGGTAGAAGGGGCCGGCGTCCTCGGCGGACCGGATCTCCGTGGTGATCTCGCCGAACCCGTTGTCGGTGAGGACCTTCTGGAAGGCGTCGCGCGTCGCGATCGCGGCCCGCTCCTGGTCCGGCGTGGTCCAGTAGATCGCCGAGCGGTACACCGTGCCGACGTCGTTGCCCTGCCGGTTGGCCGTCGTCGGGTCGTGGTTCTCCCAGAACTCCTTGAGGAGCAGCTCGGGCGAGGTCTGCTCGGGGTCGTAGACGACCCGGACGGTCTCGGCGTGGCCGGTGAGGCCCGTGCAGGTCTCCTCGTAGGTGGGGTTCGGCGTGTAGCCGCCCATGTAGCCGACTGCCGTGTTGATGACGCCGGGCTGGCGCCAGAAGATGCGCTCGACGCCCCAGAAGCAGCCCATCGCGACGTAGAGGACCTGGGAGCCCTCGGGCCAGGGCCCCTCGATCGGGGTGCCGAGGACGACGTGCGTCGGGTCCACCTCGAAGGGCCGCGTCGGGCGCCCGGACAGGGCGTCCTCGCGGGACACCATGGTCGACTTCCTGCCAAATCCGAAAATCACCCATCCAGTGTCACACGCACACGGAACCCCCTCGCCCGCGGGCGCTGACGGTCCGCTTACGGTGCCCCGTCGGGCAGTTCGACCAGCCGCACTACTCTCGGCCGGTGACCTCTTCACGCCGTCTGAACGGCTTCGCCACCCGGGCCATCCACGCCGGCCAGGAGGCCGACCCCGCCACGGGTTCGGTCGTGGTGCCGATCTACCAGACGTCGACCTACAAGCAGGACGGCGTCGGCGGTCTGCGCGGCGGGTACGAGTACTCACGCTCCGCCAACCCGACCCGGACCGCGCTCGAGGAGTGCTTCGCCGCGCTCGAGGGTGGTGAGCGCGGGTTCGTGTTCGCCAGCGGCCTCGCCGGGCAGGACACGGTCGTTCGCGCACTGCTCAACCACGGCGACCACGTCGTCGTGCCCAACGACGCCTACGGCGGCACCTACCGCTACTTCAACCGGGTCGCCCGAGCGGGCGGCATCGACCACACCATCGCCTCGATCCACGAGGTCGACGACGTGCGCGCGGCGATCCGGCCGGGCGTCACCAAGCTGGTCTGGGTCGAGTCGCCGACCAACCCGCTCCTCGGCATCGCCGACATCGCCGGCATCGCCGAGGTCGCGCACGCCGAGGGGGCCCTCGTCGTCGTCGACAACACGTTCGCGACGAGCTACCTGCAGAGCCCGATCGCGCTCGGCGCCGACATCGTGACGCACTCCACGACGAAGTATGCGGGTGGCCACAGCGACGTCATCGGCGGTGCCGTCGTGATCGCCAAAGAGCTGGGCGCCCAAGGCTTCTCGGACGCCTCGGAGCGGATCGAGTTCCACCAGAACGCGATCGGCGGAGTGGCGGGTCCGTTCGACTCGTGGTTGGTGCTCCGCGGGTTGAAGACGTTGGCGATCCGCATGGAGCAGCACTGCAACAACGCCGAACGCGTCGTCGAGCACCTCGTGTCCCACCCGGCGGTCGAGCGGGTCTACTACCCGGGCCTCCCGGAGCACCCGGGACACATGCTCGCGGCCAAGCAGATGCGCCGGTTCGGCGGGATGGTGTCGATCACGGTGAAGGGCGGTGAGCGCGCCGCGGTGGCGGTCTGCGGCGCGACCCAGATCTGGACTCTCGGCGAGTCCCTCGGCGGTGTCGAGTCGCTCATCGAGCACCCGGCCCGGATGACCCACGCGTCGGTGTCCGGCACACCGCTCGAGGTGCCTCGCAACCTCATCCGGCTGTCCGTCGGCATCGAGGACGCCGACGACCTCATCGACGACCTCGACGCGGCACTCAGCGCCCACGGCTAGCCATGACGATCGTCGCGTGGGAGCGGGCGGATGAAGCCCGCGGGCACAGCGTCGCCCGGGTCGAGGAGCGGCCCGACGGCTGGCTGTTCCACGGCAGTGAGGTCCTCGTCGGCGACGAGACGCTGAGCTGCACGTTCGCGGTCGTGGTGGGGACCGACTGGGTGACCCGTCACGTCGAGGCCTCGGCCCTCTCGGCGGCGGGTGAGACCCGCCGCGTGCTGGATGCGGTGGGCGGCCGCTGGACCGTGGACGGCGCCGCGCGTCCGGACCTCGACGGCTGCGTCGACGTGGACATCGCCGCGACCCCGCTCACCAACACGTTTCCCATTCGTCGGCTGGCGCACCTCGAGGTCGGTGGGCAGGCGACGTCCGGAGTCGCCTGGGTCGACGTCCCCGCGCTCGGCGTCACCCGGGTCGAGCAGACCTACGAGCGGCTGGGCGACGTGGACGGGCTGGCCCGCTGGCGCTACAGCGATCCTCTGCACGGTGCCTTCGTCCTCTCGGTCGACACCGACGGACTGGTCGTCGACTACGAGGGCTTCGCCCGACGCATACCGACGGCCGGCCGACCCGGATGACCGGGTCCGACCTGCTCTGCCTCGACGTCGGCTCGACGTTCACCAAGGCGGTCCTCGTCGGCGCCGACGGCGAGGTGCGTGGCACCGCCGAGACGCTGACCACGCGCCGGACCGACGTCCTCCACGGCTGCCACGCCCTGGCCGAGGAGCTCGGCGCCGGGGGCGATACGACGACGCTGGCCTGCTCCAGCGCGGGCGGCGGATTGCGGCTGGCGGTGGTCGGGTACGAGCGGCAGGTGACCGCCGAGGCGGGATACCGGGTCGGCCTCAGCGCCGGCGCCAAGGTGGTGCACGTCGCCTCGGGACGGCTCGACGCGAGTGAGGTCAAGGCCGTCGGCCGGTCCCTTCCCGACCTCGTCCTGCTCGTCGGTGGGACCGACGGAGGCAACTCGGAAGTGTTGCTGCACAACGCTGCTCAGCTGGCACGGGCGGCGCTGGGCCGTCCCGTCGTCGTCGCGGGCAACGTCGACGCGCGGGACGAGGTGGTGGCGCTCCTGCGCGGCGCCGGCCAGCCGGTGCGGGTCGCGGACAACGTCGTCCCGGAGATCGGCGAGATCAGTCCCGGAAGCGCACGGGCCGCGATCCGGGCGACCTTCCTCGACCACGTCATCGGCGGCAAGGGGCTGTCCAGCAGCCCGTCCTTCCGGGAGATGGTCCGTGCGCCGACGCCGGACGCCGTGCTCCGCGGCGCCGAGGTGACCGCCGAGGTGATCGGCAGCGACCTGCTCGTCGTCGACGTCGGCGGCGCCACCACGGACGTCTACTCGGTCGTGACGCCCGAGGGCGAGGACGCGACGCTGCGCAGGGACGTCGTCGGCACCCTCTGGCACGCGCGCACCGTCGAGGGCGACCTCGGGGTTCGCTGGAACGCCGTCAGCGTGGTCGAGGCGGCCGCGCGGGAACGCATCCCGGTCGGGGTGGCACTGCACCGCTATGCCGCGGCGGTCGTGGCCGACCCCGCCCACCTGCCGGCGGACGACGGCGAGACCGCGCTCGACCTCCAGCTGGCCACCGTCGCGTCGCTGGTGGCGGTCCGTCGGCACGGGCGCCCGGGCGCGCCGGGGGCATCGCCCCGACCGCTCGGCGACGTCGGGCTGGTCCTCGGGTCCGGCGGCGTCCTGCGCCATGCGACGACCGAGCAGGGTCTGCGGGTGCTCGCCGCCGTCACCGGCGACCACGCCGGCGGGTGGCGGGTGCCGAGGTCGGCGCGGACCGGCGTCGACGTGGCATACCTGCTCTTCGCCGTCGGCCTGCTGGCCGACGAACATCCGGAGGTCGCCCGGTCGCTGGCGAGGCGGATCGCCTGACCTCGTCGGGATTGCCGGGGCGGTCTCACATCGTGGCCGCCGGTGGGTAGCCTTCGAGCGTGCCCGACCTTGCCTCACTCCCCGTCAGCGCCGAGGACATCCGGGCCGCGGAACGGATCCTGCAGGGCGTGGTCAGACCCACCCCGCTGGAGTACTCGCGGGCCCTGTCCGCCAAGGTCGGCGCCGACGTCTACCTCAAGTGCGAGAACCTGCAGCGCGCCGGGTCGTTCAAGATCCGGGGCGCCTACACGCGGATGGCCCGGCTCTCCGCCGAGGAGAAGGCGCGCGGTGTCGTGGCGGCGAGCGCCGGGAACCACGCCCAGGGCGTCGCGCTGGCGGCCCAGCTGCTCGGCATCCACTCGAAGGTCTACATGCCGCACGGCGCCCCGATGCCGAAGATCTCGGCCACCAAGGCCTACGGCGCGGAGATCGAGTTCGTCGGGATGACGGTCGACGACTGCCTCGTCGCGGCCCGTGAGTTCGAGGCCCGCACGGGCGCGATCCTCATCCACCCGTTCGACCATCCGGACATCGTGGCCGGTCAGGGCACCTGCGGCCTGGAGATCCTCGAGCAGTGTCCCGAGGTGCGCACGGTCGTCGTCAGCGCGGGCGGGGGTGGGCTGCTCGCCGGGATCGCGACGGCGGTGCGGGCGCTGCGCCCGGACGTCAAGGTGGTGGGCGTCCAGGCCGAGGAGGCCGCGGCATACCCGCTGTCGTTGGAGGCCGGCCACCCCGTCGCGCTGGAACGCATGTCGACGATGGCCGACGGCATCGCGGTCGGCCGGCCCGGCGACGTGCCGTTCGCGGTCATCGAGCAGCTGGTCGACTCGGTCGACACGGTGAGCGAGGCGAGCCTGTCCCGCGCGCTGCTGTTCCTCCTCGAACGGGCGAAGCTCGTCGTCGAACCCGCCGGCGCGGCCGCCGTCGCGCGCCTGATGGACCCGTCGGCGCCGCGGCTCGAGGGGCCTGTCGTCGCGGTGCTGTCCGGCGGCAACATCGACCCGCTGCTCATGCTGCGGATCATCCGCCATGGCATGGCGGCGGCCGGGCGCTACCTCACCTTCGCGGTACGGGTGCCGGACGTCCCGGGGTCGCTGGCCCGGTTGCTCGCCGACCTGGCCGGCGTCGACGCGAACGTCATCGAGGTCCGCCACAACCGGAACGAGTCGTCGCTCTCGGTCCACGAGACCGAGATCGTCGTCGACGTCGAGACGAAAGGCCCCGAACACCGTGAAGAGGTGCTCGGGGCCCTGCGGGCGGACGGCTACACGCCGCTGCTGCGCTGAGGGTCAGCCGGTGTAGGGCGCGGCCTTGAGGACCTTGACCTCGACGGTCTTGCCGGACGGGGTCGAGTACTTGGCGGAGGAGCCGACCTTCTTGCCGTTGATCGCCTTGCCCAGCGGCGACTGCTCCGAGAAGACCTCGAGGCCCGAGTCGTCCTTGATCTCGCGGTGGCCGAGCAGGAAGGTCTCCTCGTCGCCGAACATCTCGACGGTGACGATCATCCCCGGCTCGACGACCCCGTTGTCCTTGGGGGTCTCGCCGACCTTGGCGTTCTCCAGGAGCTGGGTCAGCTGGCGGATGCGGGCCTCCATCTTGCCCTGCTCCTCCTTGGCGGCGTGGTAGCCGCCGTTCTCCTTGAGGTCACCCTCCTCGCGGGCCGCCTCGATGCGCTTGGCGATCTCTGTGCGGCCCTCGCCGGACAGGTGCGCCAGCTCCGCCGACAGGCGGTCGAAGGCCTCCTGGGTCAGGAAACTCTGGGTCGCTGTCTCGGTCACGTCATGCTCCTTGGTAGTGCGTTGACGCCTAACGAAAGGGTCTGGACCCGTGAGGTCCAGACCCGGTTTGCTACGGCGTGAAGGTCTCAGGGTAACAAAGTCGGGGAAGCCGACGCACCTCGTGGCGGCCTGGTGGGATGGCGCGGCTGGGGACCGTGAACGGTTTCCGCCCTCCCGAGGTGGGTGTTCGTCCACCATCCCACTCCTGACCGTTTCACGCTGGCCTGTGGATGACCGGATCGTCGGTGGGGCCGACTCCGTGATGCTGCAGGGGTGACCGATCCGGACATCTTCGGGCCGCCGCTCGGCGCCCCACCGGTGCCGCACGACCTCGAGGAGCTGGTGGCGGTGGTCGCACAGCAACGGGGCCTCGTCACCCGAGCCCAGTGCCTGAGCGCAGGGTTGAGCGACCGGGCGATCGGCCACCGGTTGCGCACGCAGCGGTGGGTATCGGTCCGGCGCGGCGTCTACCTCACGGTTCCGGGTCGGACGGGCTGGTGGTGGGACGCCACCGCGGCGCTGCTGAGTGTGGGCACCGGGGCGGCGTGGGCGTTCGGGACGGCGGGGTTCGCCCAGGGCCTCATCCGGACGGCGCCGTCGACAGTCCATCTGGTCGTCGACGCCTCCGCGACGCCCGAAGCTCCGGACGGGGTTCGCGTCCACCGCAGCCGGTATGCGGACGCCCGGGTCGACGACCTCCACTGGCCCTGGCGGACCCGCGCCGACGAGACGATCCTCGACCTCGCCGAGTCGGGCACCGTGGACGAGATCACGGCGCTGCTCGGTCGCGCGTTCCAGCGTGGGCTGACCACGGAGGAGACGCTGCGCTCACTGCTGGACGGGCGCGCGCGACATCCGCACCGGGGTCTGCTGCAGGATCTGCTGGCCGATGTCGCGAGTGGTGCGGAGAGCGCCATGGAGGTGCGGTTCCTGCGCGACGTCGAGCGCGCGCACGGACTGCCCCACGGTCGACGCCAGGCGCCGCTGACCATCGGCAACGTGCGGGTGCACGACATCGCCTACGAGGAGCAGCGGGTGCTGGTCGAGCTCGACGGACGACTGGGGCACGACGGCGAGGACCGGGTGCGCGACGGGATCCGCGACCGGCGCAGCGCGACGCGCGCGTGGCTGACGGTCCGGGCCTTCTGGAACGACGTCGCCGGCGCACCGTGCACGCTGGCCACCGAGGTCGGTGAGGTGCTGAACCAGCGTGGCTGGATGGACCGGGCCCACCCGTGTCGACGCCGTGGCTGTGTCGTGCTCGCCTGAGCGTGAACGCTTCTCTACCCCACAGGGTCGGTGATCGTCCACGCTCGCCCGGGAGCAGGCCGGGGGCGCCGGGTCAGGTGCGGACGCAGTCCTGGACGACGCCCGTGACCGCTCGGCTGGTGGTGCGCACGGCCTTCTGCAGGTGGACGACCTGTTCTCCCTCGGGCGGGACCACGATGTCGGCGGTCCCGACGACGGTGAAGTGGCCGTCCATCGCGCGCACCGAGCAGGTCACCGCCAACCCCGGCGGCCGGGACACGTCGAAGCTGACCAGCACCGAGGTGTCGCTCTCGATCTTGTAGCTGATCGTCGTGGCGGTGATCCGCTGGCCCTCGTTGCGCAGCGTCCACCACCCGATCAGCACCGCGGCCACGGCTCCCACCACGGCGCCGGTCACCGTCCAGGCGCGGCGACGCCGTGCGTCGACGGTGGCCGCAGGCGGCGGTTCGGGCGGTGACATGATGGCTCACCGTAGAACGACGCCGGACGGGACGACGCGGAGGTAGGTGACGGTGGAGCGCCGAGGTCTGCGGCTGCTGTCGGTCCATGCCCACCCCGACGACGAGTCGAGCAAGGGTGCGGCGACGATGGCCAAGTACGTCCGCGAGGGCGAGGAGGTCATGGTCGTCTCGTGCACCGGTGGCGAACGCGGCGACATCCTCAACCCGCGGCTGCAGGACGACCCGCACATCCTGCGCGACATGGCCCAGGTCCGCCGCGACGAGATGAAGGCCGCACAGGAGATCCTCGGCATCGAGCACACCTGGCTCGGTTTCGTCGACTCCGGGCTGCCCGAGGGCGACCCGCTCCCGCCGCTGCCGGACGGCTGCTTCGCCGCGGAGCCGATCGAGGTGACCACGGAGGCGCTGGTCCGGGTGATCCGCGAGTTCCGCCCGCACGTCCTGCTCACCTACGACGAGACCGGCGGCTACCCCCATCCCGACCACGTCAACTGCCACGTGGTCTCGATGTCCGCGTTCGCCGCGGCCGCTGACCCCGAGGCATACCCGCACGCCGGTGAGCCCTGGCAGCCGCTCAAGCTCTACTACCTCGCGACGACGACCCGGGAGCGCATCCAGCGGCTCTACGACCTCATGACCGCGGCGGGCATCGAGTCCGACTACGGCGACTGGCTCAAGGACTGGAAGCGCCCGGACCGCGAGGTGACCACCCACGTCGAGTGCGCCGAGTACTTCGACCTGCGCGACCGCGCCCTGCTCGCCCACGCCACGCAGGTGGACCCGGACGGCGGCTGGTTCCACGTGCCGCGGGACCTGGTCCGCGAGGGGTGGCCCACGGAGGAGTACGAGCTGGTCGTCTCGTATGCGCCGGTGCAGCTCCCCGAGGACGACCTGTTCGCCGGGCTCGGCTCGGTCCGCGAGGCGGACGCGCTCGCGGCCAAGGCCGGTCTCGTCCCGGTCCGCGACATCAGGCCGGACCCGCAGGGTGCGGTGGAGCTGCTCGCCAGCACGTCGGGGCCGGCTATCTGATGGACACCCCGTCGACGTCGATCGGCCCGGGGCTCGGCGCGTTCATCGCGTTCTTCGTCCTGGCGGTCGTGCTGTGGCTGCTCATGCGCAACCTCAACAGCCGGATGCGACGGATGGCATACAAGGAGCAGCAGCGGGTCGCCGAGCTGGAGGCCCGGGAGGCCGAGCGCGAGGCGGGGCGCCACGCCCGCCGACCAGGACCAGCCGACGGCCCCGCCGACCCCGCCGGCTCAGGACGCGGACAAGGCCGATCCGGCGCCGTAGACCGCGAGCGACGCCGCGACGTAGTGCGCGACGAAGGCCAGCACGGTGAAGGCGTGGAAGATCTCGTGGAACCCGAACCAGCGCGGTGACGGGTTCGGCCGCTTCGTGCCGTAGACGACGGCGCCGAGCGTGTAGAGGATGCCGCCGACGGTCATGAGGATGACGACGGCCGGGCCGCCGAAGTGCAACAGCGGGCCGAAGTAGAAGACCGCGACCCAGCCGAGGGCCACGTAGATCGGCGTGTAGAGCCAGCGCGGGGCGTTGACCCAGAAGATCCGGAACAGCACCCCACCGATGGCTCCGCTCCAGACGATCAGCAGGAGCTGGCGCGCCTGCTCGGGGGGCAGCAGCGACAGCGCGAACGGCGTGTAGGTGCCGGCGATGATGAGGAAGATGTTGGAGTGGTCCAGGCGCTTGAGCACGCCGGACATCCGTGCCGACCAGTGGCCGCGGTGATAGACCGCGGACGTCCCGAACAGCAGGGCCGCGGTCACCGTGAAGACGATCGCCCCGACCTTCGGAGCGCCCTCAGGTGCGAGCACGCTGAGGACGATGCCGGCCGCGAGGGCGAGCGGGAACGTCGCGGCGTGCAGCCAGCCGCGAAGTCGGGGCTTCACCGCGGCGACCAGGTCGCGAGCGGCGTCCCCCACCGAGTCCGCGACCGAGTCCGCGACCGAGTCCCCAGAGGTCTCCCGCGAGGCTGAGGAGGCGGGTGGCTGACGCATACCCACGATTCTAACTTACGGAACCGTAGGTTACGGACGCGTAGGTTGTGAAGGCGGCCACACCGCGGCCGCCCGCGTGACGGCCACTTCGCGAGGGCCGGGGGTACCGTGGGCTGCGTGCCATTGACCGACGTGCTCTACGGAGCCTACGAGCGTCGGCTGGCCAAGCAGATCCGGCCGGAGGACGTGCCTCGGCACATCGGGGTCATGCTCGACGGCAACCGCCGCTGGGCCCGCGAGAACGGCTTCGAGACGGTCGACGGTCACCAGGCCGGCGCCGACAAGATCAAGCACCTCCTGCGGTGGTGCGAGGAGGCCGGGGTCGAGGTCGTCACCCTGTGGCTGCTCTCGACCGACAACCTCGGGCGCAGCAAGAAGGAGATCGTCCCGCTCCTGAAGATCATCGAGACGGCGGTCGCCGACCTCGCCATCGAGGGACGCTGGCGGCTGCACCCCATCGGGGCGCTCGACCTGCTCCCGGCGGAGACCGCACAGTCGCTCAAGGCGTCCGCGGAGGCGACCCGGGGGATCGACGGGCTGCACGTCAACGTGGCCGTGGGGTACGGCGGCCGACGCGAGATCGCCGACGCCGTGCGGTCGCTGATCCTCGAGCACGCCGCCCACGGCACGCCGGTGGACCAGATCGCCGACTCCATCTCCGTCGAGGAGATCGAGCAGCACCTCTACACCAAGGGCCAGCCCGACCCGGACCTCGTGATCCGCACCTCGGGCGAGCAGCGTCTGGGCGGGTTCCTGCTGTGGCAGAGCGCCAAGTCGGAGTTCTACTTCTGTGAGGCGTACTGGCCGGACTTCCGGCACGTCGACTTCCTCCGCGCGCTCCGCTCGTATGCGAACCGGGAGCGCCGCTTCGGCCGCTGAGGTCTGCTGGTCGACCCCTGGCATACCCCTGTGTTTCGGGCAGGTGAACTTGTCGGACACCGCAGCGACACGCGCCTCGAAGTCGGGCCCGCACCCAGGATCGGGACGTACCGTCAGTCCTGACGCCGGGCACCCGCCGGGCGTGCGGGAGGCCCGGTTGATGGAGTGCACGCTCCGAGCGGAGGGCCGGTCCCGGTTCCCGCTCGACGGGGTCCGGTCCCGGCAGACCGATCGCGAGTAGGTCGCGCTACACCAGTGCGTCCACGCCGCTAGGAGCCGCACGTGCCCTCCACCCCAGCAGCCGCCCGTCGTCCCGCCAGCCCCGCAACCGCCGAGGGCGCGCGCAACAAGACCTTCGTCCTCGACACCTCGGTGCTCCTCTCGGACCCGAAGG
Source organism: uncultured Actinomycetota bacterium (assembly GCA_963713345.1). GTDB lineage: Bacteria > Actinomycetota > Actinomycetes > Actinomycetales > Dermatophilaceae > Lapillicoccus. The sequence goes on along the minus strand of CAVQLI010000008.1, from coordinate 385,594 downwards.
CGATGCTCCGGTTCAAGGAGCACGAGGTCGTGCTCCCGGTGGTCGTGGTCACCGAGCTGGAGGGCAAGCGGCACCATCCGGAGCTCGGCTACTTCGCCCGCCAGGCCCTGCGGCTGCTCGACGACCTCCGGATCCAGGAGGGCCGGCTCGACCGTCCGGTGCCGGTAGGCCAGGACGGCGGCACCCTGCGGGTCGAGCTGAACCACACCGACCCGCAGATCCTGCCGGCCGGGTTCCGCCTGGGGGACAACGACACCCGGATCCTCTCGGTCGCCAAGAACCTCTCGGCCGAGGGTTTCGACGTCACCGTCGTCAGCAAGGACCTGCCGATGCGGGTCAAGGCGTCCGCGGTCGGCCTGGACGCCGAGGAGTACCGCGCCGAGCTCGCCGTCGACTCGGGCTGGACCGGCATGGCCGAGCTCGACGTCACCGTCGAGGAGATGGACCGGCTCTACGAGGTCGGCCGCGTCGAGCACCCGGCGGCCGCCGAGCTGCCGTGCCACACCGGCCTCGTGCTGCTGTCCCCACGCGGCAGCGGCCTCGGCCGGGTCGGCGCCGACAAGCAGATCCGGCTGGTCCGCGGCGACCGTGACGCGTTCGGCCTGCACGGTCGGTCCGCCGAGCAGCGGATCGCCCTCGACCTGCTCCTCGACCCCGACGTGGGGATCGTCAGCCTCGGCGGCCGGGCCGGTACCGGCAAGTCCGCGCTGGCCCTGTGTGCCGGGCTGGAGGCGGTCATGGAGCGCCGCCAGCACCGCAAGGTCGTCGTCTTCCGTCCCCTGTATGCGGTCGGCGGCCAGGAGCTCGGGTACCTCCCCGGGACCGAGGCCGAGAAGATGGGCCCCTGGGGTCAGGCGGTGTTCGACACGCTCGGCGCGCTGGTCTCGACCGAGGTCGTCGAGGAGGTCCTCGACCGCGGCATGCTCGAGGTGCTCCCGCTCACCCACATCCGCGGCCGGTCGCTGCACGACGCGTTCGTCGTCGTCGACGAGGCCCAGTCGCTGGAGCGCAACGTCCTGCTCACCGTCCTGTCCCGCATCGGCCAGAACTCCAAGGTCGTCCTCACCCACGACGTCGCCCAGCGCGACAACCTGCGGGTGGGCCGGCACGACGGCGTCGCGGCCGTCATCGAGGCCATGAAGGGCCACCCCCTGTTCGCCCACATCACCCTGACCCGCAGCGAGCGCAGCCCGATCGCCGCGCTGGTCACCGACCTGCTGGAGGGCCTCGACCCGTAGCCGGGGGTCGGCTCGCTTGGCGTTCCTCGCCGAGGTTTGACACGGTAGGCCGTGACCTCGATGTCGACGAGGAAGCGGGGTGAGGTCGGGAATGTCCGGGTATGCGGGTCGTCACCGCGATGCCGTCGCGCCCGGTGCCAAGGCCGCTCAGGTCGCCCCAGTCGTCGGGGTTGGGGCGGTCGGTCGGCGCCGGCGGTGAGCCCTCCTGCTCGTTGCGGGGTTCGCGGTGGTCCTGGCCGCCCTCAGCCTGGTCGCCTACCCCACGATCGCGGGTCGCGACGGCGCAGCGACCGGACCGCCGTCGCCCACGGTGCCTCCGGAGGCCGGGCTGCAGCTGCTCGGCCGGCAGGGCGACCTGGCCGACCTCGCCCGTCAGCGCGAGGAGGTCGGCCAGGGCACGTCGACGGCCGTCGCTCCCACCGACCCGCCCACGTCCGCGTCGTCCACGACGGCGCCCAGTGAGAGCCCGACGTCGTCCGCCGTGGCCACGGCGTCGGCCCGGCGCGGTCACGGGGCGCGGCCGGCACGCCCGGCGGGCCGGCCGGCACGACACCGCCGGCGTCGCCTCGGACGTCACCCAGCGCCTCGACCACGCCGAGCCCGAGCACGACGGCGACCGACTCCACCAGAACGGCCGCCCGGGGCATGCTGGCGGGGTTCGGGTTCGCCGACAACGAGTTCGGCTGTCTCAACGCGATGTGGAACCGGCTCGGCCTGTGGGGAACGGTGGCCCAGGCCCGGTCCGGCCTCGCCTACATCGAGGGTCGCTACGGAACGCCGTGTGCCGCCTGGGACCACGTCCGGGCGACGGGCGAGTACTGAGGAACGAGGACCTCGATTTGGCGGGTCCCGCCTGGTCTGGCACCGTGGAGCGCTCAGGTCTCGGTTCGGTAACGCCAGGACGGCAGAAGAGGTCGGTGCATGTCGCGGTACGCGGGTCGTCACCGTGACGCCGACCCCTCGGTCGGCAAGGTGCCCGAGGTGCCTGCCGCGCCCGAGACCCTCGAGCTGAGCCGTACCCTGCCGGCCATCGCCTCGCCGGCACCGCGGTCCCGGCGCTCGCAGGTGGCCCGGGTCGCCGGAGCGGTCGTCGCCCTGTCGCTGCTGGCGGTCGGTGCCGTCGACGTGGTGACCACCAGGGCCGGCGACGGCGCCATCGGGCTCGTCGCCGCACCGCCCTCGACCCTGCCGCCGCAGGCCGCGCTCGAGGCGGTGGCCTACCGGGCCGACGCCGGTGACCTCTCGACCCACCGGGCGGAGGTCCGCGACGCCCGCGCGGAGGCGGACGCCGCCGCTGCCCGAGCCGCCGCGGAAGCCGCCCGCGTGGCCGCTCAGGCCGCCGCCGATGCGGCGGCGAAGGCTGCCGCCGAGGCCGCCGCCAAGGCCGCTGCCGACGCGGCCGCCGCCGAGGCCCAGCGGCAGGCCGCCGCCGACCAGGCGGCCCGAGACGCCCAGCGGCAGTCGGTCGCCACCAACGCGAAGCAGGACCCCAAGGCCGCCGCGCGCGCCATGCTGGCCGAGTTCGGCTTCGCCGACAGCCAGTTCTCCTGCCTCAGCTCGCTGTGGACCCGGGAGAGCAACTGGCTCTACACCGCGACGAACCCGTCCTCCGGCGCATACGGGATCCCGCAGTCCCTGCCGGCCTCGAAGATGGCCAGCGCCGGAGCGGACTACCGCACCAACCCGGTGACGCAGATCAGGTGGGGTCTCGGCTACATCAAGCAGGTCTACGGCACCCCCTGCGGCGCCTGGGCGCACTCGCAGTCGACCGGCTGGTACTGAGCCTCAGAGGCTCAGAGTTTGCGGAGCCGAACCTTCTCCACGCTGTGGTCCGGGCCCTTGACGAGGACCAGGGTGGCGCGGGACCGCGTCGGGAGGATGTTCTCGACGAGGTTCGGCCCGTTGATCTCCCGCCAGATCCGGGCGGCGGTGGCCTCCGCCTGCTCGTCGGTGAGCACCGCATACCGGTGGAAGTACGAGTCCGGGTCGGCGAACGCGGTCTCCCGGAGGCTGAGGAACCGCTCGACGTACCAGCGCTCCACGTCCTGCGCCTCGGCGTCGACGTAGACCGTGAAGTCGAAGTAGTCGTTGACCGCGACGCCGACGCTCCCGTCGTAGCGGGCGCTGGGCGGCTGCAGCACGTTGAGTCCCTCGACGATGAGGACGTCGGGGTTCCGCACGACGATGCGGTCGTCCGGGACGATGTCGTAGGTCAGGTGCGAGTAGACCGGCGCCGTCACCTCGGGGACGCCGGACTTGACGGCGGCCACGAAGCGCATCAGCTCGCGGCGGTCGTAGGACTCGGGAAAACCCTTGCGAGCCATGATGTTCCGGCGTTCGAGCTCGGCGTTCGGGAAGAGAAACCCGTCCGTGGTGACGAGCTGGACGCGTGGGGTGTCCGGCCAGTGGGAGAGCAGCTCGCGCAGGATGCGTGAGGTCGTCGACTTGCCCACCGCGACCGACCCGGCGACCCCGATGACGAAGGGGGTCCGCGGCGGCTGCTCACCGAGGAACTCGCTGGTGACGTCGTGGAGGCTGCTGATCGCCCCGACGTAGTAGTTGAGCAGTCGGGAGATGGGCAGGTAGACGTCCTCGATCTCCTTCATGTCCAACGGGTCGCCGAGACCACGCAGTCGTGTGACGTCGTCCGCGGTGAGGCTCATCGGGTGGTTCTGCCTGAGCCGGGACCACGTCTCGCGGTCCAGCTCGATGTACGGCGAGAGGACGTCGCCGCGTTCGAGCACCTGGTGGCCGACCTGCTGACCGAGCCAGTCGGCGCTGGTGTCCTGCGTCACGGCGCTCATTCTGGCGTACCCGGCTCTCGGGACGGTGCCGCGTGGCCCCGTTAGGCTCGCCACCATGTGCGGCATCGTGGGCTACGTCGGCCCGAACGTCGACGGCCAGGCTCTCGACGTGGTCATGGAGGGCCTCGCCCGGCTCGAGTACCGCGGCTACGACTCCGCCGGCGTGGCCCTGGTGGACGGCGACCACGTGGCCACGCAGAAGCGCGCCGGCAAGCTCGGCAACCTGCGTGAGGCGCTCGTCACCCACCCGCTGCCCCCGTCGAGTACCGGCATCGGGCATACCCGCTGGGCCACCCACGGCGGACCGACCGACAACAACGCGCACCCGCACCGTGGGGGCTCCGACGGCAAGCTGGCCCTGATCCACAACGGGATCATCGAGAACTTCCACGGCCTCAAGGCCAAGCTCGTCGACGACGGCGTGCAGTTCACGTCCGAGACCGACACCGAGGTGGCCGCCCACCTGGTGGCGAAGGCGTTCGACGAGACCCACGACCTCACCGAGGCGATGCGACTGGCCGTCCAGGACCTCGACGGCGCCTTCACGCTGCTGGCGATCCACGCGGACACCCCGGGCGTCGTGGTCGGGGCGCGGCGCAACAGCCCGCTGGTCGTCGGGCTCGGCGACGGCGAGAACTTCCTGGGCTCCGACGTCGCGGCGTTCATCGGCCACACCCGCGACGCCCTGGAGCTCGGCCAGGACCAGATCGCGACGATCACCCCCGACTCGGTGAGCGTGATCGGGTTCGACGGCGCGCCCGTCGAGGGCAAGCCCTACTACGTCGACTGGGACGCCGCGGCCGCCGAGAAGGGCGGCTACCCGAACTTCATGACCAAGGAGATCCAGGAGCAGCCGCACGCGGTCGCGGACACGCTGCTCGGTCGCACCGACCAGTCCGGCCGGCTGGTGCTCGACGAGCTGCGGATCTCCGAGTCCGCCCTGCGCAACGTCGACAAGATCGTCGTGGTCGCCTGCGGGACCGCGTCCTACGCCGGAATGATCGCGAAGTACGCCATCGAGCACTGGACGCGCATACCGTGCGAGGTCGAGCTGGCCCACGAGTTCCGCTACCGCGACCCGGTCATCGACGGGCGGACGCTGGTCGTGTCGATCAGCCAGTCCGGCGAGACCATGGACACGCTGATGGCGGTCAAGCACGCCCGCGAGCTCGGTGCCCTGACCATCTCGATCTGCAACACCCACGGGGCGACGATCCCGCGCGAGTCCGACGCCGTGCTCTACACCCATGCCGGGCCGGAGATCGCCGTCGCCTCGACCAAGGCGTTCCTCGCCCAGATCACCGCGACCTACCTCCTCGGCCTCTACCTCGCCCAGCTGCGCGGCGGCGAGGTCGGGGCGGCGGAGGCGGCTGGGGTCATGGCCGAGCTGCAGGGGGTCCCGGCGAAGATCCAGACCGTGCTCGACTCGATGGACCGGGTCCGCGAGGTCGCCCGGTTCATGGCCGACACCCGAGCGGTGCTGTTCCTCGGCCGGCACGTGGGGTACCCCGTGGCCCTGGAGGGCGCGCTCAAGCTCAAGGAGCTCGCCTACATCCACGCCGAGGGGTTCGCCGCGGGCGAGCTCAAGCACGGGCCGATCGCCCTCATCGAACCCGGGCAGCCGGTCTTCGTCATCGTCCCGTCGCCCTCGACGGCCAACGGGCTGCACGGCAAGGTCGTCTCCAACATCCAGGAGATCCGCGCCCGCGGCGCCCGGACCATCGTCGTCGCCGAGGAGGGCGACGAGGACGTGGTCCCGTTCGCCGACGAGATCATCCGCGTGCCGGCGGTCTCGACGCTGCTCGCGCCGCTGCTCACCGTCGTTCCTCTCCAGGTCTTCGCCTGCGAGCTGGCCTCGGCGAAGGGCCTGGACGTCGACCAGCCTCGCAACCTCGCGAAGTCGGTCACGGTGGAATGAGCGGCGCCGAGTGATCATCGGCGTCGGCATCGACGTGGTCGACATCGAGCGGTTCGGGCAGACGCTCGCGCGGACGCCGGCGCTGCGCCAGCGGCTGTTCACCGAGACCGAGCGCGGGCTCGGTCTCGCGTCCCTGGCCGCCCGATTCGCCGCCAAGGAGGCCCTGGCCAAGTCGCTCGGCGCCCCCGTGGGGCTGCGCTGGCTCGACGCCACCGTGGTCCAGGACTCCTCCGGGCGACCGTCGCTTCGCGTGTCCGGCACCGTCGAGGCGCGGGCCGACGACCTCGGCGTCTCCTCGTTCCACCTGTCCCTCTCGCACGACGCCGGGATCGCCTCGGCGGTCGTCGTGGCGGAAGGCTAGGGACGTGATCGAGGCCTACGCCGTCGCCGACGTCCGCGCCGCCGAGGCGGCCGCCATGGCCGGCCTGCCCGAGGGCGAGCTGATGGCGCGCGCCGCGCAAGGGTTGGCGGCCGTGGTCGCCGCCCGCCTCGAGGAACGGCAGGGTATGCGGGTCGTCGGGCTGGTCGGGTCCGGCAACAACGGCGGCGACGCCCTGTATGCGTTGGCCGACCTCGCCGAGCGCGGCTTCGCGGCCGCGGCGGTGCACGTGGCGACGGCCCACGCGGGTGGGCTCGCGGCGGCGCTGGAGGCCGGCGTGGCGCTGCTCCGTGCCGACCCGGAGGCGGACGGTGCCGAGCGCCGCGCGCTGCTCGCCGAGGCCGACGTCGTGGTCGACGGGCTGCTCGGGATCGGCGGCCGCCCCGGGCTGTCCGATGAGGCGGCCGCATGGGTCGACGAGATCCCCGAGGACGCCTGGGTCGTCGCCGTGGACCTGCCGAGTGGGGCCGACCCCGCGGGCGAGGTCGTCCTCGGGCGACGCCGTGTTCGCCGACGAGACGGTCACCTTCGGCGTCGCCAAACCGGTCCACCTCCTGCCTGCGACGGAGCCGGCCGTGGGACGGCTGACCGTGATCGACATCGGCCTCGACCTGGCCCGCCCGGCACGCTTCCCCGCTTCCAACCCGAGGAAGTACCGACTTTTCACGGGCCCGGACGGCTGAAACTGCGGACAACGTCGGGTTGGAAGGCGGAGAAGCCGCATACCGGCCGGTCGTGGAGCGGCTGACCTTCGACGACGTCCGGCGGCTCTGGCCGGTGCCCGGCGCCGGCTCGGACAAGTACTCACGGGGCGTCGTCGGCATCGTCGCGGGCACGCCGACCTACCCGGGCGCGGCCGTGCTCAGCGTCCTCGGCGCCCTCGGAGCGGGCCCGGGCATGGTGCGCTACCTCGGGCCGCCGGAGGTCCAGGCGCTCGTCCACGCCGCCGCGCCGGAGGCGGTCACCGCGGAGGGTCGGGTGCAGGCATGGGTATGCGGTTCCGGGTTCGACCCGGGCAGCCGGGCCAAGGGCGTGGCCGAGCAGAAGCACCACGTGGAGGAGGCGCTGGCCTCCGACCTTCCCGTCGTGGTGGACGCCGGCGCGCTGGAGCTCCTCGACCACCGCTCGGCGCCCACCCTCCTCACCCCTCACGCCGGGGAGCTGGCGCGCCTGTTGAGCCGACTCCGTGGCGAGGAGGTCTCCCGCGAAGAGGTCACGAGTGCCCCGCTGGCCCACGCCCGCGAGGCCGCCGAACGGACCGGCTGCACCGTGTTGCTCAAGGGGTCGCACACCCTCGTCGTCAGCCCCGACGCGTCGCGCCCGGTGCGCAGTCAGGCCGACGCTCCTGCGTGGGTGGGCACGGCCGGCGCGGGTGACGTGCTCGGCGGCCTCCTCGGCACCCTGCTCGCGGCGGGGCTCGACCCCCTCGACGCCGGCTCCCTCGGCGCTCTCGTCCACGGGGTCGCGGCGGACCGGACCAACCCGGGAGGACCGGTGCGGATCAGCGAGGTGGCCCGGCGCATACCGGAAACCGTCGCGGCGCTGCTGCGCAGGTCGGGTGGAGAGTGAGGCGAGCGCTAGGGCGCTCGGATATACCTCCACCGGAAACAGGGGTCCCGCCTGCCACACTGACCCCGTGAACCTGCCCGTGGGTGCGCCCGGCGCCGCGGTGGTCGACCTCGACGCCATCACGGCCAACGTTCGCGCGCTCCACGAGCGGTCGGCAACGGCGGAGCTGATGGCCGTGGTCAAGGCCGACGGCTACGGGCACGGGCTCCTTCCGGCGGCTCGCGCCGCGCAGGCCGGCGGCGCCACCTGGCTCGCTACCGCCCAGCAGCCCGAGGCGGTCGCCCTGCGCGACGCGGGGGTCGAGGGTCCGGATCTTCACCTGGCTGCACGTCCCGGGCAACGACTTCGCCGCCGCCCTGACCCGCGACATCGACGTCGCCGCGTCAGCCACCTGGGCCCTCGACGACATCGTCACCGCCGCCCGCGTCACCGGCCGGACCGCCCGGGTCCACCTCAAGGCCGACACCGGCCTCGGGCGCAACGGCGCCTACGGGCAGGACTTCCTCGACCTCGTCGCCGCGGCCCGCCTCCACGAGGCCGAGGGCGCCGTCCGGGTCGTCGGGGTGTGGTCGCACTTCGCGTACGCCGACGAACCCGACCACCCGACCGTCCGCCGGCAGCGCGAGGTCTTCGAGGAGGCGGTCCGGGCCGTCGAGGCGGCCGGCTGCGAGCCCGAGGTCCGGCACCTGGCGAACTCCGCCGCCACCCTGACCAACGCGTCCGTCCACTACGACCTGGTCCGCCCGGGCATCGCCGTCTACGGACTGACCCCCGTCCCGCAGCTCGGCGGCCCCGAGGCCTACGGGCTGACCCCGGCCATGACCGTCGTCGCGCGGCTGTCCCTGGTGAAGCGCGTCCCGGCCGGCCAGGGGGTGTCGTACGGACACGCCTACATCACCCCGCGGGAGACGGTGCTGGGCTGGTCCCCCTCGGGTATGCCGACGGCATCCCCCGCAACGCCACCAACGTCGGCCCGGTGTCGGTCCAGGGCGTCCCGAACGTCATCGCCGGCCGGGTGTGCATGGACCAGTTCGTCGTCGACCTGGGCCCCGACTCGACGGCGCGGGAGGGCGACGAGGTGGTGCTGTTCGGGGCGGACCCCGAGGGACCGTCCGCGCAGGGGTGGGCGGACGCGACAGGGACCATCAGCTATGAGATCGTGACGCGGATCGGGCCGCGGGTGCCCAGGGTGTACGTCGGAGGGCACGCGTGAGCTCGAGCAAGAACGGCCTCATCGGCCTGGGTATCGGCCTCGGCGTGGCCGGCGCCGCGGCGGCGGCGGGCTTCGTCGCCGACCGCACGCACCGGCGCCGCCAGGACGCCCTCGAGACCGGCGTGAGTCTGGTGGAGGTGCCCAGCCGCGAGCTGCTCGTCGAGGCGACCGACGGGGTCGCCCTGCACGTCGAGATCGACGAGCCGAAGTCCGGTGACGGGATCGACGAGCTCGGTCTGCCGAGGCCGACCGTCGTCATGTCGCACGGCTACTGCCTGACGTCGGAGTGCTGGGTGTTCCAGCGGCGCTACCTGCGCTGGGCCGGGTACCGCGTCGTCGTCTGGGACCAGCGCGGTCACGGCCGGTCGGGACGCGGCGGGCCGTCGTCCTACACGATCGCCCAGCTCGGGGCGGACCTGACCGCCGTCATCGACGCCGCCGCACCGGAGGGACCGCTGGCGCTGGTCGGCCACTCGATGGGCGGCATGACGACGATGGCCCTCGGCGCCACGGACCCGGACCTCGTCCGCGAGCGGGTGGTCGCCTTCGGTGCCATCTCGACGTCGGCCGGGGGTATGCCGCTCGCGTCGGGCGGGTTCGCGGCGTCCGCCGGTCGGCTGCTGCTGGAGCGGCTCGGCCCCCACGTCGCGGGCGTGTTCGAGCACCGTCCCGATCTGCTCAAGGGCCTCCTCTCGGCGAACTCGGACCTCGCCGAGTTCCTCGTGGAGCGGTACTCCTTCGCATCGCCCGTACCCCGCAGCGTGGTCCTGCTGGCGTCGAAGATGCTCCTCGGCACCAATCTCACGGTGATGTCGCACTTCACGCCGGCGTTCGACGACTACGACCAGACCGGCGGACTGGGCGCCTTCGACGGCTGCGAGACGCTCGTCTTCAACGGCGAGCACGACATCCTCACGCCCCCGGAGCACAGCGCTGCGATCGCGCGCGCGCTTCCCGGCGCCCAGCACGTCATCGTCCGCGACGCCGGGCACGTCATCATGCTCGAGCACCCGGACCTGCTCAACCAGCAGCTCCACGCGCTGATCGACCGCGCCGCCAAGCGCGAGGACGAGCACATGCCGGCCGACCTCGTCCCGCGGGTCCGTCAGGTCGTCACCGACGTCGACAAGAAGCGCCGGATCGAGCGTGGACTGGTGCGGATGGACAGCGCCGACGGCGGCCAGAGCGGCAACCAGAGCGAGCCCGCTGCGCGGAGCCGGTCCACGCGGGAGCGGCGCCGCGAGGCGTCGTGAGGCGTGACGGCCTGCCGGCGCGGGTGACCCTGGCCTCCGCCGACGACACCCACGCGTTCGGTATGCGGCTGGGGCGGCTGCTGCGCGCGGGTGACCTCGTCGTCCTCACCGGCGGCCTCGGCGCGGGGAAGACGACGCTGACGCAGGGGATCGGTGCCGGGCTGGGGGTGCGCGGTCCGGTCACCTCGCCGACGTTCGTCATCGCCCGGGTCCACCCGTCGACGGTGGGCGGCCCGGCGCTCGTGCACGTCGACGCATACCGGCTCGGCGGGGCTCTCGAGCTCGACGACCTCGACCTCGACGCCGACGTGGCCGACAGCGTCACCGTCGTGGAGTGGGGGCACGGCGTCGCCGAGCGGCTGGCCGACGCCTACCTCGAGGTCGTGCTGACGGCCGGGGCCGACGAGACCCGGACGCTGAGCCTGACCGGGTTCGGTGACCGCTGGTTGGCCGACCTCTCCGCTTCCGGACCGTCGTAGCTGCCGGTTTCGGCGGCGCCACGCGCCCGGAACCGGCAACAACGGGCGTCCGGAAGGTGGGTAGCCTGCGCGGGTGCTGCTGCTCGCCATCGACACGTCGACGACGGCGATCACCGTGGCGGTCCACGACGGGTCACGGACCCTGGCCGAGGCGACGACCCTCGACGCCCGCGGGCACGCGGAGCACCTGGCGCCCGGCATCACCCGGGTCCTTGCCGAGGCCGGCGCGGCCCCGGGCGACCTGACCGACATCGTCTGCGGCCTCGGCCCCGGCCCGTTCACCGGCCTGCGCGTCGGCGTCGTCACCGCCCGGACGCTCGCGCTGGTGACCGGCGCACGGCTGCACGGCCTCTGCAGCCTGGACGCCCTGGCATACCGAGCCGGGGTCGACAGCGACCTCCTGGTCGCCACCGACGCGCGCCGCAAGGAGGTCTACTGGGCGAGGTATGCGCCGGGGGCCGCCGGCGTGCCTCTGCGGGTGGACGGCCCGTACGTCACGAAGCCCGCGGAGCTGCCGGCCGACGTGTCCGGCCTACCGGCTGTTGGTCGCGGCCCGCTGCTCTACCCCGACGCGTTCGGGTCACCGCTGGACGGGCCCCTGGACGTCTCCGCGGCCGCGCTCGCGGACCTCGTCGCGCGGCGGCTGGCGGCCGGCGACCGCCTCGACGAGCACGAGCCCTTCTACCTGCGCCGCCCGGACGCCGCTCCGTCGGTCTCCACGAAGTCGGCCCTCGGATGAGCGCCCTCCGCGAGGTGACCTGGCGCGACATCCCGCAGCTGGCCGCCGTCGAGACCGAGCTGTTCGCCGACGACGCGTGGACCGCCGAGACCTGGTGGGCCGAGCTGGCCGGCCGGCCGCGACGCGCATACCTCGTCCTGGACGGGGAGGGCGGCGTCGAGGGGTATGCCGGGCTGGACCACGGCGGCGACGTCGCCGACGTGATGACGGTCGCGGTCGTGCCAGCCCATCGCGGGCGCGGCCTCGGGGACCTGCTGCTCGAGGAGCTGCTCCGGCTCGCGGCGGACGGCGGGGCCGAGGCGGTGATGCTCGAGGTGCGGGCCGACAACGTGGCGGCGCGTCGGTTGTACGAGCGGCACGGGTTCGAGGGGGTGTCGGTGCGCCGGCGGTACTACCGGCGGCCGGGCGCGCCCGATGTGGACGCCGTCGTCATGCGGTGCCGACTGGTGGGGGAGGCCTCGCATGCGGGATGAGCCGCTGGTCCTCGGTATCGAGACCTCCTGCGACGAGACCGGCGTCGGCATCGTCCGCGGCGAGACCCTGCTCGTCGACGCGGTCGCGAGCAGTGTCGACGAGCACGCCCGGTTCGGCGGTGTGGTGCCGGAGGTGGCGAGCCGCGCGCACCTCGAGGCGATGGTGCCCACGATCGAGCGGGCCTGCCGTGAGTCGGGCGTGCGCCTCGCCGACGTCGACGCGATCGCCGTCACCGCGGGACCTGGTCTCGCCGGGGCGCTGCTGGTCGGCGTGGCCGCGGCCAAGGCGCTGGCCGTCGGCCTCGGCAAACCCCTCTACGGCGTCAACCACCTCGCCTCGCACGTGGCCGTCGACGTCGTCGAGCACGGACCGCTTCCGGAACCGTGCCTGGCGCTCCTGGTCAGCGGCGGCCACTCCTCGCTGCTGCTCGTCCCTGACGTCACCGCCGACGTGCGGCCGCTGGGGGCGACCATCGACGACGCGGCGGGGGAGGCGTTCGACAAGGTGGCGCGGGTTCTGGGGCTGCCCTTCCCCGGCGGGCCCTACATCGACCGCGCCGCGCGCGAGGGCAACCAGGTCGCGATCGACTTCCCCCGCGGGCTGACCGGGGGGCGTGATCTGGAGCGGCACCGGTTCGACTTCTCGTTCTCCGGCCTCAAGACCGCGGTGTCGCGCTGGGTCCAGCTGCGCGAGCTATCGGGTGAGGCGGTTCCGGTCGCGGACGTGGCGGCGAGCTTCCAGGAGGCCGTTGTCGACGTGCTGACCCGCAAGGCGGTCGCCGCGTGCCGGGCCGAAGGGGTCGACGACCTCCTCATCGGCGGTGGCGTGGCGGCGAACTCGCGGCTGCGGGCCCTCGCGCAGGAGCGCTGCGACGCGGCCGGGATCCGGCTGCGGGTGCCCCGGCCCGGTCTCTGCACCGACAACGGGGCGATGGTGGCGGCGCTCGGCGCGCAGATGGTCACTCGCGGCGTGGCTCCGTCGGCGCTGGACCTGCCGGCCGACTCGTCCATGCCGGTCACCCTGGTCCGCGCCTAGCTCTAGCCCACCGAGCCGGCCCGGGTCATGCACTGAACTCAGATGTTTGTCGGTTTTGGCCGGCTCAGGCGGCAGAACCGGGCAACATCTGAGTGTGGATGGTATGTACCTTGACGGGTACGTAACGGATCGGGTACACAAGAGGCTATGGAGATCTGGGAGGCGCTGGCCGACCCGACCCGTCGCGAGATCGTGCGGCGGCTCGCGACCGCCGAGGCCACCGCCGGCTCGCTGGCCCTGGCCTTCGACATCGCCCGTCCGGGCGTGAGCCGGCACCTACGCGTCCTGCGTGAAGCCGAGGTCGTGGACGTCCGCCAGGATGCCCAGCGCCGGATCTACTCGCTGCGGCCTGACGTGCTCGACGAGGTCGAGCAGTGGTGCGCCGACGTCCGCCGGTTCTGGTCGCAGCGGCTCGACGCGCTGGACACCGAGATCGCCCGCGGCAAGCGGATCGCCCGACCGAAGGAGACGTCATGACCCCTGACACCCTGCTCGGAACCATCACCCGTACCGGCGACGACGCCGAGGTGGTCTTCGACCGCGTCTACGACACCGACGCCGCCGACCTCTGGGAGACGCTGACCGACCCCGAGCGTCTCGCGCGCTGGTTCGCACGGGTCGACGGCGACCTGCGCGAGGGCGGCCGGTTCACCATCCACTTCGACGACGACGACGTGCCCGAGTGCCGGATCACCTCCTGCGACGCCCCGCGCGGGTACCGCTGGGAGTGGTCGCACGCCACGCATACCTCGCTCGTCACCGTCGCCGTCGAACCCGACGGAGACGGTGCCCGACTGCACCTCACGCATACCCGGCTCTCGTCGAGCAGCGCGGCGGGCTACGCCGCCGGGTGGGACGTCTACCTGCGCCGGCTGGACGAGCTCGTCGCCGGACGCGAGGTCCAGGACAGGTGGTCCGAGGACTGGGGCAGCGCCCACGAGGGGTATGCCGCGCAGCTCGGCTAGCAGGCGGCCAGACCCCGCTTCGCCTTGAGCTCGAGGACCCGCGTGGCGGCCGCGTCGACCTGGGCGGCGAACGCGGCGTCGGCCTGCGCCCGGTCGCGCAGCGCGCCGGCCATCGTCGGGACGGTGAGGGGTAGGCCGGTGAGGACGATGTCGCCGCCCGCCGCGACGAACCGGGTGGCCCGGTCGGCGGTCGGGATGGTCGCGACGGCGAGCGCCCCGCCGACGTCGTCGGAGATGACGACGCCGTCGTAGCCGAGCTTCTCGCGGAGCAGGCCCGTGACGACGGGGCCGGAGAACGCCGCCCGGTTGGCGGGGTCGAGCTTCGGGTAGAGCGCCGAGGACACCATGACCAGGTCGGCGCCGGCCTGGATGCCGGCACGGAACGGCTCGAGGTTCGGGTCGTCCGCCGTCGTGGTCGAGTCGGTGGTGCCGTTCGGCGTGAGGTCGGTGTTGCCGGTGACGCGCCCGAGCCCGGGGAAGTGCTTGAGCGTCGCGCTGACCCCGCCGTTCTGGTAGCCGCCCACGGCGGCGACCACGGCCCTGGTGACGGTGGCGGGGTCGTTGCCGTACTCGCGCTGGTATGCGCCGATCGGTGCGTTGCGCGGGGCGAACGATGCCGCGACGGTGTCGGCGACGGGAGCGAGGTCGACGTTCACGCCGACCGCCTTGAGCTCGCCCGCCACGGTGGTGGCGGTGGGTCCCGCGGTCCCCGCCCGCCCCTGGCTCAGGGCCGACGGCGTGGCGGTGAAGCCGGAACCGCGCAGGTGCCGGACCTGGCCGCCCTCCTGGTCGGCGGCGATGAGCAGGCCGACGCCACCCGCGGCTGCGGCGCCCACCGGCTGCCAGTGAGCGGTCGCCGCACTGACCGCTGGGGCCCCGTTCCAGTTACCCAGCAGGACCACCCCGCCGACGTGATGGTCCCGCAGGACCGGGTCGAGCGTCCGCGACGGCGGTCCCGTACTGCGCGCCGACCATCACCAGCTGGCCGACCCTCTGCTCGAGGCTCAGCGACGCCAGCAGCCGCTGCCCGCAGCTGCTCGAGGGGGTTGTCGTCGGTGTCGGGCTGGTAGTCGGGCTGGTGGTCGAGGTGGTGCTGGAGGACGTGGTCGGCGACGGCACCGACGTCGTCGCAGTCGCCCCGCCGCCGGCCGGTCCCTCCGACGCGCACGCCGCCAGCGTCCCGAGCGCCAGCAGGGTCACGGCGGCGACGACGGGACGGTGTGACACGGTGCGACGGTACCGTCGGCCAATAGGCTCCCCGCCATGCCTCGCCCGGTGGTCCTCGACGTCGACACGGGGGTCGACGACGCCTGCGCACTGCTCCTCGCCGCGCGTCACCCCGAGCTCGACCTGCTCGCCGTCTCCTGCGTCGGCGGCAACGCGCCGCTGGATCTCGTCGTCGCCAACACGCTCACCGTGCTGGAGGCGGCCGGTCGTGACGACGTCCCCGTGGCGGCCGGCAGTGCTCGGCCCCTGCTGGAGGCCGCCCGCGACGCACGCCACGTCCACGGCGAGGACGGCCTCGGCGATCTCGACTGGCCGACGTCGACCCGCCGCCCCGATCCCCGGCCCGCCGTCGAGCTGCTGCGCGACGTCATCCGGGACGCGCCCGAGCCGGTCACCCTCGTCACGCTCGCCCCGCTCACCAACATCGCCCTGCTGCTGCGCACCTACCCGGACGTCGCCGCGGGACTGCGCGACATCGTCGTCATGGGCGGGGCGGCGAATGTCGGCAACGCCACGGCGTCGGCCGAGTTCAACGTCTTCCACGACCCGGAGGCCGCGGCGATCGTCCTCGACGCGGCCGCCGACCTGCGCCTGGGCGTGACGCTCTACGGGCTGGACGTCTTCTACCAGCCCACCGTCACCGGCGCCCAGGCCCGTCGGCTCGCATCCGCGGCGGACCCGGCCGCCCGGCTCGCGGGGCTCCTCATCGGGTTCCAGTGCGAGCGGTTCGGCGACCCGGCCACCATCGGCGACGCCGGCGCGGTGTGCGCAGTCCTCGACCCCGAGGCCCTGCGGACCGAGCGGCTGCCGGTCCGCGTCGAGCTCGGCGGGTCGTGGTCGCGGGGCCGGACCGTCGTCGACCGGCGCAGCTGGGACCTCGACCTGAGTCACGACCCGCACGGTCGCTCCCCGGTCGAGGTGGACGTCGCCCTCGACGTCGACGGACCCCGGTATGCGGCGTTGTGGCTCGACACGGTCGGCGCGGCGTGAGGGACGAGCGGTTCGGGGTCGAAGCGGCCCTCGCAGCGCCCTCCGAAGCGGCGGGTTGGTCGCGATCACGACCAGGGAGCCGCTACGGCGCCCGCTTCGGCGGCGCCCCGGAACGAGGCGGCCGCTGATGGGACGCGTCGTCGTCGTGGGTTCGGTGCAGCAGCGGGTCGTGGTGGACGTCCTCCGGATCCCTGCTGCGGGTGAGACCGCCACCTCACTGCGGACCCGACGGAGCCTCGGCGGGCGCGGGATGCTCCAGGCGGTCGCCGCCCGAAGATCGGGCGCGGACGTCGCCATGGTGGCCGCGATCGGTGACGACGAGACGGGTCGTTGGTGCCGGGAACGGCTCGTCCGGGCCGGGATCGCCCCGCGGCTGCAGGTGGTCGCCGCCGAGTCGACGGGACAGGCGATCGTCGCGCGCGAGGAGGGGGACCGCGACGCGGTGATCCTCATCCCCGGTGCCGACGCCGCCCTCGACAGCAGCACGGCGCTCGACGACACCGCGCCCGACGACGTGGTCCTCATCCAGCTCGACGTGCCACCGGCCGTCGTCGCGGACGTGCTCCGCGAGGCCGACCGCCGGCAGCTCCGCGTCGTCGTCAACGCCTCCCCCTACGCCACGGTCGACCCCGAGGCGGCCGCGCTGGCCGACCCGTTCGTCGTGGGGGAGCGGGACGCCGCGCTGCTGGCCGACGTCGGCGTGATGCCGCGGTCGCTGTGCGTGACCTTCGGGCGGGCCGGCGCGGTCTGGGACGGGCTCCGGATGGACAGCGACGACCTCGGCTCGCCCGCGCTCGCGCCCGGCGGGACCGAGGCGTTCTGCGGGACGCTGGCCGCCACGCTCGCCGCCGGGTGCGACCGCCCCGAGGCGCTGCGGGCGGCCGTGGCTGCCGCCGGCAACGTCGAGGACGACTAGGCGGAACCCGTCACCAGGCCGGGTCCACCATCACCGCGACGGTCTGCCCGGCCACCCGGGTGAGCGCGACGGTCGCCTCCGACGAACCGCTCAGCCGCAGCTGCCGGCGTACCGCCTCGGGCTCCAGCGACACCCCGCGCTTCTTGATCGTGAGCCGCCCGACCGCCGCGCGAGCGCAGCCAGCCCCGGACCGCCTTGACGTTCCACGGCATCGCCTCCACCACCGTGTAGCGGTGCGCCCACGGCACGTCCAACGGAGCAGCGGCCGAGACGTACCCGACGCCGTCGTCCAGCTCTGCGCCCCCGACGAGCCGGGCCAGCGCCCCGGTGAGCCCGGCGCGGATCACCGCCCGGTCGGGTTCGTAGAGGTAGCCACCGAGCGCCCCCAGCGACTCCAGCGGCGGTTCGGCCCCCTCCGCGTCGGACTCGGTGAGCGTCACGGCGTCCGAACCCGGCCGCAGCACGGTCGCCGTACGCCCGGCCGTCTCCACCAGCGGCCCCCACCAGACCGCGCACTCGACGACGTCACCGCGCCACGACACCCACTGGGCCTCGGCGCCCTCCGGCCGCGCAGCGTGCGGGAACGCCGGCGCCAGCTTCGCCCCGGTGGCCGGCACCTGCGCCGCATACCCCTGCACGTCGCGCCACGTCGGCGAGATCCGGTCGAGCGAGACCACCCGCCGGGCCCGCCCGCGGGCGTCGGACGGCCCGTCGAGGCGGCGGGCCGGGTCGAGCCAGACACCGGTATGCGTGGCCTCCTCGCCGGTCGGCAGCACCACGTCCTCCGCTCGGCCGTGGACGACCTGTGCGGCGGGCCAGTGCCGCAGGTTCACCCCGGCCACGGTCGCCGTCACGGCGTCCGCGTCGACCGCCCGGACGGCGAGGTCGAGCCCGGCGAAGGCCATCGCGTCGGCGCCGATGCCGCAGCCCAGGTCGTGGACCAGGCGCACCTCGGCCCGCAGGTAGCGCGCCGCGTGGCGCGCAGCCACCGCGAACCGGGTCGCCTGCTCGAGGCCGTCCACGGTGAAGAGCATGGCGTCGGCGAACGTCCCGAACTTGTCCTGCGCCCGGGCTCGGAGCTGGGACTGGAGCAGGGCAGCGGAGACCAGCTCCGGCGCATACCCGGCCTCCCGCAGGCGGGTCTGGAGGCCCAGCTCGGCGCCCGCGTCGTACGCCGGGAGCGAGGCCAGGAGGTCCCACCCCTCGGTGTCGACGAGGAGGGCCAGCGCCGCGAGGTCCACGCCGCATCCTCGCAGGCTGGCACTCGACTTGACCGAGTGCTAACGACCTACCTAGATTTGGGGGGTTGGCACTCTCACCCCGAGAGTGCTGATCCGCTCGGCGGGTCGACCCCCGCGACGGCGAGCCCCGAGCAGCCCAGACATTCATCTCGACAATCCCGAAGGGGAGGTCAACCATCGTGTCGGTTTCCATCAAGCCGCTCGAAGACCGCATCGTGGTCAAGTCGCTCGAGGCCGAGCAGACCACCGCGTCCGGCCTCGTCATCCCGGACACCGCGAAGGAGAAGCCCCAGGAGGGCGAGGTCCTCGCGGTCGGCCCGGGCCGCATCGACGACAAGGGCAACCGCGTCCCGCTCGACATCAGCGTCGGCGACCGCGTGATCTACAGCAAGTACGGCGGCACTGAGATCAAGCACAAGGGCGACGAGTACCTCATCCTCAGCGCCCGCGACGTGCTCGCGGTCGTCGCCTGATGCCCAAGACGCTGGAGTTCGACGACGCCGCACGCAAGGCGCTGGAGCGCGGCGTCGACGCGCTCGCCAACGCCGTCAAGGTGACGCTCGGCCCCAAGGGCCGCAACGTCGTCATCGACAAGAAGTGGGGCGCGCCGACGATCACCAACGACGGTGTCACGATCGCCAAGGAGATCGAGCTCGAGGACTCCTACGAGAACCTCGGCGCTCAGCTCGCCAAGGAGGTCGCGACCAAGACCAACGACGTCGCCGGTGACGGGACGACGACCGCCACGGTCCTCGCCCAGGCGATGGTCAAGGAAGGCCTGCGCAACGTCGCCGCAGGGGCCGCTCCGGCGGCGCTGAAGCGGGGCATGGACAAGGCGGTCGAGGCGGTCAACGACCGGCTGCTCGAGAACGCCCGCGAGGTCGACGGCAACGACGAGGTCGCCTCCGTGGCCACCCTCTCCGCGCAGGACGAGACCATCGGCGCCACCATCGCCGAGGCGTTCGACAAGGTCGGCAAGGACGGGGTCATCTCCGTCGAGGAGTCCTCGACCGCGGCGACCGAGCTCGAGTTCACCGAGGGTATGCAGTTCGACAAGGGCTACATCTCGGCGTACTTCGTCACCGACCCGGAGCGCATGGAGGCCGTCCTCGAGGACGCCTACGTGCTGGTCCACCAGAGCAAGATCAGCTCGATCCAGGACCTGCTCCCGGTGCTGGAGAAGGTCGTCCAGACCGGCAAGCCGCTGCTGATCGTGGCCGAGGACGTCGACGGCGAGGCACTCTCGACGCTCGTCGTCAACAAGATCCGCGGCACGTTCAACGTCGTCGCGGTCAAGGCGCCGGGCTTCGGTGACCGCCGCAAGGCGATGCTGCAGGACCTCGCGATCCTCACCGGCGGCCAGGTCGTCGCCGAGGAGGTCGGCCTCAAGCTCGACCAGGTCGGGCTCGACCTCATGGGCACCGCTCGCCGGATCGTCGTGACCAAGGACAACACCACGGTCATCGACGGCGGCGGCGACAGCGAAGAGGTCACCGGTCGGGTCGCGCAGATCAAGGCCGAGATCGACCGCACCGACTCCGACTGGGATCGCGAGAAGCTCCAGGAGCGCCTCGCGAAGCTGGCCGGCGGCGTCTGCGTCATCAAGGTCGGCGCGCACACCGAGGTGGAGCTCAAGGAGAAGAAGCACCGCATCGAGGACGCCATCTCGGCGACCCGCGCGGCCATCGAGGAGGGCATCGTCGCCGGTGGCGGCTCGGCTCTCATCCATGCCGCGTCGGCCATCGACGACCTCGGCCTGACCGGCGACGAGGGCACGGGTGCCTCGATCGTCCGCAAGGCGCTCCACGAGCCACTGCGGTGGATCGCGGAGAACGCGGGCGCGCAGGGCTACGTCGTCACCGCCAAGGTGACCGAGCTCAGCGTCGGCCACGGGTTCAACGCGGCCACGGGCGAGTACGGCGACCTGGTCAAGGCCGGCGTCATCGACCCGGTCAAGGTGACCCGTTCGGCGCTGCGCAACGCCGCGTCGATCGCGTCGATGATCCTCACGACCGACACCCTGGTCGTGGAGAAGAAGGAGCAGGAAGAGCCTGCCGCGGCCGGTCACGGCCACGGCCACGGGCACTGACCTCCGACTGACGACAGCGGGCCGCTCCCCTACCGGGGGCGGCCCGCTGCCTCGTTGTCGGCCGGTCGCTCGTGTCAACAACCCACCACGTGCGGACTTATCGCGGCCGATGTCCGATATGTCCGCCGACACGTCACCACGTGCGGAGAAGTTGACCGGTCGTCGGTCCGGCGGGTAGGCGGGTAGGTGGGTATGCGGGTCAGGCGGCGGGCATCGGCGAGCCGGTCGCGTACGCGGCCTCGCGCTCGTCCTCGGTCATGCCGCCCCAGACGCCGTACGGCTCTCGGACCTGCAGCGCGTGGGCGCGGCACTGGGCGAGCACGGGGCAGGTCGCGCAGACCTCCTTGGCCGCGGAGTCACGGTTGCGCCGGGCCGGTCCCCGCTCGCCCTCCGGATGGAAGAACACGTCGGGGCTCTCGCGTCGACACAGACCCTGTAGCTGCCAGTCCCACAGGTCGGCCACCGGGCCCGGCAGCCTGGAGATCTCCGCCATCTCGCCTCCTGGTCGTGAGGGGTTCCGGCGTCCCGACTAGCCGAACCCACGGTCGATGACCAGTCGGCGGGGGGTTTCGGCTCTCGTGAGCGCCGACCGACATGGTCGTATCGCTGGTCCAGTACCCACTCCGGCGCGGTTCACGCGCCACGGAGCGGTTATCTTTGCCCGAGTTGCCCACCAACGCGAGGTATGCGATAGAGCCCGCACGGGGGTCGGTGACCGGGTATCGTTCGAGCGCTACGCGAAGAATCAGGAATGGCTTGGGGGTGCGGTGAGCGCGGCTGCGTCATGGGCGGGGCGGGGGTCGTTCCCCCGCGTACCTTCTGCCGCCGTGCCCGACGACGACTCCCGCCGGGCCACGTTGTCCACGGGTCGGGACGGGTCCGTAACGACTGAGGCCCCTGGCGCGATGGAAGCGGTGGATGCGCGACCCACGTTGCGCGACCTCGCTGCCGTTGCCCGACGCGACGGTGGCGACGCGGCCGAGGCTCTCCTGGGACGCGTGCGGCAGCTGGCCCTGCGGTACGCACGGGCGAGGCTCGGGCGTTTCGGAGCCGAGGACGTTGCCCAGGACGTCGCGCAGGAGGTGTGTATGGCGGTCCACACCGGCCTGCGCACCTACGACGACCGCGGCCTGCCCTTCGAGGCGTTCGTCTACTCGATCGCCGCCCACAAGGTGGCCGACGCGCAACGCCTGCTGATCCGCGGCCCCGAGGCGGTCGCCGACGTGCCCGACGGCGTCGACGTGACCGCCGGGCCCGAGCAGCTCGCGCTGATCCGCGACGAGGCGAGCCGGGCGATGGCTCTCATCCGTACCCTGCCGTCGCAGCAGCAGGAGATCCTCACCCTGCGCGTCGCCGTGGGGATGTCCACGGAGGAGACGGCCGCGGCCCTGGGCATGACGGCCGGCGCGATCCGGGTCGCCCAGCACCGGGCCCTGACCACACTGCGCAAACAGCTGACGGCCGGTAGGGAAGGGGTGGCGTCATGAAGCCGACCCCGCTGAGCTCCGTGCTCGCCGACGACCTGTTCCTCGACCGGATCGGCGCCCGCCTCGACACCGACGACGAGCTGGGTTCGATGCTGCTCGCGGTCGCCCACCGTGCCGACACCCCGATCCCCAGGGCGGCCATCGTGGGCCGTCGGGCCCGGCGCCACCGCGGCCTGACCGTGCTCGCCGCCCTCGGTGTCGCCGTCTCCGGTGCCACGGTCGCCGCGGCGGTCGAGCTGGGACCGGTCCCGCCGGAGCAGGCGTCCGGCCGCCCCCACTCGCGCTCGCTCCTACCGCCGGGGTTGCAGTCCCTCGTCATGCCCTTCCTCAACGGCACGCCGTTCCAGGGTCGCCTCTTCCTTCCCAATGGCGGCGTGCCGACCGTGCCCACATCGGGCAGCGCCACGGCCGCCGGACTACCCGGGCCGGCCCTGCCGACAGAGCTCGGCGTCCCGGTCGCGGCCGCGACCGCGGTCCAGGAGGCCCAGCTCGACCGTCAGGACCAGCAGGAGGCCCACCAGAAGACCCAGGCCGAGGGCACGACGGCCGGGGGCCAGGGCAGCCAGAGCAGTCAGGCCCCGACGGGCGACGAGCAGGACGACCAAGGGCGAGCAGGGCGAGCAGACTGCCGCCGCTCCTGAGGCGCCCAGGCCGCCGAAGCCGGAGCCGACCCCCCCGCCGAACCAGGCCAACATGGGCACGGTGCCGCAGGCCAACCCGGGCAACGGCGCGGTCAACGGGCACGCCAACGGGATCGTCAACGGCACCGCCAACGGCCGCGCCGGGACCGGATCGACGGGCTCGACCGGTTCGACGGGATCCACCGGTCGACCGGCGGCACCAGTTCGACGGGCTCGGTCCCGGGTGACCCGGCTGGCTCGGGCGCGCCGACCAAGGCAACCAAGGGCAAGAGCGGCGAGACGCACGTCCCCCGGTAGCGGGTCGACGAAGAGCGCGACCGGCGAGGCCCCGACCGACCCCACCACCGACAGCACAGCGACCACCACCGACGCCTCGGGTTCCGGCGGCCAGTAGCCCTCTGCGGAGGGGTCCCGGCCGATGTCCCGGCGAGGTCCGGTCAGTGACCCGCCGGTCGGCCCGGCCGCGTCCGGATCGGCGTCACGGCGCCCGTAGACTGGGGCGATGAGCTTGGGTTTCCCCGACCCCTCCGAGCAGTCCGCCGACCTTCTCGCTCCGCTGGGCCTCACGTACGACGACGTGCTCCTCCTGCCCGGAGAGACCGACGTCATCCCGAGCGAGGTCGACACGACCACCCGGCTGACCCGCGAGGTCAGCCTGCGGGTCCCACTCGTCTCGAGCGCGATGGACACGGTCACCGAGTCACGGATGGCCATCGCCATGGCCCGTCAGGGCGGCATCGGCGTCCTGCACCGGAACCTCTCGATCGAGGACCAGGCGTACCAGGTCGACCTCGTCAAGCGGACCCAGACCGGGATGATCTCCAACCCGGTCACCATCAGCGCGGACGCCACCCTCGAGGACCTCGACGAGAAGTGCGGCCAGTACCGCGTCTCGGGCCTGCCGGTCGTCGATACCGACAACCGGCTGCTCGGCATCATCACCAACCGCGACCTGCGCTTCACCCCCGTCGCGGAGTGGGCCACGACCAAGGTCGACGAGGTGATGACCCCGATGCCCCTGGTCACCGGCCCCGGTCGGCATCAGTCGCGAGGACGCCACCTCGCTGCTGCGGCAGCACAAGCGCGAGCGGCTGCCGATCGTCGACCCTGAGGGGCGGCTGGCCGGTCTCATCACCGTCAAGGACTTCGTCAAGTCCGAGCAGTTCCCCCACGCGAGCAACGACGGCCACGGCCGCCTCCTCGTCGCCGCCGCGATCGGCTACTTCGGCGACGCCTGGCAGCGGGCGACGACCCTGGTCGACGCCGGCGTGGACGTCCTGGTCCCCGACGTCGCCAACGGCCACGCCCGGCTCATGCTCGACATGATCCGCCGGATCAAGTCCGACCCCGCCACCCGGCACGTCCAGGTGCTCGCCGGCAACATCGCGACGCGTGAGGGCGCTCTGGCCCTCGTCGACGCGGGCGCCGACGGGGTCAAGGTCGGCGTCGGGCCCGGCTCGATCTGCACCACGCGTGTCGTCGCCGGCGTCGGCGTCCCGCAGGTCACCGCCATCCACGAGGCGGCCCAGGCGGCCCGCCCGGCCGGTGTGCCCGTCGTCGGTGACGGGGGACTCCAGTACTCCGGCGACATCGCCAAGGCCCTGGTCGCCGGCGCCGACACCGTGATGATCGGGTCGCTGCTGGCCGGCTGCGAGGAGTCGCCCGGCGAGCTGGTCCTCGTCAACGGCAAGCAGTTCAAGGCCTACCGCGGCATGGGTTCGCTCGGCGCGATGGCGTCGCGGGGCAAGAAGTCGTTCTCGCGTGACCGCTACTTCCAGGCCGACGTCACCAGCGACGACAAGATCGTGCCGGAGGGCATCGAGGGCCAGGTCGCCTACCGCGGCCCGGTCTCCGCGGTCGCCCACCAGCTGATCGGCGGCCTCCACCAGTCGATGTTCTACGTCGGCGCCCGCACCGTCCCCGAGCTCAAGGCCCGCGGCCGGTTCGTCCGCATCACCGCGGCGGGCCTCAAGGAGAGCCACCCGCACGACATCCAGTCGATCGTCGAAGCCCCGAACTACTCGGCCCGGTGACCCGCCGGCCCGCCCTCACGGAGCAGGCCCTCGCCCTCTTCGCCATCTCGGCGGAGGATCTCGACGGTGTCCAGACCGCAGCCCGAGCGGTATGCGGGGACGCCTGACCTGGCCGAGTGGGTCGACCGCACGACCGCGGACCTGCGGGCGGCGATGGGGGAGCCGTCCCCTCCGCCGGCCCTGACGGCCCGGCCCGAGGGCGACCCGGAGGTCCTCGCATACCTGCCCGTCGTCGCCTTCGCGGAGGTGCTGCCGGCCACGCTGGCCTGGGCCGACCACGTCGGGCTCGCGCCGAACCTCATGGCGGCCACGATGCGAGACGTCGGGCGGATGCTGCAGCGGAACCGCGTCTGGTTCGGCAGTGTCGGGCTCGGCGACGAGCTGGCCGGCTGGCTGCCACGGCACCTGGTCGGGTCGATCCTCGAGATCGGGCGGCTCCAGCACGAGCGGTGCACACCCGGGATGCGTACGTCGGCCTGGTTCCTCGCGGAGGGCGCGGACTGGTCGCCGGGGGAGCTGGGCGTCAACCTCCACATCCCCGAGGCGGGGCCCCTCGAGCCCAGCGCCGTGCGCGAGTCGCTGCGGGCGGGGCGGACCGTGATGCGCCGCCGGTTCCCCGACCAACGGCTGCGGGTGCGCTACTGCATCTCGTGGCTGTTGGACCCGCAGCTGCTCGAGTACCTGCCCGAGACGTCGAACATCGCGCAGTTCCAGCGGATGTTCCGGGTCGGACCGGCGAAGGACGACGACGGCGACTCCTCGGTGCGCAAGTTCGTGTTCGGCAACCCGGCCGGCCCCGTCGAGTCGCTGCCGCAGCGCTCGTCGCTGGAGCGGGCCGCCGTCGCGCACTGGAGGGCCGGCCGGCACTGGCGGGTGCACGTCGGCCGGGTGGCCTGAGGCGTCGTGCCCACGCCGTTCAGCGAGATCGTCGCGTCGGCGCCCTGGCGCGCCCAGGCGGAGAGCTGGATCCGCGAGCGGGTGACCGAGTCCGGTGGGCGGGTCGTCGGCGACATCACCCAGCCGCGCATCCGGCCGTGGTCCACGCAGCTGGTCGTCCCCACCGACGGCGGGCGGCTCTGGTTCAAGGCGAACTGCCCGGCACTGGCCTTCGAGCCGGCCGTCCACGCGGCGCTCGCCCGACTCGACCCGGGCGAGGTCGACGCGCCGTTCGCCGTCGACACCGAGCGTGGCTGGGTCGTCACCCGCGACCGCGGGGTCACCCTGGGCGACAGCCACGAGGCGACGCTCGCCGACTGGCAGGCCGTCGTCCGGGTGGCTGCTCGCCTGCAGCGCCGGCTCGCCGACCACGGACCCGAGCTGCTCGCCGCCGGGCTGCCGGACTGTGCGCCGCATACCGTTCCGGCCCGCTTCGCAGAGCTGGTCGACGCACCTTTCCGCGCTCCCCGCGGGGCACCCGTCACACCTCGACGCGGCTCTGCGGCAACGGCTCCGGGACGCATCCGGCCTCGTCGAGGACGCGGTCGGAACCCTGCTCGCCGGGCCGATGCCGACGTCGTTCCAGCACGGTGACCTGCACCCGGGCAACGTGTTCGCGGTCGACCGGGGCCTGCGGGTCTTCGACCTCGGCGACGCGCAGTGGGCGCACCCGCTGGAGAGCCTCGCCGTCCCGTGGGGATGGGTCCACCGGCTCACCGCGCTGCCGTGGCCGGCGATCGTCGAGGCGTATGCGTCGGTGTGGGCCGACGTGATCGACGCCGCGGAGCTGGAGCGGCTGCTGTCCGCCGCCTTCGTGACCCAGCCGGTGAACCGCGCGCTGACCTGGTGGGGAGCGGTCGCCGACGCCACCGCCGAGGAGCTGGTCGACTGGGGCGACCGACCGCGGTTCTTCCTCGAGCTCGCCCTCGAACCGTTCCCCTGACCACCCCACACCCGGTTCGTGCTCCGGACCGCACGGAACTTCCGCTCTGAACACCACGAACCCGGGCCGCGTTGGGGGCCGCCCGCTCGCCGGGTAGGCTCGCGCGGTGCGTCAGCGAGGGGTAACGACACGATGACCGAGATCGAGATCGGCCGGGGCAAGCGGGGCCGCCGTGCCTACTCCTTCGACGACATCGCCGTCGTGCCGTCGCGCCGCACGCGCGATCCCGAGGAGGTCTCGGTCTCCTGGCAGATCGACGCCTACCACTTCACCATCCCGGTCATCGCGGCGCCGATGGACTCGGTGATGTCGCCGCAGTCCGCCATCGCGCTGGGCCAGCTCGGTGGTCTGCCGGTCCTCGACCTCGAGGGGCTGTGGACCCGCTACGAGGACCCGGAGCCCTTCCTCGAGGAGATCGTCCGCCTCGAACCGGTCAAGGCGACCGCGCGGATGCAGGAGATCTACGCCGAGGACATCAAGCCCGAGCTCATCGCGGAGCGGCTGCGCGAGATCCGGCACGCGGGCGTCACGGTCGCCGCCGCGCTCAGCCCGCAACGGACGCAGCAGCACTGGAAGACCGTCGTCGACGCCGGCTGCGACCTGTTCGTCATCCGCGGGACGACGGTCAGCGCCGAGCACGTGTCCGGTCGCGCCGAACCACTCAACCTCAAGCGGTTCATCTACGAGCTGGACATCCCGGTCATCGTCGGCGGCGCGGCGTCCTACACCGCGGCGCTGCACCTCATGCGCACCGGCGCCGCCGGGGTGCTGGTCGGCTTCGGCGGCGGCGCGGCGCATACCACCCGGCTCACGTTGGGAATCCACGCCCCGATGGCCTCGGCCATCGCCGACGTGGCTGCGGCCCGCCGCGACTATCTCGACGAGTCGGGCGGCCGCTACGTGCACGTCATTGCCGACGGCGGCGTCGGCACGTCGGGCGACATCGTCAAGGCGATCGCCTGCGGGGCCGACGCGGTCATGCTCGGCGCCGCCCTGGCTCGAGCCAGCGACGCCCCGGGCAGCGGGTACCACTGGGGCCCCGAGGCCCATCACAGCGAGCTGCCGCGCGGCGAGCGGGTCGAGGTCGGCGCGACCGCCCCGCTCCAGGAGATCCTCTTCGGCCCGGGCCGGGTGGCCGACGGGACGACGAACCTCATCGGAGCGCTGCGCCGGGCCATGGCGACGACCGGGTACTCGGACGTCAAGGAGTTCCAGCGGGTCGAGGTCGTGGTCTCGCCCTACATGCACGGCTGACCGGCGACGGCGGCACCAGCGGCTCACGCGCCGACGAAGCCCTTCCAGCCCTTCGACGGCCCACGTGCCAGGACAGATCAGGTCAAGCCGTGGCTCGCGTGGGCCGGTATCGCACGGCGACCGCCCCCGACCGGAACTCATGGCGATCGACCAGCTCGAGCTGGATGCGCTCTCGCAGACCGGCAAGCAACGTCGGCCCGTGTCCGGCAAGCACCGGCTGCACGAGGAATTCGTACTCGTCGATCAGTCCCAGATCCGCCAACGCCAAGGGGAGCGTCACGCCACCCACGAACAACCCTTCGCCTGGCTCCTGCTTGAGCCGATGGACCGCTTGCCCGACGTCGCCTCGCACCAGCTCGGCATTCCAGTCGACCCCGCTCAGCGTGCTCGACACGACGTACTTCTTCGCCCGGTCGATGGTCTCGGCGAACGGGATCTCCCACTCACCCATCCAGTCGGGCCACGTGCCCGTGGCCGGCCGCCGCCACGCCGACTCCATCATCTCGTAGGTCACCCGGCCGAAGATCAAGGCATCGGCTCGTTCCATCCCAGTGGTCCAGTAGCGCATCGACTCCTCGTCCGGGGGGAGCCCTGCCTCGTGATGGCAGCAGCCGTCGAGGGTGACGTTGATCGAGTATCGAAGTGGTCTCATCTCGTTGCTCTCCCTTGATGCGCACGCCCGCTCCAGGCTGCAGCCCGCACAGCTTGCCGTCTAGTGCCCGGCCGGTGACGTCCGCGGTTCGTCGCGCCACGACCGCCACAGCGCCGCGTAGGCACCGTCGGCCGCGATCAGCTCGTCGTGGGTCCCGATCTCGGTGACGACGCCCTCGTCGACCACCGCCACCCGGTCGGCGTCGTGCGCCGTGTGCAGACGGTGCGCGATGGCGACGACCGTACGTCCCGAGACGACGGCGGCCAGGGACCGCTCCAGGTGCCGCGCCGCGCGCGGGTCCAGCAGCGAGGTGGCCTCGTCGAGCACGAGGGTATGCGGGTCGGCCAGCACCAGCCGGGCCAGCGCGAGCTGCTGCGCTTGGGGGGTGGTCAGCACGTGACCCCCGCTGCCGACGAGCGTCTCCAGCCCGCGCGGCAGCCCCAACGCCCACACCCGCGCGTCGACCGCCTCGAGTGCGGCGAGCAGGGTGTCCTGCGTCGCACCCGGACGGGCCAGCAGCAGGTTGTCCTCGAGGCTGCCGACGAAGACGTGGTGCTCCTGCGTGACGAGGGCGACCTCGCCGCGCAGCCGGTCGAGCTCGAGGTCGACCAGACGCACGCCGCCGACGTCGACCCGGCCGGCCCGTGGGCCGTCGATGCCGGCCATCAGCCGCCCGAGCGTCGACTTGCCCGCCCCGGACGGACCGACGATGGCCAGCCGCTCCCCGGGCACGAGGTCGAGGGAGACGCCGTTGAGCACGTCGCGACCGGACCGGTACGCATACCGGACGTCCTCGACCTCGAGCCGGCCGTCGCGGGGTGTCTCCCCGCTGGCCTTCCGGTCCGGCGGCACGTCGGCGATCCCGATGACCCGGGCGAGCGAGGTGGCGCCCACCTGGATCTCGTCGAGCCACATGAGCAGCTCGTCGAGGGGCATGGCCAGCGCCTGGACGTAGAGCGCGACCGCGGTGACGGTGCCCACGGTCGTCTGGCCCTGCGCCACCAGCCAGCCGCCCCAGAGCAGCGTGACGGCGACAGGGAACAGGTAGGCGATCTCGACCTGCGGGAACCACCACATCCGCAGGCGCAGGGTGTACATCTCCGCGTCGTAGGCGTCGCTGATGGCGTGGTCGATCCGGGCCCGCCGCCGACGACCCAGGCGCAGCGCGTCCACGGTGCGCGAGCCGTCGACCGACTCGGTGACGACGCCGTTCATCACCGCGTAGGTGGCCCGTTCGCGCAGGTAGCCGGCCGGCGCATACCGGAGGTACCACCGCGTCGAGAGCCACAGCAGCGGGAACCCGACGACGATGGCCAGGGCCACCATCCAGCCGGTGAGGAACGCCGCGACGCAGGTGATCGCCACGGTGACGACGGCCACGAAGATCGACGGGATCCCGAACCGGGCGACGTGCGACAACGCCTCGACGTCGTTGGTCGTGCGCGAGACGAGGTCGCCGGTACCGGCACGCTCGACCGTCGACAGCGGCAGCGAGACGACGCGGTCCATGAACTGCTCGCGCAGCTCGGCGAAGAGGTCCTCGCCCATCCGGAACGACGACCGGCGCGCGAACCACGTCAGCACTGTCTGGGCGACGACCGCGACGGCGAGGCCGACGGCGAGACGGTCGACCGTCTCGACGGCGCCCTGCTGGGTCACCGTGTCGACGAGCAGGCCGACGATCCGCGGGGCGGCCAGCGCGGCCGCCGCCGCGAGCGCGTGCAGGCTGACGACGAGGACCAGCTGGCCGCGGTGCCGCAGCAGCATGCCCTGGGTATGCGTGCGCACGGAGGACATCTCGGCGACGGGCAGCGTGGCCCGCGTCGGCGGTGTCATGAGGAACGCCATCAGTCCTCCCCTCGGATCACGACGGCCCGGTAGGCCGGGTTGGTGTGGAGCAGCTCGTGGTGGGTACCGCGCGCCGTGACGATCCCGTCCTGCAGGAACAGCACGCGGTCGGCCTGGTCGAGCAGCAGCGGGCTGGCGGTCATGACGGCGGTGGTCAGCCCCTCGCGGGCCGCGGCCAGGCGGCCCGCGATACGAACCTCGGTATGCGCGTCGACCGCGCTCGTGGGCTCGACGAGGACCAGCGTCTCGGCCCCGGTGAGCAGGGCCCGGGTCAGCGCGAGGCGCTGCCGCTGGCCACCCGAGAACGAGCGCCCGCGCTCCTCGACCTCGCTGTCGAGACCGTCGGCCAGCGCCTCGAGGACGTCCTCGCCGCTGGCGACGGAGAGCGTGCGCAGGATGGTGGCGTCGTCGAAGCGGCCCCAGGGGTCGAGCTCGTCGCGCAGGGTGCCGGTGAACAGCCGCGGGTCGGACTCGCTGACGACGACGCGGCGGCGGACGGTCTCCAGCGGAAGGTCGAGGAGGGACGTCGACCCGAGGCGAACCCCGGCGGCGTCCTGCCCGAACCGGCCCAGCCGGTCCGCGAGGGCCGACGACTCCTCCGGGCGCGCCGACACGACGGCGGTGAGCAGGCCCGCCTCGATGACGACGCCGCTGCGCTCGTCGACGAGCGGGACGCCCGGCGCCGGTTCGGCGGCGTGCCGGGACGGGTCCGGGTGGTCGCGGTGGTCGGGCTGCACGGAGAGCACGCGGATCAGCTTCCGGGCGCCGATGTGGGCCCGGCTGAACCGGTCGACGAACTCGGTCGCCGTGCGCAGGGGCAGCACGAGGAACGCGGAGTACCCGTAGAACGCGACGAGCTCGCCGACGCTGATGTCTCCCTGGAGCGCGTAGCGCGCCCCGAGCCAGGTCACCACGAGGACGAAGATGCCGGGCAGCAGGACCTGGGCGGCGTCGAGTGCCGCCTGCACGCCGGCCACCCGGTACCCAACCTGACGGACCTGCTGCGACTGACCCGCATACCGGCGCAGGAAGGTCTGCTCGCCACCGATGCCGCGCAGGACCCGCAGCCCGGCGACCGTGTCGGCTCCGAGGCCGATGAGCCGGCCGGACTCCTCGCGCTGGTGGGCCTGGCGCTTCTGGAGCGGCCGGACGATGAAGGCGAGGAGGGCGACGAGCACCGGCAGGCCGATGAGGACGACGAGACCGAGGGTGCGTGACGTACTGAGCAGGATGACCGCGACGACGACGTAGCTGACGATCGCGCCGACCATCCGCGCGAAGACGTCGTAAAGGCCGCCGAGGCGCATCGCGTCGGAGGCGACGACCGCGACCACGTCGCCGGTGGGCGTCTGGCGGGTGAGCGCCTCGCCGACGTCGGCGCTGTGCCAGCCGACCAGCTGGATGGAGCGGAACGCCGCCCGCAGCCAGTTGGTGACGGCGAACCAGTGCCGCCAGGCGCCGGCCAGGGCGCTGACCACGCCCAGCCCCACGAGGACGCCGCACCAGAGGAGCAGCTGGTCGGCCTGGCCCTCGACGATGCCCTGGTCGATGGCCCGGCTCATCGCGGCGGGGAAGAGGGCCTGGGTGACCATCCACACGACACCGAAGAACGTGGCCACCGTGAGCGTGCGCCACTGACCCCGGCCCACCCAGCCCAGGAAGCTCAGGGGGCTGCGCAGGTCCGGGGTGCCCGGATGCTCGTACGGAAGGCGCACGACAGATCACGTTACGCGCGAGATCTGACGGCTCCCACCGGTTTTCGCTCGAGGCCGTCAGGGCGCCCGCCGGCCTCCCGCCCGACGCTCGGACGGCCGCCCGGGCACTCGTGCGTCCTCTCCTACGCTGTTCCTCATGGCGAGCGAGACCACGTCCGGATCCGGCGTCGAGAACGTGCGCGGCGTGCCGCACGGCAGCCGGGGGGCAGTCGTCGCGGTCGGTGCGGTCTTCGCGATCAACGGCCTGGCCATCGGGGCCTGGGCCGGCGTGCTTCCCGCCCTGCGCACCCGCCTCGGCATCGACGCGGGGATGCTCGCGGTGCTCCTCTTCATCGTCGGGGTGGCCGCCGTCGTCTCGATGCAGGTCGGCGGCCGGATGGCCGACCGGGTGGGCGCTCGGCGGGTCACGCTGACCGCGCTGCCGCTGATGATCGCCGGGGCGGCCGTCCTGGCGTTCGCCGGCTCGCTCCCGCTCGCCGTCGTGGCCGGCGTCCTCCTGGGCCTCGGCAACGGCGCGACCGACGTGGCGATGAATGCGCTCGGGGTCGCGGTCGAGAAGGCCCGGCCGATGCCGCTGATGAGCCGGTTCCACGCGTTCTGGAGCATCGGCTCGTTCGGGGGCGCGGCGGTGGTCTTCCTCTGTGCCTGGCTGGTCGGCGACGAGAACGGGTCGGTGATCCTCCCGGCCATGCTCGCGATCGTGGTGCTGGCGGCCGTAGGGCTGCTCGTGACCCAGCGGTGGATCCCCGAGACCGAGCCCGTCTCGCATACCGTCGACGGCCGGAAGGAGCCGATCCCGCCGGTCGCGTGGCTGCTGGGCGCGATGGCCGTCTGCTTCGGGCTGATGGAGGGGACCGCCTACGACTGGTCCGGAGTCCACATGGCCGACGTGGCCGGGGTCGATGCGGGCACCGCGTCGATCGCCGTGGTCACGGTGACGCTGTTCATGGTCGCCATGCGGCTGGCCGGGGACTGGGCGGTGGCGCGGTTCGGGCACCGACCGGTCGTGTGGTTCGGCGCCGTGGCCGCCGCGATCGGGTATGCGATCACGGTGTTCGCCACGCCGGTTCCGGTCCTGCTGGTCGGCTGGGCCTTCGTCGGGTTCGGCGTGGCGATGATCGCCCCTCAGGTGTATGCGACGTCCGGGTACCTCGGAGGAGGCCGGATGCTCGCGGTGGTGGTGACGTTCGGGTACGCCGCGTTCCTCAGCGGGCCGGCGGTCCTCGGGTGGCTGGTGCACTCGTTCGGCGTCCAGAAGGCGATGCTGCTGCCGTTCGCCCTGTCGTTCGTCCTGGTCGTCATCACCCGGTGGATGCCGGCGATCGAGCGGGGGACGGCCGACTCGGTCAGCGAGTGAGCGCCCGGCGGCGGCCCACCCGGTGCAGCGCGACGGCCAGGGCCAGGACCACGGCTGCCGCGACGGCCAGCCCGGTGGGCCCGAGGCGGTCGACGAGCTCGGCCAGCCGTCCCTGGACGGTCGTGGCCGCGTCCACGACGGGGTCGTTCGGGTCGCCGCCACCGGCCACCCTGACCTCGTACGCGCCGTACCAGACGACGTAGGCGCCGGCGAGGACCAGGAGCCCGCCGCTGAGCCGGTTGACCCAGGGCAGGAGCCCGCGCAACCGACCCACGACGGCGTCCTGCGCGAGCGCCACGGCGAGCGCGAGGACGGTGACGAGCAGGCCCATGCCGAGCGCATACGCGACGACGACGGCCAGCCCGGCGGCCACGCCGTCGGCTCGACTGGTCGACGCCAGGACGGCGAGGAACGGCCCGACCGTGCAGGAGAGCGAGGCCAGGGCGTAGGCCGCTCCGTAGGCGACCATCGCCCACCAGCCACGTGCGGGCACGCGGTGCCAGTGCGGGATGGTGAGGACCACGTCGCGACCGCTCAGCAGGACCACGCCGAGTCCGACGAGGACGGCTCCGATGACGATGGTGGCCCAGGGCAGGTACTGCTCCAGGGAGAGGGCGAGCGGGACCACCACGGCGCCGAACAGGCCGAAGACGGCGACGAACCCGGTGGTCATGGCCGCCGACAGCGCGAGGGAGCGGACGACCGCGTCGCTCCGGGTCCGGGTGTCGCGGTCGACGAGCAGGGTGAGCCACGCGGGCAGGAGGGCGAAGCCGCACGGGTTCAGCGCGGCGAGGGCGCCGGCGCCGAGAGCGAGCAGGAGTGGTGCGGAGTCCACGGTCGCTCAGCCGAAGGTCTGCCGAGCGAGCGCCACGAGGTCGACGTCCTGGCTGTAGGCCGGATGCCGGCTGACCGTCCCGTCCGGCCCGATCAGCACGAAGGTGTCCTGCTGGGTGATCCCGAACCGGGCGTAGAGATCGCCGGTCGTGTCGGCGAGGTTGGTCATCGACTGGAGCCCGCCCCGGTCGACGAAGCGCCGCATGTCGGCGGCGTCGGTACTGAGCCCGGCGACCCCGACCACCCGCACGTCCGGGCCCAGGGCGGTGGCGGCGTCCTTCACGCCGGCTGCGGCGCGGGCGCAGACCGTGCACCAGGGCGCCCAGAACCACAGCACGGTCTTCTTCCCGGCCAGCTCGGCGCCGGCGAAGGCGGCGCCGTCGACGGTCGTGGCGCGGAAGGCCAATGTGGCCGGCACCGTGGCCGCAGATGAGGCCGTGGCGGACGTGGTCGGCGACGGCGAGGCGCCGGCCGATCCGGATGTGGTGGGCGCCGGTGTGCTGGTCGAGGGGGCGTTGGTCACGGCGCTCGCGGTGCCGGAGGACGACGCGGCGGGCGGGGTGGATGCGGCGCCGCCACCGGTGCTGCATCCGGCGCAGGCCGCGAGAGCGAGGGCGAGCGCCGCCAGGCGGGCCGGGGTTGCTCGGGCCGCGCGCATACGCCCATCATCGGTGACCCGGTATGCGTCGAGTGGGGTCCGGCGGTTACGGGCGGCTAACCGCGCAGACAGCCGCTGCGCCCGTCGGTCGGATACCCGGTCGAGTCACCCAGACCGTCGTGACCACCACCAGATCGGTTACCTGACCGGGTATCCGACTGGCCGGCCACCGACAACCGAGCCACGAGTGGGCGACCGGCGTTGCTGCGCGCCGGCATCGGCGCGAGGCCCGAGTCCTCCCACTTCCCGGACATGTCTGAGTAGTAGTGGGCCGTCGGCGCAGAACGGCTCTACTACTCAGACATGTCCGAGTAGTAGAGCCGGCCAGCGTCACTCAGCGTCACTCAGCGTCACTCGGCGTCACTCGGCGTCAGGTCAGGCGATCCGGACCAGCGGGCGGACGCCGTCGTTGCGCGCCGCCGCCGCCCAGGCGGTCGCCACGTCGTCGAGCGGGTGGACCCGGTGGTCCACGACGAGCCCACCCGGACGCGGCCAGCCTCAGCACCTCCCCGAGCGCCACCGCTCGCTGGGCCGGGGTGATCGCGTTGTTGGTGTACCCGAGCACGCTCGCCGAGCGGGCCCGCAACACCGCCGACGACAGCTGCGCGTCGTCGCCGCCGAGACCGCCGAGGTTGACCAGCCGCCCGCCCGGCGCCAGGGCGTGGCACGCGGCGACCGCCGACGGCCCGAACACCGGGTCGACGACGACGTCCACCGGTCCGCCCGCGGCCGACACGAACCGTCGGCCGAGAGCAGCCGGGTCCGCCGTCTCGTCCTCGACAACCCGCACGACCTCGTCCGCCCCCGCCCGCGTCGCGCGCGTCTCCGCAGCCGCCGACCGGCATACCGCGACGACCCGAGCGGCCCCGAGCGAACGGGCGGCCGCGACCGCCGCCTGCCCGACCGTTCCGCCGGCGCCCAGCACCAGGACGCGCTCGCCCGGCTGGAGCCCGGCGCGCCAGGTCAGGCACATCCACGCCGCGATCCCGGACGTCCCGATGGCCGCGGCGTCCTCGTCGGCGACCGCCCCGTCCAAGGGCACCACGTCGTCCGCGGCCACGGCGCAGGTCTCGGCCAGGCTCCCGTCCCCGGGCGCCATCCCCGCCGACGTCGCGAACCACACCCGCGTCCCGGCCTCCAGCGACGGCGACCGCACCACCCGGCCGACGCCCTGGACCCCGGGCACGTAGGGCAGCGCCGGCTCCCCGAGGTACGACGTCCCGCTCGCGCACAGCAGGTCGAGGGGCACGACCGGCGCAACGGTGACCGCCACCACGGTCGAGCCCTCTGCCGTCGGACGAGAACCGACGACCGGCGCCGACGCATACGCCTGGATCAGGGCGGCGCGCACGTCAGGTCGAGATGTCGGGGTACGGGAGCGTGAGGTGCTTCATCGCGGCACCGTAGGCCAGCTGGTACTCCAGCGGGCCGTGGTCGCGCTCGAACATGGCGATGAACAGGGTGAGCGTGAGGAACGGGTGGGCGCCCATCCCGAACAGCGTCACGTGGTCCTGCTCCACCAGGGCCTGGCGCTCGTCGTCGGTGAACGCCAGCCAGGTGCTCGCCTCGCCGGTGTGGCAGCCGAGCAACCGGTTGGCCATCGTCTCCTCCCACCACGCAACCGTCCCAGCGGGGTCCTCGCGGTACC
Organism: uncultured Actinomycetota bacterium; assembly: GCA_963713345.1. Taxonomy (GTDB): domain Bacteria; phylum Actinomycetota; class Actinomycetes; order Actinomycetales; family Dermatophilaceae; genus Lapillicoccus. The sequence continues at coordinate 349,059 of CAVQLI010000008.1, read as the reverse complement.
GCTCCACGAGGTCCGGGTCGCGGTCGACGGTGAAGAGGAACTTGTCGAGCAGGTACTTGCTCATGCCGACGCCCCTTCCGAGGACTTCGGGTACCAGGTGAAGTACGCCTCCATCGTGTGGAACAGGTCGAGGGAGTCGACGTGGTCCGCCGCCACGCCGTCGCCGGCCGCCCCCATCATCAGCATGAAGTCCATGAACCCGTGCGTGGCGTTGCCCGGCATATGCAGGCTGTCCAGCGTCACCTCACGCAGGCACCCCTCGACGTCCCCGGTCGCGATCCACTCGACCGCCTTGCGGTCGAACTCCGGATCCGGCCCGTGCGGCCCGAACTGGCGCGGGCCACCCAGCTCGAGCGACAGGTGACCGGTCCCGACGATCGCCACCCGCAGGTCCGACGGCCAGCTCTCGACCAGCCGCCGCAGCGTTCGGCCCAGCTCGACGAACCGCTCGGGCCGCGGCATCGGCGGCGCGAAGATGTTGGTGTAGACCGGCACGATCGGCAGGTCCGCCTCCGGCCGCAGCGTGATGATCGGGCAGGTGATGCTGTGGTCGATCCGCAGCTCGTTGCTGAACGCCAGGTCGAAGCCCGCGTCGATCCCGTCGCGCAGCACGTGCGCCGAGAGATCCTCCTGACCCCGCAACGTCATTCGCGGCAGCCCGAACTCTCGCTCCTCGTTGTAGAAGTTCGCGTCGTAGAACGGCGCCTTGCCGACGAGGAACTGCGGCATGTTGTCCAGCCACAGCTGGTGGAAGTGGTCGCTGCCGACCATGAGCAGCACGTCGGGCCGCGCCCGCGTCAGGGTCTCCCGAAACCGCTCGATCTTCTCGACCCACTCGTCCGCGAACGGCGGCCGGTCGGCCCCGGTCGACGTGCTCGCGCGGTAGTAGAACGGGTGGTGCGTCGAGGCGATGACGGCGGCGACGGTGGCCATTCGGTTCTCCTCCAACGGTTTTCGAGGGTATGCGGGTCAGGTCTGGTCCGGGGGTACGTAGTAGGCGCCGCGGTCGACGGCGAGATAGACGTCCATGCCGACCGGGCGGCGACGCTCCTCGGCCAGCTGCCCGAGCAGCCCGGCCGCCCGCGCGAGGAGGGCGAACCCGCGCAGCAGCTCGACCGGCAGGCCGAGGTCGGCGAGGGCGGCCCCGCATACCCCCGCGCCGTTGAGCGGGAGCCGGCGGCCGAGCACCTGCTCGTGGACCCGGCCGACCGCCTCGAACAGGCGCAGGTGCGGCCCGCGCAGCCCCTCCTCCTCGGCGATCCGGAGCAGGACCGGCGTACGCGGGTCCTCGACCTTGTGGACCGGGTGGCCGAGACCGGGGACGAACCGCCCGGCCTCGCGCGTCCGGGTCACGGCGGCCAGGGCCAGCGCGTCCCACCCGGCGTCGTCGGTCGGGAGGTCGCCCTCGACGTCGACGATCACGGCGTCCAGGAACTGGCCGCAGTCCTCGGTCACCCCGAGGAACCGCGAGCCCCCGCCGAGCAGGCCCGCGGCCAGCGCTCCCTGCAGCGAGTCCGGGGCCGAGAGGTAGGTCAGCCGGGCCGCGATAGCCGTGGGCGTGAACCCGTGGTCGGCCAGCGCGACGAGCACCGCCTCGAAGACCCGGACCTCCGACGGCGTCGGCCGCCGCAGGGCCACCAGCCAGAAGGCCAGCTCGCCGAACCCGACCTGGCCCATGAGGTCGGCCGTGAGGTCCTGCCCGAGCAGCCGGATCTGGTCGGCGTCGGAGGTGCCGAGCGAGGTCGGCAGCCGCAGCGGTTCGGTCATGGTGAGACTCCCTCGGACAGCCAGCGGCGGATCTCGGCTCCGTGCTCGTCGAGGGTAGGCGGCGGGAACCGGTAGGCGGGCGGACTCTCGGACAGCGTGATGGGGTTGCGGACGCTGCGGACCGACGTGTCGGACGGTCCGACGTCGACGACCGGGTCGAGCCCGATGTCCTCGGCGAACGCGACGCCCTGGTCGACGGTGTTGATCGGACCGCACGGGATCCCGGCCGCGGTGATGTCGCGGAACCACTCCATCGTGGTCCGCGTCGAGAGCCGTTCGACGAGCAGTGGCCGCAGCTCGTCGCGGCGGGCGGTCCGGTCGGGGTTGCGGGCGAACCGCGGGTCGTCGGCCAGCTCCGGCACGCCGAGCACGTCGACGAGCTTGCGGAACTGCTGGTCGTTGCCCGCCGTGACGATGAGCTCGCCGTCGGAGCAGGGGAGCGGCTCGTAGGGGAACAGGCTCGGGTGGCTGTTGCCCATCCGGTAGGGCACGACGCCGGCAGCGACGTAAGCGCTGGTGTGGTTGACCATCCCCGACAGGGCGGACGACAGGAGGTTGACCTCGACGTGCTGGCCGCGACCGGTCTCGTGCCGTCGGTGCAGTGCCGCTAGCAGCCCGATTGTCGCGTGCAGCCCGGCCATGACGTCGAACACCGAGATGCCCGCGCGGTACGGCTCGCCGTCAGCGGGTCCGGTGAGGCTCATGAGGCCCGAGATCGCCTGCACGATGAGGTCATAGCCGGGGAGTGTGCGGCCCTGCTCGCCGCTGCCGAACCCGCTGATCGACGCATACAGGACGCGGGGGTTCGACGCGGCGACGGTGTCGTAGTCCAGTCCGTACTTGGCGAGGCCGCCGGGGCGGAAGTTCTCGATGACGATGTCGGCCCGCTTCGCGAGCTCACGAGCGAGCACCGCGTCGGACTCGTCGGCGAAGTCGAGGACCACGGACCGCTTGTTGCGGTTGATGCCGAGGAAGTAGGTCGAGACGCCGTCGTGGACCGGCGGGACCCACGAGCGGGTGTCGTCGCCGCGCGGGCCCTCGACCTTGACCACCTCGGCGCCGAGGTCGGCCAGGAGCATCGTCGCGTAGGGCCCGGCGAGGATGCGGGAGAAGTCGGCGACGAGGAGCCCGTCCAGGGGTCCCGCGGCGGCGTCGCTCACGTACGCGTCTCCTCAGCACGAGTCGGTATGCGGACAGTCGTCCGTTATCGGTGCTCAGAGTCGCAAGCCGGACCCACGAGCGTCAAGGGGAGTCTTGACAGGAATGTCCGTAGTGCGGACGATCGTCCGCAGACGTCGTGCCCCTGACGTCACCGACTCGAGGAGGAGCCGTGGACCAGCCCACCCCGTCCGCCGTCGTGTTCCGTCACGGCACCGTCCTGACCATGGACGACACCCACCGCGTGCTGACCGATGCCGACGTCCTCGTGGTCGGCGACCGGGTCGCGGAGGTCGGCTCCGGCCTCACTGCGCCCGACGGCGCGCTGGAGGTCGACGCGTCCGGCGGCATCGTGATGCCGGGGATGATCGACACGCACCGGCACATGTGGCAGACGGCGATGCGCGGCTACGGCGCCGACTGGACGCTCACGCAGTACTTCGTCTGGTACTACCTCGAACACGGCCGCCGGTTCCGTCCCGAGGACATGCGCGCGGGCAACCTGCTCGCCGCCTGGGAGGCCCTCGACGCGGGCGTGACCACCGTCGTCGACTGGTCACACGGGCTCCAGAGCGTGGACCACGCGGAGGCCGCGGTGGACGGCCTGCGCAGCACGCCCGGCCGGTTCGTGCTGGCGTACGGCAACATCCAGGCCGGTCCGTGGGAGTGGACTGCGCAGCCCGAGGTGCAGCGGTTCCTCACCGGGCTCCGGGACGCGGGCGACGACCGCCTCGGGGTGCAGCTGGCGTTCGACGTGACCGGTGACCCGGCGTTCCCCGAGAAGGCGGCGTTCGAGGTGGCCCGCGAGCTCGGGCTGCCGGTGACGACGCACGCGGGCGTCTGGGGTGCGACGAACGACGACGGGATCCGGCTCATGCACGAGCACGGGTTCATGACGCCCCAGACGACGTACGTCCACGCCGCGACGCTCGACACCGACTCGTACCTGCGCATCGCGGCGACCGGCGGCTCCGTCTCGGTGGCGACCGAGTCCGAGCAGAGCGCGGGCCAGGGATACCCGCCCACCTGGCAGGTCCGCAAGTACGACATCCCGGTCTCACTGTCGATGGACACCAGTGTCTGGTGGAGTGGCGACCTCTTCACGGCGATGCGGACGACACTCGGCGCGGACCGGGCCCGTGAGCACCTCGAGGCCCACGTCGCCGGCGAGACCGTCACCGCCTCGCACCTGCGGGCCGAGCACGTCGTCGACTGGGCGACCCGCGGCGGCGCCCGGAACCTCGGTCGGGACGACCTCGGCCGGCTCACGCCCGGCGCCAAGGCCGATGTCGTGCTCATCAAGAACGACTACTCACCCGTGTCGTTCCCGCTGCTGAACCCGTACGGCCACGTGGCCTTCCAGGCCCAGCGCGGGGACGTCCACACGGTGCTCGTCGACGGCGTCGTCGTGAAGCGTGACAACCGTCTGGTCGGCGCCGACCTCGCGTCTACCAGGGCCGCGGTCGAGTCGACGGTCGACTACCTGCGCTCCGAGATGGGGGAGGAGACCTGGCAGCAGGGCATGAACCCCGCCCTGCCTGAGGACGGAGCGGTGCTGGACAACCCCTATACCTACACGGAGTACAAGTCGTCCTCGACGCGGGAGGCGCGCGAGTCCATGTTCGGCGACGCCAGCGCCGGCTGACGATACTGACACCCATGGCGGGACGGGGCAGCGGACCGGACTTCGTCGAGGCCCTTGCTCGGGGCCTCGACATCCTCGTGTGCTTCGACGCGCGGCGCCCGACGATGACCCTCAGCGAGGTCGCCGTCGCGGCCGGCCTGGCCCGGCCGACGGCCCGGCGGCTCCTGCTCACCCTCGCCGAGCTCGGCTACGTCCGGGTCGAGGACGGCGCGTATGCGTTGACGCCCCGGGTGCTCGGGCTGGGTACCGCGTACACCTCGTCCCTCGGGCTGTGGGAGATGGCCCGGCCGCACCTCGAGGCGCTGGTGCACCAGACGGGGGAGTCGTCCTCGATGGCCCAGCTGGACGGGTCGGACATCGTCTACGTCGCCCGGGTCGCGGTGCCGAAGATCATCGCGCTGCGGGTCGACATCGGGACCCGGTTCCCCGCCGAGCGGACCTCGCAGGGGAAGGTGCTGCTCGCCGCCCTGCCCGAGTCCGAGGTCGCGCGCGTCGTGGCCGAGCCGTCGCGGTCCGGGTTGCCCCCGGCGCCGGAGCGGCCGCTCAGGGACCTGCAGCGGGAGCTGACCCGGGTCCGCGCCCAGGGGTGGGCGCTGGCCGACGAGGAGCTGGCTCCCGGAGTTCGCTCGGTGGCGGCGCCGGTGCGGGACGGGTCCGGGCTGGTACGGGCCGCCATGAACGTCACCGTCCACGCGGCGGAGACGTCGACCGAGCATCTGCTCGAGGTCCACCTGCCGCGGCTGCTCGAGACGGCGAGCCGGATCAGTGGCGACTGGGCCGCGTGGGGCGCGCGCCCACAGGTCGAACTGGTCCCCGGCGCCTGACCGCGCGCGCCTCCACTTCTCAGACATCTCTGAGTAGTAGCGGCCGAATCGCCCCAGAAGTCGTCCACTGGTCAGACATGTCTGAGAAGTGGGGCCCGAAACGGCCGACCGCAGTCCCGAAACGGCCGATCGCAGTCCCGAGGCGCCGCGCGCCGCGCTGACGCCATGCACCCCGCTACTTCTCAGACATGTCCGAGAAGTAGCGGCCTAACGCCCCAGAAGTCGTCCACTGGTCAGACATGTCTGAGAAGTGGGGGCCGAACCACCGGCCGGACCGCCGCCGAAACGCCCGTCGACACGCCCGCCGGATCGCCCGCCGAACGCGCCCACGAGTCAGACATGTCTGAGAAGTGGGGGAGCCAGCGCGGCACCGTCAGCCGGACGCCGCCGCGCGCCGCAGGGCCGCGACGGTCTCCTCGACGTCGGCCTCGTCCGTGGTCCAGTTGCTCACCGAGATCCGCAGCACGCCTCGGTCACGCCATCGGGAGCCGGAGATCCAGGTGCTGCCGTCGGCGATCAGCCGCGCACCGACCTCCGCCGTCCGGGCGTCGTCCTCGACGGCGAAGCACACCTGCGTGTAGACGACGTCGTTGAGCACCTCCGCCCCGGGAACCGACCGAACCCCCTCGGCCAGCGCGGCCGCCCGGTCGGTCAACCGCTCGACGAGGTCCCGAACCCCGGACCGCCCGAGCGAGCGCAGCGCGGCCCACACCGGCACGCCGCGGGCCCGCCTCGACATCTCGGGGACCCGCTCGTACGGGTTGCCCGGTCCCTCGGGGTCGGCCGCCGCGAGGTAGTGCGTGTGGACCGCGAACGAGTCCCGCACCGCCGCCCGGTTGCGCACGGCGGCGATCCCGCAGTCGTACGTCACGTTGAGCGTCTTGTGCGCGTCGGTCGCCCAGGAGTCGGCGTCCGCCATCCCGGCCACCAGCTCCGCGAGGCGGGGGGTGGCCGCCGCCCACAGCCCGAACGCCCCGTCGACGTGCACCCACGCGCCGCGCGCGTGCGCCATCGGCACGAGCTCCGCGAACGGGTCGAACGCGCCGGAGTGGAGGTCTCCCGCCTGCAGGACGACGATCACCGCCTCCCCGTCCGGCACGGCGTCGAGGGCCGCCGCCAGCGCGTCGACGCGCATCCGTCCCTCCTCGTCGGCCGCCACGAGCGTGGGGGCGCCGAACCCCAGGTACCGCAACGCGAGGTCGACGCTGTCGTGGCGCTCGACACCGGCGAGCACGTGCACGGGCGGCGCGCCGAGCAGCCCGCGGTCCTCCACGTCCCACCCGACGCGGTCCAGCACGTCGTGCCGTGCCGACGCCAGGCCGACGAAGTTGGCCATCGTCGCGCCGGTCGTGAACGAGACCGCCGCGTCCGCCGGCAGGCCGAGCAGGTCGAGGAACCAGGTACCGGCGGTCTCCTCCAGGGCGACCACGCCCGGCGTCGGCGAGCGCATCCCGGCGTTCTGGTCCCACGCGCTGACCAGCCAGTCCGCGGCGAGCGCCGCCGGCAGCGTGCCGCCCATGACCCACCCGAAGAACCGTCCGGACTGGATCGCCATCAGCCCGGGCTCGGTGGCTCGCGCCATCTGCTCGACGACCGCCGTCGGCGCCGTCGGTCCCTCCGGCAGCGGACCGCCGACCGCGGCGAGCACCGTCTCCACCGACTCGGCCGGCGGGACCGGCCGGGCCTCCAGCGACCCGAGCCAGTCGAGCGCCCGCTCGTGCGCCCGGGCCAGAGGTTCCTCGTATGCGTCGCGTCCCGCTCCCACAAACGAACGGTAGCGGGGTCAGAAGATCGAGTAGGCGCCCTTGGCGAGGAAGAAGCCCTTCTTGCCCGCCGTGTTGATGCAGGTCACCCCGATGCTCTCGCTGATGCACTGGAACGGCGACCCCTGCATCATCGCGATGGCGCCGTACTGCAGCACCGGGGCGCCCGGCTGGATCATCGTGTCGCTGTTGCAGACCGGCTTCGGGGTGTCGCCGGACCATTCGATCCGGCCCACGTCCTTGGCTGCTGCGCCCGGGGGGCAGGTCCCGGCCGGCGGGGTGACGCGACCGTCTCGCAGCTCGCAGCCCGCGGGCACCGCCCCCGAGGGGGCGATCGAGCAGTAGATGTTGCCGGTCGGGCTGGTGAACTGCGGCTTCGCGGCCGCGTCGATCTTGCCGGCGGCGAAGTGCTGCATCGCCTGTTCGTACGTCTTCGGCGGCTGGGCGGCGGGCGTCGTGGTCGTCGTCGTCGACGTCGTCGACGTCGTGCCCTTGCTCGATCCGGACGACGGTGTGACGGTGACCGTCGTCGTGATCGGTGTGACCGGCTCGTTGCCGCCGCCGCAGGCACTCACGACGAGCGGGACCACGGCGAGCGCAACGGCGCCGGCCACGGCGCGCAGTCGGCGCGTGGTGGTCGTCGTCGAGGGCATCACGGCGGGCATCACGGGGCACCAGGGTGCCACAACGACGCTCCACCGACCGCCTCGCGAACCCCGGTGATCCGCGGACGCGCGCGGCGCATACCCCCTCGTCATTTAGCCTGGGACCGTGCTGAGGACGATGCTCAAGCCGCGCTGGCTGGGGCTCCTCGGGGCGCTCGTCGTGCTCCTCGTGGCGTTCACCTTCCTCGGTCTCTGGCAGCTGAGCGTGGCGCGCGACGACGCGCAGCGCGAGGCCATCGCCGCGGCGCCGCTGCAGCCGCCGGTCGCCCTCGGGTCCGTGATGGTCCCGCACTCCCCCTTCCCCGGGGACGCGTCGGGGCGGCCGGTGACGATGACCGGGAGCTACGACGCCGCCGGCCAGGTGCTCGTGGCCGACCGCCGGTTGGACGGGGTCGCCGGGTACTGGGTGCTGACCCCGTTCGTCGTGGACGCCACCGGCGTGTCCGGCTCGGCCCGGATCGCCGTGCTGCGGGGCTTCGTGACCGACGGGTCCGGCGCGGGTCCGGCGCCGTCTCCGGCCGGCCGGATCACCGTGACCGGCACCCTGGCACCGGGGGAGTCGCCGGCGTCGTCCAGCGCTGGGCTGCCGGCCGGGCAGCTCGGGTCGGTCGACCTGGCTCGGCTGGTCAACCTGTGGCCGGGTGACCTCTACAACGCGTTCGTGTTCGCGACCGACGAGTCGCCGGAGTCGAGCCCTGGGGTGCAGCGGGTGCCCCCTCCGCCGGTCCCCACCGGGCCTGACCTGGCGCAACGCCGCGTACGCCCTTCAGTGGTGGGTCTTCGGTCTGTTCGCCGCCTACATGTGGTGGAGGATGGTGCGGGACGACCATCGCCGCGACCAGGCTGCGGCCACCACGACCGACACCGACGCAAGCCCCGCGGGAGCGACCACGTGAGCACGTACCCCACGACCATGGCCAAGCCGGCCCAGATCCGCAGCGCCCTGCGCTTCTACCGGGTCATGGCGATCATCGCCGGCATCGCCCTGTTCGTCCTCATCGCCGCGATGTTCGTCAAGTACGGCCCGCCGCAGAACCCGAGCTTCTCGGCCGTCTGGAGCCCGATCCACGGGCTGATCTACCTCGTGTATGCGGCGTCGATCGCCAACCTGGGGCTCAAGTCGGCCTGGAGCCTCAAGCGGATCGTGCTCAACCTGCTCACCGGGTTCGTCCCGATCCTGCCGTTCGTCGCGGAGGCGCGGGTGACGCGGTCGACCGAGGCGCTGCTGTCGCGGGTGTACCTCACCGGAGACGCCGGCACCGACGGATAGCCGGGGTCCTCGCGAAGCATCGGAGCGAAGCGGAGAGCTTCGTGGGGTGGCTAGGCTGGGCGCGTGGACGATGAGCTCCAGGCCCGCCCGGTTCTCGTCGTCGACTACGGCGCCCAGTACGCGCAGCTCATCGCGCGCCGCGTCCGTGAGGCCAAGGTCTACAGCGAGGTCGTCCCGCACACCCTTCCGGTCTCGGCGATCCTGGAGCGCAAGCCGGCGGCGGTGATCCTCTCCGGCGGACCGTCCAGCGTGTATGCGCCGGGCGCGCCGGCTCTCGACGCCGCGCTGCTCGCGGCCGGGGTTCCGGTGTTCGGGATGTGCTACGGGTTCCAGGCGATGGCCCAGGCGCTCGGCGGCACGGTGGCCCACACGGGGACCGGCGAGTACGGGCATACCCCGGCGGCGGTGTCCGACGTGTCGTCGACGCTGTTCGACGGCCAGCCCCCGGAGCAGTCGGTGTGGATGTCGCACGGCGACTCCGTGACCGGGGCGCCGGCCGGTATGCGGGTGACCGCCTCCACGTCCGGCGCGCCGGTGGCGGCGTTCGAGGACGACGAACGGCGGCTGTACGGGGTGCAGTGGCACCCGGAGGTCATGCACTCGGAGTTCGGGCAGCGGGTCCTGGAGAACTTCCTCTGGCGCGGCGCCGGCCTCGAGGCCGACTGGACGCCGTCCAACGTCGTCGAGTCGCTGGTCGAGCGGGTGCGCGAGCAGGTCGGTGACGCGCGGGTGCTCTGTGCACTGTCCGGCGGCGTGGACTCGTCCGTGGCGGCCGCGCTGGTGCAGCGGGCGGTCGGCGACCAGCTGACCTGCGTGTTCGTGGACCACGGGCTGCTGCGCGAGGGGGAGTCCGAGCAGGTCGAGAAGGACTTCGTCGCGGCGACCGGGGTCAACCTCGTCGTCGTCGACGCCCGGGAGCAGTTCCTGTCGGCGTTGGCCGGGGTTGCGGACCCCGAGGAGAAGCGGAAGATCATCGGGGCGCAGTTCATCCGGGTGTTCGAGCAGGCGGCGCGCGACGTCGTGGGGTCGGCGTCGTCCGAGGGGCACCCGGTCGAGTTCCTCGTCCAGGGGACCCTCTACCCCGACGTGGTCGAGTCCGGCGGCGGCGAGGGCGCGGCCAACATCAAGTCGCACCACAACGTCGGCGGGCTGCCGGAGGACCTCCAGTTCACCCTGGTGGAGCCGCTCCGCTCGCTGTTCAAGGACGAGGTGCGCGCGGTCGGGCTGGAGCTCGGCGTCCCCGAGGTCATCGTGTGGCGGCAGCCGTTCCCGGGTCCGGGGCTGGGCATCCGGATCGTCGGCGAGGTCACGGCCGAGCGGCTCGACGTGCTCCGTCGGGCGGACGCCATCGCGCGGGCCGAGCTGACGGCGGCCGGCCTGGACCGGTCGATCTGGCAGTGCCCGGTCGTGCTGCTGGCCGACATCCGGTCGGTCGGCGTCCAGGGCGACGGCCGCACGTACGGCCACCCGATCGTGCTCCGGCCGGTCTCGTCGGAGGACGCGATGACCGCCGACTGGACGAGGGTCCCGTACGACGTGCTGGCGCGGATCTCGACGCGGATCACCAACGAGGTGCGCGAGGTCAACCGGGTGGTGCTCGACATCACGAGCAAGCCGCCCGGCACCATCGAGTGGGAGTGACCCGGGTCCTCACGTCACTCACCCGTCACTCACCCGTCACTCCCGCCCCATCGCTCCACGGTTGAGCGCCGACTCCACGGGATCCCGTTGAGTGGACGCTCGTCGGTGGCGGCGGCGGCGGTCCACACGTTCTGGACGTTTCGTCCCACCATCCACAGCAGCCGAGCCGGGCTACCGGCCAGGGCGGAGCGCCGCGACGCTCCTGTCCATGAACGAGCTGCTGCGCCTGCGCCTCCTGGCCAACGCGGGCGTGGTGCACACGGCCGAGCTCGCCGCCGCGGGTTACGACCGACACGCCACCCGGGCGCTGGTGAAGAGCGGAGAGCTCGTCCGCGTGCGGGCGGGCGCGTTCGTCGGCGGTGACGCCTTCCGCGCCGGGAACGCCGCGGCGCGCCATGTGCTGACGTGCCGGTCCATCGCCCGCCGGCTGCGCGGCTACGCGGTGACGGACCTGTCCGCGGTGGCGTGCTGGGACCTCCCGGTGGTCGCGGCGGACATCGGCCACGTCCACCTCGCCCAGGTCGGCTCGGGGCGGGCTCGCCGATCGGGTGTGGTCCGGGTCCACCCGCCGGTGGAGGCCTCCGAGGTGCTCCCGCACCGGGGCGTACTCGTCGTCATCCCCGAGGTCGCCGTGCTCCAGGCCTCGGAGCGGTCGATGCGGGCCGGGCTCATTGCCGCTGACGCCTTCGTCCGTATGCGTCGGACCACGCCCGACCGACTCGTCGCCCTCGCCGAGTCCCACCACTTCGGCTTTGCCGCTCACCGCGTTGCCGGACTCGCGTCCGGACTGTCAGAGTCGCCCGGTGAGTCCTGGACCCGGTTGGTCCTGGACGGTCTCGGCGTCGAGGCCGAGCAGCAGGTGGTGATCCGCGACCACGACGGCCGGTTCGTCGCCCGCGTCGACTTCCTGCTTCCCGCCCTCCGCGTCGTCGTCGAGTTCGACGGCGCGGTGAAGTACGAGGGTGCCGACGGCCGGAACGCGCTGATACGGGAGAAGCGCCGAGAAGACTGCCCTCCGTGCCCTGGGCTACCGCGTCGTTCGGCTCACCTGGTCGGACCTGCGCCGCCCGGAGCGCGTACTGGCCGCTCTCGGTCTCGGCGCTCGCACCAGCGCATGAGGGGAGCCAGCGGATAACGGACGTCAGGCCTCGGCGAGGGCCTTGACCGCGGCCAGGCGGCGGTCCCAGGTGTCCGCGAGGGACGACAGCCACGTCGCCGTCTCCGCCAGGGCCTCGGTCCGGACGGCGAAGCGCACCCGCCGGCCGAGGTGCACCCGCTGGACGAGGCCCGCCTCCTCGAGCACCCGGAGCTGCTTCTCGACCGCCTGGCGGGTGATGTCGAGCAGCGACGCCATGTCCGCGGCGGAGCCGCCGCCCTGGGCCACCACGTCGAGCAGCCGTTGCCGGGTCGGGTCGCCGAGGGCGGCGAAGACCTCGACCGGCGGTACCGCGCTCACTGGGCGCTCACTGGGCGCTCACGCCTCGCGCTCGGCCGTGGTGCGAGCCGCAGCCAGCTCGGTCTCCCACCCCTGGGTGTTGTCACGCAGGTAGGCCTCGCGCTCGCTCTCCGGCACGTTCTCCAGCCCGCTCTCGACGACCCGCAGGGTCACGCCGTCGGTCCCGTCCCCCGCGTCCTCGACCCAGAACTCGGTGAGGGTGCCGGCGCCCTTCTCGTCCGCGCGCCCGAGCCAGCGGAACGCCGCATACCGGGGCGGGTCGAGCCGTTCGGTGCGGATGTGGAAGGCGCCGTGCTCCTCGTCGTGGACGATCGAGGTCCCGTCGCCCGCGTCCTCGATGCGGTGCGGGCGGATCGTCCCGCCGTTGATCCACCACCCGGGCTCGCTGACGATCTGCCAGACCCGCTCGGGCGTGGCGGCGATGACGATGGAGCGCTCGATCCGGACGGTGCCGATGGTGTCGTTCTCAGAGGTAGCCATGCAACCAGATGGTTGCACAGATGACGGGACGAGGCAACTGATGGGTTGCCTCCCGTATGCCTGGGGCTACGGCAGCTCGTCCGTGATGCGCACGATCCTCCGGTCCGGGCCGGTTCGCGGCCGGAACCGCCGGACCACCCGTTCCACCACCATCGCGGTGCGGTACTGCCATCCGTACTTGGCCTCGAAGAGATGCGACACGCCGTCGTGGGCCTGCGGGTCGGGGTCGAGCACAGCGCTCCCCGGGACACGTGGAGCGCCCGGCTCCACGCGGCCGCGACGGCTCGACGCCCGAAGCTGCACGTCGGGGTTGTTGCGCAGCCGTTTGACCTTGCCGCTGCCCGACGGCGTGGTCACGACCAGGGCGTCCCCGTCGCGAACGACCCAGACCGTCGTCGGCACGGCCGTGCCCGTCGTGCGGAAGGTGGTCAGCTCCACGAAGTCCTCGTCGCCGAGATCGGACAGGGCGGGGGTGATCGTCACGCCCGGTACGTACCCCGAGCCCCTCGTACCTACACCGTTAGGGTTTGGGGCGTGCTCCGGACCACCGCCGCGATCGTTGCGGGCAAGGCGGCCCGGGCCGCGGCTCGGGTCCGGGGTGGGGGCTCGGCGATGCCGGGCCTCGTGGCCGAGCGGATCGACCCGCAGTTCCTCGCGCACGCCCTGTCGGGGGTGAGCGACGGGATCGTCGTCGTGACCGGGACCAACGGGAAGACGACGACCACGAAGATGCTCGCCGCGATCCTGCGCGCCCACGGCAAGCAGGTGTTCAGCAACCCGACCGGCAGCAACTTCACCCGTGGCGTCATCTCGGCCATGCTCGGGGACCTCCCGATCACCGGACGCCTCGACGCGGACATCGCAGTGCTGGAGCTCGACGAGTGGCACGCCCTCCAGTTCGCGAAGGTCGTGACCCCGACGCACGCCCTGCTGCTCAACGTCGCGCGCGACCAGCTGGACCGGTTCGCCGAGATCGACACGACGGCCAAGCTTCTCGGCACGCTCGCGTCGATGACGTCGACCGGCGTCGTGCGCAACCGCGACGACTCGTTCGTGGCGCGGCTCGACGAGGCGCTCTTCCGACCGGGAGTGACCACGCGCTGGTTCGGCATCGACCCCGCGGTCGCCGACGAGCTGCCGCCGCTGCACGAGGCGGACGCCCGGTTCGACGACGAGTTCTCACCGCCGGAGCCGTCCGGCGACGACGGCATGCTCCATCCTCAGGGCCCCGCCGAGTTCCGCATCGACTTCGGCGCCGAGTGCGTCGGCCCGCTGGTCCTCAAGCAGCGCGGCCTCGCCGCGATGATCAACGCCACCGCGGCCACGACCACGGCGCGCCTGGTCCTCGGTGAGGCGTTCCGTCCGGACGTCACCGACGAGGCGCTCCGGGCGGTCACCCCGCCGTTCGGTCGTGGCGAGGTCATCGACGCCGGCGGGTACCCGCTCGAGCTGGTCCTCGTGAAGAACCCCGCCGGGTTCACCGTGGCGCTCGGCACCTACCACGCCGAGCCGGTCACCACGATGGTCGCGATCAACGACGACTACGCCGACGGCCAGGACGTGTCATGGCTCTACGACGTGTCGTTCGAGTCGTTGCGGGAGAACGGAGTTGCCCTGACGTCCGGCGTACGCGCCTACGACATGGCCCTGCGTCTCGACTACGACGACGTGGCGGTCGCCTCCGTCGAGCCCGACCTCGAGCGTGCCCTGGACCGGCTCATCCGCGACTTCCCAGCCGAGCCGCGGCGGATCTTCTGCACCTACACGGCGATGATGCGCCTGCGACGGCTGCTCGCCGCGCGCTACGGCCTGGCCGGCTTCGGGGAGGAGACGGAATGACCAGCAAGGGGACCATCGACCTCGTCCACCTCTACCCGCGCGAGATGTCGATCTACGGCGACCTCGGCAACACCCGGTGTCTGGCGCAGCGGATCCGCCGGCACGGCTACGACGTCCGGGTGCACAACCACGACCCCGGGGCGACGCTGCCGGAGACGCCGCACCTCTTCATGGGCGGCGGCGGCCAGGACTCGGGCCAGAGCCGCGTCGAGGACGACCTCGCCGTCATCGCCGACCGGCTCCGCGACCTTGCCGCCGACGGGACGCCGATGATCATGATCTGCGGGATGTACCAGCTGTTCGGGAACGCCTTCATCACCGTCGAGGGGCAGGAGCTGCCCGGCCTCGGCATCCTCGACGTCACCACGCGCGGCAACCCCACGCGGATGATCGGCGGGATCGTGCTGGACACCGAGCTTCGGGGAGGTCGTCGGCTTCGAGAACCATTCGGGCGCAACGGTTCTCGGCAGCGGGCAGTCGGCCGTTCGGTACCGTCCGCGCCGGTCACGGCAACAACGGGACCGACCGCACCGAGGGCGCCGTGACCGGCAACGTCATCGGCTCCTACCTCCACGGTCCGATCCTTCCGGCGAACCCCCGGCTCGCCGACCACCTCATCGCCCGGGCCGCCGAGCTGGCCACGGGGCGCCCGTTCGAGCCGGGCGACCTCGACGACGCCGTCGCGGACCAGGCCCGGTCGCGTCAGGTCCGGCGCCTCCTCGCGGCCTAGGTCGATGAGCACCCGCGAGTATGCGGCCCTGGTCGCCCTCCTCGACGAGGTCTACGAGGCCACGACGACCGTGGTGTCCGGGCTCGACGAGGAGTCCTTCGACCAGAGGACGCGCACCGAGCTCTGGTCGGTCAAGGACCTGCTGTTCCACCAGATGTGCGACGCGCAGCGAGCGCTGGTCGTGTTCACCACCGAACCCGACGGACTCGCCGACACGACGGCGGTCTCGTACTGGTCGGCGTGGCAGCCGGGGCAACCCGGCGCCGATGCCCACGCGCGGTATGCGGCGAAGGCCGCTGCCGCATACGGGGGCTCGCACTTCCTGGTCGCCCAGTGGACCGAGACGAGCCGCGCGGCCGTGCGCGCGGCCCGCCAGCACGGCCCGGCCGGGACGGTCGCGACCCAGGGCCACGTCCTCGCGCCAGGCGACTTCGTGCACACCCTCGCCGTCGAGGGCGTCGTCCATCACCTCGACCTCACGCTCGAGGTGCCCTCCCCGGGGTTGCCCGACGCGGCGTACGAGCTGGTCGTCGAGGTCCTCACGGGACTTCTGGGCACCGACCTCCCCACGGCCTGGTCGGCGGAGGAGTCCGTCCTCAAGGGCACCGGCCGCCAGCCGCTCAGCGACGAGGACCGCGAGTCGTTGGGTGCGGCGGTGGCGTCCTTCCCCCTCTTCGGCTGACGGAGTACCGTCGCGAGATGGCCACCGTGAAAGCCGCCGCGGTCCAGGCCGCCTACGTGCTCATGAACCAGCAAGCCACGCTCGACAAGGCGATCGGCCTGATCGAGGCGGCGGCGGCGCAGGGTGCCCAGATCGTCGTGTTCCCAGAGGTGTTCATCCCCGGGACCCCGATCTGGATCGACTCCCGGCCGATCTGGGACGGCGACGAGCAGTGGTTCGCGATGCTGGCCGCCCAGGCGGTGGTCGTCCCCGGGCCGGTCACCGACGCCCTCGGCGCCGCCGCCCGAGCCGCCGGGACCTACGTGGTGATGGGCGTCGAGGAGCGGGAGCCCCACGGGTCGACGATCTACAACACGACGCTGTACCTCGGACCGGACGGGGCGCTCCTCGGCAAGCACCGCAAGCTGATGCCCACCGGCTCCGAGCGGACGGTGTGGGGGATGGGCGACGGCTCGACGCTGCCGGTGGTCGACACGCCGTACGGCCGCCTCAGCGGGCTGATCTGCTGGGAGAACTACATGCCGCTGGCCCGGTTCTACCTGTACTCGCAGGGCGTCGACATCTGGGCCGCGCCGACCCTGGCTCCCGGGGACGCGTGGGTCGCGAGTATGCGGCACATCGCCCGCGAGGGCCGGTGCTACGTCATCGGTGTCAACCCGTGCCTCCACCGCGACCAGATCCCGGCCGACTTCCCCCGGCGGGAGGACGTCTGGAACCTCGAGTCCGACGACGAGCAGTGGGTCGAGGCCGGCAACTCGGTCATCGTCGCTCCGAGCGGGGAGATCCTCGCCGGACCGGCGCGGCACGAGGAGACGATCCTCACGGCCGACCTCGACCTGGACGCGGTGCGCTCCGCGCGGCGCCTGTTCGACCCGGTCGGGCACTACAACCGGCCGGACGTGTTCCACCTCGCGGCCGACCTTCGTGCGCGTCCCGCCGTCATGGTCACGGCAACGTCCGACCCGGCGGACGCCGAGCGGGACTAGTACGAGTCCGGGTCTGAGTCCGGGTCCTTCTCCGGGTCCTTCGCCGTGTCGGTGGCGCCGAGAACCGCGTCGACCTCTTCCGCGGAGAGCGGCCCTTCGTGCTCGGCGACGACGGCGATGACCTCGCCCAACAGCTCGATCTCGGCCGCCAGGCGCACGTCGGTCAGGCGCACGTCCGTCACTTCGGTGTTCTCGCCCCCCTCCGACTTGGGCATAGTCGAGCGTGACCCGACCGGGGGCTCGGGGGAATGACTCATCCGGACCCTTTATGGCCATTCGCATAGTCGAGTCGGCTGATCAGACGATGGGCAAGCCCACGGGGATGTCCCTAATCTCCCGAGATGGGGCGTGCGTCCTGGTCACATCGGGGGATGCACTCGGCGCTCCGGCCCGCATGGGGGGGCGAGCCGGAGCGCCGCAGGGGCGGACCCGCGGCGACTGCCGGGGGTCCGCCCACGGCCGGTCAGGGCTGCCGAGACCCGGCCGGACCTGGTAGGACCTGACGCCATGGACCACGATCGCGCCCAGCAGGGCGGCAGCCTTCTCGTCCGCGGCGGCCGGTACCTCGACGTCGTGGCCGGCGAGTGGCGTGACGGGGACATCCGCATCCTCGACGGCCGGATCGTCGACGTCGGAGCCCGCCTGACTCCGAGCCCGGGGGTGGCGACGTTCGACGCCACCGGGCGGTTCGTCCTCCCCGGGCTCATCGACTGCCATGTGCACGTCACGGCGGTGACCGCCGATCTCACGCTCCTGCCCGAGCTGTCGCCCACCTACGTGTCCTTCGGGACGGCCCGCATCCTCGACGGGATGCTGCGCCGCGGCTTCACGACCGTGCGTGACGTGGGCGGTGCCGACTACGGGATCCACGACGCCCAACGGGAGGGGCTGGTGGCCGGCCCGAAGGTGTTCTTCGGCGGCAAGGCCCTCTCCCAGACCGGCGGCCATGGCGACCCACGCTCGCGCGGTCGGATCGCCGACGAGGACCACCCGACCCGACCGGGCGTCAGTCGCGTCGCCGACGGGGTCACGGCGGTACGCGCAGCGGCTCGCGACGAGCTGCGCAAAGGCGCGCACCACGTCAAGATCATGGCGAGCGGCGGGGTGGCCTCGCCGACGGACCGGATCGACTCCACGCAGTACTCGGTCGCCGAGATCGAGGCGGTGGTCGAGGAGGCCGAGGCGGCGAACCGCTACGTCACCGCACACGCCTACACCGGCCGCGCGATCACCCGCGCTGTCACGGCCGGGGTCCGCGGCATCGAGCACGCCAACCTCATCGACGACGAGGCGCTCGCCGTCGTCAAGGAGCACGGGGCCGTCCTCACGATGAACCTCGTCACCTACTGGGCGCTCCAGGAGGAGGGCCGCGACTTCGGCCTCTCGCAGGAGAACTGGACCAAGGTGGCGTCCGTCCTCGACCAGGCCCACGACGCGCTCGGGCGGGCCCACGCGGCGGGCCTCAACCCGGCATACGGGACCGACCTGCTCGGAGGGATGCACCGCCACCAGGCCAAGGAGCTCGCCATCCGCGCGCGGACCATTCCCGTCATCGACGTGATCCGGGGCGCCACCACCGTGGCGGCCGCACTGCTACAGCGCGAGGGACGGCTCGGCGTCATCGCCCCCCGGGCGGCCGGCGACCTCGTCGTCACGGACGCCGACCCGGTGGCCGACATCTCGGTGCTGGCCGAGAGCCGGTTGGCCGCCGTGGTCCAGGACGGCCACCTCGTGGTCGACGACCTCGGGCCCGGCCGCCTGGCTGCGCCCCGCTGACGACGGCGGGATACTCGGTGGATGGGATGGCGCCGAGCCGCTCCCGCTGAGCCTGCCGCGCGTGACGCGGTCGAGGCCGCCATGGCCGCGACGCCTCGCGCGAACCATCTGCCGCGCGGACAGCAGCAGTACGCCGACCTCGACCGGGCCCTGCCGATCGGCTACGGCCAGACCAACAGCCAGCCCACGACGGTCCGGGCCATGCTCCGCGCGCTCCGGGTCGGAGAGGGTATGCGGGTGCTCGACATCGGGTCCGGGTCCGGTTGGACGACGGTCCTGCTCGCCCGCCTGGTCGGCGAGTCCGGGGCGGTGATCGGCGTCGAGCGGATCGTCGAGCTCGTCGCCGACGGGAGCCGCGCCGTGACGGCCGCGGACGTGCCGTGGGCGTCGGTCCGCGCCGCCCGGACGTCGGTGCTCGGCGCTCCCGACGAGGCACCCTTCGACCGGATCCTGGTGTCGGCGCAGGGGCACGAGGTGCCGCGGCAGCTGGTCGACCAGCTGGCCGAGGACGGGCTGATGGTCGTTCCCGTCGAGGGTCGGCTGCTCCGGGTGGACGCCCGCGGCCGCGAGGAGGACCTCGGCGGCTACGTCTTCGTGCCCTTGGTGACGGACGAGGACGCGGGCTGGGTCTGAGCCTGGGTGGAGCCGGTGCTGGTGGCGTCGGCGGGGGCGGAGCTGGTCGTTCGCGTGGTGTCGACCCTCGGGCCGAGCCACCAGGCGAGCCAACCGAGGGCGCCGAGCGGGACCTCGAGGAAGTGGACGTAGAGCGAGTACAGAACGACTCCGGCGGTCGCTTGCGCAGGGTTCGCACCCCACCCGACGAGGAGGGCGGCGACGCCGGTCTCCGAGACGCCGACGCCGCCCGGGGTCACGGTGACGCTGGTCAGCAGGCGGCTCAGCGCGAAGGCGAAGAACATGTAGGGGAAGGGGAACTGGACGCCAACGGTGTTCTGGCAGAACCAGAACAGCAGGTAGTTCATCCCGAAGAACCCGACCATGCCGAAGGTCATCGACAGCCAGCCGTGGCGCACCACGGCGATGGTCTGGTGGCGCTGGTCGAGGATGTGCTGGCTCAGACTCGGGTCCGAGTCGCGGACGAACGGCACGAACCCGAAGCTCCACTCCAGCCAGAGGCCGATCCTGTGACACGCCCGCTCGGACGCCAGCATGGTGATGAACACGGCGAGAACCCCGATGCCCCCGACCGCGCCCACGGCCGCGGCCCGCATCACCGCGGGGTTGAGGTCAGCGGCGAAGAAGATCATCAGGCCGATGCCGATGATCGGCAGCAGCAGCCGCGCCATGATGTTCCACACGCCCGTGACGATCAGCGACGTCGAGATCGCCCGCCGCGTGAAGCCCCACGAGCGGAGCTGCTTGTAGGTGGCGGCGGCACCGGCGGCGCCGCCCGCGGGCAGCAGGTTCCCGACCGCGGAGCCGGACACGTTGACGATGAACGCCTTGATGTGCGGCAGATGTGGCAGCGACCCGGTGATCGTGAAGGTGTAGAGCCACAGCCCCAGCACCATGAGCAGGAACAGGCCGAACGCGGTCGTCGCCGGAATCCCTTGCAGCACTGCCCAGACGTCGGCCCAGGTCGTGTGCGCGAAGTACGGCAGCGCCCAGCCCAGCAGGAAGACGGCCAGCCCGAGACCACCGACGACCTGCAGCATCCGGCCCCACGTGAACGTCGGCTTCGGCGGAGGGGCGGGCTCCGCCGTGGGTTCCGACACGCCCACCTCAGCCGAAGACGTCATGCGCTACTCCCGCCCCGGCCGGCCGCGACGCGTCGACGTACCACTCCCGGCCGAACACCAGGTCGAACACCGGACGCGGTATGCGCAGGAAGGCCGCCAACGTGCGGTCGGCCCCGCCGTCGGCGGAGGCCTGCGAGGCGTGGGCGCGCATCGAGGCTCGCTTCTGCGACGCATACCGGCGGACGCTCACCCGGTGGGTGATGGCGGCGCGGGCACTGTAGGCGCGCTCGAACGAGTTGGCGTCGAACTCCGGTGGGAACCGGTAGATCCGGGTGGCGAACCGGATCGCCCGGACCAGGAGGTCACGGGGCACCGTCGCCTGGAGGACGGTCGGCGTGCCGGCGAGCTCGGCTGCGCGCGCGCCGACGTGGTGGACCTTCACGTGGTCGCGGTGCCCGTAACCGCCGTTGGCGTCGTAGGTCAGCAGCACGTCGGCCTGCTCCTCGCGCAGGATCGCGGCGAGCCGTTCCGCCGCCTCCTCCGGGTCGGCGCGGGCGAACCGCACCCGGCCGGGCGGGTCGGGGTAGATCACGGGTCCGTGCCCACTGTCCGCATACCCGAGCGTCTCGACGCGCGCGGTGCCGAGCAGGCGGGCACTCGTGTGGAGCTCGGCCATCCGCACCGAGCCGAGCGTGGTGTCGGAGGCGCCGACGTACTCCGACGCGGCCAGCCCGAGCCCGCCGTCGGTGGCGACGACGAGGACGACTCGATGCCCCTCGGCGGCGGCTCGCGCCATCGTGCCCGAGGTCAGGAGCGCCTCGTCGTCGGGGTGGGCGTGAAACGCCACCAGTGTCCGTCCCATGTGGTCGCCATTGTTCCCCATGACATCCTCGGATCTGTGAAGGTCGCCCTGCTGTCGGACTGCTACCTGCCGCGGCTCGGTGGCATCGAGGTGCAGGTCCACGACCTCGCTGCGCAGCTGACCAGCCGCGGACACCACGTCGAGGTCTTCACGGCCACCCCGGGCACGCACGGCGAACGGCACGGCGCCACCGAGGTGGTCGACGGGATCACCGTGCACCGGATGGCGCTGCGGCTGCCCTGGGACCTGCCGGTCAACCCACTGGCCCCGCTGACCATGCGCGACCGGCTGGCGACGTTCGACGTGGCCCACGTGCACATGGGCGTGGTCAGCCCGTTCGCGGTGGACGCGGCGTTCCTCACCCGGCGGATCGGCCTGCCCACCGCGATGACGTGGCACTGCATGCTCGACCGGTTCGCGACCGTGGTGTCCGCGCTCGGGGTGGTGCGCCGGTGGGCCGCCGGCGGGATGGCCATGAGTGCCGTGTCGGACGTCGCGGCGGCACCGCTGCGCCGGGTCCTCGGTGACGCCGGCTCGGTGTCGGTGCTGCCCAACGGGATCGACGTCGAGGCGTGGCGGCCCCAGGGTCCGCGACCCGACGACGGTGTGGTCCGGTTCGTCACGGCGATGCGTCTCGCCAACCGGAAGCGTCCGGTGCCGCTGATGCGGGTGATGCGACAGGTGCGTGCTCTGGTCCCCGCTGGTCGCGAGATCGCGCTGGAGGTCCTCGGCGAGGGGCCGGACCGGGGGAGCGTCGAGCGGTACCTCGCGGAGCACGGCATGGCGTCCTGGGTGAGCCTGCCGGGGCGCGTGCCTCGGACGTCGGTCCGCGACCGGTATGCGTCGGCGGACGTCTACATCTCGCCGGCCCGGCTCGAGTCGTTCGGGATCGCGGCGCTCGAGGCTCGCACCAGCGGCCTGCCCGTGGTGGCGCGATCGGGTTCCGGCGTGGGCGAGTTCGTGACCGACGGTGTGAACGGGTTCCTCACCGACGACGACGAGTCCATGGGCGCGGCGCTCGCACAGCTGGCTTCCGATGACACGCTGCGCGAGCGGATGCGCGCTCACAACCTCCACCAGGCGCCCGCGCAGGACTGGCCGCTGGTGGCCGAGCTGGCCGAGGCGGAGTACCTGCGCGCGGTCGGGGCGACGGTTCGCGCGTGAGTGGGACGACGCTCTGGGTCGTGGGTGTCGACGCCTCCGGGGTCGAACGCGTCCGTGAACGGCTGGGTCACGGCGACGACCCGGTTCGTCTGCTCGCCCGCCAGGGGTATGCCACGGGAGGTCCGAGCTCCGTTGTGGGAGAGGCGAACCCGCATACCGTCACGGTTGTCTACTCGGTCGTCCCGATCGGCGAGGTGCCGGTGGTGCGAGATGCCGGGGCAGGGCGGCCGGACAGGCGTTAGTCGGGCGGGCTCGATCGATGGCGAAGCCGGGTGCCGTGCCACGGGATCCGGGGTGGTGCTCGAGTCGGGTGAAGTGCCGGTCGTCCTGCAACGGGTGGCGGTCTACGCGGTCGTACGCAGCGAGCGCGGCGTGCTGCTGGCCCAGAACTCGGCTCGGACCAACGCGGCGGGCACGTGGGGTCTCGCCGGCGGCGGCCTCGATCTCGGCGAGCTGCCGGAGGCCGCTCTCCACCGCGAGATCTGGGAGGAGACCGGTCAGCGGGTGGACATCACGGGGATCGCCGTGGTGACGACGCGGCACTGGGTCGGCCGCGCCCCGAACCGGCGGCTGGAGGACTTCCACGCGGTTCGGCTGGTCTACCGCGCGGAGTGTCCTGAGCCGACCGATCCGGTGGTGCACGACGTCGACGGCACGACGGCCGCGGCGGCATGGTTCCCGCCCGACGAGGTCGACCGGCTGCCGCTGGCCACGGGGACGCGCGAGATCCTCGCGCACCTCAGCCGCGACGGCGCCGGGTGACGATGCCGATCAGCCCGAGGAGGGCACAGGCCAGGCCGACGACGACGAGGACGCTCGGTCCGAGCTCGCTGAGATCGGCCACCTGGAAACCGGTCACCTGGTTCGCCACGACGCCCGCACCGACCAGCCCGAAGATGAGGCCGACGACGACGAGGCCCCAGTTCGGCCCGCTGGGCGGGGGCAGGTACGTGACCTGCGGCCGGGCCTGACGTGCCGTCCCCTGATGTGTCGAGGTGGCAGCGGGGGGCTGGGCTGGCGGTTGCGCGGGGGTTTGCGCCGACGCGGCCGTGACGGCGGCGGTCTGGGCGGCGGTCTGGGCCTCGGTCGACTCAGGGAGCGGCGGGGGCGTCCACGGCGTCCCGCCCGGAGGAGGCGACCACGAGTGAGCCGGTGCGTGGTGCTGCTCCGAGGCCGGGACCCACGTGGTCCAGGCGGTGGTTCCCGGCTCGTGCGCCGGCAGGTGCTGGGTCGATGAGGTGGAGACCGTCTCGGTGGCGTCCTGAGGGGTCTCGGGCTTCTGGTCGGACATCAGGACTCCTCGGTGATGACGAGCTCGCCGGCGACCATGTCGATGTTGACGGTGAGGGCGGTGGGGCCGCTGCCGACGGTGATCGGCTGACCATCCTGGCTGTCGATCCCGCCCTGGACCTCCTTGCCGGTGGCACCGGCGCGGTGGACGACCACCTGACCGGCCTTGACCGTCGGGAGGAACGTGACCGTGTTCTCCTTGGGCACGGAGATCTTCAGCTGTCCGGCGCCCATCGCCACGCGGATCGGGATGCCCGGAGTCGCTCCGGCGAGGTTGAGCTCGGCGTCGCCGGCGGTGAGGCTGAAGCCGTCGGTCGGCTGGGACGCGGCCGACCACTGCCGTTCGCCGAAGCCCCCGCTGGGCATGGCGGGCATCGAGGTGGCGCCGACGGTGGCCAGCGCGGCCAGGGCCACGAGGAACGCGGTGAAACCGGCTCGGCGGCCGGTCAGGCCGACGACGATCAGGGCGAGGCCCGCTCCGGCGACCGCGAACCCGGCCGCGAGCACCTCCGGAGATCCCGCGAAGCCGGTTTCCCCCGCATACCACTGGCCGAGCCCGTACCCCGCGACGGCGAGGCCGACGGTGAGCAGCAGGCCGAGGAATCCGCCGCGCCGCCGGGGGCGGTGCACGACGCGCTCGGGGGCGGCGACGACGCCGGTGCGGCCGGGGCCCATTCCGTACGGTGGGGCCGCGGGCGCTGAGGGTGTGGTGGGAGCGGACGTGGTGGACATCGGCGGGGCTTCCGTCTCGGAGGTGGGGACGGCGTCGTTCGGGGTCGCGACGGGCGGGCGCGAGAAGGTGGCGGCGAACTTGTTGCCGAACTCGCGCGCCTCCTCACCCATCTGCTCGGCCGTCTTTCCCTGCCGAGCGGAGTGGAGCGCCCACCACACGAGCAGGCCGACGGGAACGAGGATCGTCCACAGCCACCAGCGGTCGGAGATGTTGCTGATCAGTGCGATCCCGATGACGATGAGCAGTGCGATGCCCCAGCCGTCGCCGTGCAGGGCCGCCTCGGCGAGGATCTTGCCGTTCTGGTCGGGCAGCAGCGCCCAGGCGATGAGGTAGACGAGGCCCCCGAGACCGCCGACGAACAGCAGCACGATGAGCGCGCCGCGGACGATCAGCGGGTCGATCCCGAGGCGGTCGGCGATACCGGAGCAGACGCCGGCGAGCCATCGGTCGTCGGTGTTGCGCCGGACACCGAAGCCGCGAAGCGTCGAGAACATCCCGTCGAGCCCGGACCGGGCGGAGCTGGGAGAAGGGTGGGGATCGGCCATGGCACCCATGCTGGCCGTCGCGGGCACCGGCCAGCCATGAGGGTCGACCCTGACGGCACCCTGAACGCACCCCGAGCGGCCTTACCAGGGGCGGTCGCATGGGCGAGTATGGAGGCGTGCCCGACCCGCAGCTTGCCGTGTCGCCACCGGTTGAGCGCCCGAAGCTCTACCGGTCGTCCAGCGACCGCTGGATCGCGGGGGTATGCGGGGGGATCGCCGAGCACCTCGGCATCAGCTCGTCGCTGGTCCGGCTGCTCATGGTGCTGGCGGTCATCGCCGGTCCGGGGGTGTTCCTCTACGGGTTCTTCTGGGTGATGACGCGACCTGACACGTCGGCGGCACAGGGCGTCCCGGTCGCGCGGGTTCGCAAGCCGCTCACCAAGAACCAGGTCCTGCTCGTCATCGGCGCGGGGGTCCTCATCATCGGGCTCGGCTGGGGTGGTCCGGCCGGTCAGATCGGCCGTCACCTCGGGTTCCTGCTGCCGGTCATCGCCGTCGCGGTCGGTGCGTTCCTCGCCTGGTCGCAGCTGGACGCCAACGAGCGGGGGCGCTGGGCGGGGCGCTCCCGTCGGGGCCGCGCGCTGGCGATCGCCCGGCCGGTCGTCGGCGTCGTGCTGGCGACGGTCGGCGTCGTCGCGCTCGCGACCCAGGGCCAGGGCTTCGACGTCGTGCTCACCAGCGCGCTGGCCGCGGTGGCGGTCCTCGTCGGCGCCGCCGTCATCGCGCTGCCGTGGGTGGTCCGGATGTGGCAGGGGCTCCAGGCCGAGCAGACCGAACGGATCCGCGCGACCGAGCGCGCCGACATCGCCGCCCACCTGCACGACTCGGTTCTCCAGACGCTGGCCCTGGTCCAGCGCCGCGCCGACGACCCGGCGACGGTCATCCGGCTGGCGCGAGCGCAGGAACGCGAGCTGCGCGAGTGGCTCTATGCCGACGAGAACCGGTCGACCGACAGCCTGGCGTCGGCGGTGACCAGTGTCACCCACGATGTCGAGGACGAGCACGGTATCCCGATCGAGGTCGTCGTGACCGGCGACCGGCCGATGGACGACGGCGGTCAGGCGCTGGTCAAGGCGACCCGCGAGGCGCTGCTCAACGCGGTTCGGCACGGAGCGGCGCCGGTGTCGGTCTACGTCGAGGTCGGTCCGTCGGGCGTCGAGGCGTTCGTGCGTGACCACGGCCCGGGGTTCGAGATGGGCGAGATCGGCGACGACCGGCTCGGGGTGCGCGAGAGCATCCTCGGCCGGATGCGCCGCCACGGTGGCGCCGCCAAGATCCGCCGCCTCGAGTCGGGTACCGAGATCGAGCTGACCCTGCCGCCGCTCGCGAAGGGCGCCGGCGACTCGGGCGCGCCGGAGCCGGCCTCCGAGCCGGCCACCGAGGAAGGGTCTGGTGGAGTGACGCCCGAGGCCTCGCGTGAGGCGCAGACGACCGGAGGTCGACCCGCATGACCACCCCGACGCATACCGCTTCGGCGAAGGCGACCAGGCCGATCCGGCTGGTCCTCGTCGACGACCACCGGATGTTCCGCTCCGGCGTCAAGGCCGAGCTCGACCCGGCGGTCACCGAGGTCGTCGGTGAGGCGCCCGACGTCGACACCGCCGTCAAGGTCATCAAGGAGATGCGGCCGGACGTCGTGCTGCTCGACGTGCACCTGCCCGGCGGCAACGGCAACGGCGGCGTCGACGTGCTGTCGGCGACGCGGGGGGCCACGAACGAGGCAGGACAACCGGTGCGGTTCCTCGCACTGTCGGTCTCGGACGCGGCCGAGGATGTCATCGCGGTGATCCGGGCCGGCGCGCGCGGCTACGTGACCAAGACGATCAGCGGGAACGACCTCATGACGGCGGTCCGGCGGGTCGCCGACGGGGACGCGGTCTTCAGCCCGCGGCTCGCGGGGTTCGTGCTGGACGCCTTCGGCGCAGCCGCGGGCGAGATCGCCGAGGTCGACGAGGAGCTGGACCGGCTGTCCGCGCGGGAGCGCGAGGTCATGCGGCTCATCGCGCGCGGGTACCAGTACAAGGAAGTCGCCAAAGAGCTCTTCATCTCGATCAAGACCGTCGAGACCCACGTGTCGTCGGTGCTCCGCAAGCTCCAGCTGTCGTCGCGGCACGAGCTGACCGCGTGGGCGATGGGTCGCCGCCTGCTCTGAGCGCTCCCGGATCGTGGACGATCTCCTACCCCCGGGGGTAGGAGATCGTCCACGACGAGCGCTTACTGGCGGGGGATGACCACCCCGGCCACCACCTGGACGCGCCCCTCCCGCACGATGACCTCCATCGCCCGATCGAGCCGTTCGCGGGCGGTGGGTGTGACGCGCGTGCCACCGAAGACGCGATACGTCTCCTTGGCCAGCTCGTCCCGGGTGATCCCCATGGCGTGCTCCGCGATCGTCGCCATGGCGTTACCGATCTCCCGGAGCGCCACGTCGTCCAGCGGACGCTCCTTCGGCGAACCGGTGGTGCGTCGAAAGCCTCTCCAGCGCAACGGATCCCGCGCGTCCGGCCAGACGAAACCTTCCTCCGGGTCGCGCCGGAGGTCGGCCGGTACCGCCCGGTTGATCTGGGCCACGCGGTCGTCGAGGACCCGGCTCAGCCCGTATGCGTGCGCGACCAGCTTCGCGAGCCGGGTAGGGCTGACCGGACCTTCCGTCTCGACGACGTCGCGGATCACGGCCTGGACCTCGGCCACGTACCGACCGCCCGGTAACGAGTCGAGGGCGCTCCGGCGACCGATGACGTCGCTGACGAACGGGACAAACGGCTCCTCGAGACCGTTGACCGCGGTCACCAACCCGATCGGGTCGGCCGTCGACAACTCCGCACGTGATGAGTTGTTCGGGCCGATGTCCGGAATGTCCGACAAAAGGTCATCACGTGCGGAGAAGTCGGCGGGGAGCATCGGCGCGTCCACGGGTCCACAGCCTCCACAGCGTCCATCGCGTCCAGCAGGTTGGCTGGGGGCACGGCGTCCTGCGGGCCTTCGGCGGCGACGCGCATACCGGAGCTGGTCGTCACGACTCGCTCCCCGACCCGACGAGGGGCGGATGCCGCCTCCCCGGCGGCGACGACGAGCCGGGCCACGACCGAGTCGCGGTCCTCGAGCCAGTCCGGCAGCCAAACACGAACCACCTTGGGCCAGCCCATGATCCGTTCCAGCACGACCACCGGCAGCGCGTCGCGGTCCGACGTCGTCCGCCGCTCGGCCCACGCGGGAGAGTCCAGCAGGACCGCCAGCGCCATCGGCTCGCCCCGGGGCGCGACGGTGAGGTCGATCTGGAACTCCGACAGCCCCACCGCCGTCGCCACATCCAGGCCGGCCGAACGCAGCGCCGCAGCGATGTCGTCACGGTGCCGGTCGACGCCGACCTGGCCGGCCGAGACAGCGGCAGGGGTCGTCGCCACGCCGTACTTGGCCACCTCGAGGTACCGCCGCAGGTCCCGGATCCCGACCGACGAGGTCTGCTCGACGCGCAGGTCCTCCGGCTCGAACGACGAGAACACCATCACCCGCCGCCGCGCCCGGGTCACCGCGACGTTGAGGCGCCGCTCGCCGCCGGACCGGTTGAGCGGCCCGAAGTTCAGCGGCAGCACGCCGTCCGCGTTGGCCGAGAACCCGGTCGAGAAGAGGATGACATCGCGCTCGTCGCCCTGGACGTTCTCGAGGTTCTTGACGAACAGCCCGTCCCGCTTGGCGGCCAGCGCCTCGGCGAGCCCCTCCACACCGCTCTCCTCGAGCATCGACTCGATGAGCGCTCGCTGCTGGATGTTGAACGTCACGACGCCGATCGACCGCTCCCGTGCCTGCCACCGTCGCAGTACCTCCGCCACCACAGCAGCCGCCTCGACCGGGTTCGTCCGCAGCGCCCCCTTGTCGACGACACCTCTCCCCGTTCGATGGAACGTCCCGGCGACCCGCGTGAACGAGACGCCGGTGTCGTGGGACTGCGCGGGGTGGGCGGGAAAGCTGGACAGCCGGTTCTCGTAGTACGCCGCGTTGGAGAACGCGATGAGCGACTCGTCCTGGCTGCGGTAGTGCCACGACAGCCACCGCCGCCCGACACCCGCGTGCACGGCCTCGGTGAGGATGCTCTCCTCGTCGGGGACCACCTGGAACTCCGCCTCCACCGCGTCCGCGTCATCCATCGACAGCTCGGCGAAGACCGACGGCGGCATCTGCTTCGAGTCGCCCGCGATGACCGCCGCATCGGCCCGCCCCAGAGCGCCGACGGCGTCCGCCACGGTGATCTGGGACGCCTCGTCGAAGACGACCAGGTCGAAGCTCATCGACCCGGGAGGAACGAACCGAGCCAGCGAGTCCGGGCTCACCAGGACGCACGGCGTGATCGCGCCGATCACCTCGCCGTACTCCTCGACCAGCCGCCGGACGCTCAAGCCACCACGGGTCCGCCCGATTTCCCGCTCCAGCGCGCCGACCTTGCCGAAGAACGCGCCGGGCCGGAACGGTCGACGATCCAGCAGGGCCGCCGGAAGTGCCGTGGTCAGGGAGGACCTCAGCCGCTCCGACGCGTCGACGAACCGGCTGACCGTCCGGTCCTGACGGTCCGCCTCGAACGACCCGAACCCGGCCGCGTCCCACCGCTCCGCCACCGACGCCGCGGCCAGCCCCCGGTCGAGGGCCTCCGGTCCGTCGTCCGGTGACACCGCGCCGGTCAACAACGTCCAGCGCGCCTCGCCCAACGCCTCGCCCAGCGGCGCCAGCGCCTCGCTCGCCTCGACCCATCGCCCCAAGGCGGCGCCCCGTGGCCGGTCCGCGCGACGCTCGGCCGCGGTCGCCGCCCACGTTCGCAGCACCCCACGTCCTCGGGCGAACCGCGCCTCGTCGTCGGACGACCCGCCGGTATGCGCGACGGCTGCGGACAGGGACCGGCCGGCCGCGTCCAGCGTCCGGTGCTCGGACGGGCCCAGTGGCTCACCGAAGCGTCGCGAGGCCTGGACCCCGTCCGAGAGGTTCGTCGGGAGCCCGGCCAGCAGGTCTCGGTCGCGCTCGACGGCAGACACCGCGTCCGACACCGCCTGCCAGCCGGCCTCGGACAGGACGTTGACTGCCGGGTCGAGGGCGGCGCAGCCCGGCAGGCGTCGCCACGACAGGGCGATGCCGCCCACCAGGCGGCGGACGCGGGCCACCTCCTCGACGACGGCCGGGAGGGTCTTCGGGTCGACCTCGGCCCCTGGGCGGAGGTGAGCCAGGACCGGCGCTGCGGCGCGGACGAGCCGGCCCTTGCGGCCGATGACAAACGACGTCGACGCCTCACGGACCTTCTGGCGAACCGGTTCGACGTCGACCGATACGGCCTCTGGCGCGAACTGGCTCATCAGCGACGCAGCGGACTCCCGGGCCTCGCGCGTGCGCTGCCACAGCTCCTCGCGGGCCGCCCGCCAGCGGTCCGACCGGGCCTCGACCGCGACCGCCGGGTCGGTCGACGACGCCGAGAGCAGCCAGACGGCGGCGCCCAGGTCGGCACTGGTCGTCGCGCCCTCGACGACCCCGCGCGACGTCGTCGGCAAGGCGTCGACCACCCGGAGTGCTTCACCCACGGCGTCGTCGGCCGCGTCGAGCGAAGCCCACAGCGAGCCCAGGTCGCCCGGCCGCGACCGCGCGAACCCCCACACCGGGGTCTCGAACCCGCGGCAGCGCCGACAGGGCCGGCACGGCGTCGGCCACGGCCCGCCGGAGCGCCTCCGACGACCACCGCACCGTCCACCACCGCCGCCTCCGGGACCGGCAGCACGGCTCCCAGACCTCGGGCGAGCTGCTGGCCGCGAGCCGTGTAGAGCGAGAGCCCGGCGCCGTTGCGCTGGTGCAGACGCGACGCATACGCCTCGAGCACGGATCCCGAGGTGGAGACGTCGGAGGCGGCCATGCGGTACCCGTCGGTGTCCGGCTGGGCGCGGTGCTGCAGGGCGGTCCGCAGCCGGGCGCGGACCTCGGTCGGCCGGGCGCCCTCGTCGTGGAGGTCGAGGGCGAAGGGCAGCAGCCCGACCTCGCCGAGCCGGTTGCGGACGACGTCGAGCGCGGCGCCCTTCTCGGCGACGAAGAGGACGCGCCGTCCCTGGGCCATCTGGTCGGCGAGGATCGCGGTGATGGTCTGGGACTTGCCGGTACCCGGCGGACCCTCGAGGACGAAGGTCTGGCCGGCGCGCGCACCCGCGATGGCCTCGGCCTGCGACCCGTCGGTGGGTACCGGCGCGGTCGCCACCACCTCGTCCAGGTCGGCGTCGCCGAGGGACACCGGCGCGCCCGCCGCGAAGCTGTCGGTCGGGGACAGAGCGAGATGCCGGACCAGCGGCCGCTCGAGGAACCGCTCCCAGTGGGCGTCGAGGTCGCGCCAGAGCAGGTACCCGGTGAACGCGATGACCGCGAGCCGCGCCTCGCTCTCGACCCGGAACGGCAGGCCCGAAGCGGCGATCGCCTCGCGTACTCGCCGGACGACCTCGCCGACGTCGACGTGCTCGGTCCCCGGCAGCGTCGGCAGCTGCTCCGTCAGCCCCGGCACGGTGAACCCGAACTCCAGCCGCAGCTTCTCCATGAGGCTGTGGTTCAGCGTGACCGCGCCCGACTCGTCGAACGCGATCCGGAACGGCAGCACGACGCCCTTGACCTGCACCGGCGCGAGCAGCAGCGGCGCGCTGAGGTCACGATCGCCGAGCTGCCAGTCGAGCCGGCCGAGGGTGACGTAGAGCGGGTTCGCGCCGGTCTCCTGGATCGCCGTCCGCGCGCGGTAGCGGAGCCGGGTCATCGCCGCCTTGTGGACGTCCGACGCATACCCCGAGTAGATGGTCGACCGGCTGGCCAGCATGCCGCGCAGCACGTCGCCGGGCAGCGCGTAGGCGTCGCGGCTGCGGTCCGCGGCGACGGCGCCGGCCAGGTCGTCGACCGCGCGGACCGAGACCGTCTTTCCCTCCTGGAGGATCTGCGCGAGGAGGCCGAGCTGCTCGCTCGGCGTGACCAGCGGCGCCTGCGTCATCGGGCCGGCGAGGTTGAGCAGCCGGTTGCGCAGGGTGAGGTCGAGCAGGGCGTTCTTCCAGGCCTGCACCCGCGGTGGCGGGTCGGGTCGCCGCGGTCGCGGGTCGGGTCCGGGCGACGGCTCCGGTATGCGAGTGGCGGCGGCAGCGGCGCCCAGCGGGTCCGGGGGCGTGTACTCGACCAGCTCGACGACTCCGTCGGCGCGGACCCGTCGGGCCGGGACCGGCAGGACCCGCATCAGCCGGGCCATCCCGACGTCGACCACCCCGACCAGCTCGGAGGAGCCGCCGAGGAAGTACCCGTCCTTGGGCGCCTGCCCGGCCCGCCGGAAGAGGTCCTTCGGCGGGCGGCGCTCCCGGGTGACCATGGTCGTCTCGACGACGCCCATGAGGCCGAGGTCGACGGCGTTGGCCGCGGGAGCGATCTGGAGGCTGGCGGCGTCGGGCAGGCCCTGCTCACCGCGGCGCCAGTAGCCGAGGAAGGCGTGCCCGCGGGCCACCCAGAGGACCGGGGTGATGCCGACGTGCTCCAGACATGACGCGAGGGCGATCGTCGTGTCGAGGCAGGTGCCGACCCGCTGTTCGAACACGTCGCCAGGAGTCCGGACCTTCTGGCCGTAGCCCCAGCTGGCCGGCGGCTCGGCGTAGTAGACGTCGAGCTCGTGGACCGCCGTGAACACCGCGTCGACGATCGCGTCGATGCGCTCGGGGTCGACGTAGGTGACCTGGAGGCTGCCGCTCTTCGTCCGGTCGGCGAGGATCGCGGCGGCCCGGGCGACGACGGGCCCGACGGCGGGGTGGTTGGGCTGGACGAACGAGGCCAGCAGCTCGAGCGAGAGCACCGGTGCCGACGGGTCGAGCGACCACTGCCGAGCGGCCAGTACCCGGACCGGCGTGTAGGCGCGACCGAGCTCCCGGCCGGCCGCGGTCACCGTCACGACGACCTCGGCGGTCGTCTCCTCCTCGAGCTCGGCGAGGTACCTGGCGTCCAGCCGGATCGCGGGATGGTCGACCACGAGGGGTATGCCGGACCGCAGGCTGTCGACGTGGTGCTGCCACGGGCGGGTGAGGACGTCGCCCTGGGCGTCCACGACCTCGGCGGCGACCACGAGGTCGTCCACGTCCGGTGCCGTCGGCGGGACGGTGACGACGATGCGGTGGAGGAACGCGATCCCGCCGTGGGCCATGGCGTAGTTGACGATCGGCGCGGCTACGACCTCGACGAGCGGGCGTGGGGCGCGGGCGGCGTCCTGGCGAGGGGCAGGGGGAGCGTCCTGACGAGGGGCAGGGGGAGCGTCCTGCCGAGAGGTGGTGTCCTGGCGTGGGGCGTCCTGGGGCGTTCCCAGGCCCGTACTCACCTCGCTCACGCCCTCCCCGCTTCCCCGCCGGCCCACCCATGGGCCGCGAGCCTACGAGACCGGACCCACCGCATACCGGCGACTGCGCTCCGGCTGGTGACGGATCGGAAGTGGGCGTCCTTCGATCGATGTGAGGCATCTAATATTGGTCAACCGGTTGACAGGTTGACCGACACTACGCTTGAATCAGCCATCGCCAGGTCCGCCCGGGCCTTTGAACCGACTGCCAAAGGAGTCACGGTGGGCATGAGCGCCGTTCACGAGCCGCAGACGCTCAGCGTCGAGAAATCGGCTATTCGCAAGATCTCCATCCGCCTGGTGCCCTTCGTGGCGCTGATGTTCTTCATCAACTACCTGGACCGGACGGCCATCGGCTTTGCCGCTCCGAGCGGCATGAACGCCGACCTCGGGCTCTCCGCGGCCCAGTTCGGGTTCGCCTCGGGGATCTTCTTCCTCGGTTACATCGTGCTCGAGGTCCCGAGCAACCTTGCCCTGAACAAGTTCGGGGCCCGGCGCTGGCTGGCCCGGATCATGATCAGCTGGGGCATCGTCGCGGTGCTGTTCACCTTCGTGCAGACCTTCACCCAGCTGACGACGCTGCGCTTCCTTCTCGGTGTCGCCGAGGCCGGCTTCTTCCCGGGCGCGATCCTCTTCCTCAGCATGTTCGTCCCGGCCCGGTACCGCAGCGGCATCCTCGGTCTCTTCTACCTGGCCCAGCCGCTCACGACGGTCATCGGCGCCCCCCTGGCCGGCTGGCTGATCAGCCAGGACGGGATCTTCGGCCTGGAGGGCTGGCGGTTCATGTTCCTCGGCGTCGGTCTGCCGGCCATCATCGTCGGCGTCGTCGCGTGGTTCTACCTCTCCGACAGCCCGGCGAAGACCAAGTGGCTCAACGACAACGAGAAGGAGTGGCTTACCGGTGAGCTCACCGCTGAGGCCGCCTCGAAGACCAGCGGTCACGAGCGCCACAGCGTCCGCGCGGTCTTCCGCAACGGTCGCGTCTGGACCCTGTCGTTCATCTACTTCGGCTTCGTCTACGGCCTCTACACGCTGGCCTTCTTCCTCCCGACGATCATCAGCGGGTTCGAGGCGCAGTACGGCGTGAAGTTCGACTATCTCCAGAAGGGCTTCATCACGGCCATCCCGTACCTGCCGGCCGCGATCGCGCTCTACTTCGTCACGCGGCACGCCACGAAGCACGGCGTCAAGCCGGGGCACATCATCATCCCGGCGCTCCTCGGGGCGGTCAGCATCCCGCTCGCCCTCTACGCGGGCAGCCCCGCCCTGACCATCGCGATCATCACCGTGACGGCGTGTGCGATCTTCTCGGCACTGCCGAACTTCTGGACGGTCCCCACCCAGTTCCTGACCGGAGCCGCGGCAGCTGCGGGTATCGCGCTCATCAACACCATGGGCAACGTGGCGGGGTTCGCCGCTCCCTACATCACCGGCTGGATGAAGGACCTCACCGGCGACTACAAGGTCTCGATGTTCGTGGTGGGCGGGTTCATGCTCATCTCCGCGATCCTCATGACCTTGCTGAGCCGCCGCAAGCAGGTCGAGCTGGCCCCCGGGACGGAGATCCCGATCGGGCACTGACCGACCACACCTCACAGAGAGGGGCAGCGCCGTCACGGCGCTGCCCCTCTCTGCGTCGCTCAGCGGGGAGGGTTCTCGGCGCCGGGACACCGAGAACCCTCCCCATGAAAAGGGTCATGTCGCACCTCTTGTCGCAGCCGCGGGGGTCATGACGCCCACAACCGCGACGTGACCCGCGACGTGACCCGCCGACCGGGCCGCACCACGCTTACCGCGCGGGCGAAGGGACCTGCCGGCGGGTGGCGGCGAGCTCGTCGAGGACGGTCTCGACGACGGACGGGTCGTGGGCGAACCGCCCGAGGAACAGCCCGTCCACCGAGTCGCCCAGTGCGGCCACCAGGCCGGGGCCGGCGCTGCCGCCGTAGAGGATGCCGAAGTCAGCAAGCGACATCGAGGCGCTCGCCGAGGGCGGCGCGCACGGCGTGGCATACCGCTGAGGTGTAGGCGTGGGGCGCGGGCTGGGCGGCGCCGATGGCCCACACCGGCTCGTACGCCACGAGGACGCGCCTGCCGGTGCCGTCGGGGATCGCCGAGGCCACCTGCTCGACGACGACGGCCGCCGCCGCCACGGGGTCGAGGCGCGAGGCCTCGCCCACACAGAGCAGCGGGACGAGGCCGTTGCGCAGCGCCGAGGCGGTCTTGGCGCGTACCACCGCGTCGTCCTCGCCGAACAGCCGGCGGCGTTCCGCGTGACCGACCTCGACGTGCGTCACGCCCAGCTCGGCCAGCTCGGCGCCGGACACCTCACCGGTGAAGGCGCCGGCGTCCTCGGTCGCGAGGTCCTGCGCCCCCACCTGGAGACGCGTCGTCCCAGCCGCCGAGAGGGCGGCCGGGATCGCGACGAACGAGGGCAGCACGACCAGCTCGGTCGCCCCCGACGCGACGTCGGGGTGGCGCGCGGCCAGGGACGCCAACGCGGCGCAGTACGCCTGTGCGCGGGCGGGCCCGAAGTACATCTTCAGGCTGATCGCGACGGTGCTCACGGGGTCGCCGATCGGACGTGCCGTCAGCTCCGGACCGATTCGAACGCCTCCAGCTCGGCGACGTTGGCCTGCGAGTGCGACGTGGGGTCGAACGTGTAGGTCAGCCACTCGGCCGCGAGCCGCCGGGCGAGCTGCAGGCCGATGACGCGCTGGCCCATGGTGAGCACCTGGCAGTCGTTGGACAGGATCGAACGCTCCACGCTGAACGAGTCGTGCGCGACGGTGGCTCGGATGCCCGCCACCTTGTTGGCCGAGATCGCGACGCCGATCCCGGTGCCGCAGAACAGGATCGCGCGGTCGGCCTCGCCGTTCGCGATGCGCGTCGCGGCTTCGATGGCCACGCTCGGGTACGTCTTGGCGCCCGGGTCGTCCGGGTGCACGCCGAGGTCGGTGAGGACGGCGACGCGCGGGTTCGACCGCAGATCCGCGGCGATGGCGTCCTTGTAGTCGACGCCGGCGCTGTCGCTGCCGACGAGGATCCGGAGCTGGTCGGTCATGAGGGTTCCTTCGAGGTATGCTAGTGGGTGAGAGGGCTCAGAGACTCAGGGCCGGAATCACGAGAGCGAGGACGCGTGGCGCCGGGTCACGACGGGCGCGAGCGCCGCCATGACGGCGGCCAGCGACGTGGCACCAGGGTCGGGGGAGCCGAGGCTCTTGGCGCCCAGGACCCGCGACCGGCCCATCCGGGCGGCAATGTCAGCGGTCGCGGCCGCCCCGGACTGGGCCGCGGAAACGGCTGCAGTCCAAGCGGTCTCGAGGTCGTCGCCGGCGTCGAACCGCTCCTGCAGCGTTATGGCGAACGGTTCCAGGGCGTCGACGAGGGTCTTGTCGCCGACCTCGGCCCCACCGATGGCCTTGACCTGCTGCCAGGAGTTGACGACCGCGGCCACGACGTCCGCGTCAGTCGGGACCGCGTCCGACGGCAGCTGCTCGGCGGCCGCCAACAGTCCCGCGCCCCAGAGCGCGCCGGACGTGCCGCCGGCCTTGTCGGCCCACTCCTCGCCGGCGTGCCGCAGCACCGTCGGGGCGTCCCCGCCGGCGTCCGACGCCGCGGTCGCCCCGGCCAGCGCCGCGGCCGAGCCGCGAGCCATCCCGCGGCCGTGGTCGCCGTCGCCGGCGACCGCGTCGAGGCGCCCGAGCTCGTCCTCGAGGTCTCGCAGCAGGGCGGCGACCGCCTCGACGGCCTGCCTCACGCATACCCCGGCCTGCTGACCGACCTCGGTCGAGGCCTCGACAGCCGGCAGAGCGGCGCCGACCGGCACCGGAGTCGGGTCCAGCGGAGCCGAAGGGTCCGGCGGAAGGCGGGGCTGTCGGCCGGAGCCAGCCAGAGCCGCTCCAGCTCGTCGT
This sequence comes from uncultured Actinomycetota bacterium, assembly GCA_963713345.1. Lineage (GTDB taxonomy): Bacteria > Actinomycetota > Actinomycetes > Actinomycetales > Dermatophilaceae > Lapillicoccus. The sequence goes on along the minus strand of CAVQLI010000008.1, from coordinate 311,813 downwards.
CCAGCCACGACACGGTGAGCGAGCAGCCGGCCATGTCGAGGCTGGTCACCAGCTCACCCACCTCCGGGGCGACGACGTCGAGACCAGCGGCCTCCAGCAGCGGCCGGACAGCGTCCCAGAGGACGAACAGCTCCTCGTACTTCACCGAACCGAGCCCGTTCAGCAGCACGGCCACCCGGGACCCGCCGTCGGCCGGCGCGTCCTCCAGGACCCGGCGGACCAGCTCGGCGGCCAGCTCGTCGGCCGAGGGCAGCTCGCCCTCGCCGACGCCGGGCTCGCCGTGGACGCCGAGGCCCCAGGCGATGGTCCCCCGGGAGGTGAACAGCGGAGCATCCGCACCGGGCAGGGTGCACCGTCGAAGGCCGCCCCGAACGAGCGGGTCCGGTCGTTGGCGCGGGCGGCGACCGCCTCGACGGCGTCGAGGTCGTACCCCGCCTCCGTCGCGGCGCCGGCCACCTTGAAGACGACCAGGTCACCGGCGACACCACGCCGCCGGTGACGCTCGCAGCCGAAGCGCTGGCACGTCGTCGGTCACCGCGAGGAGCGCGACGCGCATACCCTGGCCCGCAGCCGGGTGGCCGCAGCCGAGAAGTTGAGCACGTCACCGGCGTAGTTGCCGAAGCTGAGCCACACGCCCGCGCCCTGGTCGACCGCCCGGCAGATGTCCATCACCTGGCGCGTCGACGGGAGGCGAACACGTCGCCGCAGACCGCTCCGTCCGCGAGACCCTCACCCACGACGCCCGCGAACGCCGGGTAGTCGCCGGAGCCACCACCGACGACACGCGACCTTGCCCGGTACCCGGACGGTCGAGCGACCACGCCGCCCGGCGCCAGGCGGACCGCGTCGCGTTCGCGGCACGAAGCCGGCCAGGCTCTCGGCGGCGAAGGTCTCGCAGAGTTGAGGATGAGGGTCCTCGCTCGACTTCCTTGTCAGTGAACGCGATTGAAGCCGCTCAGCGGCTGATGGGCTCGCGCAGGTGGAGCATCGCCTGGAGGGTCTTCTCCAGCTCGTCGTCCTCGAAGATGACCTTCCAGTAGCCCTTGACGATCTCCCTCAGGCCGTCGTCCATGGCGATGAGGCACGCATCCCAGAGCGGGTCTCGCCCTAGCGCTTGGCCAGCGCCCCCTGGGTCTGGCCGAGAGGATCGACCGCGCGGCCGGCTCGGGGATGCCCATGGTGTGGACCGCCTCGTGCAGCGACTCCTTGAGGAAGTCGCCGACCATGCAGGCGATGGTCTCGACGAGGGTCGGCTCGCACTGGGCGAGCTGCTTGACGGTGATCCAGTGCACGTCGACGACCGGCGCGTACATCGCGCGGATGACGGCCTCGGTCTGGGCGCGCTTGGTCTCGTCGCCGCCCTCGTAGGCGGCCAGCACGTCCTGGGGAGCCGCGATGCCGCCGAAGGTGTCCGCATACTCCTCCTCGGTCGTGCGGCGCAGGAAGATCGACGGGTGGCACGGGTGAGCCACGGCGTAGTGCACGTCGTCGCTCGGGTAGAGCAGGTTCGCGTAGGCGGCGGCCGGGTCGAGGGTGAGAACCACGGTGCCGGCGGCGAGCTGCGGGACGACCTGCGCGGTGACCGGCTGGAGCGCGATGTCCGGCACGGCGAGGATGACGACGTGGGCGTCCTTGATGGCGTCGGACAGCTCGGTCACCTCGCGGCCGGCCTCGACGGTGCGCTGCTCGCCGGCGGGGGAGTTCTCGACGTAGCGGACGTCGTGCGCGCTCTTGGCGAGGTTGTTGGAGACGCGCATCCCCATCTTGCCGCCGGCGCCGATGACGGCGATGGTGAGGTTCTCGGACATGGGTGTGGTTCTCCTTCGTGGGTGGGTCTGCCTGAGTGGCAAGGGGGTATGCGGGAGGTCAGGCGGAGATGCGGTGCGCGGCGGCCTTGCGGCGCAGGTAGTCGAGGTTGTGCAGGGTCCAGTCGTCCTCGAGGCGGCAGGTGGTCTCGCTGTCGCCCTGCCACACCAGCCAGTGCTCGATGATCTGGTTGATGCCCCGCTCGTGCGGGCGGACCTGCTCGACGAGGTAGTCGTAGTCGAGGAGCCCCTCGCCGAGTCGAGCACCCGGCCATACGTGAACCCGACCCAGCCGGCCTGGCGGCTGAACGCGAAGTCCTTGACGTGGAGGTTCCGGGTGAATGGCGCCGTGAGGTCGATCGTCGACCGCGGGGTCTCGAGCGCCGCGACCGAGTTGCCCGGGTCGAGGACGATCCCGAGGTGCGCAGAGTCGGCCTCGGTGACGAGGGCGGCCAGGGTGCGGGTCGGGATCTGCTCGTAGGTCTCGAGAGCCAGCGTCACGCCGGCCTCCTCGTAGGCGGGGACGACCTTGGCCAGCAGCTCCGACGCGTCGGCGATCTCCTCGCTCTTGACCATCGATCGGACCAGCGTCACGTCGAGACGGCCGGCGAGCTCGAGATAGTGGAGCAGGTGGGCGGTGTCGAGGCCGCGGGTTCCGAGCTCGTAGGCCACGCCGAGGTCGCCGCCGATGGCGGCCAGGTCGGCCGCCTGCGCCGCGTCGTACCGGTCCAGCGCGGGGTAGTCGCACAGCTGGAGCAGCTCGACATCCCATGAGGCGGTCTTCGCGACGATCTCGGCCAGCGAGAGCGGGCGCGGCGCGGTCTCGTGCCACTGCCAGAAGAAGCTGTACGTGCTCAGACCGATCGTGCTCGGGCCCACGGAGCTCGGTCCGGTGCTGCTCGGTGCGGCGCTGCTCGGCACGGGTGGGACTCCTTCTCACGTCGGTGTGGGGCGTCGGTGTGGCTGCTGCGGAGAACTCTGGCATAAATTGGTCAACCAGTCAACCGGTTGGCCAACATGACATCGCGTGGTTAGAGTGACCTCTGTGACCTCAGCCGCCGGCGTGACCGGTCCGAGCACTCCTCGGCTCGCCCCCCTCCAGACCATCGAGCCGGTCAGCGCGGTATCCGCGGTGACGCGGCGGCTGCTCGACTTCTTCACCTCGGGCGAGATTGCCGCGGGCGACCGCCTTCCGGCCGAGCGCCAGCTCGCCGCGCAGCTCGGCGTGGGCCGGTCCGCGGTGCGTGAGGCGCTCGCGGCGCTGGAGCTGCTGGGCATCGTCAGCGTGCGGCCGGGTTCGGGGACGTACCTCAAGGGCAGCGTCTCGGAGCTGCTGCCGCAGACCCTCAGCTGGGGGCTCTGGCTGGGTGAGCCCAAGACCGTCGAGCTGATCCAGGTCCGGCAGGTGCTGGAGGTCCAGGTGGCCCGGCTGGCGGCCGTCCTCGCCTCCGACGAGCAGCGTGAGGCGATCGACGCGACGCTCGTGACCATGCGCGAGCACCGCGACGAGTTCGCCGTGTTCGTCGAGGCCGACATGCGGTTCCACCAGGTCATCGCCGAGGCGGCCGGGAACTCCCTGCTGACCGACCTGCTGACGACGGTCCGTTCGCTGATTCGGGTCTGGGTCGAGCGAGCGGTGAACGACGTCGCGCATACCAACCTGACGCTGGCCGAGCACACGTCGATCGCCGACGCCATCGCGGCCCGGAACGCCGACGCCGCCGCCTCGGCGATGGAGCGGCACATGAAGAGCGCCGGCGACCGGCTGCTCAGCTCGCTCGGCGACTCCTGACCCGGCCCTGACCCTGCACAGACCCGGCGCTGACCCCGCGCTGACCCCGCGCTAGCGCGCGGATCTGCGGCACGCGCTCCGCGACCCGGGCGGCGATCGCCCGGTCGACGAGGTCCCACGGGACCGGCTGCTTCAAGGGGAGCTTGATGGTGCCCTGGCCGGACAGGTACGGCTCGAGGTCGGCATCCAGCTCCTCGTCCCCGCCGGGGATCGGGTAGATGCTCACGTGGTGCTTCCAGCCGGCGATGTAGATGACGTACTGGCCGTCGACCGCGAATGTCGGGATCTGGTAGCTGATCCGCTCCTCGGCGTCCGGTAGCGCGACGAGGACGTGCCGGCGCAGCTCCTGGAGAATCTCCTGAGTGGCCTCGGGGAAGGTCGAGATGTACCCGTCGATGGACGCTGCCGTGGGAGCCATGGCGTCACCTTGGCACGGCCCGCCGACAGCCGTCGAGCCTCCCGAGATGGTGGCTAGGGTGCCGGTATGAGTGTGGTCATCGGTGTCCTGGTCGTGCTCCACCTCCTCGGGGCCGCGGCGATCATCGGCCCCTGGCTGGCCGCGCCGCGGTCCGGTCGGATCCGGATGGCGATGGTCTGGGGCGCCCGCGCCCAGCTCGTCACCGGCATCCTCCTGGTCGGGTTGCACGAGATGAGCAGCGACCCGGCCGACGAGCTCATCCGCGCGAAGATCGGCGTCAAGCTGGTCATCGCCGTGGCCTGCGTGGCCTGCGCGGAGATCGCGAACGGCTGGCAGCGCCGGGCGCTCGCCACGGCCGATCCCGGCGACGCCGAGGTGGGCGGCACGGCGGGCGGGACGGCGACCGCGGTCCTGCCGGCGGCCCGGGCTGGTTCAGGCGACCGCGCTCCTCGCGATCCTCAACGTCTGCGTCGCCGTCCTCTGGACCTGAGCGCCCCGGCCGGACCCGGAGCCCGACCGCGCCCCGGACCTGAGCGCCCCGCCGACCCGAGCGAGCCCCCGGACCTGAGCGCCCCCGGACCTGAGCGCCCGGAACGCCCCGCGCGGTCAACAACTCCGCACGTGCGGACCTTTCGCGGCCGATGTCCGATATGTCCGCCGATAAGTCCCCACGTGCGGAGTTGTTGTCAGCCGGGAGCGGGCGGGGGCGGGGCGGCGGGGGCGTGGTCAGGGCGGGGGCGGTGGAGTAGCGGCGCATACCGCCGCTGCTCAGGTGTCGCTGTTGAACGCGATGTGGCAGTGGTCGCGGTGGGTCCGGTCGGAGAAGTACCCGGCGCCGGAGAGCAGCCGAGGCCCGCCGATGTTGTAGGCGCCCGCGTCCTTGGCGGCGCGCAGGAACCCGTCGATGAGCGCGTCGGGTGTCGACGCCGCGATGACCGCCTGCCCGTTGACCGCCCAGATGTCCCACGCCCGGCGGCGGGTGTGGTCGCTGAGCCGGTTGGTCGCAAAGACGTTGTCCGGGTGCGGCTTGAACACGATGCTCACGTCGATGTCGTAGTCCCGCGCGAGTGTCAGCAGTGCCTGCATCGGCTTCGGGCGCAGGTTACCGGCCGCGATGTCGGCGGCCGCCGCGGGAGGGAGCCGGATCCGCTGGTTCGACAGCACCTGCTGGACGAGCGCGGGCACCGGCGCGACCGGCGGCAGTGGCGTCGCCGTGAACACCTCGGTCACCTGCCACTGACCCTGTTCCTTCGTCAGCCGTACGTCGGCGCCCGCCCCGCCGCGGACGACCGCGCCGGCTGCGTCCCGGGTCCACTGCTCGAACGTCACCAGCAGCGACCCCGTCGTCGCCGTCAGCCCGCCGTACTGCGCCGCGATCACCCCCGACGTGGCCTCGGGGCTCGCGCCGCGGAACGGCGCCGTCACGGCCGCGAAGGCCGCCGCCCGGGGTCCCGAGATGCCCTGAGCCGCCAGTCGCGCCGCCACCGCCGCCTCGTCCGCGCCGCCGGGCCCCCATGACGAGGTTGCCTCGACCAGCCGGACCGCCCGCTCCTTGGCCACCGGCTCGGGCTCGTTGGGGGCGATCGGGAAGACCCGGCTGGCCGGCAGCGGCGCCGGAGTGGTGGTGGTCGGGGTGGGAGCGGCGGTGGTCGTCGTCGAGGTGCTCGAGGACGGGCTCGGTATGCCGGTACTCGGCGGCGGGGTCGCCGGGTCGGCCGGCGTGGCGGCCTCGGTGCACCCGGCCAGGCCGACGGCCGCGGCGCCGAGCAGAACCGCTCGCCGGCCGACCAGGGAAGGGCCGGACGGACGGGTGGGGGTGCGGTCGGGCATACGTAACCTCCGGTCAGGCCGCGAACGGTCCGGTGCTGGCGCCCCAGACGTCGGCGCGGATGCGGTCGGCCTCGGGGTCGCCGTCGAGCCAGCGGGGGATGTGGCGGTCGCCGATGCGGTACGGCCAGAGGCGGGCGGCCATCGGGCGGTCGCCCCAGAACACCAGCTCGAGGGCCATGCCCTGCTGTACCTGCGTGGAGAACGTCATGTCGAAGACGAAGTTGCCGAGCGAGTGCGCGATGAGGCGTCCGTTGTGAAGCTCCATGCCCTGGACCCAGTGCGGGTGGGAGCCGATGACCGCGGTGGCGCCGGCCTCGACCAGCCGTCGGCCGACATCGCGCTGTTCGGGAACGGGGTCGTGGACGTACTGGGTGCCCCAGTGCGGGTAGACCACGACGACGTCGGCCCGGGCCCGCAGCCCGCGGACCGCGTCGGTCACCCGCGCTAGGTCCTCCTCGTTGAGCGGACCGGTTCGCGGCGGCATCCGCACCGACAGCGCCCCCGCCGAGGTAGAGGTCGCCGCCGGGGTCTCGCCGATCGCGTTGAACGCCAGGACGCCGAAGCGGACACCCTTGCGCTCGACCACAGCGGGCTCCAGGGCGGCGGCGAGGTTCTCGCCGGCCCCGGTCATGGCGAACCCGTTGCGCGCCGCCGCGAGCGACTCGCGCAGCGCCCGGTCGCCGTAGTCGCCGAGGTGGTTGTTGGCCAGCACCAGGACGTCGAACCCCGCGTCCCGCATACCGGCCAGCGAGGAGGCGTCGGCGCCGAACGAGTCGCCCCCCTGCGTCGGACGGCCGTTGCGCGAGAGGGCGCACTCGAGGTTCGCCACGGTGAGGTCGGCCGCCCGCAGCCGGTCGGCGGTCTGGCTGAACGGCAGGTTCGGGTCGCGCGCGGCGGCGATCTGCTGCCCGACCCGGCGCCCGAGCATGACGTCGCCGACCCACAGGGTGCTGACGATGCGGGTCGGGTCGACCGGGTTCGCGGGGTCGCCAGCCACCACGACGGGGTACGCCTCGGGTCGCGTCACGGGGTCGACCCCGTCGACGGGGACGGCGGCGACCGCAGGGCCCAGCGCGTCCGCGCGAACGACGGCGACGGTGTCGCGGTTGGCCTGGACGGCGCCCACCGCGTCCGCGTCGCTGGTGGTCCCACCCGCCGAGACCCCGCGGACCAGGGTCGCGGCACCGGACGCGCCGAGGTCGGACCAGGACACGCCGGCGCCGGCCGCGGCCGCGTCGAGCACCGCCCTGGACGCCCGTACGCCCGCCGCGCGGGTCGCGTGGACGGCCAGGACGAGCGGCAGCCGGGGACCGGTCGGCGTCGCCGTCGTCGAGGACGTCGCAGGTGGCGACGGCGACGGAGCGGCGACCGCCTCGGTCGAGGCGCTGCCGGCCGGGGAGCGGGCCCGCTGGGCGGAGACGTGCACGCAGCCGCCGCGCCGACCGCACCCAGTGTGAGACCGCCGAGGATCGCCCGGCGTGAGACCGAGCGTCCGGCGACCGGGCCCTCCATCAACCGAGGGTAACCAACGACGTTGTGGCCGGTGGTTCGTGGCGTCTGGAACCGGAAATTCCCAGCGGTCCAGAGCACGAACCGGTCAAGGGTCAGGAGGGGTCAGGAGGGGTCCAGGAGGGGTCAGGGGATGAGGAGGAGCTTTCCGGTCGTCTGGCGGCCGGCGAGGGCGTCGTAGGCGGCCTGGGCGTCGGCGAGCGGGTAGCGGCCGCCGATGTCGACCTTCAGCGACCCGTCGGCCACGGCGCCGAGGATCTCCGACGTACGCCACTCGAGCTCGTCGCGGGTCGCGATGTAGTCGCCCATCGTCGGCCGGGTGAGGAACAGCGAGCCGCCGCGGTTGAGGCGCTGGATGTCGAACGGCGGGACCTGACCGCTCGCGCCACCGAAGAGCACCATCGTCCCGCGACGCCGCAGCGAGGCCAGCGACGCGTCGAACGTCGTCTTCCCGACCCCGTCGTAGACGACGTGGACGCCCTGGCCGCCGGTCAGCTCCTTGACCTTGCCGGGGAGCTCGCCCAGGTCGGACAGCTCGGAGTAGTCGATGACGTGGTCGGCGCCCAGCTCCAGGCCGAGGGCGACCTTCTCCGCCGACCCCGCGGTCCCGATGAGCGTCGCGCCTTCGGCCTTGACCAGCTGGACGAGCAGCTGACCGACCCCGCCGGCCACCGCGTGGACCAGGACGAGGTCGCCCGGCTGGACCGCATACGTCGAGTTGACGAGGTAGTGAGCCGTGATCCCCTGGAGCATCACGGCCCCGGCGACCTCGAGGTCGACCCCGTCGGGGACCCCGACCGCCTTGGCGGCGTCCACCAGGACCGACCCCGCCGCGCTGCCCGGCCCGTCGGCCCAAGCCACCCGGTCACCGACGGCCAGGTCGACGCCGTCGCCGACCGCCTCGACGGTGCCGGCGCCCTCGCCCCCGACGACGAACGGCGTCGGGATCGGGTAGACGCCCTCGCGCTGGTAGATGTCGATGAAGTTGATCCCGGCCGCCGCCACGGTGACGCGCACCTGACCCGGGCCCGGCGCCGGGACGTCGCGGTCCTGCACGGTGAGGACGTCGGAGCCGCCGTGCCGGGGGACGACCAGAGCGGGGACGGTGAGCGTGGAGGCGGTCATGGCGGCCAGCCTAGGAGGGTCACCTGAACATAACGATGCGTAGGGATGTCCATAACGCGAGATGATGTATCAATCCACTTGCGAGCCCGTCTTCATCGCTGATGTCCTTGTCACATGCACTCCAGCAGCGCGACGCGAATGTGCACGGGTCGGCCGGTCTCGGCGACCTCGTGGCGCGTCGTCGCGCGCTGTTGTCGCCGGTCCTGACCGCCTGCTCGACCCGCTCAGACCGTCCGACGACAGCCCGCCGGTGCCCGTCCCCGCTCCACGCGGCGACGTCCAGGCGCCGGCCCCGACCCTGGAGACCCGACATGACCGCTTCGACCTCTCCTCTCGACACCCGCGCGGCCGCCGTGCCGCTGGCCGAGCTGCGGCGGACCGCCCGCAGCTACGCCCTCAACCCGAACCTCTCCGCGCTGCTCCCCGAGAGCGGCGGCCGCACCTGGGCCCGCCTCGCCGGCGACGCCCGCCTGGACGTCTGGCTGATCTCGTGGCCGGAGGGCACCGAGACCGGATGGCACGACCACGGTGAGGCGTCCGGCGCGTTCGCCGTGGCCTCGGGCGTCGTGCTCGAGCAGACCTGGGCTCTCGGCGCGGTCCAACACCGGACCCTGACCGAAGGCGACGCGCGGGCGTTCGGCCGCGACCACGTGCACAACGTCGTCGGCGCCGGTCCCGGCCGGGCGCTGACGGTCCACGCCTACGCTCCCGGCCTGGTGACGATGGGCCAGTTCGAGCTCGGACCCGACGGCCCCAACCGCCTGGCCACGCCGCAGGACGCGTCGTCGTGGTGACCGCGACCTCGACAGCGACCCCGACCGCGACCCCGACCGCTGGGCGCACCACGGAGATCCACTGGGAGACGCGGCTGTTCTCCGGCCGGTCGGCCCCGTCAGTGGCGGCGGTCCCCACCGCGTCGGCCACCGTGGACGACCTGGTCGACGAGGCCCGCGCCGCCTACCACCGGATCTCGCCGCGGGCCGCATACCAGCTGCTGCTGCACGACCGCGCGGTGCTGGTCGACATCCGGCCCGAGGCGCAGCGGCGGGCCGAGGGTGAGGTCGACCCGGCCCTGCGCCCCGTCGTCATCGAGCGCAACGTCCTCGAGTGGCGGCTGGACCCGCGCAGCGCGGCCCGGTTGCCGTGGACCTCGTACGAGACGCGCGTCCTCGTGCTCTGCCAGGAGGGGTATGCGTCGTCGCTGGCCGCCGCGACCCTCGTGCGGATGGGGCTGAACCGCGCGACGGACGTCGTCGGCGGACTGCGGGCCTGGCGCGAGGCCGGCCTCCCGCTCGCGGAGCGCGCTGCCGCCTGAGGGTCGCCCCGCCACCCGGGTGGCAGTCCGCGGTGTCGCGCCGCCGACGTAGGCTGGACGACGCGATGACATCCGAGCCCAGCACCCTCTTCGACGACCTCGACCTGCCGCGTCCGGTACCCGGGGGAGACGTCGACGAGCGGGGAATCCCGTTGTGGGCCACCGCGGACGGCGGCGCGGACACGGCCGGCGGACCGGGTCGCCCGACGGACTCCGACGGACGGCTGCACGACCCGGAGGAGCTGCTCAAGGGCCTGAACCCGCAGCAGCGCCTGGCGGTCGTCCACGACGGCCCGCCGCTGCTCATCGTCGCCGGTGCCGGGTCCGGCAAGACCCGGGTCCTCACCCACCGGATCGCCTACCTGCTGGCCGCCCGGCACGTCCAGCCCGGCCAGGTCCTCGCCATCACCTTCACCAACAAGGCGGCCGGCGAGATGAAGGAGCGGGTCGCCGACCTCATCGGCCCGCGCGCCAAGGCCATGTGGGTGATGACGTTCCACTCGGCGTGCGTGCGGATCCTGCGCCGCGAGGCGACCCGGCTCGGCCTCAAGTCCACCTTCTCGATCTACGACGCCGCCGACAGCCAGCGCCTCATGACCCTGGTCCTGCGTGACCTCGACCTCGACCCGAAGCGCTACCAGCCGCGGGCGTTCTCGCACGCGGTGAGCAACCTCAAGAACGACCTCGTCGACGAGGAGACGTATGCGTCGCGGGTCGGCCCCGAGGACAGCGGGTCCAGCCACCACGAGCGGAAGGTGAGCGAGGCCTACACGATGTACCAGCGTCGGCTGCGCCAGGCCAACGCCATGGACTTCGACGACCTCATCATGTCGACCGTCCACCTGCTCCAGGCCTTCCCCGACGCGGCCGAGCACTACCGGCGCCGGTTCCGGCACATCCTCGTCGACGAGTACCAGGACACCAACGTCGCGCAGTACCAGCTGGTCAAGGAGCTGGTGGGCCCGGCCCTCCCGGACGACGCGCCGGCGCACGCGGTGCCGCCGGGCGAGCTGTGCGTCGTCGGCGACGCCGACCAGTCGATCTACGCGTTCCGCGGCGCGACGATCCGCAACATCGTCGAGTTCGAGCAGGACTACCCCAACGCGCGGACCATCCTGCTGGAGCAGAACTACCGCTCCACGCAGACCATCCTGCGGGCCGCCAACGCGGTGATCGCCCGCAACGAGAAGCGCCGCGCCAAGAACCTGTGGACCGACTCCGGCGACGGGGTGAAGATCGTCGGCTACGTGGCCGACAGCGAGCACGACGAGGCGGCGTTCGTCGCGAAGCAGATCGACCACCTGCAGGACAGCGAGGGCGTCCGCCCCAAGGACGTCGCGATCTTCTACCGGACCAACGCCCAGTCCCGCGCGTTCGAGGAGGTGTTGGTCCGGGTCGGCATGCCCTACAAGGTCGTCGGTGGCACCCGGTTCTACGAGCGCAAGGAGATCAAGGACGCCCTCGCCTACCTGCGCGTCATCTCGAACCCCGCCGACACGGTCAACCTGCGGCGCATCATCAACGTGCCCAAGCGGGGGATCGGCGAGCGGGCGGAGGCCTGCATCGCCCAGCTGGCCGAGCGGGAGCGCATCCCCTTCGTCGCGGCGCTGGGCCGGCCGGCCGACGCCCCGGGCATCGCGACCCGGTCGGTGGCCGCGATCGAGGTGTTCACCGGGCTGCTGGAGTCACTGTCCAGGGTCTGGGCCGACGGCTCCGGCGTCGCCGGGCTGCTCGAGGCGGTCGTGGAGCAGAGCGGGTACCTCCGCGAGCTGCGGGCCAGCTCCGACCCCCAGGACGAGACCCGGATCGAGAACCTCGCCGAGCTGGTCGAGGTCGCCCGTGAGTTCGACGACGAGCGGATCGAGACCGGTGAGGTCATCTCGCTGGAGGACTTCCTCGAGCGGGTCTCGCTGGTCGCCGACGCGGACGACATCCCGTCCGGCGCGCCCGGGGCCGACGGCGGGGTCGTCACCCTCATGACGCTGCACACCGCCAAGGGGCTCGAGTTCCCCGTCGTCTTCCTCTCCGGGATGGAGGACGGCACCTTCCCGCACATGCGCGCGCTGTCCGAACCGCTCGAGCTGGAGGAGGAGCGCCGGCTGGCCTACGTGGGGATCACCCGGGCCCGCGAGCGCCTCTACCTGTCGCGGGCCGCGGTCCGCTCCGCGTGGGGTGCCCCGCAGTACCACCCGGCGTCCCGCTTCCTCGACGAGATCCCGCCCGAGCTGGTCCATTGGGAGCGCCTCGAGTCGGCGGTCGACGCGGCGCGCCAGGGTCGCCGGATGGGCGGTTCGGCGATGGAGTCGCTGGCCAACCGCCGCGAGATGACCCGGGCCTCGTCCAGGCCGGCGCTCCACCTGAACCCCGGCGACCGGGTCACCCACGACTCGTTCGGGCTCGGCACCGTGCTCCGGGTCGAGGGCGACGGCGACCGGGCGATGGCGCACGTGGACTTCGGTGCCGAGGGCGTCAAGCGCCTCCTGCTCCGGTATGCGCCGGTCACCAAGCTCTGAACACACAGCAGCGCAGCGCCCCGGGATCGGGACACTGCGCTGCGGGTGACGGAGAGCGAGCCTTACGGCATCGTGCCCATCTTCTTGAGCCACGGGAGGGGCGAAACCGGGGAACCGTCCTGCGGGTGGATCTCGACGTGGATGTGGGGACCGGTCGAGTGGCCGGTGTTGCCGGACATCGACACGAGCTCGCCCGGCGTGACCTTCTCGCCCTGCGTCACGACCAGCTTGCTGTTGTGGCAGAACCAGGAGACGGTCCCGTCCCAGTACTGGATCTCGACCTTGTTGCCGTAGCCGCCCTGCCAGCCGGCGAAGATCACGGTCCCGGAGGACATCGCCTTGACGGGGGTGCCGACCGGGACCGCGAAGTCCTGGCCCGGGTGCATCGAGCCCCACCGCATACCGAAGCCGGAGGTGAGCTGGTAGCCGCCGTCGATGAACGGGACCCAGTTGTGGGCCGCGGCGGCGGCCGCGTCGGCCTGAGCCTTCTGCTGCGCGGCGGCGTCGGCCTGGGCCTGCACCTGGGCCTGCACCTGGGCCTGAGCGGCCGCGGCGTCGGCCGCTGCCTTCGCGGCGGCGGCGTCGGCCTGGGCCTGCGTGCGGTCGGCGGCGTCCGCGGCGTCCTGCTGGTCGGCCCGGCCGCTGTCGGTGGTGTCGAAGGAGTCGGTCCCGGTGAGCCCGGAGGCGCGGGCGCTGTCACGCCCGGAGCGCTCGATGACGTCGCGCTCGATGGCGTCCTCGGTCACGAGGCCGGACGCGGTCAGGCTCGTCGCGGGGGCGGCCGAGGCGCTCGGGGTGCCCGCCGTCCCACCGAAGTGGGCGCCGGTTGCCGTGAGGACCAGGGTCGCCGCCGCAGCGGTCGGGAGGAGGTACCCCGACCCGACGAAACGGGGGAGGGAGGAACCCGTCGACTCGTGGGTCCGGGCGGATCGGGCGGCACGATGCCGTCCCGCCGGGGGCCGGTGGCGCCCGCGGTATGCAGCGTCAGACAAGAGAGGGGATCCTTGGGGGGCTTCGGGAGATGACCGACAGAGGGGCTTTCTGAGTCGACGGTTACCCTAACGTGACCATTTCGTTATCCCAAATCCATCTCCACAGGTTTCGGGGCGCAGCGGAGTGAACGCGGACACGGGTCGAGCAGGGGCGATCGCCGTCGGACGGCACCGAACAGTCGGACGAATGCGGGGGCGCGCGGCGCAGCTGGGGGCAACGTCGCGGGTGACAACCTAGCGGCCCCGGCCGGCCCGCGCGAGGGTCGGATCGGCCTGTGACCAGGCCCTTTGTCGAACCCGGCCGACGCGGCCGGTCAGCCGCTCCGGCGGCGCCCGGCGAACGGCGTCGCGCCCGGCGCCACCGTGCTGCCGTCGGAGTCCAGGTGGGCCAGCGCGGCCCCGATCCCGTGCACCACGGACTGCATGATGGGCAGGCTCATGTGACCTACGCCATGCATCTCGACGTTCGTCACGTTGAGATCGGGGTGCTCCAGGGCGGCCGAGCGCTGGGGGAACATCAGCTGGTCGATGTCCGACCAGTAGCAGAGGAAGCGGGTGCGGCAGCTCTCGACCGGCTGCTCCAGCTCCTGCATCAGCGGGCTCCCGGGACGCAGCTGCTGCATGATCCGGCTGTTCCATGCGTACGCCAGGTAGGTCCCGTGGTGGGGGCTGCCCAGGGTGACCAGCGTGTGGACCCGCTCGTCCCCGCCCAGCCGGGTCACGTAGTAGCGGGCGATGAGCCCGCCCATGCTGTGCCCGACCACGTGGATCCGCTCGTAGCCGGTCTCGGCCACGATGGCCTCGATCTCCTCGGCCAGCTGCGCGGCGGCGACGCGGACGTCCCCGGTGAGGATCGAGTAGTTCATCGTCGTCATGTGGCCGAAGCCGCGGCGGCGCAGCCCGAGGCGGAGCAGGGTGAACACCGACCGGTTGTCGGCCATGCCGTGCACCAGCAGGATCGGCGTCCCGGCCGCCTCGATGTCGGAGATGACCAGACCGCGCTGCACCGGGCCGAGGTGCTCGATCCGGTACCCCTGGGAGACGTCCTTGGCGCGCGTCCCCATCAGCCCGAGCGGGTAGATCGCCAGATGGGTGCCCAGCCACAGCGCCTCCACCGTCGCGCCGGCGAGCCCGGTGGGGGTGGCCAGGGCCTTGGCGGCTTCACCGACGATGTCGGTCGCCGAGGCGGCGGCCCCCTGGACGGCACCCACGACCCGGGAGGCGAGGCCTGACGCATACCCCTTGACCCGCGCCGCGCCGTCAGCGCGGCCGCGGATGGGCGACCCACCGGCGGTCGGCAACGAACGAGACGGCATGGTTCGGCGACACTAACCCCCACCAGGGGGCTTCGCTACGCTTCGCGGCATGTCCGACGCGCCCGAACCGGCCGAACCCCGCGAGCACCTCTCCGAACGGCCGGGGTCGCCCATCCGAGTGGTGGTGGCGAAGCCGGGCCTGGACGGTCACGACCGCGGCGCGAAGGTCGTGGCGAGGGCCCTGAGGGACGCCGGTATGGAGGTCGTCTACACCGGCCTGCACCAGACGCCGGAGCAGATCGTCGAGGCCGCCATCCAGGAGGACGCCGACGCGGTCGGCCTCTCGGTGCTCTCCGGCGCGCACATGACGCTGTTCGCCAAGGTCGTCGACCTGCTGAAGCAGCGGGACGCCTCCGACATCGTCGTCTTCGGCGGCGGGATCATCCCCGACGACGACCTGCCGGAGCTGAAGCGGATGGGCGTCGCCACCGTGTTCACCCCCGGCGCGACCACCACGGAGATCGTCGAATGGGTCCGGGCGAACGTCGATCCCAACAGGTGAGACGATTTGCCCGCCTTTAGGTGCGGCATTTGCCTCGCGACCTTAAAGAGTTGGCAAAGTCGGTAGGTCTTGGAGGCGTCGAGGTTCCACCATTGACGTACGGAGCAGTGCGACAACCCCCCATGCCGCAGTGTTCCGAGTCGATGGCGGACAGGGTCGGATCCCCGCTTTTCCCGCAGCGGGCGCGGTCCGGGCACCACGGGTCTCCCGTGGTGGGCCGGGAGCGAAAGCCCCGGCATGACCGCGCTGTCGGCGACCGAAAGGTTGTGGGGCCGCCAAGGGGCTGCGGCCCCACAACCAGGTTGTCGGCCACGGCGGGGCGCCGTGAGTCGACAGGGTCACCCAAGCAGATGACCTAGGCTCGCGGCCCGTGTCCGAGCGAACTGACCTCCGGTTGCCGTGTCCTCAAAGGGCCAACCGCCGACGCGTCCGCTGGCCTCTAGGTGCCGCGACGACCACCGTCGCAGCAGTGGCCGTCGCCACCGCCCTGGCGCTCGCCGCGTGCTCCTCCCCGGCCCCGGAGCCGGGCCCGACGACCGCTGCGGCCGCACCGGCTCCGACGAGCACCTCGACCTCGACCACCACCACGCCGCCGCCGAGCCCGACCACCCCGGCCCTGCCGGGACTGCCCGGTGGCACCGTGCTGGCGGTCAAGATCGACAACACGGCCGGGGCCCGTCCGCGGCTGGGGATCGAGCGGGCCGAGGTGGTCTACGTCGAGCCGGTCGAGGGCGGCCTCACCCGCCTCATGGCGGTCTTCTCGACCGGGGCCGGAGACCTGCCGCCCGAGGTCGGGCCGATCCGCAGCGCCCGCGAGACCGACGTCGCCCTGCTGGCCAACTGGGGCCGGGTCGCGCTCGCCTACTCCGGCGGGTCCGCCTTCACCCGCAGCGTCGTGGACCAGGCCAACCTCGCCTCGATCCCCTACGACGCCGGGACGCAGGGGTACCGCCGGGCCGGCGACCGACGGGCGCCCTACAACGTCATCGGCAACACCCAGGTCCTGCTCGCCCGCGCCGGCACCGCGCCACCAACGGGGACCCCGGGTTCCGGTTCGGCCCCGCGGGACCGGGCGGGTCCCCGGCCGCCTCGGTGTCGACCGCGTGGCCGGCCTCCAAGGTCACCTTCACCTGGGACGCCGGGACCGGTCGGTACCTCCTCACCACCGACGGGCGGCCGGACGTCGCCGTGGGCGGGGCCCGGGTCGCCGCTGCCACCGTGGTCGTCCAGGAGGTCCCCGCCCACCTCAGCGAGAACCGTGACGTCAACGGCGCCCAGACGCCGGTCGTCGACCTCGTCGGGTCGGGCCCGGCGACGGTGCTCCGCGACGGGCAGGTCTGGAGGGGCCAGTGGGCCCGCCCCGACCTCGGGTCACCGACCAGCTACACGACCGGTGGCCAGAACGGCCGGCCCATCCCTCTGGCGTCCGGTCCGGTGTGGGTGCTGCTCGTCCCGGCCGGGCAGGCCGTCACCGTCGGCTGACCCGCATACCCGGGGTATGCGCGTGAGATCGGTCGCATCGCTCGCAGGGGCCCTCGGCCGGTCCGGACCCGGCCGCTAGGCTCGGCCCGCACGAAATCGCTCATTCCAACGATGGGACGGCTGGCGTGGACCTGTTCGAGTACCAGGCGCGGGACATGTTCGAGGCGCACGGGGTTCCCGTGCTCGCCGGGATCGTGGCCGACACCCCCGAGGCGGTCCGTGCGGCGGCCGAGGAGATCGGTCCGAAGAGCGGCGGGGTCGTCGTGGTCAAGGCGCAGGTGAAGACCGGCGGCCGTGGCAAGGCCGGCGGCGTCAAGGTCGCGAAGTCGGCCGACGAGGCGGCTGCGGCGGGTGAGCAGATCCTCGGCATGGACATCAAGGGCCACACCGTGCACCGCGTCATGGTCGCCCAGGGCGCGTCGATCGCCGAGGAGTACTACTTCTCGGTCCTCCTCGACCGCGCCAACCGCACCTACCTCGCCATGTGCTCCAAGGAGGGCGGCATGGAGATCGAGCAGCTCGCCGTGGAGCGGCCCGACGCCCTGGCCCGCGTCCCCGTCGACCCCAACGTCGGGATCGACGACGCCAAGGCCCGCGAGATCGTCGACGCGGCCGGGTTCGACGCGGCCGACAAGGACGCCATTGCGGCGGTCCTCACGAAGCTCTGGGACGTCTACCGCGAGGAGGACGCGACCCTGGTCGAGGTGAACCCGCTGGTCAAGACCTCGGACGGGCAGATCGTGGCCCTCGACGGCAAGGTCACCCTCGACGAGAACGCCGAGTTCCGGCACGAGGACCACGCCGGCCTCGAGGACGCCCTCAGTGCCGACCCGCTCGAGGCCGCCGCCAAGGAGAAGAACCTCAACTACGTCAAGCTCGACGGCGACGTCGGCATCATCGGCAACGGCGCCGGGCTGGTCATGTCGACCCTCGACGTCGTCGCGTACGCGGGTGAGGAGGTCGCGGCGGACCGCGGCCTCACGACCCCGCCCAAGCCCGCGAACTTCCTCGACATCGGCGGCGGCGCCTCCGCGGAGGTGATGGCCAACGGCCTGCACATCATCCTCGGCGACCCCCAGGTCAAGGCGGTCTTCGTCAACGTGTTCGGAGGCATCACCGCGTGCGACGCGGTGGCCAACGGCATCGTCGGCGCCCTCGACAAGCTCGGCGACGAGGCGACCAAGCCGCTCGTCGTCCGCCTCGACGGCAACAACGTCGACGAGGGCCGGCGCATCCTCGCCGAACGGAACCACCCCCTCGTCAGCATCGAGGGAACCATGGACGGCGCGGCCCGCAAGGCCGCCGAGCTCGCTGCAGCGGCGAAGTAGAAGGGGCGGCGGAGCGCGATGTCGATCTTCCTCAACCAGGACTCCAAGGTCATCGTCCAGGGCATGACCGGCTCCGAGGGGATGAAGCACACCACCCGGATGCTGGCCTCGGGCACCGCCGTCGTCGGGGGCGTCAACCCGCGCAAGGCGGGCCAGTCGGTCGAGTTCCCGAACGACGTCACCGTGCCGGTGTTCGGCGGTGTCGCCGAGGCGATCGCCGAGACCGGCGCCGACGTCTCGGTGGTCTTCGTGCCCCCGGCGTTCGCCAAGGCCGCCGTCGTCGAGGCGGTGGACGCGGGCATACCCCTCGTCGTCGTCATCACCGAGGGCATCCCCGTCAAGGACACCGCGGAGTTCTTCGCGTACTCGCAGAGCAAGGGCGGCACCCGCATCATCGGCCCGAACTGCCCCGGGCTGATCAGCCCCGGGCAGTCCAACGCCGGCATCATCCCCGCCGACATCGCCGGCCCCGGGCGGGTCGGCCTGGTCAGCAAGTCCGGCACGCTGACCTACCAGATGATGTACGAGCTCCGGGACTACGGCTTCTCCTCCGCCGTCGGGATCGGCGGCGACCCGATCATCGGGACGACCCACATCGACTGCCTCGAGGCGTTCCAGAACGACCCCGACACCGACGCGATCGTCATGATCGGCGAGATCGGCGGCGACGCCGAGGAGCGGGCCGCGGCCTACATCAAGGACAACGTCTCCAAGCCGGTCGTCGGCTACGTGGCGGGGTTCACGGCGCCCGAGGGCAAGACGATGGGCCACGCCGGCGCGATCGTGTCCGGTTCGTCGGGAACCGCCGCGGCCAAGCAGGAGGCCCTCGAGGCGGCGGGGGTCAAGGTCGGGAAGACGCCGTCCGAGACCGCCGCGCTGATGCGCGAGATCATGGCGAGCCTGGACTCGGTCGTCATCTGACCGACCCTCGGCGCGCCCTCCTCGCCCAGCGGCGAGGAGCGGCGACGATGGTCCGGTCATGACCCTTCTCGACTCGCTCCGCGACCGCGTCCGCGCCGACTCCCGCCCCGAGACGGGCTCCGACGCCGAGGTGCTCGAGGCGCCGTCCGGGCTCGACTGGTGGCAGGCGCCGGCGGCCGGGGCCCTCGCCGCGGCGGGCTCGTGGCTGGTGCTCGCCCTGCCCGCCCTGGTCGTGTGGGTGGCGACCGCGCACACGACGGTCGGCTGGGGCGACGCCCTCGGCATCGCGAGCGCCGGCTGGTTCCTCGGTCACGGGGCCTCGGTCGCGGTCGGCGAGCTGTCGCTGTCCCTGGCGCCGCTGGGGCTCTGGCTGCTGGCGCTGCTCCTGACCGTCCGTGGGGCGCGCCGGCTCCTCGACCGCACCGAGCGGTCGGCGCCGGGCACCACCTGGCCGCGGGCCCTGGTCCGGCAGGTGGTCCCGGGCTTCGTGCTCGGGTATGCGGCGGCCGGGCTCCTCGCCTGGCTGCTCACCCTGGCCGGTCCGGCTCGTCCGGGGTTCGCGGCCGTGCTCGTCGTCCTCGGCATCCCGGTCCTGGCGCTCGCGTGGGCGCTGCTCCGGCGCTACGTCGCCGGCGAGGAGTGCGGCGTGGTCGGCGAGTGGCTCGACCGGCTGCCGCGCTGGCTGCCGCGGGCCGTCCGGCCCGGCGTCCACGGCGCTGCCATCCTGCTGGGGCTCGGCACGGTCCTGGTCGTGATCATGGTCGCCGCCCGCTGGTCGACGGTCTCCGGCCTGCACGCCGCGGTCAACGCCGGCCTCGTCGGCGGGGTCGTGCTCACCGCCGCGCAGCTGCTGGTCCTCCCCAACCTTGCCGTCTTCGCGCTGGCGTGGCTGGCCGGACCCGGGTTCCAGATCGCCGACGGGTCGACGATCACCCTGGCCGGCGCCCACCCCGGCCTGATGCCGATGATCCCGGTCCTGGGAGCGCTGCCCTCGGACGGGGCATGGTCCGGATGGCTGATCCTCCTGCTATCCGTGCCGGTGCTCGCCGGCGGCGTCATAGGGTGGCTCGCGTGTCGCAGCCTGGCCCGACTGTCGAGCTGGCGGACCAAGCTCGCCACCGCCCTCGCGGCCGTCGTGACCTCGGCCGCCGGCCTCACCGTGCTCGCCGCCCTCGGTTCGGGAGCGGTGGGGGTGGATCGGCTCAGTGCCGTCGGCACTCGGCCACTGGTGTTCGGCGCAGCGCTGCTCGGCCTGCTCGTCGCCGGCGCGGCGTTGTCGGTGCTGTCGGCCCAGCTGCTGCTGCGGGCCCGCCCGCACCGCTGACCGCGGCGCTCCACGGCCCGGTGTCTGGAGCGGTGGCCGCAGAGGTGGCCGCGGTGGTGGCCGCGTGAGGGTCATCGTCGTCGGCGGCGGCATCGTCGGGCTCGCCACCGCCCGGGCGCTCGCTCGCCGGGGCGACGAGGTGACCGTGCTCGAGAAGGAGACGGCGCTCGCCCGGCACCAGACCGGCCGCAACTCCGGAGTGATCCACTCCGGCATCTACTACCCGCCCGGCAGCCTCAAGGCGACCATGGCGGTGCGGGGCGCCGCGCTCGATGACCGCCTTCGCCCGGGAGCGGGGCATCCCGGTGGAGACGACCGGCAAGCTCGTCGTCGCGACCTCGGCCGAGGAGGTCCCGGGGCTGCACAAGCTCGCCGACCGCGCCACCGCGAACGGCGTCCCGGCCCGGCTCGTCACCAAGGACGAGGCCCGCGGCTACGAGCCCTACGTCTCCTGCGTCGAGGCGTTGCGCGTCGAGACGACGGGCATCATCGACTACGGCGCGGTCTGCGTGGCCTACGCCGAGGACATCCAGGGCGGCGGCGGGCTGGTATGCCTCGGCACCGGGTTCGCGGGCGTCGACACCGACGCGGGGGGCGTGGTGCGGGTCCGCACGACGACCGGCGACACGCTCGAGGCGGACGCCCTGGTGGTCTGCGCGGGCCTGCACGCCGACGTCGTGGCCCGGGCCTGCGGGATCGAGCCGGAGGCGCGGATCGTGCCGTTCCGGGGGGAGTACTTCGAGCTGGCCCAGCACCGCGAGCATCTCGTCCGCGGGCTGATCTACCCCGTCCCGGACCCGCGGTTCCCGTTCCTCGGCGTGCATCTCACCCGGATGGTCCGCGGCGGCGTCCACGCCGGACCTAACGCCGTCCTGGCGCTGCGGCGCGAGGGGTACACGTGGCGGGACGTCGACCTCGGGGAGCTGCGCGACGCGCTGTCGTGGCCCGGCCTCTGGCGGCTCGGGGCCAAGCACGCCGCTCCAGGTGCGCGTGAGGTGGTCCGATCGCTGTCGCGCAGCGGCGTTCGCGCGGAGCCTGGCCCGGCTGGTCCCCGGGATCGAGGCCCGGGACCTCACGCCGGCACCGGCGGGCGTTCGGGCGCAGGCGCTGCGGCGGGACGGCTCGTTGGTGGACGACTTCCTGGTCCAGACGGGTCCGCGCCAGGTGCACGTCCTCAACGCGCCCTCGCCCGCGGCCACGGCGTCACTGGAGATCGCCGACCACCTGGTAACCCAGGTCGACGCCGTCACCCGCTGAGCCCCTCCTGCCGACCGGACTCAGATGGTTGTCGGTTTACCCGCGCCATGGCCGGAAAACCGACAACCATCTGAGTCCGGTCGGCGTGGTGACGGTCAGAACTCGGTCAGCGACCCGAGCAGCGAGCGTTGGCGCTGTTGGCTGCAGACCGACTGGGCGGTGCTGGTGTTCGCCCCGGTCATGCAGTCCTCGTACTGCTTCTGCGGGACGTAGAAGACCGCCTGGGTGATGGCTCCGAGCAGGAGGACCGTCGAGAGCCCCAGCGCCACGGCCGGCCCGAACCGGGTGAACGCCCCGGCCGACGCCCGCGACAGCCGGCGCATCTCGCGCACCGACACGACGATCGCGACCACGATCGGCACGACGACGATCGCGCGTCGCGGGAGTCCCAGGCCGGCGCCGACGAGGATGAGGAGGAAGAGGCAGGCGATGGTCAGGGAGTAGCGACCGCGGGCGCGCAGCTCCTCGCGGCTGACCTGCTGGCCGCCGACCTGCCCCGCCATCGTGTCTCCGCTCTCGCCCGTGGGTGGACCGCCGGCCCTGGTGACCGCGACCCATCCTCCCCGATGACAACGACGGGCCGACCCCCCGGGTTTCGCCCGGGGGTGGCGACCTCAGCGGCGTCGACGGTCCTCGCTAGGCTCGAGCACCGTGACGGCAGCCTCCTCCGAGCCTCTGGCCGGCTCGGTCGTCGTCCTCGTCTCCGGTTCCGGGACCCTCCTGCAGGCGCTCATCGACGCCTCGGCCGACCCGGCATACGGCGTGCGGGTCGCGGCCGTCGGTGCCGACCGTGACGGGATCGAGGGGCTGGCCCGCGCCGAGCGCGCGGGGATCCCCACCTTCGTCTGCCGCGTGTCCGACCACCTCGACCGAGCGGCCTGGGACGCGGCGCTCGCCGAGGCCGTCGCCGCCTACGAACCGACGCTGGTCGTGTCCGCGGGATTCCTCAAGCTCGTCGGGCCGGCGTTCCTCGCCCGGTTCGCCGGCCGCTACGTCAACAGCCACAACGCCCTGCTGCCGTCGTTCCCCGGCATCCACGGACCGCGGGACGCGCTCGACTACGGCGTCAAGGTCACCGGCGCGACCCTCTTCGTCGTCGACGAGGGCATCGACACCGGCGTCATCGTCGGCCAGGTGGCCGTGCCGGTCGAGGACGACGACACCGAAGACCGCCTGACCGAGCGGATCAAGGCCGCCGAACGGCCCCAGCTCGTCGACCTCGTCGGACGCATGGTCCGCGAGGGGTTCACCGTCACCGATCGGAAGGTCACCATCCCGTGAGCTCTGCCGACACCACCGACGGGCGGCGCCCGATCCGGCGTGCGCTCGTCTCCGTGTACGACAAGACCGGGCTCCCCGAGCTCGCGTCGGCGCCTCAACGACGCCGGCGTCGCCATCGTGTCGACCGGGTCGACCGCGAAGACCATTGCGGCGCAAGGGGTTCCGGTGACCGCGGTCGAGGAGCTCACGGGCTTTCCCGAGTGTCTCGACGGTCGGGTCAAGACCCTTCACCCCGCGGTGCACGCGGGGATCCTCGCCGACACCCACAACCCGGACCACGTGCGGCAGCTCGAGGAGCTCGGCGTCGAGGCGTTCGACCTCGTCGTCGTCCAACCTCTACCCGTTCCGCGACACCGTCGCCTCGGGCGCGTCCCCACAGGAGTGCATCGAGCAGATCGACATCGGCGGCCCGTCGATGGTCCGCGCCGCCGCCAATAACCACGCGAGCGTCGCCATCGTCACCAGTCCCGAGGCATACCCCCGGTTGTCGGCGGCGCTGGGCGCCGGCGGGTTCACCCTCGCGGAGCGCCAGCGGCTGGCGGCCGAGGCGTTCGTGCACACCGCGAGCTACGACAACGCCGTCGCCAACTGGATGGGCAACGTCGTCGCCGACACCACCGACGGCACCGGTTTCCCGGCGTGGACCGGCGCCACCTGGGACCGCGTCGCACCGCTGCGCTACGGCGAGAACCCGCACCAGGCCGCGGCCCTCTACCGGCACTGGCGCCCCGGTATCGCCCAGGCCGAGCAGCTGCACGGCAAGGAGATGTCCTACAACAACTACGTCGACGCGGACGCGGCCGTGCGCGCGGCCCACGACCACGGCGACCAGCCGACGGTCGCGATCATCAAGCACGCCAACCCGTGCGGCATCGCCGTCGGCGAGACGCTGGTGGAGGCGTACGACAAGGCGCACGCGCTGCGACCCCCAGTCGGCCTACGGCGGCATCATCGCCACGAACCGGACCGTGACCGCCGACCTCGTCGAGCACACCAAGGGCGTGTTCACCGAGGTCATCGTCGCGCCGGACTTCGACGACGACGCGCTGGAGCTGCTGCGAGCGCGCAAGAACGTCCGGGTGCTGCGCCTGCCGGCGGACATGGAGCGGTTCCGCGACCCGATCGAGGTCCGTCCGGTGAGCGGCGGAATCCTCGTGCAGACCCAGGACCGGGTCGACGCGGTGGTCCGCGACGAGGCCGGCGAGCCGACGGGCGGCGACGACGTGGCCTACTGGCGGCTCGTCTCCGGGGAGCCGGCGGACGAGGCGCACCCTGGCCGACCTCGCCTTCGCCTGGCGGGCGATCCGCGCGGTGAAGTCCAACGCGATCCTGCTGGCCGACGACGGCGCGGCCGTCGGCGTCGGCATGGGCCAGGTCAACCGCGTGGACTCGTGCCGCCTGGCCGTGTCGCGCGCCGGCGCCGAGCGGGCCGCTGGTGCCGTGGCGGCCTCCGACGCGTTCTTCCCGTTCGCGGACGGGCTGGAGATCCTCCTCGACGCCGGCGTCCGTGCGGTCGTGGCGCCCGGGGGCTCGATCCGCGACGAGGTCGTCGTCGAGGCCGCCCAGCGAGCGGGGGTCACCATGTACTTCACCGGTACTCGACACTTCGCCCACTGACGTGGCGTTCTGGGTCGTCGTCACCTTCCTCGCCGGCGCCGCGCTCGCGGGGCAGGCCCGGATGAACGGTGAGCTGGCGACCCGGCTGGGCCACGGCCTGGACGCGGCGGTGTGGAGCTTCGGGTCGGGGCTGGCGGCGCTGACCCTCGTCCTGGCCTTCTCCCCGCGTATGCGACAGGGGTTCGGTTCGCTGCGGAAGGGCTTGCGCGGCCACGAGATCCGCTGGTGGCAGTGCATCGGCGGCGTCATCGGCGGGCTCTTCGTCTTCACCCAGGCGTATGCGGTGCCGATCGCCGGGGTCGCCCTGTTCACCATCGCCGTGGTCGGGGCTCAGACCCTGACGGCGGTCGGCGTCGACAAGCTGGGGATCGGACCGGCCGGCCGGGTGCCCGTCACCGTGGCGCGGGTCGCCGCGGCCCTTCTCGCCATCGTCGGGGTGGTCGTCGCGGTCGGCGGCCGGGTATCCGGGAGCACGGCCGCGGTCGTCGTCCCCGCGATCCTCGCCGCCGTGGTGGGCGCCGCGGCGACCGTGCAGCAGGGCATCAACGGGCGGGTGACGGTAGCGGCGCGCAGCCCGATGACGACGACCTGGCTGAACTTCGCGACCGGCACGGCCACCCTGCTGGTGCTCGCGGTCCCCGGCGTGCGGTTCGGGTCGTTCGGGCGGCCGGAGACGTTCGCGGCGCCCTGGTGGGCGTGGTGCGGAGGGCTGATCGGGACGGTCATCATCGCCGTCACCGCCGTCGCGGTGCGGCCCTTGGGCGTGCTGCTGGTCATGCTGCTCATGCTGGCCGGGCAGCTGGTCGCCGCGGTGGGACTCGACGCGCTCGACCCCCAGACCCGCGACCACATCACGCCGCTCGTCCTGGTCGGGCTGCTCATCACGATGGGGGCGGCGGCACTGGCCGGCGTGGCCGCAGCCCGCGCCTCCCGACGGGCGCGGTCAGCCCAGGAGTCCGACGCGCCCGTGGCAGGATAGCCAGTCGTGACCGCACGGATCCTCGACGGCAAAGCCACGCTGGCGGCGATCAAGGCGGAGCTCACGGACCGCGTCGCGGCGCTCGCGTCACGCGGCGTCGTCCCCGGACTCGGGACCGTTCTCGTCGGGGACGACCCGGGCTCCACCTGGTACGTCGGCGCCAAGCACAAGGACAGCGCCCAGATCGGCGTCACCAGCATCCGCCGCGACCTGCCGGCGACGGCCACCCAGGCCGAGGTCGAGGCGGTCATCGACGAGCTGAACGCCGACCCGGACTGCACCGGGTTCCTCGTGCAGCAGCCCACCGGGCTCGACGAGATGGCCCTGCTGTCACGGGTCGACCCGGAGAAGGACATCGACGGCCTGCACCCCACCAACCTCGGCTGGCTGGTCCTGGGCAAGCCCGCGCCACTGCCGTGCACGCCGATGGGGTGCATCGAGCTGCTGCGCCGGTTCGACGTCCCGATCGCGGGGGCCCACGTCGTCATCGTCGGCCGCGGCATCACGGTCGGGCGACCACTCGGGCTCATCCTGACCCGCAAGTCGGAGAACGCGACCGTCACCATCTGCCACACCGGGACCAAGGACCTCGCGGCGCAGGTGCGCGAGGGCGACATCGTCGTGGCCGCCGCGGGCGTCCCCGGCATCATCACCGCCGACATGGTCAAGCCCGGTGCCGCGGTCCTCGACGTCGGCGTCTCACGGGTCGACGGCAAGCCCGCCGGCGACGTCGCCGCCGACGTGGCCGAGGTCGCCGGCTGGCTCAGCCCCAACCCCGGCGGCGTCGGGCCGATGACGCGGGCCATGCTGCTCACGAACGTCGTGGCGGCCGCCGAGCGGCAGGCCGGCCTGGGGTGACGCCGTGAGGTTGGCCGGGCTGCGCCGCCTGGGGCTCTGGTGGGTCATCGCCGGGTTCTTCGTCGTCGGCGTCGGGCTCATCGTGTTCGCCGGGCGCCTCAGGCTGGGCGGCTTCGTCATCGGACTGGGGCTGCTGATCGCCGCGGTCCTGCGGCTGCTGGTCAAGGAGCCCCGCGCCGGCGGGATCGAGGTCCGGACCAAGCTGCGTGACGTCCTCACCCTGGTCGTCGCCGCCGGGCTGGTGTTCGGCGCGTTCTTCCTGGTCCGGACGTGCGGTCCGGTCGACGCGCAGTTCGGCGGCGGGCGCGCCGCGAGCTGCCCCGCGACGCCCTAGACCCGCATACCCCGCTTCCAACCCGGCCTATTGCTCAGTCTCGGGCCGCGACGGCACCCTGAAACTCGGCAGTACGGCGGGTTGGAAGCGGAACCAACCTCAGGGAGGAGGCCGAGGCCCTTGACGGCCTCGCGCTCCTCCTCGAGCTCGGCGACGGTCTTGTCGATCCGCGCCTGCGAGAACTCGTTGATCTCCAGCCCCTGGACGATCGACCAGCGACCGTCCGCGATGGTCACCGGGAACGACGACATGAGGCCCTCGGGTACGCCGTAGGAGCCGTCGGAGCACACCGCCATCGAGACCCAGTCGCCCTCGGCCGTGCCGTCGCGCCAGGTGCGGGCGCTGTCGATCGTCGCCGAGGCGGCGCTGGCCGCCGACGAGGACCCGCGCGCGTCGATGATCGCGGCGCCACGCTTGGCCACGGTCGGGATGAACGTGTCGGCCAGCCACTGCTCGTCGTTCACGAGCTCGGCGGCGTTCCGGCCGTTCACCTCGGCGTGGAAGATGTCGGGGTACTGCGTCGCGGAGTGGTTGCCCCAGATCGTCATCCGGCGGATGTCGGTGACGGGGACGCCGAGCTTCGCGGCCAGCTGGGAGATCGCCCGGTTGTGGTCGAGCCGGGTCAGGGCCGCGAACCGCTCGTTCGGGATGTCCGGGGCGTTGGACATCGCGATGAGCGCGTTGGTGTTCGCCGGGTTGCCGGTGACGGAGATCTGCACGTCGTCGGCGGCCACCTCGTTGAGGGCCTTGCCCTGCGGGGCGAAGATCCCCCCGTTGGCCTCGAGCAGGTCGCCACGCTCCATACCGGGACCGCGCGGACGCGCCCCCACGAGCAGCGCGTGGCTGACGCCGTCGAAGATGACCCGAGGGTCGTCGCCGATCTCCACCGTGGCCAGCGTGGGGAACGCGCAGTCGTCGAGCTCCATGACGACGCCCTCGAGCGTCTTCAGGGCCGGCGTGATCTCCAGCAGCCGCAGCTCGATCGGGGTGTCCTTGCCGAGCAGGTCACCGTTCGCGAGCCGGAAGAGCAGGCTGTAGCCGATCTGTCCCGCGGCGCCGGTCACGGCGACCTTCACGGGGGTACGGGTGGCGGGGCTGGCGTCGTTGCTCACGCCCGAGGACGCTACCAGCCGGTACGCCGGTCGGCTCCCCGCCCTCGGCAGCCGGAGCGATCGGCTCAGTCCCGGAAGCATCGGTCGCTCGACTGCCAGTCGAGCTGGTTGGCTGCCCGCATACGGCCAGCCGAGCCGCTGGACTGGCAGTCGAGCGGGAGTGGTCAGCGGGAGGAGCCCGGGGCTGACCAGCCGGTATGCCGGTCGGCTCGCCGCCCTCGGCCGGCTAGGCCCTCTCCGCCTCGGCTACGGCCTGAGTCTCAGCCTCGGCCGCGGGGGTCGGCTCGGTCATGACCTCGCCGGGGTTGACCGTCGCCGCCGACGTCGAGGTTGCTGCGGTCGATGCCGGTGATGGCCTCGAACGTCCACCCCGCGATGACCGCCCCCACGATCGGCGCCACGATGAACGCCCACACCTGGCCCGGCGCGCCGTTGCCGTTGAAGAAGGCCACCCCCAGCGAGCGGGCGGGGTTCACCGAGGTGTTGTCGATGGGGATCGAGATGAGGTGGATGAGCGTCAGCGTCAGCCCGATCGCGAGCGGCGCGAACCCGGTCGGGGCGTGCGCAGTGGTCACCCCGAGGATCACGAACACGAAGAACGCGGTCAGCAGGATCTCGACCAGGAGCACGGCCACGAGCGAGAAGCCACCGGGGGAGTGCTCGCCGTAGCCGTTGGCCGCCAGTCGCGCCGGAGACGCCCGCAGCGCCGCGGACGCTCTTGGCGAGGCCCCAGAGCACGGCACCGGCCAGGAGACCACCGACGATCTGGGCGGCGATGTAGGCGCCGGCGTCACGGATGTTGTCGAACCGGCGGGCCGCCCACAGGCCGATGGTCACCGCGGGGTTGAAGTGCCCTCCGGAGACGTGCCCCACCGCATACGCCATCGTCACGACCGAGAGCCCGAACGCCAGCGACACCCCGAGGAGCCCGACCCCCAGCTGGGAGGACGGTGCGGTCAGGCTGGGACTCGAGAAGAACGAGGCTCCGAAGATCGCCGTGCCGCACCCGCCGAACACCAGCCAGAACGTGCCGAGGAGCTCCGCGCCGAGACGCTTGCGGAGGGCCGGAGTCGTCATGCGGTGAATCTAGCGGAGCGACCACCACCGGCCCGGGCAGCCATTTATCTTGACGTCAAGATAACGATAGGATGCGGCATGGCCAGGATCATCTACACGCTCACCGACGAGGCACCGCTCCTCGCGACGTACTCCTTCCTCCCGGTCGTCCAGGCGTATGCGTCCGCGGCCGGCGTCGATGTCGAGACCCGCGACATCTCGCTCGCCGGGCGCATCGTGGCGGCCTTCGCCGACCGGCTCCCGGCCGACCAGGCGGAGAGCGACGCCCTCGCCGAGCTCGGCGAGCTGGCCACGACGCCCGAGGCCAACATCATCAAGCTGCCCAACATCTCCGCGTCGGTGCCGCAGCTCAAGGCCGCGGTCGCGGAGCTGCAGAGCCAGGGCATCGCCGTCCCCGACTACCCGGACGAGCCGTCGACGCCGGACGAGAAGGACGCCCGCGCCCGCTACGACAAGGTCAAGGGCAGCGCGGTCAACCCCGTTCTGCGCGAGGGCAACTCGGACCGCCGCGCGCCGGCGTCGGTCAAGAACTTCGCCCGCAAGCACCCCCACTCGATGGGCGCCTGGTCGGCGGACTCGAGGACCAACGTGGCCACGATGGCCGCCGACGACTTCCGCCACAACGAGAAGTCCGTCGTCATCGCCGCGGACGGCACGCTCACCCTGCGGCTCCAGCCGGCCGACGGCGGCGACGCCGTCGTCCTGCGTGACGGCGTGCCCGTCACGAAGGACGAGATCGTCGACGCCACGGTGCTGCGCGCGGCCGCCCTGGACGCGTTCCTCGCCGCTCAGCTGGCCCGCGCGACGGCCGACGACGTGCTCCTGTCGGTGCACCTGAAGGCCACGATGATGAAGGTGTCCGACCCGGTCGTCTTCGGTCACGTGGTGCGCACCTACTTCGCCGACGTGTTCGACACCTACGGCGACGAGCTCACCGCCGCGGGCCTGGACGGCAGCAACGGACTGGGCGCCATCCTCTCCGGACTGGCCGACCTCGAGCACGGCGCCGAGATCAGGGCCGCGATCGAGCAGCGCCTGGCCGACGGTCCGAAGCTGGCGATGGTCAACTCCGACAAGGGCATCACCAACCTGCACGTCCCGAGCGACGTCATCGTCGACGCCTCGATGCCGGCGATGATCCGCACGTCCGGACACATGTGGGGCGCGGACGGCGCCGAGGCCGACACCCTCGCGGTCATCCCGGACTCCTCCTACGCGCCGATCTACCAGGTGGTCCTCGACGACTGCCGGGCCAACGGCGCGTTCGACCCGACGACGATGGGCTCGGTCCCGAACGTCGGGCTGATGGCCCAGAAGGCCGAGGAGTACGGCAGCCACGACAAGACCTTCGTCATCGACCGGGCCGGGACCGTCCAGGTCGTCGACGGCTCCGGCACGGTCCTCCTCGAGCACGACGTGCAGCCCGGCGACATCTGGCGGGCCTGCCAGACCAAGGACGCGGCGATCCGCGACTGGGTCAAGCTGGCGGTCACCCGAGCCCGGGCGAGCGGCACACCGGCGATCTTCTGGCTCGACGAGCAGCGGGCCCACGACGCGAACCTCATCGCCAAGGTGCACGCCTACCTGAAGGACCACGACACCGACGGCCTCGACATCACCGTCCAGACCCCCGTCGACGCCATGGCGACCTCGCTGGAGCGGATCCGCAAGGGCGAGGACACCATCTCGGTGACGGGCAACGTCCTGCGCGACTACCTCACCGACCTCTTCCCGATCCTCGAGCTCGGCACCAGCGCCAAGATGCTCTCGGTCGTCCCGCTGATGAACGGCGGCGGCCTGTTCGAGACCGGAGCGGGCGGGTCGGCGCCGAAGCACGTCCAGCAGCTGGTCCAGGAGAACCACCTGCGCTGGGACAGCCTGGGCGAGTTCATGGCCCTCGCGGAGAGCCTCCGGCACCTCGCCGAGTCCACCGGCAACACGGGGGCGGCCACGCTTGCCGAGACCCTCGACCGCGCGACCGAGCGGCTGCTCGAGGAGAACAAGTCCCCGAGCCGTCGGGTCGGCGAGATCGACAACCGCGGCAGCCACGCCTTCCTCGCGTACGCGTGGGCGCAGGAGCTCGCCCGGCAGACCGGCAACCCCGGCCTGGCCACCGTGTTCGGCCCGCGTCGCGCAGGCGCTGGAGGCCGACCTCTCGGCGATCGAGCAGGACCTCGTCGACGTCCAGGGCGAGCCGGTGGACCTCGGCGGCTACTACCGGCCGGACCCGGCGAAGGCCGAGGCCGTGATGCGGCCGTCCGAGCGGTTCGAGGCGGCGCTCGCGCAGGTCAGCGCGCCGGCCACCGGCGCCTGAGCCGGCATGGGCCTCGACGTCGAAGCTCAGGCGAGGTATGCCTTCCTCTTAGGCCTGCTCGAACAGCGCCTCGACCCGCCGGCCCGGCTCGTCGAGCTCGGGGCGGCGCCCGGCGACCAGATCGCGACGCTGGCCGACCGGGGTTACGACACCACGGCCGTCGACATCGGCGTCGCGTCCGACGAGTGGGCCGACGGCACCGAGGGCCGGATGGCCGCGCTGTTCGCGGACCACGGGGTCCGCTACGTCGAGTGGGACCTCGAGCAGGTGCCCTACCCGCTGGACGACGGCGCCTACGACGGCGTCGTCTACACCGAGGTCTTCGAGCACCTCCGTGACTACCCGGTCCGGTCGCTCGTGGAGGTCGCGCGGATCCTGCGACCCGGAGGGTTGCTCTTCTTCAGCACCCCCAACGCCGCCTACCTCGGCAGCCGGCTCAACCTGCTGCGGGGCCGCACGGTCTACTCGCCGCTGCCGGACTGGATCGCCGGCGTGCCCCATGCGCGGCACGCGCGCGAGTACCTGTTCGGCGAGGTCGACGAGGCCATGCGCATCGCCGGGCTCGACGTCGTCGTCCGGACCAGCCGGCACTTCCACCTCACCGGCGGGTCGGCGCCCAAGCGGCTGGCCAAGCGCGGGATCAACCAGCTGGCCCGACGGCGGCCCACGCTCGGCCCCCAGATCATCGTGGTGGCCCGCAAACCCTGAGCCTCACCTCACCACCGGCGGTGCGGTCTCATGCGGAGGGAAACTGACGTCATCACGTCACGTTCCCTCCACCCGAGGGCGGGTCAGGGCTGCCAGAGGTCGAGGCGGTCCTCGGCGACCGCCTGGCCCATCGCCGTCATCTTCGCGACGTCCACCACGTCGATGGCGGCGCCGCCGGACGTCGTGGCGAACCCGCTGAACGGGGCCGTGATGAACCGGACGTCGTAGGTGCGGATGTTGCGCAGCGACAGCGCGAGCTGCTGTGTCTCGCCGATGTCGAGGTTCTGGTCCACGGTGAGGTTCTTGGTGGCCGCGTCGACGAGGGACGCCACCTTCACCGGGTTGGTGAGGGTGTCCCCGGAGAGCACCTTGAGCATCAGCGCCTTGAGGAACTCCTGCTGGCGCTGGCCGCGCGAGATGTCGCCCTGGCTCAGCTGGTAGCGGGACCGCACGAACTCGAGCGCCATGTCCCCGTTCATGTGCATCGTCGTACCGGCCACGAACGTGTACTTGTCCTGGCTGCTCGACTCGGCGACGTAGACGTCGACGCCGCCGACCGCGTCGGTCATGTTCTTGAAGCCCTCGAAGCCGATCTTGGCGACGTGGTCGACGTGGGCGCCGGTGAGGCCCTGCAGCGTCTCGACCAGCAGCGGGGCGCCGCCATAGGCATACGAGGCGTTGATCTTGTCCTTGCCGTGGCCGGGGATGTCGACGTAGAGGTCACGCGGGAAGTGGATCAGCGTGACGTTGTGCCGGTCCTCGGCGATGTGCGCCAGGATGATGACGTCCGCGCGACCGCCGACACGGTCCGGGCCGGCGTCGGAGCCGATGAACAGGAAGTTCAGGCCCTTGCCGGTGACCGGGGTGGCACCGGGCCCCGTCGGGACCGGCTCGCCGGGCTTGCCGGCCAGCTGGTCCGGCGTCAGGGCCGGCAGCAGGTTCTCGGTCTGGACGTTCGAGCTGACCAGGTGGCCCAGGTAGGCGCCGTAGCCGGCGATCGCGGCGATGGGCACCAGGAGCAGCACCAGCGCGACGATGAGGACGCGCTTGGTGCGTCCGCGGCCGGACGAGGTGTCCGCACCCGCGGAGCCGTCGTCGGCATCGCCCTCGGACCCGCCCCCCGACGCGTCGGCCGACAGCCTCGTCAGATCGTCGAGGTCGGTCACCGGGTCAGTGTAGGCGGGGCGAACCGGACATTCCGTTGTTTCCGAACTGCGACTGCACAGACCCTGTCCGTGTGCGACGATGACGAGCGTTGGGTGGGAGCCGCTCTTGAGGGGGAGCGTACCGTGGGGGTCCGGATCGATGATTCGCCACCCGGCATCGTGAGTAGCGGGAGGGTGTTGACGTGGTGGTGGGAAGCGCAGTCCTCATGACCGTCTGGTTGGCAGTCGGGATCGTTGGTGTCGTCGCGGGTCTGTTGTGGCTGCGCGCGACCGAGCGTTCGCGTCGGGCGTCGGTCCGTTCGGCCCTGGTCCTGCCGCATGCGGCGTCCAGTGCCGGTGCGCCCGACTCTGGCGAGCCGGACGTCCTGGCCGGATGACCACGGCGATCGGACGGCCGACGACCCGCTCCAGCAGCGGTGTCGAGCGGTACACGCTCCGGATCGCGGTCACCGACGCGCTCGTCATCATCTGGGCGGTCATCGGCGCCCAGCTCGTGCGGTTCGGCACGTCCTCGGGCGAGGCGGACGGACCCCAGACGTCGACGTTCGGGCTGGACTACGCCGTGGTCGCCGTCGTTCTCATCGTGCTCTGGCTGGTGGCGCTCCGCGTGCACAACGCCTACGACCCTCGGCTCTTCGGACACGGGCCGGAGGAGTACCGCGCCGTCGCCACGGCCACCGTGCGCCTGTTCGCGACCCTGGCCATCATCAGCTACCTGTTCAAGCTGGAGCTGGCTCGAGGCTTCCTCCTCGTCGCGCTGCCCTTCGGGCTGGCCGGGCTCTTCCTCGCCCGCTGGATCTGGCGGCGGTGGCTCGGCGCCCAACGTGCCGAGGGCCGGCTCTGCGACGCGATGGTCGTGGTGGGTGACCGGGGCCACCTCGCCGGGCTCATCGCCGCGCTGCGCAACGTCCCCGAGGCGGG
Source organism: uncultured Actinomycetota bacterium (assembly GCA_963713345.1). GTDB lineage: Bacteria > Actinomycetota > Actinomycetes > Actinomycetales > Dermatophilaceae > Lapillicoccus. The sequence continues at coordinate 278,017 of CAVQLI010000008.1, read as the reverse complement.
CTACACGATCGTCGGAGCCTGCTCGGAGGGTTCCGAGCCGATCGCCGGCGTGCCGATCGTCGGTAGCGAGCACCAGGCGGCCCAGGTCGCCGAGCGGCTCGGCGCCGACGTCGTCGCGTGCTCCGGCTCGTGGCGGCTCGGTGCGGAGGGACTGCGCCGGCTCGGCTGGGAGCTCGAGGGAACGGGGATCGGGCTGGTGCTGGCGCCGGGCATGACCCAGGTCGCCGGGCCGCGGATCCTCACCCGGCCGGTGGCCGGCCTGCCCCTCCTGCACGTCGAGGCGCCGACCTTCACCGGCCCGAAGCGGGCGGTCAAGACCACGTTCGACGTCGTCGGCGCCCTGTTCATCGGGCTCGTCCTCAGTCCGCTGCTGCTGGTCGTCGCGCTGCTCGTCGCGCGGGACGGGGCCAGCCCGCTCTACAAGGCGACCCGGATCGGCCAGGGCGGCACGCCGTTCCTCATGTGGAAGTTCCGGTCGATGGTCCCGGACGCCGACTCGATGCCCCTGGCCGACCAGCACGACGGCGCCGGACTGCTGTTCAAGCTGAAGGACGACCCGCGGATCACCCCGCTCGGACGGGTGATCCGACGCACGAGCATCGACGAGCTCCCACAGCTGTGGAACGTCCTGCGCGGCGACATGAGCCTCGTGGGCCCGCGTCCGCCGCTGCCCTCCGAGGTGGCCAAGTACGAGCAGGACGTCTACCGCCGGCTGCTGGTCAAGCCCGGGATGACCGGCCTGTGGCAGGTGAGCGGTCGCAGCGACCTGCCGTGGGACGACGCGGTCCGTCTCGACCTCTACTACGTCGAGAACTGGAACCTCGTCGAGGACCTCAAGATCCTCTGGCGAACGGCCCTCACCGTGATCAAGCGGCAGGGCGCGTACTGAGCGCTAGCTCGCGGCCGCGTCGGCGGGTGACACCAGCGACGGGTTGACGAGGTCGGCGACGGCCCGCTGCAGCGCGGCCCGGAAGACGGGCTCGCTGAACTGGCCGGCGTGTGCGCGGATCCTCGCTGCCGACCAGGTGTGCCGCCGGCCGGCGAGCACGGCCGTCCGGATGCCGATCGGCGTGGCCTGGTCGAAGAAGAGCCCGGTCACGCCCGGGACCACCGTGTCGAGGTAGCCGCCGGCGCCGAGCGCCAGGGTCGGCTTCCCGTAGGCGGCGGCCTCCAGCGGGGTGAGCCCGTAGTCCTCGAGGGCCGGCGCGACGAGCGCCGAGCTGTGCGCATACACCCAGCGCAGCTGGCCGTCGGTGAGGTCCGAGAGCAGCCGGACGTTGGGCGGCAGGCGGCGTTCGAGAGAGCGCCGGAGCGGACCGTGCCCGACCACGACGAGACGCTCGGGAAGGTCGCGGAACGCCTCGACGACCGCCTCGACGTTCTTGTAGGGCAGCAGCCGGGAGACGACGAGGTGGTAGTCCTGCCAGCCGTCGAGGGCGGGGACCGGTTCCTGCGGCGCGGTCGTGTCCATGGCGTGCGGCGCGGGGAGGACCGGCGCCTCGATCCCGTAGGCCTCCCGCATCCGGTCGCGGACGACGTGCGAGTTCGCCAGGTAGCCGTCGGCGGCGAGGGCGTGACGCTTGTCCCAGCGCTTCAGCCACGGCGTCAGCGTCAGCAGGGCGATGCCCCGCAGCGACTGGCTGTGGTCGGCGCCCAGGTAGGCCTCCGCCTGGTAGAGCCACCGGGCCGGCGCGTGGCAGTAGACCAGGCGCAGGCCGCTGGCGGAGAAACCGTGGGCCCACCCGCTGCTCGAGGCGAGGACGACGTCCTCGCGTGATCCGCATGGACCGCGCCGCGAGGGGGAGCAGCGGCAGGGCGCTCCGGTGGTGGCGCCGCAGCTGGGGGACGTCGTTGAGTGCGGACGTGACGATCCGGGCGTTCCGGAACTCCGGGTAGGTGCGCTCCGGCTCGTAGAGCGTCGTGTAGATCGTCGCGTCCGGGAAGGCACGGTGCATGGCCAGGACGACCCGCTCCGCGCCGCCCCGCTGGGTGAGGTAGTCGTGCGCGATGGCGACGGTCGGGCGCGAGCGAACCGCCCTGCTCGCCGCGACGTCGTTCAGCACGGATCGCATCGTAACGGTACGAACCGCCCACGAGGGGGTCTCGGGCGTGGCCATCTCTCGCGAGCGCCCCGCGGGTCGGGGAGATTTCACGGCCGCGGCGACCGTCTCCGGGAAGTCCTCCGGGTCCGCCAGGATGACCCGCGGGTCATCCGAGTCCCGGAACCCGGCCACCCGGGTGCTCACCACGGGACGGTCCGCGGCGCGGTACTCGTAGAGCTTGATCGGGTCGAGGCTGTCCGTGAACGGGGTGACCACGTGCGGCACGAGCAGGACGTCGGCGTGCGTCAGGTATGCCGGGACGTGGGTGGCGTCGCGCGGCCCCAGGAGGCGGACGCCGGCCTCCTCGAGGACCGCGTCGGTCGGCCGGCTCCAGCGGGGCCGGACCGACCAGGACGACGCTGGCCCGTCCGGCCAGCGCGCGGGCCGTGCGGGCGCAGAGGTCGAGGTCCACCCGGTCACGGTGGACGGTCCCGACGTAGAGGGCGACGGGCCCGTCGGGCAGGTCCGCCGGGCGGGGGCCGGGAGTCCGGTAGGCGTCCACGTCCACCGCGTTCGGGACGAGGGAGAGCGGGCGGCCGTCACGGCCGGCCGACTTCGCGGCGAGCAGCGCCGGCGAGCAGACGACGACGTGGGCGGCGTCCCGCAGGAGCAGGGCCTCGTCGGCGACCAGCCGCTCGTGCTCGCGTCCGGTGTGGCCGGCGTGCAGCCAGTCGTCGGTGACGTCGTAGAGGGCGCGCCAGCCGGTGCGGGCGAGCAGAGTGGCGGCCGAGGGGTCGTTGACCCAGAGCAGCGGGTCATCGAAGCCCAGGGTGTCCACCGCTCGGACGACCTGGTCGGCCAGCCGCGCATCGGCCCCCGGGTCGACGCGGCGGGGCAGCGCCTTGGTGCCCTGGTACAGGTGCAGCCGGCCGGGCTCGACGCCGTCGAGGGCTGGGCCGACGCGTAGTCCCGCCCCGCGATGTGGCCGCGCCCGGCGGCGGACGGCGTGGCTCGGGTCCGCGGGGGGCTCGACGAACAGCACCCGGAGCGACGGGTCGTCCCGCAGCAGCCGCGACACGAGGTGCTGGTTGCGGCGCCAGACCGTGTCCCAGGCCTCCAGGGAGGCCACCACGAGGTCCCGGGTCATCGCACGCCTCGGTACACCTCGTCGGTCGCCCGCTGCTGGGCCTCGAGCGTGAACCGGGACCGCTGCAGGTCGCGCTGGGCCACCGCCAGCCGCCGGCGCTCCTCGGGGTCGTCGGCGAGCCGGCGCAGCTCGGCCGCAGCCGCCTCGACGTCCCCGGGTGGGAACAGCGCCGGCGCGTCGAGGAGGCCCAGGGTCTCCAGGTGACCGCCGGCCCGCGTGGCGACCACGGGCAGGCCGCAGGCCATGGCCTCGAGGACGCTGAGCCCGTATGCCTCGTCGGGACGCGGGGAGATGAGCAGCCCCGCGGTGGCCATTCGCTCGGGGATGTCCGAGCGCTGGCCGAGGAAGCGGACCTGCGCGGGCGTGAGTGCGAGGGAGGTGGCCAGCCGTTCCAGGTGCCGGCGCTCCGAACCGGTGCCCGCGACGTCGAGGCGCCATCCCGAGGCGCCCAGACCGGACGCCGCGAAGGCGCGCAGCGCCACGTCGGAGCGCTTCTCGGGTTCGAGCCGCTGCGCGAGCAGCACCACCCGCTCGCGGGTGTCAGGGTCGGGGGCCTCCCGGCCGAGCACGCCGGCGTGGACGACGTGGCTCGGGCCGTCGATCTTGTCCGCGACGTAGCGGCTCACGGCGATCTGGGCGGCGAGGCGGCGGGCGACCACCGGGACCGCCAGCTGGGCGATCCCGCCGAACCGCCCCACCCCGCGGCGCTGCGCGAAGTGCCGCGTCGTGACCAGGGGTACCCGCGCGCGCCGCCGGAGCGAGGCAGACCACGAGCTCGGAGGCGGTCATGTGGAGGTTGACGACGTCGCTGCCGGACGCATACCGCTGCGCGCCTCGCCAGGTCTCTCTCCAGGTGGCCCCGGGCAGGATGGTGACCCCCGGACGGTCGGTGGCCGAGACCATCGACGCCGGGTCGCCGCCGACGACGACGACCTGGTGGCCCGCGTCGTGCTGGGCCGCGGCGAGCGTCGCGACGTGCCGCTCCACTCCTGAGAAGCCGTCCGAGTGGATGACGTGGAGAACCCTCATGACACCGCGGCGCCGGCGGTCTCGGCGTCGACGTCGGCCGAGAGGTCGAACCGCGCGCCCAGCCCCTCGAGCAGCGTGAGGTAGCGACGCGCGATCCGGTCCCACCCGTGCTCCTCGGCCGTGGCCCGGGCCGCGCTCCGGAGCTGGTCACGCGGCATACCGGCGAGCTCGACGACCCGGTCGCGGATCTCGCGTGCGTCCGCGGTGACGACGAACCCGTTCACGCCGTCGTCCACGAGGTCCGGCACGGCGCCGATCGGCGGTGGCGACGACCGGCAGGCCGTAGGCGAGCGCCTCGAGCACGACCAGGCCGATAGGCCTCGTAGGCGCTCGGCAGCGCGAGGACGTCTGCGGCGTGGAAGGCCGGGCGTCGGGTCGGCGAGCCGCCCGGCGAAGTGCACCCGGTCGCCGCAGCCGGCGGTCCGGATCCGGTCGGCGGAGGTCGGTCGACGCAGATCCTGAGGTGCCGCCCGACGACGAGGAGGTGCACGTGGTCGGGGGCCTGCGCCGACCGCCTCGACGAGGACCGGCAGTCCCTTGCGGTCGAACTCGTGGCCGACGAAGAGCACGACGACATCGTCCGGGCCGAACCCGTACCGCCTCGCGGGCGTCGGCGCGCTCGGCGTCCTGGGTGGCCGGAGGCGCACGCGTGTCGACGCCGTTGCCGATGACGACGGTTGCGGGTGTCAGGCCGTCGGGTAGGTCGCGCGCAGGAGGTCGTCCTCCTGGCTGGTGAGGTTGACGACGACGCGGTGGGTCCGGCTGCCGAACCGCACCGTGTCGCGGGCCAGGGTGAAGAGGTGAAGCGGGTTCCGGACCATCCGGAGCGACGCGTGGCCGCGGGCGCGCATGGCGGCGAGGACGATGCCGTGGTTGACGTAGACGTCGCCGGCGAGGGCGTCGTTGTGGCAGATCCCGACCGCGTCCGGGAGGCGCCGCAGTCGGTTCCGGGCGACGACCGACCCGACCGTCGAGAACCACACCACCCGCAGCGCCAGGGCGGCCTTGCCGGTAAGGCCAGGCCCGGGCTCCGGCAGCCAGGAGCCATGGGCGTCGGCGAGGGTGATCCGGGCCGTGGCAACGCCGAGCCGGTCGAGCTCGGCCTCGAGGTGGTGGGCCACGGCGGCGACCCCGGACCCCGGGCCGATCTCGGGGGCGATCTGGACGACGGTGGTCACGGGCTGGCCGCCACCCGCTCCGGTTCGCGACGTCCGGTCGACGGCAGCTCGACGTCGTCGTTGCTCCGCGCCCGGGCCGCTGCGCCGAGGCAGATGCCCGGCGATGACGAAGGGCACCGAGACCTGGACGGCGACCCAGAACAGGTCGAACTGGCCCTGGACGAACCGGCTGAGCACGACGGCCGTCGCGAGCGTGCCGTACGCCGGGTCGATCCGCCAGAGCACGATGAGGGTGCCCACGGCGAGGACGAGGAACGCCAGCAGGCCCACCAGGCCCGGCCGTGGTGAGGACCTCCAGCTCGGCGTTCGGCGGCTGGAACTTGGCGGGGAACCGGTCGGTGTACCACCACCGCAGCCCCACGCCGAAGATCGGGTCGTTCAGCCAGATGTCGATGGAGTCCTGCAGCCAGTTGATCCGCTGGAACACCGAGTTGAACTGGTTGCCGGAGTTGACCTGGTCACGGACCACCGTGGCCACGAGAGCGAGCCCGCCCGCGCCGGCGAGGACGAGCAGCTTTGAGCGGCGCCGGGTCTCGTCGGTCCGCAGCACGACGAGGGCGACCGAGACCGCGAGCGCGACGATGGCCTGCCGCGACTGGGTGAAGAGCATGCCTCCGGTACAGAGCATGAACGCGCTGAGGGCCATCCACCGGGGCCACCTCATCCACGGCGGGTTCACGTAGGCGACGAGGGCCGCGAAGCAGAGCACGGTGCCGGCGAAGTTCTTGTGCATCGAGAACGGCAGTTCGGGGTAGACCGGGTCGAGGGCCGGCAGGTGGGCGACCCCCTGCGCGATGGTGGCCACGGCGATGACGCACGACGCCAGCAGCAGCAGCGTCAGCGCGGCCGCGCCCCGACCGGCCCGGCCGAGGGCCCACCCGATGATCAACGCGCCACCGGTGAGGAACCAGGCGTGGAACCACTCGACGGCGTTGGCGGTGAACGGGTTGGCCACGACCGTGAAGAGCGTGCACGCCTGGTAGACGGCCGTGAGCCAGAGCAGACTGCGCATCGGCGGGCTGTAGGGCCGCCCTCCCAGCACGACCGCCGGCCAGAAGGCGACGAAGAGCACCACGTCGGACACGGACAGGGCGATGCCGCCGGCGCTGACCCGGACGACCACCAGCAGCACGGGCATCGCGAGCAGAGGGATCACCGTCGGGTCGGCGAGCGTGAGTCCGAGCATGAGCACGACGACGGCCACGAGAAGCGCGAGGTACGGCTGCTCCGGGACCAGCCGGGCCACGCCGAACATGAGAGCCAGCAGAGTCACCACAGACACGGTCCACAGCAGTGGGCCCTGGAGGCGGGCGCGCAGGGTCATGCGACGACCTCCGGAACGCTCCGGTATGCGCGTTCGACCGCGACCGGTCCGCGCAGGTAGCGACGCAGCCGGTCGCGGGCGGCGACGCCACGACCGCCCGGGAGGACGGACCGCGCGGCCGACCCGGCCAGCTGCCCGGCCCGGGCCACCTGCCACCCGGCGGCGCCGAAGTGCTTGCGCAGGTAGCGCTCCTGCGATCCGTGGAAGTGGGCTTCGCGCCGTGCCGGGTCGCTGCTCGACGCCCCGCCCGCGTGGATCGCGGTCACCGAGGGGACCACGGCGTGATGCCACCCCAGCCGCGCGGCGCGGTAGGCCCAGTCGGTCTCCTCCGCGTAGAGGAAGAAGCCCTCGTCGAACCCGCCGACCTGGGCCAGCGCCTCGGACCGCAGCAGCAGCACCGACCCGATCGCGAAGTCCGCACGGTCGCCGACGACTCGGCCGAGGCCGACCGCCTCCGCCCAGGTGCGCGACGGCGAGGGGAACGGCCAGCCCACCCGGGTCGGCGTGCCCGTCTCGTCGACCTGGGCGGGACCCACCGAGGCCAGCGCCGGGTCCGCGAGCAGGGCGCGGTGCAGGGCCGTGACGTCGTCGGCACCGACCACGGCGTCCGGGTTGACGAGCAGGACGTCCGCCGTCGGGTCCAACCGGTCGTCGAGGGCGAGGTTGACCCCGCCGCCGAACCCGCGGTTGCGGCCCGCGTCGAGGTAGCGCACCCCGAGATCGGAGCACACCCGCCGCACCTGGGCCGAGGCCGAGTTGTCCACGACCGTGACGGGCAGTCCGTCGAGGGGGGCGAGGGCCAGCCGGAGCCGCTCGGGGGTCCCGTAGGCGACGACGACCACCTCGACACCGCGGTCGCGGCGCACCACGGTCTCGTCGGCCCGGCTGACCCGGCGGTAGATGTCGACGTAGCGGTCGGCCACGACCTCCCACCGGCAGTCCGCGGCGATGCGCAGGCCCGCCTCGCGCGACCGCCGGCGCAGGGCGACGTCACCGAGCATCCGCTCGAGCGCTTCGCGCAGGGCGACGGCGTCGTCCGGCGGAACCAGCAGGCCGGCGTCACCGACGACGTCGGGCAGGGCGCCACTGTCGCTGGCGACGACCGGCACGCCGTAGGCCATGGCCTCGACCGCGACCCGGCCGAACTGCTCGACCCACGCGGCGGTCGTGCGCGAGGGCACCGCGAGAACGTCGAGGCCCTGGTAGAACGCGGCGAGCGCCTCGCCCTGGAGCGAACCGAGGAAGCGGACCCGTCCGGCCAGGTCCGACCGCGACGCGCGGTCGCGCAGCGCGACCTGCGCTGGACCCGCTCCCGCGACCACGACCTCCGTGTCGCTCAGGCCGGCCACGGCCTCGAGGAGGACGTCGACCCCCTTGTGGTCGGCGAGCCGACCCGCATACCCGATGGTCCGGCCCCGGGCCCGGAGCTCCCGCGGCGACGTCTGGGGCGACTCGACCCCCAGGGGGACCACGTCGGGCCGGCCGGGAAAACCCCGGCGACGCACGATCTCGCCGGCCGCGGTGCTGCAGACGCTCACCGCGGCGGCACCGTCGAGGACCCGACGCTGCAGCCACCGGAACGGAGCGGGGAGCCGCTTGTCGAGGTTCTGCGCGGAGTAGACGAGGTAGGGCATCCGCCGCCCCCGCAGCGCGCGGAGCAGCAGCACCTCGGCCGTGGCCAGGGCGAACGGCTCCTCGTGAAGGTCGAGGACGTCCCACTCCTCGCCGAGCGCCCGCCAGAGGGGCCGGGGGTCGTAGAGGAACAGTGCCGGGTGCGAGCCGAGTGTGCCGACGCCCTCCACCGGCTCGCCGGAACGCGGGACCAATGCCACCCGCGAGCCACCCTCGTCCCACGCTGCCGCGGAGAGCAGCCTGACCTCGACCCCGCGGCGCGCGACGGCTCGCTCGCGCTCGCGCCAGGCGTCGACGACAGCACTGTGCGAGACACGCAGCACACGCACAGCGGTCTCCTTCGAGGGGGGCGGCTTCCGGAGTCGGTCGGGGAGGAGCCTAGGGGCGCCCCTCCTATGGTGACTGATTGTCACGGTTTGTGCGGGATGCATATGGGAAGATGACCCGTCGTCCGTTCCCAGCCGCAGGAGACCAGCGTGCAGTTCCGGGATTTTCTGGTCGTCCTCCGCGCTCGGTGGAGGACCATCGCCGCGTGCGCGCTCATCGTGCTCGGGGCGACCGCCGCTTACACGCTGACGCTCACCCCGTCCTACACGGCGACCTCCAGGGTCTACTTCTCGGCGACCTCACCGGACGTTGGGGCCAACCAGGCGCGGGGCGTTTACGTCATCACCAGCCAGGACCTCAACACCTACATCGAGGTGCTGCGCTCACCGGCCGTCATCGACCCGCTCCGGACCGAGCTCGGCCTGCCCGCCGGAGCCGCCCTGAACCTCTCGGCCTCCGTCCCGCCCCAGGCGTCCATCCTGGACATCACCGCCGTGGACGGGACCGCTGAGGGTGCCGCGCGCATTGCGAACGCCGTCGGTCCTCAGCTGGCCCGGGTGGCCGCCAAGTTCTCCCCGCTGCTCGCGAGTGCCGGCCAGACCGTCGAGGCCACGACGATCACGCCGGCCGTCGCACCGGACGCCCCCTTCTCTCCGAACGTCAAGCGCAACCTCGCGCTCGGGCTGCTCGCTGGGATCATCATCGGGATCGGCGTGGCCTTCGGCCGGCACGCCCTCGACACCCGGGTCCGCTCCGAGGACGACCTCAAGGCCATCTCGGACCGGCCACTCCTCTCGGCCATCCCGCTGGACAGGGGCACGAAGAGCAAACCCCTCACCATGGTGACCGATCCACATAGCATGCACGCGGAGTCCATCCGCCGCTTGCGAACGAACCTGCTCTTCGTGGACGTCACGACCCGAAAGCACTCGTTCGTCGTGACGTCGGCGATGTCGGGCGAAGGGAAGACCACGACCGTGGTCAACCTGGCCATGGCATTGGCCGATACCGGCGCCCGCGTCCTCGTCGTGGACGGCGACCTGCGCAACCCGTCGGTCGCGCGCAGCATGGGCCTGGAGGGTGGCGTCGGGTTGACGACCATCCTCATCGGTGCGGCCACCGTCGACGACGTCGTGCAGCAGTGGCGGGACACCAGCCTGTACGTGCTACCGGCCGGCCAGATCCCGCCGAACCCGAGTGAGATCCTCGGCTCGGAGTCGATGGCGACGCTGTTCGACCACCTCACCAAGGAGTTCGACTATGTCCTCGTCGACAGTCCTCCGGTGCTCCCGGTCATTGACGCCGTCGTCATCAACAAGCTCGTTGGAGGGCTGCTCTTCATCGTCGCGGCCGACCGCACCCGGAAGAGGGACCTGTCGTCCGCCCTCAAGTCGCTGACCACGGTCGACGCGACACCCGCGGGTTTCGCGCTCAACATGGTCTCCGGCGGATCGAGCGGCCCATATCGCTATGGGTACTACCGCTACGAGGGGGAGTCGTCGGGGACCCGTCGAGCCCGGAAGGCCGCCGACAAGCGGGCCAAGGTCAACGCCTGACCGTCGTCGGGCCATAGCGCTCGAGGAACCCCTGTTCGACGAGCCGCTCGACGAAGTGCTCGACATCGGCGCGGATGCTCCCCGGGCTTGTCGCCGTGACCTCCGCGACCCGGCTGACCACGGTGTCCTCCTCGCCCTCCGCTACCTTCCAGATCGCAAAGGCCGGGCCGTCGAGGACCACCAGGGGTCCGTCTGGTATTGCGGCCACGTAGGCGTGACCCTGGTCCGCATCCGCGTCGGAACTCGGGGTCGACAGGATCACGGCGACGTTTGCCGGAACCCGAAGCCGGCTCGGTCCTGCCGTGGTCATGGCCTACGGCCCCGACGGCGGGACACACGTGCCGTCCACTCCTCACGGAGACCCCGGACCGGGCGAGCGAAGAACTCGACGACCACGTCGAGGCGACTCGGCCGGCGGCCTCGGACCGCGGCGAGATGGTCGACGTTGACGAGCGTCGCCCGCAGGGTGAGCCGCGCGCGTTGCGGCCACGTCGGAGCGGCCCGGATCCGGGCCGCCCATTCCTCGGCCCGCGTGGCCCTTCCGGTAGATAGACCAAGCCACAACTGGTACGCCGGGTCGTCTCGGTGCGCGTCCAGCCGTCCGAAGGCCGCGTCGAACCCGAGTTCAGCATCCAGCTCGAGCGCCAGGCGCCGGACGTTCTCCTTCGTTGCGGTATCCGCCGTCGACCAGGCGTACTCGACATCGCGCGCGGCGCGCCCTACCAGCCGTGATCGTCCGGCGTGCAGGAGCACCACGAGGATCTGACCGGGCAGCGTAGGCACCGCGCAGGGCACTCCGGCGATCTCCGTCATCTCGTGGTCTCGCCAGAGGATCTCGAAGGCCTCATCAGGATCGATGCCGAACCCCGGCATGATCCGATGCAGATCGAGATAGCCCCATATTTCGTGGTGGAGATTCGCGGAGTGCTCGAAAGCGGAACTGTTCTCGAACCGCGTCTCGAGCGCCCATCCGTGGTTGGCGAGGACGTTGAGACACTCGGCCGCCCGCGACTTGGGAATCAGGACGTCGGTGTCCGTGCTCTCCCGTCCCGGCCAGGCGACTTGTGGCGACAAGGCCGGCCCCTTGACATGGAGCGCGGGAATACCGGCAGCTTGGAAGGTGAACTGCACTGCGGCATGGGCCATTCGCACACGCACCCACAGCGGCACAGGAGCCGCGACGGCCGTCACGCCGTCATGCTAACTCCGAGCGTCGAGGGGACTGGACTCCTGGAGCGAGCCGGAAGCCTCACGTCCCCCACCGGACGACCCGGCCATCACGTCCCCCAGCACCAGCGGCCGGTGCTGGGTCAACGTGCCGGCTCGAAGCATGGCCTCCACCGCGTCGGCCACGAGAGCGTCGGCGTTCGGATGGTCGCCGTGCGTGCCCACCACGGCCCGCCTCAGGTCCGCGTGGGTTAACGCGTCCTTCGCGGCATCCCAGAGAGTGACGCCGATGCCGGCGACGTGCTGGGGGGTGTTCTCGATCATGACCACCATCTCGCCGTCGATCCGGATCCCGTCGAGGACAACGCCGCGCCGGTACCGCCCGTCCCAGAGTGCCGCCGAGAAGTTGTCCTCGATGGGATCCGGCGACCACTCGTCCGGCTCGATCTCCATCGTCGCCAGCTCGGTCAGCAAACCGACCGCGTCCTCGATCTCGGAGTAGTCGAGCCGGAACACCCCGCGTTGCGAGACCAGGCGGCTCATCAGGTGCAACGGTTGTGGCATCGCAAAGAGCGAGGAGGTCTGAGGGATGATGCGCATCAGTCCCTCGGCCAGCGTCAGCCGCTCCAGTCGAGGGGCGCCAGCACCAGGACGCCGATCAAGGACGACAAACGGTCCGGCTCGAAGTGTCGGGGCGGCAGATCGCAGCGCCAGCTGGTCCGGACCCTTCTGCACCTTCCCCGACCGGTCGCCGTGTTCCGGGATGACCGACAACGGCTTCGGGTATGCGCGGACCGTACCGTCCGGCTCCACGACGAGAAGCTCGTCGGTGACGTAGCCGAACGCGCTCCGGCACAGCTGCTCCGTCGCGGTCGACTTACCGGCGCCGGAACCGCCGACGAGCCCGATGACCACCCCGTCCTGGGTCGACAGCCCTGCGGCGTGCAGCATGACGGCCCGGCCCACCAATGCCTGCACCACGCGCATGGTCACCGTCGACGCCATCGCGTAGAGGCTGCGCTCGGTGCCCGAGACCTCGAGCGAGACGGTGTTGTTCGGGACCGGGTCGACGTCAAAATTCAGAGGTCGAACTCCACATCTCGACCAGTCCGCCGCCAACCGAACCGAGGTCGCCCTGTCCGGGCAGGCAATGTCGACGGCTACGCCGAGCACGGTGAAGCGCACGGCGAGCCGCTCCTGGTCGTCGACGGGCCGCCCTTCCGACGAGCCCGTCACGCGGCCACTAAGCGAAACAGCCAGTGGGAATGCTGAGCGGGCAGGCCGGGTTGGCGATCGGCGGGAGGTCGTTGAACGATGTCGATGCCGAACCCTCGACGAAGGGACCGCCGACCGGACCGAACTCGTAGTTGAGGACGGCCACTCCGTTAGCGCTGTCGGGGTAGACCCCCGCAGCGATGGTGAGGGTCAAGGTGGAGTTAGCGGCAATGGTGCCCTCGTCGGGGCACACGTTCGCGCTCGTGACCCCGTTGATGACCAGCGAGATCGCATGGAATTCGAGTGGCACGTTGTTGTCGTTGACGACGGTGATCTCGAAGAGGTAGCGCTTCGGGTTGCCCGGGGACTTGCAGGCACGTCCCGTGAAGGTGACCGGCCCGGACAGGGCCATGGCTGGAGCAGCGCTGGCCACGACGATGGCGGGCACCGCCCATGCGGTCCCGACCACGACGGTCCGCCGCGAGACACCCTTCTTGGCTTTTGACGCCTCAGGCTTACTGGTCACGCTGTACTCCCCACCTTGAAAGCGCGCGCGCGCTGAAGTATTCGACGGCGCACCCTCGCGCCCGTTCCCCCGGACCACGGAACCATATCGGTAGTAAGGGGGGGTTTGGCTACTTTTTGGAAACGAGATCCGTACTGAGGATGGCCTGCCAGCCGGGCCAGCCGGGTCAGCCGTCTCACCGTGCAGCCATGATCCCGGAGCTAGGGTGCGTGTGGGGACCGAAACGGTATGCACCGACGGGACATTCGACGAAGGGCATCGGGAGAACCAGCGAATGGCGTACGAGGTCTTGTTCGTGTGCACGGGGAACATCTGCCGCTCCCCAGCAGCCGAGCGACTGCTGCGGCGGGATCTCGACCGCACGGTGGGCGGGATCGCCGGCCTCAGTGGCGTCCACGTCTCCAGCGCGGGCACCGGCGCACTGGTGGGCGAACCGATCTCGCCCCCGATGGCGGAGCTCGTCGCCGGCGCCGGCGGTGACGTGGAGCGGTTCTCGGCCCGCCAGCTGACCACCTCGATCGTGCGCGGCGCAGACCTCGTCATCACCATGACCAGCGCCCATCGCCGAGAGACGGTCACCCTCGTGCCGGCCGCGGTCCAGCGGACCTTCGTCCTCGGGGAGATGGCGCACATGCTCGGGCTGGTCGACGCCGACGAGGTATCGGCGATCGCGGGACCGGGAGCTTCCGCTGCGGAACGGCTGCGCCAAACGGTCGCGGTCGCAAAGCGTCACCGGACCCCGGGGGTCGACCCCGCGGAGGACATCGTCGACCCCTACGGACGGTCGAGGTCCGTCTACGCCGACAGCTTCGCGCAGATCCAGACGGCTCTCGCGCCGCTGGTTCGGCTCGTGACCACCGAGTCCCCGTCGACCGACTAGCGGTGCAGGGTATGCGGGTGAGCCAGCCGTCGCCCGTCGCCGCCTCCCGCGGTACCGGGCGCTGGCGGCTGCAGGCCGCGGTCGCGGCGGTCGGGTTCTCCGCGGCGTTCCTGCTCTGCTACGTGGTCATGGTCCGGACCGCCGCGGGCCAGGCTGTGGACGTCCGGATCTTCCGGCTGGTCTTCGGCATCGTGCCCGCCGGAGTGCCGGCCGAGCTCGTCACGGGCTTCGCGCGCGCGGCCTCCGTCGTCGTCCTGGCCGGCGGGGCCGCCGTGCTCGGGATCGCGGCCATGGGACGTCGGGCCTGGGCGGCCCTCCTCGCCGCCGTGCTCACCGTCGGGGTCTCCGTGGCGCTCGGCGCCTACCTGCGCGACGAGGTGCTCACGCGACCGCGGTTCACCGAAGAACCGTTCCCGCTCAACGGGCTGCCCTCCACGCACGCCACCGCCGCCGCGGCTCTGACGGTGGCCGTCGTGCTGCTCTGGCCGCGGCACCGGCCCTGGTGGCTGGTCAACACGGCCGGCGTCGTCCTGCTCGTCGTGGCCGCCGGCAACATCGTCAGCCAGGCGCACCGTCCGAGTGACGTCGTCGCGTCCTTCCTCCTCGTCGGTGCCGTCGCGTGCGGTTCCCTGGCGCTGGCCGGACCGCCCGGCCCGCGGCACTAGAGTCCCTCCGTGCCGACCTCCGCCCGGGCGCTGGCGTTCTACCTTCCGCAGTACTTCCCGATCCCCGAGAACGACGAGTGGTGGGGCCGGGGCTTCACCGAGTGGACCAACGTGGCGAAGGCCCGTCGGCTGTTCCCGGGCCACCAGCAGCCCACCCTGCCGTCCGAACTGGGCTTCTACGACCTGCGGGTCCCCGAGACCCGCGCGGCTCAGGCCGAGCTCGCGCAGGAGCACGGTGTCGAGGCGTTCGTCTACTGGCACTACTGGTTCGGGGACGGCGACCGCATCCTCGACCGCCCGTTCCGGGAGGTGCAGGCGTCGGGGGAGCCGGGCATCTCGTTCTGCCTCGCGTGGGCCAACCAGACCTGGACCGGCATCTGGCACGGCGCCCAGGACCGGGTGCTCAAGCAGCAGCGCTACCCGGGGGTGCACGACGACGAGCGCCACTTCGCCGAGCTGCTCCCGGCGTTCACCGACCCGCGCTACGTCACCGTCGACGGACGGCCGGTGTTCTACGTGTTCCGGCCCGAGGAGCTCCCGTACGCGCCGGCGTTCGTCGAGCGGTGGCAGGGCATGGCCCGCGCCGCGGGGCTGCCGGGCCTCTACCTCGTCGCGGAGATGAGCGACCTGCTCGGGCGCGGCCCGGCATACACCTCCGCCGTCGCCGACGGGTTCGACGCGTCGGTCTACATGCGGCTGCCCGCCGAGGTGACGAAGGCCACGGTCGCGCGGATGCGGTTGATGCGCAAGGCGATGCGTGGTGGCCCGGAGATCTACTCCTACTCCGACACGGTGGCCGCCCAGTCCCTCGTCGGTCCCCGCATCCATCCCTGCGTCTACCCGAACTGGGACAACACGCCCCGGTCCGGTCGCGGTGGTCTCGCGCTGGTGGGAGCCACTCCCGAGAAGTTTCGGCGCAACGTCGTCGCGGCCGTGGACACGATCCGCGACCGCCCCGAGGAGGAGCGCCTGCTCTGGGTGAAGTCCTGGAACGAGTGGGCCGAGGGCAACCATCTCGAACCCGACCTCCGGCACGGCCGTGGCTGGCTCGAGGCGCTGCGCGACGGGCTCGGTCGCGGATGGCTGAGGCTTTGGCCGCAGGGTCCGCTGCGGATCGCGATGATCTCGTACTACCTGCCCAGCGGCAGCAAGATCGGGGTCGGCTACCAGGTGCACGAGCTGGCGACCGAGCTGGTCCGCCGCGGGCATAGCGTCGACGTCTTCAGCGAGTGTCCGCCGATGCCCGGCGCGGTCTACGGGCACCACCGGGTCCGGCTCTCCGGGTCGCTGCGGACGTTCCGGTTCGCCACCCGGCTACGGCGGATGGACTTCTCCGGATACGACGTCCTGCACGCGCACGGTGACGACTACTGGATGTGGCGGCGGCGCGTACCCAGGCACGTCCGCACGCTGCACGGGTCCTGCTTCGAGGAGGCGCGGACCGTCCGGGGCGTCAAGGAGAAGGTGCGGATGGTCGCGCTGGGCTTCTCCGAGGTGCTCGCGTCGCTGGCGGCGGACACCACCGTGGTCGTCTCGCCGTCGACCCGGAGATGGGTGCCGTGGGTCCACGGTGTGGTCCCGAACGGCGTCGACACGGACCGGTTCCGCCCCTCGGACACGTCGCCGGCGGACCGGCCCACGGTGCTCTTCGTCGGCACCTGGTACGGCCGCAAGCGTGGGGCGGCCCTGGCCGAGGCGTTCGCCGCCGACGTGCTCCCGGCCATCCCGGACGCCGAGCTCGCAGCTGGTCACCCAGGACGCCCCCTCCGACCTCGGGCCCGGCGTGCGGGTGCTGGGCCGGCTCTCCGACGACGCGCTCGCCGACGCCTACCGGCGCGCGTGGGTCTTCTGCCTCCCCTCCGACTACGAGGGGTTCGGCATCCCTTACGCGGAGGCGCTGGCCAGCGGGACGCCGGTGGTGGCGACCCCCAACGTCGGCGCGCGCTACGTCCTCGACGACGGCCGGGCCGGGGTCATCGTCGACCTGCCGGAGCTCGGCCGGGCGCTGGTCGAGCTCCTCGGCGACAGCGCGCGCCGGGAGCGGATGCGGGAGGCCGGGTTGGCCCGGGCTCGCGAGTTCGCCCTGCCGTCCGTCGTGGACCGGTACGAGGCGATCTACCGGGGAGGGGCTCCCCGGAGCTCGTACCGACCGCAGCGGCATTCGTCGAGCGACGCTCACGGGTCGTGGACTACCCTGCACGTCGACCCTCGTCGGCCGACGTCATGTCCGTGTAGCGGAGCCCTGAACAGTCGAGGCATAGAGAGATCCGGCGTGAAACTTCGGCTTGAGAAGCGTGTCCAGCAGGGCCTGGGACAGCGGGGGCTCCTGCTGCAGCGGGCCGCTCCCGAGGCTGAGGTGCGAGCGCTCATTCGGCGGCTTCGACCGATGGCGACGCAGTACCCGCTCGTGCTGATCGGACCGCACGGTGACGGCGGCTACCTGGTGCCGGACGCGCTCGACGGCATCACGGCATGCTTCTCCCCCGGGGTTGCCGACAACAGCGGTTTCGAACGCGCGTGCATCGATCGCGGCATGCGGGTCTTCATGGCCGACTACTCGGTCGACGGCGCCAGCCTCGACGCGGACGTCGACCCGCGGCGGTACGCGTTCGTCAAGAAGTTCATCGGCGCCGTCGACGACGACCGCCATCTGACGATGGAGACGTGGATCGCGGACAGCGGGGTACCCGAGGGAGACGACCTGCTCCTGCAGATGGACATCGAGGGCGCGGAGTTCACGGCGATACTCACCACGCCGGATCGACTGCTCACGCGGTTCAAGGTGATGATCTTCGAGTTCCACGACCTCCAGCTCGCTGTGGGACAGGTCGTTCCTCCGGTTCGCCGGGGCGGCCTTCGACAAGCTCCTCCGCAACCACGTCTGTGTTCACGTCCACCCCAACGGGAGTGGCGGTGTCGACCGGCGATCGGGCGTCGAGATTCCTCGCGTCGCCGAGTTCACCTTCCTTCGCCGCGACGCTGCGGAGGTCGAGGGCTACGCCACCCGTTTTCCCCACCCTCTGGACCATGACAACGGACTGGGCCGAGTGATCCCGCTTCCGACCACGTGGTACCAGTAGGGCCCCTCGCGACGACCGCCGTCTGGCTCAGCGTGCGCACCGATCGTGCTCAGACGGGGGCCGAGGACTCTCCGACGCGCCGCTGATCCGCGTCCTGGAGGACCGCCCCGTAGCGCTCGGACACTGCTTCGACTCCCAGCAGCGCCTGGGCGCTCGCGGCGCGCGCGAGAACCCCGGCGTGATCCGGCCACCGATCCAGCAGACCGCTCACATCCTCGGGCAGGGACGACGACCGGATCACCAGGGCGTGATCGGCCAGCTCCCGGGCGCCACTGCGGGCGTCATCGGTCAGACAGAGACACCCCCTGGCTGCCGCCCAGCCCAGAGGGCCGCTGGCCGCCAGGGAGTTGCCCCGGAACCGCCGACCGGGCGGACCACGATGAACGCGCGAGCAAACTCCGCGAGGAGGTCCTCCTCGCTCTGGTGCCCAGCGAAATCGGTCACCTCGCGCCCTTGGGGCGTGAGCCGGCGTTCGATCTGCGATCGCGTGTGCCCGTCGGTGCTCCCCACGACGATCCGCCACCGCACCCCGTCAACCGTTGCGCGGCGGGCGACCACGTCGGCGATGGACGCCACGACGTCCGGGTCCGACACGTAGCCGGGCACGAACACGCGTGGCTCCTTCGTCAGCTGCGGCGCCCGGCCGACGACGTGGGGAAGGGACACCGCCGTCGGGGCGCGCCGACCCAGCGCGATCGCGCCCTCCTCGGTCAGGGCGACGGTCACGTCGCACCGCGAGAGGAGGCGGTTCTCCAACCGGTGCCCCAGACCCGAGGACGCCAGCTGAGCGACGCGCCGGAACGGGCGGCGGTCGATCCCGGTGAACAGCAATGTCCACCCGACGAGGGACGGAGCGTCGTGACACGTGATGGCGAGCACGGAGCGCCGACGTCCGACCGTCAGCCCGAGCGCCACGTAGAACTGGTAGAGCGCTCGACCACTCAGCTCGACATGGACCACGTCGGACCTCGCGCAAGCGCGGGCCGAGGCCGACGACCAGGCCGCGGAGGGCGCTCCGCAGCGACTGCGACTCTCTGGGGTCGGCGGGGGCGACCACCCGCTCGACCGAGCCGAACCCGGCCAGCACCTGGTCGAAGACCGCCGCATACAGGGCGACGCCGCTCGGCGACGGTGGAAAGCTCGAGACGTGGGCGACGGTCCGGTCGGATCCATCGCTACTGGCTCGAGTCCAGTCCTGCCCGGCGGTCACTGTGAAACCATGCCACGGTGTCGAACGGCCTGAAACAGAACGTAGCCGGTCCTGGGGAGCGAGCTCGACTGCGTTTCCGGTGGCGGCCGAGGCGCAGCACGGCGGACTGCTCCACAACCGGGTGCTCACGCACGTCCCGTGGAACAGCCTCCGGCTGAACTATCTGCGCACGATCGGGCTCGACGCCGGGGAGCACACCTACCTCTTCGGGGGTTCCGAGGTCATCGCTCCTCAGAACATCGAGATTCTCGGGAACTGTCACATCGGACGGTTCTGTCACATCGACGGCCGCGGCGGGATCCGGATCGGCCGGAACGTCGTCATCGCCAGCCACGCACTCTTGATCACCGCTGACCACGACCCGCAGGCCCCGGACTTCGCGGGGCGGCTGGGCGCCATCGTCATCGGCGACCGCGCCTGGCTGGGCAGCCGCGTCATGGTCCTCAAGGGGGTGACGATCGGCACGGGTGCGGTCGTCTCCGCCGGCGCCGTCGTCACGACCGACGTGCCGCCGTGGACGATCGTGGCCGGTGTCCCCGCTCGAGCCATCGGCTCCCGATCGGAGCATCAGGAGTATGAGATCGACTACGGTCCCGAGTTCTACTGAACGAGGTCGCCGCCCACTGCGTGCGAGTATGCAGGCGTGACAGGAGGGCTCGGCCGCGCCGACGGCGACGAGCCTGACCGCCGAACGGGTCGCCGGACCCGGGGACTCCCGAAGGCCTGAGCCGGCGTGAGCTGCAGGACCGCGCCGTCAGCGGCGTCACCTGGACCATGGTCAACACCGTCGTCTCGCTGCCCGTCGCGTTCCTCGTCAACCTCGTCGTGGCCCGCGTGCTCGGCGTCGTCGACTACGGGCGGCTCGCCTTCCTCACGGTGGTCATGGAGGTCGCCGCCGGCATCGTCATGCTCGGGGTGAACCCCGCGCTGGTCCAGTTCGGCGCCAAGGCGCATGCGGCGGGTCGCCGGGCCGAGGTCGCGGACCTGCTGTCGAAGGTCCAGGGTTTCCGGCTGCTCGTAGCCGCCCCGATCCTCACCGTGGTCGTGGTCGTCGTCGTGTCGGACGTGGGGCCGTGGTTCAAGCTCATCGCGGTCGTCTTCGGCGTGGTCCTGCCCGGCGGCCCTGGACGGGGCCCCGGCCTGTCTCGGCATCGAGAACAAGACCGCTGCCGGCGCCAAGGTCGTCCTCGTGAGCAACGTCCTGACCCAGCTCGCCGTCCTCGGCACGGTGCTCGTCGTCGCGCAGGCCGACGTGGTCTGGGCGGTCCGTCTCATCATGCTCAGCGTCACGGTGCTGCTCTGCCTCATCCCGATCTCGGCGTCGTACCGCCGTGCCGTTCTCCGCCCCCGCTTCCCGCGCGGGTTCCCGCAGGGGTTCTGGCGGTTTGCGCTCCCGACCGGGCTGGCCGCCCTGCTCTCGACCCTCGTCGTCTCCCGCACCGAGGTCCTGGCCCTGACCTGGCTCTCGGACCCGGTCTCGGTCGGCCTGTTCGCGCTGGCCTTCGGGCTGGCCGGGCACATGTACGCGCCGGCCCAGGCGATCATCGGGCCGCTGGTCCCCGCCATCTCCGGGCTCCGCGAGGTCGACGCCCCCTCGGTGGCGAAGGCGTTCGGCCGGGCCTTGCGCGGCAGCTCGACCGTCGTCGCGCTGCTCTCCGGGATAGCGCTGCCCGTTGTGGCCGTGCTGACACCGACCCTCTACGGCTCGTCGTACACCGGCATCGAGCCGGTCGTGCTCGCCATCGGGGTGGCGAACGGCTTCCTCGTCGTGGGCGCCCCGGTCTCGGCCTTCGTCATGGCTCGCCTCTCGGCCTCCCGGGTCCTCGTCGCGAGCCTGATCGCCCTCCTCGTCGACGTCGTCCTCGCGCTCGGCCTCATCCCGGTGTGGGGGGTGTGGGGCGCGGTCGTCGCCAACGTGGGCGCCGCGACCACCCAGATGCTCATCCTCCTCGTCTCCGAGCTGACCGCTCTCCACCTGTCCTGGGCCACGGTCGGCCGCGACATCGTGCCGGTCTTCATCGGGGCGGTCGTCGCGCTGCTCGCCTGGTATGCCTCGACCTTCGTCCCGTCGGTGTGGTGGGCGGCCGCCGTGGCCGCGGTCATCGGGGTGGTCGGCGTGGTCGGCCTGCTGTGGGCCGGTCGCTCGGGCCTGACCGCGGGCGACCTGGGGGCTGTGGTCCGCGTGCTGCCAGGGCGGGCGCGCGGCCCGGTCGGCGCGATCCTCCGGAGCGTCAGGTGGCGCGACGAGGCGGCCGTGTGACACGGTCCAGCACCCGCTCGACCGCAGCCGCGGTGTCGGCCCAGCGGAACCGTTCGGCGTTGGCCCGGCCGCGGGCGGCCCAGCCGTCACGGTCGACGTCCACCGACTCCAGGGCGGCCCGCAGCGACTCGTGGTCGTCGGGGTCGAAGTAGGCGGCGCCGTCGCCGGCCACCTCCGGTAGGGACGCGGCGTTCGAGCAGACCACCGGACAGCCGAGGCGCTGGGCCTCGACGACGGGGAGCCCGAACCCCTCGTACCGGGAGGGGAAGACGAGCGCGTCGGCGTGGCGGTACAGCCAGGCGACCTCGCCGTCGCTGAGCCGGCCGAGCACCACGGCCGCCGGAGCCGGCTCCGACTCGGCGCCGTCGGGAGTCGCCCCGAACACCCGCTCCGCGCTCACCGCCCCCACCACGACCAGCGGCCGCGGGCCGGCGCCCAGCACCGCCAGCGGCAGGGCGAGGTTCTTGTGCGCCGCGGGCGTCCCGACGCAGAGGAGGTACCGCTGGTCGGCGACGGAGAGATCCGGTCGCACGGGGTCGATGTCGTCCACGTGGTCGGCTCCGTTCGGGGCCACGACGAACCGTGACTCCGGCAGGCCCAGCGCCCGCGCCAGCTCGCCGGCACTGAACTGCGACACGGTCAGGACGGCTACCGCGCGCGGCGCGACCGCGCGGTAGAGGAACCGGTACCACGTCCGGAACGCCCGGCTGTAGCTCTCGGGCACGCGGAAGACGCCGGCGTCGTGCATCGTCACGACCTGCCGCCGACCGAACACCGGCGCCGGACCGCCGAGGCTGAGCAGGAGCTCGTGGCGGGCGGCCCAGGGCAGGGCGAGCTGCTCGAAGGCGACGCCCCGCCAACGGGACCGCGCGACGAGCAGGCCCGCTGGGGCCCAAGCCGGGACCGGCGCGTCAGCGGGCAGCCGCAGGACGTAGCGCTCGGGGTCGCGGGCCACCAGCCGGGAGGCGACCTCCGTCGCGTACCGCTGGGTCCCCGTGACCGCCTGGCTCAGCCACTTGCCGTTGACCGAGACTCGGCCGGCGCCGCCGCCCCGGACCGGCTCCGTCGGCGACGCCATGTGTCCAGCCTTTCATGGTCGGGCGGTGTCTTGGTGCGGGCGCTGCCGAGTACCGTGTGCACGCGGACGGTGCGCCGTCGGGGGCAGCGGAGACAGGTGGGAGGACGATGGAACGGCGCAAGCGGCTTGCCGCGACGCTCGGTCTCGTCGCCCTGGTTCTCGTCGACATCGCTCTGGTGTTCGCCGCACTCCGCATCACCGGACGGTCGTCCGCGGCCGAGGTCCCCTCGTCCGACGGGACGGTCGGGCCGACGTCCGCCCCGGCCGTTACCACGGCTACTCCGGTGCCCGTGACGTCGACCACCGCGCCGGACGCCGGACCCACGAACATCCCCGGTGTGCCGCTGACCGTCGTCATGAGCGCGGTCGACGGCACCCTCGCCTGGCGCGCCACCGTCGGGACGTGCGGCTCGGGCGGCGCGACGGTCCAGATCACCACCGACGGCGGCAAGACCTGGCGCAACCGGACGAGCCCCTATCCGGTGATCACCCGGATCCAGGCGACCGACGCGACCAAGGGTTTCGTCGTCGGTGCCGACGAGGCCTGCGCGATGGGGGTTCGGTCCACGACCGACGGCGCGACGACGTGGCCGGGCACCGGCTCGCTCGCCGACACGCTGGCCCGCGACGCGACCGACCCGACCAAGGTCCGGGCGCCCGGCAACCGCACCGTCGCGCCGTGCGGCACGACCCAGGTCGTCGACCTGGCCCGCAACTCGGCCAACGGCGCCGAGGCCCTCTGCGCCGACGGGTCGATCCGGTCGTCCGGCGACGACGGCCGCACCTGGCCGGAGGCCGGCCGGGTGACGTCGGCGCTGGCCTTGGACAGCAAGCTGGTCGGCAGCACGGTCACGGCCTACGTCGCGTGGACCAAGGAGGGCTGCGAGGGCGTCCAGGTCAGCACCGTCGTGAACAGCCAGGTCGCCGACCTCGGGTGTGCACCGGCGGAGGCCGCCGACGTCGTGCCCGGCAAGGTCGCCCTGGCGGCCCCCAACGAGAACACCGGCTGGCTCGTCGTGGGAACGACGACCTGGCGGTCCTCGGACGGCCTGAAGACCTGGTCCAAGGCCTGACGACGCCCGCGGGCGATCTGGCCGGGCTGGAACAATGCCCGCATGACCGAGCGCAAGCCTGTCGAGTGCTGGCTGACCGACATGGACGGTGTGCTCGTCCACGAGGAGACGGCCATCCCCGGTGCGGCGGACTTCATCGAGCGTCTGGTGGCGCTCGAGCGCCGGTTCCTCGTCCTGACGAACAACTCGATCTACACGCCTCGCGACCTGCGAGCGCGCTTGGCCCGCAGCGGGATCGATCTGCCGGAGGAGGTCATCTGGACCTCGGCGCTGGCCACCGCGGCGTTCCTCGCGGGTCAGCGCCCCGGTGGCTCCGCCTACGTCGTGGGCGAGGCCGGCATGACGACGGCCCTTCACGAGGTCGGCTACACGATGACCGAGCGTGACCCCGACTACGTCGTCCTCGGCGAGAACCGGACGCTCTCGTTCGAGTCGATCACCAAGGCCATCAGGCTGATCGACGCCGGCGCCCGGTTCATCGCGACGAACCCCGACCCGTCGGGGCCGTCCAAGGAGGGCCTCATGCCCGCGACCGGGTCCGTCGCGGCGCTCATCACCAAGGCCACCGGCCGGGAGCCGTACTTCGTCGGGAAGCCCAACCCGCTCATGATGCGCTCGGCCCTCAACCGCATCGACGCGCACTCCGAGACGACCGCGATGATCGGCGACCGCATGGACACCGACATCATCAGTGGGCTGGAGGCCGGGCTGCGGACCGTCCTGGTCCTGACCGGGTCGACGCGCCGCGAGATGGTCGAGACCTTCCCCTACCGGCCGACCCGCATCGTCGACTCCATCGCCGACGTCGTCCCCCTGGTGGACGAGCTCAGCCGCTGAGCCTCGTGGCAGCGGCCGAGGCCGAGAGACCTCCTGGCTAGGATCGCCGAATGTCGACGTCCCGGTTCGCCGAACAGCTGAACACCCAGATCGGCAACGAGTTCGCCGCCCACCATCAGTACGTAGCGATCGCCGTTCACTACGACGCGCTGACCATGCCCGCCATGGCCGCGTACTTCTACCAGCAGGCCGTCGAGGAACGCGGCCACGCGATGATGATGGTCCGCTTCCTCGTCGACACCGACCGCGAGGTGACGATCCCGGGCACCGAGCCCCCGGAGAGCCGGTTCGACGACATCGTCGCTCCCGTCGCGCTCGCCCTCGCCCAGGAGAAGCGGGTCACGACCCAGATCCATGAGCTGACCCGGATCGCCCGTGACGAGAACGACTTCGCCGCCGAGCAGTTCATGCAGTGGTTCATCAAGGAGCAGGTCGAGGAGGTCGCCGCGATGAACGACCTGCTCACCGTGGTCACGCGGGCGAAGGACGACATCCAGTACATCGAGGGGTATGCGGCGGCTCGCCCGTCCGAGGACGACCCCACCGCGCCGACGCCTGCCGGTGCCTGACCTGGCCGCGCGGCCGGACCTGAACCCTAACGCGCCTCGACGCCCGGCACCGGCATGCCTCTCCGTCTCGAACAGACCTGGAAGGGCTCCGAGCCGATGTCGTTCGACGAGCACAGTTCACTGCCGAGATCCATCCCTACAGGCGGTTCTCAGCTCTCCTCGGGCAGACCAGCCCACCCGCGATCGCGCATGCGGTGGTCATGCACGTCGGGGTTCGAGGGTCGCAGACATCGGCTGCGGCTCCTTGAGTCACCGCTACCTGCTTCGTGCGGCGTGGCACTTCACCGCGGCGTGTCAGTCGAAGGCATCGATCGGCCGGAACTCTCGTCGGCGTGGACTGGTCTGGTCCACACTCGTCGCGCGGTGGCCGCAGCATGACCCCTATGCGTCGTTGCCGCGGGCGCCGCCAGAACCGCCGCGCCGACAACGGCCAGTGGACACCGCGACGTCCTCGATGGAGAACCTTGAGCACCTCCTGCCCTGCGACATCCCCGAGCGTTGGGTAGAGCTGCTCGAATCAGTCGTCGCCGGGTCGTCATCTCCACTCCGGCGATGTGGCTCGCTCGTCAATGACGGTTCCTGGAAGGGGCCGTGCTGCAAGCATGCCAGTCCGACAGGTCCCGTCCTCCATGGGGCACGTCGACCACATGAATGCTCGCCGGGACGCCGGACTTGAGTAGCGGTCGAGCCCGACTCATCAGATGGCCGCTGCCGGATTCATCACCGCCATCATCGTTCGGGCCCCGCCGACGCTCGAGGTCGTCCGGCCGCTCATCTACGTCGCCGACTCCGAGACGGATCGGCCGGTCTCGGGCGGCGCGCTCGGTCTCGGTCAGGCCGGCGTTGCCGTGGACTAGCCTTATCCGAAGCCCGGTGGCACGCCAGGGACTGGCGACTCGTATGCTGGAGCGGTGCAGGACCTGCGGTGGGATGGACGTCTCGCGGGTCGATGGTACCGACTGGCGCGGCGTGCCTGTCGGCTCGTGCCCACGCGCTCCGGGAGTTCTGAGTGCGCGTGAGGCGCAGTTCGGGTGACCGGACCCACCACGGACGACCAGGTCCCCGCATACTGGCGCGGGCTCGGGCTGCCCGGGCTGGCCGACATCCACGTGCACTTCCTGCCGCCCGCGGTGCTGGCCAAGGTGTGGGCGTACTTCGACACAGCCGAGGCCAACTACGGGATGGCCTGGCCGGTGCACTACCGCGGCAGCGAGCCGGACCGGCTCGAGACGGTGCGCCGGCTCGGGCTCCGGGCGATCCCGTCGCTGACCTACGCCCATCGCCCGGACATGGCGCGGTGGCTGAACGAGTGGTGCACGGAGTTCGCGGGGCGTGTCCCGGACGCCGTCCACTCGGGCACCTTCTTCCCGGAGCCGTCGGCCGCACACGACGTCCGCGACGCACTGACCGCCGGTGCGCGGCTGTTCAAGGTGCACGTCCAGGTCGGGGTGTTCAGCCCCGTCGACCCGCTGCTCGACGAGGCGTGGGGCGTGCTCGCGGAGGCTCGGGTGCCCACCGTCATCCACGCCGGCTCAGCGCCGCGGCCCGGTGAGCACACCGGCCCCGGTCCGGTCGCGGAGCTGCTCCGCCGTCACCCGGACCTCGTGCTCGTGGTCGCCCACCTCGGGATGAGCGAGTACCACGCGTTCGCCGACCTCGCCGAGGCCTACGAAGGCGTCCATCTCGACACGACGATGGCCGGTACCGACTTCACCGAACAGTTCGCGCCGATGCCCGACGGCTACGTCACGCGGCTCGCGGACCTGCAGGCGAAGGTCGTGCTCGGCAGCGACTTCCCGAACATCCCGTATGCCTACGCGCACCAGCTGGAGGCCCTCGACCGGCTGGAGCTCGGCGACGACTGGATGCGAGCGGTGCTGTGGGAGAACGGCGCTCGTCTCATGGGCCTCAGCCTGGTCCCGCGCACGACCTCTAGCGGCGGCCGCGGAGGGAACTGGCCAAGTTCTGACCATTGACGGGTAATTTGTCCCTTGACTTGTCCACCGGACATTGGCTGAGGTGGCAGGACCACGAGTGGCTTCTCACCCCGAACCAGGAGCCTGGCAATGTCGCTTCTCCGTGCCCACTGGCGTACCCCTGCGGTCCTCGCCGTCGCGGCCCTCGCCATCACCGCACCCACCATCGGGCAGCTGCCGTCGGCGACGGCGGCCCCCGGTGACGTCGCGTTCGCCAGCTCGTTCGAGGCGAACCAGTCGCCTCCGACGTGGGTGAGCACGCCGGAGGGGACCAAGAGCTCGGGGGTGACCGGCCCGGCCCAGGCCGGCATCCCCGGCGACATCACGGCGACCAACACCGGCGTGACCGCGAGCGCGGAGAACGCGCCGAACGAGGTCGCGGCCAAGGCGGTCGACGGGGACGAGAACAGCAAGTGGCTGGCGTTCGCGACGAGCGGATGGCTCCGGGTGAACTTCGCGCAGGGCGTCACGGTCAAGCGCTACGCCCTGGTCAGCGCGAACGACTCGCCCGAGCGCGATCCCCGCGACTGGCAGGTCCAGGGCACCAACGACAATGGGGCCACCTGGACCACGGTCGACAGCAAGACCGGCCAGAGCTTCGACCAGCGGTTCCAGGCCAAGGTGTTCGACATCCCGAACACCACGGCCTACGCGGCATACCGGCTCAACGTCACCGCGAACCAGAGCGGCGGGATCATCCAGCTGGCCGAGTTCCGGCTCTCCGACGGCAGCCCCGCCGTCCCGCCGAGCGGGCCGATGGTCGCCGAGGTCGGCAGCGGGCCGACCAGCGCCTACAACGCCAAGACCGGCGTGGGCTTCACGGGCCTCAAGGCGCTCCGGTATGCGGGCCTGGTCACCGGCGCGGCCGGCGGCAAGGCCTGGGACAAGGTCTACGACGTCGACATCCCGGTCGGGGCGAAGACCGAGCTCTCGTACCGGATCTTCCCGGAGCTCACCAAGGGCGACCTGCGCTACCCCAGCACGTATGCGTCCGTCGACCTCGCCTTCACCGACGGCACCTACCTGTCCGACCTGCCCGCCGTCGACCAGCTCGGCTTCGGGATCAGCCCCCGCGCCCAGGGCACGTCCAAGGCGCTCTACGCCAACCAGTGGAACCCGCGGTCGGCCCTGATCGGTGGCGTCGCCGCCGGCAAGACCATCGACCGGATCCTCGTCGGCTACGACAACCCCTCGGGACCGGCCGACTTCGGTGGCTGGATCGACGACCTGGTCGTCCGGGAGGCGCAGCCGGTCGTCGTCGGACGGCCCAGCGACCACGTGATCACGACTCGCGGCACCCAGTCCAACGGGAACTTCTCGCGGGGCAACAACTTCCCGGCGACCGCCGTCCCGCAGGGCTTCAACTTCTGGACCCCGGTGACCGACGCAGGGTCGACGTCGTGGCTGTACGAGTACCACCGCGACAACGACGCGAACAACCGCACCCGGATCGAGGCGTTCTCGGCGAGCCACGAGCCGAGCCCCTGGATGGCCGACCGCGACACCTTCCAGCTGATGCCGTCGACCGCCTCCGGCACGCCGAACGCCAGCCGCAGCGCGCGGTCGCTGCCGTTCGGGCACGAGAACGAGGTCGCGCGGGCGCACTACTACGGCGTGACGTTCGACAACGGTCTCAAGGCCGAGATCGCGCCGACCGACCACGCGGCGGCGATGCGGTTCACCTACCCGGACGCCAACGCGAACGTCGTGTTCGACAACGTCAACAACAGCGGCGGGCTGACCATCGACGCGGCGACCCGCTCGTTCAGCGGGTTCTCCGACGTCCGTGCGGGCCAGGACGGCGCCACCCGGATGTTCGTCTACGGCACCCTCGACGCGCCGGTCACGGCCAGCGGCAACCTCACCGGCGGGGGCGGCGCCAACGTCACCCGCTACGCCAAGGTCGACGCCGGCGCGTCCAAGACGGTGACCGTCCGTCTGGCCACGTCCCTCATCAGCCTCGACCAGGCGAAGAAGAACCTCGCCATGGAGATCCCGGACAGCCGCACCTTCGACCAGGTGCGCGACGCCGCCCAGGACGCGTGGGACCAGGTGCTCGGCCGCGTCGAGGTCGAGGGCGCGACGGCCGACCAGCTGACCACCCTCTACTCGAACATGTACCGGCTCTACCTCTACCCGAACTCGGCGTTCGAGAACACCGGCACCGCGGCGGCGCCGAAGTACCAGTACGCCAGCCCGGTCCAACCGGCCGCGGCGAGCACGCCGACGCAGACCGGCGCGAAGATCGTCGACGGGAAGATGTACGTCAACAACGGGTTCTGGGACACCTACCGGACCACGTGGCCCGCCTACTCGCTGCTCACGCCCAACAAGGCGTCGGAGATGGTCGACGGGTTCGCCCAGCAGTACCGCGACGGCGGGTGGATCGCCCGCTGGTCGTCGCCGGGCTACGCCAACCTCATGACCGGCACCAGCTCGGACGTCGCCTTCGCCGACGCCTACACCAAGGGCGTCCCGCTGAAGGACG
Source organism: uncultured Actinomycetota bacterium (assembly GCA_963713345.1). Taxonomy (GTDB): domain Bacteria; phylum Actinomycetota; class Actinomycetes; order Actinomycetales; family Dermatophilaceae; genus Lapillicoccus. The sequence goes on along the minus strand of CAVQLI010000008.1, from coordinate 248,758 downwards.
TCCAGGCGACCTACGAGGCGGCCGTCCGCAACGCGACGGTCACCCCGCCGGGCAACCCCAACAACTCCAACGTCGGCCGCAAGGGGCTCCAGCAGTCGATCTTCCTCGGCTACACCCCGACCACCGTCGGTGAGGGGGTCTCGTGGGCGCTCGAGGGCTACGTCAACGACTACGGCATCGCGAAGATGGCCGAGAAGCTGTCCGGTGAGCCGAAGCTCGACCAGGCGACCCGCGACCGGTACCGGACCGAGGCCGCATACTTCCTCAACCGCTCGCAGAACTACGTGAAGATGTTCGACCCCAAGGTGGGCTTCTTCCAGGGCTTCGACGCGAACCATGTCCCGAGCAAGACGCCCGCGCAGTACAACCCGCTCGACTGGGGCGGCGACTACACCGAGACCGACGGGTGGAACTTCGCGTTCCACGCACCCCAGGACGGCCAGGGACTCGCCAACCTGTACGGCGGCCGGGCCGGCCTCGCGACCAAGCTCGACCAGTTCTTCGCGACCCCCGAGGACGCCATGCACCCCGGCGGCTACGGCGGCGTCATCCACGAGATGCTCGAGGCGCGCGACGTCCGGATGGGCCAGCTGGGCATGAGCAACCAGGTCTCGCACCACATCCCGTACATGTACGACTACGCGGGACAGCCCTCGAAGACGGCCGAGAAGGTCCGCGAGATCATGTCGCGGCTCTACTCCGGAAGCGAGATCGGCCAGGGGTACGCCGGTGACGAGGACAACGGGGAGACCTCGGCGTGGTGGCTGTTCAGCGCCATGGGCTTCTACCCGCTGCAGATGGGCGAGGGCCACTACGCCGTCGGGTCACCGCTGTTCACGAAGATGACCCTGCACCTCGACAACGGCAAGACGCTGACCGTCAACGCGCCGAACAACTCGGCGAAGAACGTCTACGTCACCGGCCTGTCCGTCAACGGGGTCGCGCGCGACCAGGCGTGGATCGACCACTCGATGATCGCCAACGGCGGCACGGTCAACTTCACCATGGGCTCGACGCCGACGGCGTGGGGCACTGCCCAGCAGCTGCCGTCCATCACGACCGGCGACCAGCCGCCGACCCCGCTCGACGACCTCACCGGGTCCGGACAGGGCCAGGCCTCCGGCGTCGCCTCGGCGTCCGCACTGACCGACAACACGTCGCTCACCGAGACGACGCTGCCGACCGGGCAGGGCATGACGTACCGGTTCGTCGCGCCGAAGAACGCGGTCCAGCAGTACACGCTGACCTCGGGTACCGGTGGCGGCACGCCCACGGCCTGGCGGCTCGAGGCGTCCAACGACGGCAAGAGCTGGAAGGAGGTCGACGCCCGCAGCAACGAGACGTTCGACTGGCGGCTGCAGACGCGCCCGTTCAAGGTCAAGAACCCCGGTCAGTACCAGTACTACCGGCTGACCGTGACCGCGGCGTCGGGCGGCAACGCCTCGCTCGCCGAGCTCGAGCTCATCGGGCGGCCCGGTCGCCTGCTGACCGACCAGGAGTACGTCGACTCGTATGCGGCCGGTCTCGACCTGGGCGACACCTCCGCGGTGACGGCGAACCTGTCGCTGCCGACCGGCGACAGCACGACCACGGTCGCCTGGAAGAGCTCCGACACCTCGTGGCTGACGGATGCCGGCCTCCTGGTCCGGCGGCCGGCCGTCGGGCAGGCGCCGGTCACCGTGAAGCTCACCGTGACGGTCACCAAGGGGACGGCCACGGCCACCCGGACGTTCGACGTCACGATCGCCCCGTTCACCGCCGCGGACATGACCTATCCCGCCGGCACCGACCTGGCCACGAGCTTCCAGGACGGCCAGCCACAGCCGGTCACGAACGCCCGGCTCATCTCCAGCCACGTCGCCGAGTTCTGTTGTGGCATCGGCGGAATGGAGACGACCCGAGGTTCGGTCGACAGCATCCCGCAGCACGACGGCAACGCCGCGCTCCTCTTCTCGGGCGAGGCGGTCGACGCCGAGCCGTCGGCGGCGTCGAGTGCGGTGCTGCCGGCGAGCGGGATCTGGGTCAAGCCGGGCGCGCAGCTGTCCTACTGGGTCTACCCCGAGGCCGGTACCGGGCGGGTGAGCACCTACGTCGCCATGGACGTCCAGTTCACCGACGGCACCTACCTGCACGACCTCGCGGCACCCGCCAGCAACGGCGGCACGTCGTCACCGGCGAGCCAGGGGCCGCTGCTCCAGACCAACACGTGGCAGCAGGTGACGCTCGACGTCGGCGCCGTCGCGGCCGGGAAGCAGATCCAGTCCGTGGTGTTCTCGTTCGGGTCCGGCGACCTCAACGGCCAGTACCGCGGCTTCGTCGACAGCGTCGCCCTGACCCACCCGGCGAGCAGCTGACGGTCAGGTCCTGAGGTGTGGTTCCGGGCTTGAGCGGTCGGAATTCCGAACGCTGCAGCCCGGAACCACTCACCCGGCGCTCGCTCGCGTCACGAAGTCGGCGAGGTCGGCGCTCTGCTGCAGCCGCGACGGCTCGTGGACGTACATCATGTGGCCAGCGTCGTAGTACGCGTGCTCGATGTTCGTTGTGAGGCCGGCGGGGATCCGCAGGTGCGCCACGACGTCCTCGGCGGCGAAGTACGGCGTCGCGCCGTCGTAGCGGCCGTAGGCGACGTGCACCTTCAGGTGGGCGTTCTGCCGCATGGCTCGTTCGAGGTTCGGTGACACGTCCACCGGCCGGCCCTCGAACTCCTTGTACGACCACGGGTGCACGCGCGACGTGATCTGCTCGTAGTGCAGGTCGTTGCGGTAGGTGAGCTCGTCCCGGACGTACGCGTTGAAGGCGGCGGCGTAGGGCCCGACGATCGCGTCGTACGAGGGGTCGGTCTCGGTCATCTCCGCGATCGCGCTCTCCGCGGGTCCCGTGAACCGGGAGTCCAGCCGGCCGACGACCAGCCGCTGGTCGCGCAGCAGCTCGGTGAAGAAGCGGAGGTGCTCGATCCTCAGGTCGGCCCGGTCGACGTAGTCCTCGCTCAGCCCGGAGAGCCGGGCGATCGTGGTGACCGCCTCGGCCCGCTCGGCGGCAGTCAGCCGGTCGCCCCGCGACAGGACCCACGGGTAGTCGCGCGCCGCATACGCCTCGGCCTCGGTGAGCAGGGCCCGCAGCCCGCGGCGTCCCTGCCGTCCGTGGAAGTGCGACACCGCCGCGTAGGTCGGCAGGTAGAGCGCGTGGGCCCGGTCGTTGCGCTGCTTCTCGAAGTCGATCGAGCTGAGGTCGAGGACGCTGGAGATGAGCATGACCCCGTTGAGGTACATGCCGTAGCGGCCCTGGAGGTGCTCGGCCAGCGCCGCGGCGCGCAGCGTGCCGTAGGACTCGCCGGCGAGGAACTTCGGCGACATCCAGCGGTTGTTGCGAGCGGTCCAGAGCCGGATGACCTCGGCGACGGACTCGAGGTCGCCCTGGAACCCGTGGTACGGCTCGGGTTTGCCGCCCTCGACCGCTCGCGAGTACCCGGTCGAGACCGGGTCGACGAAGACGAGGTCGCTGACCGCCAGGAGGGACTCGGCGTTGTCGGCGAGCCCGTAGGGCGGCGGGAGGAGGGCGCCCACGTCGCCCATGACGACGCGGCGCGGCCCGAGCAGACCGAGGTGCAGCCAGACGCTGGACGACCCCGGACCGCCGTTGAACGCGAAGGTCACCGGCCGGTCGGCGGGCTTGGCGCCGTCGAGGACGTAGGTCGTCACCGACACCTCGGCCTTCGGCCGGAAGCCCTTGAAGACGCCGTCCTCGTAGACCTCCTCGCGCAGCACGAGCCGGCCGGTGACCGCGGTGTAGTGCAGGGTCCGTCGGCCGACGCGGAGGGTATGCGTCGTCGTCACCAGGTCGTCGGTCGGCTCGGCCGGCCGCTTGGTCACCTCGGTGACGGTCTCGGTGGTGGACTGGCTCTCGGGTTCCCCCTGCAGCGCCGGGGTCACGGCGGCCGGGTCGGAAGCCGGTGGAGGAGTGGCGTCGTCGGGCACCGAGCCACCCTAGCCAGCAGCGCGAGCCCGTTCGGGATCCCCGTGACGTATCGGAGCGGAGCGGAGAACGTCGTGGGGTGGCTCAGCGGTCCCGGGCCGCCGGTGGGCCGGCCGTGACCGCGAACGGCTGGGGCGCGGTGAGCCCCTCGGCACCGAACGCCGCCACGATACGGCCGCCGATGCTCTCCGCCTGGTCCGCCGGCACCAGCGCGATGGCCGACCCGCCGAAGCCGCCGCCGGTCATCCGCGCGCCGAGCGCCCCGGACTGGAGAGCGGTGTCGACGACGAGATCGAGCTCGCGGCAGGAGACCTCGTAGTCGTCGCGCAGCGAGGTGTGAGACGCCACGAACAGCCGGCCGACCTCGTCGAAGTCGCTGCGGCGCAACGCCTCCACGCAGGTCCGGACCCGCTCGATCTCGGTGACGACGTGTCGCACCCGGGCGCGGGAGACGTCGTCGGGGAGCCGGTCGAGGGCGGCGTCGAGGTCCGCCGGATCCACCTCGCGCAGCGTCTCGACGCCCAGGAGCGACGCGGCGTCCTCGCAGGCGGCGCGACGTGCGGCGTACTGACCGTCGACGAGGGCGTGTTCCGCACGGGTGTCGACGACGAGCAGGGCCAGGCCGTGAGAGCCCAGGTCGACCGGCACCTGCTCGACCGCCCCGGATCGGCAGTCGAGGAGGATCGCGTGGTCCGCGGTGGCCCGCATCGAGGCGGCCTGGTCCATCCCACCGGTCGGCGCACCGGCGATCTCGTTCTCGGCGCGCTGGCACCATCCCGCGGCCCGGGCGCGGCCGGCGTCGTCGGCGAGGACGTGGAGTCCGAGCAGGTCCGAGAGCGCTGCGACGAGGGCGCACTCGAGGGCGGCGGAGCTCGACAGGCCGGCCCCGACCGGGACGTCGCTGGCGATCGCGATGTCGAGGCCCGGAACCACATACCCCTCCTGCCGGAGCACCCAGCAGACGCCGGCGAGGTAGGCCGCCCAGCCCTGCGGCCGGCCCGGCTCGATGTCGTCCAGCGCGACCTCGACGACCCCGCCGCGGGCGGAGCTGCTGACCGCCCTCAGCCGACCGTGGTCGCGCAGCCGCACCGCCGCATACGTGCGCTGGGGAAGGGCGATCGGCAGCGCCAGGCCGCCGTTGTAGTCGGTGTGCTCGCCGATGAGGTTGACGCGACCGGGCGCCGACCAGACCCCTTCGGGCCCGTCCCCGAAGGCGCGGGCGAAGAGGGAGGCGGCGGCGTCCACGATCGCCACCCTGCCACAATGCACGCCATGTCCTTCGCGGCTCCGGCCAGCGCTCCGCGCGACATGACGATGGTCGGAGTCTCGATCCCGATCCCCGCGCCGTTCGGTCCGCAGCTGCAGGCGCGCCGGGCGTCCTACGGCGACCCGCTGGCGCCGACCACGCCCGCGCACATCACCCTGCTCGGCCCCACCGAGGTGGCCGACCCCGAGGTCGCCGAGCTCATCGAGCACCTCGGTGACGCCGCGCGGTCCGTGGACCCCTTCGTGGTCGTGCTCCGCGGCACCGGCACGTTCCGGCCGGTCTCCGACGTGGTGTTCGTCCAGGTGGCCCGGGGGATCTCGGCCTGCGAGCAGCTGGAACAGGGGATCCGCAAGGGGCGGTGGGGCACCGAGCTGGCCTTCCCGTACCACCCGCACGTGACCATCGCCCACGACGTCGACGAGGCCGAGCTCGACCGCGCCTTCGACGAGCTGGCGCCGTTCGTGGCCACCTTCGAGGTGCGCAGCTTCCACCTCTACGTCAAGGATGGAGGCGGGACGTGGGTCCCGGTCCGTGAGTTCCCGCTTGGTGACATCGCCGGAGAGGCCGACGGGTGAAGCAGCTCTGGGAGAAGGTCAAGGCCCTCAAGCCCTACCGCGCGAACCAGCGGTACAACGAGGTCCGCGGGAACCTTCTCTCCTCGGGGATCGCCTACTACGCCTTCTTCTCGGTCTTCCCGGCGTTCGCCATCGCCGCGGTCATCTTCGGGTTCGTCCTGAACGGTCATCCGGAGCTGCTCAACAGCGTCGGTGACGCCCTGAACCAGGCGCTGCCCGGGTTCGTCAAGACGACGTCGAACCCCGATGGACTCATCACGCTCGAGGCGCCGCAGCTCTCCCTGTTGACCATCGGCGGGATCGTCGCCCTGGTCAGCCTGGTGCTCTCCGGCATCGGCTGGATCGGGTCGTTCCGCGACGGGATCCGGGCCAGCCTCGGCGCGGAGGGGTCGCCCGGCAACCTGCTGACCGACAAGCTGCGCGACCTCGGCGTCTTCGTGGCGTTCGGCTCGGCGTTCCTCCTCTCCGCCGTGCTGACCAGCGTCATCGGTGCCGCAGCCGACTGGGTAGCGCAGCGGATCGGGTTGGGGAGCAACGCGATCGTCGTCACGGTGGTCGGGATTGTCGTGGGCTTCGCCGTCGACGTGGGCATCCTGGTCCTGCTGCTGCGGGTCCTGTCTGGGGTCTCGCTGCCGTGGTCGGCGGTCCGGCAGTCCGCGCTGGTCGGGGGCGCGCTGCTGGGCATCATCAAGATCTTCGGGCTCCAGCTCATCGGCAACGCCACCAAGAACCCGCTGCTCGGGTCGGTGGCCATCATCATCGGGCTGCTGTTCTGGCTGAACCTCATCGCGCGGATCGTGCTGCTGTCGGCCTGCTGGGCCTATCTCGACACTGCGCACGAGACGGCCGAGGAGGCCGAGGAGGCCGAGGTGGCCGACCCCGGGCAGGACGAGGGCGTAGCCGCCGGTCCTGCGGTTCAGCACACGACGGTGCGGCTCATCCCTCCGTCCACCGCGGCGGCCGGGGTCGCCGACCCGACCGTCGGGCGCAGCCGGGACCGGGTGGCGGTCATGGCGGGAGCGGTCATCGGGGCCGCCGTGGCGACGGGCGTCGCCGGGCTGCTGCGGCGCCGGTCCTCGCGCTGAGTCCCCTCAGTCCTCGGGTCCCGCCCGCCGGACCCAGCGGCGAAGCCCGAGAACGACCCCAAGGCCCACGACGACCACCACCAGCCAGGTGATCGGGTTCCGGGCCGCCGTCCCGGCCGACGCGAGCAGCCAGGGGCCTGGGTTGCCGCCCGGGCCGATCCCGTCGGCGGCCAGGACCGGCGGCAACGAGGTCGTCGCGGTCGGGATCGGCTCGTTCGTGGTCGCCGACGGGACCGGCGTCCCGGCGGTGGTCGGGGCCGGCGTGCCGCCGAGCTCGGGCGGCTGCGCGGCCCCGGGAGCCACCAGGGTCCCGACCGGCCGCAGCTGGCCGGCGTTGGCGAAGGCCCAGTCGAGCAGGGCCGCCTGCCGCTGCCAGCTCGGTGTGAGGATCGCACCCATCTGCGTGATGAGCAGGGTCCGGCCGCCTCGGGTGACCGCGCCGATGAACGTGTTCCGGGCGCCGGTCGTGTACCCGTTCTTGACCCCGATCGTGCCTGGGTAATGGTCCAGCAGCTGGTTGTGGTTCTGGATCTCGAACGCGGGGGAGACCTTGCCGCTCCGGTCGGTCCCTCCGGGGAACGTGTAGGTCTTCGTCGCGGCCACCTGCCGGTATGCGGGTAGCTGCATCACCGCGCGCCCGAGCAGGGCGAGGTCGTAGGCGCTGGACCGCTGGCCCGGCGCGTCCAGGCCGGACGGGTCCACCGCCACGGTGTCCCAGGCGCCGAGCTGGGCCGCCTTGGCGTTCATCGCCGCGATGGTCTTGTCCCGCCCGCCGAAGGCGTCGGCGAGCGCATACGCCGTGTCGTTGCCGCTCATGAGGACGAGCCCGTGGAAGAGGTCGTCGACCGTGTAGGTGCCGCCGGAGACCATCCCCACGCGGGTGCCGTCGGCGTTGACCTCGTCGTCGGTGGCGACGAGCTTGGTGGTCGCGGGGACGGCCGGCATGACGACCAGGGAGGTCAGCGTCTTGAGGGTGCTGGCCGGGAGCAGCCACGCGTGCGGGCTCTTGGCGGCGAGGACCTGCCCCGTGCCCATGTCGGCGATGACGTAGGACACCTCGGTGCCGTCCGGGGGCGCCGGGACCGAGTCCGGCTTGTCGACGATGACGCCGGTGCCCGCGAGCTTGGGCCCGCCGACGACGTTGGCCGCCGCCACCGGCGGGGCGGGGAACGGCGTGGGCGGAGCGATCAGGCAGACCGTCTGCACGGTGCTGCCGTCGGACCGCGTGGTGACGCTGGGGTTGGGCTTCGGCGGCGTCTTGGGTGTCGGCGTGGGCGGCGGCTGGGTCACCGTGGCCGCCGTCTGGCCGCTCGGACAGGTGACCGGCGCGGGCGGTGGCGTCTCCGTCGGCACCGCGGTCGCGACCGGGGCGAGCGCCATGACGAGCAGGCCGGCGACGGAGGCGGCCGCGCAGCCGCGAAGCCGTCTCCGGGTGGGGCGCGCCGTCGACATGTCACGGGGAGGGTACGGCATCGTCCTGCGCAGGGCAGCGGGTTACACTCCCGAACGGCCCACAGCATCAGCACGTGTGAGGAGTCACGGATGACGCAGACCCACCTCGGTGGAGACTCCTCCGGACCGTCACCATCCGGGGTCGGGGCTCCCGGGCGGGCGCGCATCGCGGCGCGCACGCTGCGCACCGACCGGTGGTGGGTCGAGCCGGCGGTCACCTTCACCTTGCTGGTGGCCTGGCTGCTGTATGCGCTCGTCCGCACGGCGTCGCAGCGCTACTACTTCGTCGAGGAGTACCACTACCTCTCGCCGTTCTCGTCGCCCTGTCTCTCGGCGTCCTGCGTCCCCGAATCTCGCGACTTCGGGACCTGGTTCGGCGAGTTCCCGCCGTTCGTCCCGCTCGGCCTGCTGGTCCTGCCGTTCCTGCTCGGGTTCCGGCTGACCTGCTACTACTACCGCAAGGCCTACTACCGCTCGTTCTGGCTGTCGCCGCCGGCCTGCGCCGTCGCGGAGCCGCACGGGAAGTACACCGGCGAGACCCGGTTCCCCCTGATCCTCCAGAACGCGCACCGCTACTTCTTCTACGCCGCGATCGTCGTGTCGCTCATCAACACCTACGACGTCATCCGGGCGTTCCACGGCAAGGACGGCGGGTTCGGCATCGGGCTCGGCACCCTGATCATGCTGGTCAACGTCGTCTTCCTCTGGGCCTACACCGCTTCCTGCCACTCCTGCCGCCACCTCATCGGCGGCCGGCTGCGGCACTTCTCCAAGCACCCGACCCGCTACTGGCTGTGGACCCAGGTGTCGAAGCTCAACACCCGCCACATGGAGCTCGCCTGGACGACGCTCGGGACCCTCATGGTCACGGACGCCTACATCGCGCTGGTGTCGGCGGGCGTCATTACCGATCTGAGGCTGGTGAACTGACATGGCTGCTTCTGACGCGACCGCGGAGAACCAGGTCGAGCGCCACGAGTACGACGTCCTCGTCATCGGGGCCGGTGGCGCCGGGCTGCGCGCGGCCATCGCCGCCCGCGAGGCCGGTATGCGCGTGGCCGTGATCTGCAAGTCCCTGTTCGGCAAGGCGCACACGGTCATGGCCGAGGGCGGCATCGCGGCGAGCATGGGCAACGTCAACAGCAACGACAGCTGGCAGGTGCACTTCCGCGACACGATGCGCGGCGGCAAGTTCCTCAACTCGTGGCGGATGGCCGAGCTGCACGCGAAGGAGGCGCCGGAACGGGTCTGGGAGCTGGAGACCTACGGCGCCCTGTTCGACCGGACGCCCGACGGCAAGATCAGCCAGCGCAACTTCGGCGGCCACGAGTACCCGCGCCTCGCCCATGTCGGTGACCGGACCGGTCTCGAGCTGATCCGCACCATGCAGCAGAAGATCGTCTCGCTGCAGCAGGACGACGAGCGGGCGAACGGCGACGCCGAGGGCTTCCTCCGCGTCTTCGCCGAGTGCACCGTCACCGACCTGCTCTGCACGCCGACCGGCGAGATCGCCGGCGCGTTCGGCTACTGGCGCGAGAGTGGGCAGTTCATCCGCTTCGACGCCCCGGCGGTCGTGCTCGGGACCGGCGGGATCGGCAAGTCGTTCAAGGTCACCTCGAACTCGTGGGAGTACACCGGCGACGGGCACGCCCTCGCGATGCGCGCGGGATCCACGCTGATCAACATGGAGTTCGTCCAGTTCCACCCGACCGGGATGGTCTGGCCCCCCTCGGTCAAGGGCATCCTCGTCACGGAGTCGGTCCGCGGCGACGGCGGTGTCCTGAAGAACTCCGAGGGCAAGCGGTTCATGTTCGACTACGTCCCCGAGGTGTTCCGCGGCCAGTATGCGGAGACCGAGGAGGAGGGCGACCGCTGGTACACCGACGCCGACAACAACAAGCGCCCACCGGAGCTGCTCCCGCGCGACGAGGTCGCCCGGGCGATCAACTCCGAGGTCAAGGCCGGCCGCGGGTCACCGCACGGCGGCGTCTTCCTCGACATCGCCTCGCGACGACCGGCGGCGGAGATCATGAAGCGGCTCCCGTCGATGCACCACCAGTTCAAGGAGCTGGCCGACGTCGACATCACGTCGGAGCCGATGGAGGTCGGGCCGACCTGCCACTACGTCATGGGTGGTGTCGAGGTCGACCCCGACACCGGAGCGGCCAACCGGGTTCCCGGCCTGTTCGCGGCCGGTGAGGTCTCCGGCGGCATGCACGGGTCCAACCGGCTCGGCGGCAACTCCCTGTCCGACCTCCTGGTGTTCGGCAACCGCGCTGGTCTCGGCGCCGCCGCATACGTCGACGGTCTGGGGGAGAACCGGCCCACGGTCGACCAGGAGCTGGTCGACGCGTCGGTGGCGACCGCCCTCCGGCCCCTCGAGCTGGACGGTGGGGAGAACCCCTACACGCTCCACCAGGAGCTCCAGCAGACGATGAACGACCTGGTCGGCATCATCCGCAAGGAGGCCGAGATGGCCGAGGCGCTGACCCGGATCGACGAGCTCAAGGAACGCGCCCAGCACCTCAGCGTCGAGGGCGGCCGGGCGTTCAACCCCGGGTGGCACCTCGCGCTCGACCTGCGCAACATGCTGCTGGTCAGCGAGTGCGTCGCGCGGGCGGCGCTGCTGCGGCAGGAGAGCCGCGGCGGGCATACCCGCGACGACTACCCCACGATGGACCCGACCTGGCGGCAGAAGCTGCTCGTCTGCTCGGGCACCGGCGACGGGCCGGTCAAGGTCGAGGAGGAGCGGACGTCGACGATGCGCGACGACCTCATCCAGCTGTTCCAGAAGGACGAGCTGAAGAAGTACCTCACGCCCGAAGAGATCGAGGCGATCCCCCAGTGATGTCATGGGAAGGCACTGAATGAGCTACGACGCCCACTTCCGCGTCTGGCGGGGCGACGACGACGGCGGTGAGCTCGTCGACTACACCGTCGAGGTGAACGAGGGCGAGGTCATCCTCGACATCATCCACCGGCTGCAGGCCACCCAGGCCGGCGACCTGGCGGTGCGCTGGAACTGCAAGGCCGGCAAGTGCGGCTCGTGCAGCGCCGAGGTCAACGGCAAGCCGCGGCTCATGTGCATGAACCGGATGTCGACCTACGCCGAGGACGAGACCGTCACCGTCACCCCGCTGCGCGGGTTCCCGGTCACCAAGGACCTCGTCACCAACGTCACCTACAACTACGAGAAGGCCCGCCAGATCCCGGCGTTCGCGCCGCCGGCCGGCGTCGCTCCGGGCGAGTACCGGATGCAGCAGATCGACGTGGAGCGCTCGCAGGAGTTCCGCAAGTGCATCGAGTGCTTCCTGTGCCAGAACACCTGCCACGTCTCCCGCGACCACGAGGAGAACAAGGAGGCGTTCGCCGGTCCTCGGTTCTTCATCCGCGCCGCCGAGCTCGACATGCACCCGCTCGACGCGAGGGACGACCGGGCGAACTTCGCGCGCGACAGCCAGGGCCTCGGGATGTGCAACATCACCAAGTGCTGCAGCGACGTCTGTCCGGAGCACATCAAGATCACCGACAACGCGATCATCCCGATGAAGGAGCGCGTGGTGGACCGCAAGTACGACCCGGTGCGCTGGCTCGGCAAGACGATCACCCGCCGCAAGGACTGACGCTCCGAACCGGCGGACTCGGTGACTCGGTGGCCACGCTCTGACGCGCGCGCCGCCGCGACTCTTCGTCGAGATGCAGATGGTGGTGGGTCCACGCGCCTTCGCGCCACGATCGGGCGTCGAGATGAGGATTCTCGTGGGAGCGCCGCGTGGGCTCGGGTCAGTGGTGGTGGCCCATCGCGGTGCGGAGGTCCTTGTTCAGCCAGGAGATGACGTCCATCGGGATCTCCTTGGGGCACGCCGCCGCGCACTCGCCGATGTTGGTGCAGCCGCCGAACCCCTCCGCGTCGTGCTGGGCGACCATCGCCACGACCCGGTGGTCGCGCTCCGGCTGACCCTGAGGCAGCAGCCCGAGGTGGGTCACCTTGGCGCCCATGAAGAGCATCCCCGACGCGTTGGGGCAGGCCGCGACGCAGGCTCCGCAGCCGATGCAGGCGGCCGCGGCGAACGCCTGGTCGACGTCGTCCTTGGGGACGAGGACCGCGTGCGCGTCCGGGGCGGCCCCGGTGTTCACCGACACGAACCCGCCCGCCTGGATGATCCGGTCGAACGCCGACCGGTCCACGACCAGGTCCTTGAGCACCGGGAAGGCCGTCGCGCGCCACGGCTCGATGGTGATGGTGTCGCCGTCGGCGAACGAGCGCATGTGCAGCTGGCAGGTCGTCGTCACCTGGGGACCGTGCGCCTCGCCGTTGATCATCAGGCCGCACATGCCGCAGATGCCCTCACGGCAGTCGCTGTCGAACGCGACCGGGTCCTCGCCGTCGAGGATGAGCCGCTCGTTGAGGACGTCGAGCATCTCGAGGAACGACATGTCCGGGGACACGTCGTCGACGTCGTAGGTGACCAGGCGACCCTCGGCATCCGTGGACGTCTGTCGCCAGACCCTCAGGGTGACTCTCACTTGTAGCTCCGTTGCTTCAGCTCGACGTACTCGTAGACCAGCTGTTCCTTGTGCAGCACCGGCGTGAGGCGGGCCTCGCCGTTGCTGTCCTCGCCGAACTCCCACGCCGCGACGTACGCGTACTCGTCGTCGTGCCGCAACGCCTCGCCGTCGTCGGTCTGGCTCTCCGCGCGGAAGTGGCCGCCGCACGACTCGCGCCGGTGCAGGGCGTCGATGCACATCAGCTCGCCGAGCTCGAGGAAGTCGGCGACGCGGCCGGCCTTCTCCAGCGACTGGTTCAGCTCCTCGTTCAGTCCGAGCACCCGCACGTTGCGCCAGAACTCGTCGCGCAGGCCGCGGATCAGGTCGATGCCCTTGAGCAGCCCCTCCTCGGAACGCTCCATCCCGCAGTACTCCCACATGATGTTGCCGAGCTCGCGGTGGAACGAGTCGACGGTGCGAGAACCGTTGATGGACAACAGCTTCTCGACCCGCGACATCACCGACCGTCGCGCCTCGACGACCTCCGGCGCATCCGCCGGCACCGGCGCATACGGGCCGCTCGCGAGGTACTCGCGGATGGTGTTAGGCAGGACGAAGTACCCGTCGGCGAGGCCCTGCATCAGGGCGGACGCCCCGAGCCGGTTCGCACCGTGGTCGGAGAAGTTGGCCTCACCGGTGACGAAGAGGCCGGGGATGTTGGACTGCAGGTCGTAGTCCACCCACAGGCCGCCCATCGTGTAGTGGACGGCGGGGTAGATCCGCATCGGGACCTCGTAGGGGTTCTCCCCGGTGATCTGCTGGTACATGTCGAGGAGGTTCCCGTACTTCTCGGCGACCGCCTCGGCGCTCATCCGCTTCAGCGCATCGGTGAAGTCGAGGTAGACCCCCCGGCGGAAGTCGCCGACGAGCGGTCCGACACCGCGTCCCTCGTCGCAGACGTTCTTGGCCTGGCGCGAGGCGATGTCGCGGGGGACGAGGTTGCCGAACGACGGGTAGATCCGCTCGAGGTAGTAGTCGCGGTCCTTCTCGGCGATCTCGCGCGGGTCCTTGTCGCAGTCCTCGCGCCGCTTCGGCACCCAGATGCGGCCGTCGTTGCGCAGCGACTCGCTCATCAGCGTGAGCTTGGCCTGGTGCTCGCCGGCGACCGGTATGCAGGTCGGGTGGATCTGCGTGAAGCACGGGTTGCCGAAGTAGGCGCCCTTGCGGTGCGCGCGCCACGTCGCCGTGACGTTGCAGCCCATCGCGTTGGTGGAGAGGAAGAACACGTTGCCGTAGCCGCCGCTCGCGAGGACGACGGCGTCGGCGAGGTGGGTCTCGATCTCGCCGGTCACCATGTCGCGCACGATGACGCCACGGGCCCGGCCGTCGACGACGACGAGCTCGAGCATCTCGTGCCGGGTGTACATCTGCAGCCGGCCCTCGGCGATCTGCCGCTCCAGGGCCTGGTACGCGCCGATCAGCAGCTGCTGCCCCGTCTGGCCGCGCGCGTAGAAGGTCCGCGAGACCTGGACGCCGCCGAACGAGCGGTTGTCGAGCAGGCCGCCGTACTCGCGCGCGAAGGGGACGCCCTGCGCGACGCACTGGTCGATGATGTTGGCGCTGACCTCGGCCAGCCGGTAGACGTTGGACTCCCGCGATCGGAAGTCGCCGCCCTTCACGGTGTCGTAGAACAGCCGGTAGACCGAGTCGCCGTCGGCCTTGTAGTTCTTCGCCGCGTTGATGCCGCCCTGCGCCGCGATGGAGTGCGCGCGACGCGGCGAGTCCTGGTAGCAGAACGAGGTCACCTGGTACCCCGCCTCGGCGAGGGTCGCTCCGGCGGACGCGCCGGCCAGGCCGGTCCCGACGATGATGACGCTGAGCTTGCGGCGGTTCGCGGGGTTGACCAGCTTGGCCTCGAACTTGCGCCGGTTCCACCGGTCGCCGATCGGCCCGGGCGGTGCCTTCGTGTCGGCGATCGGCTGACCCGTGCGGTAGAGCCCGGTAGCCGTGCCGATGTCGGATGCGGGGGTGTCGGTCTCGGTCATGGGAGTCCTACTTCACGAAGCCGATGAGGATGGACACTGGCGGCAGGAGGAAGCCGACGACGACGACCGTGGCGACGATGATGGCCAGGGTGTTGGCCGTGCCGCGGGCGCGGGCGGACGAGGTCCAGCCGAGGGTCTGGGCGGCGCTCCAGATCCCGTGCCGCAGGTGCATGCCGAGCGCCACCATCGCGAGGACGTAGATGAGGACGACCCACCACACCTGGAACCCGGCGACGACCCGCTGGTAGGCGCTCGGGTAGTCGCCGTTCGCCCGGATCGTGTTCGTCGTGAACTGCAGCAGGTGGAACGCCAGGAAGAACAGCAGCGCCACCCCACCCCAGCGCATGAACCGCGCGGAGATCGTCGCTGCGACCGCCTTCTTCACCGCATACCTGGTCGTCCGGGCCCCCTGCGCGCGGCTCCAGAGGTAGAACGCCGAGTAGACGTGGGCGATGAGAGCGACGATGAGCAGGATCCGCAGGACCCAGAGGAAACCGGAGTACGGCAGGATCGGCTCGCCGAGGCTGCGCAGGTGCTCGGAGTAGTCGTCGAACGCCTGCTGCCCGCCGAAGACCTTGAGGTTTCCGTACATGTGGGCGATGACGTAGAGGACGAACAGGGCGCCGGACACGGCCATCACGAGCTTCATCGCGATCGTCGTGCGGCGGGCCGTCACCGGTGACGGCGAAGCGACGGAGGTGGCCACCCGCCGAATCTACGCCCGCCGCAGGGACGCTCAGGGCGCGGAACGGGACGTGGCGCTGTGCCATTCGTCTCGTTACCGGTAGGTATGCGGGTGCGGCGGCGGGGTAGCCCCCCCGCGAGCGGGCTAGCCTTCGGGACCATGACCGACGGGGCAGCGCTGCCGGCCGACCCAGCGATCGACGGGTTCTGGGCCGTCATCCCTGCCGGTGGGGCGGGAACTCGGCTGTGGCCACTGTCGCGCCGGCGGTCGCCGAAGTTCCTCCACGACCTCACGGGGACGGGTCGGACCCTGCTCGAAGGGACCTGGGACCGGCTGGCGCCGCTGACCGAGGGCCGCGTCGTCGTCGTGACCGGCCGGCTGCACGCGGAGGCGGTTCGCGCGCAGCTGCCCGACCTCGGCGGCGAGGACCTGGTGGCGGAGCCGAGCCCGCGCGACTCGATGCCGGCCATCGGCCTGGCGGCCGCGATCATCGAGCGTCGCGACCCGGACGCCGTGATCGGGTCCTTCGCCGCGGACCACGTGATCCGGCACGAGGGCGAGTTCCGGGAGGCGGTCCGGGAGGCCGTCGCCGTTGCCCGCACCGGGCGGATCGTCACCATCGGCATCACGCCCACCTTCCCCTCGACGGCGTTCGGCTACATCCGTCAGGGCGCCTCGCTCTCCGTCGACGGCGCACCGCAGGCCCGGGCGGTGGCCGAGTTCGTCGAGAAGCCGGACGAGTCGACGGCCCGCGGCTACCTGGCAGAGGGCGGCTTCTGGTGGAACGCGGGCATGTTCGTCGCCCGCGCATCCGTGCTGCTCGACACCCTCGACCGCTACCACCACGACCTGGCCGCCGGGCTGCGGGCCATCGCCGCCGACCCGTCGCGGCTCGACGCGGACTGGGCGGGCCTGGAGAAGATCGCCATCGACCACGCGATCGCCGAACCCGCCGCCGCGGACGGCCTCGTCGCGGTCGTCCCGGCCTCCTTCTCGTGGGACGACGTCGGCGACTTCGCGTCGCTCGGAAGCCTGGTCGGGGCGGGTTCCACGCCGGCCGACGGGGTCACCGTCATCGGTGACCCCGCCGACGTCGTCAGCGTGGACGCGTCGGGGGTGGTCGCTGCGCGCGGCGGCCGGATGGTCGCCGTCGTGGGGCTGGACGACGTCGTCGTCATCGACACCCCGGACGCACTGCTGGTCGTCGCCCGCGACCGGGCGCAGGACGTCAAGGCGGTCGTCGAGCGCCTCAAGGCGTCCGGCCGAGAGGACCTGACCTAGCCTGCGGCCGTCAGCCGATGTCCCTTCTCCGGAAGGTCGTCTGCGCCAGGACCAGCAGGGCGCCCGCGATGACGACGAGCACGAGCAGGGGCATGGCCACGACGCTCGACCCCGGCAGCACCACGGCGTGGACGAACGGCGACACGTCGATCACCGGCTGCGGCAGGTTGAACAGCGGACCGAACTCGCCCACGACCACGAAGGCCGCGAGCAGCGCCCACGCCACGTAGACCACCTTGGGGGCCGAGCCGAAGATCGCGAGGGCCAGCCCGACGCATACCCAGACCGGGGGGATCGTCGCCAGCGCACTCGGCAGCAGGTGGCCGAGCGCAGCACCGAAGCCGCCGTACTGCGTGCGCGTACCGAGCGCCAGCGCCAGAGCGAGAACCACCATGAGCAGTGCGCTGCCGAGCAGGGCGATCACCGAGTGGCTGGCCAGCACCGTGTAGCGCCGGGTGCTGGTGGCGAGGACCTGCTCGGTGTGCAGGTCGTTCTCCTCGCTGCGCAGTCGCAGGGCGGCCGAGATGCCGTATGCGGCGGCGCCGATCGCGAGGAACTGCAGCTCGGTGGAGATGAAGGTGTCGGTCAGCGAGGTCGCGTTGCCGCCGAGCTTGCGCAGCAGGTCCTGCATCTGCTGGCTGGAGGCGATCGACGACACGTTTCCCGCCACGGCGCCGAGGACACTGCCGACGATGGCATAGCCGATCAGCCAGCCGAGCAGGTTGGCCCGTTGGAGCCGCCAGGCCAGAGCCCACGGCGACCGAAGCGTAGGGGCAGCCTGCGCCGGACCCGGGCGCGAGGGGAGCAACCCGGCGCCGAAGTCGCGACGTTCCTGAAGGGCGAAGGCGAGGGCGACGAGGAGGATCGTGACGACGAGGGGAATGACGGCCACGACGAACCGGTCCTCGCCGAACACCTCGATCTTCTCGGCCCAGCCGAGCGGGGAGAGCCAGGTCAAGAATGAGGCGGCGCCGCTGGCGGTGTCGCCGATCGCGCGCAGCAGGTAGGAGACACCAAGGGCGCCGAAGGCCCAGGCCCCCGCGCCTCGGGTGGTGTTCGTCAGCTGGGCCGCCACGGCAGCGACGCCGGTGAAGGTCAGCCCGCTGGTCGCCCACGCGGCGCCGAAGGCCCACGAGCCGCGCGACCCGAGCCCGGACCCGATCAGGCTGAGCGACGCCAGCAGGCTGGCGACGAGGACGGTGCCGGCCGCGAGGATGACCGCCGCGGTGAGGGGCGCTCGTCGTCCCACCACTCCGGCGGCGACCAGTTCGGTGCGGCCCGCCTCCTCCTCGGTGCGGGTGTGCCGGCGGACGAGGACGATGGCCAGGAGCGCCACGCACACTCCGCCCAGCAGCAGGGTCTTGAAGATCGCGAACGAGTCGGGGTTGTCCGGGTTCGCGATCGGGCCGTACATGCCGATGAGCGCCGGGCTCGCCAGGAGCTCCCGTGCGGCGTTGACGGCGTCCTGCCCCTGGAAGAGGTCGACGGTGCTCTTCGCCGAACCGCCGGCCAGGGCGACGAGGCCGAGGATGCTGAGGGGGATGACGACCCGGTCGCGGCGCAAGGCCAGCTTCAGCAGAGCGCCGGTGCCGGCATACCCGCTCATGCGCGCACCGGCTCTCGATCCGTCGCGTACTCCTTCAGGAAGAGCTGCTCGAGCGTCGGCGGCTGGCAGGTCAGGCTCTGGATACCGTGCTGGCCGAGGCGGCCCAGGACCTCGCCGACCCGGGCGGTGTCGACGGTGAAGGTCACTCGGGACCCGTCGGTGGTGAGGTCCTCGACGCCGGCGATGCCCTCGAGGAGCTCGACCGGCGGTGCGTCCGCGAGGACCGCGTCCACGCTGGTACGGCTGAGGTGGCGCATGTCGGAGAGGGCGCCCGTCTCGACGGTGCGGCCGAGGCGGATGATGCTCACCTGGTCGGCGAGGGCCTCGACCTCGCTGAGGATGTGGCTGGAGAGGAGCACGGTGCGGCCCTCGCGGCGCTGCTCCTCCACGACGCTGCGGAAGACGGCATCCATCAGCGGGTCCAGCCCGGAGGTCGGCTCGTCGAGCAGGAGCAGCTCGACGTCGGAGGCGAGCGCGGCGACGAGGGCGACCTTCTGCCGGTTGCCCTTGGAGTAGGTCCGGCCCTTCTTGGTGGGGTCCAGCTCGAACCTCTCGATGAGTGTGTCTCGACGACGAACGTCGAGATTGCCGCGTAGGCGACCAAGTAGATCGATGACCTCGCCGCCGGTGAGGTTGGGCCAGAGGGTGACGTCGCCGGGAACGTAGGCCAGGCGGCGGTGGAGGGTCTCGACGTCGTGCCACGGGTCGCCGCCCAGGAGGGTGACGGAGCCGGCGTCGGCGCGGACGAGGCCGAGGAGGATGCGGATGGTGGTGGACTTCCCTGCGCCGTTCGGGCCGAGGAAGCCGTGCACCTGGCCGGTCTGCACCTCGAGGTCGAGGCCGTCGAGGGCGACGGTCGATCCGAAGGACTTGCGCAGACCGGATACGGAGATGGCAGTACTCATGGAAGCGACGGTACACCGTTTTCAGAAAAACGTGAATGTACTAAAGTCTTCGTATGACGGCCCGTGCGACGACCCCTCCGCGCGCTCCGGCGCCTCGCTCCGAGGACGAGGTCCGCGCCTTCGTGGAACGGCTCGGGTCGGCCCTGACGGACGCCGGGATGGCCCGGCTGCCGGCCCGGGCGTTCGCGGCGATGCTGGCCGACGAGGACGGCCGGATGACGTCCGCGGAGCTGGCCGACGTCCTCGAGGTCAGCCCGGCCTCGGTCTCCGGAGCGGTCCGGTACCTGTCCCAGGTGCTGTTCCTGCACCGCGAGCGCGAACCCGGCACGCGGCGCGACGTCTACGTCGTCCGGGAGGACGCCTGGCACGACGCCATCGTCAACATGCGTCGCACGTATGCGCCGATCCAGGCGGCCATCGCCTCAGGCGTCGACGCGGTCGGCGGGCCTGCGACCCAGGCAGGGGAGCGGCTGTCGTCGTCGGCCGACTTCCTCGACTTCATCGCCGACGAGATGACGGCGATCGCCCAGCGGTGGGAAGAGCACCGCAAGACCCTCCCCTCCTCCTGACCCGGCGGACATCTCGACGGGCAGCAATGGCCGACATGGCCAGTTGGGCGCGCGGTTTCGCGGTTCCTGCCTGTCGAGTTGTCCTGTGGACAACCCGGGAGACGGTAGGCGCAGGCAACGAGGCTGAGCCGGTGGATCCGGTGCTCGCCCTCACCCGCCTGGGTGGCGTGGCGCGCTGGGGCGCCCTCCGTCGGATGTGTTCGGGTCGGCGACTGCGTCGCGCGCTGAGGGACGGCCGTATCGTCCGTGGCTACTACGGCCGGTATGCGTTGCCGCACGCCGACGCGGCCCGGGCTGCGGGTTCCCGGCTGACCGGGTACGTCTCGCACACCTCGGCTGCTCTGCACTGGGGATGGGCGGTCAAGTCGGCACCGACCCTCCCTCACGTCACCGTGTCGCGACACCGGAAGATCGCTGCGGCCCGGCGGGACGGGGTGGTCCTGCACTGGCGCGACCTGGGCGCCGACTCGGTGGTGGAGGGCTGGGTGACCTCGCCGGTGCGCACGGTGATCGACTGTTGCATCGACCTGCCGTTCGACGAGGCGTTGGCGGTGTTCGACTCCTCGTGGAGGGCCGGACTCAAACCGCGAGATGTCCAGCTCGTCGCCCTCACGCTGCCCCGCCGGCAACGCGACCGGGTGCTCGCCGTGGCCCGGGCCGCCGATCCGCGGGCGGCCAACCCGTTCGAGTCGGTGCTGCGGGCGATCGCCCTGAGCGTCCCGGGCCTGTCGGTCGAGCCACAGGTGGTTGTCACGGATTCGACGTTCTGGGCACGGGTGGACCTCGCCGACGAGAGCCTGAGGATGGTCATCGAGGCGGAGAGCTTCGAGTTCCACGGCTCACGCAAGGCGTTCGACCGTGACTGCCGGCGGTACAACTCGTTGGTCATTCGTGGGTGGCTGGTCCTGAGGTTCACCTGGGAGCAGGTGATGTTCGAACCCGAACTGGTCGCGGAAACCCTCCGGGCCGCGGTCGACGTGCGTCGCCGGCGACGTCGTCGTCTTCGCGCAGCGGACACCTCGACTGGCAGCAGTAGCTCTGTCAGCGCATAAGCCGCCGAACCGGGCGCTCTTGCCAGTCGAGATGTCCGGCCGTGAGGTGAGGCACCAACCGGGCACGGCGCATACCGGCGTCGGTAGTCTGCGAGCCATGGCCGAGGAAGCCCGCTCCGAGTCCGACCTGCCGATCCGGCAGACCTACGGACCGGACGACCTTGCCGGGTTCGACCCGGTGACCCAGCTGGGGGAGCCGGGCGAGTTTCCCTACACCCGGGGCGTGTATGCGTCGATGTACACCGGTCGTCCGTGGACGATGCGGCAGTACGCCGGGTTCGGCACGGCGAAGGAGTCCAACGAGCGGTACCACCAGCTCGTCAAGGCCGGTACCGGTGGACTGAGCGTCGCCTTCGACCTGCCGACCCAGATGGGGTATGACAGCGACGAACCCATCGCGCACGGCGAGGTCGGCAAGGTCGGTGTCGCGATCGACTCGATCGACGACATGCGCATCCTCTTCGACGGGCTGCCGCTGGACGAGGTGTCGACCTCGATGACGATCAACGCGCCGGGCTCGGTGCTCCTGCTGCTCTACCAGCTCGTCGCGGAGGAGCACGGGATCCCGGGCGACAAGCTCACGGGGACGATCCAGAACGATGTGCTGAAGGAGTACATCGCGCGGGGCACCTACATCTACCCGCCGAAGGAGTCCCTCCGACTCGTCAGCGACGTCTTTGCTTACTGCCACAAGGAGATTCCCCGCTGGAACACGATCTCCATCTCCGGCTATCACATGGCCGAGGCGGGGGCCACGCCGGTGCAGGAGATCGCCTTCACCCTGTCCAACGCGATCGCCTACGTCCGCGCCGCGCAGGCGGCCGGCCTCGACGTCGACGACTTCGCGCCGCGGCTGTCGTTCTTCTTCGTGGCGCGCACGACCCTGCTGGAGGAGGTGGCGAAGTTCCGCGCGGCCCGGCGGATCTGGGCGCGGGTGATGCGCGACGACTTCGGCGCGACGAACCCCAAGTCGCTGATGCTGCGGTTCCACACCCAGACCGCGGGGGTGCAGCTGACGGCGCAGCAGCCGGAGGTCAACCTCGTCCGGGTCGCGCTGCAGGGTCTCGGCGCGGTCCTCGGCGGAACCCAGAGCCTGCACACCAACTCGTTCGACGAGGCCATCGCGCTCCCGACGGAGAAGGCGGCCCGCCTCGCGCTACGGACCCAGCAGGTCATCGCCTACGAGACCGACGTCACGAAGACCGTCGACCCGTTCGCCGGTTCGTACGCCGTCGAGGCCATGACCGATGAGATCGAGGAGGCGGCCCTCGAGCTGATGCAAGCGGTCGAGGACAAGGGCGGGGCGGTCGCCGCCATCGAGGAGGGCTTCCAGAAGTCCGAGATCGAGCGCAGCGCCTACCGGATCGCGCTCGAGATCGACAGCAAGGAACGCACCATCGTCGGTCTCAACCGGTTCCGGCTGGACCTCGAGGAGCCCTACGAGCCGCTGCGTGTCGACCCGCAGATCGAGCGCGAGCAGGTGGCCCGCCTCGCGGCCCTGCGAGCCGACCGGGACAACGACGCCGTCCTCGAGGCACTGCAGTCACTCCGAGACGCGGCGGCCGGGTCCGACAACGTCCTGTACCCGATGAAGGAGGCGCTCCGGCTGCGCGCCACCGGCGGCGAGGTCGCCCACGCGCTCCGCGAGGTCTGGGGCACCTACGTCCCGCGGGACGCCTTCTGAGCGAGCAGGCTCCGACCGAGCCGGCCTAGGGCCGGGCGCCGGCCCTCCCCGCCGCCCGGCTGCCGAGCTCGACCCCGCGCGAGAGCGCCTCCTCGGGCCCGGCCCCCGAGAGCCACGCCGCGAGGACGCCCGCGTCGAAAGCGTCGCCGCACCCCGTTCGGTCACCGCTCACGACGGCCGGCGCGGGAACCCGCCAGGTATGCGCCCGCGTCGCCCACCGCGCCCCACCGGCCCCCATCGAGACCGCCGCGGCACCAGCCGCACTGAGCATGGCGTCGTCGCCGCCCAGCGCCTGAGCCTCGATCTCGTTGGGCAGCAACAGGTCCACGCCCTCCGCCCAACCCAGGAGCGCATCCGCGCCGACGCGGTCGACGTGGTTGGCCGCCTGCGGGTCGACCGACGTGGTCCACCCCAGCGACCGCGCCGACTCGAGCGCGGCGACCCCCGCCGGTCGCGACCGCGGGTCCAACAGCACGAACCCGCTGAGGTGCAGGTGCGGTATGCCAGCCGCCACACCGGCCGCCGACAGCTCCGCCGCCGCACCCTCCAGGTCGAGGTCGCCGGGGCGGAGTGCCGCGTTGGCGCCGCGGTCGGGCAGCATCGTGCGCTCGTCGTCCTCGAGCAGGACCACCACCGTGCACGTGGGCAGCACCGGGTCGGTCGCGAACCGGCACACGACACCGTCCGACTCGAGTCGCCGCCGGGCCGCCGCGCCGGCGTCGTCGTCGCCCACCCGCGACACCAGGGCGACCGGCACGCCCGCCGACGCGAGCCACGCCGCGGTGTTGCCGCCGGCGCCGCCCGGGACGATCCGCACGTCGCTGGGCGTGTCCCCGCCGCGCACCACGCCGGTCCGGGGCCGAACCAGCACGTCGAGCCCGACGTCGCCGACGACGACCACCGGCCGAACGGTCACGCCCGCCTGCCGGCGTGGAGTGCGGCCAGCTCGACCGCGACCTCGGCGGCCAGGGCCGCGTTGGCGAGCACCAGCTCGACGTTGGCCCGCAGGCTCTCCCCGCCCGAGCTCTCGTGGAAGAACTCGAGCAGGCGCGGGGTCACGTCCTTGCCCGAGACGCCCTCCCTGGCCAGCTCGGCCAGTCCGGACGCGACGAGGCGGTCGTGGAGCACCGGGTCGACCTGTCGCGCCTCGGGCAGGGGGTTCGCCAGGACGACGCCGGCCGAGTCCGTGCCGAGGAACGAGCGGGCGTAGGCGACGGCCGCGGCCTCCGCCGCGGACTCCACCCGCCACGGGACGGTCGAGCCGGAGTCGGTGAGGTAGAACCCGGGGAACCGGTCGGTGCGGTACCCCAGCACCGGGACGGACAGCGTCTCCAGCCGCTCCAGGGTGGCGGGCACGTCGAGGATCGACTTCACGCCGGCGCAGACCACGAGCACCGGCGTCGTGGCGAGCACCCCGAGGTCGGCCGAGATGTCGAACGTCTCCGCCGCCCCTCGGTGCACCCCGCCGAGGCCGCCGGTCGCGAAGACCCGGATGCCCGCGCGGTGAGCCAGGGCGGCGGTCGAGGCCACCGTGGTGGCGCCGGTCCGGCCGAGCGCGACGGCGACGCCGAGGTCGCGGCTGCTCAGCTTGAGCACGTCGTCCTGCAGGCACAGCCGGTCCAGCTCGTCCGGTGACAGCCCGATCCTCACGACGCCGTCGAGGACCGCCACCGTCGCGGGCACCGCACCACCCGCGCGCACCGCGTCCTCGATCTCGTCGGCCACCCGTCGGTTGTCGCCTCGAGGCAGTCCGTGGGCGAGAATCGTGCTCTCCAGCGCCACGACGCCGCGGCCGTCGGCCACCGCCTCGGCCACCATCGCGGAGACGACGAACGCGGGACCGCTGACCATGGGCGGAGCGTACTGATCGGCCGGGTAACCTTGCCCACCGACATGGACCCACTGCTTCCCGTGCTGCACGCCGCCGTCGACGAGCTCGAACCCGAGCTCGTCGGTCTGCGTCGGGACCTCCACGCGCACCCCGAGCTCGCGCGCCTCGAGACCCGGTCCAGCCGGGTCGTCGCCGACCGGCTGACCGCCGCCGGCCTGGCCCCGACCCTGCTGGACGGCAGCGGCGTGGTCGTCGACCTCGGAGCGGCGGAACCCGCATACCGGGTCGCCCTGCGCGCCGACCTCGACGGCCTGCCCATCCCCGAGCGGACCGGGCTTCCGTGGGCCTCGACGACCGAGGGCGTCGCCCACGCCTGCGGGCACGACCTGCATACGAGCATCGTCCTGGGCGCCGGTCTCGCCCTCGCGACCCAGAGCCAGGCCCTCGCGGCCGCCGGCCTCGGCGTCCGACTGATCTTCCAGCCCGCGGAGGAGGTCATCCCCGGCGGGGCGCACGAGATCATCGACGGCGGCTGGCTCAAGGGCGTCGACGAGGTCTTCGCGCTGCACAGCGACCCGAGCCGCGACGTCGGCGAGGTCGGGCTGCTGGTGGGTCCGATCACCGCCGCCTCGGACAGCGTCGAGGTCACCCTCAAGGGCCACGGCGGACACACCTCCCGACCGCACCTGACCCAGGACCTCACCTTCGCGCTGGCCAAGGTCATCACCGAGGTGCCGGCCGCCCTCGGCCGCCGGGTCGACCCGCGCGCCGGTGCCGCCCTGGTCTGGGGCAGCGTCCACGCCGGCGGCGCCCAGAACGTCATCCCCTCGGTCGGCACCGCCGCCGGCACGTTGCGGATGCTCGACGCCACGCTCTGGCAGGAGATCGGGACGCTCATCGAGGAGCTCGTCGAGGCCGTCGTCGCTCCGTATGCGGTGACCGCGGAGCTGCGCTACACCCAGGGGGTGCCTCCGGTCGTTAACGCCGGCCCCTCCGTCGACTCGCTCCGTGACGCGGCGCGCGCCGCCGGGCTGGTCCCCGGGACCACGGTGCAGTCCCTCGGGGGTGAGGACTTCGCGTGGTATCTCACCGAGGTCCCCGGCGCCATGGGCCGGCTCGGTACGCGTACGCCCGGGGGACCGACCTACGACCTGCACCAGGGCGATCTCGTCATCGACGAGCGCGCACTCGGTTTCGGAGCAAAGGTGCTGGTGGGAGCGGTGCTGGACGCCGCCAGGCGTCACGCGCAGACCATACTCGACGTTCCGACTCGGTAACGTTCCCCAGCCGCTGAAGCACTTCCGGCCGGCCGGGCCGTTGGACGGCAGTATCTTCTCTCTCGGACGCGGCGGACCCCTTGCCCGTTCGCCCCGAAGCCCTAAAGGAGTTCTTGTTGTGCGTCAGGTGATGAAGTTCGCGGCGGCCATGTCGGTCGCCGCCGTGGCGTTGGCCGCGTGTGGAAGCAGCTCGAACAGCGGCGGCACCAGTGGGGGCGCGGCGACGTCCGGCGGCACCAGCGCCGCGGGCCTCAAGGTCGGCATGGCCTACGACGTCGGCGGTCGTGGCGACCAGTCGTTCAACGACGCCGCGGCGGCGGGCCTCGACAAGGCGGTCAAGGACCTCGGCGTCCAGTCCAAGGAGGCCGCGGCGACCAACGGTGAGGCCGAGTCGGCCCGCCTGGAGCGTCTGCAGCAGCTCATCGACGCCGGCTACACCAACGTCATCGCCGTGGGCTTCGCCTACGCGAAGTCCGTGGGCACGGCCGCCAAGGCCAACCCGACCGTCAAGTTCGCCATCGTCGACGACGCGTCGCCCGACTCGGCCGGCCCCAACGTCGACCAGATCACCTTCGCGGAGGAGCAGGGCTCCTACCTCGTCGGCGCGGCGGCGGCCCTGAAGTCGAAGGTCAACCACATCGGCTTCGTCGGCGGCGTCAACACCGCCGCTCATCAAGAAGTTCCAGGCGGGCTACCAGGCCGGCGCCAAGGCGGTCAACCCCAACATCGTCATCGACGCCAAGTACCTCACCGAGCCGCCGGACTTCTCGGGCTTCAACTCGGTCGACAAGGGCAAGGCAGCCGCGGAGGGCATGTACCAGGGCGGCGCCGACATCGTCTACCAGGCGGCCGGTGGCTCCGGTGGCGGTGTCTTCACCGCGGCCAAGGCGGCGGGCAAGCTCGCGATCGGCGTCGACTCCGACCAGGCCAAGACGGCGGCCGCGGACGTCCGCGACGTCATCATGACCTCGATGATCAAGAAGGTCGACGTCGGCGTCTACGACTTCATCAAGTCGGTGTCCGACAACTCGTTCAAGGCCGGTAACAAGATCTTCGACCTCAAGGCGGGCGGCGTCGACTACTCGACCACCGGCGGCAAGGTCGACGACATCAAGTCCAAGCTCGACGACTACAAGGCGCAGATCATCGCCGGGACCATCAAGGTCCCGACGGCGCCGTGACGCGCTGACGACCGGCTGAACCAGCCAGGGGGCCCGGGCGACACCATTGGGTGTCGACCGGGCCCTCCGCTGTCATAGGTTGGCCCCCACCCGCGCGAGCCGCACCCGAGGCGAGCAGGCACCGAGGAGGACGTCATCACCGACTCGACTGTGAAGGACCGGCCGAGCGCGCCGAGCGGCAGCACCGCCCCGGCGGTCGAGCTCCACGGCATCACCAAGCGCTTCCCCGGGGTCGTCGCCAACAAGGACATCGAGATCACCGTCCGGCGGGGCACCGTCCACGCGATCGTGGGGGAGAACGGCGCCGGCAAGTCGACGCTGATGAAGATCCTCTACGGGGTGCAGCAGCCCGACGAGGGCACCATCGCCGTGAACGGCCAGACGCTGACCCTGCGCAGCCCCACCGACGCGATCAACGCGGGCATCGGCATGGTCTTCCAGCACTTCATGCTGGCCGACAACCTCACCGTCCTCGAGAACGTCGTGCTGGGCGCGGAGAAGCTGCACGGCATCGGTGACGAGGCGCGCAAGGCCATCGTCGAGATCTCGGACGCCTACGGCCTGCGGGTCGACCCCGACGTCCTGGTCGCGGAGCTGGGCGTCGGGAAACGGCAGCGCGTCGAGATCCTCAAGGTCCTCTTCCGGGGCGCCAAGATCCTCATCCTCGACGAGCCGACCGCGGTGTTGGTCCCGCAGGAGGTCACCGAGCTCTTCGACAACCTGCGCGAGCTGAAGTCCGAGGGCCTCACCGTCATCTTCATCTCCCACAAGCTCGACGAGGTCCTGTCGGTCGCCGACGAGATCACCGTGATCCGGCGCGGCACCACCGTGAAGGGCAACATCGACCCCGAGACGGTCAACGCCCGGCAGCTGGCCGAGCTCATGGTCGGCTCCGAGCTGCCCTCGCCGCAGACCCAGGTCAACTCCGTGACCGACCGCGCGGTGCTCACCGTCGAGCACGTCAACCTCGACGGCGCCACCGGGGGCAGCCGGGTCCTGGAGGACATCTCGTTGACGATCCACGCCGGCGAGATCGTCGGCATCGCCGGGGTGGAGGGCAACGGGCAGGCCGAGCTCGTCGAGGTGGTGATGGGTATGCGCGAGCCCACCTCCGGGGTCATCACCCTCGACGGGGTGGACATCTCCGACTGGGAGGTCCGGGAGATCCGCGAGGCCGGGGTCGGGTACATCCCCGAGGACCGGCACCGACACGGGATGCTGCTCGACGCGCCGCTCTGGGAGAACGTCATCCTCGGCCACCAGACGCAGGCCCCCAACGTCGGTGCGGGCGGCCTCATCAACGCCAAGGCGGCCAAGGCCGAGACCGAGCGGATCGTCAAGGAGTACGACGTCCGCACGCCGTCGATCTTCGTCACCGGCGGCTCGCTCTCCGGCGGCAACCAGCAGAAGCTCATCATCGGCCGCGAGATGACGCACGACCCGAAGGTGCTCCTGGCCGCCCACCCGACCCGCGGCGTCGACGTCGGCGCCCAGGCCGCCATCTGGGACCACATCAAGCGCGCCCGCCGGGCGGGGCTCGCGGTCCTGCTCATCTCCGCCGACCTCGAGGAGCTCGTCGGCCTCTCCGACACCATCCGGGTGATCCTTCGTGGGTCGCTGAGCGGTGACTTCGACCCCGACACGGTGACCCGCGAGGAGCTCGGAGCCGCGATGACCGGGGCGAACGCGCCCGAGCCCCCCGAGACGCCTGAGACACCCGGCGAAGTGGAGCCACGGCGGGACCAGACGGAGTCTGGGACCGGCGAAGTGGAGCCACGGCGGGACCGGACGGAGTCTGGGACCGGCGAAGTGGAGCCACGGCGGGACCGGACGGAGTCTGGGACCGGCGAAGTGGAGCCACGGCGGGACCGGACGGAGTCTGGGACCGGCGAAGTGGAGCCACGGCGGGACCGGACGGAGTCTGGGACCGGCGAAGGAGAGTCGCGATGAAGCGGATCGACCTGCGCCGTGTCGCCCTCGGGCTGGCCGCGCCCCTGCTGGCGATCGTCGTCGCGTTCGTCGTGACGTCCCTGATCCTCCTCATCGCCGGCGACCCGGTCGGGGCGGTGTGGGCACAGCTGATCGACGTGCCGCTGCCGCGCCAGGTCGTCGCGATCATCAACGCGGCGACGGTCTACTACCTGTCGGCGATCGCCGTCGCCATCGGGTTCCGGATGAACCTGTTCAACATCGGCGTCGACGGCCAGTACCGCGTCGCCGCGTTCGCTGCGGCCGTCTTCGCCGGCCAGGCCTGGCTGCCGGGGCCGCTGAACATCGCCGTGTCGCTGCTCGTGGCGATGGCCGCCGGCGGCCTGTGGGCGGGAATCGCGGGCATTCTCAAGGTGACCCGCGGCGTCAGCGAGGTCATCTCGACCATCATGCTCAACGCCATCGCCACCTTCCTCGTCTCGTTCCTGCTCTCGAAGGCGGCGCTGCGCGTCGAGGGCAGCAACGCGGTCAACACCCGGCCGATCCCGGAGTCGTCGCGCGTCCCCGGCATCTCCGTGGACGGGATCATCGCCACGCCGAACCTCATCTACGGCTTCATCGTCCTGGCCGTCGTCGTCGGACTGGCCTACTGGTTCGTGCTGGGCAAGACCCGGTTCGGGTTCGACCTGCGGACGACCGGGCGATCCGAGACCGCGGCCGTCGCGAGCGGCGTCAAGGTGAAGCGGATGGTGCTCACCTCGATGGTCATCTCCGGAGCGGCCGCCGGCCTGGTCGGGATGCCGCTGCTCTTCGGGCAGGACTACACCTACGGCGACACCTTCCAGTCCGGCCTCGGGTTCGCCGGCATCGCCATCGCGCTGCTCGGCCGCAACAACGCCGTCGGCATCGTCTTCGCGGCGCTGCTGTGGGCCTACCTCGACGCCCAGGGCAACGGTCTGCAGATCAACGCCGGCGTCTCCGACCGCCTCGTCCTGGTCATCCAGGGCGTCATCGTCCTCTCGGTCGTCATCGCCTACGAGCTGGTCCGCCGGGCCGGGGTCCGGATGGAGCAGCGGCGGGTCGCCTCGCAGCTCGAGGCCGCTCGAACGCCGTCGCCCGATACGGAAGGGGCGGCGGCATGAGCGACCAGGGACTGGTCATCACGACGGGCCTCGAGGCACCGCCACCTCCTCGTCGACCCATCCATCGCGCCCGGTGGTTCTGGTTCGCCGTCATCGGCGGCGCGATCGTCGTGCTCTCCACCGTGCGGGTGATCACCGGCGCCGAGGACATCGACTCGTCCGGCGCCCTCACGGCCGCGATCGCGCTGGCCATGCCGATCGGGCTGGCCGGCCTCGGCGGCCTCTGGAGCGAGCGCGCGGGCGTCGTCAACATCGGTCTCGAGGGCATGATGATCCTCGGGACGTGGGGTGGCGCGTTCTTCGCCTACTACTACGGCCCCTGGGTCGGGATCCTCGGCGCGGTCCTCCTCGGCATCGTCGGTGGCGCGATACACGCGCTGGCCACGGTCATCTTCGGCGTCGACCACATCGTCTCCGGCGTAGCGATCAACCTGCTCGGCGCCGGCGCCGGTGCCTATCTCGCCGTGCGGACGTTCAGCAGCCTGCCCGGTGGCGGTCCGACCCAGTCGCCGCCGTTGCCGCAGCTGCCGTTCATCAGCATTCCCGGGCTGAGCGACTGGCTCGGCCAGATCGAGGAGACGGGGATCTGGCTGGTCTCCGACATCGCCGGTGTGCTCCGGGCGCTCACGACGAACCTCAACGTCCTCAGCATCATCGCCGTCCTGCTGCTGATCCTGTCGTGGTGGATCCTCTGGCACACGCCGTTCGGGCTGCGGCTCCGGTCCTGCGGTGAGGCCCCGCACGCCGCGGAGACGTTGGGTGTCAACGTGATCCGCTACAAGTTCATGGCGGTCCTCATCTCCGGCGGCCTCGCCGGCCTCGCGGGCGGCTTCCTCGTCCTGGTCGCCTCGAACCTCTACCGCGAGGGTCAGACGGCCGGCCGAGGGTACATCGGCCTCGCGGCGATGATCTTCGGCAACTGGCGGACCGGCGGACTGGCCGGCGGCGCGGCGCTGTTCGGCTACACGGACGCGATCCAGCTGCGCGGCGGCGGCGACGTCGTGCGGGCCTACCTGCTGCCGATCGCCATCTTCCTCGTGGCGTGGGGCGTCTGGATCCTGGTCCGGCGGCGTCAGGGCAAACCGCTGGTCGGCGTCGTCACCGTCATCCTCGGCATCCTGTCGGCGGTGTGGTTCCTCGGGGTCACGCGCGTGTCCAACGAGTTCACCGGCATGACGCCCTACGTCGCCACGTTGCTGGTCCTCGCCTTCGCCTCGCAACGGCTCCGACCACCGGCCGCCGACGGGCAGGTCTACCGCAAGGGTGAGTCGACGTGACGGACTGGCCTGCGTTGCAGGCCGCGGCCGCAGCGGCGATGGAGCACGCATACGCCCCGTACTCCCGGTTCCCGGTCGGGGCGGCCGGCCTCGTCGACGACGGCCGGGTCGTGTCGGGGTGCAACGTCGAGAACGCCGCCTACGGCGTCGGGCTCTGTGCCGAGTGCGGGATGGTCTCCGACCTCCACCGCACGGGCGGGGGGCGGCTCGTCGCGGTGGTCTGCGTCGGCGGCGACGGTGAGCTGCTCATGCCCTGCGGCCGGTGCCGCCAGCTGTTGTGGGAGAACGGCGGCCCGGTATGCGTGCTGCTCACTCCCGAGGGCGAGCTCACGATGGCGCAGGTGCTGCCCCAGGCGTTCGGGGCCGAGGACCTCGACGCGGCGGCCGCACGCCATCCCGCGTAGCGGCTAGCGCGCCACCAGGTAGCCCTCGGCGTCCAGAGTGACGGGGATCGGGTCGATGATCTCGAACCCGTCACCGCCGCGGGGCTCGAGGTTGCGGAACCCGATGATCGCCGAGCCGCCATCGCGCAGCCGCACGATCGGCGCCGCGAACAGGTCCGGTTCGGGCAGGAACGGGCGCGCCTTGCTCATGTCCCACGGCCCGACCACGCCCGGCGACGGGACCGACCACGTGCAGTACTCGCCCCACTCGGCGATCCGCTCGGCCGTCTGCTCCTGCGGGTGGCAGGTGAACGCGAGCGCGGCACGTCCGGCGACGACGACGTTCTGGAGCACCTCGAGCTGGCCGAACCCCGCGCCGGGGTCGCACAGGGGCGGACCCAGGGTCCAGGTGGCGAGGTCCTGGCTGGTGGCGTGCGCGATGACGCCGTCGTCGTTGCGGCCGGCCGCGACACTGCGAGCGGTCACGAACAGGTGCCAGCCGTCGCCGTCGGGGTCGGGCAGGACGACCGGGTCGCGCCACGTCTCGCTGGAGCCCTCGAGGTCGGGCCCGGTGGTCCGGGCGCCCGGGGTGTTGGCGAGTGTCTTGTACCAGCGGCCGTCGACCCGCAAGGCGGGCTCGCTGCGGGACCGCGTCCAGTGGTGGAGGTCGTCCGACACGGCCGACCCGACCCGCTGGTCGAAGATGTGGTGCCCAGCGGTGGACAGCGCCGTGTAGAACATCCGCCAGCGGGCGCCGTCGCGCACGACCGACCCGGTCCAGATGGCGAGGTCGTCGAAGCCGGCGTCGGAGGGCCCGAAGCACTCGCCCCGGTAGTCCCAGTCGACGAGGTCGCGGGAGACCGCATGCCCCACGCGCGCCGCCACGTGACGCCGGCTGGGGTCCTCCAGGGAGCGCGGCGCCATGAGGAAGAAGAGGTGGTAGTCGGTGCCGTCGTCGGCGACCCACGAGTCCCAGACCCACTGGTCGGGGAGGCGCATCACGGCGCACAGTCTGGCAGAGGACCGCGCCGCGCCGTGCTGGCGGTCCGGTCCTTCCGGGCCGGCCGGGCCCTGGCCATGAGCATCGGCTTCCTCGTCTGCCTCGTCGTCCGCCTGGTGTCCGTCTGGCAGGGTTGGGCGCTACCGCACCTGGACTGTCAGTCGCCGGTCAGCCGGTGTAGCGCCAGTCGACCCAGAAGCGCTGTGCGGCCATGCCGTAGTCGGTCTTGAGCTCCATGGGCGTCCCGCCCCAGTTGTCAGGACCGACGGTCAGGACGGTCTGGGTGGCGGTGTTGCGCAGGCCGTACGGCGCCTCGATGTGGTCCGGTCCCGCGGGGAAGACGAACGACCAGCCCTGCGTCGTGGCGCTGCTGCACGTGGCCTGGACGGCGTACCCGCCGCTCGCCGTCAGGCAGGCGCCGGTCTTCCGGTTCACCAGCAGGGCGTCCGAGGCCCCGGTGCGGGGGACGAGGCCCCACTGCATCCGCGTCGAGCCGTCGTACGCCTCGGCCACCGCGGTCGAGAGGCTCGGGTAGAAGATGTGCGAGGCCACCGCTCGGCCGTCCGCGGACGACATCAGCGAGTAGTAGCGGGTCGGCTGCTTGACCACCTCGGTCGCGGCGTGGGCTGAGGACGTGATCCCGAACAGGACGGCCAGCGCGGCGACTGCGGACACGGCGACGGAGCGAAGAGCGGTATGCATGAGGGTTCCTCCTGGTGGTGGGGCCGTGGGTGCGACCCGGTGACCTTGCTGCAGCGACGGTAGGAACCGGCGGTCACCCCGGGGATCGGCAGGAGGCCTCAGATCTCGACCTGATGGCCTTACCGGAGCGGTTGCGCGAGGCTGGCCATTGATCTAAGGTGGCACTTATATAAGTAACAACTAATGCGGAGGTCGATGATGGACGTCGCCGATGTCGTGGGCGCCACCCGACGCGAGGTGCGGGTCGCGGAACGCGACGGCCGGCCGGCCCGGCAGCTGGTCGCCACGCGGAGCTACCCCACCGGAGCCGCGGACCTGTGGGACGCGCTGACCTCGCCCACGCGCATACCCCGCTGGTTCCTGCCCATCACCGGAGATCTACGGGTCGGTGGCCGCTACCAGCTGACGGGCAATGCACACGGCGAGGTGCAGGAGTGCGACCCGCCGCGCCGGTTCGCGATCACGTGGGGGATGGGCGACGAGACATCATGGGTGGTCGTGTCGCTGACGCCGGAGGGCAGTGACCGAACCGTCCTGGAGCTGGAGCACACGGCGGTCGTCCCGGAGGAGTTCTGGACGCTCTACGGCCCCGGCTCGGTCGGGATCGGCTGGGACCTCGCGCTGCTGGGGCTGGCTCGTCACCAGCCCGGCGAGGAACGCCTCAGCCACGAGAACCTGGACGCCTGGATGGCGTCGCCCGAGGGTCTCGAGTTCGTCGCGGCGAGCAACGACGCCTGGGCGCAGGCGAACATCGCGAGCGGCGCGGAGGCCGCGGAGGCGCTCGCCGGGGCCGAGCAGACCCTCGCGTTCTACACCTCGCCCGCACCGCCGGCGGCCGAGGTCGGCACGTCGGCGTCAGCGGACCGCTAGGCGCTCGGGATGCACGCGTTCGACATCCTGGGAGACCCGGTCCGGCGCCGCATCCTCGAGCTGCTGTCGAACGGTGAGAGGTCGGCCGGACAGATCGCCGCCACCGTGATGGCCGAGCACGGCATCTCTCAGCCGGCGGTGTCCCAGCATCTGAAAGTCCTGCGCGACAACGGCTTCGCGACGGTTCGGCCCGAGGGTGCCAGGCGGGTCTACACCCTCCAGGCGCCGGCGCTGCAGGGCGCGCAGGCCTGGCTCGACACCCTGACCCACCAGTGGGACCAGCCGCTGGACGCTCTGGCCACGGAGGTCGCGCGGGGCCGCCGCGAACGTCGGTAGCGGTCCTGACGCGCGGTCGGCTTGCGCTCTCGGTGAAGCCAACGGCCCGACCGACCGGGGTCGACCATGATGGCGGGTATGAGCGAACCGTTCCACGCCGTCGACGTCATCATCACCAAGCGGGACAGGGGCGAGCTGTCCGACGAGCAGATCGACTGGGTGGTCGACGCCTACACCCGCGGTGTCGTCGCCGAGGAGCAGATGTCGTCGCTGACCATGGCCATCCTGCTCAACGGGATGAACCGCCGCGAGATCGAGCGCTGGACCGCGGCGATGATCGCGTCGGGGGAGCGGATGGACTTCTCCGCCCTCTCCCGGCCGACCGCCGACAAGCACTCCACCGGCGGCGTCGGGGACAAGATCACCCTCCCGCTCGCGCCGCTGGTCGCCGCCTGCGGGGTGGCCGTGCCGCAGCTGTCCGGCCGCGGGCTCGGGCACACCGGCGGCACGCTCGACAAGCTCGAGTCGATCCCCGGCTGGCGGGCCTCGCTGGACAACGCCGAGATGATGGCTCAGCTGGAGGACGTCGGTGCCGTCATCTGTGCCGCCGGACCGGGCCTCACGCCGGCGGACAAGAAGCTGTACGCCTTGCGGGACGTCACGGGGACGGTCGAGGCCATCCCGCTCATCGCCAGCTCGATCATGAGCAAGAAGATCGCCGAGGGCACCGGGGCCCTCGTCCTCGACGTCAAGGTCGGCTCCGGGGCGTTCATGAAGGACGTGGACCGAGCCCGTGAGCTGGCCGAGACCATGGTCGCCCTCGGCACCGATGCCGGGGTCACCACGGTGGCCCTGCTGACGAACATGCAGACGCCCCTCGGCCTGACCGCCGGCAACGCGCTGGAAGTGCGCGAGTCGGTCGAGGTCCTGGAGGGCGGTGGCCCCGAGGACGTCGTCGAGCTGACCCTGGCGCTGGCCCGCGAGATGCTCACCGCCGCCGGGCGCGCTGACGTCGACCCCGCCGAGGCGCTGAACGACGGCCGCGCCATGGACGTCTGGCGACGGATGATCAGCGCCCAGGGCGGCGACCCGGACGCGGACCTGCCGTGGGCCAAGGAGACGCATGAGCTGCGCGCGCCGGCGGACGGCGTGCTGACCCAGCTCGACGCCTACAAGGTCGGCGTCGCCGCCTGGCGGCTCGGCGCCGGGCGGGCCCGCAAGGAGCACTCGGTCCAGGAGGGGGCCGGTGTCGTGATGCACGCCAAGCCCGGCGCCGCCGTGCGTGGCGGCGACCCGCTCCTGACGCTGCACACCGACGACCCTGACCTGTTCGACCGGGCCCTCGAGGCGCTCGACGGCGCGTTCTTCATCGCTCCCGAGGGTTCCCGGCCCGACCTGCTCCCACTGGTCATCGACCGAATCGGCTGACCCCTACGCTGGGCGGATGCCTCAGCTGATCGCTGCCCCGACACGGATCCCGGTCCCAGGCGGGAAGGTCATCGACGAGTACGTCGGGGCCGTGAACACCCCCTCCACGACATTGGCCGGCTCGGTGTCGGTGGCGCACATGAACGCCCCGGGGGACTGGTCGGAGCCGTTCCAGACGCCGGAGTTCGGGGAGATCACGGTGGTCCTGCGCGGGACGGTGCTCGTCGACCACGACGGCGGCCGGCTCGAGGTCGGGGAGGGGCAGGGCGTCCTCACGGCCCCCGGTGAGCGGGTGCGGTACTCGACCGGCGCCGAGGGCGCGGAGTACATCGCGGTATGTCTGCCGGCGTTCGACCCGGAGGCAGCGCACCGTGACGACGACTGAGCTGAGCCTGGACGCGCTGCGAACTGTCCCCAAGGTCCTGCTCCACGACCACCTCGACGGCGGGCTGCGGCCCCAGACCATCATCGAGCTCGCGGTCGGCGACCCCGATGTCGAGGCGAACCTGCCGGCGCCCGACGCGGCAGGCCTCGGGGAGTGGTTCCGCGCCAACGCCGACTCCGGGTCGTTGGAGCGCTACCTCGAGACGTTCGCGCAGACCCTCGCGGTGATGCAGACCGAGGAGGGCCTGTTCCGGGTCGCCGCGGAGGCCGCCCAGGACCTCGCGGCCGACGGCGTCGTCTACGCCGAGATCCGGTATGCGCCGGAGCAGCACCTCGAGCGCGGCCTCACCATCGAGCAAGTGGTCGAGGCGGTCAACGACGGGTTCCGCGAGGGCGAGCGCCTGGCCCGCGAGTCCGGTCACGGCATCCGGGTGATGGCGCTGCTGACCGCGATGCGGCACGCCGCCAAGAGCCGAGAGATCGCCGAGCTCGCGGTCCGCTACCGCGACGACGGGGTGGCCGGGTTCGACATCGCCGGGGCGGAGGCGGGCTACCCACCCACCCGCCACCTCGACGCGTTCGAGTTCCTGCGCCGGGAGAACGCGCACTTCACCATCCACGCCGGTGAGGCGTTCGGGCTGAAGAGCATCTGGGAGGCGATCCAGTGGTGCGGAGCCGACCGGCTGGGCCACGGCGTCCGGATCGTCGACGACATCACCGTCGAGGGACTGCCGTTCCCGACCTGGTTGGATCAGGCGGCGGCACGGGGATTGACGACATTGGCGGATATCGATCCGAGTTCTGTGTATTTGGGGCTTCTCGCGGCATATGTCCGAGATGCCAGAATTCCTCTGGAAATGTGCCCCAGCAGTAACCTGCAGACCGGTGCCGCGACGTCGATCGGACTTCACCCGATCTCGCTCCTCGCCCGGCTGCGGTTCCGGGTCACGCTCAACACCGACAACCGGCTGATGAGCGGCACGTCACTGTCGCGTGAGGCGGGTTTGCTTGCGGCAGAGGCAGATTGGACCCTCGCTGACCTGCGTTGGGTCACCATCAACGCGATGAAGTCGGCGTTCCTGCCGTTCGACCAGCGCCTCGCCCTCATCGACGACGTCATCAAGCCGGGGTATGCGGAGTTCGGGCTTCCCGCCTGATATCAGCCCGTTCAGTGAGTGGCGTGTGTCGTCACGGCCACCACATCCGCTACTGTGCGCTCAGTTGACGCGTTTTGTGACCGTTCGAGCGAGGTAGCCGTGGCCACCACCGACGATCGCACCACCGTAGGTCCCAGCGCCGGCCGTCCCACCGGCGGTCGGGTGAGTCGCCGTGTCGTCGCTGCGGGCCTCGCGTGGTCGGTGCCGGCCGTCGTGGTCGCCAGCGCCGCCCCCGCCATGGCCGCGTCCGGCACGTTGCCGCTGTTCCAGCCCCTCGCCCCGTGCGTCAACCCGACGGGAGGCTGCTCGGGACGGCCGACGGGCTACGGGTTCCCGGTCCGGATCTGCGGCCAGGGCACGCGAACGGCGTACCTCTACTCCGCGACCATCACCTCGCTGGAGGTGGGCGATCTCGCCTTCGGCACGCGTCGAACCCCCGTTCGGCACGGCCATCACGCCGGGCAACTGCACGAACGTGTTCTTCAACGCGGCCACCGCGACCGTCCCACCCGCCATGTTCACCGCCACCATCACGGTGACGTGGGGGCACACGCTGCCGATCGGGTCGGATACCGACCACGAGCCCGTCGTGCTGACGGTGTCCGTGCCCGCAACTGCGGGCGTCTGCATCTGTCCCCGGTAGGTCAGCTCATCCGGTCCGGCGCCGTGAGCCGCTGCCGTAACGCGGTGTCGCGGGCCAGCCGTACCGTGTCACGGCGCCGGCGGTCGGCGAGGATCGCCGCCAGCACGTACTCGGGATGGTTCCCGGGCGGGGGCGGCGGCGAGACGTAGAGGCTCATCTCGGCGAGCAGCTTGCGCCCCATCTCGTCGCGGCTCTGGGGCGTCATCGTGGGCGCCGCAGGGAGGAAGGTGCGCACGGCCATCGCCAGGTCGTCCGGCAGCTGGGTGATGTCGGCGTTCATGGCCCAGCCGGCCAGCTGCGGTGGCATCGGGACCGGCGGCGGCAGCTGCGCCGTGACGCGGTCGCGGACCACGTAGGTCCCGGCCAGCATGTCGCCGAGCCGCT
This sequence comes from uncultured Actinomycetota bacterium, assembly GCA_963713345.1. Classification (GTDB taxonomy): domain Bacteria; phylum Actinomycetota; class Actinomycetes; order Actinomycetales; family Dermatophilaceae; genus Lapillicoccus. Next base: position 210,228 of record CAVQLI010000008.1, on the reverse strand, counting down.
TGCCCTTGCTGCTGAGGATCGACGCGATGACGGCTGGGATCCCCCAGAACATATAGACCTCGACCACCCCCAGCAGCCCGCGGGTGAAGGCGTGCCGGAACGTGATCGGGCCGGCGTCGTCCCGGACGGTCCGCAGTCCGGCGGCCATCTTGCCGAGGCTGCGGCCGCGGGTGAGGGTCTCGATGGTGACCGGGTAGACCAGCCAGGCGATGAGGAAACAGACCAGCACCGTCGCGGCGATCAGCGCGTCGTCGAGCTGCTGCGACATAGCCGTTCCGGCCGAGACGAGGGTGAAGGTCGCCACCCAGACGATGAGGTAGTCGAGGAAGCCCGACAGGATCCGCGACCCGATGGACGCCGGAGGCAGGTCGAGCGCGACGGCCTCGCCGGTGACGAAGTCGTCGTCCCCGACGCCGACGGTCGCGCTGCTCACCGGGTCATCGTAGGTGGCTCCCCGCGGCCGCACCGGCCCTTCCCGGACCGGCCGTGCGGTGGCGACCCACCGCATACAGTGACCGCGTGGATCTCGACGCCTACGTGCTCACGCACCAGCACGAGTGGGCGCGGCTGCACGAGCTGGCGTCGAAGCGCGGCAAGCTGACCGGCGCCGAGGGCGACGAGCTCCTCGACCTCTACCAGCGGGTCGCGACGCACCTGTCGGAGATCCGGACCCGTTCGCCGGAACCGACCCTCGTGGCGCACCTGTCCTCGATGCTGGCGAGCGCACGCCTCCGGTCGGCGGGGACCCGCACGCTCAGCTTCGACGACGTGACGACGTTCTTCACCGACACCTTCCCGGCGGCGCTCTACCGGCTGCGGGCGTGGTGGCTGTGGACGATGGCGGCCAACGTGGTGGTCGCGTGGGTGATCGGGGCGTGGTTCGTGTCGAACCCCAGCATCGAGTCCTCGCTCATCTCTCCGTCCGAGGTCGACCAGCTCATCAACAACGACTTCGAGAGCTACTACAGCGAGTATGCGGCGGGCAGCTTCGCGCTGAAGGTCTGGACCAACAACGCGTGGGTGGCCGCGCTCTGCATCGCGCTCGGGGTGCTCGGGTTGCCGGTGATCCTGTTGCTGCTCAACAACATTCTCAACGTCGCCCTCATCGGTGGCCTGATGTGGGCGCACGGTCGGGCCGACCTGTTCTTCGGGCTGATCCTCCCGCACGGGATGCTCGAGCTGACCGCGGTGTTCGTGGCCGCCGGCGTCGGCCTGCGGATCTTCTGGGCGTGGATCGAACCGGGGCCTCGAAGACGGCTCGACGCCGTGGCCCACGCCGGGCGCACGGCGATGTCGGTCGCGCTCGGGCTGGCGGCCGTGCTGCTCGTCAGCGGCATCATCGAGGCCTTCGTGACGCCGTCGCCGCTGCCCACGTGGGCCCGCATCGGGATCGGGTTCGTCGCGTGGGGCGCCTTCATGGCCTATGTGTTCACCGTCGGCCGATGGGCGGCTCGGCGTGGAGCCACCGGAGACGTCTCCGCGGCCGACGCCGGTGACTACGCCCCGGTCGTGGGCTGACCGACCCCTGCGCGTCCGAACTCAGATGTTTGTCGGTTTTCGACGCCCAGCGCCAGGAAACCGACAAACATCTGAGTTCGGACAAGGCGAGCGACGGCGTCTAGAGGAGTCCCTGGCTCTTCAGCAGGAGGTAGTGGTCGGCCAGCCGGGGCGGGAGGTTCTCCGGACTCGCGTCGATGACGGTCACACCGAGGCGTCCCAGGAGGGCGGTGGTGCGCTGTCGCAGCGCGATCGTCCGCTCCGCCGCGGCGGCGTCGTAGGCGTGCCGAGTGCTGTCGCGACGGGCGGCCATCTCGTCGAGGGCGGGGTCGCTGACCGAGGCGAGCACGACCCGGTGGTGCGTCGTGAGGGCCGCGAGCGTGGGCAGCAGTGACTCCTCGATGACCGCCGGCTCGAGAGCGGTGAGGAGGACGAGCAGCGCGCGGCGCGGCGCGGTGTCGGCGATGGCCGTCGCGAGGGTCGGCCAGGACGCCTCCAGCAGCGCGGGTTCGAGCGGCGCCATGGCGCTGACCAGATCACCGAGCAGCGTCGAGCGGCTGGAGCCGGTGACCCGGGCGCGGACCCACCGGTCGCCCGCGATGAAGTCCACCCGGTCGCCCGCACGGGACGCCAGCGCCGCCAACAGCAGCGCGGCATCCATCTCGCTGTCGAGGCGCGGCATGTCCTCGACCCGGCCGGCGGAGGTCCTCGAGGTGTCGAGGACGAGCACCACGCGACGGTCGCGTTCGGGCTGCCACGTGCGGACGACGACGTGCTGCCGACGGGCGGTCGCGCGCCAGTCGATCGAGCGGACGTCGTCGCCCTCGACGTAGTCGCGCAGGGAGTCGAACTCGGTGCCCTGCCCTCGGATCCGGACCGCAGACCGCCCGTCGAGCTGCCGCAGGGTGGCCAACCGAGACGGGAGGTGCTTGCGGCTGGCGAACGGCGGCAGCGAACGGATCGACCCGCCCACCGTCAGCGACCGTTGCCGGGCCCCGATCCCGAGCGGTCCGAAGCTCCGGACCGTCACCCGGTCGGCGAGCCGGTCGCCCCGTCGGGTCGGCCGCAGGGCCGTCGTGAACCGGCGCCGCTCACCGCCCGGCAGCCGCAGCCGGTGTCGCTCACCCGTCGCGCCCGCTGAGGGCTGCCAGGCGTCCCGGAGCCAGCCGCGCATCGTCCGCCCGGAGGTGTTGGTGATCAGGAGCGAGGTGGACCCGTCGGCCCCCAGGCGCACCTGGCCCACGGGTTCGCGCTGGATGTCCAGCCGGCGTGGGCTCACGGCGATCGCGAGGTCGACCAGCGTCACGGCGACGCAGATCCCGACCCAGAGCAGGACCATCTCCCGGGTGGGCTGGAGGACCACGGCCACCACGCCGAGCAGGAGCAGCAGCGGGAACCGCCCACTCACCGCCACGGCGACACCTCCGAGAGGGGACGCCGAGTGCGGAAGCGGGCAGGACGCATACGGAACCTCAGCGGGGGACCGGCACGGAGCCGATGGCGCTGGCCAGCACGGACCCGACCGAGACGCCCTCGAGCTCGGCCTCCGGTCGCAGCGAGAGTCGGTGCGAGAGCGTGGCGTGGGCGAGCGCCTTGACGTCGTCGGGGGTGACGAACGTGCGGCCGTTCATCCACGCCCACGCGCGCGAGGTCGCCAGGAGCGCAGTCGCACCACGGGGGCTCACGCCGAGCGAGAGCGACGGCGCCGACCGGGTCGCCCGCGCGATGTCGACGATGTACCCCGCCACCTCGGGGGCGATGGTGACCGCACGAACCGCCTCGACACCCGCCGCGAGGTCGTCGGGGCCGGCCACCGCCCGGAGGCCGGCCGCATCGAGGTCGCGCGGGTCGAACCCGCTCGCGTGCCGGCGGATCACCTCGAGCTCGTCGCCCCGCGGCGGCAGGGGCAGGACGACCTTGAGCAGGAACCGGTCCAGCTGTGCCTCGGGCAGCGGGTAGGTCCCCTCGTACTCGACCGGGTTCTGCGTCGCCGCCACGAGGAACGGCTGGGGCAGGGGGCGGGGCGTCCCGTCGACCGAGACCTGACGCTCCTCCATCGCCTCGAGGAGCGACGCCTGGGTCTTCGGCGGTGTGCGGTTGATCTCGTCGGCGAGGAGCAGGTTCGTGAAGACCGGGCCCTCACGGAACACGAACTCCGACGTCGTGTTGTCGTAGACCAGCGAGCCGGTGATGTCGCCGGGCATGAGGTCCGGCGTGAACTGGACCCGCTTGGTGTCGATGGCCAGGGCCTTGGCCACGGCGCGCACGAGCAGGGTCTTGGCGACACCCGGCACGCCTTCGAGCAGCACGTGGCCGCGCACGAGCAGGCAGATGATGACGCCGGAGACGGCGGCGTCCTGACCGACGACGGCCTTGCCCACCTCGCGGCGGACGGCGAGGAGCGCCTCGCGCGCGCGGTCCGACCCCTGTTGCGCCGCCGGGCTGAGGGCCGGCGAGGGCGTCGGCGCCGGTTCGCGGTCGGGCTGCGGCCGGCCGTCGTGCGGGTATGCGGGCGGGTATGCGGGCTGCCCCGTCGGCGGCGGGGGCTGCGGCGGTGCGTCCGGGGCAGCCGGCGCGGCGGAGTGGTCGGGGGTGTCGCTCATGAGCGGCGTACTTCCTTCTCGAGGGCGGCGAGCTCGGCGGCGAGCCCGAGGAGATGGTCGTCCCGGGTGGGAGGCGGACCGAGGAGCAGCGCGCCGACCTCGCCGACCTGACGACCCGTGGCCGCGGAGACCGCGCTCACCAGGGCCTGGTCGGCGCCACGGGACGAGATCGACGGGTTGGGGCGGGGCAGTCCGAGGTAGTCGGCGAGCCGGGTCCGGGTGGCCCCCTGCAGGGTGGCCCCGGCCCGGGAGGCGTCGCGGGCGCGACGGTAGAGCCGGCCGCGGCTCTCCGTCGTCTCGACGGCCCGGACGACGACAGGCAGCGGTTCGGGGACGAGCCGGCCGAACCGGCGGCCGCGCCAGAGGACCAGCCCCAGGAAGGCGAAGCCGCCGAGAGCGAGGACCGGTCCGAGCCAGCGGGGAACCAGGGAGCCGAGCCCGGCGTCGTCGCCGGCGGGGACGTCCTCGCGGGACGGGACGTACCAGACGACGCGGCCCGAGTGCCCGAGCGCGCGGAGCATGACCGCCGCGTTGCTGGCGTCGGTGATCTGGTCGTTGGCCGGCATCGACGTGCTCCCCAGCAGCACCATGGGCGGTGTCACGCCGCGGCGGGCCAGGGACAGGTAGACGGAGGCGCCGTCGTGGGTGAAGCATGCCGCGTCGGCGAGCGAGGACGTGTACTCGACCTGGCTGCGCGAGAGCGTCTCGCCCGGCTTCACGTCCGAGGTCCCGCAGTCGGTGGCGACGAGGTCCTGCGCCGCGCGACGGGCTTCGGTGACGGTCACCTCCGGAGCGAGATAGCGCAGGATGCCTCGGTCCGGGGCCACGAGGACCAACCGCTCGGCGCGACTCGCCAGCCGGGCGAGGCCCTTCGTCGTCGACTCGGCCAGGGGGGCGGTCCGGGTCACGACCACGGTGGTGTCGGCGTCGACCCCGGCCCGCTCGAGCTCGGCCTCGCCCCGCGCGACGACCACGCGGACGCCCTGGGCCTCGAGCACGCGGGCGAGCGCTTGGGCGCCGTTGGCGGTCGGGTTACGCGGGTCGAGCGGGGCCGAGCTGGCCGGTCCGGGACCCTGCGACACGAAGAGGAAGGCGACGGCGACGACCGCGGCGGCGAGGACCGCCACGAGCACCCAGCGCCGCCGCCAGCCGCGGGCCCTCGGCGAGCCGCCGTCGGGCGAGACGCCGCCCGGCGAGCCCTCGGTGGTGGACTCGGCCGCCGCCTCGGCGGAGCGCTCCCACAGCTCGGTGGTCACGACCGCACCCCGGTGAGCCAGATCGAGTCCGGCTCCGTCTCGCCGGAACCGGAGCCCGGCTGGGTCGGGGGAGGAGGCGTACCGTCGTCGCCGCGGGAACCCCGGGCGCTCCGCGGCGGCAGGACCGGCTTGGCCTCGTGGAGAGCCGCATCGGTCGACCTGGCGGTCAGGGCGTCGTCGCGGGAGGCGGTGAGGTCCCCGTAGGCGACCGCGTCGAACAGGTCCATGGTGCGGCTGATGTCGGCCACCTGGGACGGGAAGGCCACGGCGAGCGCGGCGCCGACCTCGTGGGCGGTCATCGACCGCGCGTCCGGTAGCAGGGTTCGGCTCTCGGCGTCGCGGGCGATGGCCCGGGTCCACGCGAGCACCGCGTCGTCGAAGCGACCGTCGGCCAGCGCCCGTTCGGCCTCACGCCGCAGCTGGTCGGCCGTGAGCACACTGTCGCCGAGCAAGGTCTTCCTCCGCTCGGCCACCGACCGGCTCTCGACCCGGATCCGGGTGAGCAGGACGATCCCTCCGGCGACGAGGAGGACGACGACGAGGGTGATGACGACCGGAGGCAGGCTGGCCCCGCCGGTCCCCTGGGTGCTCTGCAGGTCGGCGAGGCGGTCGCCCAGCCAGTCCATGAGGCGCTGGAACAGGGAGCGGGTGTCCTGGTACTCGCTGCGGGCCAGCTCGTCGCTGAGCCACTGTCGCGCCTGGTCGGTCGACGGGTCGAGGTCTCGAGGGAGCGCCGCCGCGAGGACCCCGGCGATCCGGTTCACGAGCCGTTCCCCGAGGCCCGAGCGGCGCGCTGGAGGACGAGGTCGAACCCTTCGAGCCGCATCCGCTGGTCGACGTAGAGAAGGGAGATCGCGCCGGCGGCGAAGGGGACGACCACGGTCATCGACAGCAGGGTCGCGATCGCCAGGCCCAGCGAGTAGACCAACGCCTCGACGCTGGGACTGAGGGAGAGGGCCGAGCTGACCAGCGACGCCACGACGATGAGCGGCAGCTGGATGACCCAGAAGACGACGACGCAGAGCAGGCCGATGACGACGAGCCGCATCAGGGTGCGCCAGAACACGCCGCGGGTCAGGGCCCAGCTGCGGCTCAGCGCGTCGGACACGGTGCGACGTTCCAGGACCACGGCGGCACCGGCCAGGCAGGAGCGGGTGAGCAGGTATGCCGACCAGGCGGCGACGACGAGCCCGCCGAGGAGTGAGATGGCGAGGGCCGCCAGCAGCGAGTTGGCCTGGGTCGCCAGCGCGACGAGCAGGATGAGCAGCACGATGGGCACGGCCAGCCCGACGGTCAGCAGGGCGGCGAGCCCCACCAGTGGCAGCAGCCGGCGCCGCACCTGGGCCCACATCTCCGCGAGGCCCGGTCGACGGCCCAGAGCGGCCTCGCCGACGGAGTAGGACAGCGCGCCGGCCAGCACCAGCGAGGCGAACCCGATCCCGAACAACAGCAGCAGCCCGAAGAACGAGCTCTGGTCGACGACCGCGTCGGCCCCGAGGTCGGCGTACCAGGATCCCTGGGCTCCCAGGGCGGCGGCGAGGATCGCCGGGACGGCCGACAGGGCGAGGACGACGAGGGTGGCGCTGAAGATGGTGCCCGCGTTGCGCCGGATGTGCTTCACCGCTGCGTCGACGATGTCGCCGAGGCTCATCGGCCGCAGCGAGATGATGCCGGGCTTGTGGCTGGTGACGAGCAGGACGCGGTCGGGTCCGCGGACGACGCCGCCGCCCCGGTAGCGCGCTGCGGCGCTCGGGGCGGCCGCCTCCGCGCTACCCGGGGCGGCCAGCCCGCCGAGCGGGGTCTCCACGGCGTCCGGTGCGGTGACCGGCAGGCCGCCTGACGAGGCCGTCGCGAGACCTCCGGGCGGGAGGTATGCGGGGGGTCGGCGGCGCACGTCCTCGGCCGGAGCGCCGGGGGGCGGCCCGAACCCGCTCACGGCGCCCCCGGCCGTGCGTCGCTGACGAGCACCCCTGACAACCCCTACCTCTGCCCACCGTCGCCACGACGGTGTCCGTCAGGAGAAGGTATCAAGCGGGGACGTCGGCCATGACGGTTCTACTGCCGCTGGCGGGCTTCGTCGGCCGCGACCTCGGGCTCCGGCGCGGCCGCCTCCGCGGGGCGGGTCGGGGCTCCGGCCACGGCGTCCTGGACGGCGACCTTCAAGCGCTGGACCGGTTCGCGGTACCGCTCCTCCCGGCGCTGCGCCTTGGCCAGCTTGTGGGGCCGACCTGGGTGGCCATCCCGTGCCTCGTAGCGCTTCCGGGCCCACACCGACCGGGGCCGGGCGAGCCGGATGGCCCCGATGATGAGCAGCAGCGGGACGAAGAGACCGACCAGCCCGGTCCACATCTTGCCCTTCATCAGGGTGACCGCCGCGAGGGCGAGGTTGATGGACAGGACCAGGATGAGACTGACGACGAAGACCACGGAGCCCTGGCCCTGGAGGCTGGTCAGATCGTTGAGAAGGGGCGCGCCGCCGAGCAGCAGGAGACCGGTCACGCCGGTGGCGATCGCGACCGCGTCCACGGAGAGGCGACCCTCCTCGGCCCAGTAGACGTCGTCGAGGTGGAGGATCAGGGCGAACTCGTCGAGGACCAGTGCCGTCCCGATCCCGTACACGGCCGCGCAGACCGCCCGCCACACCACCGGTTCGACCGGAACCGCGAGGCCGGCGACGCCGCCGGCCACCATCGCGACGGTCCCGAACACGACGTGGTGGATGTGCAGCCCGCCCGGAGTGATGTTGCCGGGCCACCAGCTGACCTCCGCGCGGATCATCCGCACCGAGAAGCGGATGAACGCGAAGGTGAGGACGAACGCCGCGAAGAAGCAGAACAGCGGCAACCGGCCGGTGTCGAGGATGTTCTCGCTGAACCAGTCGCCCATCTGGTCAGTGTCGGTGGTGCGACGACGTCGCGGCAAGGAAACGCGGCGTTCGGCGGCTCAGACCGGGGGAGTCCACTTCTGCGCGGCGGTCCCGTTGCAGTCGTAGAGCTGGAGGGCCGTGCTGTCGGTCGAGCTCGCGCCGGGGACGTCGAGACACCGCCCTGCTCGAGGGTTCAGCAGGCCGCCGCTGACGAGTGGGTACCAGACCTGTGCGGCGGTGCCGTTGCACGTCCAGAGCTGGACCCGGCTGCCGTTGGTGGTCCCGCCACTCGCGACGTCCAGGCACTGCCCGACCGCCAGGAGGGTGTGGTTGCCCAGCAGCGTCCACCGCTGGGCGGAGCCGCCGTTGCACGCGTACAGCTGGACCGTGGTGCCGTTGGCACTCGAGCCGTTCCGGACGTCGAGGCACTTGTTGGCGAGGCCGAGGATCGGGCCCGGTGGTGGTAGCGGGGAGATCGTCCGCGTCGGTTGCCAGCCCTGTGCCGCGGATCCGTTGCAGTCGTAGATCCACAGCGTCGACCCGTCGGTGGCGTTGCCGCCGGGAAGGTCGAGACAGCGACCCGACCGAGGGTTGCGCAGCGAGCCGTTGGCCTGGAGCGTCCAGGTCTGCGCGCCGGTGCCGTTGCAGGTCCACAGCTGCACGCGGGTGCCGTTCGCGGTTCCGCTGCCGCTGACGTCCAGGCACTTGCCCAAGCCGCTCAGCGTCTGGTCGTTGCCGTAGGTCCAGCGTTGGGCGGCGGTGCCGTTGCACTGGTAGATCTGGACGGGCGTGCCGGCAGTGCTTGCCGACCCACGGATGTCGAGGCACTTCGCTGCCGGGCCGAGAACCTCACCCGGGCTCGGGTTGGTCGCGACTCCGTGCACCGTGACGTTCCGCGGGCCGGTCCCGTCGTTGCCGGTGATCTGGTAGGTCCCCGTGTAGCGGCCGACCGCCGTCGGGGCGAAGGTCACCGCCTGGCGAATCGTGTCGTCCGGCGAGAGCTGCTGGCCCTCCGCGACCGGGTTGTCCACGAGGAAGGGTGGCGCCGGCGGAGCCGCCTTGTTCAGGGTGAGCAGCAGGTTTCCGGTGTTGTTGATGTCGAACGTCTTCGTCACGGTCATGCCGACCGGGATCGAGCCGAAGTCGAGGTCCGTCGGCGCGATGGTCAGCTTCGGTGCACCGGCGACGCCGGTGCCGGTCAGGGGGACCGAGACGTTGCCGGTCGACGACGAGAGTACGAGCTGCGCGCTCTTGGCGCCGGTGGAGGTCGGGGCGAAGCGGATCGGCACCGAGAGCGACGCGCCGGCCGCGAGGGTCGTCCCGGACGCGGGCAGCGACGTCGCGGTGAAGGGCGCGGCCGGCGCCGAGACGCCCGTGACGGTCGTGGTCGTGGTCCCGGTGTTGGTGATGTTCACGCTCGAGGTCACGACGCCGCCGGTCGGCACGTCGCCGAAAGCGATCGACGAGGGGGCGGAGGCGAGCCCGTCCTTCGTCCCGAGCCCGTGGAGGTCGAAGGCCAGCGGCCCCGAGCTGGTGGCGAACGTCAGCGCGCCGGACTGCGACGTCGGAGTCGTCGGAGTGAAGGTGACCGGCACGGTCAGCGTCTCGCCGGTGGCCAGCGACTTCGGCAGCCCGCTGCCGCTCGCCGTGAACGGGGCACTCGCCGAGACGCTCGTGACGGTGACGGTCCGCAGCGCCGACACGGTGACCGACGCCGTCGCCGTGGATCCGACGGCCACGGAGCCGAAGTCGGTCGGCGACCCTCGCAGAGCCACCGTGGTGGGTCGGCCGAAGCCGTAGACCACTCCGGTCCGGTTCCCCACGTAGACCCGGCCCTTGTCGGTGGCCGGCACCGAGAACTTGGTCGCGGTGCCGATCGGAGCCGCATACCGCAGCGTCATCGAGCCGTTCGAGGGCAGCGCGGAGTACGCGCGGAGCTGACCGTCGGCACCGTTCGCGCCGCTGCTGTAGACCGCCCACACCAACGCCGAACCGGACGTCGTGCCGTTGGACGTGACCACCGGCGAACCCGACGTGTAGCCGAACGTGCCCGCACTCCTGGCGACGCGGGTCAGGGTCGGCACCCCGTTCGCCGAGGCACCGATCTTGAACGCGGCCAACGGTTCCTGGCTGGGGACGAGGTAGACGTACCCACCGTCTCCGCCCCAGAACGCGGGATAGCCCCAGACCCCGTTGTAGGGCCCGAGCGTCTGGAGGGTCGCGTCGGTGCCGCCCGGACCCTGCGCCATCCCGCCGAGGTTGTCGCGGTCGAGGAGGTAGACCTTGCCCTCCTTGCCGACCTGGACGATGAGGTGCGGGTGCGACGGCGTGCCGAAGCCGTCGGGGATCGCCAACGGGTTGCCCGACCCCAGGTCGGTGTCGTCGGTGTCGAGGTTGGTGTTGTTGACCGGGCTGAAGAAGTCCTTGGACACCAGGCTGCCGTCGGAGTTGACCTGGAGCCGGACCACCGCCTCCGCGAGAGTCCCGGGGGGCGTGGTGCCCGGGCCCGGGGGTGGCGACACCCCGTTGCCGGTCGTGAGGAAGATCCGGCGCGGGCCGTCGGAGACCAGGCCGCCGCCGGACTGCCAGATGCCCGCGCCGGCCTTCGACGACCCCACCTCCGACGCCCACAGCGTCGTCTGCCGGCCGGTCGCCGCGTCGACTCCGACGACGTACCCGACGTAGGGCCCGACGTCGCAGTGACTGGCGAAGGCCGCATACACGACTCCGTCGAGCAGCAGCAGGCCCGGGCGCTGCATGGCCGTCTTGGGGATGAAGGTGTTGGTCGGGTCGTTGCTCGGGTTGCCCTGGATGGTGGTCGGGAACCCGGACCGCTCGGCGCCGGTGGTGATGTCCAGGCCGTGCAGGTACCAGTGCGGGTGGTCGAGGTCCGGCCCGTCGTTGACCTTGGACGTGAAGTAGGCGGTTCCCGTCGCGGGGTCGACCACCGGCGTGCCCGTGATGCCGATGTTGGGGACGAGGTCGCCACAGCCGATCGCCGAGGCCGGCCACGGCCGACCGACGTTCCGGGTCCACCGGATCGCGCCCGACACCGGGTCGAGGCCGTAGGCGTTGTTGTTCTCGGTGACGGCCATCACCGTCGACCGGGCGACGACCGGCTTCGCGTAGATCTGGCCGTCGAGTTGGGTGGCGAAGAGCTGGCCGAAGTCGGCGGCCGAGACGTCGGACGGCGAGAGGGTGGGCTCGTTGGGGTCCCAGCCGGTTCGGAGCCGGTCGTAGGACACGGTGACGTCGTCCGCCTGCGCCGGAGCCGGGTCGCCACGAGCGTCGCGCCGACGGTGAGGCCGGCCACGAGAACGCCCACGACGGTCCGACGGGGAGCACGGGACATCGTCGACAGCATCGCTGACCCCTTTCAGCGCGCGGCCCGGACGCTCGACCGGGGGAGCCGCGCGGCCCACGCTAGCCCGAGGGGCCTCCTCCTGTATGCAGGCGCGCACCGCGCGCCGGTGCGCGGGCCGGGGGTCGGCTCAGCTCGGGAGGTTCCACTTCTGGGCCGCCGTGCCGTTGCAGTCGTAGAGCTGGAGCGCGGTCCCGTTGGTGGGGTTGGCGGCCGGGACGTCGAGACAGCGCCCGGACTGGGGGTTCAGCAGCCCGCCGCTCGCCAGGACGTACCAGGTCTGCGCCCCCGTGCCGTTGCAGGTCCAGATCTGCACGCGGCTGCCGTTGGCCGTGCCGCCCCCTGCGACGTCGAGGCACTGGCCGAGGACCGTGAGGTTGTGGTCGCCCACCGCGGTCCAGCGCTGCGCGAAGGTCCGGTTGCAGGCGAACAGCTGGACGACGGTCCCGTTGCCGCTCTGGCCCGACCGGACGTCGAGGCACTTGTCGGCCAGGCCGATGACCTCACCCAGCGGGTTCAGCGGAAGGATGCCGCGCGTCGGCAGCCAGCGTTGCGCCGGCGTCTGGTTGCACGCATAGATCTGGAGGCCGGCACCGTCGGCGGCGTTGCCTCCGGGCACGTCGAGGCACCGGCCGGACTGGGGGTTCCACATCGACCCGTCGGCCTGCGCCACCCAGGACTGGGCGCCCGTGCCGTTGCAGGTCCAGAGCTGGACCCGGGTGCCGTCGACGGTCCCGCCACCGGAGACGTCGAGGCACTTGCCGATCGCCCGCAGCGACCGGTCGGGCTTCGGCGTCCAGAGCTGGGCGTCGGTCCCGTTGCAGGTGTAGAGCTGCACCGGTGTCCCGTCGGCCGTCCCGGAGGAGCGGACGTCGAGGCACTTGTTGCCGGGACCGAGGACGGGAGTTCCCGAACGGGCGATCCCGGTCCCGTGCACGGTGACGGCGGTGCTGCCGGAGCCGTCGTTGCCGGTGATGAGGTAGGTGCCGCTGAAGTCTCCGGCCTGGGTCGGCGTGAACGTCACCGACTGGCGGAAGGTGTCGCCGGGGGAGAGCTGCTGGCCCTCGGAGACGGGATCTGGGACGAGGAACGGCGCGGCTGGAGGAGCCGCCTTGTTGAGGGTGAGCAGCAGGTTGCCGGCGTTGGAGATGTCGAACGTCCTGGTGGCGGCCGCTCCGACCACGACGGTGCCGAAGTCGAGGTCGGTGGGGGTGACGCGCAGCTTGGGCGCGCCGGTGACGCCGGTACCCGACATCGGCAGTGTCACGTTGCCGGTCGTCGAGGCGATCACCAGCTGCGAGGCCTTGTCTCCGCTGGACGTCGGGGCGAAGGTGATGGGCACCGTGACCGAGGCCCCGGCCGCCAGGACGAAGCCCGGCTCCTGCAACGACGTCGCCGAGAACGCCCCGCCCGGAACCGTAACCCCGGTGATCGTCGTCGTCGTCGTCCCGGTGTTGGTCACGTCGACGCTGGACGTCACGAGACCACCGGTCGGTACATCACCGAAGTCGAGGGTCGAGGGCGTAGCCATCAGACCGTCCTTGGTACCCATCCCGTGCAGGTCGAAGCCCAGGGTCCCCACGCTGGTCGCGAACGAGAGTGCTCCGGAGATGGAGACGGGGATGGTCGGCGTGAACGTCACGGGGACGGTCAAGCTCTCACCAGCGGCGAGGGTGCGGGGCAGCGAGACCGAGCCGGTCGTGAACGGGGTGCTCGACGAGACGCCGCTGACCGTGACCGGGCGAAGGGCCTTCACGGTGACCGACGCCGTGCCGGTGGACCCCACGGCGATCGTGCCGAAGTCCGTCGGCGAGCCCTGGAGCGCCACCGTCGTGGGGCGACCGAACCCGTAGAGCACACCGGTGCGGTTACCGACATACACGCGGCCCTTGTCGGTGGCCGGCACCGAGAACTTGCTGGCCGTCCCGATCGGAGCCGCGTAGCGCAGCTGCATGGTCCCGTTGGAGGGCAGGGCGTTGTACGCGCGCAGCTGCCCTTCGGCGCCGGTCGCGCCGCCGCTGTAGACCACCCACACCAGCGCGGTCCCGGACGTCGACCCCTCGGAGGTGACCACGGGAGATCCCGAGGTGTAGCCGAACGTTCCGGCGCTGCGGGCCACCCGGGTCAGGGTCGGTGTCCCCGCGGCGGAGGCTCCGACCGAGAACGCGGTCAGCGGGCCCTGGTTGGGAACGAGGTAGACGTAGCCTCCGTCACCGCCCCAGAACGCAGGGTGGCCCCACACCCCGCCGTAGGGGCCGAGCGCCTGGAGCACCGCATCGGTGCCACCCGGTCCCTGCGCGACACCGCCGAGGTTGTCGCGGTCGAGGAGGAGGACCCGTCCGTCCTTGCCGGCCTGGACGAGGAGGTGCGGATGCGATGGTGTGCCGAACCCGTCGGGGATCGCCATCGGGCCGCCGGAGCCGAGGTCGGTGTCGTCGGTGTCCAGGTTGGTGTTGTTGAACGGGCTGAAGAAGTCCTGGGAGACCAGGCTGCCGTCGGAGTTGACCTGGAGCCGGACGACCGACTCGGCCAGGGTGCCGGGCGGCGAGCTGCCCGGACCGGGTGGCGGCGAGACGCCGTTGCCGGTCGCGAAGAAGATCCGGCGCGGACCGTCGGAGACCAGGCCGCCGCCGGACTGCCAGATGCCGGCGCCGGCGTTGGAGGATCCGGCCTCCGTCGCCCACATCGCGGTCTGCTGCCCCGTGGTCGCGTTGACTCCGACGACGTACCCGACGAAGGGACCCACGTCGCAGTGGCTGGCGAACGCCGCGTAGACGGCGCCGTCGAGGAGGAGCAGGCCCGGGCGCTGCATTGCGGTCTTCGGGGTGAAGGTGTTGCTCGGGTCGTTGCTCGGGTGTCCCTGGATCGTCGTCGGGAACCCCGACCGTTCGACGCCCGTGGTGATGTCGACCGCGTGCAGGTACCAGTGCGGGTGGTCGGGGTCTGGTCCGTCGTTCACCTTGGACGTGAAGTAGGCGGTTCCCGTCGCGGCGTCGACGACCGGTGTCGCGGTGGCGCCGATGTTGGGGACGAGGTCCCCGCAGCCGATGACGGAGGCCGGCCAGGGCGCTCCGAGGTCGCGCGTCCATCGGATCGCGCCCGACACCGGGTCCAGGCCGTAGGCCTTGTTGTTCTCGGTGACCGCCATCACCGTCGAGCGGGCGACGACCGGTTGCGCATAGATCTGCCCGTCGAGCTGGGTGGCGAAGATCTGGCCGAAGTCGGGTGCCGAGACGTCCGAGGGCGACAGGCCCGGCTCGTTGGGGTCCCAGCCGGTGCGGAGGGCGTCGTAGGACACGGTGGGGTCGTCCGCCCGCGCCGGGTCGGCGACGAGCGTCCCGACGACGGCGAGGCAGGCGACAATGGCCCCGGCGACTGCCCGACGGGCAGCGCGGGGCAGCGTCGACTGCACCGCTGAAACCTCCCAGCGTGTAGCCCCGTTTCCCGACAGGGCGTGACTGCGCAGCGTTGTACCCCGAGCCGCGCGGCTTCACGCTAACCCGAACCGCGTTCTCGCGTATGCGGATTCGTTGATGTCTGATTTGGTGCTGGGGCGGGCGGTTCGGAGCCGCCGCTCCACCTCCGCCGGACCGGCGCAGGTGGCCCCGAGGCGCTCCATCCGGGCGACGACCTCCGGTTCGGCGCGGGTGAGGGCCAGGCCTCGGCGCAGGAGGACGAGCGGCGGCTTCCGGCGCTCGGCGAGGTCGCGGACCAGCCGGCGCCCGAACGTCACCCAGCGGGGATGCCGGACGCACCACGCGGAGTGGAGGATCCCCGCGTCGGCCAGCGAGGCGATGATCTCGGCCGCGAAGATCCCCTCGGCCACCACCAGCGAGCCGGGCGGAGCGCTGATCCGGGCCGTCCCCGCGGCCGCCGACCGGGCGATGTCGTACACCGGCACCTCCGTCGTGCCGGCGGCGACCAGGTCCTCCAGCGCGCGGACGGCGGCGGCCGCGTTCCAGGAGCCCGGGTCGTCCCAGTCGACGATGGTCGTCCCGCCGAGGTCGCGGGTCGGCAGCTCGGGGTCGTCGCCGTCGCGGTAGAAGTCGTCGAGCCGGACGACCGGCCACCCGTATGCGGCGTACAGCCGGGCGGCGAGCCGCGACTTCCCGGCGCCCGAGGGTCCCGCGAGCACGACGACCCGCCCGCCATCGGTTCGTGCTCTGGACACGCCGTTTTTCGGTGCGGTCCAGAGCACGAGTCGAGCGAAGCTCACCGGCCCTTGGGGTGCCAGACGGTCTTGGTCTCGAGGAAGGCGCGGACGCGCCGCAGGTCCGGGGTGAGGTCCAGTCCGGCTCGACGGCGGTCGCCCCGTTGCCTCCGGGGCGGAGCACCCGCTTGACGTTGTCGGCGGCGGCGACCTCGAGGTCGCCCCAGACGACCCCGTCGGCCCCGGCGGCACCGGTGAGGTCGATCGCGTTGACGTCGCGGTGCGACGCGAGCCAGGGGGCGATCTCGGCGGCCTGGCCGGTGAGGAGGTTGATGACCCCGCCCGGCACGTCGCTCGTCGCGAGGGCCTCCGAGAGGGTCACCGCCGGCAGCGGGCGCGCGGCGCTCGTGACGACCACGCAGGTGTTGCCGGAGACGACGATCGGCGCGACCACGCTGACCAGCCCGAGCAGCGACGACGACTGCGGCGCCAGGGCGGCGACCACGCCGGTCGGCTCGGGCGCCGAGATGTCGAAGTACGGTCCCGCGACGGGGTTCAGCCCGCCGAGGACCTGGGCCAGCTTGTCGGTCCAGCCCGCGTACCAGACCCAGCGGTCGATCGCGGCGGCGACGGTGGTCCGGGCCCGAGCGGCCGTGAGGCCCTCGGCCGCCGACACCTCGTCGACGAACTGGTCGAACCGGCCCTCCATCACCTCGGCGACGCGGTAGAGCACCTGCCCGCGGTTGTACGCAGTCGCGCCGGCCCAGCCGGGGAACGCCGCGCGCGCCGCGACGACCGCGTCGCGGGCGTCCTTGCGCGAGGCCTGCGAGGCGTTGGCGAGGAACCGGCCCTTCGTGTCGCTGACGACGTAGGACCGGCCCGACTCGCTGCGCGGGAAGGCGCCGCCGATGTAGAGCTTGTAGGTCTTGCGCACGTCCAGCCGCGGCGCCGGCGCGGCGGCCTTGCGGGTCGCCGTGGGGCTCACTGGTCGTCTCCCGTCGTCACGTAGCCCTCCAGACCGTGTCGACCGCCCTCGCGCCCGTAGCCGGACTCCTTGAAGCCGCCGAACGGCGAGGTGGGGTCGAACTTGTTGAAGGTGTTGGCCCACACCACGCCCGCGCGCAGCTGGTCGGCCATCCAGAGGATGCGCGACCCCTTGTCGGTCCACACGCCGGCGGACAGGCCGTAGGGCGTGTTGTTGGCCTTGGCCACCGCCTCCTGCGGGGTCCGGAAGGTCAGCACCGACAGCACGGGCCCGAACACCTCTTCCTGGGCGATCCGGTGCGTCTGAGCGACACCGGTGAACACCGTTGGGGGGAACCAGAACCCGCGACTCGGCAGCTCGCAGGGAGGGCTCCACCGCTCAGCCCCCTCGGCCTCG
Organism: uncultured Actinomycetota bacterium; assembly: GCA_963713345.1. Classification (GTDB taxonomy): domain Bacteria; phylum Actinomycetota; class Actinomycetes; order Actinomycetales; family Dermatophilaceae; genus Lapillicoccus. The sequence goes on along the minus strand of CAVQLI010000008.1, from coordinate 193,114 downwards.
GCGATCCCGGACAGCTCCCGGATGCGGTCCAGCTGAGCGGCCGAGTTGATGGCGCCCAGGTCGGTGTTCTTGTCGAGCGGGTCGCCGACGCGGATGGTGGTGAGCCGCCGCTTGAGCTTGCGGATCACCTCGTCGTGCACGGACTCCTGGACCAGCAGCCGCGACCCGGCGCAGCAGACGTGGCCCTGGTTGAAGAAGATCCCGTTGACGATGCCCTCGACCGCCTGGTCGACCGGCGCGTCGTCGAAGACGATGTTGGCCGCCTTGCCGCCGAGCTCGAGGGTGGCCCTGACGCGGGTGCCCGCGATGGTGCGGGCGATCGCCTTGCCGACCTCGGTCGAGCCGGTGAACGCGATCTTGTCGACGCCCGGGTGCTCGACGAGGGCGCGACCGGTGTCGCCGGCTCCGGTCACGATGTTGACGACGCCCGGAGGGAGGTCGGCCTGCTGGCACACCTCGGCGAAGAGCAGAGCGGTCAGCGGGGTGGTCTCGGCGGGCTTGAGGACGACGGTGTTCCCGCAGGCCAGCGCGGGCGCGATCTTCCACGACAGCATGAGCAGCGGGAAGTTCCAGGGGATGACCTGGCCGACGACGCCGATCGGCCGTGGCGGCCGCCCACCGGCCGGCACGAGACCCGCATACTCGAGCTTGTCGGCCCACCCCGCGTGGTAGAAGAAGTGCGCCGCGGCGAGCGGGATGTCGACGTCGCGCGACTCCTTGATCGGCTTGCCGTTGTCGAGCGTCTCGAGGACGGCGAACTCGCGGGCCCGCTCCTGCATGATCCGGGCGATCCGGAAGAGGTACTTGCCGCGGTCGGCGCCGGACATCCGGCCCCAGACCCCCCGGTATGCCTGTCGCGCCGCCTTCACGGCGCGGTCGACGTCGTCGGCGGTCGCCTCGGTGATGTCGGCGAGCACCTCCTCGGTGGCGGGACTGATCGTCTTGAAGCTCGTGTCCCCTGTGGAGTCGACGAACTCGCCACCGATGAACAGGCCGTAGGACGAGTGGATGTCGACGACCGAGCGCGACTCGGGGGCGGGGGCGTACTCGAAGCGGGGCATGTTCTGGACCTCAGGCGGTTCTAGTCGAGGGTGACGTAGTCGGGGCCGGAGTAGGCGCCGGTGCGGAGCTTCTGCCGTTGCAGGAGAAGGTCGTTCAGCAGGCTGGACGCACCGAACCGGAACCAGTCCGGGTCCATCCAGTCGTCACCGGCGATCTCGCTGACCATGACGAGGTACTTCAGCGCGTCCTTGCTCGTCTTGATGCCACCGGCCGGTTTCACCCCGACCTGCACGCCGGTGGACTCCTGCCAGTCGCGCACCGCCTCCAGCATGATGAGCGTCACGGGCAGGGTCGCAGCGGGCTGCACCTTCCCGGTGGACGTCTTGATGAAGTCGCCGCCCGCCAGCATCGACAGGTACGACGCCCGCCGGACGTTGTCGTAGGTGACCAGCTCGCCGGTCTCCATGATGACCTTGAGGTGGGCGTCGTGGCCGTCGGGACGGCGGCACGCCTCCTTGATCGCGACGATCTCCTCGAACACGGTCACGTAGTCACCCGCGAGGAACGCCCCGCGGTCGATGACCATGTCGATCTCGTCGGCCCCGGCGGCGACGGCGTCGGCGGTGTCGGCGAGCTTGACCGGCATACTCGCTCGTCCCGAGGGGAAGGCCGTCGCGACCGCCGCAACGTGGATGCCGCTGTCGCCCAGTGCTTCTCGGGCGGTGGCGACCATGTCGCCGTAGACGCAGATCGCCGCGGGACGAGGGGTGGAGGCGTCCGTGGGATCGGGCACTCGGGCCTTGGCGCACAGCGAGCGAACCTTGCCCGGGGTGTCGGCGCCCTCGAGCGTGGTCAGGTCGATCATGGAGATCGCCATGTCGATGCCCCACGCCTTGGCCGTCGTCTTGATGGACCGCGTTCCGAGCCCGGCGGCGCGGGCCTCGCAGCCCACCTGGTCGACTCCGGGAAGGCCGTGGAGCCACGTGGTGAGGGCCCGGTTCGTCACCCGGCCGACGCCGAGGATGTCGCGTGCTCTCTCGGTGGTCCGCTCTCCGACACTGGCGAGGGTTGTCACCTACCGAGTCTAGTTGCCCAGGAGCACGCCAAGATCTGCGTGCGAGAATGCCGGCCATGAGCCGTTCGACGTCTGCGCCGGAGGCCCTGCGTACGCTCCGCCAGCGCGGGTCGATCGCGCTCGGCATCGTGGCGATGTCGCTGGGCGGGCTGATGGCGGTCCTGTCGGTGTTCTCCGGGGAGCCCTCGCTGATCCTCATCGGCTTGATGCTGATGCTGGTCGCGATCGGGTGGGTGCTGTTCATCCGGCCGTCGGTGGTGCTCACCATCGTCGGCGTCGAGCTGGAGAACCCGTTCCGGCGCACCAGCATCCCGTGGTCCCACATCGAGGACGTCTCGCCGCGGTGGAACCTCGAGATCTGGGCCGGCGGCAAGGCCTACCCCGCGTGGGCGGTCGCGTCGCACATCGAGCGGCCGAAGCGCTCGGGCGTCCCCGGGTACGGCAAGATCGGGATGGACGAGACCACGCTGACCGCGCCCAAGCCGTCCGAGGGCGCCACCGTAGGCAGCGCCAGCCGGATGATCGAGACGGCGATGGCCGAGTATGCGGAGCTGGTGGCCGAGGGCGACTCCGCCGCGGTGACCGGGCGGGAGATCACCCGGTGGTGGGACTGGCTCGACATCCTGTGCTTCGTGGTGCCCGCCCTGGTGATCGTCGCCGGCATCGTCGGCTGACGACGCCCCTGGGTGGAGGGTGCTCAGAGCGCTAGAGCGCTCGGATATACCTCCACCCAGTCGCCAACCAGGGCGATCAGGGGCAGACGACGTCGGGGTTCCACATCTCGAAGGTGCCCATCGGGTTGTGGTCCCACGCCCAGACGTGGAGCGAGTAGAACGCCGGCAGCCCGTACCGGTTCGGGGCGTCGGTGACCATGAACTCGTGCCCGAACAGCGACGGCGCCGCGCTGTGGTTCGCGTCCCAGGCGCTCTTGATGACGACGTACTCGACGGCGGCGAGCTGCAGCCGGCCGTTCGCCGCCGGCGCGTAGACGACCGCCTCGGGCTGCCACGCCCTGATGGCGGGGTCGCCGACCAGGTCGCCGTTGACGTAGTGGACGCCCATGCCGCCCATCCCGGGCTCGTCGATGCACGTCTTGCCGGCCGTGTCGGCGAGGATCGAGTAGCCCCTCGCCTGAGCGATCCCGACATGGTGGTACGCCGCGGTCGAGGCCCGCACGACGGCCAGGCCGAGCTGCTCCCGGACGTTCAGGTGCTCCGAGCCGTGGCCCGCGTGGGTCTGGACCTGCCCGGGGGACGGGGCGGCCTGCGCGGCGGCGACCGGTCCCCCGAGCAGGAGTGCCAGGGAGGCGGCCACGGCGCCGAGCCGCATACCGGTCCTCATGACCCCTCCGTCACGACGTAGAGCTCGTCGGCGACGAGGCCGTGCGCCTCCTGGTGGACGGCGTTCGCCGCGTCCTCGCTGGGCGCCTCGACCAGGCAGAAGACGGTCCCCTTGTCCTCGTTGACCCAGTAGCGCAGGTAGCGCACGTCGTACCGGTCCTGCGTCTGCAGGTCGGCCATGTGCGCCTTGGCGACGTCGTCGTGGCGGACCCCGTCGCCGAGGTGGTGGATGTCCATGAACAGAGGCATCGCGTGCTCCGATCTCGGGCCGGCCGCACTCTGCGGCCTGGCTTCTCGAGAAGGGTGCGGCGAGCGGCCCGGCGCCCACATGGGGAGGCGCCCCCCATGTTTGCCCGGGCGGTTCCCCAGTTTCGGCCGCGTCAGCGGTCGCTGGCGATGAGGCCCAGGCGGCTGGCCGCAGCGACGGCGTCGCGGCGGGTCGGTGCGCCGAGCTTCCCCAGTACCGCGGACACGTGGTGGTCGACGGTCTTGACCGAGATGAAGAGTCGCGCGGCGATCTCCTCGTTCGTATGCCCCTCGGTGAGCAGGTCGAGCACCTGCTGCTCGCGGGCGGTGAGCCCGGCGGGGTGCTCGCGGGTGGCCCGGCGCAGACCGACCGGGATCGACCGGGCCCCCAGCGTGCGCAGCCGGCGGCGGACGAGAGCCGCGGCCGGTGCCGCGCCGAGCCCCTCGAACCGGTCGAGCGCGGCTCGGAGCGACGTCTCGGACCCCTCGTCGAGCAGGGCCAGACCGGCGTCGTAGGCGCATCCGACGGCGTCCCAGGCCGCAGCGGCGCCGAGGAGGTCCCCGCCGAGGTGCCTGTGCAGCGGCTCGGGGAGGCTGTCGGCCGTCGGGGACCCACGGTCGGTGTCGACGCCCACCCGCCGCTCCCAGAGGGTGAGGTGGGCGTCCTCGACGACGTTCAGCGGCCCGATGCGCGCTCGGGCGGCGGCCAGATGTCGACGCGCGGTGTCGTCGTCACCCCGGAGCCAGGCGGCCTCCGCCACCGCCGAGCAGGTCGGCGCCAGCCACTCGGCCTCGTCGAGGGTCGTCGCCGAGGTCAAGGCGTCGTCCAGCAGGCCGCGGTCGGGCTCGCCGCGGCGGGTCCGCACCAGCCCGGAGGCCACCTGGGAGGTCAGCAGGTTGACCGGTGATCCGGGGGCCCGGAGCACGGTGCGGGCCGTCCGCTCGGCCTCGTCCCACCGGCCCAGGGCGACGAGCGCCAACGCCCGCCGGCCGCGCAGGCAGGTCGAGTACGTGGTGATGTCGCGGTCGTCGGTGAAGACGAGACCCTTCTCGTAGAGCGTCGTGGCGTCGTCGAACCGGTAGTCGGTGACGAGGAACTGGTGCAGGTTCGCGTAGGCGGCCGAGGCCAGCAGCTCGTTGCCGGCGTCGAGCCCGAGGGCCAGGGCGGCTCGGAGGTCCGGCTCCCACGACACCCTCCGGCTGTAGGCCAGCTCGGAGCGCACCATGAGCACCTGTCCGCGCAGGTGCGTCCACGCGCCGACCGGCGCCACGCCGGCCAGCTCCTCGACGACGGCGTCGGCGCGAGCCAGGTCGGCCGCCTTGGCGGCGTCCTCGCGTGCGTCGATGGCGCGGTAGACGTAGGCCCACCCGAGCTCCACCGTCGGTCCGAGCGGTTCGAGGACGACGACCGCCTCCTCCCCGGCGGCGACCGACTCGGGCCCGCGGCAGAGCCGCCACATCACCGCGCACAGTCGGCGCAGGTCGTCACCCTCGCGGAGCCGGTCGCCGAGTCCACGCCACAGCTCCAGGGCCCGCTGTCGAGCCTGCGCCGACTCCTCCCAGGCGTCCACGAAGCTCAGCTCCAGGGCGAGCGTGTCGAGCAGCTCGGCCTGGCCGCGCGCACCGAGCCCGTCGGAGCAGCGAACCGCCCGGTCGTACTGCGCGGCCGCCTCCCGATGGGCGCCCATGACGGCCGCGGCGTCCCCCGCGCGGCGGGCGTGGTGAAGGGCCAGGTCGTCGGCGCCGCCGTTCTCCGCGTGGTACGCCAGCCGCGCGTCGTCCGTGCTGCCCCGCCGCAGCAGCTCGTCGAGGACCGCTCGGTGCGTCGCGGTGCGGCGGTGCGGCGGGACAGCCCCGTCGACCGCACGGCGGGCGATGTCGTGGCGGAAGCGAAGTCCCGAGCCGTCGCCGACGAGGAGTCCGGAGTCCACCAGCTCGTCGAGATCCTCCACCGTGACGTCGGCGGCGGCGCTGAGCAGCGCCGGCTCGACCCGCGAGCCCACGAGCGCCGCGACGTCGAGGGCGCTCCGCGCCGAGCTGCTCAGGGCGGCGGCCCGGGCGAGCACCGCATCCCGGGCCGACGGAGGGACGACCGCCGACCCGGAGCGCAGGACCTCACTGACGAAGAACGGGTTCCCGCCGGTGAGGCGGTGCAGCTCGGCGGGCTCCAGGTCGGTGCCCTCGACGAGAGCGGCCACGGCCTCGCGCGACAGGGGCGGCACGTCGACGCGGCGGGTCGAGCTCTGTGCCGCGAGGTCGCCGAGGGCCACCCGGACGGGATCGGCCACGCCGAGGGCGTCGTCGCGGTAGGTCGCGACGATGAGCACGGGCAGGCCGCGCAGCCGCCGCCCCAGGTAGCGCAGCACGTCGAGCGTCGCCTCGTCGGCCCAGTGCAGGTCCTCGAGCACCACGACGGTCGCACCGGGGGAGCGCAGCCCCTCCCGGAACGCGGCAAAGAGCTCCTGTCGGGGCGCGTCCCGGCGCACCGCCGCCCACGCCGGGCCGCCCAGCAGCTCGGCGACCTCCACGACGGGGCCCAGTGGGCGTGGCGTGAACTGGCCGTCGCACCGACCCCACAGCCACCGGGCGTCGGGCTGCGTCTCACGCACGGCCGACTCGACGGCCTCGACCAGCGTCGACTTGCCGACCCCGGCCTCCCCGGCGACCAGCACGAGGCGGCCGTCACCGGCGCGGGCCTCCGCCGCATACGCGACGAGGGCCTCGACCTGAGGGCGGCGTTCGAGCAGGCTCACCCGGCCGATTGTGCACCCGGTGCGTCACCGTAGCCCCGGACCCAGTCGACGACGAGCTCCGGAACCAGCTCGTCGTCCCCGCCGACGGAATGGTCGGGAAAGTCGAACACCGCGAGCATCAGCTGGAGCGGGTACCGCGGCGGACCTTCCACACGGCGGACGAGGGCGCCGTCGACCAGGTAGTCGACCCGGTCCGACGACCAGTCGCAGGCGTAGGTGTGGAACTCGGCCAGGTCGAGCGGCAGACGCACCGCCTCGAAGTCCTCACGAACCTCCGGGTCGCGGAACGGGTGCAGTCCCATGCCGACCGCGCTGGACTCGCCCGGGACCACCGCATCGCCGAACGCCTCCATGACGCAGATCTCCGCGCTGCGCTCCGGCACCTCCTCCCGACCGACCATCCACAGCGAGACCATCGACCGCGGCGACACGACGGCCCGCGCTCGCATCCCGATCCAGCCCTCCCGCGGCGTCCAGCCCCAGTGCGTCGGCTGCTGTTCGCGGACGGTCTGCCCGTCCCGGAACGGCTGCTGACCCTGGGTGCTGCCGACCGGTCCGGACCACGAGCCGGACTGGATGCCGGAGACGCGGATCGGCGGCTCGTGGTCGCCCTCGCACCACACCGGATGGTCCGTGGGGATACGGAGCCGCAGGCACGAACCGCTGATCTCGTATGCGGCCGCGCTCGCCGCGCGGGAGCTCCAGGCGGGTAGGTAGTGGGGGATCCAGACGCTGGTGTCGAGCCCCGGCTCGTCGAACTCGTCGGCGAACACGGGGACCAGGTCGGCTCGCGCTGAGTCCGGCATGTCGGGACGCTAACAGCGGAGTCCGACGCGCGGTCAGGCCACAGGTCACGTGGAGAGCCCCGCCGCGAGCCGCGACGTGAGTCGCGGGACACCTCGTGCGTCATGTCGCGGGTCATGTCGCGATCGGTGGGGTGCTGACCGCACCAAGCGCGACATGACGAGCGACATGACTTGCGCCGGTAACGTCGGGCCGATGGAGACAGACCCCGGGGACGCGGAGGACGCCGTCGCGAGGTACCTCCGCGAGCAGGCGGACCGCCCCCTGGGCGACGCGCTGCTGGCGTCCGGTCGCACACTCGCACCGTTCAGCCAGGCCCTTGGCCTCGGCGCGGAGAACCTGTTGGTCAAGGCCATCGACGCGTTGGAAGCCCAGGACGAAGACCGCGCGACCGCCCTGGTCCGTCGGGCCGTCGGGCTGCCCTTCGACGAGCACGAGGAGGTCGTCCCAGCGGCGGCGGCGGCTCATCTGATGTTGTTCAACCTCGTAACGGACGTGATGGAGGACAGCCCGGACGACGACGAGCGGTGGCTCGATGCGGCACTCGGCATCCTCAGCGATTCGGACGACCCGGCCCGCCTCGACGTGCGGGACGTGCTCGTGGCGATAGCCCAGGACTACGACCTCACGCAGAACGAGCGTCGACGGTTGACCGCCGGTATCCGGGGCGTCGAGCCGGGTCCGGAGCTGATCGACCGCACGGACCTGCCGCCCGAAGAACTCGAGGTCCGGGTCGCGGCGATCGTCCGCGCCTGCCGCGCCTATGTGGATGCGCTGGACGACGCCGAGGCCTGAGTACGGGATCGCGGACCGGCTCAGAGGCGCGTCAGCGTCTCCATCGCGTCGCGGAGGGCCGCCAGCCGCTCGGCCGCCGTCCGTCTGGCCGCGGCGAGCCGGTCGACGTGGCCCACCGGCTCGATGGCCTCGAGGTAGACCTTGAGCTTGGGCTCGGTGCCGGACGGCCGCACGATGACGCGCGACCGGTCGGCGAGGAAGTAGCGAAGCCCGTCGGTCGGCGGCAGCCCGCCGTCACCGCGAGCGAGGTCGTCGACCTGGGATACCTCCACCGTCCCGAGCTCGCGAGGAGGCGCGGACCGCAGTCGCTCCATGACCGGCGGGATCTCGGCCAGGTCGGCGACGCGGACCGAGAAGGCGTCCGTCGCATACACGCCGACCTCGACCGCGATGTCGTCGAGCACGTCGAGGAGCGTTCGGCCCTGGGCCTTGAGCTCCGCGGTGTACCAGGCGAGGAGCAGAGCGGCGCTGACACCGTCCTTGTCGCGGACGATGTCCGGCGCCACGCAGTAGCCGATCGCCTCCTCGTACCCGTACCCCAGCCCCGGCACGCGCGCGATCCACTTGAACCCGGTGAGCGTCTCCTCGTGCCGACGTCCCGCCGACGCGGCGAGCGCGGACAGCACCCGGGACGACACGATCGAGCAGGCCACCACGGCGTCCGGTGCGAGGCCGCGCCGCATCGACGCGTCGAAGAACAGGGCACCCAGCTCGTCGCCGCGCAGCATCCGCCACGAACCGTCGTCGAGCACCGCCGCGGCGCACCGGTCGGCGTCCGGGTCGTTGGCGATGACGATGTCGGGGTGCACCTCGCGCGCCACGGCGAGGGCCGCGTCGATGGCGCCGGCCTCCTCGGGGTTCGGGAAGCTCACCGTCGGGAAGTCCGGGTCCGGCACGGCCTGGCTCGTCACGGTCGTCGGCGCGGCGAACCCGGCCGCGGTGAACACCCGACGCACGGTGTCGTCACCCACGCCGTGCAGTGAGGTGTGCACGACGCTGACGTCGGTCGCCGCCCCCGACGGGAGCATCTCCGCGACGCGGGCGACGTAGGCGTCCTGGACCTCGTCGCCGAGGTTCTCCCAGCCGTCGTCGACGAGCGGCAGGTCGCGCACCGACGCGACAGCGGCGATGTGCGAGGCGATCTGCGCGTCGGTCGGCGGCACGATCTGGCTGCCGTCGCCGAGGTAGACCTTGTAGCCGTTGTCCTGCGGCGGGTTGTGGCTCGCCGTGACCATGACTCCCGCGTCGGCGCCGAGGTGCCGGATCGCGAAGGCCAGCACCGGTGTCGGCAGCGGCCGCGGCAGGATCGAGGCCCGCCCCCCGGCGCCGACCACGACGGCCGCGGTGTCGCGCGCGAAGACGTCCGAGTTGTACCGCGCGTCGAACCCCACGACGACCATCGGCTCGGGGATGCCCAGCTCGGTCTGCAAGTAGGCGACGAGGCCCGCCGCCGCACGCAGGACGACGGCGCGGTTCATCCGGTTGGGTCCGCCGCCGAGCGCTCCCCGTAGGCCCGCCGTGCCGAACTCGAGCATCCCGGCGAACCGGTCCGCGAGGTCGAGGGCCGCCTCGAGATCGCCCTCGTCCGCGGCGGCCAGGAGGCTGGTCAGCTCCTGTGCGGTGACCGGGTCGGGGTCGTCGTCCACCCAGGCCTGGACCCGCGAGCCGAGGTCGCCCTCGTCCGTCATGACGCCACCCGCTGCACGACGTCGGCGAGCAGCCGACCACACCGTTCGGCGGCGGCCTGGCCGGCCTCGATGACCTCCTGGTGCGACAGCGGCTGGTCGGAGATGCCGGCGGCCAGGTTGGTGACCAGGGAGATGCCGAGGACCTCCATGCCCACGTGACGGGCCGCGATCGCGTCGAGCGCCGTCGACATGCCGACCAGGTCGCCGCCCATGCGCTTGGCCATCTGCACCTCGGCCGGCGTCTCGTAGTGCGGCCCTCGGAACTGGACGTAGATGCCCTCGTCCAGGGTCGGGTCGACCTCGTGCGCGATCGCGCGCAGCCGTGCGGAGTAGAGATCGGTGAGGTCGACGAAGGTCGGTCCCTCCAGCGGGGACGCGGCGGTGAGGTTGATGTGGTCGCTGATGAGGACCGGCGTCCCCGGGCCCCAGGCCGGGTTGAGCCCGCCGCAGCCGTTGGTGAGGACGATGGTCGAGCAGCCGGCCGCCTTCGCGGTGCGGACCGCATGCACGACCGCACGGACGCCCCGGCCCTCGTAGAAGTGGGTACGCGTCCCGTAGACCAGCGCGCGCCGGCCGGTGTCACCGATGGCGACCGACCGCATACTCCCGCTGTGTCCGGCGACGGCCGCGGCGTGGAAGCCGGGTACGTCGGCATTGTCGACGGTCGCGAGGGTCGGCCCGATGAGGTCGGCGGTCTGGCCCCAGCCGGACCCGAGGACGAGGGCCACGTCGTGGGTCGGCGCTCCGGTGCGCTCGGCGATGACGGTGGCGGCGGCCCTGGCGACGTCGAAGGGATCGGTACTCGGGTCGTTGAGATCCACACTCACGCACGCACCCTAGTGCGGAGCGGCCCACCGCTCCGATGGTTGGATGGAGGCGTGATGGGGCACCCCACGTCGGTCGTCGTCCTCGGCGGCGGCCCGGGCGGGTACGAGGCCGCGCTGGTCGCGGCGCGGCTCGGGGCCTCCGTCACGGTGGTCGACCGCGACGGCCTCGGTGGTGCCTGCGTGCTCACCGACTGCGTACCGAGCAAGGCCCTCATCTCGACGGCCGGGTTCGTCACGAACGGCGCCACCGGCGGAGACCTCGGGGTCGGCCTGGCCGACGCGAGCGTCGACCTCGCCACCGCCAACCGCCGGATCCTCGACCTCGCGGAGGCCCAGAGCAACGACATCGCGGCGCGCCTCACCGGCGACGGCGTGCGGATCGTCCGCGGCACCGGCACGCTGCTCGGGGCCGGCGCGGTGCGGGCCATGGGTCTCGACGGAACTGCCGAGGATCTCGACGCCGAGGTGGTGCTGCTCGCCACCGGTTCGACGCCGCGCACCATGCCGACCGCGCAGCCGGACGGTGAGCGGATCCTGACCTGGCAGCAGATCTACTCGCTCACCGAGCTGCCGGAGCACCTCGTCGTCGTCGGGTCCGGCGTCACGGGGGCCGAGCTGGCCCACGCCTACGTGGGCCTCGGCGCTCGCGTCACCCTGGTCTCCTCGCGCGACCGCGTCCTGCCGGGCGAGGACGCGGACGCGGCCACGGTCATCGAGGACGTGTTCCGGCGCGACGGCATGGAGGTGCTCGGCCGGTCGCGGATGGCCGGCGTCGAGCGGACCGCCGACGGGGTATGCGTGACGCTCACCGACGGTCGGACGGTGCTCGGCTCGCACGCCCTGCTCGCCGTGGGCTCCGTGGCGCAGACGGCGGGAGTCGGGTTGGTGGAGAACGGGATCGCGCTGACCCAGTCCGGCCACATCGAGGTCGACGGCGTCTCCAGGACCTCGGTCCGCGGCGTGTACGCGGCGGGGGACTGCACGGGCGTCCTGCCCCTGGCCTCGGTGGCGGCGATGCAGGGGCGGATCGCCATGTCGCACGCGCTGGGCGACGCGGTGGCCCCGCTCCGGCTGGACGTGGTGAGCGCCAACGTCTTCACCTCGCCGGAGATCGCCACCGTCGGCATCACCCAGAACGACGTCGACGACTCACGGGGCGCCGCCCGCGCGGTGATGCTTCCGCTGGCCACCAACGCGCGCGCCAAGATGGACCGGTTCACGCACGGGTTCGTCAAGGTGTTCGCGCAGCAGGGGAGCGGGACGGTGCTCGGCGGTGTCGTCGTCGCGCCGCGCGCCTCCGAGCTGGTCTACCCGCTGACCGTCGCCGTCCAGAACCACCTCAGCGTCGACCAGCTGTCGAGCACGTTCACCATCTACCCGTCGATGTCCGGCTCGATCGCCGAGGCGGCCCGGCGCCTCCACCGGGCAGCCGGTCAGCCCTCGGGGTGATTCCGGCGCAGGTCGGGGTCGTTCTCCTCGGTGTAGCGGGTCTCGGCGTCGTCCTCCCGCGCCCACCGCTCCCGGCGGCCTTCCGAGACCCGCCGCCGGATCCATCGCATCAGCGGCAAGAGGATGGCCAGGATGACGATGAGGATCAGCAGGTTGTTGACCGAGAACCCCTCCCACGGCATCTGGTCCGCGACGGTGAGCAGGGGCATACGACGATGGTAGGCGTCCGGCGACCGGCCGGGCGCAGCCGGCGGGCTAGGGTCGAAACGGCGGCACCGACGATGTCCGGCCGCCGGCCGAACCAGGAGGGACGGACGCCATGAGCAATGAGAGCTTCTTCGACCGGGTCAAGGACTTCATCACGGGACATCCCGAGCAGGCCGACCAGGGCCTCGACAAGGTCGAGGAGATCATCGACGAGCGGACCGGTGGTCAGTACTCCGAGCAGGTCGCCAAGGGCGACGACGTCGTCCGCGAGCAGCTCGGCATCCCCGACGACGAGGCGACCGTTCCCGAGCCCGGAGACCCGCCGGCGGTGCCGGGCGACCCGACGCCCACGCCGGGGACGTCCCCCGAACCCTCCCCGGTGCCGACGCCCACCGAGCCGACGACGTCGCCTCCGGTCCCGAGCCCCGACCCGGTACCGACGTCGCCGCCCGAGACGGTCCCCGAGGCCGCGCCGGACACCACGAGCACCGATCCGGGGCCGCGGGCCTGAGCCGAGACTCGTCCACCACGATCCGCATCTCGACGCCGTTTCGAGGGCTCAGAGCGCCGCAGCACCCACCAGAACGTGCGTCTCGACGTCGGATCGTGAGCGCTGCCAGAACGGTCAGGCGTCGGCATCCTTGATCTCGGCCAGCACGGTCCCGCTGGTCACGGTCGCCCCGATCTCGGCGGTCAGCCCGGAGACCACGCCGGCCTTGTGGGCGTTGATCGGCTGCTCCATCTTCATCGCCTCGAGGACGACGACGGTCTGACCCTGCTCGACGGTCTGCCCGTCCTCCACGGCGATCTTGACGATGGTTCCCTGCATCGGTGCGGTCAGCGCGTCGCCGGACACCGCCGCCCCGCCGGAGCCGCCGCCGGAGCGTCGGGGGGCCTTCTTGCGGGCGGCGGCTCCGCCACCCCCACCACCGCCGCCGAGCGACAGCTCGGCCGGCAGCACGACCTCGATCCGCTTCCCGCCCACCTCGACGACGACCGGCCGGCGCTCTTCGGGCTCGGAGCCATCGGCGGAACCACCCGCATACGCCTCGATGGTGTTGTCGAACTCCGTCTCGATCCAGCGGGTGTGGATCGTGAACGGCTCGTCGGTCGTGGGCGCGAACGCCTCGTCGTGAACCACGGCACGGTGGAAGGGCAGCACCGTCGGCATCCCGTCGACGACGAACTCGTCCAGCGCGCGGCGTGACCGCTCGATCGCCTCCTGGCGGGTCCGCCCGGTCACGATCAGCTTGGCCAGCATCGAGTCGAACGCGCCGCCGATGACGTCTCCCTCGACGACGCCGGAGTCGACGCGGACGCCAGGGCCGGACGGCGGGAGGAAGCGGGCCACGGTCCCGGGTGCCGGCAGGAAGTTGCGACCGGCGTCCTCGCCGTTGATCCGGAACTCGATCGAGTGGGCGTGCGGCTCGGGGTCGTCGTAGCCGAGCGGCTCGCCGTCGGCGATGCGGAACTGCTCCCGCACCAGGTCGACGCCGGTGACCTCCTCGCTGACCGGGTGCTCCACCTGGAGCCGGGTGTTGACCTCGAGGAACGAGATGACCCCGTCCTGCCCGACGAGGAACTCGCAGGTGCCCGGCGCCGACGTATCCGGCCTCGGACAGGATCGCCTTGGACGCGCGGAGGAGCTCCGCGTGCTGCTCCTCGCTGAGGAACGGCGCCGGCGCCTCTTCGACGAGCTTCTGGTTGCGGCGCTGGAGCGAGCAGTCGCGCGTGGAGACGACGACGACGTTGCCGTGCTGGTCGGCCAGGCACTGGGTCTCGACGTGGCGCGGCTTGTCGAGGAACCGCTCGACGAAGCACTCGCCGCGACCGAACGCGGTGACCGCCTCGCGCACCGCGGACTCGAACAGGTCCGGGATCTCCTCGAGGGTGCGCGCCACCTTGAGGCCGCGGCCGCCACCGCCGTAGGCCGCCTTGATGGCCACCGGCAGCCCGAACTCCTTCGCGAACGCCACGACCTCGTCCGGCCCGTCCACGGGGTCGGCGGTGCCCGGAACCAGGGGCGCTCCGGCCTTGGTGGCGATGTGCCGCGCCTTCACCTTGTCGCCCAGTGCGTCGATCGCGGCCGGCCCGGGACCGATCCACGTCAGCCCGGCGTCGATGACCGACTGGGCGAAACCGGCGTTCTCCGCGAGGAACCCGTACCCGGGGTGCACCGCGTCGGCACCGGACTTCGCGGCGACGTCGAGGAGCTTCTCGACGACGAGGTAGCTGTCACCGGGGGTCGAGCCGCCCAGCGCATAGGCCTCGTCCGCCACCTTCACGTGCAGCGCGTCGCGGTCGGGCTCGGCGTAGACGGCGACCGAGCCGATGCCCGCGTCGCGGCAGGCCCGGGCGATGCGTACGGCGATCTCCCCGCGGTTGGCGATCAGCACCTTCGAGATCGGCATGGCCGGAGCCTAACGGGTGCGCAGACGACCCCGGCCGGGTCCCGAACGCGGCTCGAGAGACGTCGGTCACGGCCCCCTCCGCCCTCGCTTGACTGCCAGTCGAGCCTCTTGACTGGGGGTGGAACGGCAGTCGACCCGCTCGACTGGCAGTCAAGCTCGGGAGGGGCGGGGGCGGTCAGCCCAGCGGGATGCCGCGCAGGACCTTGTCGAGGGTGATCGGGAGGTCGGTCACGCGAGCGCCGGTGGCGTCGAAGACCGCGTTCGCCACGGCGGCCCCGACGCCGGTGATCCCCACCTCGCCGGCTCCGAGCACGCCCTGGGGCATCGCCGGGTCGGGGTCGTCCAGCACGTGGATCGCGATGTCGGGGACGTCGGCGTGGGAGGGCACGTGGTAGTCCGCCAGGGACGCGCTCATGATGCGGCCGGTCCGGGGGTCGATCAGCGTCTCCTCGGTGAGGGCCAGCCCGAGCCCCATGACGATGCCGCCCTTCAGCTGGCTGGCGACGGTCTTGGCGTTGAGCACGCGCCCCACGTCGAACGCCCCGACCCACCGGGCCACCCGGACCTCGCCGGTGTCGCGGTCGACGTGCACCTCGCAGAAGTGGGCGCCCGACGCCGCCCGGACCCAGCGCCGCTGGTCGCGCAGCGTCTGGGCGATGAAGCGCACCTGCCCGGCCATCGCCCGCACACCGGAGTCGGCACCGACCGACACCTCGACGTGGTCGTGCCCGGTCCGCACGAGGGCGTCGGCCAGGGGCTCGCCGTCCCGGCCGCCCCACCGCCGGACCCGCCGGCGGATCTGTGACGCCGCGGTGGCGATGCTGCCGGCCACGCTCGCCGACTGCGCCGACCCACCGGCACCCGGAGCGATCGGGAGGTCGGTGTCGCCGTACTCGACGCGCACGGCGTCGTACGGGACGCCCAGCTCGTCCGCGACGACCTGGGCCTGCACCGTGACGGTGCCCATGCCCATCTCGTGGAACCCGCACCGCAGCAGGGCGGTGCCGTCGGCGTCCAGTCGCAGCGTGAGGTTCGCCGTGAAGGTCCAGGCCGGGTGGTACGCCAGGGCCATGCCGTACCCGACCGACGTCGAGCCGGACGAACCGGTATGCGTGGACCGCCGCTCGTGCCAACCGAACTCGCGGGCCCCGAGGTCCATGACCTCGCGGATGCGACGATGTGAGAAGGCCCGGCCGTGCATCGGCGAGACGTCCGGCTCGTTGCGCAGCCGCAGGTCGACGGGGTCGATGCCGAGGTCACGAGCGAGCTGGTCCATCGCCGACTCCATGGCGAACGAACCCACGGACTCACCGGGTGCCCGCATGGCGGTGTTGGGGACCAGGTCGAGCTCGACGACCGACGAGCTGAGGGCGATGGCCGGCGCGTCGTAGAGGTCGCCGGACGCACCGACGACCTGGTCCGGGCTGCCGCCCATCGGCGAGGTGCGCATGACCGCCTCGTGGACGAGGGCCTTGAGGCGACCGTCTGCAGTGGCGCCGAGGGCGACCCGTTGGGAAGTCGGCGTGCGGCCGCCGACGGTCCGGTAGACACCTTCGCGGGTCAGAGCCATCCGCACGGGACGCCCGGTGACCCGTGCGGCCATCACGGTCAGCAGCGTGCCGGACCACACGAACCCCTTGCCGCCGAACCCGCCGCCGACGAACGGCGCCAGCACGCGCACCTTCTCCAGCGGTACGTCGAACCGCAGCGCGAGGTGCTTGCGGAACCAGTCGATGTTCTGGGCGGCGTCCCAGACCGTGAGCGAGTCCCCGTCCCAGACTGCGGTCGTCGCGTGGGGCTCCATCGCGTTGTGGTTCTGGCTGGGGGTGGTGAACCGCAGGTCGACGCGGTGCGGTGCGGTGGCCAGGGCCGCCTGCGCGTCGCCCTTGCGACCGCTCAGGGTCGGCATCCCCAGCGACTGGCTGACCGGCGTCGCCCGGATCTGCTCGCTGGCGAAGTCGACGTGAGCCGGCCGCACGTCGTACTCGACCTCGACGAGGGACGCGGCGTACTGCGCCGCCTCCAGGCGGTCCGCGACGACGACCGCCACCGGCTGGCCGTCGTAGTGGACCTCGTCGGTGTTGAGGTACGGGACCCGGCTCCCGACCACCATGGTGCTGAGGTCCATGAGGCTCGTCCGGCGCGGCGCAGCCAGCTTCGGGGCGTTGTGGTGCGTCAGCACGGCGACCACGCCGGGATGCGCCTCCGCCCGCGAGGTGTCGATCCGGCGGATCCGGCCGCGCGCGATCGAGGCGTGGACCAGCACGGCGTGGGCGATGTCCGGGACCTGGTACTCCGCCGAGAACGTCGCCGAGCCGGTCGCCTTCGCGGTGCCGTCGGCGCGGTCGAGCGGGCGGCCGACCCACGGTCCGGTGTCGGCCGGAGCAGCCGTGCGGTCGGGTATGCGGGTCGGTGCCGTGGTCGGGACGGCGGACGAGGTGGTCATGCCGTCGCCCCCTCGTCGTGCAGCCGGCGCAACACGGCGACCACGGTGCGACGGGTGAGGTCCAGCTTGAACTCGTTGCCGGGCAACGGCTTCGCGTCGGCGAGCTCGGCGTCGATCGCCGCGGCGAACGCCTCGGCCGTCGGCTCGGCACCGAAGAGCAGCGACTCGGCGGCCGCCGCGCGCCACGGCTTGGGCGCGACACCACCGAGGGCCAGCCGCGCGGTGGTGATCCGGCCGTCCTCGACGTTGAGGACCGCGGCGACCGAGACCAGCGCGAACGCGTAGGAGGCCCGGTCGCGAACCTTGCGGTAGCGCGAGCGGCCGGCCGGAGGCGGCGGGAGGACGACGGCGGTGATCAGCTCGCCCGGGGACAGGACGGTTTCGAGCTGCGGCGTCTCACCGGGCAGCCGGTAGAGGTCCGTGACGGCCACCTCGCGGACCCCGGTCGACGAGGTGAGCTCGACGCGGGCGTCCAGGGCAGCGAGTGCGACGGCCATGTCGCTGGGGTGGACGGCGACGCAGTGCTCGCTGGCGCCCAGCACCGCCGCATACCGGGTGAACCCCTCGCGGGCGGCGCAGCCCGAACCGGGCTCGCGCTTGTTGCAGGCGGTCGTGAGGTCGGTGAAGTAGGGGCAGCGGGTGCGCTGGAGGAGGTTCCCGCCGACGGTGGCCATCGCGCGGAGCTGCCCCGACGCGCCGGCCAGGACCGCCTGGGACAGCAGCGGATAGTGGGTGCGGACGAGCGGGTGGTGGGCCAGGTCGGCGTTCGTGACGACGGCCCCGACGCGCAGGCCGCCGCCGGCGGTCTCCTCCACCGCAGCCAGCGGCAGGCCGGTCACGTCGACCAGGCTGTCCGGCGTCTCGACTCCGCGGCGCACGAGGTCCACGAGGTTGGTGCCACCGCCGAGGAAGCGCGCGTTCGGGCGCTCCGCGACGAGAGTCACGGCGTGGGCCACGTCGGTCGCCCGCTCGTAGTCGAAGGGCCTCATGCCGACACCTCCTCGTCGAGCGCCGCGCCGACCGACTCGATCGCGTCGACGATGCCGTTGTACGCGCCGCAGCGGCACAGGTTTCCGCTCATCCGTTCGCGGATCTCGTTGCGGGTCAACGGTGTCGGTCCGGCGACGTCGTCGGTGACGGCACTGGGAGCACCGTGGTCGTGCTCCTCGAGCATCCCGATCGCCGAGCAGATCTGGCCCGGTGTGCAGTAGCCGCACTGGAGCCCGTCGAAGCGAACGAACGCGTCCTGGAGCGGATGCGGGCCGACGCCCTCGATGGTGGTGACCGCGCGACCGTCGTACTGCACCGCCAGCGCGAGGCAGGAGACGATCCGGCGGCCGTCCACCAGGACCGTGCAGGCTCCGCAGGCGCCCTGGTTGCAGCCCTTCTTGGTGCCGGTGAGGTGGAGGTCCTCGCGCAGGGCGTCGAGAAGGCTCACCCGCGGCTCGAGCTCCAGCGTGGTGGGCACGCCGTTGACGACGAGCCGGACGGGGCGGGCCGCCGGCGGGGCGGTGGTTTCGGTCATCTGCCAGTCTCCCGTTTAACGCAACGACGTTCTGTTTCGATGGGCGGTACGCTAACGCAACGTCGTTGCGCTAGCAAGAGGAAGGAGAGGACCGGTGCCGAGCGATTTCGCGCCCCCGTTCGTCCGGGCCCGCCGCCCGGAGCACAAGCAGCAGCGGCGCGAGGCGATCCTCGAAGCGGCCCGCGACCTCGCCCTGCGCCGCGGCGTGCGCACCATCACCCTGGGCGATCTCGCCGACGCCGTCGGCCTGGCCAAGTCCAACGTCGTCCGCTACTTCGGGACCCGTGAGGAGATCTTCGTCGAGCTGTGCAGCGACGAGGGCCTCGTGCTGCGCGACGTGCTCCTGCCTCGGCTCGCCGACGTCACCGAGGAGACGCTCCCGGCGGTGCTCGCGGGCACCCTGATGGAGCACGAGCTGTTCTGCGAGCTGGTCAGCCAGCTCACCACCAACCTGGAGCACAACGTCTCGTACGCGGCGGCCGAGCGCCTCAAGGTCTCCTCGACGATCGTCATCGGGGAGCTGGCACGGGCGCTCGCCGCTCGACCGGTCGGGCTCGACGTCGACCAGGCCGCCCTCCTCATCACCGCGACCTCCCAGATCGGTGCCGGGCTGTGGTCCGCCTCCCGGCCGTCCGAGGTGGTGCTGGAGGTGTATGCGGCGCACCCCGAGATCGTGCCGAGCGGGTCGGTGCAGGCCACCCTGGAACGCCTCGTGGCCGCCCTGGCCGCCGGCCTGAGAGCGGAGCCGCCGATGAGCGCGACCGGCGCGGCGCGGCATACGGTAAAGGCATGACCACAGTTCCCACTGTCCCGCTGAACACCCCTACCGGCACGGTCCCGATCCCCCAGCTGGGCTTCGGCGTCTGGCAGGTGCCGGAGGACGAGGTCGTGCCCGCGGTGGCCAAGGCCCTCGAGGTCGGTTACGAGCACATCGACACCGCCGCCATGTACGGCAACGAGGCCGGGGTCGGCCAGGCGGTCCAGGACAGCGGCCTCGGCGACAACGTGTGGGTCACCACCAAGCTCAACAACAACGCGCACGGGTTCGACCTGGCCATGAAGGCGTTCGACGCCTCGATGGACAAGCTGCAGCGCGAGACCCTGGACCTCTACCTCATCCACTGGCCGCTGCCGAAGACCGACCGCTACCCCGAGGCGTGGAAGGCGATGCAGGCGCTGCGCGACGACGGCCGGATCACGACCATCGGGGTCTGCAACTTCCAGATCCCGCACCTGCAGCGGCTGTTCGACGAGACCGGGGAGTTCCCGGCGATCAACCAGATCGAGCTGCACCCGTTCCTCGTCCAGCAGGAGCTGCGCGACTTCCACGCGGCCAACGGCATCGTCACCGAGGCCTGGAGCCCGCTCGCGTCCGGCGGCCTCGGCGTGCTCGAGGACGAGACCATCGTCGCGGTCGCCAAGGCGCACGACGTGACGCCGGCCCAGGCGATCCTGCGCTGGCACCTCCAGCTCGGCAACGTCGTCATCCCCAAGTCGGTGACGCCGAGCCGGATCGAGGAGAACTTCGACCTGTTCGGGTTCGAACTGACCGACGACGAGGTCGCCCGGATCACCGCCCTCGACCGCAGCAAGCGCACCGGCCCCGACCCGGATCGCTTCAACCCGAACGCGTAGCGGGCCCTGAGGGATACGGTCACCGCTGTGGTGACCGAGAACGTCAGGCCGATCGAGCCCGAGGTCCAGCGCGACTTCAGTCGCAGCATGTCCTACGGCGACTACCTCGCGCTGGACCAGCTGCTGTCGGCGCAGCACCCCCGCAGCGAACCACCGCAGCACGACGAGCTGCTGTTCATCGTCCAGCACCAGACGTCGGAGCTGTGGCTCAAGCTGCTCCTGCACGAGCTGCGCTCCGCCCGGTCGCTCCTCACGACCGACGACCTCGCGCCGGCCCTCAAGCGGCTGGCGCGGGTCAAGCGGATCCAGGAGGTGCTCATCGAGCAGTGGGGCGTCCTCGCGACGCTGACCCCGAGCGAGTATGCGCAGATCCGCCCGTTCCTCGCGACCAGCTCGGGGTTCCAGTCCTGGCAGTACCGCGCCGTCGAGTTCCTGCTCGGCAACAAGAACGTCGAGATGGTCCGGGTGTTCGACCACGACGCTGCAGCGCACGACCTCCTTGACACCCTGCTGCGCGAACCGAGCCTCTACGACGAGTTCCTCCGCTACCTCGCCCGCCGCGGGTATGCGGTGCCGCCGGCGCTGCTCGACCGGGACTGGACGCTGCCGCATACCCTCGACGCGCAGCTGGTCCACGTCTTCGGCGAGGTGTACGCGGCGCCGGCCGAGCACTGGGGCGTCTACGAGACCTGCGAGGAGCTCGTGGACCTCGAGGACAACATGCAGCTCTGGAGGTTCCGGCACCTCAAGGTCGTCGAGCGCACCATCGGTCACAAGCGGGGGACCGGCGGGTCGAGTGGCGTCGACTTCCTGCGCCGAGCGCTCGACCTGACGTTCTTCCCCGAGCTGTATGCGGTGCGATCCGAGATCGGGGAGTAACCGAGGGGCGGCAGGGATAGCGTCGCCTCTCATGGATGCCGTCTCGGGAGGGTGCCCGGTCCGGAAGCTGACGCCGCCCGGCGAGGCCACGACCGGACCTGACGTCGAACGCGTGGTCGGCCCCGACGGGGCGCGGGTCGTGGTCCGCTCCTTCGAGCTGGCGCGGCTGGTCCTGCGCGACGAGGACGGGTACCAGCAGGCCGGGTTCGGCGCCGACACCGTGCGGTCGCAGAGCACCATGCGGCCCCCGATCCTCTACCTCGACGGCCCCGACCATCGCACCCAGCGCCGCGCCTCGGCGCCGTTCTTCACCCCCAAGGCGGTCGAGGCCTACCGGCCGATGATGGTGGAGCTGGCCGAACGCCTCGCGGGACAGGTTCGGCAGGACCGGGGCACGGACCTCGCCGACCTCGCCATGCGGATGGCGGTCGAGGTGGTCGGGCGCGTGGTCGGCCTCACCCACTCCTCTCTGCCCGGCATGACCAAGCGTCTCAACACCTTCTTCGACGGCGACCCGCTGTCCACCACGTTCTCGGTCCGCGCACTGCCCGCGCCTGCTGCGGACCCACTCGGCGACGTTCCGGTTCTACTGGCAGGACGTCAAACCCGCGATCCGCGCGCACCGCAAGGACCCGCGGGACGACCTCATCAGCGCAACCCTGGACCAGGGGTTCAGCGACCTGGAGATCCTCACCGAGGCGATCACCTACGGTGCCGCGGGGATGGTGACGACGCGTGAGCTGATCAGTGTGGGCGCGTGGCACCTCCTGGAGGACCCCGAGCTGCTCGCCCGGTTCCGGGAAGGGGACCGCGACTCCCGGTCGGCACTCCTGCAGGAGACGCTCCGGCTCGAACCCGTCGTCGGGCGACTGCTTCGCCGCGCCGGCCGCCCGGTGCGGCTGGAGGGTCGCGACGGCACGGTGGACGTGGCTGAGGGGGACCTCGTCGACATCGACCTGCGCGCGGCGAACGCCGACGCGGAGGTGGCCGGCGCCGACCCGCTCCGGCTGTGCCCTGAGCGAGCGCTGCCACGCGGGGTTCCGGCCGCCGTCATGGGGTTCGGTGACGGCCACCACAAGTGCCCGGGCGGTCCGATCGCGATCATGGAGGCCGAGGTCTTCCTCGCCGCCCTGTTCCGGCGCGACATCGTCGCGGACGGTCCGCCCCGGGTCCGGTGGAACCCGGTCAGCCAGGGCTACGACCTCGACCGGTTCATGCTGCGCGCCCGCGAGAGCGCCCGGGTGGCGCCGTCGACGGTCCCGGCCGGCTCCTAGGCACCCGGCCGAACGCCCTACAGAACGACGCCGACGGGCTCGCGCTTCTCGGCCTGGAACCGGTCCTCGGTGCGGCCGAACGCCCAGTAGCCGGACAGCGAGAGGTCGCCGCGCGGCACCCCGCGACGGACCAGGAGCTCGTCGCGGACCGCCTTCATCGCCTCGCGCTCGCCGTGCGCGAAGACCTGGACGCGTCCGCCGCGCCAGGGCAGCTCGGCGAGGGCGTCGGCGAGCAGCGACGTCGTCCCGGCCTCGGCGCCGTCGCGGTGGAGCCACCGGATCTCGACCCCGTCAGGGGCGTCCACGGCGACCTCGTGGTCGGGGCCGTGCACCTCGAGGAGCGCGACGCCGACCGCGTCCGCAGGAAGGGCGGCCAGCGCGGCCGAGACGGCCGGGACGGCGGACTCGTCACCCACGAACAGGTGCCAGTCCGCGGTGTCGTCCGGCGCATACCCACCGCCCGGGCCGGAGAACACCAGTCGGTCGCCCGGCGCAGCCGACGCCGCCCACGGGCCGGCGAGGCCACGGTCGCCGTGGACCACGAAGTCGATCGCCAGGCTGCCGGCCTCGGGGTCGACCGAGCGGACCGTGTAGGTGCGCGTCACCGGAAGGTCCTCCGGGGCGAGCCGCTCCCGCAGCCCGGCCAGGTCGTACGGCGGCTCGAGCCCGAGCTCCGGCTTGACGAAGACGATCTTGACGTAGGCGTCGGTCCACGCGTTGGGGGTGAACGTCGCGAACCCGGGGCCACCGGCGTGCACGCGGACGAGGGACGGCGAGAGGCGCTCGGTGCGCAGCACCGTGAGGACGGTCTGCGGGCGCGGAGGACGGGCGGGGCGGTCTGGCACCAGGTAAGGGTACCCTTACTTTCCCGGGCCCTCGGACCGTCAGGCCGCGATCCGGATCCTGACCTGGCGCTTGATCCGGCTCAGCATCGCCACCATGCCGCGCAGCCGCAGTGGCGACACGGCCTCACCGAGCCCGAACCGGTAGGGCGCGTCGTCGGGCACGGCGAGCACCTCGGCCGCGGGGAGCCCGTCCAGCCCCTCGTGGAGGATCCCCGCGAACCCGCGGGTCGTGGGGGACTCCGCCGGAGCGTGGAAGAACAGGTGAACCGAGCGGTCCTCGTCCTCGGCGACCTCGACGACGAGGAACAGCGGGGACTGGCACTCGTCGACGCGCTCGAGCAGCTCGTCGTGACCCACGTAGCGCTCGGGCAGCTCCGGCAGCTCGTCGCTGAACTCCAGCAGCAGCTGCAGCTTCTCCGGCGACGAGGCCACGGAGAAGTCCTCGGCGATCTCTTCCAGCGCCGGCGGCAGGGAGGCTCGCGTCTCGGTCATCGCTCGATGGGGACGCGGACCGCGTTGCCCCACTCCGTCCACGACCCGTCGTAGTTGCGGACCGAGTCGAACCCCAACAGGTGCGTGAGCACGAACCAGGTATGCGACGACCGCTCGCCGATACGGCAGTAGGCGACGACGTCGTCGTCGGCGTCGAGGCCCTGCTCGCCGACGTAGATGGCCTCGAGCTCCCGTCGGGACTTGAACGTCCCGTCCTCGTTGGCGGCGCGCGCCCACGGCACGGACTTGGCGCCCGGGATGTGACCGCCGCGGACGGCACCCTCCTGGGGGTAGTCGGGCATGTGCAGCAGCTCGCCCGAGAACTCGCCGGGCGACCGCACGTCGACCAGCGGCTGGCCGAGGTGGGCGAGGACCTCGTCCTTGAACGCGCGGATCCGGTGGTCGTCGCGGTCGACGATCGGGTACTCGGTCGGGCTCGGGGACGGCACGTCCCGCGTCAGCTCGCGGCCCTCGGCGACCCACTTGGCGCGCCCGCCGTCGAGCAGCCGGACGTCCTCGTGCCGGAACAGGCTGAACACCCAGAGGGCGTACGCCGCCCACCAGTTGCTCTTGTCGCCGTAGATCACGATCGTCGTGTCACGGCCGATCCCGTTGCGGCTCATGACCTTCGCGAACGACTCGCCATCGACGTAGTCGCGCGTCAGCGGGTCGTTGAGGTCGAGGTGCCAGTCGATCTTGACCGAGCCAGGGATGTGGCCGGAGTCGTAGAGGAGGACGTCCTCGTCGGACTCGACCACGACGACACCGTCCGGTCGACCCACCCGGCCGTCCGCGATCTGCTCTGCGAGCCAGTCGGTCGAGACCAGCCGCTCGGGATGCGCATACTGCGAGAAGTCCTTGCCGTCACTCACGATCCCATCGTGTCACGCGTTGCCGGACCGCCCGCTGTCGGGCACGATCGAGGCTTCCGAGCAAGGGAGCCGGACATGTCCGACACGACGACCGCACCTGCGGCCGAAGGCGAGAACCGCACCGAGCTCAAGCGAGTCATGGGGCCGAAGCTGCTCCTGCTCTTCATCGTGGGCGACATCCTCGGGACCGGGGTCTACGCCCTGACCGGCGACGTGGCCGCCGAGGTCGGCGGCGCCGCGTGGGCGCCGTTCATCGTCGCCTTCGTCGTGGCGATGATCACGGCGTTCTCCTACCTCGAGCTCGTGACGAAGTACCCGCAGGCGGCCGGCGCGGCCCTGTATGCGCACAAGGCGTTCGGGATCCACTTCCTCACCTTCATCATCGCGTTCACGGTGATGTGCTCCGGGATCACCTCGGCGTCGACCGCGTCAAGGGCATTCGCCTCGAACTTCGCCAAGGGGTTCAAGCTCGACGACAAGAACACGTTGCTGATCGTCGGAATTGCGCTGGCCTTCATGCTCCTCATCGCCCTGGTCAACTTCCGAGGAGTCGGCGAGAGCGTCAAGGCCAACATCGTGCTCACCATGGTCGAGCTCTCCGGCCTGCTGCTCGTCATCCTCGTCGGCTTCTGGGCGATCTTCGGCGGCCAGGGAGACTTCTCGAGGACCGTGGTCTTCGACTCGCCCAGCGACAAGGGCGCGTTCTTCGCAGTGACCGCGGCGACCTCGTTGGCGTTCTTCGCCATGGTCGGGTTCGAGGACTCGGTCAACATGGCCGAGGAGACCAAGGACCCGGTGCGGATCTTCCCCAAGATGATGATCACCGGCATCTCCGTCACCGGCGTGATCTACGTGCTCATCGCGCTCTGCTCGGTGGCCCTGGTCCCCGTCGGCGTGCTGGCGGACAGCGACACCCCGTTGGTGACCGTCGTCGAGACGGCGGCCCCGGGCATACCGGTCGAGCAGATCCTGCCGTTCATCTCGCTGTTCGCTGTCGCGAACTCGGCCCTCATCAACATGCTCATGGCCAGCCGGCTGCTCTACGGGATGGCCCGGCAGGCCGTGCTGCCGCCGTTCCTCGGCAAGGTTCACCGCACCCGCCGGACGCCGTATGCGGCGATCATCTTCACGACGGCCCTCTCGCTCGCGGTCATCGTCTACGTGAGCCAGGCCAGCAGCGACGCGGTGGCGGTGCTCGGCGGG
The DNA here is from genome assembly GCA_963713345.1 of uncultured Actinomycetota bacterium. Classification (GTDB taxonomy): domain Bacteria; phylum Actinomycetota; class Actinomycetes; order Actinomycetales; family Dermatophilaceae; genus Lapillicoccus. Next base: position 167,346 of record CAVQLI010000008.1, on the reverse strand, counting down.
ACGACGTCGCTGCTGCTGCTCGGCGTGTTCACCATCGTCAACATCTGCGTGCTGGTCCTTCGGCGACGTGATGTCGACAAGGACCGGATCCGCACCGACCTCGACGGGAACCCGCTCAACGACGAGGAGCCGGAGATCGACCCGCACCACTTCCGCACGCCGACGGTGCTGCCGATCATCGGGGCGCTGGCGTGCGGTTTCCTCGTGACGCCGTTCTCGGGGCGGGCCGGCTCGCAGTACGTCCTGGCCGGCTACCTCCTGGCGCTCGGCGTCGTTCTCTGGGCGATCACGTGGTTCGCGAACCGGGCGCTGCGGGCGCGCAAGACCGTCGTGCGCGACCCCTCCGACCTCGCGGGTGGCGGCCCGTCGTGACGCGCGCCGCCGTGATGCGCTGGGTCCGGGCGTACGAGGACGGCTGGCGCTCCGAGGACCGCTCCGCGGTCGGGCGGCTCTTCACCGACGACGCGACGTACCTGCGCAGCCCGTATGCCTCGCCGCTCGTCGGTCACGCGGCCATCCAGGAGTTCTGGGTCGACGACGACGAGGACGGGTCGGTCTTCACCATGACCGCCGAGCCGGTGGCGGTCGAGGACGTCGACGCGGTGGTCCGCGTGCTGGTGAGGTACGGGGAGCCGGTCACCCAGGAGTACCGCGACCTGTGGGTTCTCCGGTTCGCCGCCGACGGCCGGGTGGCGCACTTCGAGGAATGGGCCTACTGGCCCGACAAGGCGTACACCGTCTGAACGACCCATGACCGAGCGCCCGGGGCACACATCCCGGGCGCTCGGATCCATCACGGTCGGCGCGTCGTCAGCGCGTCGGCCGCAGCCAGTGCGAGGCGGTCCAGCGGCCGAGCTTCAGCCCTTCGTGGGTGCCGACCTGCGCCGCATACCGGAAGTGGAAGCCGATCCACACCCGCGAGTCGGCGTTCTCCCAGGCCGCCTGGCTGAAGGCGGTGAAGCGGTGGAGGATCGGCTGAGCCGAGTCACAGTTGCCAGTCCCGGTGGGCAAGGACCGGCTGCACACGGCGAAGCGCATGTGGTCGGTACCGAAGAACTCCTGAAAGACCCCGGCGGCCGCGCCGCCCTCGATGGAGTGGCCGGACGGGTGGTCGGGGATGGCCGGTGTGATCTCGAGCGGCGTCCAGGTCGGATCGGCCGTCGTCGCCGGGTTGCCATCCTGGTCGGCCAACCGGATCGCGGTGACCGGGCGCCAGAAGAGGTAGTCGTACTTCTCGGCCAGGACGGCGATGTAGCCGTCGGCGAGGGCCATGTTCAGCAGGGCGAGGAGCCGAGCCTGCTGCCATGGGTCGAGGTGCCGGTCGACGCTGAGCTGCCGGGCGACCTCGTCCCACATCAGCGGTGAGCTCTCCCGCCAGAAGTGGGCGGTCTCGGTCTGCCAGGGTGAACGGAGCGAAGACGTCGTGATCCCGTCGCCGCCGAAGGCCTTGACCTCGTTGAGATCGCGCGCGTACCTCGCGCTGGTCAGCGCCAGCGGGGGGTCCGACTGGAACTGGGTGGCGCTGCGCAGGGCGAAGGGCGTGACGTCCCCCCACTTCGGAGCGAAGGCGAACGGCGAGCCTGGGGTGAACCGGTAGCTACCTGGAGTCGTGCCTTCCGGGAAGGCCGAGTCGACGAGCAGCGTGTCCGACCCGTCATGAGCCCGCTTGGCGACGATCGCTGCGGCGGCGCGGCGCCCAGCAGTGAGGCCCGCCGTCTTCGCCGGACCGTCCGGGATGGCTGAGACCTTGGCGGCGTAGAACGCCTCGACCTCGGCCACGGCCGCGTCGAGACACGGCACGAACGGTCCCGTGACGGCGCGCAGACCCGGGATGAGCGTGTCGTGCGCGGCGGCGGCCACCGCCGCGTCGACGGACGCACTCGCGGGCGCTCGGAAGGTGGCGCCGTATGAGGCCGAGCGGCGGTCGATGGCGTTGAGCGCATCGTGGATGGCGAGCGAGGACATGGCGTACATCCGCGCCTCGTGCGGTGCGTCGGTGTAGGGGGAGATGCACGCGGTGACGGCCACACGTCCGGCCGCGGCGTTCCAGTCAAGGACCGCGGTGGACGTCGGATGAGGCTTGGCCTCGGCCTCCGACGTGGAGACAGCGATGCCGATCCCCGTCAGCGCGGTCACGCCGGTGACGGCCAGAGTTCGGCGCAGCGTGGACGTGAGCATGGCGTTCTCCTCCCCGGTCAGGCGTGAGCCATCGAGTGCCGGTGGGCGCGGTGGACGACGAGCTGGATCGCCAGGGTGGCGGCGACACCGATCGCAGCGGCCGCAACGGCGGTGATGGCCAGCTGGCTCCAGTCCACGGTCGCGACGGTGACGGTCCGGGTCGGCGTGACGAACCCAGCGGTGTCGTTCGGCCCGACCTTGGCCGGCCGCCGACGTCGCCGAGACGACGACGGAGGCGGCGACCCAGGCAACGAGGGTGAGAACGGCGGCGAAGTACCGGCGGGGGTGACGGGCGATGGCGAACATGGCTGCTCCTGTTGGCGTTGCCCGGCGTCGGTCGTCGAGCGATGTGGGTACAGCCCACGGCGGGGCCCTCGGAAACGCCTTGTAGCCGGCTTAGACGCCACGTCCAAGGTCCCTTGGACGCGTGGCTGACTAGGGCGTTGGCCTGCGATAACGCGGTTCTGACTGGCATCGCGGCGGTATTCTCCGGACGGACCTGATACGGACGGTGCAGCGTGGACGGACAAGGGGACGCTGGTCACGACGGGCTTCCACCCGCCCTGGATCTGCGGATGCTCGGCCCGCTCGAGGCCTGGCGTCGGGAGCAGCAGCTGTCGCTCGGCGGCCAGCGTCAGCGCTCCGTCCTCGCCTGCCTGCTGCTCGAACCGGGCCACGCCGTCTCCTCGGACCGGATCGTCGACACTGTCTGGGGCGCGCGTCCTCCGGCTGGTGTCCAGACGACCCTCCAGACCTACGTGTTCCACCTCCGCGATGCTCTCGAGCCCACCCGGGTCAGAGGGGACGGCGTCTGGCGTCATCGCCACCGTGCCGGGCGGCTACCGCCTGGAGGCAGCCGGCGTCGACATCGATGCGGTGCGTTTCGAGGAGCTGGTGGCCGCTGGTCGCGCGTCACTCGCCGACGACCCGGCTGCCGCGGCGGCGCTCCTGAAGGAGGCGCTCGGGCTGTGGCGGGGCGAGGTGCTGGGCGACCTCACGTCGATGAACGGCGTCGTCGCGCCGGTCGCCGCCCGGTTGGAGGAGTCGCAGAGCGGCCGCCACCGAGCTGTGGGTCGAGGCGGAGATGGCTCTCGGTCACCACGACGTGCTCGGTGCCCTCGACGACCTCGTCGCCCGGTACCCGCTGCGCGAGCACCTGGCCGCGATGCGGATGCTCGCCCTCTACCGGACCGGCCGACAGGCCGACGCCCTGTCCGCATATCGAACGCTGCGGCAGACCCTCGACGACGAGCTCGGCATCCAGCCGTCGGCCGAGGTGGAGTCCCTGCACCAGCGCGTGCTCCAGCAGGACCCGAGCCTGGATCTCGTCCTCCCGGACGCCCGCCGGACGCGGCGGTCGAGATCAGCCCGACACCCGGACCGGTCGGTGTCGGGCGACAGGCTCTTCCCGCTCGCGGTGGCGAGGTGCGCTCAGCCGTCGCGGCTGGGCGGCGGTCACTGCCATCGTGCTCGTCGCCGCCGCCGCCCTGGTGGGCACCACCTTCCTGGCTGCGGCCGACGTGACGCCGCTGCCCGCCCAACAGCGCCGGACCGGTCGATGCGCTAGGCCTCCGGGGCGACGCGGTCATGCTGGACGGCGCACCGTCCGGCGCTGGTCTGGGCCGCCGAGCTGTCTGGGCCGACGCTGGAGAGCGCTGACGCCGTGGTGAAGATCGACCCGCACCCGCGCGCCGTCGTCGACACCATCCGTGGCGTCGGCGGGTCGCCCCAGGCCGTGGCGGCCAGCGGCGACGACCTCTGGGTGGCCGGATACGACGAGAAGGTCCTGGCCCGGATCAACATCCCGACGGGGGTCGTCGTGGACGATCCACGTCGGCATCGCGCCGGCGGCCGTGGTCGGCCGGCCCGGACGGCGTCTGGGTCGCCAACAGTGGGACAACACCGTCCAGCACGTGAACCCGGCGACAGAGCAAGGCGGACCCGCCGATCCCCGTCGGCGACGGCCCGGCCGCACTCGCCCTGTACGGATCGACGTTGTGGGTGGCGAACGGCCGGGCCAACACGCTGAGCCAGCTCGACGCGCGGACCGGGAAGCCGACGCCGCAGACATCCGGGTGGACTCGGGCCCGGCCGCCTTGGCGGTCACCGCGACCGACGTGTGGGTCGCCAACGAGTTCGGCCAGTCGGTCAACCGGGTGTCCCAGATCCTCGTGAAGGTCAAGCGGATCGACGTGGCCGATGGGCCATCTTCGCTCGCGGTCCTGGACGACCAGGTCTGGGTCAGCAACTCGTACGGCGGCTCGCTCTCCAGGATCGACATGGCCACCAACGCCGTTCAGGAAGTTCCTGGAGAGCGCGCCGCGCGCTCTGACCGTCGTCGACGGCCAGCTGTGGGCCGGTTCCGGGGCGTACGCGAACGCGGACCACCGCGGCGGCACCTTGGTCTGGACGGGGCCCGGGCATACGATTTCGCCGGGTTCGACCCGGCGGGAGGATCTTTCCGACGTACGGGAACCTTGCGCGGGTGGTGTACGACGGCCTCGTCGCCAACCGGCCCAGCGGTGGACATGCCCCCTTCGGACTCGTGCCCGACCTCGCGACGCATCTCCCCGAGCCATCCGACGGTGGCCGAACGTACGTCTTCAGCATCCGGCCCAACATCCGCTACTCGACCGGCGCGACCGTTCTCCCGTCCGACTTCGTGCGCGGAATGGAACGCACGTTGCACCCGACACGCCGGCCGCAGCTTCCCCCTCGACGCGATCATCGGCGCTGACTCGTGCACGACGAAGGACGACGCAGCGCGCCCTGTGACCTCAGCCAGGGAATGGTCGCGGACGGATGACGCAACGGCCTGCTGACCATTCACCTGAGCCGTCCGGACCCGGACCTCCTCGCCAAGCTCGCCGTCCTTGGTCTTTCCAACGCCGCCGGGAACGCCTGCGGGCGCGCTCGGGGCAGCAAGTCTGCCGGGTACGGGGCCCTATCAGGTGGCGAACGTGGACCACGGCTAGCGTCACCCTCACCCGGAACCCGTACTTCAGCCAGTGGTCCTTCGCAGCACAACCCGACGGCTATCCGGACGTGATCGCGTACCGCCTGGCTCCCTCAGGATTCAGCCGCGTTCGCTGACGTGCTGGCCGGCTGGCGCTCACGGCGCCTGGACCCTTGGAGCCCGCCACCGGTCTCCGTCACGAGCCAGCCAGACTTGCTTCAGCCCTACGACCTCCTCGACATGCAGTACACCTTCCTGAACCGGTCCCTGCCTCCCTTCGACGATGTTCGCGTCCGACAGGCGTTCAGCTACGCCATCGACCGGCGGGTCATCGCGAAGCTCGCCAACGGCGGAAGTGGGATGCCAGATGCTGCCTTCGACCTTCCCAGGGTTCCGCGCTTACTGCCCCCATCAGAGCGGTCCGGCTGATGGCGACTATCAAGGTCCGGACCTCGCCAGGGCGCGTCAGCTCGTGGCCGAGGCAGGCACCGCCGGAACGGAGATCACCGTTCACTACGACCTTGCCCTTCCCGAGCCGGAGGGCATCGCACGCCACGCGGCAGCGGTGTTGGCCGAACTCGGGTACCCAACGGACGTGCAACCGTTCCCGGACATTCCGACGACCGTCGACCCAGGCGTTCTTCAACTCGACACAGATCATCGTGCCGGTCGGGTGGCTCGCCGACTACCTGAGACCGGGCACCTTCTACGATTTCGTCGCCAGCTGTACCGCTCCCTTCTTCTTCCTCAACTGCAACCGGGAGATCGACGCGAAGGCCGCCGAGGCCCGCGGGGCGTCGCGTACGGACCCGATGGGCTCCCTCGCGTCCTGGGCCGAGGTCGACCGGTTGCTCGTCGACGACGCGGCGATGGTTCCGACCCACACCCTGGAGAAGAAGGCGGTCGTCTCGCCCAGCGTCCGCAACTTCGTGGTCAGGCCGGGCTACGGACCGATCCTCGGCCAGCTCTGGGTGAAGTAGGTCGCGGGGGCCGGGGACGGCCGGAATGGCCGAACGTGCGGGACGAACCGGACTCGCGTCCGCACAGGGCGGTCCGTCACCGCAGCCGGGTCAGGTCGGACCGGCAGGAGTCCTCGAACGCGTCGAGCTCCTTGAGGGCGTCGTCGAGGTCGCGTCGGCGCTGCTCGAGGTCGACGCGCCGCTCGTCCACCTGGCTGAGCACGTACTCCAGCTGGGAGGCCCGCCCGCGCGGCGCGTCGTAGAGGTCGATGATCGTGCGGATCTCCTCCAGCGGGAAGCCGAGCCGCTTGCCGCGCAGGATGAGGTTGAGCCGCGTCCGGTCGCGTCGGTGATAGACGCGGTTGAGCCCGCGTCGCTCGGGGGAGAGCAGACCCAGGTCCTCGTAGTGCCGGACCGTGCGGTGCGTGACGCCGAACTCGTCGGCGATCTGGGCGATGGTCCAGCTCTCCAGCTCGCTCTCCCGACTTGCCACGCCACCGATTGTGCTTTACCTTTACGTAAACGTCAAGCACACACCGGCTGGCGGAATCTGTGACGAGAAGGGCCCACAACGATGTTCGACCTGAGCAAGGAGCACGAGGACTTCCGCGCGGTCGTGCGCGAGTTCGCCGAGGCGGAGGTCTCGCCGCACATCGCGCAGTGGGACCGCGACAGCCACTTCCCGGCCGACCTCGTCCCGAAGATGGGCGACCTCGGCCTCTTCGGTCTCGTCGTTCCGGAGGAGTACGGCGGCGCCGACGGCGACTTCATGTCGCTCGTCGTCGCGATCGAGGAGCTCGGCCGCGTCGACCAGTCCATCGGCATCACGCTCAGTGCCGGGGTCGGCCTCGGCATCAACCCGATCCTCAGCTTCGGGAGCGAGGAGCAGAAGGCGCGCTTCCTGCCCGACCTCGTCGCCGGCCGTGCGCTCGCGGCGTTCGGGCTGACCGAGCCCGGCGGCGGCTCCGACGCCGGTGCCACCAGCACCCGCGCCACCCGCGACGGCGACGACTGGGTTGTCAACGGCGCCAAGGCGTTCATCACCAACTCGGGCAGCGACCTCACGTCGGTCGTCACGGTCACCGCCCGCACGGGCACCAACGACGACGGCTCGCCGCAGATCAGCGCCATCCTCGTGCCCGCCGGCACGCCCGGCTTCACCGTCGACCCGGGCTACCACAAGCTCGGATGGCACGCCTCAGACACCCACGGCCTCACCTTCGACAATGTCCGCGTCCCCGCCGAGAACCTCCTCGGCGAGGAGGGGCAGGGCCTGCGCCAGTTCCTCAAGACACTGGACGACGGCCGGATCGCCATCAGTGCGCTCGCCGTCGGCTGCGCCCAGGCCTGCCTCGAGCTCGCCACCGACTACGCAAAGGGCCGCGAGGCCTTCGGCCGCCCGATCGGGGCCAACCAGGGCGTCGCCTTCCCGATCGCCGACATGGCCGTCGCGGTCGAGGCCGCCCGGACGCTCACCTACAAGGCGGCGTGGCTCAAGGACGAGCTCAACGCCGGCCGGCGCACGGTCAAGGAGGTCAAGCAGGCCGCCGCGGTGGCCAAGCTCTACTCGACCGAGGCGGCCGTGACCGCCACCCGCATCGCCACCCAGGTCTTCGGCGGCAACGGCTTCATGGAGGAGTACCCCGTCGCCCGGTTCTACCGTGACGCCAAGATCCTCGAGATCGGCGAGGGCACCTCCGAGGTGCAGCGGATGGTCATCGCCCGCGGGCTGGGCCTGCCCGCATGACCCCACCGCCGGTCTACGAGTCCGACCCGCGGGTCGCCGACGTCCGCGCTCGGCTGCACGAGGCATACGAGACCTCCGGCAAGATCAGCGACAAGGCTCGGGCCAAGCTCGACAGCCAGAACAAGATCTACGTCCGCGACCGGATCGGCCTGCTCTTCGACGAGGGCTCGTTCGTCGAGGACGGCCGGTATGCGAACGCGACCGCCGCGGGTCTCCCGGCGGACGGCGTCGTGACCGGTCGCGGGACCGTCGACGGCCGACCGGCGATCGTCGTCGCCAACGACCCGACCGTGAAGGCCGGCTCGTGGGGCGCGCGCACCGTCGAGAAGATCGTCCGGGCCACCGAGTCCGCGCTCCGCGAGGAGCTGCCGGTCTTCTGGTTCGTCGACTCGGCCGGCGCCCGGATCACCGACCAGGTCGAGATGTTCCCCGGCCGACGCGGCGCGGGGCACATCTTCCACAACCAGGTGGCGCTGTCCGGCAAGGTGCCGCAGATCTGCTGCCTCTTCGGGCCCAGCGCGGCCGGCGGCGCCTACATCCCGTCGTTCACCGACATCGTCATCATGGTCGAGGGCAACGCGTCGATGTACCTCGGCAGCCCGCGGATGGCGGAAATGGTTGTCGGTGAACGCGTCTCGCTCGAGGAGATGGGTGGAGCGCGGATGCACTGCACCGTCTCCGGCTGCGGCGACCTGCTCGCCCAGGACGACGTCGAGGCCATCGAGCTGGCCAAGCTCTACTTCTCCTACGTCCCGGGCAGCTGGCGCGATGCTCCGCCGGTCTACACCCCGGAGGAGCCGGCCGCCCCGTTGACCCGTGAGGTCGTGCCGGAGCGCGAGTCGGTGCCGTTCGACGTCCACGAGGTCATCGACGGGCTCGTCGACGACGGCTCGTTCTTCGAGATCAAGCCGTTGTTCGCCGCCGAGCTCGTCGTCGGGTTCGGCCGGATGGGCGGCGAGACGGTGGGGTTCGTCGCCAACAACTCCGCCGTCAAGGGCGGGGTCCTCTTCTCCGACAGTGCCGACAAGGCGTCCCGGTTCATCTGGCTGTGCGACGCCTTCTCGATCCCGTTGGTCTACCTCGCCGACGTGCCGGGGTTCATGATCGGCACCGAGGTCGAGCGTGGGGGCATCATCCGGCACGGCGCCAAGATGGTGTCCGCCGTCGCGTCGGCGACCGTGCCGCAGTTCTGCGTCGTCGTCCGGAAGGCCTACGGCGCCGGCCTGTATGCGATGGGCGGGCCCGGGTTCGCCCCGGACGCCACGCTCGCGCTCCCCACCGCGCGGATCGCGGTGATGGGTCCCGAGGCGGCGGTCAACGCGGTCTACGCCAACCAGATCGCCGAGGTCGAGCGCAGCCAGGGTGCGGAGGCCCGGGACGCGTTCGTCGCCGAGAAGCGCCGCGAGTACGAGGAGGACGTCGACCTCGAACGGCTGGCCGCCGACCTCGTGCTCGACGGCATCGTCGAGGCCGACGAGCTGCGCGCGGAGCTGCTGCACCGACTCCGCTACGCGTCGCGGCGCGACCGCGCGTTCAGCGAGCGGCGACGGTCGATCCCGCCGGTCTGAGCAGGCTCTCGGCCGACGCGGTCACCGCATCCGGCCACGGCCGGGCCGACCAGCCGAGCAGTCGCTCGGCCTTGGCGCTCGAGGCGCTGCGGCGCTGACCGAGCAGGGGGACCAGGTCGTGCACCTCGTCGTCGAACCGGCCGGCCACCCGGACCACCCAGTCCGGCAGCCGTCGCGTCGGCACCCGCCGGGCGTCCGCGCCGAGGCGCTCCTTGAGGACCTGCGCGATGTCGCGCATCGATACCGGGGGTCCGCCGCTCGCGATGAACCGCTCGTTCGCGGCGCGCGGGTCGGTCATCGCGCGCAGGTGCAGGTCCGCCACGTCGCGGACGTCGACGACACCGAACCAGAGGTTCGGGCAGGCCGGCGGGGACCCGTCGAGGAGTCGCTTGACGAGCCCGAGCGACGAGATCTGGCCGGGGTCCAGGGCCGGGCCGAAGATCCCCGTCGGGTTGACCGTCGTCAGCTCCAGGCCGGCGCCCTCCGCGGCGATGAAGTCCCAGGCTGCCCGCTCGGCGAGGGCCTTGGACTTCACGTAGGCGCTCATGGCGCCGCCCGACACGTCGGTCCAGCTCGTCTCGTCGAACGGCTGCTCCTGTGCCGGGTGGCCGTAGTAGATCGCGCCGCAGCTCGAGGTGTAGACCACCCGGCGCGCGCCGCCATCGCGGGCGGCGCGCAGCACCCGGACGACCCCGTCGACCGCCGGCCGCACGACCTCGTCCTCCTGCCGGGTCGCGGCCATCGGCGAGGCCACGTGCAGCACCACGTCGACGCCAGCGGCGGCCTGCGCCCAGCCGTCGTCCGCGCCCAGGTCGGCCATGACCACCTCGAGACGTTCCGGCCAGTCGCCCCCCGCCTCGGAGTCCACGGCGCCGCTCATGACCGCGCGCACCCGACCCTCGGCCGCGAGATCGCGCACGGTCGTCCGCACCCGATACCCACGCTCCAGCAGCTGGGCGACGCACCACGACCCGACGAACCCGGTCCCGCCGGTGACCAGCACGGTCTCGTTCATGACCACTCCTCGTTTGTTAGCCGATCGGCTAACGAATAGCATACGACGTCATGACCCCCAGTCGGGCCGACCAGGCCGAGGCGACCCGCCAGGCCGCGCTCACGGCGGCCCGGACCCTGTTCGTGCGCCAGGGCTACGACGCCACGTCGCTGCAGGCCATCGCGGACGAGATGGGGGTGACCAAGGCCAACGTCTACTACTACTTCCGGACCAAGGCCGAGATCCTCGAGGCGCTGCTCGCGCCGATGGCCGACGCGCTGGACCGGCTGCTCGACGCCGGCGAGCGGCTGCCCCACGGCGCCGCGCGCGCCGAGCTGATGACGGTGGGGTTCGTCGACCAGGTGGTCACTGCCCATCGGACGCTCGGGGCGGTGAACCTCGGTGACCCGGCGCTGCGCCGCGACCTCGCCATCGCCCGCCGGCTCGAAGCCCTCTCGCACCGGGCTCTGCACCTGCTCCACGGCGACCACCCGACCCCAGACCAGGCGGCGGGCTTCTGGCTGGCCCAGGACCTGGGCCCGGTCCTACGGCGGCTGACCGGGCTCGACGACGACGAGCTCCGGGCTGTGCTGACCCGGTTGTGCCGGCGGCTGTGGATGACGACCGTCGACGGACCGGGCGACGCGCATACGACCGATTCGTGACCTAACCGCCACGGACGCCGACGAGCCCCGACCCGACGGCTGACCTACGCTGGGTGGCGACATTCCCGGCGTCCCCTGCCGGGCGACCGAACCCGTCCGAACCCGAGCGACTCCCGAGGTGCGCCCTGACCAGTGTGCTGACGCGTGAGCGCGAGGAGACTCCGGAACCGGACCGGGACCCCGACGAGCAGCAGGCGTCGGCGCGCGCCACGGCGAGGACGCCCTGGTGGCGACGGTTCGAGATCTGGTTCCCCCTCGCTGTGTTTGCAGCCAGCCGGATCTTCACGGTCATCGTCGTCCTGATCTGCCAGCGCTCGCAGATCGCCCTGCCGGCCCCCAACGGGATCCTGCGGATCATGTACCCGACCGACGGGGCGCCGGGCTACTGGGTGGCCATGGCGAACTGGGACGGCCAGTGGTACCAGCAGATCGCCGATGTGGGATATCCGAACCCACTCCCGTTGGACGACCTCGGCCAGGTCGACATGAACGCGTGGGCGTTCTTCCCGCTGTACCCGATGATGGTCGGCGCCCTGATGCGGGTGACCGGCGGCAGCTTCTACGTCGTGGGCGGCATCACCGCCATCGTCATCGGCGCCGCCGCGATGCTGCTGCTCTTCCGCCTGGTCGACCGGGCGGTCGGACGCTGGGAGGCCATCGTCGCGGTCGTCGGCGTCTGCACGTTCATCAGCGCGCCGATCCTCCAGGCGACCTACACCGAGTCGCTCGCCCTGCTGCTCGTCATCGTCAACCTCATGCTGATCCGGGCGCGACGCTACTGGTGGACGGCGGTCGCGCTGGTCCTTCTCGCCCTCACCCGCAACGTCGTCATCGCCATGGTGCCCGTGCTGATGGCGCACGGCTTCGTGCGCTGGCGCAAGGAGCGCGAGGACTTCGGGCTGCGCGACAAGATCATGCTCGGCGCCCTGATCGTCGAGGCCGGCGCGCTGACCTTCCTCTGGCCGGCGATCATCGGGGCGGTCACCAGAAACCCCGCCGGCTACGCCGACACGATGCAGGCCTGGAAGATCGGCACCGACATCAAGCTGTCGACGTGGTGGAACTACCTCGACTTCGCCTACGGCTGGTGGGGGATCATCGGCGGCATCGCGATCGTCATCGGCTTCGGCTGGTTCATGCTGACCAAACGGTCGTGGCGGTGGGGCCCGGAGCTCTGGGGCTGGGCCGGGGCCTACCCCGCATACCTGCTGCTCGCCACCAACACCGGACCGTCGCGACTCCGCTACGCGCTGCTCGCCTTCCCGTTCACGCTGTTCATCGCGTGGTTCCTCCGGCTGAAGTGGTGGCGCCGCTGGGAGGTCTGGGGGCTGGTCGGGGTCGCGCTGCTCGGGCTCGGGCAGCAGGTCTGGTGGATCCAGAACTACCTCATCGTGAGCCATCTCGACGGGCCGATCTACTTCCCGTAGCTGCACATGACGACGCGTCCGGCCGACCCCTGGCCGCGAGGACCCGCTGTCCTCGCGTTGCCGTTGCTCGTCCTGGTGCTCATCGCCTGGCTCGAGTGGCAGCCGTTCGCCGGACTACTGCGGGCCGTGACGAGCAACGTCGACGGCCGGCCCAGCGTTCTCGGACTCGTCCTGGTGTTCGGGTCGATCTCCGCGTTCCTCGCCGCGATCGCGCTGAGCGCTGCGGAGGTGCTGCGGGCCCGCCGGGCCGGGCGCGGCTGGACCGCGCGGCCGTACCACCTTGCGCTGGCAGTCGGCCTGTCGCTGATCGTCCTCCTCGGCGTGGGTGGGCTGGTCGTCGACCAGTACCCCTGCTGGCAGGGCGTACCGAACTGCGACTAGTGCGTCGGGGCACCCGCGAGGTCGAACCAGCCGACCCCGACCTCGATCAGCAGGTCGCGCAGCAGCGGCACCGACAGGCCCACGACGTTGTGGTGGTCGCCCTCGATGCTCGTGACGAACGCGCCGCCGAGCCCGTCGATGGTGAACGCCCCGGCCACCCGGAGGGGTTCGCCGGTCGCGACGTAGGCGTCGATCTCGGCGTCGCTCAGCGCCGCGAAGTGGACGGTGGTCGAGGCCGTGGCGCCGAGCGTGGCGTTGGTCCCGCCCCCGTCGCTCGGTCGTTCGTCGCGGAGCCAGTGGCCGGTATGCAGGATGCCGGAGCCTCCGCGCATCCGCCGCCAGCGTGCGGTCGCCTCGGCCGCGTCGCGGGGCTTCCCGTGGACCTCGCCGTCGAGGTCCAGGACGGAGTCGCAGCCCAGGACGAGGGCGCTCGACGTCAGGTCGGCGGCGACCGCCTCGCACTTGGCCCGGGCGAGGAGCAGAGCGATGTCGGCGCCCTCCAGCGCGCCGTAGCGGGCGATCGCGTCGGCCAGAACGGCGTCCTCGTCGACCTCGCTGACGATGACCGTCGGCTCGATGCCGACGGCACGCAGCGTCGCGCGACGGGCCGGCGAGGCGCTCGCGAGGACGAGGCTCACGCGGGTCGTCGACATGTCCGCGAGCCTAGGCGGATTCGGTTGGGCTCACTGACCAGAGACAACTACTCAGACATGTCCGCCGCGTTGCGCGAGAACGGCCCCGATCGCGGCAACTACTCAGACATGTCCGAGAAGTGGCCGCGTTGCGCGCGAACGGCCCCGATCGCGGCAACTACTCAGACATGTCCGAGAAGTGGCCGCGGTACCCGGGCGTCGGCGGCTGGCGGCGGGCGGCGCGGCGGAGGGCGGCGCGGCGGGCGTGGAGGCGGGCCGGGGTCAGCCGAGGATCTCGTCGACGTAGCACCAGCGCCAGGCCTCGCCCGGCTCGAAGCTGCGCATCACCGGGTGCTCGGCCTTGTGGAAGTGCTTCGTGGCGTGGTTGCCGATCGAGGAGTCGCAGCACCCGACGTTGCCGCAGGCGAGGCACATCCTCAGGTTGACCCAGACCAGGCCCTCCCGGATGCAGTCCTCGCAGCCCTCCGGGGTGTTCGGGCGGCAGTTCTGCGGGGCGTCCTGCAGGTGCTCGCAGTCGCCGCGCTGGGACTCGGGCGTGAGGATGACGCGGCCCTCGTAACGGGCGTTCCGGTCGTCCGCGATGGTGAGCATCGACTCCTCGAGGTCGAGGGTCTGCATGACCTCGTCGAGGACGTCGTGGTCCACGGAGCCGGTGTCGCGGATCCGCAGCACCTCCTCGCGCTCGGCCTTGAGCATCTTCCGGCGCAGGCGCCGGTAGGCCTCGTTCGGGCTCGGCTGGTCCTTGCGGGTCTCGCCCAGCCGCTCCCAGGCCAGGTGCGTCCGGCGTTGTCCGACGGCCCGGAGCTGGTCCACGATCTGTGGCGGGGTGTTGTCGTCGGTGAGTCGCTCGAGCTCCTCGTTGCCCTTGGTCACGGCGTGCTCGAGGACCGAGGCCGTCTGCAGGGCGTCCTCGCGCGGGTCGGGGCCGTGGACGTCCAGCGCTCTGGCCACTGCGGGAAGGGTCAGACCCTGGATCAACAGCGTGCCGACCACCACCGCCAGGGCGACGAAGATGAGCACCTCGCGGTATGGCGTGTCCGTCGGGAGCAGGAGCACGGCCGCGAGGGTGACTACACCACGCATACCGGCCCAGGACAGCACGATCCCGTTGCGCCAGAACGCATCCGGCCGGCTCAACCCGGGCGTCAGCTGCAGGATCACCCCGAACGAGAGAATCCAGATCGGACGCAGCAGGACCACGGTGAGGAACACCGCCACGGCGACGAGGATCGCGCGCGGCAGCCCGAGCGGGGAGTTGACGACGCCCTCGACGATGAGGTGCGTCTGGAGGCCGATCACGAGGAAGACGGCGTTCTCCAGGAGGTACTGGATCGTCGTCCAGTTGATCCGCTCGGCGAGCCGGGACTGGGCCGTCTGGATCAGCGGTGCCTTGTGGCCCAGCAGGACGCCCGCGATGACCACCGCCAGGACGCCGGAGGCGTGGAAGAGCTCGGCGGGCAGATAGGCGAGCCACGGCGCCATGAAGGAGAGCGCCGTGTCGGTCGTCGTGTCGGTGACGCGACGTCGGACCTTGGCGAGGATCCAGGCCACCGCGACCCCCACCACAACGCCGCCGACCGCCTCCCGCAGGAACTCGACGCCCACGTCGAGGGCGGTCACCGAGCCACCGATCGCGACGATCGCCGTGCGGAGGATGGTGATCGCCGTCGCGTCGTTGAACAGCGACTCGCCCTCGAGGATCGTCACGATGCGGCGAGGGAGGCCGATGCGGCGGGCGACCGCCGTCGCGGCCACGGCGTCCGGAGGAGCCACGACCGCACCGAGGGCGATCGCCGCCGACAACGGGATCCCCATCAGCCACCAGGTCACCAGCCCGACGCCGGCCGCGGTGAAGATGACCAGCCCGACCGACAGCAGCCCGATGACGTTCTTGTTCGCGCCGAGGTCGACGAGGGACGTGCGGATCGCCGCCGCGTACAGGAGGGGAGGCAGGATGCCGAGGAGGATCACCTCGGGACCCACGGTCACTTCCGGCACCATCGGGGCGAACGAGATGACGATGCCGACGGCCGTGAGCACCAGAGGAGCGGAGACGCCGTAGTGGCGGGCGAGCGCCGACACACCGACGACGACGGCCACGATGGCCAGGAGGGTCAGCGCGATCGGCACCCGCCGATTCTGTCAGCCGGACTGTTGCGCGGTGGGCTCAGGGGCGGCGCGAAGGACGAGCGTGACGACGGCCGCCGCCACCATGGTCCCGCCGACGACCCAGAGCCCGGCTCGCTGCTGGCCGGTGAAGTCGGCCAGCCAGCCGGTGATGTAGGGCGCGGCGAACCCCGACAGGTTGCCCACCGAGTTGATCAACGCGATCCCGCTGGCCGCCGCCACCCCGGACAGGAACGTCGTCGGCAGCGCCCAGAAGCACGGCAGGAAGGCCATGATCCCGATGGCGCAGATGCTCACGGCGACCATCGCGGCGAACGGGCTGCCGAGGTACAGCGTGACCGGGATGGCCACACCCCCGACGATCAGCGGCAGCGCGACGTGCCAGACGCGCTCCCGGGTCCGGTCGCCGTGTCGCGACCAGACGTACATCGCGACGGCGCCGAGAACGTAGGGGATCGCGTTGATGAACCCGCGCTCGACGATCCCGTAGGACACGTTGTACTGCGTCTCGAACCCCTTGATGATCGTCGGCAGGAAGAACCCCAGCGCATACAGGCCGTACACGCCGCCGAAGTAGACGAACGCGAGCGCCCACACCCGCGGCCGGGTCAGCGAGTCCTTGACCGACACCTCGTAGCGGGCGGCCTTGGCCTCCTCGTCGGCGTCCATCGCCGTGACGAGGGCATGGCGCTCGTCGTCGGGCATCCAGTGCGCGTCGCGGGGGCGGTCGGTGAGGTAGAACCAGCAGATCACGCCGAAGATGACGGCCGGTATGCCCTCGAAGAGGAACATCGTGCGCCAGCCCTCGAGGCCGAACAGGCCATGGCCAGTGCTGATGATCCACGACGACACCGGGGCGCCGATGGCCGACGAGAGCGGGATCGCGAGCATGAACAGCGCGACGATCCGGGTCCGGTCCTTCTGGGGGAACCAGTAGGTGAGGAAGAGGATGATCCCCGGGAAGAAGCCGGCCTCGGCGACGCCGAGCAGGAACCTCAGGGTGTAGAGCCACTGCTCGTTCGGCACCCACGTCATCGCCGTGGCGACGATGCCCCAGCTGACCATGATCCGGGCGATCCACCGGCGGGCCCCGAACCGGTGCAGCGCCATGTTGCTCGGGACCTCGAGCAGCAGGTACCCGATGAAGAACACGCCCGAGGCCAGCCCGAACATCGTCTGGGTGAGGCCCAGGTCCTGGTTC
Source organism: uncultured Actinomycetota bacterium (assembly GCA_963713345.1). Lineage (GTDB taxonomy): Bacteria > Actinomycetota > Actinomycetes > Actinomycetales > Dermatophilaceae > Lapillicoccus. Next base: position 150,490 of record CAVQLI010000008.1, on the reverse strand, counting down.
ATCCCGTTCGGGCCGGCGAACGAGATGTTGGTCCGGTCGAGGTAGTTGATGAAGTAGAGGACCCCGAGGAACCAGATCAGCCGCTTGGCCGCTCTCCTGGACGCCGCCGTGAGGGTCGGGTCCGGGCTCTGGTCCGCCGTGGGGTTCGCCTGCTGCTCGGTGGTCATCGTCACGCCCCTTCGAGTGACACTCCGGTATGCCGCGTCACCCCACTTCTCGAGGAACGTGGCTTTTCGACCTTAGAGCCGGCAACGCCGGAAATGGGTGTCAGAGACCGGCTTCGTCCGGTGCCCGGACCGGCTCGAACGGAAGGAAGTTGCCCTGGGAGCGGCAACTTCCCTCCGCCCGAGCGGGTTCAGGACGGCATCACAGCTCGTCGAGGACCGCCGAACGGAGGGTGTCGAGCGGAACGCCGCCGAGGTCGAGCGCCTTGCGGTGGAAGACCTTGAGGTCGAACGCCTCGCCCTCGCGCTCGCGCGCCTCCTCACGCAGCGAGAGCCACAGGCGCTCGCCGATCTTGTACGACGGTGCCTGCCCGGGCCAGCCGAGGTAGCGGTTCAGCTCGAACCGGAGCCACGCCTCGCCCTGGTTGGCGTGGCTGGTGAGGAACTGCCAGGCCTTGTCGTAGGTCCACGCTCCGCCGCCGACCTCATCGGGCGCGTCGAACCCGCAGTGCACGCCGATGTCGATGACGACGCGCGCCGCCCGCAGCGACTGGCCGTCCAGCCAACCCATCCGGTGACCGGGGTCCTCCATGTAGCCGAGCTCGGCCATCAGCCGCTCCGCGTACAGGGCCCAGCCCTCGCCGTGGCCGGAGATCCACAGGTCGAGCCGGCGCCACTTGTTGAGCAGCTCGGACCGGAGCACCGCCTGGGCGCACTGGAGGTGATGCCCCGGCACGCCCTCGTGGTAGACGGTCGTCAGCTCCTTCCACGTGCCGAACGTGGTGATGCCCTTGGGGACCGACCACCACATCCGTCCGGGCCGGCTGAAGTCGTCGCTGGGCGGCGTGTAGTAGATCCCGCCCTGTTCGGTCGGCGCGATCATGCACTCGATGGTGCGCATCGGCCCGGGGATGTCGAAGTGGACGTCGGCCAGCTGCGGCGATCGCCTCGTCGGCCTTGGTCTGCATCCACGCCTTGAGGGCCGGCTTGCCCTGCAGCTGGTATGCGGGGTCGGCCTCGAGCGCGGCGATGGCCTCCTTGACGGTGGCGCCCGGCTTGATCCGCTCCGCCACCTCGCGCATCTGCTCGTCCAGCCGGGCGCACTCCTCGATGCCCCAGCGGTAGGTCTCCTCGAGGTCGACCGTCGCGCCGACGAAGTAGCGCGACATCAGCCGGTACCGCTCGATCCCGCAGGCGTCCTCCTCGGGCGCGGCGTCGAGCAGCTCGGCGCGGAGGAACTCACCCATGCCCCGGTAGGCGTCGGCGGCCTGAGCCGCGGCCGCGGCCAGCGCCTCCTGGGTGTCACCGGCGAGGGGTTCGCCGTCGACCGTCGCGCCGGCGACCAGCGTGGCGAAGTACCCGTCGTCCGCCGTGAGGTCGGCGCACTGCTTGATGCCCTCGTCGACCTGGCGGCGGGGGGCCGTGTGACCCTTGTCGCGAGCGGCGAGCAGCGACTCCTGGTACTGGCCGAGTGCTGTCGGCAGCTTGGTCATCCGGGTGGCGAACGTCGTCCAGCTCGCCTCGGAGTCCTGGGGCATCAGGTCGAAGACGTCGCGCAGGTCCTGCAGCGGGGACGCGATGACGTTGAGCGACATCTCGTCGAGGCCGGCCGCGTGGATCTCCTCGTCCAGCTCGAGCCGGTTGCGCAGCGCGGAGATCGTCACGCGGTCGACGTCGTCGATCGGTTCGACGTCGGCCAGGGTGGCCAGGGTCTGCCGGCGCAGCGCGGAGAACGCGGCTCGACCGGCGGGGGAGACGTCGTCGAGGTCCTCTTCGTGGCCCGGGATGCCGGCGTTGGTCGCCATGATCGGGCTCAGCCGGACGGCGGCGTCGAAGTAGTCGTCCGCGACGCGGTCGGCGTCGGTGCGGGGGCGTGCGGGCGTGCTCGTGGCGTGGGGGTCGGAAGTCACGCCCGCGAACGTATACCCGGCTTCGGACGACGGGCACGTGGGTTTGCGGGGCGGTCGCGACCGCCGGTCACCCTCGCTCGCTCCGAGGCTGGGCCGCTGAGGCGACGGATCCATCGCCGGTCGACGCCCTGAACCGGACGAGGAGGAGACCGCCGCCGACGAGGATCACGGCCAGTCCGGCCACCATCGCCCAGGCCAACCATCGGCTCCCGCACGGCGATGCCCCTCCTCCGGTGCCCGTACGGCGACTGGATATCGCCGAGCGGGGTCGACCGGTCAGGTAGAAGGCGGCGCGTCGTTCGGGGCGAGGTAGGCGCCGATCTTCTGATAGAGCGTGTTCGAGGGGTTCGACGCCGTAGCCGGGTCCGTGAAGTACTCCATCGTCCCGGTGTTGGCCACCGCGATGGCGATCCGCTGCGACGGCAGGTAGGCCTCGACGGCGTAGTAACCGGCGAGGGCAGGGGTCTGCTTCAGCCAGTTCCCGTTCCGCACGACGCCGAGACCGAAGTTGTAGGCGACGGTCTGCGGGAAGCACTCGGGCGCGCACGCCGGGTCCGTGTAGCCGAACCCCATGAGGTTCGGGTCGGTCATGGCGTGGTAGCTCGAGTCCGAGAGGAGCGCGCCCGTCCCGATCCCGATCGCCGTCGTGATCATGTCGTCGATTGTGGTGACCTGGTTCGCACCGACCGGTGAACCCCACTGGGTGTCGAAGGAGCTCTCCTCCTCGTAGAAGGGGAGGTTCGCGGGAATCTTGAAGTAGTCGCGGCGCTCCACGCTGAACGAGTGCAGGAACGGCGACGGCATGTTCGCCGTCTGGCTCTCGAACGTGTTCTTGAGCTTCATCGGCTTCAGCACCCGGTCCTGGAGTAGCGTCAGCGAGCGGCTTCTTACCGATCCTCGCCAGGACCTCGCCGAGAATCATGAAGTTGGAGTGCGAGTAGCTCCAGTTCGCGCCCGGGGCGAACGGGCGGGGCGCGGCCAGCACGTACGTGAGCCGCTCCTCGTAGGTCCAGCTGTGGAACGGATCCGCGTAGAAGGCGTCCCGCCACACCGGGTTCTGCTCGAAGTCGGGGTAGCCCGCCGTCTGGTTCGCCAGCATCTTCAGCGTCACCTTGTCGGCGGGAGGGGGCAGCTCGGGCATCCACTTGTCGATGGTGTCGTCGAGATGGACGGTGCCGTCGTCGACGAACTGCAGCAGCAGGTTGCCGACGTACTGGAACGCCACGGCGCCGTTGCGGAAGTACATGTCGGTCGTCGCGGGGACGCCGGGGATGGTGTCGCCGTAGGCCTCGGTGAGGACGGTCTTGCCGTCGACCTTGACGCTGACGATCGCCGCCTTCATGTGCTGCTCGGCCATCGTCTGTCGCACGATCTCGCGGATCGCGTCCGCCTGCACGGGGTCCTTGCGCGAGGCGACGTTCGCTCCCTCGCCGGTCACCGCACCGCAGGCCGCTGTCAGCGCGACCACGAGGCCGAGCACGACTGCGCTGGGCCAGATTCCACGCTTGATTGACATGAGTGCTCCTCGGCGGTGACGTCGCCACCCCGAGCGGCGATGGTGCGGATGTTCCGTCCCGCGGACAGGGTGTCAGGCGGCTGGAGCGGCCACGCGGGAACCCGAAAAACTGGGCGAAACGGACTACCCGCATACCGCGTGTGGGGCTACCCCCACGCCATGTCGTCCCGTCGGGCGGACCGCGCATCACCCGGTCCGTCGCCCACTCGGCGGGCAGGTCGGAACCCCCTTTCCCGCGACAGGTGAGCCAGCGACCTGAATGGTCCACCGCTTGGCCCAGCCGGACGGCTGGAGAGCCGCCGACCGCCACATGCGAAGGAACCGAAAATGGGCATGGGCTGGGCCTCGGGTGGCCCCCTCGGCGGCGGTGGTGGCCTCAGCTACACCGACAGCCCCCGCGTGTCGGACGGCCAGGTGATCAACGCCAAGGGCTACCGCGGCCTCGGCCACACCGACGGGATCGTCATCATCACCCCGGTGTTCGGCTGACCTGCAGCACCCAGCAGCACGCGGAGTATGCCCCGTGGTCGTCACGACCGCGGGGCCACCCTCGTTCCGGCGCAGCGAGTCCGGCTACTGGGCGGCGCTCACGCTGCTCATGTTGAAGTCGGACACCCGGACCGGAGGCATCGCCGCCCGCGTGAAGTAGTCGCCCCACTCCCGCGGATAGCAGCGCTCGGTGGCGCCCACCTCGGTGATGCGGTCGAGCACGTCCAGTGGCGACTCGTTCCACCGGAAGTTGTTGACCGCACCGACGACCTCGCCGTCCTCGACGAGATAGACGCCGTCTCGGGTGAGCCCGGTGAGCAGGAGGGTCTGCGGGTCCACGACGCGGACGTACCAGACCGTTGAGAGCAGCAGCCCCCGCTGCGTCGAGGCGACGAGGTCGTCGAGACCACCTGTCGCGCCGGGCGCCTCGAGGACGAGGTTGTCGCTCTCGAGGCGGATCGGTGTCTCGTGCGACGCGGCATACGCGCGGGAACCGGTGAGCGACACCAGCTCGCCATGGGCCAGGACGTCCTGGCGCGGCAGCGGCAGCCCGTTGTCGAAGACGGAGGTGTCCGCCGTCGAGGCCGCCGCGATGACGAAGGGCGCGCACTCGAGGCCCGGCCGGGTCGGGTCGCTGAACAGCTCCAGGGGGAGCCGGGACAGCCGCTCGCCGAGCTTGCCCGAGTATGCCGACCGCCCCTCGTCCGCGGCGCGGGCACCGGACTCCCAGTAGGCCTCGACGAGCAGGTCGGCGAGCGCGCTGGGCGGCAGGATCGTCTCGTAGCGGCCGGCCGGGAGGTCGAGCCGGCGCTCGGCCCATCCGAGGCGCCGGGCCAGGTCCGCGTCGGCCGCGGCGACGTCCGCCTCGGCCGGGTCGCGGAGCGTGAAGGCGAGGTAGCTCGACGCCGACCAGTCGGCGTTCTTGGCGTTCATCTCCAGCCGGCCCGTGGGCTGCACGTGCCGCAGCCGCAGGCCCGTCGACGTCCCGAGGTAGACCGAGTCGACCACCTGCTCGGCGAACCCGAAGTGCTGACGGTCCGCACCGCCCGCGGCGAACGCCTCTCCGAGGTCTGCGGCCACCTGAGCGAAGGCGCCGACGCTCGTCGTCTCCGGTTCGAGGGCGAAGTCGCTCCCGACGCCCGCCTGGTCCGGCGTGACGAGCGGCGCGGCGTCCGGGGCCGGCTCGGCCGCGCGGGCCGCCGCTTCCGCCTCGGCCACCAGCTCGCGCACCGCCTCGGCGCCGGTCACCGTTCGCCCGACCACGCCGGCGCTGGTCCCGCCGGCGGAGCCGTTGGTCGCGATGACGGTGACCGACCGCGACGACATCTCGCCGTTGGTGGTCAAGGAGCTGTTGGCCCAGCGCAGGTTGGCCTCGGAGCGGTCGGTGACGATGACGACGGTGCCGTCGGTGGTCGCGGCAGCGAGTGCGGCCTCCACGATGTCCTGTGGTGAGTCGAGGCGAGCCATCAGCGTCCTCCCTCCTGCACCGTGTTGAGGATCCGGACACCCCGGAACAGGGCCGCGGGCGTCCCGTGGCTGGCCGGAGAGACCTGCCCGGGCTGGGCCTTGCCGCAGTTGAGCGCGCCGCCCCGGTAGAAGGTCGACGGGCCGCCGACCGCCTCCATCGACCGCCAGAAGTCGGTCGTCGTGGCCTGGTAGGCCACGTCGCGCAGCTGACCCGACAGGCGTCCGTTCTCGATCGCGAAGAACCGCTGCCCCGTGAACTGGAAGTTGTAGCGCTGCATGTCGATCGACCACGACTTGTCGCCGACGATGTAGATGCCGTTCTCGACCTGACCAACGAGGTCGTCCAGCGTCCCGCCCTCCGGGTCGGGCTGGAGACTGACGTTGACCATCCGCTGGAGCGGCACGTGCCGGGCGCTGTCCGCATACGCCGCGCCGTTGCTCCGGCCGAGGTCCTTGAGCGCGGCCATCGCGCGGTCGGTCTGGTACCCGACGAGGATGCCGTCCTTGACGATGTCCCAGTGCTGTCCGGCGACGCCCTCGTCGTCCCAGCCGACGCTGGCGAGTCCCCAGTCGGTGTCGCGGTCGCCGGTGACGTTCATGACGGGGGAGCCGTACTGGAAGGTGCCGAGCTTGTCGAACGTCGCGAACGAGGTCCCCGCGTAGGCCGCCTCGTAGCCGAGGACCCGGTCGAGCTCGGTGGCGTGCCCGATCGACTCGTGGATGGTGAGGAAGAGGTTGGACCCGTCGATGACGAGGTCGTAGTCGCCGGCACGAACCGACGGCGCCTTGATCTTGGCGGCGAGCAGCTCGGGAATCTCGCCGATCTCGCCCGCGAGGTCGGTGTCGGCGCTGGTGACGTACTCCCACCCGGCGGCCGCCGGGGGCGCCAGGGTGCGCATGGTCTCGAACGAGCCCGTCGAGCGGTCGACCGCCGTCGCCGTGAGCTCGGGCTCGATGCGGACGCGGGTCTGGGTGGTGGAGGTGCCCGCGAGGTCGGCGTAGAAGACGTTCTCCCGCACCGCCTGGAAGCTGGTGCGGGTGTGGGCCACCCCGTCCCCGGCCTTCAGCCGCTCGGTGAGGTCGAGGAGGGTCGCGACCTTCTCGGCGTCCGGCACGTCGAACGGGTCGGTCTCGTAGGGGGACGACCACTGCCGGTCCGGGTATGCGGGTTCGTGCGCGAGCACCACGCGCTCGGTGGAGACCGGCCGGCTCGCGCGGGCCACCTCGACCGCCCGTTCCGCGAGGCGTGCGGCCTCCTCCGGTGACAGGACGATGCCGGCGGCGAAGCCCCAGCAGCCGTCGTGGACGACCCGCACCGCGAGGCCGACGTCGTCGGAGGTGATCGACGTCTCCAGGTCCAGGTCCTGCAGGGCGAGGAACTGGCCGCGCGTCGAGACCACGCGCAGGGCGGCGTACTCGGCCCCGAGCTCGCGGGCGCGGGAGAGCGCGGCGTCCGCGAGCGTGGTGAGCGGCAGGGCCAGGAACTCGGCGTTCACTCCAGGCATGAGGGCCAACCTAGCGAGGCGCGCGGTGCCGGCTCAGTCCGGGCGCGGGAAGCGGCCGAAGACGTCGGCGGCGGACTCTCCGAAGCCGCTCGGCATCCCGACGGCGGCGAACGTCGCAGCGATCTCCCGCATCTCGGCCTCCCACCGCCACCCCTTGGCGGCGGCCGAGCGCTGGGCCGACGCCAGGCGCTCCGCCAGCTCCGGCAGCGAGCCGGCCCACTCGGCGCGCAGGACGTCGTCGACGTCGAGCCGCTCGGCGGCCTCGTGCACCGACAGCAGCAGGGCCGCGCTGACCTTGGTCCACGCGGCGTAGGTCATCTTCGTCGCGGAGGCGGCGAACCGGCCGGCCTCGACGACGACGGGCTCGAGCCGGGAGTCGACGAAGAGGCGCGCCACCTCCCCGGCGCGGTCTCCGGAGAGGTAGAGCCGCGTGGTTCCCGGTTCGCGCGGCGGCGGCCCGATGATCCCGCCGTCGACGTAGGTGGCACCGCCCGCCTCCACGGCCGTCGCGACCGCCTCGGCCGTGGCCGGGCTCACCGCGTTCGCGTCGACGTAGACGCCCCGGAAGCCCGCCACCGACCGGGCGACGTCGACCGCCGCGCCGGGCGGGCATACCGACAGCACGACGTCACACCCCTCGAGGTCGTCGACCTCGAGCAGCCCCGCGTCGTCGGCGCGCCGCCGGGAGGCCGCGCCGCGACCGGCGGACCGCCACCCGACCTCGGCGCCGGTCTCGACGAGCGCAGCGCCGACCGCGGAGCCCATCTCCCCCGGATGCAGGACGGCGACGCGCGGCATGAGCGCCAACCTAGCCCCGCCATCTGAGCCGGCCACCGCGTATCAGCGCCGCAAGACCGTGCATCTGGAGGGTGCCTGCAACACGAGGAGGGATCGTGGCTGCTGTCCTGATCGGGTCCGCGGTGCTCATCACCGTCGTCGTCCTCGGGCTGCGCTGGTGGAGTCACCGGTCGGCCCGGACGACCGTGCCGACACCGGGATCCGGCCCCGCGCACGCCGACCTACCGACGTTCGACGTCGTCGCGCTGGGAACGCGGGGCTCGGGCAAGACGATGTTGCTCGCCAGCATGTACAGCCAGCTCCAGACTCGCTCGGGCCGCGGCTACTACGTCACGGCACCGTTCGACCAGGTGGTCCGGCTCAACCAGTGGTTCGGCGAGGTCGCCGACCCGCAGGCCGGCTGGCCGCGCTCGACCGGCACCGGTGAGACCCGGCTGTTCAGCTTCACCGTGCACACCGAGGGCGCGTATGCACGTCCGCTGCCGGTGCTCACGGTGAACTACCTCGACTACGCCGGTGGGCTGTTGACCGACCCCGAGGCGTCCGGCCCGGATCTCACCGAGCTCTGCGCCCGGATCGACTCCGCCCACGCGCTGATCGGCATCATCGACGGGTTCTGGATCCGCCGGCTGATCGACGGGGACCTGGTGGCGAAGACCCGGATGCAGCAGATCGTCACGACCATGGTCCACCTCATGCTGCGCGTCGACCGTCCGGTCACCTTCGTCATCACCAAGTGGGACCTGCTCCAGGACATCGCCGTCGACGAGGACGAGCGGCTCGGGTTCGTGCGAAAACACTTGATGCACAACCAGAACTTCCGCGACCTCGTCAATGCGCACGCGGCGCACCGCGTGGTGCGACTGGTCCCGGTCAGCTCGGTGGGGCCGGACTTCACCGCTCTCGACCACGCCGGCATCGTCGTCAAGCGACCGGACGGCGAGCTGCGGCCGACCAACGCGGACCTCCCCTTCGCCGCGGTGGTCCCCGACGTCTGGGACCAGATCGAGCAGGGTGTGGACCAGGCCGAGCTGGCCGCCGTGTTCGCGCGGCTCAGCGGACCGACCGCCAAGGGACGGGCCGCGGCGCTCAGCGACGCGGCCGGGATGCTCACCCAGGCGGCCGGCCGCGTCTTCGGGCTGGTCAACCCGGTCGCCGGCGCGATCCTCGACCTCGCTGCCGGACTGCACCGTGGGCCGTCGGTCGAGCAGCAGGTGTCGACCGCGCTGAGCGCTCGCGACGAGCGGAGCGGTGTCGAGGCGGAGCTGCGGTTCAACCGGCAGGCGCGGATCACGGTCCTGCGTGAGCTGCGCAGCCGGGTCGACGTGCTCGAGGGCCGGCTGCCGAGCTCGCGGCTCGGGTCGGAGGTGTGACGTGGAGGCGGCGGACAGCGTGGTGCAGGAGGTCGGCTGGCCGTTCCTCGTGTCGGCCGGCCTCGTCCGGGACTACACGGTCCTCGTCGCGCCGGACTTCCTCGTCGCCGACGGGGAGCAGGGACTGCTCGGGATCGCCGGTGGCGCGGTGGACGGGGGACCGATCGAGTCGCGGACCGTGCGCACCTCGTCGGGCCGCCTTCTCGCCCTGTCGTATGCGGCGCGGCTGCTCACGGCGGAGGACTCGACCGGGACCGTCGCCGACGAGTTCGGCCGGCCGCTTCGGCTCGTCGTCGGCGTCGTCACCGACGGGTCGCGCGCGACCGACCCGACCCGCGACCTGGCCCGGGCCGAGGACGGTCGTCCTGCCGGCGTACCGCCGGTTCCGGGCGGACGAGTCCGCGTACCGGGTCGAGCCGTCCCACCGGGAGCCGATGCGGTCACTCGGTCTGCGTGAGCCCGAGGGACTGCCGGCACCGGTCGCGGTTCCGTACGCGGAACCGGTCCCGGTTCCGTACGCGGCGATGCCCGACCGGCGACGCATGCGCCCGGTGGTCAGCCCCGTGCTGCTCGTCTTCGGTGTCGTCGTCGCCCTGCTGCTGGTGTTGCTGCTGCTGTTCCGGCCGTGGGCGACGTCCGGAGGCTGCGTCCCGGCACCGAGCACGACGACCACCACGACGACCACCACGACGACACCCGGCGTGGGCGGCGCAGCCGGGACGGGGCCGGTCACGACCACCACGTGTCCCTGACCCGAACACCCAGGACTTCCGCGTGCCCGCAACTGGTGCGGTGTCACACAGAGCAAGGAAAGGAAGATCGCATGTCCCACAACCCCAACCCAGGAGGCGGAGTGCCCGACGTCGGAGACGACGGACTGCCTCCACCCAACAACACGGACAGCCAGGCGGAGCAGGCGGCGTCGTTGACCGAGCCGTCCTTCGAGTACCGGGCGCGCGACGAGGCGGCCATCCTCGCGCGGGAGTTCGGGCCCCCGGACAGCTCCGGGATCTACGGGAAGAACCCGGACTCGGCGCTGGACCGCCCCACGAATCGGGCCGACGTGGAAGGGCGGTCGTCATGAGCGGCGTCGAGGACATGATCCACGCGGCCGAGACGTCCCTCGGCCTGCCCGAGCCCAACTACATCCAGGACTGGTACCGGCAGCGCAACGGTCCCAACTTCAACGGCAACTTCCCGTGGTGCAACGCGGCCATCACCTACTGGGCCTGGCACTCGGGGAACGAGCAGGCGGTGACCTACGGCGGCGACTACGCGCTGACGACGGCTCACGCGGCGAAGTTCCGCGAGAAGGGTGCGTGGCACGTCGACATCGCGGGGATCCAGCGCGGCGACATCGTGTTCTTCGACTGGGGCGGCAGCGACGTCAAGAGCCGCATCGACCACGTCGGCATCGTCACCGGAGCGGACGCCGCCGGGGTCTACACGATCGAGGGCAACTACAACAATGTCTGCGGCCGGCACGTCCGCTACTCCAACTGGATCGCCGGGTACGGCCGGCCTGCGTATGCGGGTGGCTCGATGGGCGTGCGGGTCGGGTTCGTCACGTACCCGGGAGCGTCGTTCTTCGTCATGGGGCGACGCAGCCCGATCATCGCGGCGATGCACGACCGGCTGATGGCGGAGGGCTGCAACGGCTACCAGACACAGACCGACAAGGACGTCTGGGGGACCGGGGACGTCCGCTCGTATGCGTTGTGGCAGAACAAGTGTGGGTTCTTCGGACCGGTCGACGCCGACGGGATCCCGGGGCGCACCACCTGGGACCGGCTCAAGGTCCCGCGGACCTGACGACGTGTCTCCGATCGGAGGGTTGCTGCCCTGACAGGGGCGACAACCCTCCGATCGGAGCGGTCACGACGGGGTCGGACGCGTCAGCGCGGCAGGGCCGACGCCCGCCAGCCACCGGTGCGCGTCCCGTATGCCGGTGACCGGAGCCGAGCGGCCGGCGACGCCCAGCCGCGCGCGCGTGGTGGCTCGTCCGGCTCGGTCGCGCCCTCGGCGGCGACGAGGACCGCGATGAGAGCCGCGACCTCCTCGGCCGAGGGGTTCCCGCGGACGATCCGGATGACCGGCGACTCTGCGTCGCTGCTCATAAGGTGGAGCCGCTCTGAGGAGCGGCGAAGCCGCTGCTCATAGTGGAATGTTCCCGTGCTTCTTGGGCGGCAGCGTCTCGCGCTTGGTCTTCAGCGCCCGCAGCGCCCGGGTCACGTTCATCCGGGTGTTGGACGGGGAGATCACCGTGTCGATGTAGCCGCGCTCGGCCGCGATGTAGGGGTTGGCGAGCTGCTCCTCGTAGTCCTGCACGAAACCCGCCCGCACCTCGTCGACGTCGCGACCGTCGGACTGCGCTGCGGCGATCTCCTTGCGGTACAAGATGTTCACCGCACCCTGCGCCCCCATGACCGCGATCTGCGCCGTCGGCCAGGCGAGGTTGATGTCAGCGCCGAGGTGCTTGGAACCCATGACGTCGTAAGCGCCGCCGTAGGCCTTGCGGGTGATGACCGTGACGAGCGGAACGGTCGCCTCCGCATACGCGTAGATGAGCTTGGCCCCGCGGCGGATGATCCCGTCCCACTCCTGGTCGGTGCCCGGCAGGAACCCCGGCACGTCCACGAAGGTCAGCACCGGCAGGTTGAACGCGTCGCAGGTCCGCACGAACCGGGCCGCCTTCTCCGACGCGTCGATGTCGAGGCAGCCGGCGAACTGCATCGGCTGGTTCGCGACGACGCCGATCGGCATCCCGTCGACCCGTGCGAACCCGGTGATGATGTTCGGCGCGAAGATCGGCTGGACCTCGAGGAACTCCTCGTCGTCGACGACGTGCCGGATCACCTCGTGCATGTCGTACGGCTGGTTGGGACTGTCGGGGATGCAGGTGTCGAGCCAGCGGTCCTCCTCCGTGACCTCGAGCGAGCCGCCACCCTCGTAGGCGGGCGGCTCCTCGAGGTTGTTGGAGGGGAGGTAGGACAGCAGGGCCTTGACGTAGTCGATGGCGTCCTGCTCGTCGGTGCCCATGTAGTGCGCGACGCCGGACTTCGTGTTGTGGGTGCGCGCGCCGCCGAGGTCCTCGAAGGCGACGTCCTCGCCGGTGACCGTCTTGATGACGTCGGGCCCGGTGATGAACATGTGCGAGGTCTGGTCGACCATCACGGTGAAGTCGGTGATGGCGGGGGAGTAGACCGCGCCGCCCGCGCACGGGCCCATGATGAGCGAGATCTGCGGGACGACGCCGCTGGCGTGGACGTTGCGCCGGAAGATCTCGCCGTAGAGGCCGAGACTGACCACGCCCTCCTGGATCCGCGCGCCGCCCGAGTCGTTGAGCCCGATGACGGGGCAGCCGATCTTCATGGCGAAGTCCATGACCTTGACGATCTTCTCGCCGAACACCTGCCCCAGGGAGCCGCCGAACACCGTGAAGTCCTGGGCGAACACCGCGACCTGGCGACCGTCGATCTGGCCGTACCCGGTGACCACGCCGTCGCCGTAGGGCCGGTTGCTCTCCTGGCCGAACGCGGTGCTGCGGTGCCGCGCGTACTTGTCCATCTCGATGAACGTGCCCTTGTCGAGCAGCATCTCCAGGCGCTCGCGGGCGGTCTTCTTGCCGCGGGCATGCTGCTTCTCGACCGCGCGCTCCGACCCGGCGTGGGCGACCTCGGCCACCCGGCGCTTGAGGTCGGCCAGCTTGCCCGCGGTCGTGGAGAGGTCGGACTCGACGTCGCTGGACATGCTGCGGAGAATAGCCTTGCCAGTCGTGGCCGGATCACTCGATGTCGAGGTCCTTCGTGCGGCGTTGCTCACGTCGGACTCGCCCTGGCTGGACCTCGAGCACCACGCGACCATCGGTTCGACGAACGCCCGGGCCGCGATGGTGGGTGAACCGTGGCGCGTCGTCGTCGCCGACCATCAGAGTGAGGGACGCGGTCGGCTCGCGCGGTCCTGGGAGGCACCACCCGGCACGTCGGTAGCGGTCTCGGCCACCGTCCCCCTCCCGCCCGAGGGCGCCGGCTGGCTTCCGCTGCTGGCCGGGCTCTCGGTGGCGGAGGCGATCACGGCCGCGACCGGCCTGGCCGCCGAGCTCAAGTGGCCGAACGACGTGCTGCTCCCCGATGACGCGGACCGCAAGGTCTGCGGCGTGCTCTGCGAGGTCGTCACCGGCCTCGGTGCCGCCTTCGTCGTCGTCGGCGCCGGGGTCAACGTCGACCAGACCCGCGAGCAGCTCCCCGTCGACACCGCCACCTCCCTGGCCCTGGCGGGAGCGGAGGAGGTCGACCGGAACCGGCTCGTCGCCGCCTACCTCTCCACGCTGGCCGGCTGGTATGCGGCGCTGACGGGCCCGGACCCCGCCGCCCCCCGCGCCGCCTACCGCCGGCGGTGCACGACCGTCGGGCGGCCGGTCATGGTCAGCCGGCCGGACCGCCCGGACGTGGTGGGGACCGCGGTGGCGGTCGACGACGACGGGCGCCTGGTCGTCGACAGTGCGGACGGGCGGCACGCGTGGGCCGCCGGCGACGTCACGCACGTCCGACCGGCGGGGTGATCCGGGGAGCGCGCGTTGGCATGATGGCCGCATGGGCGAGACGCCGGCCGACCCGGGCCGGACCGAACCCGCCGTGACCGGCCAGGACCTCGAGGACGTCACGGCGGCGCTGCTGGGCCGCCCGCTGGATCGCAGCCGCCGCGACGTCAGCCGCGAGGCGCACGTCAGTCTGCACAGCGCCCGCCGGTTCTGGCAGGCCCTGGGCTTCCCGCTGGTCAACAACGAGGAGCTGCTGTTCACCCAGGCCGACGTCGACGCCCTCGGGATCGTCGCCGGGCTCGTGCGGCGCGGCGAGCTGGACGAGGCCACCGCCCTGCAGCTGACCCGGGCCTTCGCGCGTACCGCCGACCGGCTGGCGTCCTGGCAGGTGCAGCTCGTCGCCGAGGCGCTGGAGGCGGAGCGCGCGGCCACCGGCGACCTCTCCGCCGACCACTCCACGACCGCGACGGCCCAGGCGACCGCCGCATACCTCGTCAGCATGGCCGACGAGCTCGAACCGCTCCTCGTGTATGCGTGGCGCCGGCACCTCGCGGACGCGGTCTCGCGCCTGCTCACCGACGCCGAGCCGGAGACGACCGAGGAGGGCATCTACCGGCACATCGGGTTCGCCGACCTCGTCGCGTTCAGCACCCTGGTCCGGAAGTCGACCGAGCGTGAGCTCTCCGAGGTCGTCAAGCGGTTCGAGATGCTCAGCGCCGACGTCGTGACGGCCCACGGCGGTCGCATCGTCAAGACGGTGGGCGACGAGATCCTCTTCTCCAACCGCCACGCCGCGCCGGCCGCCGCGACGGCGATCGACCTCGTCGAGGCGATCGCCATCGACGAGCTCCTCCCCGACGTGCGCGTCGGCCTGGCCGCGGGCCGGGTGATGCCCAAGCTGGGGGACGTCTTCGGCAACACCGTCAACCGGGCCTCGCGCCTCACCGCCATCGCCCACCCGGGCAGCGTGCTCGCCGACGAGGCGGTGGCGGAGTCGCTGCACGACGTGCCCGGGTTCGCCCTCGTCCCGCTGCGACCGCGTACCTTGCGCGGTGTCGGCAAGGTCGAACCCTTCCTGCTGACCCGCGCCGGGACGCCCGTCCGACGGCCGGCCGCCATCCCCGACCGACAGGAGGACCGGTGACCGACACCGGCACGCTGGTCCGCATCGAGGCCGACGGGGAGGGCCACGTCGTCGAGATCGTCCTCGACCGCCCCGAGGCCCTCAACGCCGTCTCGACGGCCATGGCGACCGCGCTCGCCGACGCCACCGCCCGCGTCGCCGCCGACCCCAATGTCCGCTGTGTGGTGCTCCGGTCCAGCCAGGAGCGCGCGTTCTGCGTGGGGGCGGACCTCAAGGAGCGCAACGCCTTCACCGACGCCGACCTGGTCCGGCAGCGGCCGGTGGCGCGCGGCGCATACCGGGGGGTCCTCGACCTGCCCGTGCCCGCGATCGCCGCGGTCGAGGGGTACGCGCTCGGCGGCGGGTACGAGCTCGCGCTCTCCTGCGACCTCATCGTGGCCGGGGAGACCGCGACCGTCGGGCTGCCCGAGGTCTCCGTCGGCGTCATCCCCGGCGGCGGCGGCACCCAGCTGCTGACCCGGCGGGTCGGCTGGTCGCGGGCCGCGTCCCTCGTGTTCACCGCGCGACGGCTGCCGGCACCCGAGGCCCTGGCGCTCGGCTGCGTCGACGAGGTCGTTCCGGCCGGCACCGCCCGCGACCGGGCCCTCGAGCTGGCTCGGCAGATCGCCGCGAACTCGCCGGTCGGCCTGCGGCAGGCCAAGCGGGCGATGCGGCTCGGTGCGGACGTCGACCTGGCCACCGGACTGGAGGTCGAGGACGCCTGCTGGCGGGCCACGGCCTTCAGCGGCGACCGCGCCGAGGGCGTCGCGGCCTTCGCCGAACGGAGGGCCCCCCAGTGGCCCGGACGCTGAACCCCGCCGATCCCCTAGCATCGAGGCCGTGACCCGAGTACTTCTGGCGGAGGACGACCCCGCCATCTCCGAGCCGCTCGCGCGAGCGCTGCGGCGGGAGGGGTACGACGTCGACGTGCGAGCCGACGGGCGCACCGCCCTCGAAGGCGCCCGCGAGAACCCCGACCTCGTCGTGCTGGACCTCGGACTGCCGTTCATCGACGGCCTCGAGGTGTGCCGGCGCATCCGGGCGATGGGCAAGACGGTGCCGGTGCTCATCCTCACCGCTCGTGCCGACGAGGTGGACACCGTGGTCGGGCTCGACGCGGGCGCCGACGACTACGTCACCAAGCCGTTCCGCCTGGCCGAGCTGCTGGCCCGGGTCCGCGCCCTGCTGCGCCGCAACCCGACCGAGACGTCCCCGTCGAGCGACCAGCTGCGGATCGACCCGGAGGGCCGGCGCGCCTGGTTCGAGGACCAGGAGCTGCAGCTGACGGCCAAGGAGTTCGACCTGCTGCGCGTGCTCGTCCGCGAGCAGGGCAAGGTCGTCTCGCGGGAGCAGCTCATGCGGGAGATCTGGGAGACGGCCTGGTTCGGCTCCACCAAGACCCTCGACATGCACATCAGCGTCCTGCGCCGGAAGCTCGGCGACGACGCGACCCAGCCGCGGTACATCTCCACCGTCCGTGGCGTCGGTTTCCGGTTCGAGCGTCCGGAGGACTGAGCCCGGATGCGCCGCCAGCTCGTGCGCACCACGGCGTATGCGGTCATCGCCGCGATGCTCGTCGTCCTGCTCCCGCTCTCCGTGCTCGGGGTGTGGGTGGTCACCCAGCGACCCGCGGCCGTGGAGACCTGGCTCGCGCAGACCCCGGTGGACCGGAGTCTGCAGCTGCTCGGCGGGGTGGTCGTCGTGGCGCTGCTCATCGTCGCGATCACGCTGGCGCTGGTCCAGCGGATGTCGCTGCGCCTGACCGAACCGCTCACCCGCTTGGCGGAAGCCGCCGAGAAGCTCGGCGAGGGCACCACCAAGCTGGACCCGATCCGCTCCGACATCCCCGAGATCGACCGGGTGTCCGTCGTGCTGACCCGCAGCGCCCAGGGGGTGACCAAGTCGCTGGCCGCCGAGCGTGAGTTCGCGTCCGACGCGTCGCACCAGCTCCGGACCCCGCTCACGGCACTGCTGATGCGGCTCGAGGAGATCTCGGTCTCCGACGACGTCGCGGTCGTCCACGAGGAGGCCGGGATCGCGATGGAGCAGGTGGAACGGCTGACCCGCGTCGTCGACGACCTGCTCATGCGCAGCCGCCGCAGCAACGACGCCCCCCGACCCGAGGTGAGCCTCGACTCGGTCATCGCCGCCCTGCAGCGCGAGTGGCAGCCGGCCTTCGAGCAGGCGCGGCGCAGCGTACGCGTCCACGGGGAGCGCGGCCTCGTCGTCAAGTCGACGCCGGTCGCGCTGAGCCAGGTCCTCAGTACGCTACTGGAGAACTCACTGGTGCACGGTCGCGGCACGGTGGAGATGCAGGCCCGGCGCAGCGGCCCGTCGGTGGTCGTCGAGGTCAGCGACCAGGGCGACGGCGTTCCCGCGGCCATCGCTCCGCACATCTTCGAGCGCTCGGTCAGCAGTGGCCGGGGGCAGAGCACCGGGCTCGGGCTGGCCCTCGCGCGGGACCTCGCCGAGTCGAACGGCGGCCGGCTCGACCTGGTCTCGGCCCAGCCGGTGCGCTTCGCCCTGTTCCTCTCGGAGGCCGACGGGCACTGACCCCTTGGGTTCGGGCACGTTCGTCACCGTGCGGGCAGGTTCGGACGTACGCGTGCGGTGACGAGCATGCCCGACGATGTCCACAGGGCGTGCTCCGCTCGTGACACGCCCCACCGCCGGTCGACGGGAAGTGGTCCCGCGACGGCGTTGCCCGCACTCTGGGCGGCATGACGGACGTGGACTCCTGGGAGGCGGTGGCCGACGGGCATGGGCTGGCCCGTACCGGCGACGCGCTGGCGGCCGGGCTCACGAGGCGGGACCTCGCCGCACTGGTGAAGGACGGGCGACTGGTCCATCTCAGGCGCGGCTGGTACTCCCTGCCGCTCCTCGGGTCGACGGACGACGTCACCCCGTGGGAGCGCCGACGGGTCCTGCACGCGGCGCGGGCGCGAGCCGCCGTCCGGGCGGTCGGCGGACGGGCATCCGCGAGCCATCACAGCGCCCTCGTGCTCCACGACCTGCCGGCCTTCGCGGCGGACCTCCGCCAGGTTCACCTGGCGCGCGTCGACGACACCCTGTCTCGGCGCCGGTCCGGGCTCACCGTGCACGGGCGCGTCCTCGGGGCGTCGATGCACGAGGGCCTCATCGACGTGGCGACCGCCGTGGTCCAGACCGGACTCGAGAACGGCCCGATGGCCGCCCTCATCGCCGCCGACGCCGCGCTACACCGCGGCCATGCTCGACTCCGGACAGCTCACCGAGGCCGGCCACCGGGTCGTCGGGCCTCGCAGCACCGGTGTTCGGTCAACACTGCGGTATGCCGACTCCCGCGCCGAGTCGCCGGGGGAGACCCGGCTGCGCTGGGCCCTGCGCCTCATGGGCTACGACGCGGTGCCCCAGTTCCGGATCGTGGACGGCTCCTTCGTCGCGGTCGTCGACTTCCTGATCGCCGAGCATCGCGTGGCCGTGGAGTTCGACGGCTTCGTCAAGTACGGGCGGCGGTCACCGTTCACGCTGGGCGCTCAGCCGTCCGACGTCGTCGCGGCGGAGAAGGTCCGCGAGGACCACGTCCGCGAGCTGGACTACGGGTTCGTGCGGGTGACGTGGCCCGACCTGGACGCCATCCCGCTGCTGCACCGGCGCATCGATGCGGTCGTCCAGCGGTCCGCCCGACGGGCGGGCTGAGGTGTCGCTCAGACCGGGGCGCGTCAGGGGAGGCGCTGGCCCTCGTCCGGCGTCCGCGCCTGGACCGCGGCGATCTCGGCCGCCTCCTGGTCGGGGTCGCCCGGGTGCTCACCGGCGAAGACGAACTGGCGGTAGGCCCAGAACCGGAAGATGGTCGCCAGGCCGATCCCGATGATGGTGTTGATGTTGACGGCGAGGCGCGAGTCCATGTGCAACAGGTCGTGCGTCGCGTTGAGGTACAGCGTCGAGATGACCAGGCCCACGCCGTTGACCAGGAAGAACAGCATGGCCTCGTGGTGGGCCGGCCGGTTGCGGCGGTGCCGGAAGGTCCACATCCGGTTGCCGATCCAGGCGAACAGCGTCGCTGCGATACCGGAGATGATCTTCGAGGTCGCGAGCCGACCCTCCAGCGGGCCGTAGAACAGCAGGTTGAACCCGACGAAGTCGATGACGAAGGCGACCGCGCCGATGACACCGAACTTGGCCGCCTCGCGCCAGAAGATGCTGACGACTCCGCGCAGCCGGTCCATGAGGCCAGGCCTGGAGGAGTCCATCACGGCGTGAATGGTACAGACCGAAACCGTCAGCCCCTGCCAGCCGACGCCTGACGGACGTGTCGGAGCCTCCCCCGGATAGGCTCGCCTGCCGTGAGCGCCCGGCCTGACCCACCCGACGCGCCGCGGCGGACCCCCGGCGGGTTCCCGGTGGTCGGCGTGATCGGCGGCGGCCAGCTGGCCCGGATGATGCAGGGCCCGGCCGTCGAGCTCGGGGTCCAGCTGAGCGTCCTCGCCGAGGCGCCCGACGCATCGGCGGCCCTCGTGGTCCCGTCGGCGCCGGTCGGTTCGCATACCGACCTCGAGACGGTATGCGCGTTCGCCCGCCGGTGCGACGTGGTGACCTTCGACCACGAGCACGTGCCGGCCGACGTGCTCGCGGCGCTGGAGGCCGACGGGGTGGCGCTGCACCCCTCGCCGGCGGCCCTGGTGTTCGCCCAGGACAAGCTGGCCATGCGCGAGCGGCTCGGCGCGATCGGAGTCCCGTGCCCGCGCTGGGCGCGCGCACGGTCGGGGGCGGACGTCGACACCTTTGCGGCGACGGTCGGGTGGCCGGTCGTGGCGAAGACCCCGCGCGGCGGCTACGACGGCAAGGGCGTCCGCGTCGTGCACGCCGCCACGGACCTGGCCGACTGGCTCGCCGAGGTGGGCCGGCCCGGACCGCTGGCCGACGGGGTACTGCTCGAGGAGCGGGTCGCGTTCAGCCGGGAGCTCGCGGTCCTCGTCGCGCGGAGCCCCTCGGGGCAGGCGGCCGCCTGGCCGGTCGTCGAGACCGTGCAGACCGACGGGATCTGTACCGAGGTGCTCGCACCGGCGCCGGGGGTCGACCCTGCGCTGGCCGCCGAGGCCACCGCCACCGGCCTGCGACTCGCGGGGGAGCTCGGGGTGACCGGTGTGCTCGCGGTCGAGATGTTCGAGGTGCCGGCCACCGACGCCGGCTCCGCACCCGCATACCTCGTCAACGAGCTGGCCATGCGGCCGCACAACAGCGGCCACTGGTCGATGGACGGCGCCGTCACCGGCCAGTTCGAGCAGCACCTGCGGGCCGTGCTCGACCTGCCGCTCGGCGACCCGGCGACCCGGGCGCCGTGGACGGTGATGGCCAACGTCCTCGGCGGGGAGCACGACGAGCTCTACAGCGCCTACCGCCACGTCATGGCCCGCGACCCGGGGCTGAAGGTCCACCTCTACGGCAAGGCGGTCCGACCCGGCCGCAAGATCGGACACGTCAACGTCTCCGCGCGGTCCCTGACCGACGCCCGGACCCGCGCCACCCACGCCGCGGACTACCTCGCAGGAGCCATCGATGAGTGAGAGCCCCGTGGTCGGCATCGTCATGGGCAGTGACAGCGACTGGCCCGTGATGGAGAAGGCCGCCATCGCGTTGCAGGAGCTGGAGATTCCCTACGAGGTGGACGTCGTCTCGGCGCACCGGATGCCCGAGGACATGGTCGACTACGGGCGGTCGGCGGCCGAGCGCGGTCTTCGCGTGATCGTCGCGGGAGCCGGCGGTGCGGCTCACCTGCCGGGAATGCTCGCCTCGGTCACGCCCCTGCCGGTCATCGGGGTACCGGTCCCGCTGGCCCACCTCGACGGGATGGACTCCCTGCTGTCGATCGTGCAGATGCCGGCCGGTGTGCCCGTGGCGACGGTGTCGATCGGCGGCGCCCGCAACGCCGGGCTGCTGGCGGCCCGCATCCTCGGCGCGGGCGAGGGTGAGGAGGCGGCCCGGATCCGGGCGGCCATGGTCGACTTCCAGGTCGAGCTGCGCGAGGCGGCGATGGCCAAGGGTCGCGCCCTGCGCGACCGCACCGCGGGGACCGGCTAGCCCGCGATCGCGCCGGCGCCGTCCCCGGGCTGGACGCGCGGGTACTCGATGCGCGGGCAGGAGTCCATGACGACGGCCAGCCCGGCGTCGCGCGCGCGGGTGGCGGCCTGCTCGTCCACCACGCCGAGCTGGAGCCAGACGGCCGCGATGCCGAGGCGGTCCTTCTGGGCGATCGCCTGGTCGACCACCGCACCGACCTTCGCCGAGTTGACGAAGCAGTCGACGACATGGACTGCGGTGCCGTCCGGGATGTCGGCGAGGGTCGCGTACCCCGGGGACCCGAAGGCCGTCTCGGCCCGCGGATGGACGGGGACGATGCGCATACCGAGCTCCACCTTGAGGAACTGGGCGATCGAGTAGGCGGTCCGTGACCGGTTGGTCGAGAGTCCGACCACGGCCCAGGTGGCCCGGGTGTGCAGGAGGTCGCGGATGACGACGGGGTCGTTGTCGTACTTCGTCACACGGTGATCCAAGCACCGTCGCCTGGGAGTCGCCCCCCGAGGCGCGCATCAGGAGCCGGTGACATGATGCGAGTCATGAGATTCGGCACCTTCGTCCCCCAGGGCTGGCGATTCGACCTCGTCGGCATCGAGCCCGACCAGCAGTGGAACACCATGCTGGGGCTGGCGAAACGCGCGGACGACAACCCCGACTGGGAGTCGATCTGGGTCTACGACCACTTCCACACCACCCCGGAGCCGTCCGAGGAGGCGACCCACGAGGCGTGGTCGCTGATGGCCGCGTTCGGGGCCGCGACGTCGCGCGTCCGGCTCGGCCAGATGTGCACCTGCATGGCGTACCGGAACCCCGCCTACCTCGCCAAGGTGGCGGCGACCATCGACGTCATCTCGGGTGGACGCGTCGAGATGGGCATCGGCGGCGGCTGGTACGAGCACGAGTGGCGCGCCTACGGATACGGGTTCCCGCCCGCGGGTGAGCGCCTCGGCCGGCTGCGCGACGGTGTCGAGATCTTTCGTCAGATGTGGACCAAGGGCATCGCGACCCACGCCGGGAAGTACTACACCGTGGACGGTGCGATCGGTCAGCCGCGGCCGCTCCAGGGCACGACCCTGCCGGGGTCGGCCGCGAACGGCATCCCGATGTGGGTCGCCGGCGGTGGCGAGAAGGTCACGCTGAAGATCGCCGCCGAGTATGCGGACTACACCAACTTCGACGGGTCGCCCGAGGGGTTCGCCGCCAAGAGCGCGATCCTCGAGCAGCACTGCAAGGACGTCGGGCGCGACTTCGGCTCGATCGTGCGCTCTGCCAACTACAACGTCGTCATCGGCGAGACCGAGAAGGACGTCCAGGACCGGCTGGCCTGGATCGAGGACTCCTACCGCAAGGCCGGGCTGTCCGACGCGTCGATCCGCGCGCAGGCGCAGAACTTCCGCGGCGGTCCCGCGGTCGGGACGCCGGAGCAGATCGTCGAGACACTGCAGGGCCTCCAGAAGCTGGGGTTGACCTACGCCATCACCAACTTCCGCGAGGCCGCCTACGACACCTCCGGGATGGAGCTGTTCGAGTCCGCAGTGATCCCGGCGCTGCGGGGGTCCTGATGGTCTGGCGCCTCGCAGACATGCCCGACCAGACCGGCCGCGTGTTCGTGGTGACCGGTGCGAACTCGGGCATCGGTTTCGAGGCATCGAAAGCGTTGTCCCGCAAGGGTGCTCGCGTCGTCATGGCCTGCCGCAACCTCGGCAAGGCCGAAGCCGCGCGGGCGGAGGTCGGAGGCGACACCGAGGTGCGCGAGCTGGACCTCGGCTCGCTGGCGTCGGTCCACGCCTTCGCCGAGGCGTGGGAGGGGCCGATCGACGTCCTCGTCAACAACGCGGGGATCATGGCCGTCCCGTTCGCGCGGACGGTGGAGGCTTCGAGAGCCAGTACGGCACGAACTTCCTCGGACCCTTCGCACTGACCGGCCTGCTGCTCCCGCAGGTGACCGACCGGGTGGTCACGCTCTCGTCGGGCGTGCACCGGATGGGCCGGATCGACCTGGCCGACCCGGGCTTCGAGCGCCGCCGCTACCAGCGCTGGACCGCCTACGGGCAGAGCAAGCTCGCCGACCTCATGTTCTCCTACGAGCTCCAACGGCGGCTGCTCCTCGCCGGGTCGACGCTGCGCTCGATCGCCGCGCACCCCGGGTATGCGGCGACGAACCTCCAGGCCAACCTCGGCACCGTCGCGCTCGCCAGCCAGCGGTGGATGCTGAAGGCCGGGCTGGTCCAGGACGCCGCCGGTGGAGCCCTGCCGACCCTGTACGCGGCGACCGCGCCGGACCTGCCCGGGGGCAGCTACGTCGGACCCTCCGGCTGGATGGAGCAGACGGGACCGCCCCGCATCGTGGGGTCCTCGGCCGCCTCCCGCGACCTCGACACCGCAGCGCGCGCTCTGGGACCTGGCCGTCCGGCTGACCGGCGTCGACCCGGGCCTGCCGGCGGTGGCGGCGGCCTGACCGCGGGCTCGGCGACGGCCATACCCGGCGGTAACCTGGGCCGGTGAGCACGTCATCGTTCGACCTGTACCAGCTGTCCGAGGAGCACGAGGCCGTCCGCGAGGCGGTCCGCGCGATCGCCGAGGACAAGATCGCCCCGTATGCGGCGGAGGTCGACGAGCAGTCGCGGTACCCGCAGGAGGCGCACGACGCGCTCGTGGCCAGCGACTTCTTCGCGCCGCACGTGCCCGAGGAGTACGACGGCGTCGGCGCCGACGCGCTCGCGACGTGCATCGTCATCGAGGAGCTCGCCCGGGTCTGCGCGTCGTCGTCGCTGATCCCGGCGGTGAACAAGCTGGGCTCGATGCCGGTCATCCTCGCGGGGTCCGCAGAGGTCAAGGCGAAGTACCTGCCGCCTCTCGCGCGGGGGGAGGCGGGGTTCTCCTACGGCTTGTCCGAGCGCGAGGCCGGGTCCGACACCGCGGCGATGAAGACCCGGGCGCGGCCGGACGGCGACGACTGGGTGATCACGGGGCAGAAGTCGTGGATCACCAACGCGGGGGTCTCGGAGTACTACACGGTGCTCGCGGTGACCGACCCCGACGGGCGGCGCGGGGCGAACGTCTCGGCGTTCGTCGTCGAGAAGTCGGACCCCGGGTTCACGTTCGGCGAGAAGGAGCGCAAGCTCGGCATCAAGGGCTCGCCGACCCGAGAGCTGCACTTCGAGAGCTGCCGGATCCCCGGCGACCGGCTGGTCGGCGAGGTCGGCGACGGGCTCAAGATCGCGCTGCGGACGCTGGACCACACCCGGGTCACCATCGGGGCGCAGGCGGTCGGGATCGCGCAGGGCGCCCTGGACGCCGCCATCGACTACGTCAAGGAACGCCGCCAGTTCGGCAAGGCGATCGCCGAGTTCCAGGGCATCCAGTTCATGCTCGCCGACATGGCGATGACCCTCGAGGCGGCCCGCCAGATGGTCTACGTGGCCGCGGCCAAGTCCGAGCGCGGCGACAAGGACCTCCCGTTCTTCGGGGCGGCGGCCAAGTGCTACGCGTCGGACGTGGCGATGCAGATCACCACCGACGCGGTGCAGCTGCTGGGTGGGGCCGGGTACGTCAAGGACTTCCCGCTGGAGCGGATGATGCGCGACGCGAAGATCACCCAGATCTACGAGGGGACCAACCAGATCCAGCGCCTGGTCATGGCCCGCCAGCTGCTGCAGTAGCCCTCAACGCGAGGTCGCCTGGCGCGCGGGCCTGATGCCGAGATAGGTGAAGACCAGCGCTCCGGCGGCGACGAGGACCAGGAGCGACAGCCCGAAACCGTAGCCGGGGAAGACCTTCCCGAACGTCGCCCCCATGACCAGCGGTGGGAAGAAGCCGCCCAGGCCGCCGGCGGCGCCGACGATCCCCGTCACGCTGCCGACCCGCTCCGGCGGCGAGCTCTCGGCCACCCAGGCGAACACCCCGCCCATGCCGAGCCCGAGGGCGAACGACAGCAGGACGAAGGTCGTGCCGGCGGGCAGCTCGAGCGGCGGCTGGAACGCCACGACCGCCGCGAGGACCGCCGTGGCGGCCAGCGAGATGCCGACGACGTTCCGCGGCCCGATCCGGTCGGCGAGGATCCCGCCGACGGGACGGGCGACCACGGCGGCGATGGCGAAGCCGGAGGTCCGGGTGCCCGCGGCGGTGAGGTCGAAGGCGTAGATGTCCTTGAGGTAGGTCGGCAGGTAGGTCGTGAAGGCGACGAACCCTCCGAACGTGACGGCATACAGGAACGACATCTGCCAGGTCACGGGCAGCTTCATCGCCGCCACGAGCTTCGGGGCGACCGGGTCGGAGTTGGGCTTCCACACCGGCGAGTTGGTCATCGTGAACCAGCAGATCGCCGCCATGGCGACCAGGGCGACCGCGATGATCACGTGCGTCAGGGTGTAGCCGAACCACGTGACGAACCGCGGCGTGAAGAACGCGGAGAGCGCCGTGCCGCCCATCCCGGCGCCGAACACGCCCGTGGCGAACCCGCGCCGCTCCGCCCGGTACCAGGAGTTGACGAACGGCACGCCGACCGCGAACGTCGTCCCCGCGATCCCGAGGAAGAAGCCGAAGAGGAGCATCAGACCGTACGACCGGGCGTTGCCGGCGACGGCGACGAGGAGGACGAACGGGACGGACGCGAGGATCAGCGTGGGCATCATCAGCCGGCCGCCGAAGCGGTCCGTCAGGGCGCCCGCCAGGATCCGGCCGAGCGCCCCGACGAGCACGGGGGTCGCGACGAGGAGGGCCTTCTGGTTCCCGTCGAGTCCCATCTCCTGCGTGTAGGTCACCGCGAGCGGGGCGATCATGTTCCACGCCCAGAAGCTGATGGCGAAGGCGGCCGTGGCGACGACGAGGTTCTTCGTCTGCCCCCGCAGGTCGACGACGGGCGCGGCTGTCCCGCTGGTGTGGGTCACGGTGCTCTCCTCGCTCTGGCCGGAGGGTCAGCGACGGTTGCGGTCGCGGTCGCGGGTCCCGACCGGACTCCAGCCACTGCGGGACGGGCGGGAGCCGGTGTCGGCCCGGTCCCGGCTGCGGTAGACGATGTACGGCCGGAACAGGTAGTGCAGGGGCGCGGTGAAGGCGTGGACCAGCCGGGAGAACGGCCAGAGGGCGAACAGCGCCATCCCGACCAGTGCATGGAGGTGGAACTGGAGCGGCGCCTCCGCCATGGCCTCCACGTCGGGTCGCAGCAGGAACACGGAGCGGAACCACGGCGAGACGGTCTCGCGGTAGTTGTGGGCCTCCGAGCCGGCTCCGACGCTGACCAGCGTCGTCCACAGGCCGAGCACGATGGCGCCGACGAGCAGGACGTACATCAGCTTGTCGTTCCGGGTGGTGGCCATGAAGACGGGCCCGGTCCGGCGCCGGCGGTAGACGAGGATGAGGATCCCGACGAGGGTGCAGACCCCGGCGATGCCGCCGAACAGCAGCGCGTTGACGTGGTACAGCCCCTCGCTGATGCCCACCGCCTCGGTCCACGACTCGGGGATGACCAGGCCGCCGATGTGCCCGACCAGCACCAGCAGGATGCCGAAGTGGAACAGCGGTGACCCGATCCGCAGCAGCCGCGACTCGTAGAGCTGCGACGAGCGCGTGGTCCAGCCGAACTTGTCGTAGCGGTACCGCCACACCGTCCCGCCGACCAGGAGGACGAGGACGACGTAGGGGAGGACGCCCCACAGGAGGACGTCCATCACCGCTCTCCCACCGGCTGCAGCGGGAGCAGGCGCGGGTCGTAGGCGTCCAGCCCGACCGACTCGACCGGTGGGTCACCGGCGTCGACCATCGCCTGGACGGCGGCGCGGGTCGCCGGGGACTCCCCCGGAAGCGTCGCGCACACCGCCACGAGCGCACCCGCATACGGGCTCTGCTTCTCGTCCAGCGCGATGCGCAGCAGCTCCAGGCTCGGCCGGTATGCCTGCAGCAGCTCCCGGCCGGCGTCGAGGTCGGCGCGGGCCGCGAACTCGAGCACCATCGGCAGGTAGTCGGGCAGCTCGCCGTGGGTGTCGACGAGGAAGCCGCTGGCCCGGTATGCGCTCTTGAACCGCCCGAGCACCTCCCCTCGGCGACGGGTGTCGCCGTCGGTCCAGTAGGACAGGTAGAGGGCGTGCTTCCGGCTGAGGTCGAACTGATCGACGTAGGCCCGCTGCAGGCGGTCGAGCGGGGTGCTGCCGAGGTGACCGACCAGGCCGTCGAGCCGCGCGACCTCCGGCGCATCGGGTTGCTCGGCCAGCGCGCTCGTGAACAGGGGCAGTCGCTCGAGCAGCTCGGCGGTCGGGTAGTCGAGGCACCAGGACGCGACCTGGTAGACGACCCTGGGGTCCGGCTGCGGCCGGCGGAGGGACCTCATGACGGTGCGCCTCCGTCCGGCTTCGTCGGGAAGAGCCCGTCCGGTGCGCCGTTGCCGTCCCAGTTGAGCAGGTTGACCCGGCCACGCAGCTCACCGGACGGGGTCGTCGAGGTCGCGACGTCGGCGGTCTGCCGCTGCTTCAGCGCGTTGAAGGTCTCCACGGCGACGGGGGCCGGCCGTCCGCTGGCCTCGCCGAACGGGCCGGACTCGTACATGCCCGGACCCTCGTCGTAGTCGAGGGAGCAGCCGATCTCCTCGAGCTCGTGGGCGCGTTCGACGTGGGCGGTGGGGATGACGTAGCGGTCGGCGTACTTGGCGATCGCCATGAGGCGGTACATCTCGTACAGGGACTCCTCCGTCATCCCGACGGCCGCGGGGATGGCCGGGTCGCCGTCGCGGCCCAGGGTCACGTCCCGCATGTAGGACCGCATCGCGGCGAGCTTCTGCAGGACGCCGGTCACGATGTCGGTGCGTCCGGCGGTGAAGAGCTCGGCGAGGTACTCGACGGGGATGCGGAGGGCGTCGATCGCACCGAACAGGTTCGTCCGGTCCTCGGCGTCGTGGCCCTGGCCGGCGAGCACGTCGACGATGGGGGACAGCGGTGGGACGTACCAGACCATCGGCATGGTGCGGTACTCCGGGTGCAGGGGCAGGGCGACGCGGTAGCGCTTGGCCAGCGCGTAGACGGGGGACCGCCGGGCCGCGTCCAGCCAGTCCTCCGGGATGCCGTCGTAGCGGGCCTGCGCGGCGACGGCGGGGTCGTCGGGGTCGAGCATGAGGTCCAGTTGCGCCTCGTACAGGTCACCGGGGTCCGGCGTGGCCGCCGCCTGCGTGACGCGGTCCACGTCGTACAGGAACAGGCCGAGGTAGCGCAGCCGCCCGACGCAGGTCTCCGAGCAGACCGTCGGCAGGCCCACCTCGATCCGTGGGTAGCAGAACGTGCACTTCTCGGCCTTGCCGGTCTTGTGGTTGAAGTAGATCTTCTTGTACGGGCATCCGGTGATGCACTGCCGCCAGCCACGGCACCGGTCCTGGTCGACCAGGACGATGCCGTCCTCGGCGCGCTTGTAGATCGCCCCCGAGGGGCAGGACGCCATGCACGACGGGTTGAGGCAGTGCTCGCAGATCCGTGGCAGGTAGAACATGAAGGTCTGCTCGAGCTCGAAGCGGACCTTGTCCTCGGAGTCGCGACGGACGCGCTCCACGATGGGGTCGAGGTGGCCCATCTCGCTCGCGCCGCCGAGGTTGTCGTCCCAGTTGGCCGACCAGGAGACCTTGGTGTCCTGGCCGGTGATGAGGGACTTCGGCCGCGCCACGGGGAAGTCGTCGCCCAGCGGCGCCTCCACCAGCGTCTGGTAGTCGTAGGTCCACGGCTCGTAGTAGTCCTTCAGCTCCGGCTGCACGGGGCTGGCGAAGATGCCGAGCAGCCGGTTCACCCGGCCCCCGGACTTGAGCTTGAGGTTGCCCCGGCGGCCCAGCTCCCAGCCACCCTTCCACGTCTCCTGGTCCTCGTAGCGACGCGGATAGCCTTGTCCAGGACGGGTTTCGACGTTGTTGAACCAGACGTACTCGGTGCCCGCGCGGTTGGTCCACGCCTGCTTGCAGGTGACCGAGCAGGTGTGGCACCCGATGCACTTGTCGAGGTTCATCACCATCGCCATCTGGGCCATGACGCGCATCAGTACGTCACCTCCTGGGACCGTTTGCGCACCGTCGCGACCATGTCGCGCTGGTTACCGGTGGGGCCGAGGTAGTTGAACGTGTAGGACAGCTGCGCGTACCCACCGATGAGGTGGCTGGGCTTCACCAGCAGCCTCGTCACGGAGTTGTGGATGCCGCCGCGGCGACCGGTCGCCTCGGACTTGGGGACGTCGATGGTGCGTTCCTGCGCGTGGTGGACGTAGACGACCCCTTCGGGCATCCGGTGGCTCACCACGGCGCGGCAGACCAGGACCCCGTTGGCGTTGACGCACTCGACCCAGTCGTTGTCGTGCACGTCGATGGCTCCGGCGTCCTGCGGGCTCATCCACACCGTCGGGCCGCCGCGGGAGAGCGAGAGCATGAGGAGGTTGTCCTGGTACTCGGAGTGGATCGACCACTTCGAGTGCGGGGTGAGGTAGCGGACCGTGACCTGCTTCGCCCCGTCCGGTCCGATGGTCGGCTCACCGAACAGCCGGTGCATGTCGAGCGGCGGCCGGAAGATCGGCAGCGCCTCCCCGAGGTCGAGCATCCAGTCGTGGTCGAGGTAGAAGTGCATCCGGCCGGTGAGGGTGTGGAACGGCTTGAGCCGTTCGATGTTCACCGTGAACGGGGCATACCGCCGACCGCCGGTCTCGGACCCGGACCACTCCGGCGACGTGATGACCGGGACCGGGGCGACCTGGGTGTCGGCGAAGGTGACCCGCTTCTCCTCGGACCCCTCGGCAAGGTCGACGAGCCTCTTCCCGACCCGACGCTCCAGCGTTCGGAACCCCTGCACCGCGAGGCGGCCGTTGGTCGTCCCGGAGAACCGGAGGATCGCCTCGGCCATCTTCTCGTCGGTGTCGATCGCCGGCCGGCCGTCCCCTGCTCCGCCCAACATCACGCCGTTCTTCGCCGACAGGTACGCGACCTCCTCGTCCACCCGGTACGTCACATTCTTGACGGTGAAGCCGAGCGAGTCGGCCAGCGGGCCGACCGTCGCCAGCTTGTCCGCGATCGTCGTGTAGTCCCGCTCGACGACCTGGAAGACCGGCATGGTCCGGCCTGGGACGCCGGCGGCCCCCGACTCGCGCCAGTCGACGACGCGACCGCCGGGCTGCGCCGTCTCGCCGGCGGTGTCATGCATCAGCGGCACGCTCACCAGGTCCCGGCGAACCCCGAGATGGGTCCGCGCCATCGCGGAGAACTGCTGCGCGAGGAGATGGAAGAGGTCGAAGTCGCTCTTGGCCTCCCACGGCGGGTCGATCGCGGGGGTGAAGGCGTGGACGAACGGGTGCATGTCCGTCGAGGACAGGTCGTGCTTCTCGTACCACGTCGCCGCGGGCAGGACGATGTCCGACAGCAGCGTGGTCGAGGTCATCCGGAAGTCGGCCGAGAGGAGCAGGTCGAGCTTGCCCTCCGGGGCTTCCTCCCTCCACACCACCTCGGACGGCCTCGGCGCCGCGGGGTTCTCGCTGCCCATGACGTTCGAGTGGGTACCGAGCAGGTGCTTGAGGAAGTACTCGTTGCCCTTCGCCGAGCTGCCCATGAGGTTCGACCGCCAGAGCACCAGCGTGCGCGGCCAGTTCTCGGGAGCGTCGACGTCCTCGATGGCCGCGCTGAGACTGCCGTCCCGCAGGGCGCTCGCGACGTATGCGGCGGGGCTGGCGGCCGACCCCTCGTCCACCGCCGCCTGCGCGTCCTCGGCGACCTGCAGCGGGTTCGCCGAGAACTGTGGGTAGAACGGCATCCAGCCGAGCCGCGCCGACTGCGCGATCGCGTCCGCTGTGTGCTTCCCGGCCAGGTGGCCCTGGGCCAACGGTGATGCGAGCGAGTCGGTCGAGTACCCGTCGTTGCGCCACTGGTCCGTATGCATGTACCAGTAGGAGGTACCGGTCATCGTGCGCGGCGGTCGCGTCCAGTCGAGCGCGTTGGCGAGGGAGATCCAGCCGGTGATCGGTCGGCACTTCTCCTGGCCGACGTAGTGCGCCCATCCGCCGCCGTTGCGGCCCATGCACCCCGTGAGGATCAGCAGGGCCAGGATCGAGCGGTACGTCGTGTCGCCGTGGAACCACTGGCAGATGCCGGCGCCCATGATGATCATCGAACGCCCCTGGGACTCCTCGGCGTTCGCGGCGAACTCCCGGGCGATGCGGATGCACTGCTCCGCGGCGACGCCGGTGATCTCCGCCTGCCAGGCCGGGGTGTAGGGCACCGCGACGTCGTCGTACCCGCTCGGCCACACCCCGGGCATACCGTCGCGGTGCACTCCGTACTGGGCGAGCATCAGGTCGAGGACGGTCGTCACCAGATGCCCGCCGACGCGTCGGGCGGGCACCCCGCGGCGCAGGACCGAGCCGCTCCCGTCCGGTTCCGTGAAGGCCGGCAGCAGCACCTCGACCGGCTCTGCGTCGGCGCCGGCGAGGGAGAGCGCCGGTGTCACCCCGTCGAGGTCGAGGTTCCAGCGGCCCTCGCCCGACTCGGCGTACCGGAACCCCATCGACCCGTTGGGGACGACCGGAGCACCGCTCGACTCGTCGAGCACGACGGTCTTCCAGGCGTCCTCGTCCGGCGCACCGTCGGAGAGGTCGGCCGCGGTCAGAAACTTGCCCGGGACGAAGGCCTCGTCCCCCTCGCGGGGATCCAGACGGATGAGGAACGGCAGGTCGGTGTAGGTCCGGACGTAGTCGTGGAAGAAGGGTGTCTGGCGCTGGACGAAGTGCTCGGTGAGGAGGACGTGACCCATGGCCATGGCCAGTGCGGCGTCCGTCCCGGCCTGCGCCGGCATCCACTCGTCCGCGAACTTGGTGTTGTCGGCATAGTCCGGGCTGACCGTCACGACCTTGGTCCCGCGGTAGCGGACCTCGGCCATCCAGTGGGCGTCGGGGGTACGCGTGACCGGGACGTTGGAGCCCCACATCATGAGGTAGGTGGCGTCCCACCAGTCGCCGGACTCGGGGACGTCGGTCTGGTCGCCGAAGACCTGGGGGCTGGCCACTGGCAGGTCGGCGTACCAGTCGTAGAACGAGGTCATCACCCCGCCGATGAGCTGGATGAACCGGGTGCCGACGCAGTGCGACACCATCGACATGGCCGGGATGGGCGAGAAGCCCGCACAGCGGTCGGGTCCGTACGCCTTGATGGTGTGGACGTGGGCCGCCGCGGCGATCTCGATCGCTTCGGCCCAGCTGGCCCGGACCAGCCCACCTTTGCCGCGGGCCTGCTGGTAGCGGCGCCGCTTCTCGCGGTCGCCGGTGATCTCCGCCCAGGCGAGGACCGGGTCACCGAGCCGCTGGCGCGCCTCTCGGTACATCTCGAGCAGGACACCGCGCACGTACGGGTAGCGGACGCGGGTGGGGGAGTAGGTGTACCAGGAGAACGCCGCACCACGGGGGCAGCCGCGTGGTTCGTACTCGGGACGGTCGGGGCCGACGGAGGGGTAGTCGGTCTGCTGCGTCTCCCACGTGATGATGCCGTCCTTGACGTAGACCTTCCACGAGCAGGACCCCGTGCAGTTCACCCCGTGGGTCGAACGGACCACCTTGTCGTGGCTCCAGCGGTCGCGGTAGAACACGTCTCCGGCGCGGCCACCCTCGCGGAAGACGGCGCGGCCGTCGTCGGACTCGTCCCACCGGGTGAAGAAGCGCCCCGCCCGCAACAGCCTCTCGGTGGCCGGCCCGTCGACTCCGGGTCCGTCGTTCTTACGCATACCGGCGCTCCAGGAGCATCGTGCGCGGACGCCAGGGCCTGCTCGGGGTGCCGGTCACGCCGTGCATCGTGGCGTCTCCCCTCAGGGTTCTCCAGGGACCTTGGTCCCGCAAGGGCCCCCGCCCCTCAGCCGCGCGAGCTAGAGGGGGTGGTCCATCCGGAGCGTCGCCAGGGACCAGATGATGAAGACGTCGATGGCGATGATGATGATGCTCCACAGCGGGGAGTAGGGCAGCCACACGAAGTTGGCCAGGGCCTGCAGGCCGGCGAGGAGCATCCCGACGCTGCGGGCGACGATGTTTCCGGTGAAGATGAACAAGCCCGCGACGGCGATGACGGCACCCAGGACGAGATGGATCCAGCCCCAGGTCGTGACATTGAGCTGGAACACGTAGTTCGGTGTCGTGACGAAGAACTGGTTGCCGTTGATCACGGCGACCAGCCCCTGGAAGAACTCGACGAGGCCGACGATCATCATCATCGTGCCCGCGAACGTGGTTCCCCAGCCGGCGACTATCTCCCTGGACTCCGAGGTCGGACTCATGGACTCACGCTCCCGCGCGGCGGGGGCCACCCGCGTCACCCACCGCGGGTGAGACCTCCGGGGTCAGCCCGGCACGGTCCCCGGGGGTGGTGTCGTGAGGGGTTGGTCCTGCTGGATGGCGTTGAAGAGCGCCTTGGCCTGCGCGGTGTTCCACTTCACGGCGACGCCCGCGTTCGGGGTCTGCAGCGCGGCGGACTCGATCGGCACGACCAGCGAGAGGGTGTCGCCTCCGTCGACACCCCGCAGCGCCTGGAGCATCTTCACGGCGTCGCTGAACGACGTCGTCTCACCGACCTCGAGCCCGGTCGCCGCCGAGTCGGCGAACGACTTGTAGCGCCACGGGATCAGCACGGTCGACGGCGTGGCCGCCTTCTTCAGCAGCGCGCCGAGGAACTGGCGCTGCCGCTCGGCCCGCCCGATGTCGCCGCGCGGGTCGGACTTGCGGGCCCGGACGTAGCCGAGGGCGGTCGGACCGTCGAGGGTCTGGCAGCCCTTCTTCAGGTCGATGGCGGCGTCCTGGTCCTTCATGTCGAACGGGACGCAGACGTCGACCCCACCGAGGCTGTCGACGACGCCCGCGAAGCCGGCGAACCCGATCTCGAGGTACCCGTCGACGTGCACGCCGGTGACCTGCTCGACCGTCTGGGTCAGCAGCTTGGCGCCACCGAAGGCATACGCCGCGTTGATCTTGTTGCTGCCGTGTCCGGGGATGGGGACGTAGGAGTCCCGGGGGATCGAGACCATCGCGGCCTTGCCGCCGTTGCCGGGGACGTGGACGAGGATGATCGAGTCGGTGCGCTTGCCCTCGGCCGAGCCGCCCCCGTTGAGCGCCTGCTGCTGCTCGGGGGTGAGCCCGTCGCGGCTGTCCGACCCGACGAGCAGGTAGTTGTAACCGCTCTTGTCGACCGGCCGGTCGCCGGACGGGTTGTTGTCCACCCGGGTGACGCTGTTCCAGGCGTTGAACGGCACCCAGACGAGGAACGCCACCCAGAGGATGACGATGACGAGGACCGCGATGAGGACGTTGCGCCCGGTACGTCGCGGACGCGGCGGCGCGGTCGCCACGGGAGCTCGTCCCGGCGATCGCGGCGGGGGTCCGCCGCTGGGCTTCCCGGCCGGCTTCCCGCTGGGCTTCAGCGGCGGCAGGGGACCACGACGAGAGGAGCGGCGGCGGAACGGGCTCCTCGTGTCGACGACATAGCCGCCAGGGCGGTCGTCGACGGCGCGGACGTCGTCTCCCTTGGGCATAGCGACCCATGGTCTCACGCACCGCTGTTCGAGACCGAATTCTCGGATGTGCCCGAACCACAGGCATACCGGGTATGCGTGGTGCCGGGCCCTCGCCGGTCGACCGCCCGCGGCGGCTAGAGTCCCGGGCCATGGACAAGGTGGTCTCCAGCCCGGCCGCCGCGATCGAGGGCATCGCCGACGGGATGACGCTGTCGGTCGGTGGTTTCGGGCTCTGCGGCATCCCCAGCGTGCTCATCCGTGCGATCCACGACGCGGGCATCAGCGACCTCGAGGCGATCTCGAACAACTGCGGCGTCGACGACTGGGGTCTCGGGATCCTGCTGCGCGACAAGCGGATCCGGCGCATGGTCGCGTCCTACGTCGGCGAGAACAAGGAGTTCGCGCGCCAGTACCTCGCCGGTGAGCTCGAGGTCGAGCTGACCCCGCAGGGCACCCTGGCCGAGCGGCTGCGCGCCGGCGGTTCGGGCATACCCGCGTTCTTCACCGCGACCGGGGTCGGTACCCAGATCGCCGAGGGCGGGCTGCCCTGGCGGTATGCGGCGGACGGCTCCATCGCGGTCGCCTCGCCGCCGAAGGAGGTGCGCGAGATCGAGTGGATGGGGGAGACGAAGCAGTTCGTCCTCGAGCCGGCGATCGTCGCGGACTTCGGCCTCGTGCGGGCGTGGAGGGGCGACCGGCACGGGAACCTCGTCTTCAACAAGTCGGCCCGCAACTTCAACCCGCTCGCGGCGATGGCCGGCCGGGTCACCGTCGCCGAGGTCGAGGAGCTGGTCGAGCCCGGTGAGCTCGACCCCGACCAGGTGCATCTGCCGGGGATCTACGTCCAGCGGGTGCTGCTGCTCGACGCCGACCAGACCGCCGAGAAGCGGATCGAACGACGCACCGTGAGGGAGGCCTGAGATGCCGCTGACCCGTGAGGAGATGGCCGCCCGCGCGGCCCGTGAGCTGAGCGACGGCTCCTACGTGAACCTCGGCATCGGGCTGCCGACCCTGGTCCCGAACTACGTGCCCGACGACGTCGAGATCGTGCTCCAGTCGGAGAACGGGATCCTCGGCGTCGGCGCCTACCCGGTCGACGGCACCGAGGACCCGGACCTCATCAACGCCGGCAAGGAGACCGTGACCGTGCGGCGCGGGGCGTCCTACTTCGACTCGGCGACGTCGTTCGGGATGATCCGCGGCGGCAAGGTCGACGCCGCGATCCTCGGGGCGATGCAGGTGTCGGAGGGCGGCGACATCGCCAACTGGATGATCCCCGGGAAGATGGTCAAGGGGATGGGCGGGGCGATGGACCTGGTCCACGGCGCCAAGCACGTCATCGTGCTCATGGAGCACGTGGCCCGGGACGGGTCCTACAAGATCGTCAAGGAGTGCTCGCTGCCGTTCACCGGGCGGGGAGTCGTGCAGCGGATCATCACCGACCTGGCGGTCATCGACGTGACCGAGGACGGGCTCGTCCTGCGCGAGCTCGCGCCGGGCGTCACCGAGGCCGAGGTGCGGGAGAAGACCGAACCGGAGCTGCGGGTCGAGCTCAGCTGACGTCGACGGTGATGTTCTCGGGGGCCAGCCGTCTCGTCTGGTCCCCGTCCGGCTGACGGACGAGCACGACGGAGCCGTCGGCGGCCCAGGCGGAGAGCGCGGCCAGGAGCGCCCGGTGCAGGTCGTCCGGGACGCGGACGCGGGGGCCGGGGCCCCAGGCGGGCTGGGCCACGACGACGTCGCGGAACGACATCGCGTCGTCCCCGTCGACGAGGGCCGGGTCGTCGGGGTTCGGGTCCTCGTAGGCGGCGAACGCGTCGCCGTAGTTCGGCAGCTCACGGGCCTCGTCGACGACGTCGCGGGGCGCGTCGAGGTTGGCGGCCGACAGCATGGGGAGGCTGACGAGCACCGGGAGGCCGGCGTTCTCGGCGACCTGAGCGGCCGTCTGGTGGTCGGTGGTGACGACGACGTCGCAGGTGTCGGCGCCGTTCCCGACGACGACGGTCGCGCCGACCGACCAGGCGGCCAGCGCCCAGTAGAACGCCCGCCAGTGGGCCGGCAGGTCGAGGCCGACCGTGGTCGCGGGCGCGCCGTCCAGGTCGTCCTGGAGCATGTTGCCCGCCTTGGACACCCAGTTGGCCAGCACCTTGGCGGACAGCTCGATGCGCTCGCCGTGGGTGGGTCCAGGGGCGTCGTCGTAGCAGGTCAGCCGCGGACGGCCCGGGTCGGACGCCAGCATCGCGGCGAGCACCGCGGCGGGGGTGGGCACCCGGCGACCATAGCGGGCGGCGCGCCGAGTGGCGTCGCGAGCCTCGCAGCCCCGCGGGCTACGCTCCGAGGCATGCTGGGCCGTGCCGCAGGGACGTCGGGAGCACCGGTTTCGCGAGGCGCGCAGTCGGCGTTCCTCAGGGTCGCCCTGGTCGGGCCGACCCACGAGGGCGGCGGCCGGATGGCGCCGCATACCGTCGCCCTGGCGCACCAGCTCGCCCGGGCCGGCCACGACGTCACGTTGGTCTCGTGGTCGCCCCCCGAGCGGGTCGCCGCCGCGGGGGAGCCGTTCCCCCGTACGGTCCGGTCGCTCGCGTGGAACCGGCCCGACACCTGGCTGCGTACCGGCCGGCGACTACGCGGGTACGACGCGGTCGTCATCGTCCACACCGGCGCCGCCATGATTCCGCTGCACCTGGCCCTGTTGCAGGGCGCCGGGATCCACCGAGCACCGGCCGGTGCTGCCGACGGTGGACCGCGCGGCGTCATCCTCGTCGACCACCTGCTCTCGGCCCGGCCCGGCCCGGCCAGCCGGAACCTGCTCACGACCTTCCTCGGCCGTGTCGACGGTGTGCTCCTCCACCACCGCGAGGAGGCGCCGCTCGCCACCCGGCTCGGCGCCGCGCGCGTGTATGCGGCCGAGCAGCCCGAGCTCGCGTCGGCCCTGGGGCTGCGGCCCGCCGACGACGGTGCCCGTCGCGTCGCCGACCGGACCGACGACGCGGACCGGGTGCGTCGCATACCGGTGCTCACCGCCGCGGAGACCACCAGCAGCCCAGCCGGGGCCGGCGACCGGCGGGCGGCGTTCGGACCGCTTCCGGCCGACCTGCCGTCGGCCGACCTCAGCGCACCGTGGGCGACCTACGTCGGCGCCATCGAGGCCCTCGCGGGGACCGATGTGGCGGCAGCCCCGACCCCCGACGCCGATGTCGCCGCGTCCGCGACCCTGACGGCGCGACTGACGGCTCGGACGTTCGCAGCTGCCCGTCGCGTCGCCGCGGCCCGGGCGCCGCGCGTCGAGCTGACCCGTGGGGACCTGCCCGAGTGGGTGCGTCCGACCGACGTCCTCGAGGACGGCTGGCAGGCCGACGAGGCCAAGGCGGCGGCCCGGGCGCTCGGACTGCCCAGGGCTCGCGACGGCATCGCAGCGTGGGCCGCCCTGGGCGCCCTCGCCGCCGTGGTCCGGATGGCCGACTGGGTGCCGGGCGAGGGTGACGAGGGCCGGCGGGTCGCCCTGGTCGTCGACGAGTCGGGTTCGGCGTCGCCGTTGGGCCGGTGGGCGCGCGCGTGCGGGTTCGCGCCGGTGGACCTGGGGCTGACCGTGGTGGGCGGCGGGTACGACCTGCTGGACGTCGACATGGCCTCGATCGACGTGGTGGCCCGGGTCCATCCCGGCGGCTGCGACGCGACGGACATCGACGAGGCCCTGAGCCAGGCCGCGTGGGCGTTGCGGCCCGGCGGCCTGTTCGTCGTCACGCTGCCGCTCGGGAGGCCCGGCGAGGAGGACGCGCTCGGTCCGGCCGACGTGCGCGCGATCGTGGCGCGGGCGCACGAGCAGGGGTACGTCCTCGTCGGCGACCTCGACGGCGATGTCGGATGGCGGATGCGCGCGGCCGGCGTCGCGGCCGACGTGACGCCGGGGCGCATCCCCGGTGCGGCCTACGGCCTGGTGCGGCTCACGCTGCGCCGCCGATGACCCGAGACTGTCCGAGACCGACCCGAGGATGACCGCACGGTGACGCGCGCACGGACGATCTCCATCGTCCGCATCGTCGTCGCCGTGACTGTCGTCGTGGCGGTCGTGTGGGGCGTCGCGCGGAACTGGACCGAGATCAGCCAGGACCTGCAGCGGGTGAGCATCGGTGCCCTGCTGCTGTCGTTCGTCCCGGCCGCGCTCGGGACGTGGCTGACCATGGTCGGGTGGCGGGTGATCCTCGCCGACCTCGGTTCGCCGCTGCACCTGGCGCCGGCCGGGGGAGTGTTCTTCGTGGGCCAGCTCGGCAAGTACCTGCCCGGCTCCGTGTGGACCGTGCTGGTCCAGGCCGACATGGCGTCCCACCTCCACGTCCCGCGCCGACGGACCGGCGTCACCGGCCTCGTGACGATCGGGCTCTCCGTGCTCACCGGACTCCTGGTGGGACTGCCGGCGCTTCCCCTTCTGCTGCAACGGTCCGCCGGGTCGTCCGGCTGGCTGCTGCTCGCCGTCCCGCTGTTCGTCGTCCTGGTGTGGCCCGCGCTGCTGAACCGGCTCATCGCCTGGGGCCTGCGGGTCCTACGTCGCGAACCGCTGGAGGAGACCCTGTCCACGCGGGCCATCCTCACGACCGTGGGGCTGTATGCGCTGGCGTGGGTGCTGTTCGGGGTGCACATCCTCGTCCTCGCGCTCGCTGTGGGCGGGGGTACAGGCGTGACCCTGGCCTCGCTGACCGGGTACGCCCTGGCCGGGTCGCTGGGCATGCTGACGGTGATCCTCCCGGCGGGCCTCGGTGCCCGTGACGGCATCCTCGCCATCGTCCTCGCGTCGGCCATGCCGCTCTCGGCCGGGACCGCCGTCGCGCTCGTCTCACGGTTCGTCGTGACCCTCGTCGACGTGCTCGCGGCTGCCGCCGGCTGGGCGTATGCGCGACGGCACCACCTGGTCACCTCGCGCGAGGAGCGCGAGCACCCGGCCGGAGAGACGGTGCCCGAGGAGCCGTGAGGTCCCGGGGCTTGCGGCAGGCCAGGGGTTCCGGCGTCAGGCGCCCAGCGGCTCGGGGGAGTCGCTCTTCGGGAACTGCGTCACGAAGCTCATGACCGCCTCGCCGGAGAGGTCGCCGCAGAGCTGGCGGTGTCCGGCCTGAGCCGTGACCTTGCCGGTCGAGTCGGTGGTGGCGGACCAGTGGGTCAGCGCGAACTTCTTCCCGCTCGGGAACTGGCCGTAGGCGTCGTTCCAGGGCGCCACCAGGAACTTCCCCTGCGAGGGCGCGATCTTGTTGGCCAGGCCGGCCAGCTCCTGGAGCTGCCCGCTGCGGGCCGACTCCTCGCTCGGGAGGTACCAGAGCACCGTGTAGCCGTGCTCGAGGTTGTGCACGAAGGTCTCGACGGGCGGGGCGTCGGCGCTCGAGTAGAACTGGCGGCCGTCCAGGACCGGCTGGACGAAGTGCGAACCGCTGGTGGGCGGGATGGTGGAGTACTGCACCTTCGTCACGTCAGTGCGGTTGGTCCCGGGGCCGACGTGGTCGGAGTTGCCGCTCGCGGGGTCCGTGGTCACGGCGTCGCAGGAGGCGGAGGCGGCCGGGGTCCCCATGGCGAGGAGCAGGCTGTCCGGCTGGTTCTTCCGAGCGTCGAGGATGCCGTAGGTGATGACGCCGCCGAGCAGGAGGACCAGGACCGCGCAGGCCCCGACGATCATCAGAACCGTCCGCCGCTCGCGGCTCTTCTGCGCCTTCTGGAGCTCGGCGACGCGGGCCTTGCGGTTGGACGGGTCGCTCCGCTGCGGTCGGCTCGAGGTCGGGCGACCGGAGGACTGCCGGCCGGAACCGGCTGCGGGCCGTGCCGAGGACTTCCCGGACGAGGTCTGGGCAGAGCCCTTCGAGGGCGGGCTGGTCGGGGGTTTCCTGGCCACGGTGTCCTTCG
Organism: uncultured Actinomycetota bacterium; assembly: GCA_963713345.1. Taxonomy (GTDB): domain Bacteria; phylum Actinomycetota; class Actinomycetes; order Actinomycetales; family Dermatophilaceae; genus Lapillicoccus. The sequence continues at coordinate 110,178 of CAVQLI010000008.1, read as the reverse complement.
GGGCGGTGCGCTGGCGAGCGACAGGGCGCGGCGCCAGGGACTACGGACGGGGAGTGAGGCGTTCGGTCGGTCGGCGGGGTGCACGCACCCGCAACGAGCCGACAACGAGCCGGGCCAAGTGTACGTTCCAGCCGCCGAGCCCTGGGCCGAGGTCTGGTGGGCGTCGGGGTCGGGTCGGGGTCGGGGTCGCGGTCGGGGTCGCGGGGTCGAGGCTGGGGCGTCGGCGGCGTGGGCGACACTGGCGGCGTGACGACGGAACCGACGGCCGCCTCCGGCGGCGGCTGTCGTCGACTGGCCACAACGGGGCCGGGTCTGGCGGTCCGATCGTCCCCTCGCGGTGTCGGTGATCCTCGCCACGCTGAGGCATGGGGGCGGCGACCCGACGTTCCTGCGGGGCCGCGGTGGGTCGGTGGCGCGCGGTCTCCGGACGCCGGAAGGGCTGGCCACGCTCGAGCTGCAGACCCGGCCCGCGGACGCCGAGGTGGTCGCCAGGGCCTGGGGGCCAGGGGCGGACTGGGCGCTGGACGGCATACCGGACCTGCTCGGAGAGCATGACGACGTGTCCGGGTTCGTCGCGCACCACGACCTCGTCGCGCAGGCCGCACGGCGGTTCACCGGCTGGCGGGTCCCGCGCTCGCGGCTGGTCCTCGAGTCGCTCGCACCGGCGATCATCGAGCAGAAGGTGACCGGCCAGGAGGCGTTCGCGGGTTTCCGGCAGCTCGTCCGCCGGTTCGGGGAGCCGGCGCCCGGCCCGTATGCGTCGGTCGGGCTCCTCGTCCAGCCGTCGCCGGCGGCGTGGGCGGCGATCCCGTCGTGGCAGTTCCTCAAGGCGTCGGTCGACCCGGCGCGCTCGCGGACGGTGGTCGGAGCTGCACGCGTGGCCGGCCGTCTAGAGCAAACGGTAGACATGACCGCGGTGGCGGCTCGGGCGCGACTGCAGGCCCTGCCAGGGGTCGGTGTCTGGACGTCCGCGGAGGTGGCCCAGCGGGCGCTCGGGGACGCCGACGCGGTCAGCTTCGGCGACTACCACGTGGCGAAGGACATCACCTGGGCGCTGCTGGGCGAGTCGCACGGCGACGACGTCCTGGCCGAGGTGCTGGAGCCCTACGCGGGCCACCGCTACCGCGTGCAGCGGCTGCTCGAGCTGAGCGGCTACCGGCGGCCCCGCCGCGGACCGCGGATGGCCCCGCGGACCCACCTCCCGCGCTGACGCCTGGCGTCCGGGGTCCGAGTCCGGGGCCGGCGCCTGGGTCCGGGGTCCGGCGCCTGGGATCCGGGGCCCGGGCTCCGCCTCCCCACTTCTCGGACATGTCTGAGTAGTGGGAGCCCGAAGCGCCCTGAACCCCAACACTTCTCGGACATGTCTGAGTAGTGGGAGCCCGAAGCGCCCTGAACCCCAACACTTCTCGGACATGTCTGAGTAGTGGGAGCCCGAAGCGCCCTGAACCCCAACACTTCTCGGACATGTCTGAGAAGTTGACGCGACCATCGGCTCGACTCGGCAACGACGCGGCGCCGACGCGGCCGACGCGGTCAGCGCTCCCGGATCCGAACCCGCACCGCGTCCGCGTGCCGCTGCGGCGCCGCATCGACGGACGTCGCGAAACCCTCGCCCCACAACGCCACCCGGATCCGGCCGGCCAGCATGCCGCGGTCGACCGGGTCACCCCCCGAGACGACGACCTCGTCGAGACCGACATCCACGCCCACACCCTCGTCGAGGTCCTCGGCCGACAACGCCACGGCGACCGCTCGGCCCACCCGTACCGCCGGTGTCTCCACCCCGAGGCCCGTGATCCCGACGCGTTCGGCCAGCTCGGAACCGGGCGTGACCCCCAACGCCGAACGGATCGCCTCCGCCTCGCCCGTCGCGAACCAGTCCCCGGGGCCGGTCCGGACCAGGGCCCGTCCACCGTCGCGCTCCACCGCACCGGTCACGAACTCGCCCACCCCGCGGACCAGCGCCACCGGGACCGCTGCCGCCTTGCCCTTGACCAGGTCGGCGGCGGCCGCCACCTCGTCGGCGACCGCGCGCGCCGTGACGGCCAGCGCCCGCCCGTCGGCGTCGACCGCGCCACGCAGGTCGTCCACCACCCGGATCCCGGCCGCGCCGAGCGCGAAGTCCACCTGGCCGACCCGCCAGGGCCGCCCGCTCGTGTCGCTGAGCACCACGGCGAGCCGTTCGACACCGAACGCCGCCTGCAGCTCCGCGAGCAGCGCCGCGCATACGCCGTCCGGGTCCGTGGGCAGCAGGAGCACCCCGTCGAGGTCGCCGGTGTTCGAGGCGTCCACCCCCGCCGCGGCCATGACCGGCCCGGCGACGGACTCGACCACCCGGGTGACCCGGCCGTCGTCCATGGTCCGCTCCGCGACGACCCGAACCGTCCCCGCCGCGATCGCTGCGTCACGGTCCGCGGCAACCAACCCGAGGGCCTTCGACGCGACCTTGCTCGACACGACGAACACGTCGCCCTCCGCGACGCTCAAGCCCAGCGCCCGAACCCCCGTCACGACCAGCGCAGCGAGGTCGTCCCCGGGGCCGACCTCGGGCATACCCGTGACCGGGACGACCCAGACGCCCTCAGGCACGGACTCCGGCCAGCCGCATACCGAGGTCCACCGCCGCGCCGGCGATGTCCGCCGCCGCCTCCACGCTCGACATCAGCAGCGGACGGGCTTCGACCGCGAGCCGTCCGCTGGACACGACATCGCCGTCCTCCTCGGAGACGAGCCAGCCGTCGAGGAAGTCCTCGTACAGCCCGGCCACGGCCCCCGCCGTCGAGGCCACCCCGATGGCCTCCAGGCAGGCGTCGGCGTGTCCGCGGACCGGGCGGCCCTTGATCAGCGGCGACACACCGACGACCGGCGCGCGCGAGCCACGCAGGGCGTCGCGCACCCCCGGTACGCCGAGGATGATGCCGATCGACACGACCGGGTTGCTCGGCGGGAACACCACAAGGTCCGCGGTCCGGATCGCGTCGAGGACGCCCGGAGCGGCCACCGCGCCGTCCATCCCGGCCACGACGAACCGGCGCGCCGGCACCGCCGCCCGCAGCCGGACCCACCACTCCTGGAAGTGGACTGCGCGTTCACCATCACCCTCGTCCAGGACGACGTGGGTCTCGACCGGCGTGTCGGTCATCGGCAGCAGCGTCACGCCGCGGGCCGGGAGGCCCCACCGGTCGGCGAGCCGCGCCGTCACCTGCGACAGGGTCAGCCCCTGGCCCAGCCACAGCGAGCGAGCGACGTGGGTGCCGACGTCGCGGTCGCCGAGGCCGAACCACTGCGGCGTCACCCCGTATGCGGCGAGCTCGCCCTGGACGTGGTGCGTCTCGTCCGTGCGCCCCCAGCCCTGCGCCTCGTTGACGCCGCCGCCGAGGGTGTAGAGGACGGTGTCGAGGTCGGGACAGACCCGCAGGCCGAACAGGGTGATGTCGTCACCGGTGTTGCCGATGACGGTGACGTGGGACCCCTCGAGCTCGGGCGTGCGGTCGATGTGGGCGAGCAGGCCACGCAGGAAGCGCGCGCCCCCGACCCCGCCGGCGAGGGCGGTGATGTGCATGCCCGAGAGTCTGTCAGGGCCTCCTCACGGCCTCTCACCGGGTCGGCACAGGACTAATCGGGGGGAATTCGGGTGAATATCAGAATCCGCCTTGACTTCTGACCAATGACACGCGTGTAATTTCATCACTGTCCTTCTCACGGTCGACCCGTACACCGCTTCCACCAGGGATCCGCGGCCAGCGCCCGAGAGACGGATGTGAGCGACATCGTGTACGGGCAAGGGTCGAGGAGGGCGCCATGCACGAGGTGCAGTTGGTCATGTTGAACACCATCGACGAGGACGAGACCGAGCTGTCCTGGCAGGAGCGTTCGCTCTGCGCCCAGACGGACCCGGAGGCGTTCTTCCCGGAGAAGGGGGGCTCGACCCGGGAGGCGAAGAAGGTCTGCATCGGCTGCGAGGTCCGCGCGGAGTGCCTGGAGTATGCGCTCCAGCACGATGAGCGCTTCGGCATCTGGGGCGGGCTGTCCGAACGAGAGCGTCGCAAGCTGAAGAAACGCGCTGTCTAGCGCGTGACGCCGACGTACCCTGCCACGTGACGACGACGCTCGCGCCGCCCCACGCTGTGCATCCGGAGACTCCTGGCTCAGCCGCGTCCGCGCACCGCGCGGCGGCGGCACCTCGGGTGACGGCGGTGCTCCTCGTCCGCGGCGACGCCCTCGGGCGACCGGCCGCCTCCGAGGAGGCGTCGGACTCCGGTATGCGTGTCGCCGCGACGACCCGGATCGGCCGGCTTCCGGAGGTCCTGGACGCCCTCGCCGCCCAGACCCGACCCCCGGAGCGGCTGGTCGTCGTGGCCGCCGCCGATGCCGACCGTCGCGTCCACGGGGAGCGCGTCCGTGCTGACCAGGGTCACCGAGCTCGTCGAGGCGCACGAGCGATTGGTCGCAGCGGTTCCTGAGCTGGCCGTCATCGGGTTGCCCGCACCGGCCGACCTCGGTGCCGCCGTCGATGCGGCCCTGGCCGAGCTGGACCGCCGCCACGCCCCGGGAGAGTCGGTTCCCGACGCCTCGGCGGACAAGGCAGCCCGCCCCGCCGAGTCCCCTGACTCCGCCGAGGCGCCCGACAGCACCGAGGCGCCGGATAGCGCCGAGGCGCCGGACAGCACCGAGGCGCCTGACAGCACCGAGCGCCCGACCCGGTCGGGGCCGATTCCGCGGAGTCCGCCGAGACCCTGAGCGAAACCGAGGCCGGCCCCGCCGACGTCGAGGCCGAGCCGGGCGAGGCTGCACGCGCCGACGAGGTCAAAGCCGAGCCCGAGGCGCCCGAAGTCTCGACCCATCAGAGTGAGCCGGAGTCCGAACCGGCACCGTCGCCTACCGAACCTCCCGTGACACCCAGCAGCTCGACGACCCCGACCGGCCCCGAGTGGCTGTGGGTCCTCGAGGACACCGTCGCGCCGCAGCCGACAGCGCTGCGGCGACTGGTCGAGGCCGTCCGCCGGTCGCCCAGCGTGGGCATCGCGGGGCCGAAGGTGGTCCGCTGGGAGAACCCGCGGCTGCTCGTCGAGCTCGGCCGACAGGTCACCCGCGCGGGGCGTCGCGTCGACTCGCCCGCGTTCGGGGAGGCCGACCAGGGCCAGTACGACACGCGGACCGACGTCCTGGCCGTCGGCACCGCCGGAATGCTGGTGCGTCGCAGCGTCTACACCGAGCTCGACGGGTTCGAACCGACCTTCGCCGCGGCCGGCGCCGACCTCGACCTCGGGTGGCGGGCGCAGCTGGCGGGCCATCGCGTCGTCGTCGTCCCGGGCGCCGTCGTCCGGCGGACCCGGTCCGCCGCCGAGCGTCAGGCCGGCCCACTTGCCACCCGTCTGGCCGAGCGCCGGGCCGCTCGGCGTGTCGCGCTGACCCGGTGCTCGCCGCTGGCGGTGCCGTTCCTCGCGGTGTGGATGCTGGTCAGCGGGGTCCTCTCGGCTCTCGGCCTACTCCTGCTCAAACGACCGCAACACGCCTGGGCCGAGCTCTCCGACATCGGCGCGCTGGGCCGTCCGATCTCGAGCACCGCGGCGCGCTGGCGGTTCCGCCGCGTCACCACGGTCCGGCGCCGCCACCTCACCGGACTGTTCATCGGGTCCGGAGCCGCTCTCGGCGCCTCCTGGGACCGGGTGCAGGACGCCGTGACACCCGACCGCAGCGGCAGCGAGCAGGCCCCCGCCAGCGACGTGGCGGCCGCCGAGTCCGGCCCGGTCGCGGAGGAGGCGGAGTCCCTCAGCGGGCTTCCGCCCTCCCTGCCGCAGCGGATCGCGACACACCCCGGCTTCCTGGCCGTCCTGGCCTGCGCGATCCTCTCGGCCCTGACCTTCCGGACCGCTCTCACGCAGGGCGTGCTCGACGCCCGGGGGCCCGGTTTCGCCGGCGGCGAGCTGTTCGGCGTCTCGACGAACGCCAGCGGCCTCTGGCACCTCTACCGCGACTCCTGGCACGGTGCCGGGTTCGGCAACGCGCTCGAGACCTCGCCGTCGATGGGGGTCCTCGCCGGGCTGACCTGGCTCGTGCAGTGGGTGCCCTACGTGGACGACGGACGCACGCCAGCCGGTGTGACCCTGTCGTGGCTGATCCTCATCGCGATGCCGCTGTCGGCACTGACCGCATACCTCGCCGCACGGGTCGCCACCCGCGCCCGCTGGGGCCGCGGACTCGTCGCTCTCGCCTGGGGGACCAGCGGCGTCCTCACCGCTGCACTCACCCAGGGACGCGTGTCGGTGGTCATCGCGCACATCCTGCTGCCGCTCGTCGTCGCCGGGTTCGCGTCGGCGATGAAGCGCGATGGCACGTGGACCGCGACGTTCGCGGCCGCCCTGGCCGCCGGCCTGCTCGGCGCGTTCGTGCCGGTCCTTCTCGCCGTCGGGGTGGTCGCCGCCCTCGTCGCGGTGGTTGTCGCACCCGGTCTGGGTCGCCGGCTGCGGGCGGCGGTGCTCGCCATCGTGCCCATCGCCCTGCTCGGCCCGTGGGTGCTCCAGTTCGTCGAGGAGCCGTGGCTGTTGCTCACCGGTCAGGGCCTGCTCGACGTCGGCCCGGACTCCCCGCCGCCCTGGCAGCTCGCGCTGGCCCAGCCCGACGGCGGCCCTCAGCTGGTCGGGCTCCTCTTCGTCCCGGTGCTCGTCGTCGCGATCGTCGCCCTCGCTCGCCGTAGCGGCGGCCGCCCGCGCAGCATCGCCCTCACCGCGCTCACGGTGACCGCGCTGCTCGGCCTCTCCCTCGCCTACCTCTTCGAGCGCGTCGGGGTCGGCCAGGCCATCGGCGAGGACGGCCAGCCGACCCTCGCGACGCTGTGGGCCGGGATCGGGCTGGAGCTCTACGTCGTCGCCGTCCTCGGCATCCTGCTCGTCGGCTGGCACGGGCTCGCCCATGTGCTGGGCGAGCGGCGGTTCGGCTGGCGCCGGTTCGTGGCGGCCGCGGTCGCCGCCGTCCTGGCCGGGGGTCTCGCCGTGGCGGCGGGGCTCACCGCCTGGGCCGGAGCCGGCGCGCTCCAGCTGGGCTCCGAGACCTACCCCGCCGTGGCCGTCGAGCAGGCCAACGGGCCCGACGCCAACCGCCTCGTTGTGCTGACGCCCAGCGCGGACCGGCTGGACTTCGCCGTGATCGGCAACGAGCCGGGCGCGCTGATGCGCGACGTCAACCGTACTGCCGACGTCACCGATCCCGGGCTCGCGCCGCTGCTCGGCACCCTTGCCTCGGGCGGCCTGATCCCCGGCGGCGCCGGCGACGCCCTCGCCGACCTCGGCGTCGGGTTCGTCTCCGTCATGGCGACGGCGGACAACCCACTGACCCGAACCCTGGACGCGGCCTCCGGCCTCACTCGGCTCGGGTCGACGGCCGACCAGACCCTGTGGCGCGTCGTCGCCCGGCCGTCCGCGGCCGCGCCCGACGTCCCGGTCCCCCCGTCGCGAGTGCGCCTCGACAACGCCGAGGGTCGCCCCCTCGAGATGGTGCCCGTCGACGGTCCGCACGGCGCGGTCCTGCAGGACCTGTCGGTCGCCGCCTCCGGGCGTCAGGCGGTCTTCGCCGAGGCGCCCGAGTGGGCGACGCACGCCGTGGTGACGTACGACGGGCAGGTCCTCACGCCGGTCGCCACGACGGGCACCCCGACCTACCTGCTGCCCTCAGCCGCCGGCCGGCTCGAGGCCGACCTACCGCCGTCACACCAGCGATGGTTCCTCGCCCAGCTGGCGCTGCTCGCCGCCGTCGTGTTCCTCGCGATCCCGTTCGGCTCGCGCCGCTCCCGGAGGCTCGTATGAGGCCGGCCGTCTGGGGTCTCGTCCGCGCCGGGGCGGCCGTCGTAGCCGGGGTCGGTCTCACGTATGCGGCGGTGCAGGTGCCCTGGACCACGAGCGTGGGCCCCGACACCCCCACCTCGGCCGCCGCGACCGCCACGCTCGCCCCAGTGGCCACCACAGTCCTGTCCTGCCCGGGGCCCGAGAGCGAAGGGCTGAACGGTGTCCCGGCCGTGGCCGGGACGACCACGGCCCTGGCGGCCAGCCCGCCGGCCCAGGTGCTGCAGGGTGTGGACGTCGCCGGCAGCACGGGGACGCTCACCGTGACGGCGAACCCGGCCGGCACCGCCGTCGGCACCTCCGACGTACGGGGCGCCCTCGTCCAGGGCTCCCTCACCGGCGCTTCGGTGGGCCAGGTGGTCGGCACGGGGGCGCTCGCGGGAGGTCTGGCTGCCCTGCAGAGCACCGTCGTCACCGAGGGCGACGACCGCGCGGCCATCGCGACCGCATGCCAGGCGCCGCGCGCGGAGCTCTGGCTGGTCGGCGGTGGCGGCGGCAGCACCCGCCGCGAGCGGGTCGTGCTCGCGAACCCCGGCGCCAACACGGTCACCGCCGATGTCACGGTCCTCGGCTCGTCCGGAACCCTCCCGTCGGCGAACGGCCGGAACGTTGCGGTGCCGCCCCGCGGTCGCACCAGCCTGCTCGTCGATGCGCTCGTCGGTCCCGAATCCACGCCCGTCGTCCACGTGGTCGCCTCGGGTGGCGTGCTGACCGGCGTGCTGGAGGACAGCTGGATCGACGGCGCTGTCGGTCGTGGCGCCGACGACGCCTCGCCGGCAGCGGCGCCGTCCAACGAGCAGGTCCTGCCCGCGGTCTACCTGAACGGCCCGGCTCGCCTGAGGGTCGCGGTACCCGGGGCGGAGGAGACCGTCGTCCAGGCCCGCGCCCTGACCAAGGACGGACCGGTCGCGCTGCCGGGTGACGGCGTCGTGCGGGTACCCGGCGGCGCGGTCCGCGAGGTCGACCTCAGCACCATGCCCGCCGGCGCCTACGCGATCCAGGTCCGCGCCGACCACCCCGTCGTCGCGGGCGTGATGTCCGAGCGACGCCCGAAGGCGACCGGCCAGTCCGACTTCGGCTGGACCACGTCGACAGAACCCGTCACGGTCGTGGCCGGCGCCCCTCTTCCGGCGGGCGCCACCACGTCGGTGATGCTCGTCGCGACCGGTGGCACCGCGACCGCCACGATCTACGTCGTCGCCGAGTCCGGCTCCATCGACGTCCGCCCGTTCTCCCTCGCGGCCGACAGCGTCGCCACGCTCGACGTCTCCGGCGCTCGCCAGGTGTGGGTGCGCACCACCGAGGGCACGGTCCGCGCCGGTCTGTCGCTCAGCCTCAACGCGGCCGGTGCCGACCCGTTGTTCGCGCTGGTCCCCCTACCGCCCGCGCAGGTCTCGGCCACCCAGGTCCCGGTCCGTCAGATCCCGGGCTGATCGCTGCATCCCACATCGGGATTCAGTTTGGTATCATCGGATCATGAGCACGCAGATCGCCGTTCGGTTGCCCGACGAGGTCGTCGCGTTCCTGGATCGCACTGTCGCCACCGGAAAGGCCTCCAGCCGTGCGGCCATGGTGACGTCCGCGCTGGAACGGGAGATGCGTCGTCAGCTGGCTGAGCACGATGCCGCGATCCTGCGAGGTGATGGCGCGGCCGACGATCTCGACGACCTCGTCACGTGGGCGGGCACCCACTCGGCTATCGAGGACTGACTCGTGCGGGAGATCTGCTTGGTGCGTCTGGACAAGACTCGTCCGGCCGTGGTCCTCACCAGAGATGCGGCCCGGGCAGCGATGACGAAAGTGACCATCGCTCCCATCACGACGACGGTGAAAGGGCTCTCCAGCGAAGTGCCGGTGGGTGCGTCGAACGGGCTCGACCACGACTGCGCGATCTCGCTCGACAACGTGATCACCGTTCCTACGGCGCTCCTCGGGCGCACGATCGGGTTCCTGAGCCAGGAGCAGGAGGCGCTACTGGCCCGCGCCGTGGTGCTGGCCTACGACCTGGACATCGCGGTCATGGGCTGACGCGACGTTCAGTCGTCGGGGTCGCCGTCGGCGTAGTGCGGGTCGAGCTGCTCCGGCGTGACTCCGAGGAGCGCGGCCACCTGCTCCGTGACGACGTCGGAGATCAGCAGGGCGAGCTCACGCTGACCCTGGGTGCGCGTCTCCACCGGGCGCCGGTAGATGACGATCCGCGCCGGCTCGCGGCCCTCGGCGCCGAACAGGCGACCGAGCGGAACCTCGGAGTGCTCCCAGGGTGCCGGGTCCGACGGCGGGACGTCCTCGACGCCGAACTCGACCGGCGGGAACGGGTTTCCCCATGTCTCCTCGAGCCGGGTCGCCGCCTCGATGACCAGGTCGTCGAACCGTTCCGCGCGGGTCGTCATAGCGGGCACCGCGGGCCAGGCCAGCGGACCTCGCGGACCGCGACCGCGCCGGTCGCGGCGCCGGCTCCGGCGCTTCACCGACCGGGTCCCCTCGAGGTCGCTCCACACCACGTCACCATGCTAGTCAGCCGGCTGCCCGGCCATCGGCGGGACGGCGCGCCGCCGCCGTGGTGGGCGGTCGCCGCCTTAGAGTCCGGACGTGGGGATGTCGCGGCAGTGCTCGAAGACCGGGTGTTCCGGGCCGGCCGTCGCGACCCTCACCTACGTCTACCGCGACTCCACCGCAGTGCTCGGTCCCCTGGCCACCTACGCCGAGCCGCACACCTACGACCTCTGCTCCCGGCACGCGGAACGGCTCACCGCCCCGCGCGGGTGGGAGGTCGTCAGGCTGGGCGGCGAGTATGCGACGCCGCCGCCCACCACGGACGACCTGCTCGCCCTGGCCAACGCCGTGCGCGAGGCCGGGCGGCCCCGGCCGACGGCCACGACCGAACGCCCGGACCAGCTGCGTCATGAGGCCGCCACCGGGGCGGTCGAGGTCGGACGCCGCGGGCACCTGCGGGTCCTGCGCGACTCCTGACGCCTCAGCGCCGTCGCGACCCGGCGGCACGGAGGCATACCGTGCCTCCGATAGCCTCCTGGGTCGTGACCTCCGCTCCGCCGCCGGCCCCGGCCGCACCCTCCGGTTACCGCCGACTGGGCGACTTCATCAAGGCCTACGACGTCCGCGGGCTGGTCCCCGAGCAGCTCGACGAGCAGGTCGCGCGGGCGATCGGAGCGGCGTTCGCCCAGGTCGTCGTCCGGCCGGAGGGCGCCGCCGGCGTCGTCATCGGGCACGACATGCGGCCGAGCTCGCCGTCGTTGAGCCAGGCGTTCGCCGAGGGCGTGGCGTCCCACGGGATCGACGTGACCCTCATCGGGCTCTGCTCCACCGACGGTCTCTACTATGCGAGCGGCGCACTGGACCTGCCCGGTGCGATGTTCACCGCGAGCCACAACCCGGCGCAGTACAACGGCATCAAGCTGTGCCGGTCCGGCGCGCGTCCGGTCGGCCAGGACAGCGGACTGGCGGAGATCCGGGACCTGGCGCAGCAGTCCCTCGACGAACCGAGGAGCATTCCGGCCGACGACGTCGTCCCAGGGACGATCAGCGAGCGCGACACCCTCGCCGACTACGCGACGTTCCTCCGGTCGCTGGTCGACCTCAGCTCGAACCGACCGCTCAAGGTCGTCGTGGACGCCGGCAACGGGATGGGCGGCTACACCGCGCCCGCCGTCCTCGGCACCGCCGCCGGGCTCGATCCGCTACCGCTGGAGATCGTGCCGCTGTACTTCGAGCTCGACGGCACGTTCCCGAACCACGAGGCCAACCCGCTGGAGCCGGAGAACCTGCGCGACCTGCAGAAGGCGGTCGTTGAGCACGGCGCCGACATCGGTCTCGCGTTCGACGGCGACGCCGACCGATGCTTCGTCATCGACGAGCGCGGCCAGCCGGTCAGTCCCAGCGCGGTCACCGCGCTGGTCGCGACCCGCGAGATCGCCAAGGAAGTGGCCCTCGGCACCCCGGTCGAGGACATCCGGATCGTCCACAACGTCATCACGTCGCACGTCGTCCCGGAGATGATCGCCGAGAGCGGCGCCAAGCCGGTCCGTACGCGGGTGGGCCACTCGTTCATCAAGGCCGAGATGGCCACCGCCAAGGCGGTGTTCGGCGGTGAGCACTCGGCGCACTACTACTTCCGCGACTTCTGGTACGCCGACACCGGCATGCTCGCCGCCCTGCACGTGCTGGCCGCTCTCGGTGAGGCGACGGGGCCGCTGAGCGAGCTGGGCGCCGCCTACGAGCGCTACGTCGCCTCCGGCGAGATCAACTCCCGCGTCGACGACGTGCCCGCGGCGAAGACCCGCGTTCTCGAGTGGGCGGCGGGCCAGGGGCCGGTCGAGGTCGACGAGCTGGACGGCAGCACGGTGACCCACCAGGGCGAGCCGATGTGGTGGTTCAACGTGCGCGCGTCCAACACCGAACCGCTGCTGCGGCTCAACGTCGAGGCCGCCGATCGTGGCACGATGGAAAGCGTGCGCGACGAGGTGCTCGAGCGCATCCGGGCGACGACGGAAGGTCAGGACTGATGACGGAGACGACGCCCAGGATCGAGCCGTGGCTGCGCGAGATCCTGCGCTGCCCGGTATGCCACGGAGAGCTCGCCGACGCGGTCGGCCCGGAGCACCCCGAGCTGCAGTGCACGAACGAGTCGTGCGGTCGCGCATACCGGATCGACGACGGGGTGCCCGTCCTGCTCGCCGACGAGGCCCGCTCCACCCACGACTGACCGCCGGCGAGCGGACATGCCCTACATCGACGAGAGCGTCCTCGACGACCAGCAGGCGCTGGCTGCCCTGGACTCCCGCCAGACCCTGCGCGCCCTCGCGACCGCCGGGGCGCAGGTGCGGCACGCGGTCGACCTGGCCGCGGACGCGCGGTTCGAGCGGCTGACCGGGGGTGAACGGCCCCGGTCCGTGCTCGTTGCGGCGCTCGGAGGGTCGGCGGTCATCGCTGACGTTCTCGAGGTGCTGGCCGAACCGCACTCGCCGGTACCGGTCCAGATCCGGCGCAACCTGCCGCTGCCGGGCTGGGTCGGCTCCATGGACCTCGTCGTCGCGGTGTCGCAGTCGGGCCATGCCGAGGGTCCGGTCGCACTGGCCGCCGAGGCGGCCCGACGGGGCGCCGCCCTGCTGACCATCGGTGCGGCCGACTCCCCGCTAGCCGACGTCGCGGCACGGGCTCGGGGGATCCACCTCTCCGTGCCGGTGGGGTCGATGTCCTCCCGAACCGCGCTGTGGGCGATGCTCACGCCAGTCCTCCTCGGTGCACACGCGTTGGGGATGGTCGACGCGGGTCCGGCGGTCATGGCTGGAGTCGCGGACCGGCTCGACGAGCAGGCGGGCGTGTTCCGGCCGAGTTCCGAGGCGTTCGTCAACCCGGCGAAGTCGCTGGCCTGCGAGTTGGCCGAGGGCGTCCCGGTCGTCCTGGGCGACGGACCGCTCACCGGTGTCGCCGCCTGCCGCGCGGCCGCCATGCTCGCGCGAACCGCTCGCATCCCGGCGACGTGGGGCGAGCTGCCCGACGCGGCGTCCCAGGTGGTCTCGTGCTTCGACGGCCCCTACACCGACGCGGGGGCATCGGCCGGTATGCCGCGGGAGAGCGACATCTTCGCCGATCCCTTCCTCGACGGCGCCCCGTCACCGAAGCTGAGGCTGCTGCTGCTCCGCGACGACGGAGCCGAGGTCGTCGACGAGCCGACTCGAGCGCTAGCGGACGCCGTCGCCCGCACCGCCCGGGACGCGGGCGTTCGGGTCAGCGAGCACTCCACCGATCCGGGCCACCCGCTCGAGCGGCTGGCCGGGCACGTGGCGCTCACCGACTTCGCCGCGGTCTACCTCGCCCTGGGGCTGGGTATGGATCCCGGACTCTCTCCGCACGTCGCCGACCTCCGCGACTTCACCGGAGAGTGACCGCGCGCGGAGCAGCGGATCCCGGTCTCCGGCGACCCACGCGGCCAGAAGCAGGCAGCCACCGACGAACATGTAGTAGTTGACAAAAGCCTGCTTCGACAGCAGAACGGTGGCCAACAGTGCCAACGCCGTGGTCAGCAGGAATGCTGACGGCCCTGGGTTCAACCGCCAGGCCAACAGCAGCGCGACGGCCAGCCCGACAGCGATCGGCAGCACGCCGTAGACGGCGGCGGGCGGCCACCCGAACTGGTTCACGCTCAGGGCGAGCAGCGAGACCGAGTCGGACCGGAAAGGCTGGATCAGCTGCCACTCGACGACGGCGCGCCAGAACTCGCGAGGGTTGGCCAGGAGGAACGGGAGGGTGACCGCAACGGCGCTCCCCAGAAGGATGAGCCAGTCCCGGCGGGCGAAGACCCCGCGGAGCAGCCAGAACGCCGGCAGCGCCACGACGAGGTACTGCTTGGTGGCCAGCGTGAAGCCGAGGAGCACGGCGGCTACCAGCAGGTTGCGACGTTTGAGTGCCACCACGGCGAAGCCGATCAGCGCCAGCTGCAGCGGTTCGGTCCAGGATCCCGTGACGACGGTCATGATGGCCGGCGCGGTGACCAAGGTCGCCGCGACGAGGCGCCCGCGCAGATCGGCGGTCGTGAGAACGATGAGCACAGCCAGGAGTCCCAGGAGGACAACCCCGGAGAGCCTTACGTCGCCCAGCAGGTAGCCCGGGATCGCACCGAAAAGCGTGCCGGGTAGGTAGGGGAAGCCGTAGGCGAGGTGGTCTCCCACCACCGCGCCCGACCCGTAGAACCCCAGGCTCTCCTGCGGTGTATAGATGTTGGGATACACCGTGGCGTAGGGGTTCGCCCCGTGCAGGAGCGCGTCGACTCCCCGGGTGAGGAACTCGTAGACGTCGATATGGCGACCAAATGGTCCGAGCGCCAGTGCCGAGAGTCCCGAACACACCACCACGAAGCCCACCGTGATGAGCCGAGTCCGGCCGTCGTTCGGTCCACGAGCAAACGGGGCAGCTACGACCAGTGCCGTCGAGATCGGCAGCACAACTGCGAATGCGACGAGGCCCGCGAGAGAGCCCGGAAGGATGCGGTTCGCCAGCGACAGGGCCGCCGGCACAGCGAGGACGCCACTCACGACGCCCAACACCGTTGGCCTGGGTATCGAGATGCTCGGGCGACGTCGGATGGCCAGGGCCGACGTCCCTGCGGCCAGGAGGAGCAGGGCCACGGAGGCCCCGGTCGCCGCCGAGGGGAGGCCGCCGGTGGGCGCGGTCGCGAGAACCAGCAGGGCCGCTACCGCGAGCGGTACCCAGCGGGAGTGGTTCTGCGCGTCGGTCACGCGGCCTCGACGTAGGCGCTCGCCCGGGTCGTCGCGAGGATGTGGGCTGTGGTCTGCCGGTTCCGGGCGACCACGAGGAACTGGTAGGCGAAGAGTCGCGGCGCCACCGAGATGCAGGCGCGGTGGATTCGGGACATGGCGCGGGCGAGTCGCCGCTCGCTGCCGACCACCTTTGCGAACGGCGCCGGGATCCCGACCTCCTCGACGATGTCGAAGCCGGCGTCCGTGATCAGGGTCCGCAACGACGACTTGGTGAACAGCCGCGTATGCGTCCGGTCGAGGATGCCGGTCTCGCCGTAGTTGAACTGGCCGAACAGCAGCATCAGCCGGGTCCCGAGGAAGGCCACGTTCGGTGTCGTGAGGATGAGCTCGCTCGAACGGTTGCCGATGCGGTGTCGGAGGTCCTCGAGGAACTGCTCCGGGTCCCGCAGGTGCTCGACGACATCCAGCAGGAGCACCTGGTCGAACTCGTCCACCGGAAGGCTGATCGGCTCGTTGAGGTCGGCGGTGAACGCCACCACGCGCGGATCGTGGATCACGGGCGGATCGAGATCGGCGGTCGCCACCGCCGCGGCTCGATCGGCAATGGCCGAGGCCAGGAAGCCCGGCCCGGCGCCCAGGTCGAGGACCCGACTGCCGGCACGCACGCGCTTGAGCGCCTCCGAGTGGCTGCTGTCGAACTCCACCTTCCCCTCGTACTGGATGTTGCCGCTTGCCTTGGGCATGAGAGCCCTCACGGGGCGAACACGGAGCCGGTGAAGCGTGTGCCGCAGGCACGACCGCATCACCTGTGCCGCGTAACGAACACCCTCGACTCGGCAGATCTCGTCTCCGTAGTACGTGGGAATGGGCAGCTCGGCGATTCGCGACCCCGCGCTCAGCAGCTGAGTGATGATCTCGGTGTCGAACGAGAAGCCGTTGCTGTTGTTGTGGAAGCGCAGTCGGTCCAGCTCGCTGACGCGGTAGATGCGGTACCCGCTGTGCCATTCCGACAACTGGGCCGCGGACAGCACGTTCTGCACTCGGCTGAGGATCTTGTTCCCCACGAACTTGTAGAGCGGCATACCACCTCGGCGGGCCGCTCCGCGCGTCAGCATCCGGCTCCCGAAGACCGCGTCGGCGCGGTCCTCGACGATCGGCGCCAAGAGCATCGGCAGCTCTTCCGGCGCGTATTGACCATCACCGTGGATGAGCGCGACGATGTCGAAGCCCTCCTCGACGGCGTAGAGGTAGCCGACCTTCTGATTTCCACCGTAACCCTGGTTTTCCTCGTTGCGAAGGACGGTCAGGGGCAGGTCCGGCCGCTGCCGCCCGTACGACCGACCTCGCTCGAAGGTCCCGTCGGTGGAGGCATCGTCGATGACAAGCACCTCGCAGTCGTACGACGTGAGGACCTCGGCCGGAATCCGGTCGAGGACCTGGCACAGTGTCGACTCGGCGTTGTAGGCCACGATGAGGAGCAGCAGTCGCCGTCGGGGGGATCTCACGCGCGCCAGTCTCCATTGAGCGGGACGTCTGAATCTGCGGGTCCCGAGATCTTCTGACCGTTCAGACGATGGGTTGCACTGGTCGGATGCGGCACCGGCCCGGACCCCAGGTTCAAGGGCTTCTACGCGGCAGCTCAGGCCGCCAGCCTCAGGCGTCGGGCCGTAGCCAGTGCCAAGAGGTCGGTGGCCGGAAGTAGCAGCTTGGAGCCCGCGCATCCCGCTTCCGATCACTACCTCGCCGGCCTGGATGACGGCCTCGTCGACGAGAACCGGCCAGTCCGACGGTAGCCCGACCGGTGTGATTCCGCCGTACTCCATCCCGGTCATGGCGACGGCCTCGTCCATGGCCGCGAACGAGCACTTCCGGACGTCGAGCTCCTTGCGGATCACCCCGTTGACGTCCGCGCGCATCGTGGCCAGGACCATCACCGCGGCGTAGCGGGCCTCACCGCCGCGCCGACCGACGACGATCGACGCAGTTCGCGGAGCTCTCCGGTGCCACGTCGTACGCCTCGCAGAAGGCCGCCGTATCGGCCAGGGCCGGGTCGATCACTGCGGCTCGCGCTCCCGGCACGAGCTCGGCATGGCCCGCGACGACGGGTGCGACGAGGTCGAGGCGGTCGACGAGTGGTTGCCAGTCGAGATTCCCCGCTGGGCTGGGCATGCCCGGACGCTAACGCACCGGAGATCTCGCCCGTTTCGGGGGAGGCGCGTAGCCAACGGCTTGGGCCCGAGAGTGAGAGCGTTGGTCACATGGAGGGGACCGGCCGGCGGCTACCACGAGTGGTGGCGGTCGTCGCGGTCGTCTTCCTGATCCTGCTCTTCCTGTTCGGGATGGGCGTGGCCTACACGCTGGGCTTCGGCTACGACAGCCACGCCTACTGGGTCGCCGCTCAGGATCTCGGACACCTGTACGAGCGGCCGCCGCTGGCCCGCGACGCCTACCTGTACTCGCCGGCGTTCGTCGTCCTGCTGTGGCCTCTCGCTCAGCTCCCTTGGCCCATCTTCGCGGTTCTCTGGGGCGCCCTTCTGGCCTGCTGTTTCGCCTGGCTCCTCCGAGGGCTGCCGCCTTTCTGGTTCGTCCTGGTGGCTCTCGCGTGCGTTCCCGAGGTGCTCACCGGCAACGTCTACGCCCTGATGGCGGTCGCGATGGTGCTCGGTGTCCGGCACGGCGCAGCGTGGAGCTTTCCACTTCTTACCAAGGTCACCCCAGGCCTGGTCGGATTGGGCTTCCTCGTCGTCCGCCGAGACTGGCGTCAGCTCGCCTACGCCGTGGGAGCGACGGCCCTCGTGGTCGGCGCAACAGCACTGATCACCCCAGGCGCCTGGGCGGAGTGGGTCGGGTTCCTGGTCGAGCAGCGGACCTCGGGCGCCGTTGCGGCCATCCTGCCGTTGCCGGTCCGTCTGATCGGTGCCGCGGCGGGCGTGGTCCTCGTCGTTGCTCGCCGCCCGCCGGAACCGTTACTGGATGCTGCCGGTCGCGGCCGTCCTCGTGTCTCCCACTCTGGGGCCGAACACGCTCACCCTTCTCGCTGCTGTGCCGCGCCTGCTCGAGGCCGGCAACCGAGACCGCGATGAGCTGCCGGCCGAGCTGGCTCCGAAGCGGGCCGACACCGGCCCGACCGGAGGAGAACGAGTTGGACTAAGGCGTCCTTGGACTGACCAGGAGCGAATAGCCGCTGCTCTCGCCGAGGCTCGTCCACACCGAGCGTCCGTGGCAGCGCATCGGAGATCGCGAGCTCCGACGGCATGAGAGCAGGTCGCGAGACAGTCGAGCTGGGGTTCACGGGGCCTTCAGCAGGACGTATGGCTTCTCCGTGGCCACGACCGTCCATCCCAGCTGCCGCTGCAGTCCGTCGGCCAATGCGCTATCCTCGACGACGATCGCGTACTTCGCGCCCGTCGCGGCCACCGTCTCCTGCCAGCCCGGGTAGCCGCTGATGGCGCGGACGTAGCTGCCCAGGTAGTCCGGCCCGTAGACCTCCGCCCGCGTGTCCATCGTCGGCTCGACGTTGGGATGCGAGTAGAGCAACCAGCCGCCGAGTGCGTCGACGTTCCAGACCACGGTGCCCTGCGGCATCGCGGCCAGCGTCCGGTCGAAGGAGGAGGGGACGTCGGCCGGGGCCTTCGCGGTCGCCGGAACCAGGACCGCGGCCAGGACGAGGCTCACCAGCGTGGCGGCGCCGAGTGTCCGGATCTCCCACTTTCGCGGGATGGCGCGCTCGGGCAGCCACCGCTGCAGCACCTCGGCGAACAGTGGCGCCAGGAGGATCGCGCCGATCGCGATGGTCCGCGCGTACAGGAGGGCGGAGGCCATCCCGGCGGTCCAGAGGAATATGCGCGTCCAGCTGACTCGCTGCCGACCGCGGATCCACGCGACCACGACGACCAGCCCCATGAGCAGTGTCGCTGCGGCGTGCGGGTCGGTGATCGAGGTCGGCTTCCACTCGTTGATGAACGGGCTGATCCGCGAGATCGCGAGGGGAGCGAGCAGCAGCTGAGGGCCGACCGGCGTGAGCATGGCCACCGCCAGCAGTGCTGCGACGAGGCCGCCCGCACGGAGCGCGAAGCCTCGCCCGACCTTTCGGTCCAGCAGCATGCCGATGCCGAACAGCACCGTCAGCCCCACCGCGTACAGCCAGGTGCCGTGGACGCAGGCCCAGAGCCAGGTCAGGGGGAGGAGCCACCAGCGGATGCGGCCGTCGCGTTCCGTGCGGAGCCAGGCGGCCAACGAGACCGCCAGGAGGATGAACCCGAACACCTGCGGCCTCGGGCTCAGGCTGCCGCCCGCCCCGATCCATCCGGCGACGGTGGCGAGCAGGGCGGCGAGAATCCCGCCCTGTCCCCGACACAGCGCATACAGGGCCACGATGAAGCCGAGCAGCATGGCGTTGAACAGCCAGGCCACGCCGGACAGTCCGGCGACCGCGTTCGCCCCTGCCATGAGGAGCTCGGGCAGCCACTGGTGGTAGACGAAGGGCAGCCGTGTGAACTCCGCCAGCTGGTCGGGACCGGCGAACTGCCACGTCGACCACAGGTCGCGGCCGGCCACGATGTGCCACAGGGCGTCGGGATCGGTGATGGGGCCGGTGCCGAACTTCAGCAGGATGAGCGGCAGCGCGCCGAGGACGACCAGCGGGACCAGCAGCACCACGCGCGGTGTCCGCTCAGGTGCGGGTTCGTCGGTATGCGTGCCGTCGTCGGGCATGACCAGCTCCCGGTCGCGCTGCTGCTCGGACACCAGAGGAGTGTGCCGGACTCGGGAGTCCGTCCACGTCCGAATCGTCCACCGGTGACCGAACGGAGGAGATGGTCGCGTCCTCGGCCGGGAGCACGCCACCGACTACGCTGCTCGGGTGTCGACTGAGGGCGGAACCAGGGCGATCGTCGCGGCGCTGGCCGCGAACCTCGGCATCGCCATCACGAAGTTCGTCGCGTACCTGCTGACCGGGTCCAGCTCGATGCTGGCGGAGTCGGTCCACTCGGTCGCCGACTCGGGCAACCAGGCGCTGCTGCTGCTCGGTGGGCGTCGCGCGCGCAAGCAGGCCACGCCGCTGCACCCCTTCGGGTACGGCCGGGAGCGCTACTTCTGGGCGTTCGTGGTCTCGATCGTGCTGTTCTCCGTCGGTGGTCTGTTCGCCCTCTACGAGGCGTTCCACAAGTTCCAGCACCCGGAGCCGATCGAGGGCCGCTGGTGGTGGGTCCCGCTCGTCGTCCTGGTGGTGTCCATCGGGCTGGAGAGCTACTCGTTCCGCACGGCGATCCACGAGTCGAACCTCGTGCGGGGAAGTCGGTCGTGGGGGGAGTTCATCCGCCGGGCCAAGGCCCCCGAACTCCCGGTAGTCCTCCTCGAGGACTTGGCGGCGCTGATCGGCCTGGTGTTCGCGCTCTTCGGCGTCGGACTGACGCTGATCACCCACAACGGGATCTGGGATGCCGTCGGAACCGCGCTCATCGGCATCCTCCTCGTGGTGGTCGCGATCACCCTGTCGATCGAGATGAAGTCGCTGCTGCTCGGCGAGGCGGGCAGCGTCGAGAACGTCCAGGCCATCGAGGCGGCCGTCGCCGGGTCGGAGGGCATCGACCGCATCATCCACATGCGCACGCTTCACGTCGGCCCGGAGGAGCTGCTCGTCGCCGCGAAGGTGGCGGTGACGACCACGGACACCGCCGACGAGATCGCCGACGCGATCAACCGGGCCGAGCTGGCCGCTCGTCAGGCGGTTCCCTCGCTGACCTTGCTGATGTACATCGAGCCGGACCTCGACCGCGGCACGACGGAACGGCCGACCTGGGATCGCGGAACGGCGAACGCCTGACCGAAGGCTCGGGACGGCGGCGGGGGTCGTTCCTTCAGCCACGATTCCGCCGCAGGGACCATGGCGTGGACCGCCTCCCTGGGAGACTTGGCGCATGTCCGAGCTCGGCAGGGATATCGGGCCCCCACGCGCGGATCACGTACGCAAGCCGGTCGGCTGGTACCTGGCGTGGGTCGGTTCGTGCGCCTTCGGGTTCTTCGGCGTGTGGTACGCGTTCCAGGTGGGCCTCGGCTATGACTCCCACGCGTACTGGCTGGCGGTCCAGAACATGGATCGGCTCTACGGGGCTCCGGCGCTGGCCCGTGACGCGTTCCTCTACTCACCGGCCTTCGCGCAGCTGATCTGGCCGTTGGGGTTGCTGCCGTGGCCCGCGTTCTATGTGCTGTGGACCCTGTTGTCGGCGGTCATCTTCGTGTGGCTGCTCAGACCCCTCGGCCGCACTTGGTTCGCCCCGGCGTTCATCGCCACGCTGCCCGAGATCGTCACGGGGAACATCTACGCCCTCATGGCGGCCGCGCTCGTGCTGGGAGTGAGCAGCGGGCCGCCGTGGGTCTTCCTCGGACTGACGAAGATCGCCGGGGGCGGCGTCGGGCTGGTGTGGTTGACGCTCACCCGCCAGTGGCGGGCCCTCGTGGTCGGACTGGTCACGGCCATGGCTGTCGTCGGCCTGTCCGTGGCGATCAGCCTGGACCAGTGGCGCGACTGGATCCAGTTCCTGCTCCACGGGTCAGACGCCGACGGCGAACTCGATCAGCTCGCCGGTCCTCACGGCGGTGCTGCTGGGAGCCGGTCTTGCCGCAGTCGTCGTCGGAGCACTCACCCGCCGCGCATGGATGTTGTCCGTGGCTGCCATCCTCGTCAGCCCGACTATCGGTCTCAACACGCTGACGCTGCTCGCGGCTGCACCGCGACTCGCTCAGTGGTCTGCGCCGGACGATGGCCACGCAATCGAGGCCGACGAGCCGTAAGCCAACGGCCCGACCGGCGACGTTCGCGGCTTCAGCTCTTGAGCGGCTCGTCGCGTCGGTCCGCTGGGGCCCTTCGGTGCTCTCGCTGCCACTGGAGCAGCCGGGGAATCGCGGCCAGAACGGCCAGCGGCCCGAACCCACCGAGGACCGGACAGGCGAGGATCAGGGCCGGCGCGAGGAGCCAGGCCTGTTGCGGCGTGCCGCCCAGACCACGAGCACGAGGGCGAGCACCAGGCGGACGGTGGACCCGAAGCCGCGGTCACCCGCGGATGTGCCGAGGAACTGGATCCAGCCGGCCCAGGCGTCAGGGACGGTGAGGGCGGACACCAGCACGATCGCCGTCGTCGTCCCGGCGACCCAGAGAACCTTCCGCCACTCCCCCCGCGCGACGAACCAGACACCGACCACGCCAGGCATGACCTTGGTGAGGATCGGGAGCGCGACCGCGCCGGGGAACCGGCCGAGGCTCAGCACCAGTGAGGCAGCGAACAGCAGGTAGACGTTGCCGAGCAACAGCTCGGTCACGAAGAACGGCGCGAGGATGAGTCCTCGCTTCCAACCGAGAGGCGCCAGCAGCCAGACGAGGATGGCGGCGCACCCGAGGAACCACACGGCTTGGAACGCCGGCCACGGCAGCACACCGAGCGGACGTAGCGCCTGCCCGAACGCCGGGGAGTACAGGAACGCGTCGCGGTATGCGGGGGGACGGGTGTACCAGGTCTCCGGCTCTCGAGCGGCGAGCCAGTACGCGTGCGAGTCCAGCCCGATGTTGTCCGTCTGCCAGTAGACGTAGACCTGCATAGCGAGGAACAGCAGGCCGCCCGGAATGAGGGCGATCCAGAACGCGCGTGAGTACAGGTCGAGGCGCCCGGACGTGCGGGCGCCCTCGACCAGGGCGGTCAGGTGTCCGAAGAGGGCGCGGATCCCACCGGCGCTGTCCGGACGTGAGGCGAGCTGGGTCATCGAGCGACAAGTCTGAGCCTTGGTGGCGAGCAGCACATCGGCTTTTCAGACAGAGGTGGGCCGCGGTCGGCGTACGGACGCGGCGGCGTAGCCTGACGCGCATGAGCGACGGCAGCATCCGGCAGCGCATCTCCGACCTCGTCCACGAGGAGCACTCCCTGCGCGACAAGCTGTCCTCCCACGAGATCTCGGCGGCCGAGGAGCACGCCCGGCTGCGCGACCTGGAGGTGGAGCTGGACCAGTGCTGGGACCTCCTTCGTCAACGGCAGGCCAAGCAGGAGTTCGGGCAGGACCCCGACACCGCCCAGGTCCGTGACGCCCGGACCGTCGAGGGCTACCAGGGCTAGGACTCCAGCCGAACAGGCCGAATCTGACGCACCGAACCGTCCGTTCCTCGGCAAATGGCCGATTTGCCCGCCGCGGAGGCGCAGTATATCAGGGCGACACCACCGTCGAGGGGCAGGAACGTTGACAACGATGCGCGCTGACGGCGCCTCCGCGCAGTTCCGTGCCTCCGAGCCTGTCCCGAGATCCGGGCTGGCGCAGACAGCTCTGGTCCGAGCTGGCGAGTGCCGATGCTCGTCTCGGCGGTAGCACTGAGAGTGGCGTCTCGCCGTCGTCCTTCACACCGCCTCGAGCAGGTATGCAGCACTTCTGGACACCTGGGACGGCCGCAACTTCCTGGCCATCGCCGCCGACGGATACCCGACTGATCCCGCGCGCGACGCGAATGGCGTCATCACGGACCCGAGATGGGGCCTTCTTCCCGGTCTTTCCCTTTCTCCTCCGAGCCGCCGGCGTCCTGACCGGACTGCCGGTAGAGATCCTCGTCCCCGCACTCAACGGTCTGGCTGCCTTGCTCGCCATGACCGTCCTCTACATCGCCACGCGACGCTTCGTCTCGCGAGCCATGGCTACTGCGGTGGTCGCTCTGGTCGCGACAAGCATGGCCATGCCCGTCTGGACGCTGGCCTACTCGGACACGTTGGGGCTCCTGGGGGTGGTCGTCGCCCTCGCGCTGCTGGCCACTCGACGGTATGCGTGGCTCGCTGTCATCCTTACTGTGCTCGCGGTGACCCGTCCGGTGATGGCTCCCCTGGCCGTTGTCGTGGCCTTGGACAGCGCGTACATCTGGCGGCGGTCGACGACTCCGTACCCGCGCGGCTGCCCTGGCGACGACGATCTGGGCGGGCATCACCGTACTGATCTGGCCTGTCGTCGCCTGGGTGGCGACCAGAAACCCCCTCACGTAATGGGATACGGATCAGGCATACGAGCATGCCCGACAAGCCGCGCTCCTGGCTCGTCTGGGCGCTCCAGTCCGGTCTCGGGGGATCCTCGCCATCCTGCTCGTCGTCGCGCTCCTCGTCTGGGTCGCGGTGCGTGCACTTCCGACGGACTCTCCGTTCGCCCGGCGCGCCTGGCTCGTCGCCTACCCGGTGTACCTCGGCGCGGCCACGTTCATCTCGGGCTTTCTCGTCCGATACCTGCTGTTGCTCTTTCCCGCCGCTCTGCTGCTGGCCGCTCTCGCCCGGTCACGCTCCGGGCGGGCCACCCTGGCCGCTTGTTGTGCTGGTGGGGCTCGCCCTACAGTCGGCCTGGGCTGTCCTCTTCGTCGTCCCTACGCAGGGTCTGATCCCCTGACGGTGTCGGTCGTTCTGTAGGGCCCGCGGTACACTGGGACACCGCCGGCGTGGGTGATACCCCGCACGCAGACTGCGCCCAGATGGGCTACGCCGGGTCCGCACACCCTTCATGGATAAGGAATCGATTCAGCATGTCCTTTGACTACAAGGTTGCCGACCTGGGCCTCGCCGAGGCCGGCCGCCACCAGCTCCGACTTGCCGAGCACGAGATGCCCGGCCTCATGGCCCTGCGCGAGGAGTACGGCGCCGCGCAGCCGCTGAAGGGCGCCCGCATCGCCGGGTCGCTCCACATGACCGTCCAGACGGCGGTCCTCATCGAGACGCTCACCGCTCTCGGTGCCGAGGTCCGCTGGGCCTCCTGCAACATCTACTCCACCCAGGACGAGGCCGCCGCCGCGGTGGTCGTCGGCCCGCACGGCACGCCGGACGACCTTCAAGGCGTCCCGGTCTTCGCCTGGAAGGGCGAGACCCTGCCGGAGTACTGGTGGTGCACCGACCAGATCCTCACCTGGCCCGGCGGCGAGGGTCCGAACATGATCCTCGACGACGGCGGCGACGCGACGATGCTTGTCCACAAGGGCACCGAGTGGGAGGCCGCAGGCCAGGTCCCGTCCACCACGGAGGAGGACTCCGAGGAGTTCGGGGTCTTCAAGGAGCTCGTCCGCGAGACCCTCAAGACCGACCCGAAGAAGTGGACGACCGTCGCTCAGGGCATCCGCGGCGTCACCGAGGAGACCACGACCGGCGTCCACCGGCTGTACCAGCTCGCCGAGACCGGCGACCTGCTCTTCCCGGCGATCAACGTCAACGACTCGGTCACCAAGAGCAAGTTCGACAACAAGTACGGCTGCCGCCACTCGCTCATCGACGGTCTGAACCGCGCCACCGACGTCCTCATCGGCGGCAAGGTCGCCGTGGTCCTGGGCTTCGGCGACGTCGGCAAGGGCTGCGCCCAGTCGCTCGCCGGCCAGGGCGCCCGCGTCATCGTCACCGAGGTCGACCCCATCTGCGCGCTCCAGGCCGCGATGGAGGGCTTCCAGGTCGCCCGCCTCGACGACGTCGTGGAGACGGCGGACATCTTCATCACCTGCACCGGCTGCTTCGACGTCATCACCGCCGAGCAGATGCAGCGCATGAAGAACAAGGCGATCGTGGCGAACATCGGCCACTTCGACAACGAGATCGACATGGCCGGCCTCGCCAAGCTGCCGGGCGTCACGAAGACCGAGATCAAGCCGCAGGTCCACGAGTGGACCTTCGCCGACGGCCACTCGATCATCGTGCTGTCCGAGGGCCGCTTGATGAACCTGGGCAACGCGACCGGCCACCCGAGCTTCGTCATGAGCAACTCGTTCTCGAACCAGACGATCGCTCAGATCGAGCTCTTCACGAAGCCCGGCGAGTACCAGACCTCGGTCTACACGCTGCCCAAGGCCCTCGACGAGAAGGTCGCACGACTCCACCTCGACGCGTTGGGCGTTCGGCTCACCGAGCTGACCAAGGGCCAGGCCGAGTACCTCGGCGTCGACGTCGCCGGGCCCTACAAGCCGGAGCTCTACCGCTACTGACGCGGACCTGGAACGGCGCCGACCTCGAGACGGTCGGCGTTCCGTCGCTCGACCGAACAGTCATGTTGCCGACAAACCAGTCCAGGCATCGCGGGGACGACCGTATGGTCGCGCTCGTGAGGAGCACACCGAGTCGGCGCCGGCGTGGTCGGTGCGTCCATGAAACCGGCACCCGTTGGAGCTCGGGCCGCCTAATTCGACCTGGGTTCGTCGCCTTCGTGGGCGTTGTCGTCGCCGCACTGACCGTGCGATGGATGGCTGCGACCGGCTGGTCCTTCGCGGATCTCATCGGACTTCGTGGAGGGTGGGCGGTCTGTGTTGACCGGCCGTCAGGTCTACGACCCGATTCCGGGTGTGTTGCCGTTCAACTATCCGCCTTTCGGGGCCGTCGTGATGGTCCCGCTCGCCCTGGTCGCACTTGGAACGGCCGAGCCGCTGTGGACACTGCTGTCCCTGGCCGGTACGGTTCCCGCGATCGTGATCGGCGCGCCGCCTCGGGGTGAGCTCGCGGCTACCCTCGCCGTGCGGCCAGCGGCCTGGCGCTCGAGCGCTCGTGCGGCACCTCGGCCTCGGTCAGCTCAACCTGGTGCTTGCGGCGCTTGTCGTCCTCGATCTCTTCGTCGTCCCCGCGCGGTATCGAGGGATTCTGGTGGGCGTCGCCGCGGGGGTGAAATTGACCCCAGCGGTGTTCGTCGTGTTCTTCCTCCTCAAACGGGATTGGGCGGCTGCCGCGCGTTCGTTCGCCACCTTCGTCGTGACCATCGCACTCGGATGGTTGGTGGCACCCGCCTCCTCCGCTCGCTACTGGTTGGAGGACTTCGACAAGACGGCGCGGTTCGGCGCGGACGCATTGATGTCCGCTAACCAGTCGTTGCGAGCCCTGGTCGTCCGCGCCACCGGAGTGGAGAACCCGCCCTTGGTGTGGTGGGCCCCTTTGGCCATGATCGCCCTGACCCTCTGTGTCTGGGTCGCGTCGCGACGGATCCGGCAGGCCGACGACGTCGGTGCGATGCTCGCCCTGGCGCTGGGGGGACTGCTTGCGTCCCCGATCTCGTGGACTCACCACTGGGTGTGGGTGGTGCCCGCGATCATGTATGTGGTCGCCGCGCGCCGCCCTCTCGTGGCCTGGCTCGTCGCAGTTGCGTTCTTCCTGGCCCCCATGTGGCTGCTCCCCGCAGGGGGTGGCGCTGAGCTGAACCTGTCTTCGTGGCAGGTCGTTGTCAGCGGCACGTATGTCGTCATCGGTCTCGTGCTCCTCGTGATGCTTGCCCTGCGCCGCTCCGGACCTCCGCTGGCGGTGCCTCGTTAGCATCCGGACGATGGCCGGGGAAGCACGAGTCGAGGCGCGACCGCCCGGAGCGCTCGGTCGTTGGTCCGCCGTCGCAGTGGTCGCCGCACTCCTCTTCTGTGCGCTCTTCGTCTCGATCGGGGCGGACACCTACTGGGCCGTCGCTCTCGGTCGGGACATCCTCGAGCGGGGCTCGATCCCCGACGGTGTCCCGTTCGCTGCGGCCGACAGCAGCGGGTGGCCGAACGTGCCGGTGCTCGGCGAGCTGGTCCTGGCCGGCCTCGCCGCACCAGGGCCAGTCGGCATCGTCGCCGCCCAGCTGTTCCTCGATGCGACCGCGCTGGTGCTCCTGGCCGCAGGAGCGCGCCGGGCCGGCGCGAGTGACGGCGCGACCGCCGTCTCCCTGACCCTGGTGGTCCTCGGCGCGCTGCCTGCGCTCGCCGCAGTGAAGATGCAGCTCTTCTCCCTCGCGCTCTTCCCGATCCTCCTCCTTCTTCTTCGCGCCGACCATCGCCTCCCGTCGAGGCGGGTCTGGTGGGTGGTCCTCCTCGTCGCCGTCTGGGGCAACCTCCACGGAGCCGTTCTCATGGGCGTGGCAGTGATCGGCGCCTACCTGCTCTTCTCCCGCCTTCGACGCCGTCCGGTCGAGACCGTCGCCGTCGGCGTCGCCAGTGTGCTCGCGCTCGGGGCCAACCCCACTCTCTTCGGGACGGTCCACTACTACGCGGGAGTGCTCGGCAACGAGGCCGCCCGGCGGGGTACCGAGCTGTGGGCGCGTCCGAACCCCGGCAACCTTTTCGACCTGCTCCTCATCGTCGCGGGAGTTGCTCTCGTCGTCCTGGCCCTGTGGTCCCGGCCTCCGTTGTGGGAGATCGTCGCGATTCTGGGTCTCCTGGTCGGCACCGTCACCTCGGCACGCCACGGCGTCTGGTTGCTGATGCTCTGCGCTGCTCCGGCGGCACTGAGGCTCACTCGCGGCGCCCGCGAGCCAGTGAGCGGCACCAGTAGGGCGGTCTCCGCGGTTGCCGGCCTGGTGGTTCTGGTGGGCTGCGCCGGACTGTTGTGGAGCCGTCAGGACGGCCTCAACCCGTCCGGCAACCCGGAGCTGGTGAGCGCCGTGAAGGCGGTGGCGCAAGAGCGGGTTGTCCTCGCCGACGAGCCCGTGGTCGAGTCGCTCGCGGCCGAAGGTGTCCGGATCTGGATGAGCAACCCGATCGACGCCTTCGACCGAGCCGACCAGGCCGCATACCTCGACTTCGTCTCCGGGAGCCCGACCGGGAACTCGCAGGCCCTCCTGAACGCTGCAGAGGTGGTCGTCGTCCGTACGGGGGGACCGGCGGACGGCCCCGTGTCCACAGACTCGCGGTTCGCCCCCGCACGGTCCGTCGCGGGCTGGACCGTGTACTCGCGTGTGCGATGATCCAAATGACGATTGGGTCACAAAGGGGAAGGGACAACGGGCGTGAAGGGACGCGTACTCGTCGTCGACGACGACCTGGCGCTCGCGGAGATGCTCAGCATCGTCCTGCGCCAAGAGGGCCTCGACGTGTCGCACGTTGCCGACGGCTCCGCCGCCGTCCAGGCGTTCCGCGACTATCGGCCCGACCTCGTACTCCTCGACGTGATGCTCCCGGGGCTCGACGGCATGGAGGTATGCCGCCGCATCAGGGCTGAGTCCGGCGTGCCCATCGTGATGCTCACCGCGCGGACCGACACGGTCGACATCGTGGTCGGGCTCGAGTCCGGCGCCGACGACTACATCATGAAGCCGTTCAAGCCGCAGGAGCTGATCGCCCGGGTCCGCGCCCGGCTCCGTCGGAGCGACGAGCCCGAGCCCGAGAAGCTCGAGATCGGCGATCTGCACATCGACGTGGCCGGACACTCGGTCAAGCGGGACGGCGGCGCCTTGTCGCTCACGCCGCTGGAGTTCGACCTGCTCGTCGCACTCGCCCGGAAGCCCTGGCAGGTCTTCACCCGTGAGGTCCTCCTCGAGCAGGTCTGGGGCTACCGCCACGCCGGCGACACGCGGCTGGTCAACGTCCACGTCCAACGCCTGCGCAGCAAGGTCGAGAAGGACCCGGAGCACCCCGAGATCGTCGTGACCGTCCGGGGCGTCGGCTACAAGGCCGGCCCGTCCTGACCCGCAGATGAGACCGTCATGAGCGCCTCCACACCGACGGAGCGCTCGCCAGAAGCGCCCGTCGGGCCTTGGGCTTCCGCCGATGCGACCACGCGGCGCACCCTCAACCGGGCACGTCGAGGGGTCGGCCGCGGGGGCGGGTGGCTGCGCCACCGCTGGCGGCGGTCCCTGCAGTTCCGCGTCGTCGCCGTGACCATGGTTCTCGGCACCATCGTCCTCGCGGGGGTGGGTTCGTACCTCTACCAACGGGTCGCCAACGGACTGGCCGAGGACCGCCGGGTCACGGCGTCGGCCGAGGTCGTCCTGCTGGCCAACCGGACGCAGCAGCAGTTCGACGGCACGGACAAGGTCCTGACCACCGACGCGCTGCTCGAGTCGGCCCGCAACTTCGTGCAGGACGCGGCCGGTACCGAGCGCAGCCGCTACGTCGTGCTGATCCGCGGGACCAACAACACCACTCAGGGCGACTTCCTACCGCCCATCCGGTCCGGCGAGGTCGATGCGGACGCCATCCCCGACGAGCTGCGCAAGAAGGTCGGGGAGAACCCCAGCGTCCAGCAGATGCAGATCGTCCCGGTCAAGCTCACGGGCGAGTCCGACCCGGTGTCCGCCTGGGTGATCGGCCAACAGGTGGCCGTACCGCGGGCCGGCGACTACGGGCTGTACTTCGTCTACCCGATGACCCGTGAGCGGGACACCCTCGCCCTGGTCGGGCGCTTCCTGCTGCTGGGTGGCGTCGTGCTCATGCTGCTGCTCGGCGGCATCGCCTACGTCGTCACCCGCCTCGTCGTCGCCCCGGTGCGGCGCGCGGCCGACGTCGCGCAGCGGTTCGCCGCCGGCGCTCTGGGCGAGCGGATGACCGCCAAGGGCGAGGACGACATCGCCACACTGGCGACGTCCTTCAACGAGATGGCTGCGAGCATCCAGCAGCAGATCGCCCAGATGGAGAACCTGTCGAGGTTCCAGCAACGGTTCGTGTCGGACGTCTCGCACGAGCTGCGAACGCCGCTGACGACGATCCGGATGGCCGGCGACCTCATCCACGACTCGCGCTCGGACTTCGACCCGGCGGTCGCGCGGTCGGCCGAGCTGCTGCACAACGAGCTGGACCGGTTCGAGGCCCTGCTGACCGACCTGCTCGAGATCAGCCGGTTCGACGCGGGGGCGGCCGTCCTCGACGTCGAGCCCACCGACATCCGGGCCACCGTGACGCGGGTCGTCGAGTCCACCGCCACCCTGGCCGACCGGAAGGGCATACAGGTCGCCGTCGAGGCACCGAGCGAGCCCTGCGAGGCCGAGATCGACAGCCGCCGGGTCGAGCGGATCCTTCGCAACCTCCTCGTCAACGGTGTCGAGCACGGAGAGGGACGTCCCATCGTCGTGCGCGTGGCCAAGGACGAGGACGCGGTCGCGGTCACGGTGCGGGACCACGGCATCGGCCTGCGCCCGGGGGAGGCCTCGATGGTCTTCAACCGGTTCTGGCGGGCCGACCCCGCACGCGCCCGCACCACCGGCGGGACTGGACTGGGCCTCGCGATCTCCCTCGAGGACGCGCGTCTCCACAACGGCTGGCTGCAGGCCTGGGGGGCGCCAGGAGAGGGCTCCTGCTTCCGGCTCACCCTTCCGCGCCGCGCCGGTGAGTCGCTGGAGTCCTCGCCGCTGCCGCTCAACCCCCTGATCGGCGACGTTCTGGTGACCCGGTCGGGAGTGTCCGGCCTGCCGCTCGGGCCGTCCGGTTCCGAGCCGGAGACCGCGATCCTGCGGCGAGTGCGCGCCGCGGCCGACCCCGCCTCCGCCACCGATGCAGCCGCGCCGGCGACCGGCGACCGCACGACGGCCGCCGGAGTACGAGGCACTCCATGACCGCCGGTCGCGTCGCATACCGGATCCGGGTGGGGTTGGTGGCCCTCCTCTGCGGGGCCGTTCTGGCCGGCTGTGGCATCCCGCGCTCCAGCGAGGTCATCGACGGCCGGCGCGTCGGTGACAACGTCGCCCCTCGAGCCCGGATCGTCGTCTTCCCACCCGCGGTCGGGTCCCCGCCGGACGTCGTCGCTCGCGACTTCATCCGGTCCGGCGCGGCCTTCCAGGAGACTGGCGACGACCAGCAGGTGGTCGGTCGCTCGTACCTCGCACCCGGCTCGGTGGACCTCTGGCGGCCGAATGCGCTGACCACGACGGTCTACGACTCCCGGACGCCTTTGACGATCGAACCGCTCCCCTCGGACCAGGTGCGGCTCACGATCACCGCCGTCGCGACCATCGACGAGACGGGCCACTACCGCGAGCTCCCGCCCAACACCGTGGCGTCGGCGGTATTCGGGATGACCAAGGTCGACGGGGAGTGGCGGATCAAGCTCCCGGACGACGGCTTTGGGCTCTGGCTCAACACCGACGACTTCGACCGGGTGTTCGCGCCGTACGAGGTCAACTACGTGCTGACATCGCGAAAGGAGCTGGTCCCGGACGTCCGATGGTTCCCGGTCGGCCCCCGGCTACCCACCGCGCTCGCTCGGGCCCAGCTCGCCGCCGTTCCCGGGTATCTGACCGGAGTCGTGGACTCCGCGATTCCGCAGGGCACCCGACTGGCGGTGGACGCGGTCCAGGTCGACCCGACGGGGACCGCGACGGTGACGCTGACCAACAGCGCCCAGACCATCGACCCCGCCCGGCGCCGGCCGATGTGGGCGCAGTTCCTGGCTACGCTGACCCAGGCCCCAGGGGTCGTCGCGGTGTCCATCGAGGTGCAGGGGATCGGCAAGATCCCGGTCTCCTCCCTGCCGACGGCGGTGTCCTCGCTGTCCGACCTCGGGTTCACCGTCGCGCCGACCGATCCCGCGACGGCGGGGCTGCTGCGGTCCAAGGACACCCTGGAACGGATCAACCCGCAGCTCCTCGACGAGAGCAGCCCGCCGCCGGCGGCCAACGGGTCGAAGACCGTGCCCGGTCTGCCGAAGATTCCCGAGACCTACGTCAACGTGGCCATGTCCAGCGACGGCAACGACATCGCCGGCGTCTCGGCGAGCCGTGCCGAGCTGGCCCGATGGCGCGGTGGCGCCGGCGTGACAGTGCCGCCGTTCGGGACCGGCCTCACCAACCCGATGTATGCGTCGGACGGTCGCCTCTGGGTGGCCGGACAGGCCGCTGGTGCGGCCAGGATCTGGACCTTCGACGCGTCCAAGCTGGCCGGCGGGCCGGCCGAGGTCACGGCGCCCTGGCTGGACGGGAGGCAGGTCGTCAGCCTCTGCGTGGCGCCCGACTCCACCCGGGTCGCGATCGTCTCCAAGCTGCCCAACGGGACCGACTTCCGCCTGGACGTGGCGGGCATCGTCCGGAACGACGCTGGGCTGGCGACGTCGCTCGCGGAGCCCTACCGGCAGGGCGAGCCGCTCACCCAGTTCGTCGACGTCATGTGGCTGGACCAGATGACGATGGCGGTGCTGGCCCGCGAGAAGGACGGAGCCGCCCTACGCCCGTTCAGGGTCGACCTGGGCCAGGGGGTCGGGCTACGCCGCGTCGGACAGCTGGACCTCGACCAGAGCCTCATCAAGGAGCTCCCCGAGGCGACCAGCCTCACGTCGCGCGGTGGCGTGCGCGGACTCATCGTCATGACGCCCGCAGGCGGCCTACCTTCGGGCCGGTAACGCGTGGGCTCAACAGGAG
The DNA here is from genome assembly GCA_963713345.1 of uncultured Actinomycetota bacterium. Taxonomy (GTDB): domain Bacteria; phylum Actinomycetota; class Actinomycetes; order Actinomycetales; family Dermatophilaceae; genus Lapillicoccus. The sequence continues at coordinate 77,048 of CAVQLI010000008.1, read as the reverse complement.
AACGTGACCGAGATCGTGGTCGGCGGCACGTAAACCCGGCCAACTAGCCATATCCGACTAGACCGAACGGACGACCCTGCGGTGACCGAATGTCACGCAGAGGGTGACGGCTCGGGCGATGTGCCGGACCCCCTCTCATCGGCAGAGTTCTGTCAGCAGGCGGTAGTGCCTGTCAGTTCACTTTCCTAGGCCCTGAAAGGCACCGAAATGCTCAAGGCACTCACCAAGCTGCAGACCCGCATCGCCACCCGTGACCAGGGTGCGACCGCGGTGGAGTACGGCCTGCTCGTCGCGCTCATCGCCGCGGTCATCGTCGCGATCGTGCTCGTCCTCGGCCGCCAGGTCTCGACCGCGTTCACCTCGGTCTCGACGGCGATCTGATGCATCCCGCTGGGGCGAGTGCTCGGGGGGAGCTCGCCCCAGCGGGTGACACAGCCGGCGGCGCCGATGGTCCTGACGGGCTATGGCGCCGTCTCGGTATGTCACGGAGGATTTGACCGGCGTTCGGGGGGCCGCCTCGCGCTGCCTTGTCCCTGGCAGCGCCAGCACCTGTGAAAGGATCCACCCGACATGACCCGGCTTCTTGCCACCATCACCACTCGTCTCCACACGCGCGAGCGGGGCGCCACGGCCGTGGAGTACGGACTGCTCGTCGCGCTGATCGCCGCCGTGATCGTCGCGATCGTCCTCGTCCTCGGCCGACAGGTCAGCACGGCGTTCCAGTCGGTCTCAGACGCGATCTGACACGGCGTTCGCGCCGAACATGTCGATGACGCCCCGATTCCATCACTCAGAAGGTCAGGTACACCCATGCGACGTTGGACTCGGGGCGACCGCGAACGGGGTGCCACGGCCGTCGAGTACGCGCTCATGGTCGCGCTCATCATCGCGGTCATCGTCATCCTCGTCGCCACCGTGGGTCGGCAGGTCTTCGACATGTACAACACCGTCCCGAGCTTCTGAGCGACGGACCGAGATGACCACTCGCCAGCAGCGCTGGCGCCGGCGTGACGCCGGCGCCAGCGCTGTCGAGATGGCCATCGTGCTCCCTCTCCTGGTGCTGTCTCGCCTTCGGGATCATCGACTTCGGTCGCATGCTCAATGCGCAGATCCAGCTCTCCCAGGCCGCTCGCGAGGGCGTCCGCCTCGCTGCCCTTGCGGGTGGTAGCGGTTACTCGGCGGCCGACGTGTCGTCCCGGGTGGCCCAAGCCGCCCCGAACCCAGGGTTCGGCGGCACCGGCGCCTCGGTCTCGCCCGCTCCGGTGATGTGCACCACGCTCTCCGGAGCTACGGACGCCGCCACCGTCAACGTGACCTACCAGTTCCGGGGGATCTTCTTCCTCGCTGGCGGCGTAACGCTGCAGCAGAAGGCGGTAATGCGATGCGGTGGATGACGCGACGACGTCGTGACCGGGGCGCTGCCGCACTCATCGTCACGATGCTTTTCTTCGAGCGGCGTGCTGCTCGGCTGTGCGGCGCTGACCGTCGACGTCGGCCAGCTCTACTCCGAGCGCCGGCAGCTCCAGAACGGCGCGGACGCCGCGGCCCTGGCCCTGGCGAAAGTCTGCGCAAGCGGCGGCACCTGTTCCTACGCCGGCGCGGACGCGGCGGCCCTAGGCGCCAACCGCATCTCAAACCTCAACAATGTCAACGCCAAAGACAACGCCGCCGCATTTAATACGACATTCAACGGCACGTACGACACCGGCCTGTGCGGCCGAGCGACAGCCCTTCCGAACTGTGCGGCCCCGAACGGGTCGCTGCTCGATTGCCCTACTCGTCCCGTCGTGGCTCATGGCGAACACCGCCATCCCGTACGTGGAGGTGCACAACCTGACCCAAACCAGCTCAGGCAGCTCCATCCTTCCCACTGCCTTCGGACGAGCCGTGACCGGATTCTCCGGCGCGGCGGTCTCCTCCTGCTCTCGCGTCGCCTGGGGATCACCTGGTGGAGCTGGGACAGGGCAATATCCCGATCACCGTGTCGGGATGTGACTGGATGCACGCCACGGGGGGCACGATCGGTGGTGGCGGTGGTGCGTATTACCCGTCGCCGGTCTACGGAACTCCAGGCGGTTCGGTCTACGGCTACGGCGGCCCCGGGCAGCCCCCGTGGCCAGACGAGGCGGCTACCCCGCCGGCGCAGGTCGCTGGTGACGAGATCATCATGCTGGTCCAGAACCCGCCTGGTGGAGGGACCGTGCCAACGGCCTGCCCGACGTGGCAGGGCCACGCACTTCCGGGTGGCTTCGGGATTCTCGACACCATTCCTGCCAACGCGTGCATCGCCGAGTCGTACCCGTTCGACTGGATGCACACGTCGCCCGGTAACAATATTGGTTGCAACCTCGACAACCTGGTCGGCACGGTGATCTACGTCCCGGTTTTTGACTGCACCGCCTCGTACCAGTACGCCGGGTGCCGCCGGTGCCGGGTGAGGACTGCACCATGGGCAACGGGAACAACGCGTGGTACCACCGCGCCGGATACGCGGCCTTCTACCTCAGCGGGTACAGCATCACCATCCCCAGTGGGTTGCCCAACAAGCGCAAGAGCCTGGTCAGCAACCAGTTCCCCTGCAGCAGCAGCGAAAGCTGCATCGCGGGCTGGTTCGTCTCCGGTCAGCTCCAGTCCTCATACCCCGCAGGTCCCCCTTCTGGGAGCGGGTACTTCGGGACCTACACCATCAACCCTGCGGGCTAGAGCCCGTATACCTTCGAGAAGAGTTCATTGTGGGTCGTCGCGTCATTGCCATCACCGCCGCAGTCCTCCTCGCCATCGTCGGCGTGGTCGCTGTGGTGCTCTACGCCAACGGAGCGGACCAGCGGGCCGTCGCCTCCGCGCAGCCGCGGACGGTGTTCGTCTCCGCCCAGGCGGTGCCGGCTGGGACAACCTTGAACGACGCCGTCGCCGGGGGGCTCATCGTCGAGACCACGCTGCCGGCCAAGTCGGTCCCGGCCGGCAGCCTGACGGCGGTCACCGACGAGAACAAGAACCTGCTCGCGCTCAGCGAGATCGCGCCCGGTGAGTACATCCAGAGCTGCCCGGTTCGGCACCACGCCTCAGGGCAGCCAGGCCATCCGGGTCCCGAACGGACAGATCGCGATGTCGCTCAACCTGAGCGACCCGGCCCGCGTCGGCACCTTCGTGGCGCCTGGGTCGCACATCGTCCTTTACGACACGATCGCCGGAGCCACCGCGACCGGCGGTGCTTCCCCGGCCCAGGCGGGCACGCACGTCCTCTTCGACGACGTGCTCGTCATCGCCATGGGGAGCACGGCTCTGACCCCGGCCCAGCCCACCGGTCAGGCCACGGCCGCCCCAGCAGGGCGGCACGCTCGTGACCCTCGCCTTGACGCCGGACCAGGCCCCCCGACTCGTCCACGCTCTCCAGAACGGCACCCTGTATGCCGGTCTCCGGGGCTCGGACGTCAAGATCGACACCGCCCTCGTTGTCACTGAAGCCAACGTCTTCAACCGCTGAGGTCAGGACAACGAAGGACTGATATGGCGATTCTCTGGCACAACGACCCACGCGCCGCGGAGCGGTACTCCATGGCCGTCGGCGAGACCCTTCACGCGGTGGAGAGCGCCTCGATGGCGTCACGCGTCCTCACCGCGGACCACTCGGAGCGGCTGGTCATCATCGGGCCGGACGTGGACCTCGAGCACGCGTGCGACCTCTCCGAGATCACGCGCGTCGACCGACCCGAGGTGGGCATCATCCTCCTTCGTCGTCGACTCGACGTCACGATGCTGGCCCAGGCCCTTCGCGCCGGCGTGCGCGAGGTCGTGCCCGCCGACGACCTCACCGCCATCGCCGAGGCCTGCCGGCACAGCCGCGACCTGTCGTTGAAGCTGGTCGGTGGCGCGGGTCAGCCCGGCGGCTCGGGAGGGCCGGATCGTCACGGTCTTCTCCGCGAAGGGCGGCGTCGGCAAGACCACCTTCTCCACGAACCTGGGCGCATACCTCGCCGCGACCGGCAGCCGTACCCTGCTCGTCGACCTGGACCTCGCGTTCGGGGACGTCGCCATCAGCCTGCAGCTGCTGCCGGAGCGGACGATGACCGACGTCGTGGCCATGTCGGGCCATCTCGACGACCAGGGTCTCGCGTCGGTCTTGACCAAGCACCCCGCGAGCGGGTTGGACGCGGTCTGTGCCCCCGCCGAGCCCGGCGAGGCGGACCGCATCCTCGGCCCGACGGTCGCCGAGGTCCTGCGAGTGGCCAAGCGGGCCTACGACTTCGTCATCATCGACACCCCACCGGCCTTCACGGAGCACGTCCTGGCGGCCTTCGACATCAGTGACCAGATCGTCCTGCTGGCGACTCTCGACATCCCCGCGCTGAAGAACCTGCGGCTGACCCTCGACACGCTCGACCTGCTGGGCAGTCCACCCGAGTCGCGCGTCGTCGTCCTCAACCGCTCGGACGCCAAGGTCGGGCTTCGCCCGGAGGACGTCGTCACCTCGATCAAGCAGGACATCGCCGTCATGGTGCCGAGCAGCGTCGACGTACCGGCGTCGGTGAACCGCGGCGTCGCGATCCTGCTCGACGAACCCAAGCACCCGGTGAGCGTGGCTATGCGCCAGCTCGTCGACCAGTACATCCGTCCGGCCGCGGACACGAGCCCGCGGCGGGAGACGCGCGCGAGCTTCCGTTCACTGAGTAGGGGGAACCGGCGATGAGCCTTTCCGAACGACTCGACAGCGTCCGTCGCGCCCAGCAACCCATCACCACCACGGTCGCGAACGGCCAGCTTCACGTCGTCCCGGCCCTCGTCGACCCCTTCGCCGAGGTCAAGGCGCGGGTGCACCAGGCGATGATCGACCAGCTCGGGCCGAAGCTCTACGACCCCAACCTGCCCGCGGCGGACCTCGAGGGTCGAGTCCGGCAGACGCTCCAGTCGATCATCGACGCCGAACAGACCCCGCTGTCGCTCGCCGACCGCACCCGGATCTCGCAGGAGGTCTCGGACGAGATCCTCGGCCACGGGCCGATCGAGCCGTTGCTCCGCGACCCGGAGATCACCGAGATCATGGTCAACGGGCCGTCGAGCATCTTCGTCGAGCGCGCGGGCAAGATCTTCCCGGTCCAGGCCGCCTTCGCCTCGGACGCCCACCTGCGGCGCACCATCGACAAGATCGTCGGCCGGGTCGGCCGTCGCATCGACGAGGCGAGCCCGCTGGTCGACGCCCGCCTGCCCGACGGGTCGCGGGTCAACGCGGTGATCCCGCCGATCGCCCTTGACGGCTCGGTGCTGACCATCCGGAAGTTCTCCCCGGACCCGTTCACCGACCGGGACCTGCTGGCCTTCGGCACCTTCTCGCCGCAGGTCCGCGACCTGCTCGACGCCTGCGTCCGCGGCCGCCGCAACATCATCATCTCCGGCGGTACCGGTTCCGGGAAGACGACGACCCTCAACGTGCTGTCGGGCTACATCCCGTCCGACGAGCGGATCATCACCATCGAGGACGCCGCCGAGCTCCAGCTCAACCAGAAGCACGTGCTGCGGCTCGAGGCGCGCCCGTCCAACATCGAAGGCCGCGGCCAGGTCGCGATCCGAGACCTGGTGAAGAACGCGCTCCGTATGCGTCCGGACCGGATCGTCGTCGGTGAGGTGCGTGACGGAGCAGCGCTCGACATGCTGCAGGCGATGAACACCGGTCACGACGGCTCCATCACGACCGTCCACGCCAACAGCCCGCGCGACAGCCTGTCCCGGCTCGAGACCATGGTGCTGATGGCCGGCATCGAGCTGCCGGTCCGGGCCATCCGCGACCAGGTCGCCAGCGCAATCGATGTCGTCGTCCAGCAGGCTCGTATGCGGGACGGCAGCCGACGCATCGTCGCGATCAGCGAGGTCGAGGGGATGGAGGGCGACGTCATCACCCTCCAGGACCTGTTCACCTTCGACTACGCGGCCGGGCGCGACGAGACCGGCCGGTTCCGCGGCGGCCTCGTCAGCACCGGTCTGCGCCCCAAGTTCACCGAAGCCCTGCACGACCAGGGCATCGACCTGCCCACGAGCATGTTCGTCAGAGGGCTTGGATGAGGAAGCACCGTACGCGCCTGGCCCTGGCCGGGCTGCTCGCCATCGCCCTCGGGGTGCTCGGCGCCGGCGTCGCGCACGCCGACGGCGAAGCCTCGCTCAGCTCGGTCAGCCGCGCCGCGGACGGCACGGTCAACGGCGTCCTCACCGTGCAGCCGTTCGGCAACACCCCGGCCGTCGTCGACACCAAGTCGCTGATCCTGTCGGTCGACGGCAAGGACTACCCGGCGAAGGCGCAGTCGGCCTCGTCCGTCGAGCGGTCCACGATCCTCCTCATCGACCGCAGCGGGTCGATGAGGGAGTCCGGGATGGCGACGGTGCGGGCGTCGGTCACGCAGTTCCTTCAGAGCGTCCCCAAGGACGTCAAGGTCGGCGTCGTCTCGTTCGCGGACAAGCCCAACGTCGACGTGGCCCCGACCACCGACCACCCCGCCGTCCAGGCGGCGGTGGACGGTCTGAGGTCCTCCGGCGACACCGCGCTCTACGACGGCCTCAGCCTCGCCATCGACACGCTCGGCACCAACGGTGACCGCACCATCATCATCCTCAGTGACGGCAAGGACACCATCAGCACGATGAAGGCCCAGCCGGCCGAGCAGAAGCTCAAGGCGTCCGGCATCCAGACCCAGGTCATCGCCTTCAAGACCAGCTACACCGACAACCTGGCGCTCGGGTACCTCGCCGCCGCCGGGCAGGGGTCCGTCACCGCCGTCGAGAACAGTGCGGGCGTCGCGGGCGCCTTCTCCTCCGCCGCCAAGGCTCTGGGCAGCCAGGTGTCGTGGTCTGCGCAGCCGCAGGGCGTCTCGGGAAACAAGGAGGTCCAGCTGCGCGGGACCGCCAACGGCCAGGCGTTCAGCGCGGTCGCCACCGTCGACTTCGGTGCGGCGCCGAGCACGCCGACACCCACGGCGACCGCCACGGCCGCCCCGGCTCCGGGGTCGTCGGCGGGTGTTCCGCCCCCGGTTGCGGCAGCGGCTCCGCCGGACACCTCTCTCATGGGCACCCTGTCCGCGCGCACGGTGCTCGGGCTGCCGCTCCCGGTCGCTATCGCCGCCATCTTGCTCTTCTTCGGGCTGCTCCTACTCGTCTCGGCCCTGATGTCCCCCGCGTTCAAGTCGAAGCGGCGGGAGCGGGTCGAGTCGATCGAGCAGTACGTCACGCAGACCGGGCACCGGGCCGTGGAGACCGTGCGCACGACGAACGTCAGCGGGATCGCCGAACAGCTGGTCCATCTGGGTGACCGCGTCGTCGAGGGTCGCGAGTCCACCCCGAAGACGGTCCGACTGCTGGAGCGGGCCGATCTGCCCTGGCGGGCCGGCGAGTGGGCGGTGCTCCGCGTCATCTCGCTCGTCGTCGGCATGCTGCTGGGCATCCTGCTCATCCACGGCGACGGCCTCCTGGTCTTCCTCGGAGCGCTGCTCGGCATCGTTCTCGGCCTGATCGCACCGCCCCTGGTGCTGAGCTACCTCGCCAAGCGCCGCGCGCGCAAGTTCGAGCAGCAGCTGCCCGACGTGCTCACGCTCGTGGCGAGCAGCCTGTCGACCGGGTTCTCCCTGCCGCAGGCCCTCGACGCAGTGTCGCGCGACGTGGCCCAGCCCGCCGCCAAGGAGTTCTCCCGCGCCATGGCGGAGACCCGGATCGGCTCGGACATCGAGGACGCGCTCGAGCGGATGGCCGACCGGATGGACAGCAAGAACATGCACTGGGCGGCCATGGCCATCCAGATTCAGCGCAAGGTCGGCGGAAACCTCGGGGAGACGCTCCGCACCACGGCCACGACGTTGCGTGAGCGGGAGGCGCTGTTCCGGCACGTGCGCGCGCTGTCCGCCGAGGGCCGGCTGTCAGCGGTGATCCTCATCGCGCTGCCGATCGTCATCTTCCTGTGGATGCTCAAGGTCAACTTCGAGTACGTCTCGATGCTCTGGCAGAGCCTCATCGGCATTGCCATGGTCGTCATGGCCCTGATCCTCATGGCCATCGGCATCTTCTGGATGCGCAAGGTTGTGGAGGTGGAGGTCTGATGACCGCACAGACGATGCTCATCGCCGGAGCGGTGCTGATCTTCCTCGCCATCATCGTCGTCGTCGGCAGCCTGGTGATCGGAGCCGGCGAGCCTCAGGGCGTCGCCCGGAGCCTGGCCATCATCGAGCGCCAGATCACGCACAGCGAAGTCGGCAAGAGCGAGTTACCGGCTCGCGACCGCCTCCTCACCCCGGCCCTCGACCGGTCGCGGCGCCTCGGCCTGGCCTTCTCGCCGAAGGGGACCTCCGACCGGCTCTCCAAGATGCTCGACGTCGCCGGCAACCCGCCGGACTGGCCGGTCGAGCGGGTCCTCGGGGCCAAGGGCATCACCATGCTCCTCTTCGCGATCGTCGGCCTGCTCCTCGGCGGCTTCTCCCTGACCGGCGTGATCATCGCCGTCCTCGCCGGCGCAGCGGGCCTGTTCCTCCCGGACCTGCTCGTCTACAACGCCGGCATCAAGCGGCAGGACCAGCTGCGGACAGGCCTCGCCGACGCGCTCGACATGCTCACCGTCTGCATGGAGGCCGGCCAGAGCTTCGACGGCGCGCTGCTGCAGGTCGCCCGCTCGGTCGAGGGGCCGATCGCCGGCGAGTTCGCGCGCGTCCTGTCCGAGATCCAGATCGGCAACACCCGCGGTCAGGCGTTCCAGGGCATGGGCGAGCGCACGACGCCACCCGAGGTCAGGACGTTCGTCAGCGCCATCGTCCAGGCCGACCGGCTGGGCCTGCCCATCGCCAACGTGCTGCGCGAGCAGGCCAAGGAGATGCGGCTCGTGCGTCGTCAGCGTGCGGAGGAGAAGGCCCAGAAGGTGCCGGTCAAGATCCTCTTCCCGATGCTCTTCTGCATCTTCCCGGCGCTCATGGTCGTCGTCATCGGCCCCGGCGTCATCCGCATCATGGGGATGTTCGCCGGGTTCTGACCGGGCCTTGTCCGACCCGCCCGGTCAGAGCACAGCAAGAGGGCCGGTATGCGTGAAGCCCCACCGCATACCGGCCCTCTTCGCTGCGAGTGTCAGGGCTGGGACTTCACGAACCCCAGCTTGATCGCGGCCATGACGGCGCTGGCGCGGTTGTGGGCGCCGAGCTTGGAGTAGAGCTTGGCGATGTGCGTCTTGACCGTGGACTCACTCATGTAGAGCCGCTTGGCCATGCCGGCCACGGAGTCGCCGACCGCGAGGCGCTCGAGGACCTCCATCTCGCGGGCGGTGAGGTTCGGCTTGACCTGCGTGGACCGGCGGCGCAGGGCGTCGGCGAGGCCGACGGCGGTGAACGAGTCCGGCGCGGCGGCCGCCCGCCGGACCATCGCGAGCACCTCTTCCGAGCTCGACGTCTTCAGCACCAGCGACGAGGCGCCGGCGTCGAGGGCGGCCAGCAGCGTCTCGTCGTCGTTGTGCATCGTCAGCACGACGATGCCCATGGTCGGCCGCTTGGCCCGGACCGTGGTCACGAGGTCGAGACCAGATCCGTCGCCCAGCGAGACGTCGACGACCATGACGTCCGCGCGGACCGCGTCGGCGAGACGCATACCCTCCGCGAGGCTGGACGCCTGACCGACGACGTTGAGCCCGCCGTCGGTGAGGAGGTGGGCGACACCGTCGCGGACCAGCGGGTGGTCGTCGACGAGCAGCACCGTGACCGCGGAGGCGCGGGCGGCAGAGGCGGCGGGAGTGGTCATGGGAGCGTCCTTCAGGCCGATCATGACGGTTGGGGGAGCCTTTCATCAAGAACCGCCGATGCGTCGGGCACGGCAGTCAGGTGGACGGAGATCTCGGTGCCCGACGACGAACCGGTGACCGTGACGACGGCCCCCAGGGAAGCGGGAAGGTGAGGGGACAGCTCGGATTCGGTGAGCCGGGTGGTTCCGGATTGCCGGAGCACCATCCGGGCGTCCGGGGCCTGCGTCCGCAGGGACACCTCGACCTCGATCTCCTCGGTCTGGGCGGCACGCCGGGCGTCGGCGACGAAGTCGAGGAAGATGCGGTAGAGGCCCGTCTCGACGTGGGCGGGAAGGCGGTACGACGACTCCGACAGGCGCAGGGTCACGGCGGCACCGGTGGCCGCACCGAAGACCTGCAGCTGGGAGGTGATGGCGGCACCCAGGCCGCCCTCCGGTCGGACGGTCAGCCGGAGGTCACCGATGTGGGACCGGACGTCGCCGAGGATGCGGCTGACCTCGGTCCGCAGCTGGACGATCTCGGGCCGTAGGTCCTCGTCGGGGAGGCGCTTGAGCCGGTCGACGCGGAAGCCGAGGGCGACCAGCTCCTGGGCGATGCCGTCATGGATCTGGCGGGCCAGCCGCTCGCGCTCCTCGATCCCGGCGCGCTCGCGCAGACCGCCGAAGGCGAGGGCGACGGCGATGAGTCCCTGGTGCTGCCGGGCGACCGCGGACGTCGCCATGAGCAGGTCGGCGGCCGGTACCGAGCCGCCCATGCCGTCACTGATGACGATGCCGTACTGCCGGTCTCGGGCGTCGCGCAGCGGGATCGCGAGCTGGACTCGGCCGTCGTCGAGGACGACCACCCCCGCACGGCCGTGGTGCCAGGCGTCGCCGATGACTCCGTGGTCGTCGCGGGGGTCGGGCCAGGGCACGCGCAGCGACCCGCGCAGCGCGAGGGGCACCGGTCGGTCGGTCGGGGCGCCGATGAGCACACCGGAGCGCGAGCGGGCTCCGGCGCTCGGCACGGCGTCCAGCACGTGTTCGGCGGAGGTCGCGGGGTCGAACCCGGCGCGCATCTCCGTGGCCAGACCCTCGAGCCGGGTGAGCAGCCAGGCGGCCTCGGCTCGCGAGCGCGTCGTCCCGGTTCGGGTGCGGGGCCAGGTGCAGAGACCAGGCGACGAGCGCGCCCAGGCACAGAGCCAAGGCGCCCCAGAGGACCAGTGAGGGCGGCTGCAGGTCCATCGTTCGTGGGCGCGGAGACGACCCAGGCGGCCACGGCGGGCACGAGGAACACGGCGAGGCCGGCCGCGACCGCCTTCCGCCCCCACTCCTCGCCGGCCCGGAACAGCGGGATGATGACGAGCGGCAGCCCGCCGGCACCGGCGGTCAGCGAGAGGCCCGCGAGGGCGGCACCGGCCAGGGTCAGCGTCAGGCCGAGGACGCGGCGGTCCGCGGGACGCAGCGGTGCGAATGACAGGGCGGCGCCGGTCATGACGTCCGCGGCCAGGACACAAGCAGCGCCCAAGGGAGCACGCTCAGCGAGCTGCCGTGAACGGCGTTGACCAGCAGGACGATGACGACGACGGCGACCCGCAGGCGTGTGCCCGTCGAGAGCACCCGGCCAGAGCCCATCGACCGTAGTCCCTTCGTCATGACGGGGCCCGCGTCCGGGCCCCCGCGCACATGCTTCGGCATCGGCGCCGAGGGGGTCGGCGGATTGGGAGAGAACCACCCGAAAATGGTCCGAACGGACCATCGTTCACATCCTGCGATCGGTTCGTCCCATCATCCACAGGTCGGGAACGGACCAGCGACCGCCCGCAGCGGGACGGCCAGGGTTGGTGACATGACCAGTGCCAAGACCCTGACCGGCAGCATCGCGCGGTCCGTCGCCGTCGGTGGACGGGCGATGGCCGAGGCCCTGCTCGACCTGGCCCTGCCCAGCACCTGTGCCGCGTGCGACGAGCCGTGGGGTCCCGTCTGCCCCGCGTGCGACCGCGACCTGCGAGCCGGCCTGTTCGACCGACCGCGACGCTCGATGCCCGACCCGGTACCGATCCACCTGCCGCCGGTCACGAGCCGGGGCCCGTATGCGGGCGTCCTGCGGCAGCTCGTCTCCGCCTACAAGGACGACGGACGGCGCGACCTACGCCCGGTCCTCGCCGGCCTGCTGACCGAGTCGCTCATCGTCGCGGCCTCGGGTCGACCGGTCGTCGTCGTGCCCATGCCCTCGTCGCGGGCGGCGGTCCGCCGGCGTGGAGACGACCCGGTGGGCGATCTCGTGGCGGCGGCCGCCGCCCAGGTGCCCGGCTGGCCGCCGGTTCTGCCGGTCCTGCGGCCTCGGCGCCGGCTCGCCGACCAGTCGACCCTGGGGCATCGCGAGCGCGCGGCGAACCTGTCGGGGGCCTACGCGGTCCGGGGCGGCGGGGCCGCCGAGCTCCAGGGACGGATGGTCGTCCTCGTCGACGACGTCGTCACGACCGGCGCGACCCTGGCCGAGGCGGCCCGCGTGGTCCGGGGGAAGGGTGGACTGGTCGTGGGTGCGGCGACCCTGGCCGCCACCCAGCGACGTGCCCGAGGAGGGCGAGCATGACCTGGGGCACCTCCGGGGCGGCATGGTGCGCGACCGGCCGCGGACCTCCGGTACCGCACGGCGGCCGGAAGGGTTACGGTCGTGACAGGACTCCGACGTTGAGGCGGATGGGAGGTGGGCCATCGGTAACGAGGGCCTGCCAGGCCCGAGGCGAACCATCCCCCACAGCGAGGAGAACGACGTGGACAACGACGTGGACATCGTCGTGACCGGGCGTCACACCCAGATCACCGAACGCTTCCGCACGCACCTCGAGGAGAAGCTCTCGAAGGTGCCCCATCTCCTGCCGCGAGTCTCGCGGATCGACGTCGTCGTGACCCACGAGAAGGCGGTCCGCAACTGCGACGCCGTGGAGATCACGTGCTACGCCAAGGGCCCGGTCATCCGGGCGGAAGCCTGCACCGACGATCTCTACGCTTCGCTGGACATCGCCCTGGACAAGCTCTTCGAGCGCCTTCGTCGCTCCTCCGACCGGCGCCGGGTGTCGCGAACGGGCCGGCGCGTGCCGGAGTCCGTCGCGCGGGCCACCGGCCGGCTGGCCGAGGGCGGTGCCGACGCGCCCGCAGCCGCCTCGGGTGCGCAGGACGCACCAGTGACACCAGCCGCCAACGGGGCCTTCGGTGCCATGGGTGAGTCGCCTATCGAGGTACGCGAGAAGGTCCACGCCAGTGCGCCGATGACGCTCGAGGACGCGCTCAACCAGATGGAGCTCGTCGGCCACGACTTCTACCTCTTCCACGACTCCGACACCGGCCAGCCGAGCGTCGTCTACCGGCGGCGGGGCTGGTCCTACGGCGTGATCCACCTGAAGGTCGACGCCTCCGAGGCACTGACCCCCGAGCAGGGGGCTCTCGCTGCCTCCGACGGGCAGGAGTCCACCTCGGTCGGGTCGGCGACCGGCTGACCCGAGCCACGGACGACGGCGTGCAATGATGCCCGACATGGGCGGTTTGGATAGCGGGGGCAGGCCAGACGTCGAGGCGCGCTCCGGTGCGGTGACGAGCGTGGACCCGAGCGGCCAGCCCGAGCCGATCCGGGTCCTCGTGGCCGACGACCACGTCCTGTTCCGCCGTGGCCTGGAGATGGTGCTGCAGGCCGAGGAGGGGATCGAGGTCGTCGGGGAGGCCGGGGACGGTGTCGAGGCGCTGCGGCGTGCCGAGGAGCTGCTGCCCGACGTCGTCCTCATGGATGTCCGGATGCCCAAGCAGACGGGGATCGAGGCCTGTCTGGCCATCAAGGAGTCGGTGCCGTCCAGCCGCATCGTCATGCTGACCATCAGCGACGAGGAGTCCGACCTCTTCGAGGCGATCCGGGCCGGCGCGAACGGATACCTCCTCAAGGACATCCCCGGCGAAGACATCGCCGACGGGATCCGTGCCGTTCACACCGGCCACTCGCTCATCTCTCCGTCGATGGCCTCGAAGCTGTTGGCCGAGTTCGCCCAGATCAGCCGGCGGGAGGAGGAGGCGCCGAACCCGCACGCCCCGAAGCTCACCGCACGGGAGGTCGAGGTACTACGCCTCGTCGCCCGGGGCCTGGGCAACCGCGACATCGGTCAGCAGCTGTTCATCTCCGAGAACACGGTCAAGAACCACGTCCGCAACATCCTCGAGAAGCTGCAGCTGCACACCCGCATGGAGGCGGCGATGTACGCGGTGCGGCAGAACATCATCGACCCGCGCCAGGCCTGACCGTCAGACCCACCTTCTAGGCTCGGCGACATGGCCGGCCGGACGTTGACGCTCGCGCAAGCACGTCGCATCGCCGTGGCCGCTCAAGGATTCGCGGACCCGAAACCCGAGCCGTGGGCCGCGACCATGCGCCACGTTCAGCGCGTCATCGACCGCGTCCAGGTGGTCCAGATCGACAGCGTCAACGTCGTCTCGCGCAGCCACTACCTCCCCTTCCTGGCGCGGCTGGGCCCCTACGACCGCGACCTCGTCGACCGCGCTTGCAGCCGTGCCCCGCGGCGCCTCGTCGAGTCGTGGGCCCACATGGCCAGCCTCGTGCCACCCACGACGTGGCCACTGCTGGACTTCCGGATGCGCCTGGCCGAGCAGGAGTCCTGGGGCGGCGTCCAGACTGTCCGCCACGAGTTCCCGGGGCTCGTCGCCGCCGTCCTCGACGAGGTCGAGCGCCGGGGGCCGATGACCTCCCGAGAGGCGGAGGTCGCGCTGGCCCACGACGCTCCCCGCAACCGCGACCACTGGGGCTGGAACTGGTCGGCGGTCAAGACCTCGCTCGAGCTGCTCTTCCGGTCCGGCCAGCTCAGCTCGGCCGGCCGCACCAGCCAGTTCGAACGCCGGTATGCGTCGCTGGCGACGGTCGCACCCCCAGCCGTTCGCGACCGCTGGGTCGACCCGACCCGCCGTCCCTCGGAGGAGGACGCCATCCTCGAGCTGGTCCGCCTCGCGGCGCGGGCGCACGGTGTGGGCACCGAGCTCTGCCTGCGCGACTACTTCCGGCTCAAGTCCGTCCAGGTCCGTCCGGCCATCGCGCGACTCGTCGAGACCGGGGAGCTCGTACCCGTCACCATCGCCGGCTGGGACAAGCCGGCCTGGTTGCACGCCGAGGCACGCATCCCGCGGCGGGTGCACGCGGAGGCGCTGCTCAGCCCCTTCGACTCCCTGGTCTGGCAGCGCGAACGCACCGAGGCGCTCTACGACCTGCGCTACCGGATCGAGATCTACACGCCGCAGGACCAGCGGATCCATGGCTACTACGTCCTCCCGTTCCTCTACGGCGACACCCTCGTCGCCCGGGTCGACCTCAAGGCCGACCGCGCTGCCGGCGTCTTACGACTCAACCAGGTCACCTGGCAGCCCGGCGCCCCCGGCGAGGCGCGCCCCGCGCTGCTGCGCAACCTCGCGTCGATGGCCGACTGGCTCGGCCTGGACGACGGGGTCGTCGAGGCGGTGCCGGCGTGACGGAGCCGGAACCCGACGCCGACCCGCCGGCCGTCGTCGCGGTCGTCCCGGCATACCGGCCCGGCCCCAACCTGCTGGAGCTCGTCGCGGGCCTCGTCCCCCAGGTCACCCAGGTTGTCGTCGTCGACGACGGCAGCCCCCCGGCGAGGAGACGCTCGACGCCGCCGCCGAGCGGGGTGCCCACGTCCTGCGCCACGACACGAACCGAGGAATCGCCGCGGCGCTCAACACCGGCATCCGCAGCGCCCTCGCGACCGACGGCACCGTCGCGGTCCTGACGGTTGACCAGGACTCCCAGGTCCCTGGCGGCTACGTCGCCGGCCTGCTCGACACCTGGGCGCAGGCGGAGCAGGACGGACTGCGCGTCGGCATCGTCGCTCCCGAGCACGTCACCGGCCTCCCGGACCAAGCGCGTGGCCGGCCTCCCGTCCAGTCCGGCCAGCTCATCCCGGTCGCGACGCTGCGACACGTCGGCGACTTCGACGAGGACCTCTTCATCGACGGGGTCGACGACGACTTCGCCCTCCGGTGCCTCGATGCCGGCCTCACTCTGGTCGTCGCCGAAGGCCTCACCCTGGGTCACCGCCTCGGCGAGACCCACGACATCACTTTCGCCGGTCGCACCGTCACCCTCACCAGGTCGGCGCCCTTTCGCTACTACTACCTGACCCGCAACCGCACTCGCCTGATCGGACGCCACGCCCGACGGCATCCCCGCTGGTCCGCCGGGCAGGTCGTCGGCGTGGCCGGACACCTCGGCCTGGTGGTCGCGTTCGACCCCGAACGCGGCACCCGGGCGCGGGAGGCGTGGCGCGGATTCCGCGACGGGTTGCGGGGGCGGACCGGCGCCCGACCGAGCAGCTGACGGCACGCATACCCAACGGGTACGTCAGGACATCAGACCGTAACGACTTTGTTCCTCAAGGCGTACCGCCCGGAACCGCACCGCTCTAGGCTGGCGGTTTCCTGAAGCGGAGGAGTCTCGATGACCGTGGTGCGCGCAGCGCTGGTCCAGACCACCTGGACCGGTGACAAGGACTCGATGATCGACAAGCACGAGGAGTATGCGCGCGAGGCCGCCGCGCAGGGTGCGCAGGTCATCTGCTTCCAGGAGCTGTTCTACGGCCCGTACTTCTGCCAGGTGCAGGACTCGCAGTTCTACGAGTACGCCGAAGCCGTTCCGGGCCCGACCACCGAGCGGTTCCAGGCCCTGGCCAAGGAGCTGCAGCTCGTCATCGTCCTGCCGGTCTACGAGCGCGAGGAGCCGTTCCTCTACAACACCGCCGCGGTGATCGACGCCGACGGCAGCTACCTCGGCAAGTACCGCAAGCAGCACATCCCGCACGTCGGCGGCTTCTGGGAGAAGTTCTACTTCCGGCCGGGCAACGGCGGGTACCCCGTCTTCGACACCGCGGTCGGCAAGGTCGGCGTCTACATCTGCTACGACCGCCACTTCCCCGAGGGCTGGCGCGCGCTCGGTCTCAACGGTGCCCAGATCGTCTTCAACCCCAGCGCCACCAGCCGTGGCCTGAGCGAGTACCTCTGGTCGATCGAGCAGCCGGCCGCCGCCGTGGCCAACGAGTACTACGTCGGCGCCATCAACCGGGTCGGTATCGAGGACCTCGGCGACGACGACTTCTACGGCCAGTCCTACTTCGTCGACCCCGAGGGCAACTACGTCGGCGACAAGGGCGACGCGCACAAGCCGGAGCTGATCGTCCGCGACCTCGACCTCGACCTCATCCAGACGGTCCGCGAGCGCTGGGCGTTCTACCGCGACCGGCGCCCGGACGCCTACGAGGACCTGGTGCGACCGTGACCATCCGCTGATCAGCGGCGGCACGATCGTCTCCGCGACGGGTCGGGTCAAGGCCGACGTCCTGGTCGACGGCGAGACCATCGCCGCCGTCGTCGCTCCCGGGCAACACCGCCCTCGGCAGCGACCTCGCGAGCACCGCCGACACCGTGATCGACGCGACCGGCAAGTACGTGATCCCCGGCGGGGTCGACGGCCATACCCACATGGAGCTGCCGTTCGGTGGGACCCACGCCTCGGACACCTTCGAGACCGGCACGACGGCGGCCGCGTGGGGCGGGACGACGACGATCATCGACTTCGCCGTCCAGCGCACCGGGGAGCGCGTCCAGGACGGACTCGCCGCGTGGCACGAGAAGGCCGCCGGCAACTGTGCGATCGACTACGGGTTCCACCAGATCCTCGGTGGCGTCGACGACGACTCGCTCAAGGCGATGGACGAGCTGGTCGCCGACGGGCATCACCAGCGTCAAGCTGTTCATGGCCTACCCCGGCGTCTTCTACTCGGACGACGGCCAGATCCTGCGGGCCATGCAGCAGGCGCGCGAGAACGGCGCGCTCATCATGATGCACGCCGAGAACGGCATGGCCATCGACGTCCTCGTCGCCCAGGCGCTGGCCCGTGGCGAGACCGACCCGATCAACCACGGGCTCACCCGGCCGTGGGAGACCGAGGAGGAAGCCACCCACCGCGCGATCATGCTGGCCCGCCTCACCGGCGCCCCGCTCTACATCGTGCACATGAGTGCGAAGCAGGCGGTCGCCACCCTCGCGGAGGCGCGCGACCAGGGCTACAACGTCTTCGGCGAGACGTGTCCCCAGTACCTCTACCTCTCCCTCGAGGAGCAGCTCGGCGCACCGGGGTTCGAGGGTGCGAAGTGGGTATGCAGCACCCCGCTGCGGTCCCGCGCGGAGGGCCACCAGGACGAGCTGTGGCGCTACCTGCGTACCGGGGACCTCAGCGTGGTCAGCACCGACCACTGCCCCTTCTGCATGAAGGAGCAGAAGGAGCTCGGCATCGGCGACTTCTCCAAGATCCCCAACGGGATCGGGTCCGTCGAGCACCGCCTGGACCTGCTCTACCAGGGCGTCGTCATGGGCGAGATCACCCTCGAGCGCTGGGTGGAGCTGTGCTCGACCACCCCGGCCCGGATGTTCGGCCTCTACGGCCGCAAGGGCGTCATCGAGCCGGGCGCGGACGCCGACATCGTCGTCTACGACCCACAGGGCCACACGAGCATCGGGTACGAGAAGACCCACCACATGAACATGGACCACTCCGCGTGGGAGGGGTTCGAGATCGACGGGCACGTCGACGTCGTCATGTCCCGCGGCTCGGTCGTCGTCAGCGACGGGGAGTTCCGGGGCGGCAAGGGCCACGGGAAGTACCTCAAGCGCGGTCTCTCGCAGTACCTCCACTAGGCCCCCGGCCAGAAGCGAGCGACCCATGGATCTCGGCGTCGTCCTGCAGTGCAACCCTCCGGCGTCCCGCGTCGTCGAGCTCTGCCGCCAGGCGGAGAACTACGGCTTCTCCCACGCGTGGACCTTCGACTCCCACCTGCTGTGGGAGGAGCCCTACGTCATCTACAGCGCGATCCTCGCGGCCACCCGCAAGATCGTCGTCGGGCCGATGGTCACCAACCCGGCCACCCGCGACTGGACCGTCACCGCGTCGACCTACGCGACGCTGAACGAGATGTACGGCAACCGCACCATCTGCGGGATCGGTCGCGGCGACTCCGCGGTCCGCGTGACCAACGGCCGGCCGAGCACCGTGGCCGAGCTCCGTGACTCCATCGCCGTGATCCGCGGCCTGGCCAACGGCGAGGAGGTCGAGTACAAGGGCAGCCACCTGCGGTTCCCCTGGAGCCACCGCTCGTCCCTCGACGTCTGGGTCGCCGCCTACGGCCCGCGCGTCCTCCAGCTCACCGGTGAGGTCGCGGACGGGTTCATCCTCCAGCTGGCCGACCTGTCGATCGCCGAGTGGAGCATCGCCGCGGTCAAGAAGGCCGCCGCCGACGCCGGCCGGGACCCCGACGACGTCGCCATCTGCGTCGCCGCCCCCGCCTACATCACCGACGGCAGCGAGGAGAGCCGCGCCCACGCCTACGACCAGTGCCGCTGGTTCGGGGGCATGGTCGGCAACCATGTGGCCGACATCGTCGCCCGTTACGGCGCCGACGGCGCGAACGTGCCCACGGCGCTCACCGACTACATCAAGGGCCGCGAGGGCTACGACTACAACGAGCACGGCCGCGCGGGCAACACGCATACCTCGTTCGTGCCCGACGAGATCGTCGACCGGTTCTGCGTCATCGGCACCCTCGACGAACACCTCGCCAAGCTCGACGCCCTGCGCGCGCTCGGCGTCAGCCAGTTCGCCATCTACCTGCAGCACGACGCTCAGGACGAGACACTGCGGGCCTACGGGCAGCACGTGGTCCCGGCGGTCGCGGAACGGGTCAGGGCCAAGACGTGACCGCGGCGGCGGTGTCGGCGCGACCGGGGGCGGGCGGATCCGCCGTTCGACGCGCCCTCGGGCGGGTCGCGCTCGTGGCCGCCGCGGTGGCCGCGGTCGGGCTGATCTGGACCGGCTACAAGGCCATGGGGGCGGCCACCGGCGACGTCTGGCCGGGTACCTCGCGACCGCTGCCCGTCCCCACCGACGACACGACGCTGCCCCCCTTCCTCGACATCCTGCGGCGGTTCGGTGAGCCGCAGCGCACCGGCGACCCCGCGCCGCTCTGGCAGTACCTCGTCGACGCGTCCTTGTTCACCTTCCGCGAGGCGTTCGTCGGCTTCCTCGCCGGCATCGTCATCGGCCTCGCCCTGGCGGTCCTCATGCTCCGGTCGCACTGGCTCGAGCGCGGGCTGCTGCCGTGGGTCATCGTGTCGCAGACCGTGCCCCTCATCGCGCTGGCGCCCGTCGTCGTGGCGTGGGGCAACCAGCTGCCGTTCGGCTACTGGCAGTCCTGGATGTCGGTGGCGGTCATCGCGACCTACCTCACCTTCTTCCCGGTCACCGTCAACGCGCTGCGCGGGCTCATGTCGCCGGATCGGCTGCCGCCTGGAGCTGATGCGCTCGTATGCGGCGACGGAGCGCGCGACGCTGGTGAAGCTGCGGTTCCCGGCCTCGGTGCCCTACCTCATCCCGGCGCTCAAGCTCGGCGGCCACCGCCTCGGTGGTCGGCGCGATCGTCGGCGAGATCTCCGCCGGCGCTCCGAGGTGGCCTGGGGCGGCTGATCATCGACTACTCCCAGCAGTACCTCACCGACCCCGCCCGGCTCTACTGCGCGGTCATCGCCGCCGGCGTGCTGGGCATCCTCTTCGTCGGGCTCATCGACGTGCTCGACCGCGTCCTCATGCGCGGCCGTCCCCGGGAGACGACATGACCAGCCCGGCGATCTCCATCACGGCCGTCGACAAGGTGTTCAACCCCGGCCGCAAGGGCGAGGTGACGGCGCTGACCGGCATCGACCTCGACGTCGCCCAGGGCGAGTTGGTCTCGCTCATCGGGCCGTCCGGCTGCGGGAAGTCGCACGCTGCTGCGCCTGGTCGGCGACCTCGAGACGCCGAGCGCCGGGTCGGTCGAGGTCAACGGCAAGCCGGCCGCGTCAGGCCCGGCTCGACCACGATTACGGGATGGCGTTCCAGCAGGCCGGGCTCTTCGACTGGCGCACCGTCGCGGCGCAATGTCGAGCTGCCGCTCGAGCTGCTCGGCTGGGGCTCGGGCGCGCCGCGAGCGGTCGCGCGAGCTGCTCGAGCTCGTGCACCTGGACGACTTCGCGGGGCACCGTCCGTGGGAGCTGTCCGGCGGCATGCAGCAGCGGGTCGCCATCGCCCGGGCGCTGGCCATGAGACCCGGGATCCTGCTGATGGACGAGCCGTTCGGCGCCCTGGACGAGATGACGCGCGAGCACATGCAGTCGGAGCTGGTCCGCATCCGGCGGCGAGACCGGCGACGACGGTCGTCTTCGTCACCCACTCGATCCCCGAGGCGGTGTTCCTGTCGACCGCGTCGTCGTCATGTCTCCCCGGCCCGGGCCGGATTGCCGAGGTCATCGACGTCGACCTCGGGGAGCGCGGCGAGCCGACCCGGGCCGACGCGCGGTTCTTCGCTGCCGTCACGTCGGTTCGCAGCGCCCTTCGGGGTTCGGGAGCGTCGGCTGCACCCGGGCTGGAGGTGGGGGTCGAGTGACCGCGCCCGTGGTGACCCCAACCCACGCCCCGGACACGGTCGATGCAGCAGCGCCGTGGGGCAGCGGCGCGCGGTCCCTCGTCGGGTCGGTGTGGCCGGCCATCGTGGTTGCCGTCGTCGGCTTGGTGCTCTGGGAGCTCATCGTCACGGTCTTCCAGATCCAGAAGTTCCTGGTGCCCAAGCCCTCGGCGGTCGCCATCGCGTTCGTCGAGAACTTCTCCGAGATCATGGACGGGCTGCGCAAGACCGGCTATGTCGCGGTGACCGGCCTCGTCGCCGGGGTGGTCATCGCGGTGGTGATGGCGTTGCTGTGCACCAGGTTCCGGCCGCTCGCGACCGCCCTCACCCCGCTCGCCGCGGCCCTCGCGGCGACCCCGATCGTCGCCCTGGCGCCGGTGTTCTTCAAGTGGTTCGGGCAGGTCGAGCCGACGGCGAAGCAGGCGGTCGTCGCGGTCGTCGTGCTGTTCCCGGTCTTCGTGTCGACGTCGAAGGGACTGCTGCAGGTGCAGCCGGTCCACCTCGAGCTGATGCGCACGTATGCGGCGGGCGGCTGGCGGGTGCTCCGGGAGGTCCGCGTGCCCAACGCGCTGCCCTACTTCTTCACCTCGCTCAAGGTCGCCGCGTCGCTCAGCGTCATCGCCGCGATCGTCGCGGAGTACTTCGGCGGCGAGCAGGGGACCCTCGGCGGCATCATCACCCAGAGCGCCGGGCTGTCCCGCTACGACCGGGCCTGGGCCGCCGTCATCGCCGCCGCCCTGCTCGGCATGGCCCTGTACTGCGCTCGTGCTGCTGCTCGAGCACCTCGTCCTTCGGAATACCACCCCTCCCGCGACCGCCCGCTGACCGCATACCGACGTCACCGCACCGCATCCCTTGGAGGACCGCATGAGACCGCACCACCCGGACATCCCGAGCGGGCATCGGCGCCGTCGCCGGCACCGCAGCACTGCTCCTCGCCGCGTGCGGCACCGGTGGCACGAGCGACGGCGGCGGAGCGGCCGGCGGAGGCACCGCCGCCACCAACACCGCCTGCGCCTCGACCACCAAGGTCAAGCTGCAGCTGCAGTGGGTCGCGCAGAGCCAGTTCGCCGGCTACTACGCGGCGAAGGACACGGGGTTGTGGGCCAAGGAGTGCCTCGACGTGACCATCGTCGAGGGCGGCGTCGACATCGTGCCGCAGACCCAGCTGGCCACGGGGGCGGTCGACTTCGCCATCGCGTGGGTGCCCAAGGCGCTGGCCTCGCGCGAGCAGGGCGCGAAGATCACCGACATCGGCCAGATCTACCAGCGGTCCGGCACGCTGCAGGTCTCGTGGAAGGACTCGGGGCTGACCTCGGCCGCGAGCCTGGCCGGCAAGAAGGTCGGCAACTGGGGCTTCGGCAACGAGTTCGAGCTGTTCGCCGGACTCCAGAAGGCCGGCGTCGACCCGAAGTCCGGTGTCACTCTCGTCCAGCAGCAGTTCGACATGGCGGCGTTGCTGAGCAAGCAGATCGACGCCGCGCAGGCGATGATCTACAACGAGTACGCGCAGGTGCTCGAGCAGAAGAACCCGGCCACCGGTGCCCTGTACCAGCCGACCGACCTCAACGTCATCGACTGGAACAAGGACGGCGTCGCCATGCTCCAGGACGCCATCTGGGCCAACACCGACAAGCTGAAGAACGACACGGCCTACCAGGACACCGCGGTCAAGCTGCTCAAGGGCGCCATCGGTGGGTGGGTCTACTGCCGCGACAACTTCCAGCCCTGCGTCGACATCGTGCTCAAGAACGGCCCCACGCTGGGGGCCTCGCACCAGGCCTGGCAGCTGGCCCGGGTGAACGAGCTCGTCTGGCCGTCGCCCGGTGGGATCGGCGTCGTCGACAAGGCGCTGTGGGACCAGACCGTCTCCGTCGCGACCAGCCAGAAGGTGGTGGCCGCCGCCCCCGACGCGGACGCGTACTCGAACACCTACGTGCAGAAGGCAGTCGACGCGCTCAAGGCCGGCGGGATGGACGTGACCGGCTCCTCCTACAAGGCGCCACAGGTGACGTTGAAGGAGGGCGGCAAGTAGGGGGTGGGCACGGCCGGCCCCCGACGGGGGACGGCCGGGCCGGAGGTCCGTGATCTCGCGCTCAGCTGTGCGGCGACGGGTCCATGAACGCATTGTTCAGGGCCGTGGTGCAGTGGAGTCGGATGATGAGCTCCTTGCTGGCGAACGGGTCCCAGTTGGTGGCCGTCGAGGGCCCGCCGTGAGGCGTGGTCCCGGTGACGGGGTAGTGCGGCGTGTTCCACCAGTCGGTCACCAGGGTGCTCTTGACCTCCAAGATCGTCACGCCGATGGCGTCCGGCTCGAGAATCTCGACACCCATGGGCACGAGGCGGCCCGGGGAGTAGTCCTGGTTCTCCAGGTAGCCGGTGGGGCACGACAGGGCCGGGATGGTGATGGAGTCCCAGGGCCTGATCGTCTCGCGGAACGCCTCGGTGGAGTACGAGACCGGGCCGGCGCTCGCAGCGGCTGCGCCGGAGGCGGCGGCGACGCCGACCCCGGCGAGGATGCCGGCGGTCGCGGCCGTGGCGAACACGACCTTCGCCGCCTTCGCCGCGCACCACCTTCGCCGAGCGCCTTTCCCGGATGGAGGTATATCCGAGCGCTCTAGCGTCTCGGCTATACCTCCACCCGAGGCGTGTCCGTGGCGAGCAGGTCGAAGTCGACGAGGTCGTCGTAGGAACCGTCGCCGAGCCGCTCGGCCTGGCGCTGCATACCGGTCCTGTGGAACCCGTTCGACTCCGCGACGTGCTGCGAGGCGGCGTTCCCGGCGGCGGCCTTGAGGACGAGGCGGCGCAGGCCGAGCCCGCCCTCCGTCGTCGGCCGGAAGGCGTGGGCCGACAACAACGCCACGGCGTCGCTGGTCATGCCTCGCCCACGCGCGGCCGGATGGGCCCAGTAGCCCACCTCGCCGGTCGTCGGGTCCATGCCGCCGAGATCCATCAGGGCGATCGACCCGACGCACGCGTCGTCCTGCGGGTCGGCCATGGCGAGGAACAGCCCCGCCCCCACGGCGGCCTGCCCGCGGCACCGCCGGATGTAGTCGCCGGCATGCTCCGCCGTGTAGGGGTTCGGCAGCCCCGACAGCCACTGCATCGACCGCGGGTCGGTGCACCCCTCGACCACGCGCTCCGCGTCGTCGTCCCGCCACGGCCGGAGCCGGACGCGGTCGCCCTCGAGTGTCACCTCGTCGACCCGCTGCGGCCGGCGGTCCAGGCGTTCGTCGGTGGCCAACAGCTCGAAGTAGGCCCCGTCGGTGACGTCGCCGGCGCCGTTGCGAAAGGCGTAGCGGTCCTGGCCCCAACGGCGGAACCCGGCCCGGAGCAGGACGGCCTGTGAAGGCCCGTTGTCCAGGTCGGTCTCGGCGTAGAGCCGCGACAGGCCCATCCCGCCTTCCGCCACGGGGGCGAAGGCGTGGTCGACGATCGCGGGCGTCACCTCGCCGAGCACCCCTCGCCCTCGCGCGGTCGGGTGCAGCCAGTAGCCGATCTCGGCCTGGAACCGGTTCGCGACGGGGTCGAGCCGGAACACGGTCATGTTGCCGAGGGCGTGGTCGGTCTCGCGGTCGGCGATCGCCCAGTTGAGGTGCTCGTCGCTGTCCTGCCCGAGCTCCCGCCGGCGCAGCCACGTGGGGAACGTCGCCGCGTCGGGGTGGGCGCCCGGCGGCATGTAGCGCAGGCTCGCGGGGTCGGGACCCTCGTCCGCCTCGGGGACGTCCCGGGACGTCCAGGGGCGCAGGCGGAACCGCTCGGTCTCGATCACCGGGAGCCGGCCCGGCTGGACCCGTCGGGCGTCGCGGTCGTCGGTCGCCAGCAGGTCGAACACCAGGGCGTCGTCGGCCGACTCGTCGACCCGGATGGCCTGCCGTTCGGTGCCGACGAGCGCGAACCCCGCTCGCCGCAGCGCCCGAGCCGACGCTCGGTTGCCGGCCGCGCAGCCGGCGGTGAGCTGGTACAGGCCCAGCCCGCCGTCGTCGACGGGTCGCCAGGCATACGGGATGAGCAGCTCGAGCGCCTTCCCCACCACGCCACCACCTCGCGCGTCGGGCAGCAGCCAGAAGCCGAGGATCCCCGTGCCCGCGAAGAGGGGGACGTCGAGGCGGCCGATGTCGACGCCGCCGAGCAGCCGGTCGGTCGTCGCGTCGGCGACCGCGCAGGTCAGGGTGTTGCCCGTGGCGCTCCGGCTGCGCTGCCAGAGCAGCCAGTCGTCGAACGAGTCCCGGGTGGGCAGGCCGGCCGAGTAGGTCCGGATCGCGTGGTCGTGCGCGACCGGCATGCTCCCCGCATCCTCGTCCCGGAACGGCCGAAGGCGGATCCCGTCGCCCTCGATCGTCGGCGCCGTGAGCCATCGGGTCACCGGCTCCATCGCCTCGCCCGGCAGCAGCCGGCCGGCCCACACCTGCTCCGGGCGCGAACCCCCGGCCGGCGGCCCCGCGGCCCACACCGGGTCCGCCGCGATCCGGAACCCGGCCTTCCAGGCCACCCGCCGTGAGGCGAAGTTCCCGAGCAGCGTGTGCCAGAGGACGACCTGCGCGCCGTGCTCGAAGGCGTAGGCGCACATCAGCCGGACGGCGGCGGTGACGAGGCCACGTCCGCGGTGCGCCGGGTGGCCGGCGAACGAGACCTCCTCGACGCCGTCGCCCTGGGTGCGCAGCGAGACGAGACCGGCGAAGCCGCCGTCGTGCTCGACCACCCAGGTCGTGCGGCGTCCAGCGGCGTGCTCCTCGTCGCCGTGCTGGAGAAACGCCCGGGCGTCCGCCTCGGTGTAGTTCGGCGGCACCGACGTCCAGCGGACCGTCTCCGGGTCCAGGGACTGCTCGACGACCGCGGCGATGTCGTCCGGGGTGACGGGGCGCAGCGTGACCGTCTCGTCGGACAGTGTTGGCGCGACGGTCGTCGGGACTGGCGGCATACGGGTCACCCAACCAAGCGGCCCACCTCGCGGCAACCGAGTTGACGGAACCGCTGTTCGTGGCGACGCGTTGGGTCGGGTGCCAGGGAACCGACTAGCCTAGGTCGGTGTTCCGCGTGCTCGCGCGGTGATGTCGCGCGTCCCGCGACCACACGTCGTCAGTTCGTCCGTCAGCAGGAGTTCAGCGTGCCCAAGGTCTTCGAGAAGCTGATGCGTGCCGGCGAGGGCCGGATCCTCAAGCGGCTGGAGGGCATCTCCGTCCAGGTGAACGCGCTCGAGGACGACTTCGAGAAGCTCACCGACGAGGAGCTGCGCAACGAGACCGACGTCTTCCGGCAGCGGCTGGCCGACGGTGAGAGCCTCGAGGACCTGATGCCCGAGGCGTTCGCCGCGGTCCGCGAGGCGTCCAAGCGGACCCTCGGCAAGCGGCACTTCGACGTGCAGATGATGGGTGGTGCGGCGCTGCACCAGGGCAACGTCGCCGAGATGAAGACCGGTGAGGGCAAGACCCTCGTCGCCACGCTGCCGTCGTACCTCAACGCGCTCAGCGGCAAGGGCGTCCACGTCGTGACGGTCAACGACTACCTCGCGGAGTACCAGTCGGAGCTGATGGGCCGCATCCACCGGGCCCTCGGGCTCGAGACCGGCTGCATCCTCGCGGCGATGACCCCGGCGCAGCGGCGCGTGGAGTACGCGAAGGACATCACCTACGGGACGAACAACGAGTTCGGGTTCGACTACCTGCGCGACAACATGGCGTGGAGCCCCGACGAGCTGGTCCAGCGCGGCCACAACTTCGCGATCGTCGACGAGGTCGACTCGATCCTCATCGACGAGGCGCGGACCCCGCTCATCATCAGCGGGCCGGCCGACCAGGCGACCAAGTGGTACGTCGAGTTCGCCAAGATCGTCCAGCGGCTCAAGCGCGGCGAGCTGGAGTCCGGCGAGGGCGACTACGAGGTCGACGAGAAGAAGCGGACCGTCGGCGTCCTCGAGGCCGGCATCGAGAAGGTCGAGGACCTCCTCGGCATCGAGAACCTCTACGAGTCGGTCAACACCCCGCTCATCGGCTACCTCAACAACGCGCTCAAGGCCAAGGAGCTGTTCAAGCGCGACAAGGACTACGTCGCGATGAACGGCGAGATCCTCATCGTCGACGAGCACACCGGCCGTATGCTCCCCGGCCGCCGCTACAACGAGGGCATGCACCAGGCCATCGAGGCCAAAGAGGGCGTCGAGATCCAGAACGAGAACCAGACCCTCGCGACGATCACCCTCCAGAACTACTTCCGCATGTACGACACGTTGTCGGGGATGACCGGTACCGCCCAGACCGAGGCCGCGGAGCTCAACGCGATCTACAAGCTGGGCGTCCACACCATCCCGACCAACATGCCGATGATCCGCGCCGACCAGGCCGACCTCGTCTACCGGACCGAGGAGGCCAAGTACAACGCCGTCGTCGCCGACATCGTCGAGCGGCACGAGGCCGGCCAGCCGGTCCTCGTCGGCACCATCTCGGTCGAGAAGAGCGAGTACCTCTCCCAGCAGCTGAAGCGCAACGGGGTCACGCACGAGGTCCTCAACGCCAAGCAGCACGCGCGAGAGGCCTCGATCGTGGCGGAGGCCGGCCGCAAGGGCGCCGTGACCGTCGCGACCAACATGGCCGGCCGTGGCACCGACATCATGCTCGGCGGCAACCCGGAGTTCCGGGCGATCGCGGCGCTCAAGGCCCGCGGCCTCGACCCTGAGGAGACCCCCGAGGAGTACGAGGAGGCGTGGGACGAGGCGCTCGCCGCCGCCGAGGAGGCGGTCGCGAACGAGCACGACGAGGTCGTGGACCTCGGCGGGCTCTACGTCCTCGGCACCGAGCGGCACGAGTCGCGGCGCATCGACAACCAGCTCCGCGGCCGGTCCGGACGCCAGGGCGACCCGGGCGAGTCCCGGTTCTACCTGTCGCTGCAGGACCACCTCATGCGGCTGTTCAACGCCGCGATGGTGGACCGGTTCATGACCACGGCGGGCATGGAGGACGAGGTCCCCATCGAGTCCAAGATGGTCTCCCGCTCGATCCAGAGCGCGCAGAGCCAGGTCGAGGCGCAGAACTACGAGATCCGCAAGAACGTCCTCAAGTACGACGACGTGCTCAACCGGCAGCGCCAGGTCATCTACGACGAGCGGCGCCGGGTCCTCGAGGGCGAGGACATGGAGGAGCAGATCCGCCACTTCGTCAACGACGTCATCGAGGGCTATGTCGACTCCGCCACCTCGAACGGGTATGCGGGTGACTGGGACCTCGAGCAGCTCTGGACCGCGATGCGCACCCTCTACCCCGTCTCGATCACCATCGACGACCTCGCCGAAGAGGCCGGCGGCCGGAACTCGATCAGCCCGGAGCGGCTGAAGGAGGCCCTTACCTCCGACGCGCACCACGCGTACGACGAGCGCGAGGAGGCCCTGGGCGCCGAGGTGATGCGCGAGATCGAGCGGCGCGTCGTCATGTCGGTCCTCGACCGGAAGTGGCGCGAGCACCTCTACGAGATGGACTACCTCCAGGAGGGCATCGGGCTGCGCGCGATGGCCCAGCGGGACCCGCTGGTCGAGTACCAGCGTGAGGGGTTCCTGCTCTTCGAGGCGATGATGGACGGGATCAAGGAAGAGTCCGTCGGCTACATCTTCAACGTCGAGGTCCAGGTCGAGCCGCCGGCCGATGCGATCGCGGGCCAGGCGCTCGAGCCCATGTCGGTCAGCGACATGATGGGCGCGCTGGCTGCCTCGCCGCAGGACGCCGTGGCCGACGACGCGGCCGCCGAGCCCGCCGACCAGGTCCAGGACCGCGAGGTGGCCGCGACCAGCAACGGCTCGAACGGCTCGACTCGCGAACCGGTGCCCACCGGCGCGCGGGTCCCGCCCGCCTTCTCGGCCAAGGGCCTCGGCGGTCCGGCCGCTCGCCAGCTGCGCTACACGGCGCCGAGCGACGACGGGTCGGTCGAGGAGCGGAGCGTGTCCGAAGACGCGGCGAGTGGCGCCGGGTCGAACGGCGCCCCGCAGACCCGAGCCGGCAACCGTCCGCCCAAGCGGTCCTCCAAGAAGGCCCGTCGCCGCGGCAAGTGAGTTTCGCTCCCCGCACTCCCCGACTCCCGACTCCGCTCGACTGCCAGTTGGGCCCCTTGACGGGTGATCCACGGGCAGCCAAGGGGCTCGACTGGCAGTCAAGCGGCATGGGGGTCAGGGGACGGCGGCGACCTGGCGTCAGCCGATGACGAGGTCGGTGACCACCCAGCGGTGGTCGACCCCCGCCATCCGCATGGCCATGGCTCGCAGCCGGTCGGGGTGGACCACCACGACGCTGACCTCGACGACCCCGTCGGCGACGTCGCAGACCCGGGTCCGGCGCACGACCGGCCGGCGCGCGTGCTGGAGACCGCGACGGGCCGCCACCAGGGATCGGCGGGCCAGCACCGCATACACCTCGGGGCTGGTCCACCGGATGACCTGCGGCGCCGGGCGCGCGCCGGCCATCACCTCGACGATGGCCTGGGCCAGCTGCGGCGCGAACCGGTCGGGGTCGGGCAGGTCGTCGGACCGCGACCGCTGACGGTCGAAGTAGCGGTCGTCGTCCGGCGTGTAGTCGATGGCGAGCGCGTCCTGGACGTACGGCGACTCGGTGGTCGTCATCGCAGCGACGACCTCGTCGTACGAGATGGTCGGCGGCTCGGTGCGAGGGAGGGGGACCACGCGCAGCGGCTGGGCGGTCACGAGGAGGCACCGGAGGTCGGGGCGGTCAGCACCTGGCCGACGCGGATGAGGTTCGGGTCCGGGCCGATGACCTTCCGGTTCGCGGCATACCAGCGTGGCCATTCGTGGGCGACCTGCTGGCGCGTCGCCTGCGGCCCGAGGTGCCGCGCCGCGATGGCCCAGAGGCTGTCGCCACGGACCACGGTGACGCGGCGGGCTCCGGACGACGGCGACGGGGTATGCGGTGCAGGGCCGAGCGGTCCCAGGGCTGGTGGCGTCCGCGTCTCCTTGGCGGGCGTCGGTGCGGGCGCGGTAGTGGTCGTGGCGGAGGGGCCGGGGCTGACGTCGTGGCGGGGGCGGTCCGAATGCCGGCCCCGAAGCCGGGATCGGGGACGGTCGCGACGGGCCCCGTCGTGGTCCCCGGATCCGGGACCGCGTCGACCACCGGCGCTCGCACGGTGATCCCGAACGCCGGGTCCGGTGCCGGCGCCGTCTGGCTGGTGGTCGGCGTGAGCGGCGGCGCTGGAAACGGGCTGTCGGCGTGCGCTGCCGGGGTGGCCGCCGTGGCGATCGCCGCCCCCACGACGGCCGCCGTCAACCGCCGGACCGCGGCGGGGGCGACGTGCTCGGCCGCCACCGTGGCCAGCCGGCCGACGGCTCCCGGCGCGGCGCTGAGCGCGGAGAGGGTCACCCCGAGCCCGAGCCACGCGAGGAGGACCGCACCGACGCCGGCTGCTCCGAGAACGAGGAGGTCCTCCGCAGCGTCGGGGCCGCTGGCCCGGACCGCCGCCAGCGAGCCGGCTCCGGCCAGCCAGAAGGTCCAGAGGCCCGCACCGGAGAGCCCGACGGCCGCCGCAGCGGCGGTCGCCGACCGCAGGAGGGACGATGCCGAACGAGTCTCCACGGGCTCTCCCTTTGATTGATGCTGTTTACCTATGTTTACCTGTCTTTAATGACGTGTCAATACCGATGGCTAGACTCGTCGTGTGCGGTGGGAGCGGCTCTTCGACGACCTGGAAGCGCAGCTGCGCTCCGACGAGACCCGCGAGCTGGTGGCGGAGGTCGCCGACCGCACCCGACGGGAGCGAGCCCTGGTCGGGCTGCACGAACGGTTCGCGGCGGCGGCCGACCGGACGGTCGTCGAGATCCGGGTGGCCGGGGTCGGGCTGCTGCGCGGGTTGGTGACCGGCAGCGGTCCGGACTGGGTGCTGCTCGACCATCGCGTGGAGGCGGCGCTCAGCGTGGTGCCGGCGACAGGGTCCGGTTCCGTTCACGTGGACCGGCCGGTGCTGGTGGCGACGAAGGCCATCCGGTCGGTGACCGGGCTCGGCGGCGCGGAGCAGACCGGCGCGGTGGCCAAGGGCTTCGGGCTGGGTTCCGCCCTGCGAGCGGTGAGCCGCGACCGGGCCGTCGTCGACGTCGTCGATGTCGACGGAGGAGTCGTGACGGGGACGATCGACAGCGTGGGCCAGGACTACCTCGAGGTCGCGGAGCACTCCGCCGACCTGCCGCGCCGGGCCGAGAACGTGCTGGCCGTGCGCGCTATCCCGTTCGCGGGGGTCGCGATGGTGCGACGCCGCTGACGCGAAGGGGATCGGGAGTCCCTCGCATCAACGGCGACGCGAAGTCGGGGTCAGGGGGTCAGACGATGTCGTCGGTCCCGGTGCCGAAGGGATGGGCGGCGACGAACTGACGGGTCTCGGAGTACATGCGCTGGATGTAGTTCTCCAGCTCTGTCGTCTCGACCCGCCACTGGCCTCGGCCACCTACCTTGATGGCCGGAAGCTCACCGGACCTGACCAAGGCGTAAGCCTGGGCCGCGGAGATGTTGAGGACCTCGGAGACCTCGGTGAGCTGAAGGAACCGTTGCGTGGGCATGCTGGGGTTTGTCCTCGCTTTGAATGAGCAGTGGTTGAACCGGGTGATTGTCGACCGTGCCACTCGGACACACGTCGAGGTTCTTTACCGGCTCTTTACTGTAGGCGATGAGTCCCCTGACGCGTCTACTCTTCCACAATCAATGTCCCGACTGGCAGGTTCTCCACAGACAAGGACTTGAGGACACGTCGCTGGACGCGGTCGGCCATGATTGGACGCGCACCGCCCTAGCGCGGAACGACGCACGTAAGCCAGGGCGACAAGGAGAAGGTGTGGCTCAGCTGCCCGAACCGACGGCAAAGCGACTACAGCGGCCATCGTGGCGGGATGCCCGACTGCTCGTCGGGGTGGTCCTCGTCCTGCTCGGGACGGTCCTCGGCGCACGCCTCATCGCGGGCGCCGACGACACGACGCCGATGTATGCGGCATCGACCGCCATCCGACCGGGCGACCACCTCACCACCGACAACCTGCGACGCGTCGACGTCCAGCTCGGTGACGAGTCCGCGCGCTACCTCACGGCGACCTCCGCCGTGCCCGATGACAGCTACGCGCTGCGCGACATCCCCGAGGGTGAGCTCGTCCCCGCCTCCGCGGTGGGGCCGCGGTCCACGGTCGCGGTCCAGCCGGTCACCGTCGAGGTCGACGCCAACTCGGCCCGTGGCCTCCCGGCCAACGCCGTGGTCGACGTCTGGGTCAGCCCGCGCGACCTCCAGTCCACCCAGGAGCGCTACCTCGAGGCGACGCTCGCCCTCCAGCGGGTCAGCGTGTCGCCGGTGAACCAGGACTCCGGACGCTTCGGCGCCGCGTCCGGGGCGATGGCGGTCCAGCTCCGGGTCCCGCGCGACAAGGTCGCCGAGGTCATCGCCGCCGTCGACAAGCAGTCGCGGTTCACCCTGGTCCCGGTCCCCGGCCAGGGCACCTCGTGACGCACGTCCTCACCGCGCTGGGAAACCGGTGGGACAGCCGGGTCGCCACGCTCCTCGAGGGCTCTCGCGAGGTCACCATCGTCCGCCGCTGTGCGGACCTGCCCGACCTCGTGGCGACCGCCGCCGCCGGGCTCGGCACCGTGGCGCTCGTCTCGAGCGACCTGCGTGGCCTCGACCTCACCGTGGTCGCCCAGCTGCGGTCGGCCGGCGTGCACGTCGTCGGGATCACTCCGGACGGTGACGAGGACTCGGAACGACGACTGCGTCAGCTGGGCGTCGGCCGCATCGTCCCCGGCAGCGTCGAGCTGGCAGACCTCGAGGCCGCACTCACCGAGACCGCCCCGGCCGTCGACGAGACCCTCCTGACCCTCGAGAGCGACCTCGCTGATGCCCTCGCCGATGACCTGGCCGGCGGCCAGCGAGCGGAGGGTAGGCCCGGACCCACCCCTCCGGCCGCACCTCCGGCATACCTCGATCGCGGCGGTGCGCAGGGTGCTGGCGACGCGGTCGACGAGGTCCGTGTCGACGCCGCCGAGGGCCGCGTGGTGGCCATCTGGGGCCCGACCGGCGCGCCCGGACGGACCACCATCGCGGTGACCTTGGCGAGCGAGCTGGCCGGGCTCGGCATACCCACCGTGCTCGTCGACGCCGACACCTACGGCGGCTCGGTGGCGCAGGCGCTGTCGTTCCTCGACGAGGCGCCCGGGCTCGCGGCCGCCTCGCGGGCCGCCGACCAGGGCAGCCTCGACCTGCCGACGCTCGCCCGTCTGGCTCCCGTGGCGTCGCCCGGCCTGCGAGTCCTCACGGGCATCCCCAAGGCCGAGCGCTGGCCGGAGATCCGGGCCGCCGCCCTGGAGCGCGTCCTCACCCTCTGCCGTTCGCTCGGCGAGGTGGTCGTCGTCGACTGTGGGTTCAGCCTCGAGGACGACGAGGAGCTGAGCTACGACACCATGGCGCCCCGTCGCAACGCCGCCACGCTCAGCACCCTCGCCCTGGCCGACGAGGTCGTGGTCGTCGGCGCGTGTGACCCGGTGGGGCTGCAGCGCCTGGTGCGCGGGCTCCAGGAGCTCGGCACCGTCCCGACGCCGCGGCCCACCGTCGTCGTGAACCGGGTTCGCCCGGGAGCCGTCGGCGCCAACCCGGAGCAACGGGTGTCCGAGGCGCTGTCCCGCTTCGCGGGAGTGAACGAGGTGCTCTTCGTCCCGGACGACCCCAGCGCTCTCGACACGGCCCTGCTCCAGGGCCGGGCGCTGGCGGAGTGCGCCCCGCAGTCGCCGGTCCGGCCGGCGGTGCGCTCGCTGGCCGAGAAGGTCGCCGGCGCCCCGGCCGGCAGCGGCCGACGGCGACGACGCGGGCTCCGGGTCAGCCGCTGAACAGCAGCGAGAGGCCGCCCACGGTGTAGGCGACCATCAGCACCATCAGCGGCACCTGGCCGACGACGGCCGCGCGGTGCGGGAGGATCCGGATCGCCCGCTCGTGCGCGACCACCACGCCGAGGACGTGTCCGATGACGATCGCCACCGCCTGGACCACGGCGACCAGAGTGGGCTGGATGAGCCAGGTCCACGGCGCGACCCCGCCGGTGCCCAACCAGTTCGCGCCGGTGCCGAGCGGGTCGCTGAGCAGCGCCAGGGTTCGCGGGCCCTGGAAGGCGAGCAACGAGTAGTAGTGGGCGACGAGGTACCCCGCGGCGATGGGCAGCAGGGACGGCGCCAGGTCGGCGGCCACGCCGCGGACCGGAACTCCCGACAGCCAGGCCGAGATCGCCGCTGCCAGGTGCAGCGCCCCGCCGACGAGGACCACGACGCCGAGCAGGGTCCCCGTCCGGGCCAGGTCGGGAGCGGCCGTGGACTGGACCCATCCCGCGTACCGGATGTCCGCCGACAGGCTGTCGTACGCCGTGCCGCCGAGCATCACGGCCGCCGTCGCGAGCAGGCCGCGGCGCGCAGAGAGCAGGCTCGGGCCGTGGACCGGGCTGCGGAGCACCAGGCGCCCGTCCGGTCGCCGGCCGAGGGGCGACATCCGGCCGTAGAGTCGCGAGAGCACCTCGAACGGGTCGCCCTCCCGGAACCACCGCTCGCCGAAGGTCAGTGAGCCCACGACGCTGACGAGCACGAACAGCCCGACGGCGAGACGCAGCACCAGCAGCGTCGTCCGGTCCGGCGCGACGAGCTCCAGCCAGGTGAAGGCGAGCAGCCCGGCCGCCGCGGGCCAGTAGCCGAGGTCCAGATCGGTGAGCGTGAAGTCGCGGGGGATCCGCGCAAGCGCAGCGACGCCCCGGTGCAGCCACCGGACCGGGTTGAGCACCGCCCAGATCGCGCCGAACACCAGCGACAGGAACGGCATCCCGACCCAGAGCCACACGTACACGACGTACGGCACCGGGTTGTTCGCGTCGTCACGTCCGAACACGAGCGACATCAGCACCCAGCCGGTCAGCAGCAGCGACAGCCCGGCGAGGATCCCGCGGAACCACCGCGCGTCGAGGACCGACTGGAACCCACGGGGAACCGGCCACCCGTCCGAGGGGTCCAGCCGCGGCTCCCGCCACAGGAACGCCAGCCCGACGAACGAGGCGAGCAGGGCCAGCGCGGCCCCGATGACCAGCGCCTCGAACGGGAGGGGGAGGTCGGTGCGGTTGCCGACGCCGTGGGCCGGCACCGAGACCCACGGGGCCGCGGGCAGGTATGCCGCGAGTCCGGCCCCGGGGGCGCTCACCTCAGCGGACGGCGACGGTGAGCAGCGTCAGCGCGGGGTGATGCAGCTCGACCTCGTAGACGCCCGGGTCCTTGCCGGTCAGGGCGATGGTGGCCGGCACGCCGGCCTTGATGTCCTCCTCGACCTCGAACCCGTGCGCGTGGAGCTGGTCGTCGTGGTCGCTGGTGACGACGAGCGTCAGGGTCTGGCCGACCGGCAGGTCGACCTGAGCGGGCGCCGGGGTGATCGTCGACCCGGTCACGGTGATGGCGATGGTCCGCCCGGTGGTCGTCGAGGTCGTGGCCGACGGGGTGGAGCTGGTGGCGGAGGTCGACGGGCTCGCGCTCGTCGTCGGGGTCGTGGTGGCGGCTGGGGTGGGGGACCCGCCAGAACACCCTGCCAGCGCGACGGCCGTTGCAGCGACGACCGCAGCCGTGGTGAGGCGACGCATACCCCTGAGCTCCCTACCCCTGATCGACGAGTCCTGCCTGGCGTGACCGACGTCGCCATCGTAAGGAAGGTCCGGTCTGCAACGATGTGCGGGTGTCCGACCGGCTGAGCTCCCTCGACGCCTCGTTGCTGTACCTCGAGGAGCCGACCACGGTCATGCACGTCGGCAACGTCATGGTGTTCGACGAACCAGGGGGGCGGGGAAGTTCCGACGCCCCGTTCGACTACGAGGAGCTCGTCGCCCTCATCTCCGCTCGCATCGCCCACCTGCCGCGGTACCGCCAGAAGATCCGCGAGGTGCCCGGCCGGCTGGCCAACCCGGTCTGGGTCGACGACGAGTCGTTCGACATCACCTACCACGTGCGTCAGGCGGCCCTGCCGAAGCCGGGCACCGACGAGCAGCTCGAGGAGTTCGTCGCCCGGATCCAGCAGCGACCGCTCGACCGGAGCCACCCGCTCTGGGAGGTCTACCTCGTCGAGGGGCTGGAGCACGACCGGTTCGCCGTCGTCACCAAGACGCACCACGCCCTCGTCGACGGGGCGGTCGCCCTCGACATCGCGCAGCTGGTCGTGCGCGACCGACCGGGCTTCGACGAGGACGTCGTCGACACGTGGCGGCCCCGGCACGAGCCCAGCGACCTGCAGCTGGTCGCCGGAGCGGTCACCGACGCCGTGTTCATGCCCGGTCAGGTGATCGACTCGGTGCGCGAGAACCTCGACGAGGCCCGCGAGATCGCGGGGCGCGTCGTGCAGGGCCTCGGTTCCCTGGTCTCGACCGTGGTCCGCGGCGCCGCCCGCCCCGCTCCCACCTCACCGCTCAACGTGGAGATCGGCGCCGCCCGCCGTTTCGTCATGGTGGGGACCGACCTCGACGACTACCGGAAGGTGCGCTCGCGGCTTGCCCGCGGGGCCTACGCCGATGACGTCACCATCAACGACGTGATCCTCGCGACCGTGGCCGGCGCGTTCCGGGCCTGGCTGCTCACCCGCGGCGAACCGGTCCACCCGAGCTCGGTGATCCGGTCGATGGTCCCGGTCAGCGTCGAGTCCGAGTCCGGGTCGCCCGCCGCGGCGCACCGGCTCACCGCCTGCTTCGTCGACCTGCCGGTCGGGGAACCCGGTGCGTCGATGCGCTTGCACCAGATCGCCTTCTCGATGCGCCAACAGATGGAGGGCGGCCAGGCGATGAGCGCGCAGCGGCTGGTCGGGCTGGCCGGGTTCGCGCCGCCCACCCTGCACTCGCTCGGTGCCCGGCTCGGCAGCGCGATGTCGCGCCGGCTGTTCAACGTCATCATCACGAACGTCCCCGGCCCCCAGACGACGCTGTATGCGGGGGACGCGCCGATGCTCTCGACCTACCCGGTGATCCCGCTGGCCAAGGGGCAGGCGCTCGCGATCGGGCTGACGTCATACGACGGCGGGGTGTACTTCGGCCTCAACGCCGACCGCAACGCGATGCCCGACCTCGAGGTGCTCGGCCAGTGCATCGTCGACGCGCTCGCCGAGCTCACCGAGGGCCGCGAGGGCGCGTGACGACACGATGACGCCGTCATGACCCGACGAGGGCTGGTCCTCGGGGGCGGGGGCGTGCTGGGAGCGGCGTGGATGGTCGGCGCCCTCACGGCGCTGGAGGACCACCTCGGCGTGGACGTCCGGTCGTTCGACGAGATGGTCGGGACGTCCGCCGGTTCGGTGCTGTCCTCGCTGCTCGCGTCCGGCGTCAGCGTCGCCGAGCTGCGCACGCACCAGATGGAGGGGTCGCTCACCTACGGCAAGCTGGCCGGTTTCGAGTGGAACTACGACGAGAGCACGGGCGGCGACCGACCGCCACCTCCTCGCGCGGGGTTCGGGTCGACGGTGTTGCTGCGCAAGCCGATTCGCGAGCTGCGCCAGCTGCCGCCGATGGCCGTGCTCGCCGCACTCCTGCCCGAGGGCCGAGGCCGGCTGGACAGTGTCGGCGCCCTGGTCCGCCACGTCGTCGGGGACGGCTGGGTCGAGCGCCCGGGGCTCACCCTCGCGGCGCTCGACTACGACCTCGGGGTGCGCGTTCCGTTCGGACGTGACGGTGCGCCGGCGGCGGGGGCAGCCGAGGCGGTCATGGCCTCGTGTGCCATCCCCGGTTGGTACCAGCCGGTGACCATCAACGAGCGGCGCTACATCGACGGCGGCACGTGGTCGTCGACCAACATCGACCTCATGGCCGGCCTCGGCCTCGACGAGGTCCACGTCCTCGCACCGCAGGCGTCGTTCGACCTCGACGCCCCCCGTGAGCTGGTGACCCGGCTGGAGCGGCAGTGGCGCACGCGGGTGACCGCCAAGGCGCTGCGCGAGCTGGCCGTGGTCCACTCCGAGGGGACCGACGTGACGATCATCGGTCCCGGCCGAGAGGACCTCGAGGCGATCGGCGGCAACCTCATGGACGTCGGCCGGCGGCCTCGGGTGATGGAGACGTCGCTGCGGACCTCGCTGCTCGCGCTGGAGGACCCTGGTCCGGCCCCGTTGCCGTCGGACTTCCACCCGCTGACCGACGACACCGAGCTGCGGGCGGCCATGGCGGCGGAGGACGAGGCGGCTAACCAGGCCGAGCTGACCGCCCGGGAGGGGCAGCAGTGACCGTGCAGAACCGCGTCTACGTCGCCCTGGACCGCACCGCGCTGCGCCGGTTGGCCACCGCCGGGAGGCTCGAACCGGCCCCGTTCACGGCGTATGCGGTGACGACCGACCTGGGCCGGGAGAACCCGAACGCCGACGACGAGGAGCTCGAGTACCTCGCCTTCACGGACGCAGCGTCCGACGCTGCGACCGCCGCCGCCAACGGCGGACCCGCCCGTGTGGTGGCCGCGGCCGACGTGGACGCCGATCTCCTGACCGACCTGTTGGAACCCGGTGCGCCGGTCAGCGCGGTCCGTGTCGCCGAGCCCGTACCGCGACGCCAGGTCGCCTCGTTCCACGTCGCCGACGAGGGGGCGGACTACGCCTGGTACGACGCCACCGAGCTGGACGTGGTCATCGACCTCCTCGGCTGAGCGCCGACGACCGGTCACGAATCGAGAAGCACGCGGCGTCCACCGGCGCCTAGCGTGAGGACCATGACCACCGACCTCCGAGGAGTGAGCGTGACCCGCTCAGGCACCCGCGCGACCACGGCATCGGCCGACCGGCACGTCGCCGACAGCCACGACGTGATCCGGGTCGTCGGCGCCCGGGTCAACAACCTCAAGGACGTCAGCATCGACATCCCGAAGCGTCGGCTCACGGCGTTCACGGGCGTCTCGGGGTCGGGGAAGAGCTCCCTGGTGTTCAGCACGATCGCCGCCGAGTCGCAGCGGATGATCAACGAGACCTACAGCGCGTTCGTCCAGGGCTTCATGCCGACGCTGGCGCGGCCGGACGTCGACGTCCTCGACGGGCTCACCACGGCGATCATCGTCGACCAGGAGCGGATGGGGGCGAACCCGCGCTCGACCGTCGGCACGGCCACCGACGCCAACGCCATGCTGCGCATCCTGTTCAGCCGGCTCGGGTCGCCGCACATCGGCTCGCCCCAGGCGTACTCGTTCAACGTCGCGTCGATCTCCGGCGCGGGTGCGGTGACCATCGAGCGCGGCGCGTCGACGACGAAGGAACGCCGCAGCTTCAGCATCACCGGCGGCATGTGCCCGCGCTGCGAGGGGATGGGCTCGGTCACCGACTTCGACCTGACCGCGCTGTATGACGCCAGCCTCTCGCTCAACGAGGGCGCGCTCACCATCCCCGGCTACACCAGGGACGGGTGGTACGGCCGGATCTTCCGAGACTCCGGGTTCTTCGACCCCGACAAGCCGATCAGCAAGTTCACCAAGAAGGAGCTGCACGCGCTCC
Source organism: uncultured Actinomycetota bacterium (assembly GCA_963713345.1). GTDB lineage: Bacteria > Actinomycetota > Actinomycetes > Actinomycetales > Dermatophilaceae > Lapillicoccus. Next base: position 37,292 of record CAVQLI010000008.1, on the reverse strand, counting down.
TCTACAAGGAGCCGACGAAGATCAAGGTCGAGGGGATCAACCTCACCTACGAGGGCCTGATCCCGAGGATCCAGAAGTCCATGCTGTCCAAGGACGTCGACGCCATGCAGCCGCACATCCGGGCGTTCGTCGAGCGGGCGATCACCTTCACGGTGTGTCCCGACTGCGAGGGCACGAGGCTGAGTGCCCTGGCCCGGTCGTCGAAGGTCAACGGCAAGAGCATCGCCGACGTCTGCGCCATGCAGATCAGCGACCTGGCCGACTGGGCCCGGGAGCTGCACGAGCCGTCGGTCGCCCCCCTCCTCGCCGGACTCCAGCACCTGCTCGACTCGTTCGCGCAGATCGGGCTCGGCTACCTCTCCCTCGACCGCCCGGCCGGCACGCTCTCCGGCGGGGAGGCGCAGCGGACCAAGATGATCCGCCACCTCGGCTCGTCGCTCACCGACGTCACCTACGTCTTCGACGAGCCGACGATCGGCCTGCACCCGCACGACATCCAGCGGATGAACGACCTGCTGCTGCAGCTGCGCGACAAGGGCAACACGGTCCTGGTCGTCGAGCACAAGCCCGAGGCCATCGCCATCGCCGACCACGTCGTCGACCTCGGCCCCGGCGCGGGTTCGGCCGGTGGCACGGTCTGCTTCGAGGGCTCCCTCGACGGGCTCCGGGCCAGCGACACCGTGACCGGTCGGCACCTCGACGACCGGGCGAGGATCAAGGACGCGATGCGGACGTCCACCGGAGTCCTGGAGGTCCGCGGCGCATCCACCCACAACCTGCAGGACGTCGATGTCGACCTGCCGCTCGGCGTGCTCGTCGTGCTGACCGGCGTCGCGGGGTCCGGCAAGAGCTCGCTGGTCCAGGGCTCGGTAGCCGGCCGCGACGGTGTCGTCACCATCGACCAGGCGGCCATCCGCGGCTCGCGGCGCAGCAACCCGGCCACCTACACCGGCCTGCTCGAGCCGATCCGCAAGGCCTTCGCGAAGGCCAACGGCGTCAAGCCCGCCCTGTTCAGCGCCAACTCCGAGGGTGCCTGCCCCGCCTGCAACGGCGCCGGCGTGATCTACACCGACCTCGGGATGATGGCCGGCGTCGCGACCACCTGCGTCGAGTGCGACGGCAAGCGGTTCGAGGCGTCCGTGCTCGAGTACCACCTGGGCGGCCGCGACATCAGCGAGGTGCTCGCCATGTCGGTGACCGAGGCCGAGGCGTTCTTCGCGGAGGGGGAGGCGAAGATCCCCGCCGCCCACGCGATCCTCCAGCGGCTGGCCGACGTCGGCCTCGGGTACCTCACCGTGGGACAGCCGCTCACGACGCTGTCCGGTGGCGAGCGCCAGCGCCTCAAGCTGGCGACCCACCTCGGTGAGAAGGGCGGCGTCTACGTCCTCGACGAGCCGACCTCCGGGCTGCACCTCGCCGACGTCGAGCAGCTGCTTGCCCTCCTCGACCGGATCGTCGACTCCGGGAAGTCGGTCATCGTCATCGAGCACCACCAGGCGGTCATGGCGCACGCCGACTGGATCGTCGACCTCGGACCCGGCGCCGGTCACGACGGCGGCCGAATCGTCTTCGAGGGGACGCCCGCCGACCTCGTCGCGAACCGCTCGACCCTGACCGGCGAGCATCTCGCGGCCTACGTCGGCGCCTGACTCGCCGATCGGAGTCGGTCGGTCAGCCTCGCAGCCGAGCGGCCAGCCAGGGGTCGACCACGGCGTGGAACGCCTCGGTCTGCTGGTGGCGGACGTAGTGCCCGGCCCCTGACACGACCACGACCTCGATCGCCGGGTTGGCCATCTCGGCGACGACCGCGCGGCTGGCCGCTCCGGTGATGACCTCGCCGTCGCCGGTGACCAGCAGGGTCGCCGCCTGGATCATCGGGACGTTCTCGACCCACGGCGTCGTCGGGCGTCCCCCGCCGGTCGCCACGTAGTCGAGGTCGAGGTCGAGCTTGGCGTCGACCCACGGGCGGTACTCGGCGTCGGGCCACTGCGGCTCCCGCTCGCGAAGACGGGCGAGCTCCCCCTCCGGGTCACGCTGGTAGCCGAGCACCTCCTCGCGGCGGGCTGCACCCACGGCGCGCCGCGGGCCGATGACGACCGGGGTGTCCCAGGGCGGGTCGACGAGCACCATGGCGTCGACGAGGTCGGGTACCCGGGCGGCCGCGGCGGTCAGGGCGGCGCCGCCGAGGCTGTGGCCGACGGCACCGATCGGAGCTGCCTTGTGGCGCAACGCGTCCAGGACGGCGATGGTGTCGTCGACGAAGACGTCACCCGGTGCCGCCAGCTGGTCGGCCCGGAAGCGGGGCGAGGACCCGTGCCCTCGCATGTCGACCGCGAACAGCCGGTATGCGGGTGACCAGCGGGAGGCCGCGTCCGGCCAGCAGCGGCCGGAGTCGCCGTTGGCGTGGAACAGGACGAGCGTCGGCGCATCGGCCGGACCACCGAGGTCGTGGACCGTGAGGCCTGCGACGGTCGTCGTGCCGGTCATCGCGCCGCGTCGAGCTGGGCGGCGATCCACGGGTCGACGAGGGCGTGGAACGCCTCCGCCTGGTCACGCCGCACACAGTGCTGCGCATCCTCGACGATCTCGATCTCGAGGCGGGCGTTGCCGACCTCGCGCAGCTCATCGATCTGCTTCGCGGGCCAGATGCCCTGCCGCCCGAGGACGACGAGCGAGGGCACGGCGACGGCGGCGACCACCTCCGGCCACGGCGTCAGCACCGTCGTCGTGAAGTCACGGAGCACCCCGACGTCGGTCTGGAGCTTGGCGTCACGCCACGGGCCGTACTCGGACTCCGGCCATGCCGGGTGCTCCCGGCGGCCGTCGGCGAGGGTGCCCTCGGGATCGTCCAGCGCCGCCTGCTTCTCCTGGACGCGGCGCTCGGCCAGCTCGGCGGCCAGCTCGTCGCTGAACCGCCCGCCGCCGAGCACCGGATCCTCCAGGACGGTGGCCCGCAGCAGGTCCGGGCGGGCACCGGCCACCGCCGCCGCGGTGCCTCCGCCCATCGACAGCCCGACGAGCACCGGAAGCGGCGTCCCCTCGTCGCGGAGCGTCTCGAGCACGTCGACGATGTCCGCGAGGTGGGTCTCGCCGACCCCGGCTGCGAGCTCCTCGTCGGTGAACCGCTCCGACTCCCCGTGGCCGCGGGCGTCCCAGGCGAGGACGCGGTAGTCGTCCTGCCAGCGGGCGACGGCGTCGGGCCAGCAGCGGCCGGAGTCGGTCAGGCCGTGCAGCAGCAGAAGCGTGGGGGCGTCGGCCTCGGTGCGGCCGAACCGGTGGACCGTCAGGTCCTCACTGCGGTGGGGTGACGGCATACGTGAAACCATAGGGCCGCCGATCCGCCCAACCTCGAGGAGGAGCAGCCCCCATGGACGCTGTGACCCAGGTCCCCGCACCGGTCAACGAAACCGTTCTCGAGTATGCGCCGGGCAGCCCCGAACGGGCCGACCTCGAGGTCGCCCTCGCGACCATGGGGGCCGACCGACGTGACTTCCCGCATACGATCGGCGGCCGCCGAGTGATGGGTGGCGGCAAGAAGTTCGACGTGCGGCAGCCGCACGCCCGCCGCAAGATCCTCGGGACGTTGAAGAACGCGACGGTGGCCGACGCCCGCTCCGCCGTCGACGCGGCCAAGGCGGCGGCACCGGGTTGGCGGGCGCTCTCGTTCGACGACCGCGCGGCGATCCTGCTCAAGGCGGCGGAGCTGCTGTCCGGGCCGTGGCGCGCGCGGCTCAACGCCGCGACGATGCTCGGGCAGAGCAAGACGTGCTACCAGGCCGAGATCGACTCGGCCTGTGAGCTCATCGACTTCTGGCGGATCAACGCCTACTTCGCCCGGGAGATCCTGGCGGAGCAGCCGCCGCTGAACTCCAAGGGCATCTGGAACCGCACCGACCACCGGCCGCTCGAGGGGTTCGTCTACGCGATCACCCCGTTCAACTTCACCGCGATCGCCGGCAACCTGCCGACCGCGCCGGCGCTCATGGGCAACACCGTCGTGTGGAAGCCGTCGCCGACGCAGAACCTCGCCGCTCAGGTGACGATGGAGCTGCTCGAGGCGGCCGGACTGCCGCCCGGGGTCATCAACCTGGTCACCGGTGACGGCCTCAACGTCTCCAAGGTCGCGCTCGCCGACCCGGACCTCGCGGGCATCCACTTCACCGGGTCGACGCCGACGTTCCAGCACCTGTGGCGTGAGGTCGGCGCCAACCTCACGAGCTACCGCACCTACCCGCGGCTCGTCGGCGAGACCGGCGGCAAGGACTTCGTCCTGGCGCACCCATCCGCGGACCCGGACGTGCTGCGAACCGCCTTGATCCGGGGGGCGTTCGAGTACCAGGGGCAGAAGTGCTCGGCGGCGTCGCGGGCCTACGTCCCGGCGTCCCTCTGGAAGGTGATCCGCGACGACCTCGTCGACATCACCAACGGCCTGCCCCAGGGCGACGTGACCGACTTCTCGAACTTCATGGGCGCGGTCATCGACGAGCGCTCGTATGCGAAGAACGCCGCGGCCATCGACCGCGCCAAGGCGGCGGCGAAGGTGAAGGTCATCGCCGGCGGCACCTACGACGACGAGGTCGGCTGGTTCGTGCGGCCGACCGTGGTCGAGGGCGACGCGACCGACGAGTCGTTCCGCACCGAGTACTTCGGGCCGATCCTCTCGGTGCACGTCTTCCCGGACGCCCGGTTCGACGCGACGCTGGACCAGATGGAGTCGTTCGCGCCCTACGGCCTGACGGGGTCGATCATCGCCCAGGACCGGACGGCGATCGCGTCGGCCACGGAACGTCTACGGTTCGCGGCCGGCAACTTCTACATCAACGACAAGCCGACCGGCGCCGTCGTGGGGCAGCAGCCGTTCGGCGGCGGTCGCGCGTCGGGGACCAACGACAAGGCCGGCGCCGCCCAGAACCTGTTGCGGTGGACCAGTGCTCGCTCGATCAAGGAGACCTTCGTCCCCGCGACGTCGCACGCCTACCCCCACATGGGCTGAGCGTCCGAGCGTCCGCCCGGCTCGGGTGGAGAGCGCAGCGAGCGCTAGGGCGCTCGGATATACCTCCACCCGGAGAAAGCCGAAGAGGCGCGAAGGGTCAGCCGCGCCAGCCAGGCGGTGCCGACCTCCTGCTCCTTCTCGATGGCGCCGAGGATGGGGCCCTCGGCCGCCTTCTCGATCTTGCCGCCGAGCAGCGGGATCTTGGCCTTGAGGTCACCGTCGAGGTCGATGCGGGTGCCGAGCCCGCCGGCCGCGAGGCGCACTTTGCCGTGCATCGCGATCGGCGCGTCGCCGATGGCGATGGCGATGGTCCCGGTCCGCGACCCGTCGGCGGACGCGCGGCTCCAGATGAGCGTCTCGGTCACGCGGAGCTTCGGCCCGATCATCGACTTCGCGAAGTCCGGAAACTCCTCGGTCGAGATCACCCGGCTCGTGACGATCTCGGTCTGCTCGCCCTTGGCGGTCACCGACTCGGTGTGGGACAGCGGGTGTGTCGCCTCGACCTTGGCCGCCTGGAAGGCGGGATCCGCGAGCATGACGAACACGTCCTCGGGAGTCGCGGCGTAGTCGAAGGACGTCGTGATCCTCATGGGCTCACCGTAGCGAACGGGTCCGGGACGTCGTGGCCGCGGCCGCCAGGGCCGCCGTGCCGTCGACCATCACCCGGGCGGTGGCGGCCCGAGCCCGGCCGAGCTGGCTCGCCAGCCGGTCGGCCTGGCGCTGCAGGTCCGGCTGGGCGCGATGGCGTTGCTGGGCCAGCTCGGTGGTCAGCACCCCCCACGGCTCGACCACCCGGAGCCCGTCCAGCTCGAGGCCGGCCGCCGCGGCCTCGCCCTCCAGCCGGCGGACGCCCTCCGCGATCTCGGCGAGCTCCTGCGCGAAGCGCTGCAGCGCCGACCCGCTCGCGTCGAGCCGGTCGACGACCGTGTCGAGCAGCCGCAGGTCGGCGTCGAGGTCCGTGACGGTGGCCGCCGCGGCCGGGTCCCGGCGCAGCCGCTCGGTGCGTTCGGCGAGCTCACCGCGCAGTGCCGTCAACCGCGCCGCGTGCGACCGGAACGCCCCGCCCAGCTGCGAGCACGACCCCGGGTCTCCGGTCACCCCGTCGATCACGGGCGCTCCGGCACGAGGGCGCGCAGGGTCCCGGCGACCGACTCGTCGAGGGCGCGCAGGGCGTCGGCCGCCTGCTCGACGAAGTCGTCCACTGCGCGACCGGTCATCCGGTCGCCGGTGTCGGGGACGTGGCCGAGCACGTCGTCGGCCTGCGCCCGCGCCGCCTCCCGCACCGCGGTGAGGGCGCGGACCAGCCCGTCGCGGCGCGGACCCGGCGTCGTCACGGTCGGAGCCCACTCGGCGTGGTCACGTCCCCACGGTAGGCGCTCCGGCGCATACCCCCTCGGTGTTCTCCACCGCCCCGCCTGCGCGCGCCGCATACGGCCGCGTGTCCAGTATGTGAACAGGGGCGATACCCTCGAACGGCACCCGAAGACGCGTGCCCGCGAGACCAGATGAAGGAACACGAACCAACGATGTCGGCGACGCTCGAGCAGTCCCGGACCCAACAGCTGCGCGCCGCCGCCGAACACGCTCCCGAGGAGTCCCGGGAGGATGTCGACCGGCTGCTGCACGTGTTCTACCGCCACACCGCGACGGAGGACCTTCTCGCGCGCGAGCCGGAGGACCTGCTCGGGGCCGCGCTGGCCGAGCGCGACCTCGCCCGCCGGCGTGCCGTCGGCACCGCCAACGTCGACGTGACGAACCCGACCGTCGAGTCGCAGGGCTGGTCCAGCGGGCACACCATCGTCCAGGTCGTCACGGACGACATGCCGTTCCTCGTCGACTCGGTCACCGCCGCGCTCGACTCGCTCGGCCGCACCGTGCACCTCGTCGTGCACCCGCAGCTCGTCGTCCGCCGGGACGCCGTCGGCGCCCTGGAGGAGATCTACGCCGACACACCGGCCGAGGACGAGTTCGGCGTCGTCACCGAGTCGTGGATGCACCTCGAGGTCGACCGCGTGGCCTCGGCGGAGGACCGCGAGGCGATCGCCACCAAGCTGCGCACCATCCTCGGCAACGTCCGCGACGCCGTCGAGGACTGGAGCAAGATGCGCGAGCGGTGCAGCACCATCGCGGTCTCGCTGCACGACAGCCCACCCGCGGGGATCCCGCCGGAGGAGGTCGGCACCACGGCCCGGTTCCTCGAATGGCTGGCCGCCAACCACTTCACCTTCCTCGGCTACCGCGAGTACACCCTCGACGTCGACGACCAGGGCGAGAACCTGCTCTCTCCCGTGAGCGGCACCGGCCTCGGCATCCTGCGATACGACCGGCCGGCGTCCGAGCCGGTCGCCCGGCTGAACCCGTCGGCCCGCAAGAAGGCCCGCGAGCCGGAGCTGCTCATCATCACCAAGGCCAACTCACGCTCGACCGTGCACCGGGCGACCTACCTCGACTACGTCGGCGTCAAGGTGTTCGACGAGAAGGGGCGCGTCACGGGCGAGCGGCGGTTCCTCGGCATCTTCGCCTCCAGCGCGTATGCGGAGTCGATCCTCCACATCCCGATCCTCGCCGAGCGCGTCGCTCACCTGCTGGAGCGCGCCGGCTTCACGCCGGACAGCCATTCCGGCAAGGACCTCGTGCAGGTCATGGAGAACTACCCGCGCGACGAGCTGCTCCAGACCGACCCGGACGACCTCGTCGACATCGCCCTGTCGGTGATGCACCTGCAGGAGCGCCGCAAGACCAAGCTGTTCCTGCGCTACGACATCTACGAGCGCTTCGTCTCCGCCCTCATCTACCTGCCCCGCGACCGCTACAACACGACGGTGCGGCTGAAGATGGAGGACATCCTGCGGCGGACGTTCGACGCGGAGAGCGTGGACTACACGACGCGCGTCTCCGAGTCCGCCCTGGCCCGGCTGCACTTCGTGGTCCGGGTGCCGAAGGGCGCACCGATCCCGCAGGTCGACGAGTCCGCGCTGGAGCGCGAGATCGTCGAGGCGACGCGGACCTGGGACGAGGACCTCGTCGAGGACCTGCGCGCGGATGTGGGCGACGAGGCCGGCGGCCGGCTGATCGGGTTGTACGGCAAGGCTTTTCCTGAGGCCTACAAGGAGGACGTCCACCCCCGGGTGGCGGTCACGGATATCCGTCGGATCGAGATGCTCGACTCCGACGACGCCGTGCAGGTCGGGCTCCACCAGGAGCCGGGCTGCCCGCCGGACGAGCGGCGGTTCAAGCTCTACCGCCGCGGCCCGCTCACCCTGACCCGCGTCCTGCCGATGTTCACCCACTTGGGCGTCGAGGTCATCGACGAGCGGCCCTACGAGATCACCCGCAGTGACGGCGTCCGTGTCTACGTCTACGACTTCGGGCTGCGCACGAGACAGGTCGAGGAGTGGGGCGTCGGCGACGACCGCGACGCACGCCGGCTGCGGTTCCAGAACGCCGTCCGCGCGGTGTGGACGGGAGCCGCGGAGTCCGACGGCTTCAACGCGCTCGTCCTCGGTGCCGGGCTGACCTGGCGCCAGGTCGTCATCTTGCGGACGCTGGCGAAGTACCTGCGACAGACCCGGTCGACGTTCTCGCAGGAGTATGTCGAGGCCGCACTCGTCGCGAACCCCGCGATCTCGCGGATGCTCGTCGAGCTGTTCGAGAACCGGTTCGACCCCGATCGGTATGCGGGTGAGGTGGGCTCAGAGCGGGCGGAGGCCGAGTCGACGATCGCCGAGGCGGTGCTCGCCGCCCTCGACGACGTGAGCAGCCTCGACCAGGACCGGATCATCCGCGCCCTCCTCGGGGTGGCCCAGGCGGCCTTGCGGACGAACTTCTACCAGACCGACCCGGTGGCCGGCGGTCCCAAGGCCTACGTCAGCCTCAAGCTCGACCCGACCAAGGTCCCCGACCTTCCCGCCCCCCGGCCGATGTTCGAGATCTGGGTCTACGGCCCGCGCGTCGAGGGCGTCCACCTGCGGTTCGGCAAGGTCGCCCGCGGTGGGCTGCGGTGGTCCGACCGCCGGGAGGACTTCCGTACCGAGGTCCTCGGGCTGGTCAAGGCGCAGATGGTCAAGAACGCCGTCATCGTCCCGACCGGGAGCAAGGGCGGCTTCTACGCCAAGCAGCTGCCCGACCCGACCGTCGACCGCGAGGCGTGGCTGGCCGAGGGGGTCGCCGCCTACAAGCTGTTCATCTCCGGCCTGCTCGACCTCACCGACAACCGGGTCCAGGGCCAGGCGGTCCCGCCGCCGGACGTCGTGCGGCACGACGGACCCGACACCTACCTCGTCGTGGCGGCGGACAAGGGGACGGCCACGTTCTCCGACATCGCCAACGCCAAGGCGCAGGAGTACGGGTACTGGCTCGACGACGCGTTCGCCTCGGGTGGCTCGGCCGGCTACGACCACAAGGCGATGGGGATCACCGCGCGCGGCGCGTGGGAGTCGGTCAAGCGGCACTTCCGCGAGATGGACGTCGACACCCAGACGCAGGAGTTCACCGTCGTCGGCGTCGGCGACATGTCCGGCGACGTGTTCGGCAACGGGATGCTCCTCTCGGAGCACATCCGGCTCGTCGCGGCGTTCGACCACCGGCACGTCTTCGTCGACCCGACGCCGGACGCGGCGACGTCCTTCGCCGAACGGCGTCGGCTGTTCGAGCTGCCGCGTTCGTCGTGGGCCGAGTACGACCGCTCGCTGATCTCGGTCGGTGGCGGCGTCTTCGACCGGTCCGCGAAGTCGGTACCGCTGTCGCCCGAGATGATCACCGCGCTGGGGCTGCCCAAGGACACGTCACACCTCACCCCGGCCGAGCTCATCCACGCGATCCTGCTGGCCCCGGTCGACCTGCTGTGGAACGGCGGCATCGGCACCTACGTCAAGGCGTCCACCGAGACCAATGCCGAGATCGGCGACCGCGCCAACGACGCCATCCGCGTCGACGGGAACGCGTTGCGGGTCAAGGTGATCGGCGAGGGCGGCAACCTCGGTTGCTCCCAGCTGGGCCGGATCGAGGCCGCCCTCAACGGTGTTCGCGTCAACACCGATGCGATCGACAACTCCGCCGGCGTCGACACGTCCGACCACGAGGTCAACATCAAGATCCCGCTGACCGGGCTGGTCCAGGAGGGCGACCTGACCCTGAAGCAGCGCAACGTGATCCTCCAGTCGATGACCGACGAGGTGGCCGCCGAGGTGCTGCGCGACAACTACGAGCAGAACGTCCTGCTCGGAAACGCCCGCGCGCAGCAGTACTCGATGCTTCCCGTGCACCAGCGGCTGATCCACTGGCTGGAGGAGCGCGGCGAGCTGAACCGAGCGCTGGAGTACCTGCCCTCGGACGCCGAGATCGCGAAACGCCGCGCCAACAAGCTCGGGCTCACCTCGCCGGAGTTCTCGGTCCTCGTCGCCTACGCCAAGCTCGCGCTCAAGGCCGACCTCACGCCGACGGCGCTCGCCGACGACCCCTGGTTCCAGCAGACGCTGACCGAGTACTTCCCGCCGCAGATCCAGGACGAGTATGCGACGCAGCTCGCCGCCCACCCGCTGCGCCAGGAGATCGTCATCAACGCGGTGGTCAACTCGATGGTCAACCGGGGCGGGATCACCTTCGCCTTCCGGGCCGGGGAGGAGACCGGGGCGGACCCGGAGCAGGTCGCGCGGGCGTTCGTCGTGTGCCGCGAGGTGTTCGGGCTGACGTCCTACGTCGCCGAGATCGAGGCCCTCGACAACGTCGTGTCGACGGAGACGCAGACGATCCTCTACCTCGAGTTCCGGCGCCTGCTCGACCGGGCGTCCCGCTGGTTCCTCTCCACACGGCCCACCAACATCGACGTCGTCGCCGAGGTGAAGCGGTTCCGCGGACCGGTGTCCGAGTTCGCGCCTCGGGTCACGGAGGTGCTGCAGGGTTCGGAACGACGCCGGCTGGAGAAGCGGACCAAGGAGCTGGAGAAGCTCGGCGTTCCCGCGGCGACCGCCGCCCGGGCGGCCTCCCTGCTCGACCTCTTCTCGCTGCTGGACGTCGTCGACCTCGCCGAGGAGCTCGAGCTGCCCGTCGAGGAGGTGGCCGGCGTCTACTACTACGCGTCGGAGAAGTTCACCATCGACGAGATGCTCACGCTGGTCAGCAAGCTGCCGCGAGACGACCGGTGGGACGCCCTGGCCCGCGGGGCCATGCGCGACGACCTCTACGCGGTGCTCGAGTCGCTCACCCGGTCGGTCCTCGTCGCCAGCGACGGCGGTGACACGCCGGCGAAGCGGTTCGAGTACTGGGCCGACGCCAACCGTGACGCGCTGAAGCGGGCCAAAACCGCGCTGCACGGCGTCGAGCGCCTCGACAACGCGGGGCTGGCGGCCCTGTCGGTTGCCCTCCGGACGCTGCGCTCGGTGCTCCGGGCCGGCCAGCCCGCCTGACCCACCCGGCTCTTCAGAAGTCATGTCGCGGGTCATGTCGCGGGTCATGTCGCGGCAGATGTGGTGATGGCAACACCGACGGCGACATGAGGTGCGACATCACCGGGCCGTGGAGGCGGGCGGTCGCGGTGCGCGTCCCGCCGGATAGTCTCGGGCCGTGCCGACGCTCGCCGAGCTCCTCCAGGAGCACTCCGGGTTGAAGGGCGCCGACTCCGAGTGGCTGCACCTGCTCGTGGGCGACTGGCAGCTGCTGTCCGACCTGTCCTTCGCGGACCTCGTCCTCTGGGTGCGGCTGTCGCCGGTGCAGTGGGAAGCCGTCGCGCACGTCCGGCCGACGACCGGCCAGATGGTCTTCTTCGAGGACCAGGTCGGGATCAAGGCCACCCGCGCCCGCGCGGAGATCCTCGAACAGGCCTTCGCCGAGTGCCGGATCGTCCGCGAGCGCGACACCGAGTGGCGTGACGACCTCCCCGTCCGCGAGGAGTCGATCCCCGTCGTGCGGCAGGGCCACGCGGTCGCCGTCATCACGCGGCATACGAACCTGTCGATGATGCGGACCCCGAGCCGCCTGGAGCTGACCTACCTCGCCACGGCCGACGCGTTGTCGCGGATGATCGCCGCGGGCGAGTTCCCGAACTCGTCGGCGCCCACGGGCCTCCGACGCGGCGCCCCGAGGGCGGGCGACGGGGTGGTGCGCCTCGACTATGACGGGGTCATCACGTATGCCAGTCCCAACGCGGTCTCGGCGATCCACCGCCTCGGGTGGCCGGGTGAGGTGATGGGCGGCTCGATGTCCGAGATCGTCACCTCGGTCCTGCGCGACTCGTCCCCCGTCGACGAGGGCCTGCCGCTAGTCCTGACCGGACGCCAGCCCTGGCGCACCGAGGTCGGCTCACGGGCGGCGATCGTCACGATGCGGGCGATCCCGCTGACCGAGGCGGGCCAGCGGTTCGGCGCGCTGCTGCTGCTGCGAGACGTGAGCGAGCTGCGCCGCCGGGAGCAGGAGCTGCTCACCAAGGACGCGACGATCCGCGAGATCCACCACCGCGTGAAGAACAACCTGCAGTCCGTCGCCGCCCTGCTTCGGCTGCAGGCCCGGCGTACCGACGACGAGCAGGCCCGCGCCGCGCTCCAGGAGGCCGAGCGACGGGTGGGGACCATCGCGCTCGTCCACGACACCCTGAGCAAGGGGTTCGACGAGACCGTCGACTTCGACGAGGTCGCCGACCAGGGCTTCCGCGCGGTCGCCGAGGTGGCCGCCTACGACAAGCGGATCGAGCGGGAGCGCACCGGTGACTCGTTCGGCCGGCTGCGCGCCGAGGACGCCACGTCGCTCGCGATGATCCTCAGCGAGCTCGTCCAGAACGCCATCGAGCACGGCTTCCCGGCCGACATCGGTGGCACCGTCACGGTCGACGTCAAACGGGTGGTCGGCGTCCCTGGCGCTCCGGACGTCCTGACCGTGAAGATCACCGACGACGGGGTCGGCATCGGTACGGAACGCCGCCCCGGATCAGGCCTGGGTACGCAGATCGTCCAGTCCCTCGTGCAGGACCTGCGGGGGACCATCCGGTGGTCCCCGGCGGAACCGCACGGGACGCAGGTCACCTTCACGGCGGCGCTGCGCCCACTCAAAGGCTGACCGCCCGGCGGTGTCGCCGGGCGGTCAGCAGCAAGCGTGAGAAGGGACCGGGTTCAGCCGGCGCGACGCGCCCTGGCGTTGCGGCGCTTGAGCGCGCGGCGCTCGTCCTCGGAGAGGCCGCCCCAGACGCCGGCGTCCTGCCCGGACTCGAGCGCCCACTTCAGGCACGTCTCGATGACCTCGCAGCGACGGCACACGGCCTTGGCCTCCTCGATCTGCAGGATCGCCGGGCCGGTGTTCCCGATCGGGAAGAACAGCTCGGGGTCCTCGTCGAGGCAGGCAGCGCGGTCGCGCCAGTCCATGCTGATCGTGCTCCTTGATGAGGCGGTGGGCGCCGTGCGGACCGGGGTGGGGCCGGTCGTCGGGCGAGAGTGGCTGCGGGGGGAGCCAGTGGCGGGAGTGGTGGAGGTTCGGGGGACCCGGTGGGGTCGGGTGGCGCTGGTCGTCATCCTCGGTGTCATCAGTTCGTATGTCTCGTCGGATTCTCGGGGGAGTGGTGGTCTGGCCTGGACGCACGTCCACGTCGGCGTTACACCGGTGGGACGGGCGGTTCGATGGTCACTGGGAGCGGGTGGCGAGGCAGCGGCGCTGCTTCCTCGTCGGTGCCGTGTCGGGTCTGATCTCGACCACACGGCTCGGCACCCCGGGCAACGCCCGCGGACGCTCCGATGTTCCAGGGCCGCCGTACAGTCTGACGGCTGCGGTGCCTCAGGGCAACCATTTCGACGTCGAGATGATATTCGGCCCCCCGAACCGGTTCAGATCGCGTGCTCGCTAGGCTCGGGGCCGTGACGCAGGCCACACCGGAGCCGACGTCGGGGGACGCGGTTTCCCGGCCGGTCCGCCGCCCGTGGGCCGTGGCTGCGGGCGCGGTCTGCGTGCTCCACGTCCTGGTCCTCCTCGCGCTGGCCGTCTTCTACGGCCTCGAGCTCCTGCGCGGCGAGGGGAGCAGCCCGACCACCGTGGCGATGTCGGGCGTGCTGATCCTTGTGTTCGCCGCCCTCCTGGCGCTGCTTGCGCGGGTGTGGTTCGTCGGCTCGAGCCGCGGCGCGGTGCCGACGCTCGTCTGGAACGGCCTGCTCATCCCCGTGATTGTGGCGCTCTACGGCGCCGAGGAGTCGCTCATCGCGACCGGGCTGCTCGCCCTCGTGGTCCTCGGCGTCGTGACCACCGCGGGCGCGCTCGCGACCAAGAGACCCGGCCCGACGCCGACCTGACCTCTCGCATACCGCTCGTCGGACGGTGCAGGGCCGGCTCGCCCGCTGGCGAACCGGCCCTGTCCGGCGAACCGGGTCAGCGGTTCCCGACGACCGCCCGGATGCGCGCGGCCGCGTCGGTGAGGATGTCGACGACCTCTCGGGTCTGGTCCGCGGTCAGACCGCCGCGGCGCCACGCTCGGCGGACGTCGCTGCGGAAGGTGTTGACCGCGTGCTCGAGGTCGGCGTAGGCCGCCGCCTCGCCCCGGGTCCAGGGCTCGTGGCCGCCGACCGGAGTGGCTGTCGCCCGTGCCTCGCGGGCCGCGTTCTTCAGCTCCGTGCGGAGGTCCGCCGCCTGGTGCTGCACCCGTGAGCGCACCTGTTCGGCGAGCTGCCGCACCGACTGGTCGAGGTCGTCCCGCAGGTCCTGGACATCGGCCTGCCGCGCCCGGACCTCGGCCCGGCCGGCGTCGGTGATCGCGTAGGTCGCCTTGCGCCCTTCGTCGGTCCGTTGGACCAGGCCCTCCTCCTCCAGCTTGGCCAGCCGGGGGTAGACCGTGCCGGCGCTCGGCGAGTACAGCCCGTTGAAGCGGCTCTCGAGCTCCTGGATCACCTCGTACCCGTGTCGCGGCCCCTCGTCGAGCAGCACGAGCAGGTACAGGCGCAGCTGTCCATGGGCGAAGACGGGGCTCATCGGGCACCACCCTCGGAGCCCTCGGAGCCCTCGGAGCCCTCGGAGCCCTCGGAGCCCCCCCGTGGCCCGGCCCGGTCGCCCCGCCGGACTGGTCCGCCGGGTGCTCGCCGGGCGGGGTGTCCTGCGGCATCGGCGACGTGCCCTCGGTGTGGATCTGCGCCGTCGGATCGCCGGTGGGCGGCGGAGGTGCGTCCTGTGGCGTCGGCGCGGTGGACGCCTCGCTGGAGCGCAGCACGACGATGCTGCCGGACACCGCGTTGGCCTTGATCTCCAGCGCACCGTCACCCTCGCGGAGGTGACCGACACGCTCGTGACCCTTCGAGCCGCCGCCGAAGCCCTTGGACAGCTGACGGCCGTCCACGACGATCGAGCCGCTGGCCGTGTTGGCCTCGACGTCGAACCCGCGCAGGGGCGCCCGGACCGTGACGTCGCCGGACACCGAGTTGGACCGGATACGAGACGAACCCGAGGTCAGGTCGAGGGCGATGTCGCCGCTGACCGTGTTGATCTTGACGTCCGGAAGGCTGCTGCGCTGCAGCGTCACCATGCCGGAGACCGAGTTGACGCTGGCGCTACCGGTCAGGTTGTCGCCGTCGACCGTCCCGCTGACGGTGTACATGTCGACCGCGCCCTGGACGTCGCTGACGATCAGCGACCCGGAGACGCTGTTGACCTTGACGACGTTGCGCAGCCCGGAGACGACGGCCTCACCGCTGACCGTCGCCACCGTGGCCGACGCGTCGGTCGGCACCGAGATGCTGATCGTCACCCGGTTGCGCCCGAAGTGCTCGAAGGTCCGCTTGAGCATCTCCATGATGTTGTTGTTGTCCCACTCCTTGCCGTGGAGCACGCGGAGCGTGACGCCGTCCCAGGTCACCTTCACCGGCAGCCCCTCGACGTTCGTCACCTCGATCCGCGCGGTGGGGGAGTCGTCGTGGGTGACGACGTCGACCCGTCCGCCGACGATGCCGACCTCGAGCTTGCCGACCCGCTCGTTCTCGTCGCCGATGTCGAGGACTCGTGGCCCCTCGATCCGCCATTCCTGCGTCATGCGCCTCTCCCTTCGCGCGCGTACCGGCTCGTCCGGGTCACGTTATATCGCGTTCTGGAAAGACACGTTATATCGCGTATGCGTGGGACGCAAGCCCTGTCGGGGTCCCCGCGAAGTATCGGAGCGAAGCGGAGAACTTCGTGGGGTGACTAGGAGGAGATCCGCATCCAGTCGTTCCAGCCGTTGTGGAGGACCAGCCAGGCGATGAGGCCGTACCCCGCCTGTCCGGGGTGGACCCGGTCGGGCGACGCGTTGACGTCGGAGAGCCACTGCTCGTGGCCGACCAGGGGCTTGAAGCAGTCGACGTAGGCCACCCCGCGGCGGGCGCACACGTCGGCCTGCGCCTCGGCGAGCGCCTCGATGCGGGGGTTCCACTCGGTCTCGAGGCTCGGGGTGAGGCCCACACAGAACACCGCGATGCCGCTGGTCGTCGCCTCGTCGAGGATGTTGGCGAGGTTGAGCCGGGACCGGGCGAGGCTCACGCCCGTGGCGATGTCGTTGGCGCCCACCGAGACGACCAGCCGACGCTCGGTCCGGTTCACCCAGCGCAGGGCGGTCTCGCTGCGCCACCGCGCCATCACGCCGGCCGAGGTGTCGCCACGCACCCCGAGGTTGTACGCGGTGAGGTCGAGGTCCGGGTGCTGGGTCCGGCTGACGACGCGTCCGACCCAGCCGAGTCCCTTGGGGTCCCCGTAGCCCGCGGTCATCGACGACCCGACGAAGCACAGCCCGACGTCGCGGCGCCCTTCGGCCACGTTGAACTCGGCGCTCGGGGTGAACTGAGGTTCGTGGTGCGTCTCGGCCGGGGCGGCGGGCGTCTCGTCGTCGGTCACCGGGTCATCGTTCCACGCGGTCGGGCGTCGTTCGTTCGTCCGCTCCCGGTACGCATGCGTGTCGCCCAGAGCAGCCGCCGGGCAGCTCCGAGCGACGTCCTCAGCAACTCCGAGCAACTCCGAACAACTCCGAGCAACGCCTCCGCCCGTCGACAACTCCGCACGTGATGAGAAGTAGCGGGCCTAAGTCCGATATGTCGGAATACTTCTCATCACGTGCGGAGAAGTTGGCGCGGAGTAAGTGTGGCGCGGTAGGCGAGCAGACCCAGAACGGCCACGACGGGGACTGAACCGGGGGTCAGTCAGTCGTCGTCGTCCAGTCGAGCGAGCCAGGTGGCGAGCCGCTCGACCGGGGTCTCGAACTCCGGGTTGAGGTCGACGAACGTCCGGAGCTGCTCGGCGAGCCAGTCGAACGAGACCTCCTCCTCGCCGCGCCGGGCGGCGAGCTCCTCGATCCCGCGGTCCGTGAAGTACAAGCCGGTCAGCGGTCGAAGGCGGCGGCGACGAGGTTCTCCTGCTCGACCTCGTGCTTCTTGTGCGACCCGGTCGCGGGGGAGGCCGAGGCCATCCGCGACACCAGCCGCAGCGGCCGGGTCTCGCCGAACTCCTCCATCGCCTCGGGCAGGTTGAGCGCCATGTAGGGCCACGCGCCCTGGTTCCGTGGCTCGTCCTGGACCCACAGCACCTCGGCGCCCGGGTAGACCGCGAGGGCCTCGGCGATCTCGGAGCCCGGGACCGGCGCGAGCCGCTCGACCCGCACGATCGCCGTGGTCGTGTCCTCCCGCTTGGTGCGCTCGGCCTCGAGGTCGTAGACCACCTTGCCCGAGGCGAGGATCACCCGGGTCACACCGGCCGGGTCGAGCCGCGCCGGGTCGGGCAGCACCGGACGGAACCCGCCCTGGGTGAAGTCCTGGACGCTGCTGGCCGCCGCCTTGAGCCGCAGCATCGACTTCGGGGTGAAGACGATGAGCGGACGGCGAGGACGCGCATACGCCTGACGCCGCAGCAGGTGGAAGTACGACGCGGGCGTCGACGGGTACGCCACGGTCATGTTGTCCTCGGCGCAGAGCTGGAGGTAGCGCTCGATGCGGGCCGACGAGTGGTCCGGACCCTGGCCCTCGTAACCGTGCGGCAGCAGGAGGGTGACCGACGAGCGCTGGCCCCACTTCTGCTCGGACGAGGAGATGAACTCGTCCATGATCGTCTGCGCGCCGTTGGCGAAGTCGCCGAACTGGGCCTCCCAGAGCACGAGGGCGTCCGGCCGCTCCACGGAGTAGCCGTACTCGAAGCCCATGGCCGCGAACTCGCTGAGCAGGGAGTCGACGACCCAGAACCGGCCCTGGTTCTCGCCGAGGTAGAGCAGCGGCGTCCACTCGGCGGCGGTGCTCTTGTCGATGAGCACCGCGTGCCGCTGCACGAACGTGCCGCGCCGGCTGTCCTGGCCGGCCAGCCGGATCGGCGTGCCCTCGATGAGCAGCGACCCGAACGCGATCAGCTCGCCCATCGCCCAGTCGATCCCGCCCTGGCTGGTCATCGCCGAACGCCGCTCCAGCAGCTGCCGCAGCTTCGGGTGCACGGTGAAGCCGTCGGGGATGTTGGTGAAGGCGTCCCCGATCTGCTTGAGCACCTCGGGCGTAATGGCGGTGTTGTTCTTCCACCGCGGTGCGGCGGCGTAGTCGGCGGCCTGTGAGGCGGGCTTCTCCAGCCCGCTGCTGCGGTTGTCAGCCGACGAGCTCGCGGCGGTCGGCCGAGCCTTGATGGCCTCCTTGGTCTCGACGAACACCCGCTCCAGCTGCTGCTGGTAGTCGCGCAGGGCCGCCTCGGCGTCCTCCTGCGAGATGTCGCCGCGACCGATCAGCGCCTCGGTGTAGAGCTTGCGGACCGAGCGCTTGGCCTCGATGAGGTTGTACATCAGCGGCTGCGTCATCGACGGGTCGTCGCCCTCGTTGTGGCCGCGGCGCCGGTAGCACACCATGTCGATGACGACGTCCTTGTTGAACGCCTGGCGGAAGTCGTACGCCAGCTCGGCCACCCGGACGCACGCCTCCGGGTCGTCGCCGTTGACGTGGAAGATCGGCGCCTGGATCATCCGCGCGACGTCGGTGGAGTAGACCGACGAGCGCGACGCCGACGGCGAGGTCGTGAAGCCGACCTGGTTGTTGATGACGACGTGGATGGTGCCGCCGGTGCGGTAGCCGCGCAGCTGCGACAGGTGCAGCGTCTCGGCGACGACGCCCTGTCCGGCGAACGCCGCGTCGCCGTGCATGAGGATCGGCAGCACGGTGAACGCCTCGCCGGCGAGGTCGAGCCGGTCCTGCTTGGCCCGGACGATGCCCTCGAGCACGGGGTCGACGGCCTCGAGGTGGGAGGGGTTCGCCGCGAGGTAGACCTTCGTCGTCGAGCCCTCCTCGGAGGTGAACTCACCCTCGGTGCCGAGGTGGTACTTGACGTCGCCGGAGCCCTGGACCGACTTCGGGTCCTGCTGGCCCTCGAACTCGCGGAAGATCTGGCCGTAGGACTTGCCGGCGATGTTGGCCAGGACGTTGAGCCGGCCGCGGTGCGGCATACCGATGCAGATCTCGTCCATCCGGTCGTCCGCGGCGCGGCACATGACGCGGTCCATCAGGGCGATGACCGACTCGCCGCCCTCGAGCGAGAACCGCTTCTGCCCGACGAACTTGGTCTGGAGGAAGGTCTCGAACGCCTCGGCGGCGTTGAGCTTCTTGAGGATCCGCATCTGCTCGTCGCGCGACGGACGCGCATACGGGACCTCGACCTTGGCCTGGATCCAGGCCCGCTGCTCGGGGTCCTGGATGTGCATGTACTCGATGCCGACGGTGCGGCAGTAGGAGTCGCGCAGGATGCCGAGGATGCGGCGGAGCTTGAGGAACGGCTCGCCGCCGAACCCGCCGGTCGCGAACGAGCGGTCGAGGTCCCAGAGGCTCAGGCCGTGGGTGGTGACGTCGAGGTCGGCGTGCTTGCGCTGCCGGTACTCGAGCGGGTCGGTGTCGGCCATGAGGTGGCCACGGACCCGGTATGCGTGGATCAGCTCCTGGACCCGCGCCACCTTGTTGATGTCGTCGTCATGGGTGGCCGAGATGTCCTGGACCCAGCGGATCGGCTCGTAGGGGATGCGCAGCGACTCGAAGATCTCGTCGTAGAACCCCTGCTCGCCCAGCAGCAGCTGGTGCACCACGCGGAGGAAGTCGCCGCTCTGGGCGCCCTGGATGATCCGGTGGTCGTAGGTGCTGGTCAGGGTGAGGATCTTGCTGACCGCGTTGCGGTTGATCGTCTCGGTGCTCGCGCCCTGCCACTCGGCGGGGTACTCGAGGGCGCCGACGCCGATGATCGCGCCCTGGCCCTCCATGAGCCGGGGCACCGAGTGGTTCGTGCCGATGGTGCCCGGGTTGGTCAGGCTGATCGTCGTGCCCTGGAAGTCCTCGACGGTCAGCTTGTTGCCGCGGGCCTTGCGGACGACGTCCTCGTAGGCGGTCCAGAAGTGGACGAAGTCCATCGACTCGGTGGCCTTGATGCTCGGCACCAGCAGCGCGCGAGTGCCGTCGGGCTTGGACATGTCGATGGCCAGGCCGAGGTTGACGTGCGCGGGCTTGAGGAGCACCGGCTTGCCGTCGCGGACGGCGAAGCCGTTGTTCATCTCGGGCATCGCGCGGAGCGCCTTGACCAGCGCGAACCCGATGATGTGGGTGAAGCTGACCTTGCCGCCGCGCGAGCGGGCGAGGTGGTTGTTGATGACGACGCGGTTGTCGATGAGCAGCTTGGCGGGCACGGCCCGGACGCTGGTCGCGGTCGGGACCTGGAGCGAGGACTCCATGTTGGTGACGACGCGGGCGGCCGGTCCGCGCAGCGGGGAGACCTTCTCGGTGACCTCGGCGTCGGGGTTCTTGGGCGCGACCTTCACGTCGCGAGGGGTGGGCCTGGTCTCGGGCTTCTGCTCCGCGCGGGCCGTCGGAGCCGAGCTGGGGGCCGGCTTGCTCGCGGGTGGGGCCGTCGCGGTGGCGGCGACGGTCGGGGTGGCCGTACCGCCGGCCTTGGAGGGAGCGGCGCCGTTGGCGGCGGGAGCAGCCTCCTTCTCGGGCGCGGCCTCCTTCTGCGGGCGCGGCCTTGGTAGGAGCCGGCGCGGCCTTGGCGGGAGCCGGCGCGGCCTTGGTGGGAGCCGGCGGGGTCGTCACCTCAGCCGTTGGCGCTGCGCCGTTTCCTCCGTTGGAGCCCGAAGAGCCGTCGGGCGAGTAGTCGGCGAAGAACGCCCACCAGGCCTTGTCGACCGAGTTCTTGTCCTGGAGGTACTGCTCGTACAGCTCGTCCACCAACCACTCGTTCGGGCCGAAGGCACTGAGCGGGTCGTCGGGCCGGGTGGTCCGGGGGTCAGCCACGGGGAAAACGCCTCTTTCGTCACGTCAACGATGACGGTCACGCGAGACGGCCAGGAAGGCCCAGAGAACGCAGCCCGTCACCGCCGTTCCCGCGTACCTCAAGGCTCGAGTCTAGCCCCGCTACGTCCTGGCCGCGGCCCGGCCTCCCGGGTCCGAGCCCGCCGCGACCGAACTCAGATGTTTACCCGGTTTCAGCGCTCGGGCCCGGCAAACCGGCAGACATCTGAGTCCGGTCGGGAGGATGGGCGGTCAGCTGATGTCGCGGCGCACCGTCAGCCACGAGCCGATGCCGGCCATGACCGCGGCGTAGGCGGCCAGGACGAGGGCGCCGGCCCACCAGCTGAGGGTCTGCACCGTTTCCCCGTTGAACCCACCGGTCGAGGTACTGAGCATCGCCGACGTGGCCTGGCTGGGCAGGTACGGCGTGATGTCACCGCCCCAGCTGGTGATGCCGAGGACCGCCCCGAGGATCGGCTCGATGATCCACGCGACACCGATCGCGATGAGCAGTGCGGCGACCTGGTTGGGGATGAGGATCCCGACTCCGAGACCGATGAGCGCCCAGAGGCCGAGAACCAGGAGCGCCAGGGCGAGAGTCCGCCAGATCTCCGGGTCGGCGAACGGGGCGTGGCCCTTCGCGGTGAGCAGGAGCCCGCCGGTCACGACCGAACCCACCAGGGACAGCACCGCATACATCGCCCCGATGACCAGCAGCGCGACGACCTTCGCGCCCATGACCTGGACCCGCTTGGGGTTGGAGAGGAACGTCGACGTGACCGTCTTGTGGCGGTACTCCGAGCCGATGGTCATGACGCCGATGGCCAACGTGAGCAGGTACCCCACCCCGATGCCACCGGTGAACACCTGGCGGGCCAGGTCGAGGTCGTTGGTGATCGGCGGCGGTCCGCCTTGGCCGCTCGTGGCGGCGTCGCTGGTGAAGATGAACCCGAACAGCAGGGCGAACCCGGCGCCGGCCAGGACGATGGCGATCGCCATGCCCCACCACATCCGGGTGGTGAAGAACTTGAGCAGCTCCGACTTGATCGACCGGATCATGACGCGACCCCTTGTCGGACCGCGGGTTCGGCGTCCTGCACCGGCATCCCCTCGAGGTTGCGGTTGCGGTTCTCCGGTGATGTCGTCAGCTCGAAGTAGAGCGACTCGAGATCCGTGGAGAGGGTCCGCAGCTCGTGGACGGCCACGCCGGCCCGCAGGGCCACGTCCCCGATCCGGGCCATGTCCTCGGTGCGGACGCGCAGGCCGTTGGCCTCGTCCTCCTCCGACACCACGCCGGCGGCGAGGAGCGCGCTGGCCAGCTCGTCGCGGTCGGGGGTGCGGACCAGCACGGTCGGCTCGCCCTGCAGGTCGCTGATCGGGCCCTGCGCGACGCTGCGCCCGTTGGCGATGATGACCACGTCGTCGACGGTCTGGGCGACCTCGGCGAGCAGGTGGCTGGAGATGAGGACGGTCTTGCCCTCGCTGGACAGGTACCGCAGGAAGCCGCGCAGCCAGCGGATGCCCTCCGGGTCGAGGCCGTTGGCCGGTTCGTCGAGGATGACCGCCTTGGGGTCGCCGAGGAGGGCGGCCGCGAGGCCGAGCCGCTGGCGCATACCCATCGAGTAGCCACCGGCCCGCTTCCGAGCCGCCGCCGGAATGCCGACCAGGTCGAGCATCTCGTCGACCCGGCTGACCGGGATGCCCGAGGTGGCCGCCATGACGCGCAGGTGGTCGCGGCCGCTGCGGCCGGGGTGGAAGTTCGTCGACTCGAGGGCGGACCCGACCTCGAGCAGCGGGTTCGGGATGTCGTGGTAGGTGACGCCGCCGATGGTCGCGGTGCCCGAGGTCGGCCGGATCAGGCCGAGCAGCATCCGCAACGTGGTCGTCTTGCCGGCCCCGTTCGGCCCGAGGAAGCCGGTGATGCGGCCGGGCTCCACGGCGAAGTCGAGGTCCTGGACCGCCGTGAAGTCCCCGAACCGCTTGGTGAGGCCCCGAACCTCGATGCGCGCGCCGGACGCCGGCGCCGGTGTCATGAGTCGTCCCCAAGAGATGTCATGGGTCGATCAAACCAGCGTGGGTCGGGTGCCGGATCCCACGGGGGGCGGATTCCGGGCCGGCTCAGGGTGCACTCAGGGTCATACCCCAGGCGGAGGAGCGGGTATGCGGCGGAACGGCCGCTCTGCGCGGCTTCCCTAGGATGGAACGACTATGACCGAGTGGTTGCTCGTGCTCGCCGCTGTCGCCCTCACGGCGGGCACCGCGCTCTTCGTCACGGCGGAGTTCTCCCTCGTCGCCCTGGACCGGCCGTCCGTCCAGCAGGCGGTCGACAACGGCGATGAGCGTGCGGCCACCGTCCTGAGGTCGTTGCGCCAGCTCTCCACGCAGCTGTCGGCCGCCCAGGTCGGGATCACGCTGACCACCCTCATCGTCGGCTATCTCGCCGAGCCCTCGATCGGCTCGCTGCTCTACGGGCCGCTGGTCAGCCTGGGTCTGTCCGACTCGATGGCGTCCTCGCTCGCCACGACCCTCGCCCTGGTCCTCGTGACGCTGTTCTCGATGGTGTTCGGCGAGCTGATGTCGCAGTTCCTCGGGATCAGCGCGCCGCTCGCGGCGGCCAAGGTCGTGGCCGGGCCGGTCCGGGCCTTCGCCACGGTCGCGCGGCCGCTGGTGGCGATCCTCCAGGGCTCGGCCAACGCCGCCTTGCGGGCGATGGGCATCACGCCGCAGGAGGAGCTGACCAGCGCCCGGACCCCGCAGGAGCTCGCGAGCCTGGTCCGGCGCTCCGCGGAGCAGGGGACCATCGAGGCCAACACGGCTCGGCTGCTCACCCGCTCCCTCGACTTCGGTGACCGCACGGCGGTCGACGTGATGACCCCGCGGGTGCGCTGCTCGGGCATCGAGCGCACGGCCCGTGCCGACGACATCATCCGGCTCGCGCGGCAGACCGGGCACTCGCGGTTCCCCGTGATCGGCGACGACTGGGACGACATCGACGGGCTGGTCCACGTCAAGAAGGCCATCGCGGTGCCGCACGACCGCCGGCCGGACGTCCCCGTCAGCGCGCTGATGGTGCCGCCGGTGATGGTGCCCGAGACCATCCGCCTCGACCCGCTGCTGCTCCAGCTGCGTGCCGCCGGCCTGCAGATGGTGGTGGTGGTCGACGAGTACGGCGGGACCTCCGGAGTGGTGACCCTCGAGGACGTCGTGGAGGAGATCGTCGGCGAGGTCAGCGACGAGCACGACCGGTCGCAGTCCGACTGGAACCAGATGGCCGACGGGTCCTGGCTGCTGCCGGGCCTCTGGCGGCCCGACCAGGTCCGCGACCAGCTCGGCGCCGTGGTCCCGGACGGGCCGACCTACGAGACCGTCGGCGGGTTCGCCATGGCCGTGCTGGGCCGCATCCCCGTCGTCGGCGACGAGCTGACCCTGCCCGGCTGGACGGTCCGCGTCGCGCGGATGGACGGGCGGCGGGTCGACCGGCTGCGGTTCATCCCGAACCCCGACGAGCAGCCGCCGACGGACGCCGACGGCGAGCCGTCCGGGGAGGCGTCCGCATGAGCCATGCCCTGGCCCTGTGGATCTCGGTGCTCCTGCTGCTCGGGAACGCCTTCTTCGTGGGTGCCGAGTTCGCGGCGATGGCCGCCCGCCGCTCGACGCTCGAGCCGATGGCCGCGGCCGGAAGCGCCCGCGCCCGGATGTCGCTCGACGCGTTGGAGCACCTGGGCTCGATGCTCGCGACCGCCCAGCTCGGCATCACCGTCTGCTCGGTCGGGCTCGGGGCCCTCGCCGAGGTGGCGCTGCACGAGATGCTCGAGGACGTCTTCATCGCCTGGCACCTCGACCAGTGGATCAGCGAGGCGTGGCTGGGTCCGATCTCGCTCTTCGTGGCCCTCAACATCGTCGTCTACTTCCACGTCGTCATCGGCGAGATGATCCCCAAGAACCTCGCCATCGCGGGTCCCGACCGCGCCGCGCTGCTGCTGGTACCAGCGCTCCTCTTCGTGTCGCGGGCGCTGCGGCCGCTGGTCCGGGTCATGGAGTGGATCGCGAAAGGCTTGGTACGCCTCGTGTTCCGTGTCGAGCCCAAGAACGAGATCACCAGTGCGTTCACCGCCGACGAGGTCGCGCACATCGTCGCCGAGAGCCACGCCGAGGGTCTGCTCGAGGAGGAGCGCGAGGGGCTGGTCCGCTCGGCGCTCGACTTCAGTGACAAGGTCGCCTCCCAGGTCGCCGTTCCCGTCGACTCGCTGGTCACCGTGTCGTTCGGCGCGACGCCCGCGGACATCGAGAAGCTCGTGGCCCGTTACGGGTACTCGCGGTTCCCCGTGCGGACGGCCGACGGTGAGGTGACGGGGTACCTCCACCTCAAGGACATCCTGTACGCGGACGACGAGCGCCAGACGCAGCCGGTCCCGCTCAAGCGGGTTCGCCGCCTGGCCACGGTCAGCCCGAACGACGACGTCGACGACGTGCTCGGGACGATGCAGCACACCGGTGCCCACCTCGCCCGAGTCGTCGACGGCGACGGCGTGGTCAGCGGTGTGGTCTTCCTCGAGGACGTCCTCGAGGAGCTCGTGGGTGAGGTGTCGGACGCGACCCAGCGGTGACATCCTCTCCCCTGTGGGCGGCGACGTCGTCGGCGCGTACGTCCTGACCGACCGTGGCTGGACACCGCTCGGCCCGGGAGGGCCGGTGGCACCCGCATGACGGTGATCCTGCGTCCGGCGGTCAGGCCTTGGACGTCGCGGTGATGCCGCCGTCCTCGGTCGCGATGAACTTCGTCGGCCGGACGGTCATGACCACGCGGACGTCCTTGTCGGTGACCTCGTAGTCCCGGCCGTAGCGGTGCTGCAGGCCCTTGTAGAAGGACGCGTCGGCGTCGTCGTCCTCGACGCTCTCGAGCACGCCACGGACCTCGAGGGAGCGGTACTCGTCGTCCGGGTCGGCGATCGACAGGGCCAGCCGCGGGTCCTCGGCGAGGTTCGCGAACTTCTGCCGGGTCTTGGTGTGCGTCATCCGCAACCGGGTGCCGTCCCACGCGAACCACATCACGCTGCTCATCGGCGCGCCGTTCGGCCGGACGGTCGCCAGGTGGGCGAACACCGGGCGCTCGAGGAGGTCGGCGTGCGAGGCGGGGACGGTGGCGGCGGTGGTGTCGGTGTCGGTGCTCATACCGTCGGCAACCACCGAGAGCCCCCGAGTCATTCCGGCCTGGCGGGCCCTCGCACGTGCATGCGCTCACCCTGCGGACCGAACAGGCCCAGGATCTCGGCGCTCTTCCCGCCCGCCGCCTCGATCGCGTGCGGCGTGCGGGTGTCGAACTCCGCCGCCTCGCCCCGGGTCAGCACGAGGTCCTGCGTTCCGAGGCGCAGCCGAAGCCGGCCGGACAGCAGGTAGAGCCACTCGTACCCCTCGTGCGTCTGCAGTGGTGGCAGGCGGGTCGAGGTGGGTGGCGGGATGAGGATCTTGTACGCCTGCAGCCCGCCGGGCTGCTGCGACAACGGGATGAACGTCCGCCCGTGCCGGTTGACCGGTCGGGGGTGGATGCGGGGGTCGCCGGTCGGCGGCGCTCCGACGAGCTCGTCCAGCTGTACGCGCCAGGCGCTCGCGATCGGCAGCAGCAGCTCCAGGGTGGGACGGCGCTGCCCGGACTCGAGGCGCGACAGCGTGCTGACCGAGATGCCGGTCGCGGCCGAGAGCTGCGCGAGAGTGCCGCCGCGCTGCCGCCGCGTCGCCCGCAGGCGCTCGCCGACACCGTCGAGGGTCGTGGTGAGGTCAGGTGCGTCCATGGCATCCAGTTTGCCAGACCGGCAAGGTTGTTTGCTCCTTGGTTACGAGCGTGCGCAGACTGCCCGCATGAACTCGAGCTATGACGTCGTCATCATCGGAGGAGGCCCGGCGGGTCTCAGCGCGGCCACGGCGCTCGCGAGGTTCCGGCGCACGGTGCTGGTCCTCGACGGGGGTGCCCCGCGGAACGCGCCGGCCGGTCACCTCCACAACTTCCTCAGCCGCGACAACACCTCACCGCTGGAGCTGGTGGCGTTGGGCCGCAAGGAGGTCGAGTCGTTCGGGGGGACCGTCGAGTCGGCCGAGGTCAGCGGCATCCGTCGGGTCGGGGACGCGTTCGAGGTGACGACGGCCGACGGTCGGGTCGCCCGGGCCCGGCGGGTGCTGGTCACCACCGGACTCCAGGACCGGCTGCCTGACATCCCGGGGGTCGCCGAGCGCTGGGGTCGCGACGTCCTGCACTGCCCCTACTGCCACGGCTACGAGGTACGCGACCAGGCGGTCGGCATCCTCGCGGTGGGCCCGCTCGCCGGACACGCCGCCGGGCTCTGGCGTCAGCTGACCGACCGGGTCACCGTGTTCCGGCACGACGACGAGGAGCTCGACCCCGAGACGGCAGAGCGGTTGGAGGTGCTCGGCGTCCCGGTCGTCGACGGGAGGGTGGCGGGGCTCGTCGTCGAGGACGACCGGCTCACCGGCGTACGGCTCGAGTCCGGTGAGGTCCGGCCGGTGGACGCGGTGGTCGTCTCACCGCAAGCCGGTGCCCGAGCCGGGTTCCTCGGCGACCTCGGCCTGGGGACGGTCGAGATCGAGATGATGGGCCGCGTCGTGGCGACCCGGCTGGACGCCGACCCCTTGGGCCGGACCGCGGTCCCGGGGTGTGGGCCGCAGGCTCCGTGGTGGAGCCGATGGCCCAGCTCATGGCGTCCGCCGCATCGGGCCTCATGGCCGGCGCGCAGATCAACGCCGACCTGGTCGAGACCGACCTGCAGGAGCGGATCAGCTCCCGTCAGGCGGCCGCCTCGTAGCGGTTACCACGTCAGGATGCCCTTGATGACGGTGAAGACCGCGCCGCCCAGAGCGAGACCGATGGCGAGCCGGCGGGCCAGCTCGTGGTCGATGTGCCGCGACAGGATCTCGCCTCCGACCAGGCCGACGGCCAGCGCGCCGAACGACACGGCCAACGCGACCGGAGTGACGTGGGGTAGTCCGCCCTTGGCCGCCAGGGAGCCGAGGTTGGTGAAGATCGAGTAGAACTGGAACGTCGCGACGAACTTGCGGTGCTCCCAGGCGGTGCTCACCGCATACAGGACGATCGCCGGACCACCGACGCCGGCGGTGACGTTCATGAAGCCGCTGGACGCACCGGCGACGACGGCTCCACCGCGGCCACGCAGCACCCTGGCCCGCTCGCTGAGCACGACCGCGCCGAGGGCGACGATGACCAGCAGGCCGATGATGACCATGAGCGGCGCGGGCGGGACGTTCTTCGCGACGTAGGCGCCGAACGGGATGGCGATCAACGCCGGGACTGCTAGCAGCAGGCCCTTCTTCCACTCGGTGTCCCGCCAGTGCGTCACGAAGACGACGACGCTGACCGTCAGCCCCAGCAGGTTGGACAGGACGACACCCTCGAACGGCCCGGCGATGAGGACCAACAGGGGCGCGCAGACCAGCGCGAAGCCGATGCCGGTCACGCGCTGGGTCAGCGCGCCGGCCACCACCCCCAAGGGCAGGAACAGCAGCTCGGTGGTCATGTTCGACGATCCGGTATGCGCGTGGTCCGGTCAGAGGCCGAGGGCCAGGTAGCGCACGTCCTCGAACTCCTCGAGCCCGAGGGCCGCGCCCTCCCGACCCAGCCCGGACTGCTTGACCCCGCCCATCGGCGCAAAGGCGACCGAAGGGAGCGCGTTGTTGACGCCGACGATGCCCGCCTCGAGATGCTCCGCCGTCCGCCAGCAGCGTGAGATGTCGCGCGACCAGAGGTAGCCGGCCAGGCCCATCTCGGTGGCGTTGGCGCGGGCGAGAGCCTCGGCGGTGTCGCGGAACCGGAACACCGCCGCGGCGGGTCCGAACACCTCTTGGGTGGCGATGGCAGCGGTGTCGGGGACGTTCGCCAGCAGGGTCGGCGCCAGGAAGGTGCCGCCGCCGGGCACGTCGCGCTCGTGAGTCAGCCGGGTCGCACCCAGCGAGAGTGCCTCGGAGACCAGCGCGTTCACGGCGTCGACCCGGGAGGCGTCGATGACGGGACCGAGGTCGGGGAGTGGGTCGGCGAGCCCGTCGCCGACGGTCATGGCGTCGACCCGGGCCACCAGCGCCCCGACGAACTCGTCGTAGACGTCCTCGTGGACGACGAAACGGTTCGCCGCGATGCAGGACTGCCCGGTGTTGCGGAACTTCGCGAGCATCGCGCCCTCGACGGCCGCGTCGATGTCGGCGTCCTCGAAGACGATGAACGCGGCGTCGCCGCCGAGCTCGAGCAGCGGCCGGACGACCCGGCGGGCGGCGCCGGCCATGATCTCGCGGCCGACCGGGGTGGACCCGGTGAAGGTCACGGCGCGGACCGCTTCGTGGTCGAGCAGGGTCTGGGTGACCTCGCGGGCCGGTCCGTGCACGAGGTTGACGACGCCCGCGGGCACGCCCGCGTCGACGAGCGCGCGCACCATCTCGGTCGCCGCCAGCGGAGCCTTCTCGGAGACGCGGGCGACGACGGTGCACCCTGCGGCGAGAGCGGGAGCCAGCTTGCGGGCCTGGATGGAGCAGGGGAAGTTCCACGGGGTCAGCGAGGCCACGACGCCGACCGGGCGCCGGACGGACAGGTGCCGCCGGTCGGCCGCCTCGTGGGCCATGACCTCGCCCTGCGGCCGGCGGGCCTGCTCGGCGAACCAGCGGAAGTACTCCGCGCTGAAGACCAGCTCTCCGACCGCCTCGGGGCGACGCTTGCCGGCCTCGCGGGCCAGCGTGTCACCGATGGAGTCGGCCCGTTCGGCGATCAGCCTGCTCGCCTCGAGGAGGATGTCGGCCCGCCGCCGCGGCGGCAGGTCGGCCCAGTCGGCGAACGCTCGGGCGGCCGCGTCGGCCGCGCGCTGGGCCGTCTTCGGCGTCGCCCCACGCGAGCCGGCCGACGACGCTGCCGTCGACGGGGTTGGTCACGTCGACGGTGCTGTCGCCGTCCTCCCAGGTGCCGTCGACGAGGTGGCTGGCGATGGTGGTCACGAGGGTGCTCCTTGGCGAGTCGGGTTGGATGTCAACGGATCTGTGGGGTCAGCGGACGAGGACGTCCGGCCGCAGCCGGTCCCCGACCTTCACGGTCGGCCACGTGTCGTCGTGGACGAGGGTCTCGGGACCGGCGGCCTCCACGAGGGTGGTGTCCTCGACCTTCCAGCCGGCGCCACTGGGGTTCCATGCGAGCACTGCGCCTTCCGTCACGACCTCGTCGCTGGCTCGTGACGCGGGAAACTCTCGGGGCTGGAAGCCGCTGAAGCCGCCCTGGTGGTGGCGGTGCCACTCGTCGGGGTCGAACCCGTGCGCACCGTAGGCGGCGGTGCCGGCGGCGACGACGTCGCCCAGCCGAGCGCCCACGCGGGACGCGTCGAGGAAGGCCTGCTCGACGTGCAGCAGCCGCTCGTAGGCGTCGCGCTCGTCAGACCCGAGCGGCTCGAACGAGACGATCCGGGTGACGCTGGCGACGAGACCGTGCCGGCGGGCGCAGGCGACGATCATGCCGCGACCGCCGAGGGGTTCGCCGGTCGGAAGCGGATGGCGATGGGCGTCGAGACGCCGTGCCCCGCCGACGAGCAGGACGATCGGGTCGAGCTGGCGGTCGAGGAGCTCGCGCGCCAGGAGACCGGCGGCCTGGTACTCGGTCGTCGCGGGCTTGAGCGCCAGCGCCGCGGCGGTGGCTGCGGCCGCCGCGTCACCGCATACCTCCCGCAGCAGCCGCCGCTGCCGATCGGTGAGGCGGCGCCGCAACAGGGCGAGGTCGGACGCCACCGGGGCTGCGTCCGGCAGCGGGCGGTCACTGCCGACGTGGGTGCCGTGGGGAAGCCTCGGGTCGCGGCCCTCCCACCACGCGACGACGTCCCACGTGGCGTCGAGCCCGGCGAGCTCGGTGTCGCGGAGCCGCGGAGCCTCGATCGCATTGGTGACGACCGTGATCCGTGGCGGTGTCGCGCAGTCGACAACGACATCCAGGCACGCGGTGTCGAGGGTCTGCGGCACGTTCACCCGGCCGCCGAGCAGCCAGGTGAGGTTGGCCGGGTCGCGGAGCACCAGGGTGTCGAGGCCCCGGTCGCGGGCCACGGACGCCAGCGCGGCGACCTTCTCGGGGAGGTCCGCCCAGCGGTCGGCGTCAGCCGCCATGGCGCACGACCTCGCCGTCTGCGGCCAGCGGCGAGCCGTCGAAGCCGACCCACGTCCGTCCGGTCACGTCGACCTCGCCGTAGACGTGTTGGTGCCAGGGCCGGTCGAGGAGGTCCGCGACCGAGCGGACCGTCGCGTCGACGTCGACGCGCGGGATGACGGCACCCTCGCGGACGAGTAGCGGCATCCGGTCGAGCGGGACGTCGACGGTGTGGAAGCCCGGACCCGTGAAGGTGGTTCCGTCCTCGAGGTCGTACCACCGGCCCTCCGGCACGTAGAACGTCCGGCTGACGGGCTGGTCGGCGTCGTCGAACACCGGCACGACGAGCAGGTCACGGCCGACCAGGAAGCTGTCGTCGACGCTCCGGGCGACGCGGTCCTCGGGGTAGTGGAAGCCGAGTGGGCGCATCACCGGCCACCCGTTCGTGGCGGACTCGTTGGCGACCTGCCAGAGGTAGGGCAGGAGCGAGTAGCGGAGCCGCACCCAGTCACGGCAGATGCGCAGCGCCTCGTCGCCGAACGCCCAGGGCTCGCGGGGTCGCAGCCCGTGCGCTCGCATCAGCGGCGACAGGGCACCGAGCTGCGTCCACCGCACGTACAGGGCGGGGGTCAGCTCGGGACCGAAGAACCCGCCGATGTCGTGGCTCCAGAACCCCGGCGCGCTCATCGCGTAGGACAGCCCGCCACGGACCGTCGCCTGCATCCCGGCGACCGTCGACTCGGCGTCGCCACCCCACTGGCCGGGGTAGCGCTGCGAACCGGCCCATCCACTGCGGCCCCAGACCAGCGGTGCCCGGTCGGTGAACTCGCGGATCGCGTCCGAGACGGCACCGTTGTAGCGCAGCGGGTAGAGGTTGTGCGCCTGGTGCGGGGGAGTGCCGTCGAAGAGCGCGACGTCGTCGGGCAGCGCCTCGCCGAAGTCGGTCTTGAAGACGGCGACCCCGTCGTCGAGGAACTCGCGGTGCATCTCCTGCCACCAGCGCCGGGCGTCGGGGTTGGTGAAGTCGATGAGCGCCCGCATCCGCCCGTCGGGCGTCGGCGTCTTGACGATCGACGCCAGGCTGCCGTCGGTCCGCTTGACGAGGTACCCCTCGCGCTGGGCGTGCTCGAAGATCGGCGAGGCGGGGTCGAGGTAGGGCAGCTCCCACACCGACAGCCGGATCCCGAGGTCCGCCAGGTCGGAGACGAACTGCTTGCGGTCGCCGAACCGGGAGGTGTTCCAGATGAAGTCGGTGTTGAGCCGGTCGACGACGAGCCAGTCGGGGTCCAGGTGCAGCACGTCGAGCGGCACCTCGTGCTGCCGCATCGTCCGGCCGACCTCGAGCATCTCCTCGCTGGTGTGGTAGCGGCAGCGGCCCATCCAGTAGCCGAACGCCCACGGCTGCGGCACGTCCGGCCTGCCGGTCAGGGCGGTGTATGCGGTGAGTCGGGCCGCGGGGTCGGCGCCGGCGACGACGTAGAGGTCGATGACCGGGTCGTCCACGCCGAGCGACAGCACGGATGGGCGGGAGTGGCCGACGTCGGCGGTGACGACGGCGCCGGTGTTGACGAATCCGGTGTAGCCGCGCGACGAGTGCCACACCGGGACCGGCTTGTAGGCCAGCCCCGTGCCGGTGCCGCAGGCGTCCTCGCTGCGCAGCCGCAGCTGCTGGCCGTTCTTGACCAGGCGGCCGAACTGCTCGCCGAAGCCGAGGATGTCCTCGTCCGGGCCGAGCTCCAGGCTGAGCGTGGTCGCGCTCTGGTCGACGACGACGGACGGCGCGGTCAGCAGCCCGGCGACCTGGCGCAGCCGGTCCGCGGTGCGCAGCACGGTGGCGCCGCTCTCGGCGTCGGTCAACATCAGGGTGAACGGAGCCCGGCCCACCGTCAGCCGCAGGCCCCCGCCGTGGAGGACGACGCGGTCGTCGTGCTCCTCGACGTCGAGGCGTGGACTGGATCCGGCGTCGCGTCGACGACGATGCCGAGACCGGTGCCGTCGTCGTCGAGGGCGGCGTTCCCCGCGGGGGCGAGGACCAGCCGCAGGCAGCGGGGCTGCGGAGCGGTGACCCGCAACGTGTACGGCGTCACGTCGGTCGGAGGCAGGCTGATGTCGGGAAGGTTCGGCATCTGGGTCTCGACGCCCTGCGCCTCCAACGGCTCGCCCGTGAGCCAGCCCGGCATCATGCCGAGCTGCACGCCGGGGAGGGCGTCGATGTCGAGGGTGACGCCGGACTCGTCGGCGCGCACGCCCCGAACGCGGCGGAGCAGTACTGCGGTGTCGGTCACGGTCACCCCTTCACGGCGCCGGCGGTGATGCCGGCGACGAAGTAGCGCTGCAGGAACACGTAGGCGATGACGATCGGCGCCGAGGCCACGACGACGCCGGTGAACAGCAGCGGGTAGTCAGTGAGGAACTCGCCCTGGAACGACAGCAGGGCCACGGGGATGGTGCGCTTCGCCGCGTCGTGGATGAAGAGCAGCGGGTAGAGCAGGTCGTTCCAGTGGATGACGAAGAGGAAGATCGCCGTCGCGGAGAGCGAGGGCACGGACACCGGGATCACGATGGACCGGTACGTGCGCCAGGGGCCGGACCCGTCGACGGCGGCCGCCTCGAACAGCTCCTTCGGCAGCGTCTTGAGGAACCCGGTCATGATGAAGACCGCGATCGGGAGCGTCACGACGATGTTGATGAGGACCAGCCCGATGAGCGAGTTGGTGAGTCCGAAGGTCTCGAACTGCACGTACTGCGGGATCATGTTGGCCTGGGCCGGAACCGCCATGCCGAGGACGAAGAACCCGAAGAGCAGACCGCTCTTCCAGCCGGGGATGCGAGCGATCCCGTAGGACGCCAGGCTGGCGATGAAGAGCGTCAGCGGCACCGAGCAGCCGGTGACGATGACGCTGTTGCGGAACGCGACACCGAGTCCGGACTCGCCGACGATCTGCTGTAGTTGTCGACCTGCCAGCTCCGTCGGCAGGCCGAACGGGCGACGCGAAGAGGTCCTGGCTGGTCTTGAAGCTGCCGAAGATGACGACGACCAGCGGCACGATGACGAGGACGGCGTAGATCCCGAGCACCACGCGCGGGTCAGGCTGTAGGTCATGGCGTTCTCCTCAGGCGTCCGGGTTGCTGGCCTTGACGGCTCGCCGCTGCAGCCAGGTGATGGCGGCGATGAGGGCCATGAAGACGAGCGACTCGGCCGCGGCGTAGCCGAACTGGGAGTTCGCGAAGCCGGCGTAGATGCGGGTCGAGAGGATGTCGAGGGACCCCTTGGGTGGGTTTCCGCCGAGGCCGAGGATGAGGTCGAAGGCCTTGAACGACTGGACCGTCGTGTAGGCCATGACG
This sequence comes from uncultured Actinomycetota bacterium, assembly GCA_963713345.1. Lineage (GTDB taxonomy): Bacteria > Actinomycetota > Actinomycetes > Actinomycetales > Dermatophilaceae > Lapillicoccus. Next base: position 2,617 of record CAVQLI010000008.1, on the reverse strand, counting down.
ATCGCCGTGGCCGGGGCGACCATCGGCAGCGTGATGTAGCGGAACTGCTGCCAGCGGCTCGCTCCGTCGATCTCGGCCGACTCGTAGAGCTCCTGCGGGATCTGCTGCAGCCCGGCGATGTAGATGATCATCATCTGGCCGACGTGGAACCACACCTGGGTGATGGCGACCCAGTAGATGGCTTGGTTGTCGTTGCCGAGGAAGGCGCTCTGGAAGCGGTCCAGGCCGACGGCATCCAGCACGGTGTTGACCAGGCCGAAGTTCGGGTCGTAGACGAACCTCCAGATGAACGCCACGGAGACGCTCGAGAGGATCGTCGGGAAGAAGAAGACCGACCGCAGGACGACCGAGGACTTGGTGTTCTTGGTCAGGTAGACGCCGAGCGCCAGCGAGAAGATCGTCTGGAAGACGACGACGACCAGCATGAACTTGAGGTTGTTGCCGAGCGCGTTGCGGAACAGGTCGTCCGTCGTGAAGATGGTGGCGAAGTTGTCCAGGCCGACGAACTGCGCGGTCGGGCTGAAGCCGTCCCAGTCGGTGACCGAGTAGACGACCCCCTGGATCGTCGGGATGACGAAGAAGGCGACGTAGAGCACGAGAGCGGGCAGCGGGAACAGCCACAGGGCCGGGATGCGCGGCCATCGGGTTGCGGCCCTTGGGCTTCGGCTGGCGTGTCGGCCGTGCTCCGGGACCCTTGCCTGGCTCGGCGAGGTGAGCGTGGTGGCCATGGTCACTTCCGCTTCTGGTCGATGATGGTCTGCGCCTGCTGGGCCGCCTGCTCGGGAGCGGCGCCGCCGACGACGGCGACACAGGCTGCCTCCACGGCGTTGCGGATGTCGAGGTTGTTGAACTGGAACCGCGGGGCGAGCAGCGTCTTCTTCAGCAGCCAGGGCGCGGTGTGCTTGAGGTCGGCGTTGGTGTAGTCGACGTCCTTGACCGTGAGGTGCTGCGACGTCCCGTTCGCGTAGACCGCCGCGTTCACCGGGTCGGAGAGGAACTGGAGCCACTTGACAGCGGTGTCCTGCTCCGTGCCGGCGGTGTTGACGCCGAGGATGAAGGTCGCGTTGTAGATCCCCTCGTACTTCGCCTTGTCCTTGGTCACCGTGATCGGGGCGACGAGGTCGATGGGGAACTTCGCGCCGAGCTTGCGGACCGCGCTGATGTGGAACGAGCCGGTGGCGAGCATGGCGGCCTGGCCGCTGGCGAACATCTGCTGCAGCGGCTCCGACGCCGTGCCGGTGGAGTTGGGCTCGAAGAACGGCGCCAGCTGCTGGTACTGCTTGAGGGTCAGCAGGAACCAGTCGTCGGTGACCTTCCGCGTACCGGCCTCGATGTCGGCGAACGTGTTGTCGGTGGGCATGTTGTTCATGACCATCGAGTTGATGAGCTGCCCCGAGTTCGCCGGCTCCCCGCCGGGCCACGCGATCGGGACGAAGCCTGCTCCCTTGAGCTTCTCGCAGAGCGCGAGGTACCCGTCCCAGTCCTCGGGCAGCGACGTGACACCGGCCTTGGCGAAGGCGTCCTCGTTGTACATGGGCATGTTGAAGACCAGCTGGTACGGCAGGCCCATCTGGGCCCGGCTGGCGTCCTGGCCGGCCTTGATGAGCTCGGCGAAGTAGCCGTCCACGAACGGCTGGGCGCGAAGACCCGCATACAGGCCGCCTTGACCATGTTGACGAACTGCGCGCCGCGGAACGCCGTGAAGGCGTTGCCGATGTTGCCGCCCTTGATCTTCTGCAGCGCGGTGCTCTGGTAGTCGTTCGACGGCGAGATGGCCTGGGTGATCTTCGCCTGCGGGTTCGCCTTGACGAACGTCGCGATGAGGGTGTCGAAGACGGCCTTGTCCTCGGCTCGCCAGTGGGCGAACGAGATCGTCCCGGCCGCCGGCTTCGCGTCGACGGCGGGCAGGAGCAGCGCGCTGGCGCCGGGTCCGCCGGCGGTGGCGGCCGCTGCCGCGGGACGTGATCGTCGGCCCCACGCAGGCGGTCAGGGCGCCGGCCGTTCCCAGGGCACCCAGCCGGTGAGGAAGCGCCGGCGGTCGATGGTGAACTTCTCGGACATCGTTGTCTCCTCGGTCCTGCTCTGCTGCTACCAGTCGATGACGGTGATCCCCAGGTGGTCGGCGGCGGCCCGCAGCTGCGGGCGTACGTCGGTCCACGCGAGGACGGTGTGGTGCGGGAAGCCTCGGTGACGAGGCCGGTGACGAACTGCTCGGCGTCGCCGTCGAGGCGGACGGCGGCGGTGTTGCCCTGGAACCGGTTCGGCTCGGCCACGACTCGCCGGACGCGAGCAGCAGCCGCAGCGTTCCCGGACGAGCGGGGTCCTCGGTGAGCCGGGCCATGACGACCGGACCGGTCCGCAGCGGGAAGTTGCCGGTGACCCCGAGCCGGCGGTTGCAGTGCGCGTACTGGGCCGCGCCGACGGTCCGGGCGAGCGAGGTGGCCGCCGCGCCGCAGTGCCAGAGCCGGACGATGTTGGCTTCGGCGTCGAGGTCGACGGTGTCGACGAGGTACGTCGTCCCGGAGCCGAGCGCCTCGATCAGGAGCATGGTCATGGCGCCGTAGACGTCACGTTCGCACGTGGTCGGCGTGCCCTCGTCGCGACGCGCGAGAGCGAG
>CAVQLI010000007.1:0-153673 GCA_963713345.1 uncultured Actinomycetota bacterium | reverse complement strand
GGAGAAACCGGGTCCATCCGGCAACACCGTCACCCTCACTCTTCCCCACGATGCCCGGCTGTGGACCCTGACTCCGCAGGTGACCGCTCACGGATCGAAACCCGACTTCGTCCTCCGCTCGTCGGAACCGACGATCCCACCCGTGGCTATCTTCACGGACGGATGGACCTACCATGCGTCGCCGCAGCACAACGTCATCGCGGAGGACGCTCGAAAGCGGAACTCCCTTCGCGCGCACGACTTTGTGGTCCTCGGGCTGACCGACGCCGACCTGACGCCAGGGGACTCGAAGGCCCCGGACTACGACTGGGTGAGCCCCCAGGTGACCGCGGCACTGATGGCGCAAGCGGCAGGGCAGCCCGGTAGCGGTTTCAACCAGGACGCCGTCAATGTGCTGCGCGGTGGCCCTATGGACTTCATCGTCGGGTGGATCCAGCAACCACACCATGCTCCACGAGAGGCGCTTGCCAACGCCGTCTGGTTGCTGGTCGGGAGCCAACCCGATGTCACACAACTGGGTCATCTCGACGGGATCGGCGCGGGTGAGGCCGCGCAGCGTCTGTTGGTAGACGGGGAAGTGCCGACGGGCGAGGGGCCAACACGGGGGCTCTGGTGGCGTTCGAGTCACATGGGCGTCCTCACGACCTTCGACGAGCAGCTCCAGATCCCTGTGGAGTCCGTGATCGCCATCGACGACCGCGTCTCGGCGGTGGGAGCGCCTGATCACGCGGCGTCGTGGCGTCGATGGCTGCAGATGAGCAACTCCTCGGCCGGAGCCGAACACTCGGTAGTCCTTGTCAGCAGTACGTCCGTCGAGGTGCCGCAGGTGGATTCGTCGTTCGCCGCAGATGCTCGTCGTCGCGAGGTGCTGGGCCAGGTGTCCCCGAGTGGGTGGCCCTCATGGAGCAGGTCGAAAGCGGGGCCGCCGACGCCCTCGCTGCGGCTCTTGCCCACGCCGGTGTCGATGCTCCGATCTATGGTGCGGAGGTTGCGGACGGCATCCCCGTCGACTTCGTCTCGCCGGGATTGGCGGTCGTACGTCGTGCTCGATCTCGACGACGAGACTCGCGAGGACCTGGTGACGGACGGGTGGCGGGTCGTCGACCCGGAGGTTGAGGCCATAGTCGTGGCGTTGCGGGAAAGAGAGGGTCCGCTGATGTCCGTAATCATCACCAAGTTGGTGAGCAGCTCGACCCGCTGCAGACGAAGGCGTTCGCGTTCCTCGAAAGCTCTCCGAGGACCCGTCGCTGCCAGGGCTGCACATCGAGCCCATCAACAACAGCGTCGACCCACGCGTCAGGACGGACGCGTGGATCAGGGCTACCGCGCGGTGCTGTTCAAGCTCACCAGTGCCGGCGACGTCGACTATGTCCTCCACGGCATCTGGCCGCATGACGACGCGATCGACGTGGCGCCAGAAGGTCGGCTCAAGCCTCAACCCGATCTCCGGCGTGCCCGAGATCCTCGAGCGCCGCGCCCACGGGTGCCCCAAATGCCCGCGGCCGCACCCGCTCCGGCGCCGACCACAGCGGGAGGGGCGAAGACGGAGCCCACACCACGTTGCTGGCGGAAACGGCCTCGGGGTCAACGACCTTTCGACGACCTGGACTCGACGACGCCTGGCCGAGCTCGCTATGCCGCGGTCGACGAAGACGCTCTCGCCTCACGGTCGACAAGGCCGCGCCGGCGGACTGGCAGGGGCTGGCCCTATCGACCTGATGGGCGGAACGTCTATCAGCTGACATCAAGGAACGCTACGGACTTGGCCAGCACTGAGACCGAGTGACGTCCCCAAGACTCGGACGAGGCGCATCATCGAAGGTCTGAAGCGACCGGCCAGCCAGAGGCCGACCTTCGCGTGGATCGAGTCCAACGAGGAGCTCGAGCGCGTCATCAACGAGGGCGACTTCGGGCGTGGCGCGATCTTCCTACACCCCGACCAGCGTCAGTACGTGGACAAGGGGTACAACGGGTCCGGCCCGCCTCACCGGCGGGGGCCGGGCACCGGCAAGACGGTGGTCGTGCTGCACCGCGCCCGAGCGCTCACCCGGCGCACCGCCACGCCGCGCGTGCTCGTGACGCACGTACACGACCAACCTCTGCCGACATGCTGGACCGCGACCTGCGCAGGCTCGATCCCGATGCCGCGGTGCCGGATCATCGGGGACTCCGGCGTCTCGTCGCGGCATCGATGCCCTCGCGGCTCAGGCGTCCGTCGAAGGCTGCCGGGACCGGGGATCGCGCAGGCCGCCGAGGCCGTACTGGGCGTCGCGACACCAGAGGTCTCCGATCGCGCGCCCCGAGCACTGCCTGGGCGGATGCCATCGCCGTTGCAGGGAAGGGACTGCCAGCCGCTGAAGAGCCGGGCGTTCTTCGAGGAGGAGTACTCCGCAGTTGTGCTGCCGAACCGGATCACGGACAAGGCGGACTACCTCAGGTGCGCCGGCCCGGGCGCGGGTCGCGCTCGACCGCGCCGAAGCGGACGGCCGTGTGGGATGTCTTCGCCTCCTACCGCGCGATTGGCCGCATCGACGGCCGACTGGACTTCTCCGAGGTCGCGCTCCGGCCACCGAGTACCTGAACCTGCAGGCGGCCCCCGGGGCGCACGCCGGCCCTCGACCATGTCCTGGTGGATGAGGGCCAGGATCTCTCGCCGTCACGACTGGCAGCTGCTCCGGGCCGCTGTCGAGAGGGCGCCAAGGACGACATCTTCGTCTGCCGAGGACGCTCATCAGCGGATCTACGGGCACCGGAGTGACGCTCTCCCAACTACGGCACTCATCGATCGTCGGGCGGGCTCGCGCCGGCTGGCCTCAACTATCGGACGACCGCGCAGAACCTGCGATGGGCGATGTCCGTGCTCGACGGCGCGGACTACAGCGACCTCGAGGGCGAGGCAGAGGACCACTCGAGTACCGCTCGGCACGGAGCGGCCCAGCGCCTGAGTTCACGTGCGTCAGTTGGTTGCGGACAGAGCGCGGACCGGATGGCCGCGGCTGCCGTCCATGCCTAGTGGGTATCCGAGCCCGACGTCGCCCCCGAGACGCTGGCCATCCTGGTGCGCGACGGAACCAGCAGGAACGTGTCGTTGAACGGGATTGGCCGAACGAGGTGTCACGGTGCGCGGCGTGGACAACGAGGCGATCCGCCCGGGCAGCCCGTCGTCATGACGATGCATCGGTCGAAAGGAACTGAATTCAGCAAGGTTGTTCTGTTCGGCGTTCGCGAGGGCTCGATCCCGGCCGCCTTGCGCGACCTCGACTACGACGAGTCCGCGATGGCAGACGCGTTGCTGAGAGAGCGGTCCCTGCTCTACGTCGCGGCGACACGAGCACGTGACGTGCTCTTGGTGACGTGGTCGGGCCAACTCAGCCCACTGATCACTGCCTGAAGTCGTTGTCGGGGTTTCAAAAGTTAAGTCACGGAAAGCAATCGCCGAACGTTCGAGCCGTTTACGGTGCGCCGACGTGATCTGCCAGCCAGCTTTTGCGAGTCAGAGCCGCGGCCCGGATCCGAAGTACTGGAGGGCACTGCGATAACTTTCGTCAAACTCGCGTTGCCCAAGCCCTGCCATCTGACACACTTTGCCCAGAGCTGGCACCCACACCGATGCGAGGTGGTCGCTGACAAGTGCCTGATCATGGGTAAGCACGAATTTCTCGCCATCCCGTACAATTTGCGCCTGTCCAACGCTGTACTGGAAGGCTTCGAGCGATTTTCCATTTCGGTCGAAGAAGTAGAGCGCAAGGGGCCACTTCTCATCCAACTCGCGAATAGTCTGCGCAAGCACTGGCACCAGCCAGGCCGGCTTGCCGCTCTTCGGCAGGTTGCCCCAAACCAACTCCACAGCTCCTCGATAGCGACGAAGGGACGCTTGGTCGGCCATGAGAGTCTCGATCAAGAAGTCATTGATGGCTGCGCTTTCGCATGTCTCCCACAGATCGCGATCGATCTTGATGACGAACGGCTTGTGCTGGGCTCGGCTCACATGAGCAGTTCTACCAGGTTTCCGCTCGCCGCACGCAGAATCGGTTGCAGGCAAGTTCGAGCTCTTTCGATGGCACCAAAGGTCGCCACAGATTAGGTGTGAGGTGGTCGATGTCGCCATCGGCGTCGACACCCACGTCCACATCCTCCTCCATACCCACTCCGCTGCGGTCATCGACGGCGCGCCCGGTGGTGTCCTCGGCGAGACCACCGTGGCGGCGACCTCCGCGGGGTATGCCGAGCTGGTGGAGTTCGCCAACAACTATCCGAGGATGCGGGTCTGTGTGATTGACGGGCGATCGAAGACCGGTGGCCACGGCGCCGGCTTGACCCGGCACCTGCTGGAGTCACCGGAGTCACCGGAGCTCGTCGTCGAGCTGGACCGTCCCAAGCGGAGCGCACGACGTAACGGCGCGAAGTCCGATCCCCTTAATGCGATCCGAGCCGCACGGGAGGCAATGGCGCGACCACGGCTCGGAACACCCCGCAGCGGGGCGCCAAGACTGACCGATCCGCCGATGTGTTGGCCGTCCGCACGACTCGCCTACAGACTTGCCGCTTTGAGTGGACCGATGCCGCGTATGCCGCGATAATCAAGGCGCACCCGGGGCCGCGCTCGGGCTCCGACGCCAGAGGGGGGAATGTGCCGATCATCGCCGCGGAGCCAATTGACTTCGTACCTAGCGCTGTGGATGACGGGTCCCGTTATTGGATTCCCGCCGAGCCCGCTCGCTGGTATAGCGACTTTTTGGATACCGCATTGTGGCTGGGATCGCTCGGTTCTGAGTTTCCGCTACTAGCCAGGCTGCGCACTAGAATCACCCAAGACCTTTTACGGTACCAGGATCAGAAGCTTCGACGTATTCTGACCTTCTTGGAGCAGCAGGGAGTCTCTCTATGCGTGTTTCCTGAGTACGCGCTAACGCCGTCTGAGAGCACTTTACGGATCCTCGCTGGCTACGCCCCAACGATGACGATCGTAGCCGGCGTGGGCGTACCCCGTAGAGAAGGGGTTGAGGCGCTTCGCAAGTACACTCAGGACCAACTAGATACGCAAAGCAACACCGTAGTTCTGTTCTCAGGACGAGACTGCCACCTGGTTACGAAGAGGAGTCGTGCACAAGGCGAGGCATCTCGCCTGGTTCCGGGCCGCGTGCTATCAGGGTTGCGCTCGGTCAAGAGAGCTGCCTCCTGGGAGTAGCAATCTGTAAAGACTATATCGACGCAGGGAGTAATCTTAGCGAACTCCAGGAGACTCCCGACATCGTTGCAATACCGGCGCTATCTCGGGCGACGTCTCCCTTTACGCCTTACGCTCCCCATGACTTTCCGCGGATATTCGCAAATAGATCCCGCGAAGGTGGTTCCACGATCTACGCGTCGGGACTCTCTGGACCTTTGCTTGACCCAACGGCGTCCCCCTTGGCCCTGCCCGCTGGGTCGGAGGCGATTCTGGGCAATTTCATGGCACGGGCCGGCCCAGAAGCCCACTCCGCTTCGCAAGCCCGATAACCGAGTTGTTTTGCGGGCGTCGGTCGTCACTCAAGACGCCGGCAGAGAAGTCGTTGGAGTGGTGGAGTCCCTCGCAACGCTAGGAGCAAGCCAGGAGATCACATCTCAGCAGACTGAGTCTCTAACCCGTTGGGCGCATTTCTTAACAGGCAATACATCCCTTGCCCCCTTGCGGGAGTCCATTGAATTACTCCGCAGGGCGAGTTTTGACGCGGCCGTGACTGGCGATCTGTCCGTCGTTCTCACGCGTCACATGGTGGCAGAAGAACTCGTAACACTTAGAACCGTTCAAGCGAGAGCCTTTAAGAGCGCTGCGGAAGAAGTGCACGGCATAGTTCAATCCCGAATCCATCCGACGATTCGTATGAGATCGCGTTACGCGCAGCGGCGTTATATCGGCCCCTGGAGCGCGACAAACCGCAGTCTAACAACAATCATACGGGAGCATCGATTTGCCATTTTGCAATTGGTTTCGGACAATACGACGCCACCCGTGCCACTCGCACTCTAGAATCACAAGCCGATCTCCTCAACGTGTTTGCGGGCGCCGCACCCGAGGGATCGTACATCGTTCTCACGTTATCGTCACAGGAGTCAGTGACGACGGGTAACACCGTGGCCGGTGTGTCCATGGCATTCTTCGGTCCAGACGATGATGGTAGTCGCACGTTCTTCTCAGGACTAGAACGAATTGCGCGGGGACGGTGTTCAGCGCAGGCTGGAGCCTTCACAGGGGACGCCAGGAGCCGATAGCAGTACCCCGGTCGGCTTTTGCCGCCGAAAGGGGTAGCACCTCGACTTCGAGGGGACTGGGGCGTCCTTGTGGACGTCCTGAGAGGTACGGAGGCGCCCAGCGCGGTGGACCTGATTCTCGGTGTGAACAGAGCAGATGGGGTCGAGGCTTCATCGGATGAGCGAGTCATCGTTAGCCGTAATCGGGAGACCGACGCTGCGATCCTATTCTTCATGCAGCAAGCGCCCGGCGTCGGACCCAACGTTAGACTTAGTATTCAGGTCAGATCGCCCAGTAAGAATCCTGCTTTAGTGGCAACCGTTGCCAGTGTGCTCTTTGGCGATGCCGGCTTGCCAGTCAGCGCGTCCGACGGGTGGGAGCTCAAGGAAGACGACCCACAGTGGCCAGTGGGCCTCGCACATCGCATATTCCACCCTCCGCACGGCCACATAGACGGCCGAGGGTTGAACGGGCGAGACGCTCTTTGGATTCCAATTGGGGACGTTGTACCAGCCGAAACTGGGGCACTTCTTGGGATTGCACAGGTCGCCCGACTTATCTAGACCAGGATGTCCTCGTTCGGTTGCCTGAAGGCACCCGCACTCGGCATGTGTATATATATTGTGGGGAAGACGGGGGTCGGGAAGACGAACACTTTGAAAAACATTGCAAGGCACGACATTGAAGCCATTAAACCTGTGGTCGTCATAGACCCACACGGCGATCTCTTCGATCATTGCGTACTGCACTCGGCTGACCGAGAGGATGTTCTTGCCCTTGACTTCACTCGCCTGGGCGGGGTAAGCATCAATCCCATCTACCTCGATGCCGAGACCGAGGAGGACGTTCACTTGAACGTGACAGAACTATCGGATGCGCTCGCCCATGAGGGCTATCACGAGTGGACGGGACCGAGGTTCGCCCAAATCTTCCGGATGGCTGTGGAGAGCCTGTACGTGTTGGCGGGGTCAGAAAGCTGGGCAAACTTGCTTGATGTGCCGCGGCTCATCGAGGACAGAAGCTTTCAACGTGAGGTAGAGGCGTTACTCTCGGATCTTGGGCGCACGGATTTGGCGAACCAATGGAAACAACATGGGTCAATGCGGCCTGAAGAGCGAGCCGAGGTCGAGCAGTGGTTCTCGTCAAAGTTCGTGAGTCTTCGTTCGTCTGATCTTTTCGGCGACGCGACTCGTGGTGAGCCTACGGTCCCATTGCGCGAAGTACTTTCGCGTGGGGGCGTGGTGTTGGTCAAGATTCCCATGGTTACCTTGGGCCGCGATGTTGCAGGATTTCTTGGATCTCTGGTCGTTTCAAGAATTGTTCGCTACGCGCTAAATGGCACCTTTCTACCGAGTGTCCACCCCGCCTCCTTGATCGTTGACGAGTTTCAGAACTTCGTGGGAGAGGGGTTCACAACTCTTATTCCGGAGGCGCGGAAGTTCAATCTCGGTCTCACTTTGGCGAACCAGACCCTCAGCCAACTGTCCTCGTTTTCACGATTCCAGGGCATGCGCGATGATTCGGTTAGAAGCGTGCTACTTGGGAACGTTGGGAGTTTGATCGTGCAGGGTGTTCGTCGAGCCGATGCGGAAATTCTCGCGCCTGAGCTTGGCTTGCCGACGGAGTCGGTATTGAACGTGGGAAAACATGCGGCCATCTTGTCCTTTACTGTGGATGGCGAGCAGTGGCCGTCATTCACAGCAGACCTGGTGAAGGCAGAAGACACGGCTGCCAGCGTCGCGGGGCGCGAAAGCAGAAGCGAGGGCAGATGAGAGCCTAGAGCGGCTGCGCTCCCTCGCGCCCACACACTCCCACGGCCCGAGAACCCCCCACCGCCGGAGCGCACCTCCGCTGAACGTGAGGTGCTCGCCGACCCTTTTCAGTTCCATGATCCAGAGGTTTTGAACAGTTTAGTCGAAGAAGGAGCTGACAAGGGCGACGTGGCTGCTGAGGAGATTTTTTGATGGACGCTCTACAGTTGGCACTCACCGTCGCTAACCTGGGGGCAACGTCGGTCATGGCGTGTATCTGTCCAAACTCGGTTCTCGAAACGAGAGGGCGAAGTGGCTACGACAGGAGCGCGTAGAAAGCGCGGTTGCCTTGAAAGGTGCTGTTGCGAAGATGCGATCTGATCTGTCCAGGAAGTCGCGAAACGGTGGACGTCAACCATGGGAGGACGCTATGACGGATTTCTCGGAGGTAAATACGGCCATCGCTCGATGTGAACTGACCGCCTCGTCCTCTGAGGCAGCGGCACTCTCTGAATTGCGCGAGGTCTTGCGAGAGTTCATTCGGTCCGCCGGGGCGGGATCTCAGTGACTGGCGACTTCGCGCGAGCAGGTGGATACTAAGCTGGGCGATTTTCAAGTCTTGTGAGGAGTGCGCTATGAACGCGAGTCAGTCGTCGAGGTCCGCGAGTCAATCATTTTTGAGCCGTAAGGATCTCGGCAAACGCGTACCCCGGCATTTTGCCGCCAGATTCGGCTTCGGGAGGCGTCGAGTGGGAGCGCTTGGCACGCCAGGATCTCTTCGATATGCAAAGACACGAGGGCCTTCGATCGTCTGTTGCCGCAGAGGATCTGGAGGGGTAGGCCTTTTACGATGTGGTTAGTGTTATTTTGCGAGTCGGCGCCGCTGTAAGTCCTGCCTCAGGCTTAAGGCCCATCAACTTCGGGAGCCTGCGAGCGACGCGGGACGATTGTGGTGGCGCTCGCAGATGGAGCACCCACCCCCGACAGGAATCAGCTTCCAGCTTCCTGCTCTCGATGAAGACGCCCATCGGATCTTCGCCACCGAACCGAGCGGCGACACCGGCGACAACTTCTATTGGTTCGTGGAGGGGATCGGCGCCCGCCAGCTCGTCGAGAGATCGCTCACGGCGGAGCCCAGGCTAGAGGCGACTTCCCGTAGGAGGGACCCCCAACGAGCAGGGCCCAACTCGCGGACGGCCGCTCCGCTGGAGTTCGACGCCGGTCGACGACGCACCAGAGGATCAGACAGGCGCCGACCGACGATGCGCCCTTCCCCGCGCGCGTGGGTGATTCCGTCCCCACGCACTGCTGCCCGTGCCAGTTGTCGAAGACAGGCGACGGGGACTAAAGCCCTGCAGTCGCGTGGCCGTGCCATGCGGCGCAAGGGGCGCCTGGACCAAGACGCAGCACCTCGGCTCACGGCCGGGTGCTGACGTCGGCTGCCTCCGAATCAAACTTCGTCAACGTCGTCAACGTCGTCAACGTCGTCATCGGGCTCTACCTCGAGTACGAGAGAGTCGAGGGGCGGGGATACCTCGGCGGCGGCTCTGGCGCTTGGTGGACGGATGTAGGGCTGGTCCTTGACGTACGGCAGTCGGCAGGGAGTCTGACTCTTCGGTTCTGTAGGTCACTGGACACTTTTGCGCTGACCGCGCATAGTCTCTAACCGTGTCTGGGGCTGGATGGTCGAGGCTGAGATACTCTGACACCTCCACACTAAACGTCTTGAGTTTTAGTTCGTGACGAACCACATCCTCTCTGTCCAGCGGTAGTTGGGGAGATATCTCCGCGAAGTAGGAAAACAATGTATAGAAATCGCTTTTTCGTTTCCAGCGAGTTGATGAATCCCAGTCGATGACTTGACCCAGCGCCGCGCAAACCAGTTCGAAAGTTTTCTTCACCTCTGCGCTGGCGGGAAACTCCTCTTCGAAGTCGCCGTAGAATCGGTCGAGATTGTCCTTCTTGTTCTGCTGCCCGAACAAGACGGCGATGGCCAATTCGCTCACGAATTCGACATCGAGCATACGTCTGAAGTCATTAGCAGTGAAGACGCCACTCTGACCCAAAACGTAGAATCGGCCAGCTGCTTCATGGTGGCAATGAACTCACCCCAGTACGTTGCATTGCGTAGTTCTTGCCTATTCAAAGCCATGTTGTTCCGGTTGAGCCGCCCGAATATTTCACGTAGGAGTGCATCGCTGAGTTCAGGCAATACCCTGACCGAGAATTTGTACTGCCGGATTTGCTTCTTCCGATCGGAAGACAGGTCCTCAAAAAGGTCACCATCCCAGTCTGTGCTGTCCTCGGTCAGGGGGAAGCCGCCAGCGGTGAACTCCAGGCATGCACGTATCCGCTGCTGTCCGTCGACGACGAGATGCCTCTCGTTGCCCTGGGGGTCCTCAACCGTTTGAAGGTAGATCTCCGGGACGGGATATCCTCGCAGAATACTGTCGATTAGATAGCTCTTCTGGGCATTGGTCCAGACCGGATTCCGCTGGAACAAAGGCTTAAGTATAAGTTCATCTTCCTTCAAACGCTTGTTGAACCAAGAAACAGTTTGAGTCGTTGTCTCCAAGAAATTGGAACCGCGCGCATCGTTCACTCGAATTCGTCCTTCGGTACGTCTCGCACTCTGCAACTGATATGACCGGAGCGCTTCGAAATCTCGATAGAGCTGCCTCCCACGCCCTACCACTGGATAGCTCCTTCCCGCTCGGGCCAAACCGTCCAGCCATTGTGGGCCATAATCCAGGGACGAAAGGATGCGTCCTGTTGCGATGCAACCGTCGAAAAGCAGCCCCCTTCTGTGAGCCGCCACCTTCGCTGTGAGCCTACTACTGAGGAGCGGTTCATTCGCGAGAGATCGGATTCTGCGCCATGCAACGTCGAAGTGATGACCAAGAAGCACCTGCCACATCAATGTCGGACCGCGCATTGAAGAGCCGGAATTCCTTGGTAATAGGCGACAAGCTGACGCCGGTTGCGGCACTTCCGACGACACAAATGGCATAAGGATCGACCTCGATCATCTGAGCAAGTTTCTGCTTCCAGTCGATGTAGCTGGGCCTGTCATCAAAGAGCCATGGAACGCGATCCAGAATCTGATGGCTACAGAAGTCGCGCGCGTCCATCGCTTGAGCAGCCGCCACTAAGCGTGCGATCTTGTCGTCACCTCCATCGCGGAGGTGTGTCGGCACCGGCATGACTACCTTTCAGTACGGCTGGGGGACGTGCGGAAGGCTACTGCCCTTGACTGCCTGCAGCTGCGCATCGGCCTGTTTGGTACGCCGCTGGATAGAGAGGCGCGCCCGGCGATGCGCCGGGTCGATCTGGGCCCGTGACGGTGCCCTACATGGGCGGTGTGGGTCACGCCCATTGTGTGCGGTGTGCAGCTAGTCCTCGCCTCGGAGCCGGCTGGACAAGTTCACTGCGCACCGACCGATGGCACCGGTCCACAACTCGCTGGTCAACCTCGCCGACGTGACGTTGCGAGCCATGACGGGACATGGTGACCGCCCTCGACATACGGGACCGGCCCGATCCGGGTTGACTGGATGGGCTGCCGCGCCACCAACGCCGCGCCGGTATGAGTGCATCCCAGCGTCGTCCGCTGACCTTCGTTCGACGCCCTTGCTCCGCCCGGTCGCTTGGCCGGGCGTGCGATAAGTCGTGCGATAACTCTCGGTCAGCAGGGGTAAATGTCCGGTTCTGACGGTCACCCGAGATGTCGCACGACTTATCGCACGACCGCCTCGCGACGGACGCCAGGAACGGCAAAACCGCAGGTCACAAGCCTGTGACCTGCGGTTTTGGGAGGTGGCCAGGGGCGGGGTCGAACCGCCGACCTTCCGATTTTCAGTCGGACGCTCGTACCAACTGAGCTACCTGGCCGGGCCTGCCCGAGGTGGCGAGACCCCGGACAGACGAGTGCCGGATCGCTCCGGCGGGCGTCACTATACCGAGCAGCCCGCCCGAAGCCCGAATCCGATCAGCCGTCCGCCAACCGCGCCGGGAAGCCGCCCGTCGCGATCGGACCCCACCGAGTCGGGGTCACCCGCAGCAGGCACTTGCCCTGCGCCACCATCGCCGCCCGGTACTCGTCCCAGTCCGGATGCTCACCCGAGATCGCTCGGTAGTAGTCGACCAGCGGCTCCACCGCGTCGGGCAGGTCGATGACCTCGCACGTCCCGTCGACCTGCACCCACGCCCCGCCGAAGTCGTCGCTGAGCACCAGCACCGACACGTCGGCCGAGTGCCGCACGTTGGCGACCTTGGCCCGGTCCGGGTAGCTCGAGATGACGATCCGACCCTGGTCGTCGACGCCGGCGGTGACCGGCGAGGTCTGGACGCCGCCGGACGCCCGATGGGTCACCAGCACCATGTGGTGCCGCGGCCGCACGAACTCCAGCAGCCCGTCAAGGTCGACGCGAGTGTTGGTGGCGATGGTGCGAGGCATACCGATCAGCCCTGCGCCAGCTTGGCCACGTCGTCCCACTGCTCCCACGTCGCGATCCGCCGGGCGTAGTCCGCCTTGGCGATGTCGATCGGGGTGTTGCCGAAGAACGTCCGCAGCGGCGGCTCCGGAGAGTCCACGATCCGCAGCAGCGCCGCCGCCGACGCGCGCGGGTCGCCGGGACCGCCCGAACCAGCCCGTGCCTTGCGCTCGCGGTCCATGGTCTCGCGGGCCTCCGCATACGCCGGCAGCGACTCCGAGCGCTTCGAGGACGGTCCGGCCCAGTCCGTGGCGAACCCGCCCGGCTCGACCAGCGTCACCTTCACTCCGAACCCCGCGACCTCGGCCGCGAGCGCCTGGCTGAAGCCCTCGAGCGCCCACTTGGACGCGTGGTAGGCCCCGATGCCCGGGAACGCGGAGATCCCGCCGATCGACGACACCTGGATGATGTGGCCCGAACCCTGCGACCGCAGGATCGGCAGCGCCGCCTGGGTGACCCAGAGCGCCCCGAAGAGGTTGGTCTCCATCTGAGCCCGGATCTCGTCCTCGGTCAGCTCCTCGACGAACCCGAAGTGCCCGTAGCCGGCGTTGTTGACGACGACGTCGAGCTGCCCGAAGGTCCGGTGCGCGGCCTCGACCGCCGCGAAGTCCGCCTCCCGGTCGGTGACGTCGAGCTGGAGCGGCAGGATCGCCTCGCCGTACTTCTCCACCAGGTCGTCCAGGGTCGAGATGTCGCGGGCCGTGGCGGCCACCCGGTCGCCGCGGTCGAGCGCGGCCTCGGTCCACTCGCGGCCGAAGCCGCGGGACGTGCCGGTGATGAACCATGTCTTCTGCGTCATGCTGGCGGCAACCACCAACCCGGGACCGGGCATTCCCGCCGCCTAGGATCCCCGGGTGAGCATCGAGCGAGTAGGCGTGGTCGGTTGTGGGCTCATGGGTGCGGGGATCGCCGAGGTATGCGCGCGCGCCGGACTCGACGTCACGGTGGTCGAGTCCAGTGACGACGCGGCCGACGCCGGCCGCCAACGACTCACACAGATCCCTGACAAGGGCCCAGGAACGCGGGAAGCTCGACAACGCCCAGGAGGTCCTCGGCCGGATCGCCGTCGGCACCGAGATGGCCGCCCTCCAGGACCGCGAGCTCGTGGTCGAGGCCATCGTCGAGAACGAAGCCGCCAAGATCGAACTCTTCAAGAAGCTCGACGAGATCGTCACGACCCCCGGCGCGATCCTCGCCTCCAACACCTCGTCCATCCCGATCATGAAGCTCGCCGTCGCGACCAAGCGCCCGAGCCACGTCCTCGGCATCCACTTCTTCAACCCGGTGCCGGTGCTCTCGCTCGTCGAGCTCGTCCCCAGCCTCCTGACCACCAAGGAGACGACCGACCGGGCCCGGGCCTTCGTCGTCGACCAGCTCGACAAGCACCCCATCGAGTCGCAGGACCGCGCCGGCTTCATCGTCAACGCCCTGCTGATCCCGTTCATCCTCAGTGCGATTCGCATGCTCGAGTCCGGCTTCGCCACCGCCGACGACATCGACGCCGGCCTCGTCCGCGGCGCCGCGCACCCGCAGGGACCGCTCGCCCTCGCCGACCTCATCGGGCTCGACACCACCAAGGCCGTCGCCGAGTCGCTCTACGAGGAGTTCAAGGAGCCCCTGTATGCGGCCCCGCCCCTCCTCAGCCGGATGGTCGACGCCGGGCTGCTCGGCCGCAAGACCGGCCGCGGCTTCTACAGCTACGACCGCTGAACAGGCGACATCCAGCCGCGCACCGCATGATGACGGCGTGCCGATCCCCCAGGACGTCCTCGACCTTCTCCGCGCCCCCAGCCTCTGCTTCGTCACCACCCTGATGAAGGACGGGTCGCCGCAGACCACCGAGACCTGGGTCGACACCGACGGCGAGCACGTCGTCATCAACACCGTCGACGGATTCCAGAAGGTCCGCAACGTCTCCCGCGACCCACGGGTCACCGTCGTCGTCTGCGACCCGAAACGGCCGACCCGCTACGCCGAGATCCGCGGCGACGTCATCCGCATGACGAGCGAGGGGGGCGCCGAGCACATCGACCGAGCTCTCCCACAAGTACACCGGCCGGCCGTACCAGCCGTACGGAGACCGCCCTCAGACCCGGGTGATCCTCACCATCTCCGCCGAGAAGACCCGCCTCATGGGTCGCTGAGGACGCATACCCCCTGGGGGTACACTGGACCTGTGACCGAACAGCACGGGTACCACGACAACAAGGCCGCCCACCTCAAGCGGCTGCGCCGCATCGAGGGCCAGATCCGCGGCCTCCAGCGGATGGTCGAGGACGACAAGTACTGCATCGACATCCTCACCCAGGTGTCCGCCGCCACCAAGGCGCTGCAGTCGTTCTCCCTCGAGCTCCTCGACGAGCACATCGAGCACTGCGTCGTCGACGCGGCGCGACGCGGCGGCCCCGAGGCCGACGAGAAGGTCCGCGAGGCCTCCGAGGCGATCGCCCGGCTGGTGCGGTCATGACCACCCAGACCTACACCGTCGCCGGCATGACCTGCGACCACTGCGTCCGCGCGGTCACCGAGGAGCTGCGCTCCCTCGACGGCGTGACGCAGGTCAGCGTGGACCTCCACCCCGGCGGCGCCTCCCACGTCACCGTGGACGCCGTGCGCGAGGTCGCCGACGCCGAGGTGGCTGAGGCGCTCGACGAGGCCGGCGCATACGCCCTGGTCTGACGAGGGCCGATCGGCTCAGAGGTAGCGGCGCGGGTCGAACTCGGCCAGCGGGATGATCCGGATCCGGGGGAGCACCGCGGTGAACGCGCCCACCTCGTCCTCGAGGTCGTAGAACGCCATCCCCTGGTCCTGCAGCCCCGCCAGCTCGACGCTGACGAACTCGCGCAACCCGAGCACCCCGACCTGCCGCCCGGCGTCGAGCAGCCGCCTCAGCTGAGGGACGAAGTCGGCGTCGTGGCTGGCCAGCAGGACGTCGCCCCGACCGGCGTCGAGGATCGCGTCGAGCGTCCGTTGGATGCCGATGTCGACGACCTTCTCGTTCCGGTCGCCCGACCCGGCGAGCGGGATGGGCTGGTAGCGGAGCGCCATCAGCGCCTGCACGAAGGGCAGCGGCAGCTGGCCCGTCGTCGCGTTGAGGAAGAACAGCGGTCGCACCGGCTGCCCCCAGACCGCGGCGCTGAAGTCGCGGACGCGCTCCCACCGTGGCCGCTCCTCGGGCTGCGGGCGGTGACCGAGGACCTGGATGCCCAGGGTCGCGTCGATGTTCTCGCCGTCGACGAGCAGGTAGGTGGGGACCTCGTCGCTCACGAGAAACACTCTGGCGTATGCGTGGGCGCTCCGGTAGCGCGTCCTCGACCGAGCGCTACGCGTTCTCCTTGCGGAACGTCGACGTCCCCCACCACAGGGCGCCCGTGAACAGCACCAGCGTCCACGCGATCCCCCAGAGCATCGCGCTCGACGCGAACGTCCCGTCGAACGACCCGCGGACCGCGTCGACGACCCACCGGGTCGGCATGAAGTCGCTGGCGCGGATCAGCCAGGTCGGACCGAGAGTCATCGGCAGCAGGATCCCGGACAGCAGGAGCACCGGCATCATCACCATGTTGATGACCGGCGCCATGACGTCCTCGCTCTTCGTCGACAGGGCCAACGCGTTCGAGGCGGCGGCGCAGGCCGCACCGAGGAGCAGGGTGAGGCTGATCCCGAGGACGACGCCGCGCCACGACGCCCGCATGCCCAGCACGTAGCCCAGCCCGACGAGGATGAGCGCCTGGACGAACAGCTGCGAGACGTCGCGCATCAGCCGCCCGACCAGCAGCGCCGTCCGGCTCGCCGGGGTGACGCGCTCCGCCTCGATGACCCCGTCCCGCCACTCCGCGATGAGGCTGAACCCGGCGAAGAACGCGCCGAAGATGCCCAGCTGCACCAGCAACCCGGGAACGAAGAACGTGTAGGCGTTGTCGGCGCCGAACTGGTCGGCCAGCGGCTTGAGCAGCGGCCCGAACAGGAACAGGTAGAGCACCGGCTGGAGCATGCCGATGATGACCCACGCGGGGTTGCGCAGGTTCATCCGCATCTGCCGGCGGAAGACGATGTAGCTCTCGCGAAGGAAGGTCACGGGCACTCCTTGGTATGCGGGTCAGCCGTCGCGCAGCGAGCGGCCGGTGACGGTGAGGAAGACGTCGTCGAGCGTGGGGCGGCGGACCTCGATCGAGGTGAGGGTGATCCCGGCCTGGTCGAGGTCACGCAGCAGGCCTGGGATGACGACCCCGGCCCGCTGGACCCGGCCCCGGACGTGCTGGCCGTCGACCTCCACCTCCCGAGACCCGTCGGACGTCGAGGACGCCGCTCCGTGGGTGACCACCGTCCCCAACCGCTCCGCCGCCGTCGCGACGTGGGCCGCATCGGCGACCTCGAGGTCGACGAGGTCGCCGGACACCTGCGCCTTGAGGTTGTCCGGGGTGTCGCTGGCGACGATCTTGCCGTGGTCGATGACGACGATGCGGTCGCTCAGATGGTCGGCCTCGTCGAGGTAGTGCGTGGTGAGGAGGACGGTGGCGCCGCGCCGGTCGCGCAGGTCGGCGATGTGGGTCCAGAGGTTCGCGCGGGCCTGCGGGTCCAGCCCGGTGGTCGGCTCGTCGAGGAACACCAGGCTCGGCTCGTGGATGAGGCCCATGGCGATGTCGAGCCGGCGCCGCTGGCCGCCGGACATCGACTTCGGGCTGCCGGTCCCACAGACCGTCCAGCTCCAGCTGGTCGAACAGCTCGCGCCCCCGACGCCGGGCGTCCTCCGAGGACATCCCGTAGAGCATCCCGTGGTCCATCACCTCGTCGCCGGCCCGAGCGGTGCCGCCGGTGGAGCCGCTCTGCGACACGTAGCCGATGCTCCGGCGGACCTGCTCGGCCTCGCGGACCACGTCGTAGCCGGCGACCGTCGCGGTACCCGCCGTGGGCCGCAGCAGGGTCGTCAGCATCCGCAGCGTCGTCGTCTTCCCGGCGCCGTTCGGGCCGAGGAAGCCGACCACCTCGCCCTCGGCCACGTCGAGGTCGACGTCGTCGACGGCGCGGACCTCCGTCTTCGTCCGCCCCTGCTTCGTCTCGAAGGTCTGGACCAGCCCGCGGGCGTGGATCACCGTCGTTCTCCGTTTCGTCGTATGCGTGTGGGTGCGCCTG
The DNA here is from genome assembly GCA_963713345.1 of uncultured Actinomycetota bacterium. Classification (GTDB taxonomy): domain Bacteria; phylum Actinomycetota; class Actinomycetes; order Actinomycetales; family Dermatophilaceae; genus Lapillicoccus. The sequence continues at coordinate 136,064 of CAVQLI010000007.1, read as the reverse complement.
CCGTCGCACCGCCCCCCACTGAGACTTCTCCGCCGGGCAGAACTCATCGTCGCTCACGCCCCCGACAGGGCCGACCGATATCCGCGAGGCGAGCGACCCGGCATACTCGCCACCGTGGCGAAGCGGTGGCCCGGCTGGGTCTACGACGAGGGCGACGAACCCGACCCTCGGTTCTCGTTCGCCAACGAGCGGACGTTCCTGGCCTGGATCCGCACCGCGCTGGGTCTGCTCGCGACCGGCGTGGCCCTGCAGGCACTGCCCGTCGACATCGAGCCCACCCCGCGCAAGTGGCTCGCCGTCCTCTTCATCGTCCTGGGTCTGTGCACCGGTGCCGTGGGCTGGTCGCGCTGGGCCCGCTCGGAGCGCGCGATGCGGCGGAACGAGCAGCTGCCCGGCTCCGCGATGACGGCCGTCCTCGTCGGCGGCGTCGCCGTCGCCGGGCTGGTCCTGCTGTTCGCCATCGGGCTGCGCTGAGCGGCTCATGACCGCCACGCCGCGCGACCCCGGTCTCCAGCCGGAGCGCACCGCGCTCGCCTGGCAGCGGTCCGCGCTGGCGCTGGCGGTGGCCACGATCGTCGTCGGCCGGCTCACCTTCAGCACGGTCGGCCTGGTCGCCCTGCTGGTCGTCGCCCTCGGACTGGGGCACACGGCGGTGATCTTCGCGACGGCGCACCGGCACTACCGGATGCGCACCGGCGCTCAGGAGGCGAAGGGCTGGCCGACGGCCGTCCATGGGGCCCTGCTCAGCCTCCAGGTGGCCGCTCTCAGCGTGCTGGAGATGCTGGACGTGCTTCGCTCTTGAAGACGAGCGACCCCGACCGGGCTCGAACCGGCGACCTCCGCCGTGACAGGGCGGCGCGCTAACCAACTGCGCTACGGGGCCTAGAAACTACAGGTGTTGCGTATCCCCAACGGGATTCGAACCCGTGCTGCCGCCGTGAAAGGGCGGAGTCCTAGGCCGCTAGACGATGGGGACCCGGATCCGTCGAAGACGTCCGAAAGCATAGGCGATGCCTACCGGGCGGCCAAATCGCCGTGGCCCGGCTCAGGACCGCGCGGAAGCCCACTCCAGAACCCGCTCGACCGGCCACGTCGTGACGATCCGCTCGGCCGGTATGCCGAGGCGTTCCGCGCGCTCGCAGCCCAGCGCCTTGAAGTCCAGCTGGCCCGGGGCGTGGGCGTCGGAGTCGATGGTGAACGTGCAGCCGATGTCGCGAGCCACCTCGATGAGGTCGTCCGGCGGGTCCTGGCGTTCGGGCCGCGAGTTGATCTCGACCGCCGTGTTGCCCTCCAGGCACGCCTCGAACACCGCCTTGGCGTCGAAGTCCGACTGCGGGCGCGTGCCACGGCTGCCCATGACCATCCGGCCGGTGCAGTGGCCGAGGACGTTGACCCGCGGGTTGAGGACCGCCTTGACCATCCGCCGGGTCATCGGCGCCTCGTTCATCCGCAGCTTGGAGTGCACCGAGGCCGTGACGATGTCGAGCCGGCCGAGCATCTCCTCGGTCTGGTCGAGGTCGCCCTCGTCGAGGATGTCGACCTCGATCCCCTTGAGCAGCCGGAACCGGTCGCCCAGGGACGTGTTGATCCCGTCGACGATGGTCAGCTGCTTCTTGAGCCGCTCGGCCGACAGCCCGTTGGCCACCGTCAGCCGCGGCGAGTGGTCGGTCAGGGTCGTCCACTCCTGTCCGAGCTCGACCGCGGTGAGCACCATCTCCTCGATCGGCGAGCCACCGTCGCTCCAGTCGGAGTGCATGTGGAGGTCGCCGCGCAGCGCCGCATACAGCTCCTCGCCCCCGCGGGTGAGCGGCGCGGACTCCTTCTCCTGCAACGACTCGAGGTATGCGGGTAGCTCGCCCATGGCGGCCTGCGCGATGACCGCGGCGGTCGAGTCCCCGACACCGGGCAGGTCCTTGAGCGACTTGCTCTCGGCGCGCTGGCGGAGCTCGTCGTCGGACAGGGGGGCGATCGTCTTGACCGCCTTGCGGAACGCCTCCACGCGGTAGGTACCGGCGCGCGAGCGTTCGAGGAGGAAGGCGATCCGGCGGAGCGCCTCGACCGGCGTGACAGGGGCCGTCAGTGGCTGGACCAGAAGCACGCCGGTCAGTCTGTCAGCCTCCGCTGACGAGGTTCACGGCGTCGCCGTAGCTCGTCAGCTGGTCGAGCGCCGCTGCTGGGGCGCCGGGCGGCACGCGGACCGCGACCCGCCCGTTCGCGTCACAGCCGAGGACGGTGAGCGGAACGTCCTGCGGGCGGAGCTGCGGGTCGGCCGCCACCTTGGCCCACGTCTGCGTGCACGCGGCCAGCGAGTACGCCGACACCTCGGTGGTCACCTCCGGACCGCTGGGGAAGGCCGAGCGGACCAGGTCGATCGCCGCCGGGTCGGGCCCGGTCAGGTGCAGGACGACCCGGCCGGACGGTGCGACGGACGGGTCGAACGTCAGCGACGTGAACACCGCGTCGTACGGGGGTGCGGACAGCGTGGTCCGCAGCCGGGCGAAGGTGTTGCGGAGTGGATCGGGGACGCTGTCCAGGGACGAACCGTCCGGAGCGGACCCGGCGTCCGGCGCCTTGAGATCGCGAGCGTCACCGCCGGTGGCCGCCTCGGGAGCCGACGGCGCGGATCCCGCACCGGCCACCGCGGTCCCGGAGCTAGCACCATCGGTGACCGTCCCGAGGCGTCCCAACGACGGGATGGCCACCGCGCCGATGACGATGGCCGCCGCCGCGCCGACCAGCCCGCGGGTCCACGCCTGGCGTCGCTTCAGCCGCTCACGTCCGGCTCGCAGCGCGCGGAACTCGAAGTCCGGCGCCGGCGGCTCCACGGTGTCCATCTCGTGCAGCTGCTCGCGCAGGAGGTCCTCGAGGCTGCGGTTCGTGCCTCCGGTCATGACGTCACTTCCTTGTCACTGCTGTCGCCGCTGTTCGTCTGCTGGGGTTCGGGCTCGCCGAGCCGGACCCGCATGGTGGCCAGCCCCCGCGACAGCTGGCTCTTGACGGTGCCCTCCGGGATGCCGAGCTCCTCGGCGATCTGGGGCACGCTGAGGTCCTGGTAGAAGCGCAGGACGAGGACGGCCCGCTGCTTGGTCGGGAGCTCCCGCAGCAGCGCCGAGAGCGTCACCGTGAGCGCCGTGTCCTGGTCGTCGGTCGGATGCTCGGGGAGCTGCTCGAAGTGCACCTCGCGGCGCCACTTCCGCTTCTCGTTGAGGTAGGTCCGCAGCATGGTCGTCCGCGTGTAGCTCTCCACCGCCTGGCTGGCGGCGATCCGCGGCCAGGCGACATACACCTTGGCCAGCGACTCCTGCACGAGGTCGTCGCCGGCGGACCAGTCACCGCAGAGCAGGTATGCGGTGCGCCGCAGTGCGAGGGAGCGCGCCCGGACGAACTCCATGAAGTCCGCATCTCGCGAACCCGCCATCCGTCACCGCCCCTCGAGCCGTCACCCGAACCGTCCCCACAGGCATACGCCATGGGCAGGACCACTGTCCCGACAGTGAGACACGCGGCGGGGTGGAAACCGTTCCGTCAGGAGGCCTGGATCGGCCCGAACGTCTGGTCGCCGATCTTGGCGAAGCAGATCTCGGGGCCGCGGCCGGTCGTGGACAACGAGACGTTGCCCGGTCCGCCGGACTTCCGGTCGACCTGGCCTCCGGCACTGAGCGTGATGTCGACCTTGGCGTTCACGTCGAAGATGAGCCGGGCGGTCACCCGCTTACCGTCGCTCTTGGAGCACTTGAGGTCCACGTTGGAGATGACCGGGCCGGCGGGAGCCGGAGGCGGAGGCGGAGGCGGAGCGCCGCTTGTGTGGTCGCCGGGGCGCTCGGCTGGTCGGCGGTCTGGCCCTCGACCGGCAACGTCATCGTGGGCTGCTCCGGCGGGGGGAGGCTGAACGTCGTCGTGGGGGTCCACGAGGCGATGGTCGGCGGCGCAGTTTCACTGGTCTGGCTCGGGGCGGGCGCCGCGGTACCGGAGGTCGTCGTCGACGTCGTCGCGGCGGCCGGGCTCACCGCCAGGGCGGGGCCGGACATGTTGCTGAACAACCAATAGAGCAGCCCCACCATCGCGACCGCGGCTACCGCCACGCCGATGGCGAGTGTGGTGTTACGACGGCTCTCGTGTACGTCGCCGTCGCCGTCATAGCTCATCGCTGAGTGTCCATCTTCAGTGCTCGGGTCCTTGTCGCGTGGTCCCCCCGCGGCTGGTCCAGCGCTCAAGAATAGGTGAACTCCGGACCGCTGCTCGACGAACACCGATCGAACTGTTGCCCGATTTGTACCTGTTTGATGCGATTGACGCCCGTATGCGTGCCGGCCGCCTCCCGTCGGGGAGCCAGGATTTCGGCGTGAGAGAGGTCACCCGAGACGCCCATTTAGGCTGGCCGCGCCATGGACCTCGCCCTCGCCGCCACCGTCTTCGTGACGATCTTCGTGGTCGAGCTCCCGGACAAGACGTTCATCGCGACGCTGGTCCTGGCCACCCGGTACCGGCCGCTGCTGGTCTGGATCGGGGTGGCCGCCGCGTTCCTCGTGCAGACCGTCGTCGCGGTCCTGTTCGGCGGTCTCATCAGCCGGCTGCCCGAGACGCCGGTGCACATCGCGGTGGCCGCGCTGTTCCTCGTGGCCGGCGTCCTCCTCATCCGCGGCGCCGGGAAGGCGGACTCGGAGGAGGCGGACACGGAGGAGGAGTTCGCCGCGAAGGCCGCGGCCGATGCGCCGGGCTGGCACGCGGTGACGACGAGCTTCCTCATCCTCTTCCTCGCCGAGTGGGGCGACCTGAGCCAGCTGGCGACCGCGGGGTTCGTCGCTCGTCGGGGCGAGCCGCTGAGCGTCGGGGTCGGGGCGTTCCTGGCCCTCGCACTGGTCTCTGCGCTCGGGGCCGTCATCGGCCGGGCGCTGCTGAAACGGCTGCGGCTGGCCGTGATCCGCCGTGTCGGCGGCGGCATCTGCCTGTTCTTCGCGTTCCTGCTGACCCTGGACCTGCTCGGGGTCGCGCTGCCGTCCTGGCTGCCGGTCTAGTTCACCCCACGAGGTTCTCCCCACGACGTTCGCCGCTTCGCGTCGATCCATCGCGGGGGCCCCACGCTTCGCTCCGATACCTCGAGGGGACCCCACTAGCCCCGCCGTTCCGGCGTCGATACGCTCCGGCTCAGGGAGGAGGCCGCGATGTCGTTCATCACCAGAGGCTTCACCGGGCGGTCGCGTGACCACGACCCTCGGCTACCGCCGGGCCAGACCCGCGTCGACGACTGGCCGGTGCTCTCGGCCGGTCCGACCCCGGCCGTGGACCCCTCGGAGTGGACCTTCACGATCAGCACCGAGGACGGCCAGGTCCACCGCTGGGACTGGGACTCGTTCCACGCCCTCGGGCTCGAGGACGTCGAGACCGACATCCACTGCGTGACGCACTGGTCCAAGCTCGCGATGCCGTGGCGGGGCGTGTCGCTGGACAAGCTGTTCGCCGAGGTCGAGACCTCGCAGGACTTCGTCATGGCGCACAGCTACGGCGGCTACACGACCAACGTCCCCCTCGACGAGCTGCTCGACGGGCAGGCCTGGGTCGCCGTCGAGGCGGAGGGCGAGCCGCTCACCCCGGAGCACGGTGGTCCGGCCCGGCTGTTGGTGCCGCACCTCTACTTCTGGAAGAGCGCGAAGTGGGTGCGCGGGCTGGTGATGATGCCGGACGACGAGCCCGGGTTCTGGGAGCAGTCCGGCTACCACCTCCACGGCGACCCGTGGCTGGAGGAGCGGTACTGGTGATCGTCCGACGCGCGGCGACCCGCCCGGCTCTGGTGCGCGCCGCGTGGCATACCGGCACCGTGACGTCGGCCTTGCCCGAGACGGCCTCCGCGCGACGGATCATGCTCGACGTGCCCACCTGGCCGGGGAACGACGCCGGGCAGCACCTCGACGTCCGGCTCACGGCTCCGGACGGGTACCAGGCGACCCGCTCCTACTCACTCGCGTCCTCTGGCCCGGGCACCTCCGTCGAGCTCGTGGTGGCCGAGGTCCCGGACGGCGAGGTGTCGCCGTTCCTGGTCCATGACCTGCGGGTCGGCGACGACGTGGAGATCCACGGCCCGCTCGGGGCGTTCTTCGTGTGGCGGCCTCCGTCGGACTCGGACGACCGCGCCGGTATGCGTGCCGTCCAGCTCGTCGCCGGCGGCTCCGGTGTCGTGCCCCTGCTCGCGATCGCCAGGTCGCACGTGGCGGCCGGCGATGCGACGCCGATGCGGCTCCTCTACTCGGTGCGCACGCCGTCGGACGTGTTCTTCCCGGACGAGCTGGCCGCGGCCGCGGCGTCCGGGGCCATCTCGCTCGACCTCGTCTACACCCGCTCGGCACCGCCCGGGTGGGCCGAGCCACCGGGCCGGCTCACGCATACCGGCGTCGAGGCCCGCGTGGTCCCGGCGGCCGAGGACCCACTCGTGTTCGTCTGCGGCCCAACCGGATTCGTCGAGGCGGTGGCCCAGTCGCTCGTCGACCTGGGGCACCGGCCGTCGTCGATCCGTACCGAACGATTCGGAGGCACCTGATGACCCACCTCGACGGCAACATGCTGGCCGGCACGTTCGCGGACGTCTTCACGTTCGACGTGACGACCGCGAGCGCAAGGTGCGCCGGCTGTGGGTCGGTGGCCCAGCTCGCGACGGCGATGGTCTACGTCAGCGACGCGGGCAGTGTGGTGCGGTGCGCCGGGTGCGACGCCGTCCTCGCCACCGTGGTCCAGGGCGAGGGCCGGATGTGGTTCGGGCTGCGCGGGATCACCGCGGTCGAGGTCCGAACCCACCCGGTCGGCGACGTCTAGCGTTGCGCGTCAGCGGGACCGGCGGCGGATCACGCGGCTGACCAGCCCGAGCACGACCCGGCCGGGGAGCTTGTAGGCCGCGGACGACTCCGGGAAGTAGCCCATCTGGCGCATCGCGGTGGCCACGTCGAAGTAGAAGTGGTCCTCCTTCATCTTCCCGTCGCGCAGCTCGAGCAGGCTCATCACCTTCAGCTCGACGGGCCGGCCGGTCGCCGGGAGCCCGAACATCGGGCCCAGGTGGGTCCCACGGAGGATGTACTCCTCGGTGACGTACTTGCCACGCGGCACGCGCAGGGTGATCTCGAGCGTGATGTCCGGCAGGGCGACGAAGAGCCGCTCGAGGAAGGCCTTGACGGCCTCCTTGCCGTCGTAGACCTCGTCCATGGCGACGTTGCGCCACACGATGTCGTCGGCGTAGTGCTCGAGCAGTGACGGGATGTCACGGGTGCTCCAGAGCGGCGCGACCGTGGCGATGGTGGCGAGGTTGTCCGCCTCGTGGGGGAGCAGCTCGGTGGACGGTCCCCAGTCCGAGGGGGCGATCTCGGTGGTGGTGGCGTGAGCGGGCATGGTCGAGATGGACATGCGCGGGACTCCTAGGGGTGGTGGGGGCGCGGCAGGGGCCAGGGCGCCTCGACCGCATGGAGCGCCGAGCCGGGGCCGCAGATACCCGCGGTGACGCGGTCGTCAGCGCGGCGCTCGTTCGCCCTGTCACGGTGCGTCTCGGAGTGCGTGTGGTGCTGGCATCACGACATCAGTGCTTGGTGCCAGGGGGTCGGCCTGAGGTCGAAGCGCAGTTCGTAGCGGGTTCTGTGCTGCGATCACGACACTCATCCCGCTACGACAGGCGCTACGAGACGTGCGCTGCGACCGCCGTCCCGTTCGCGGAGCCCACGGCGAGGACGTGCGCGCAGGTTCGGAACCCGACGCGCAGGTTGCACCCTGCGCGTGATGTCAGGAACCTGCGCGCACGTGGCCGGCCGGCGCCTCGGAGGGCCGCCGACGCGAACCCGGACGTATCACCGGTCGCGGCGTCGCCTCTCAACCGACGTCCACCACACCCCCGTCGCCCCATCGGTGGCCGACGAGACCTGACCAGGAGACACCCCTGTGCCTGCTTTCTCCAGCAAGGAACAAGCCGCTTCCGTGTTCACCACGCTCTTCGAGATCCTCCTCGAGGACGACCGCTTCTCCACCACCGTCCGCAACGAGAACCTCACGGTGCTGTTCAAGCACTCCGACCCGGACATGACCGTCTACCTCGACGCCGACGGCGTCTACGTCGACGAGGTCCCGAACGCGCCGGCCATCACCATCCAGATGTCCTGCACCACCGCCGACGCCCTCTGGGCCGGCCGGCTGCTCATGCCGATCGCTTTGGCCACCCGCAAGATCAAGATCAGCGGGAGCGTCGCCAAGGTCATCGAGTTCGTGCCCATGCTCCAGCCCGCGTTCGACCGGTACCCGCAGATCGCGGCCGACGCCGGCGTCAACGCCTGAGAGCGGTGACGTCATGACCGCCACGCTCGACGCGACGCTCGACATCCCCACCCTCACCACCATCCCGCCGGACGTCGCGGCCCTCCAGCAGGAGGTCCGCCGCTGGTGCCAGGAGCGGGTCGCACCTGCGGTCCGCGCCCTCGACGAGGCCGACGCGGCCGACTTCGACTGGGACCTGATCCAGGAGGGCCACGACCTCGGTCTGACCCGCCTGGTCGTCCCGAAGCAGTTCGGCGGCCTCGGCTACGGCGAGTTCGGCGTGGCCATCGCGCTCGAGGAGCTCGCGGCCGTCGACGCCGGACTGGCGCTGGTCTTCGGCGCCACGATGCTCGGCCAGGCGCCGGTGCTGCTCTCGGGCGACCCCCGGCTGCAGGCCCGGTTCCTCCCGCTGTTCAGCGGCGACGAGGTCGTCCTCGCCTGCAACGCCATCACCGAGGACAAGGCCGGCTGCGACCTGCTCATCCCGGAGAACGCCGAGTATGCGGTCGACGTCATGCAGGCCCGCCGCGAGGGCGACCACTACGTCCTCAACGGCGACAAGAAGTTCATCACCAACGGCAAGGTCGCCAAGTACGGCACGGTCTTCGCGAACATCGAGGGCCACGAGGGCGCGACGATGCTCACCTGCTTCGTCGTCCCGCTGGACACGCCGGGCATCACCCGCGGCGCGATCGCCGACAAGATGGGCTACCGCACCTGCCTCGGCACCGAGCTGCACTTCGACAACGTCATCGTCCCGGCCGAGAACGTCGCCGGCGGCGAGGGCGGCGGCGTCTACATCAACGTCCAGCAGATGAACATGGCCCGCGCGGCCGTCGCGGCGATCGCCACCGGCGTCGCTCGCGGGGCGCTGGAGCAGGCCGTCGAGTTCGCCGGCGAGCGCATCCAGGGCGGCAAGGTGCTCTGGCAGCACCAGTTCACCGCCCGCAAGCTCGCGGAGATGGCCGCCAAGGTCGAGGCGAGCCGGATGCTCTACCTGCGTGCCGCCTACATGGCCGACACCCAGATCCCGGCCCCCGTCTTCGAGACCGCCGCGGCGAAGCTCTTCGCCGACCAGGTCGCCATCGAGGTCTGCACCGAGGCCATGAGCGTCATGGGCGCTCGCGGGTACCTCCGCGACCACGGCATGGAGAAGCGACTTCGGGACGCGCTCGGCTCACGTATCTACGAGGGCACCCCGGAAGTCCTTGCTCTTGCGATCACCGAGTCGCTCTACGAGACCGACGACTTCTAGACCCCCCACCCCTCAGCTAGAGCTCAGAAGGAACCGTCCATGTGCACGAACGCCCCAGAGGATGTCGCAGCGCACCCGGCCGCGAAGTATGCGGCTGACGTCGTCTCGCTCAACCGGGACCTCAGCTTCCGGAACCTGGTGAACCTCGCCAAGCAGGACCCGGCGCTCTTCACCCACTTCGCCGAGCGAGGCGACGGCCTGGTCACGCTGGCGGTGCCGACGCGGCACCTCCCGCACCGGTACCTCATCGGGCTGCAGGGGTTCCGCCTCGCGCAGTACCTCCAGCTCGGCTGGGCGTGCTCCGACGTGGCCTACCGGCAGGCGATCTTCTGCGAGCCGCTCGGGGTGACCCACGCCGACGACGAGCACATCATCACGATGAGCCCGTCCGGCCGGATCCTCGGGTACGTCAGCCTGGCCACGAACGGGGACGGAGAGTCAAGGGACCTCTTCGACCCCGAGCGGGCCGCCTTCCCGGTCGAGGAGGCGCACGGGATCAACATCTTCGACCGCGTCGCGCCCCTCGCCGGGGTCGGTACCCACGAGGTCCGCGAGCTCAAGCGGTTCGTCCACTCGCGGACCCTGACCGACCGGACGCAGCGGCTGCGGGTGACCCTCGAGCTGCTGCACGGCCTCGGCCAGGCGGTCGTCGCGGCGTCGCCCGCCGTCCGCACGCTGATCGGTGACGTCGAGGAGCACGTGGCCCTGCGGCACCTGCTCATGGCCGGTCTGGAGGTGCAGCTGGTCGAGGGCACCGCCCCCCAGCTGACCGACCACGACCTGCTCAAGCACGCCTACACCGAGCGGGCGAGCGTCAAGCCGTTCGTCTCGCACCTGCCCGACGCCGGGTTCGCGGCGCAGCAGGCGACGATGCTGGCGGAGACGCTGGACTCGCCGGACCTCTTCCAGGCCGCCACCGACATGTCGTCGTCCCGCCCCGGCCGGCTCTCCCGCGTGGGCGGTGAGCGTCGTGCCGCGTGACACCCGGTCCGGGCGCACCGCGGCGATCATCGCCGCCGTCGTCGCGGTCGTCGCCCTGGCCGTCTCCGGCGGGCTCTACCTCGCCAGCCGCAACACCACCCCCGAGGACTGCGCGTCCGGGCGGACCGCCCTGCGCGTGACCGCCTCCCCGGACATCGCGCCGGTCGTCGCCACGGTCGCCCAGCGGATGACCACCGAACCGCAGGTATGCGTCGACGTCACCGTCACGGCCGAGGCCCCGGCCGCGGTCCTCTCCCAGCTCCAGGGCGGCGCCATCCAGCCGCCGGACGTCTGGATCCCCAACTCGACGCTGTGGCTGACCCGGGCCAAGGACGACAAGGTCGCTACCGCGACCGACGCGCCGGCCATCGCCACCAGCCCGCTGGTCCTCGCCGTCTCCGCCGCCGAGGCGGCCGCCCTCAACGCGAAGACCCGCCCGACCGTCGCCGACCTCGTCAACGCGGCCGCGGCGACCCCGCCCGCCACCGTCGAGATCGCCTCCGAGCGCCTCGCCCCCGAGCGGGTCGGCGCGATCCTCGCCCTGCGCGACGCCACCTCCGCCCGACCGGACGGACGCGGCGCGCTCACCGCCCTGCTGCGCAGCGCCACGGTCGGCAGCGAGGCCACCGCCGCCGCCAAGGCCGCCTCCGGCTCGTCGTCCGCGGCGACGCCCCCGGTCGACCACGGCGCCCGCCCGACGTCGGAGCAGGCCGTCTGGGCCGCGAACTCCGGCACCGGCGCGCCCCAGCTGGTCGCCATCTACCCGAGCCAGGCGTCGTACAACTACCCGTACGCGGTCCTCACGACCGCGCCGACGGCCCAGGCCGCCGCGGGCAGGCTGCTCGACCGGCTCACCCTGCCCAGCTCGCAGCAGGCGCTGCGCTCGGCGGGCTTCCGCGACGCCGCCGGCGGCCCCGGGTTCGACCTGACCGCCAGCCGTGGCGTCGACGGCAACCAGGCCAGCAAGGCCACCCGGCTCGACGCGAACTCGTTGACCGACGCCGAGAAGACGCTCGCCGCGGTCCGCCTCGACGCCAAGCTGACCACCGTCATCGACATCTCCGGGTCCATGGCCTGGGGCATCGACGGCAAGGGCAGCCCGGGCCCGTCCCGGATGGACATCGCCCGCCAGTCGGCCATCGCCGGCCTCGCCCTCTACCCCGCCTCGACCCAGGTCGACCTGTGGGCGTTCTCGGAGAAGCTCGACGGCGACAAGCCCTACAAGGTGGTCGTCCCGACCGTCTCGCTCGACGGTGCCGGGAAGCAGAAGCTCCTGGCGGGCGTCGCCACCCTGCAGCCCACCGGCGGAACCGGTCTCTACACGACCACCATCGCCGCGGTCCGGGCCGCGCAGGCCTCCTACGTCCAGGGCCGCGTCAACGCGGTCGTCATCCTCTCGGACGGCGCGGACAGCGAGAACGGCCAGTCGCTCGACCAGGTCGTCGCGACGCTCAAGGGCGAGGCCAAGGCCGACCGCCCGGTACCGGTGATCACCATCGCCTTCGGGCCGGACGCCGACCGGGCCGCCCTCGGCGCCATCAGCTCCGCCACCGGCGGCGCGGCGTACCGGGCGACCAGCCCCGACCAGATCCACGCGGTGTTCCTCGACGCGGTCGGCCAGCGCGCCTGCCGCCCGGACTGCGCCGGCTGACGGCGACCCCGCCGACCACCACCCGCATACCTCCTCCCCCTGGAGAGCCTGATGACCACTGTCACCACCAGCCACGCCACTCCCGAGGCGTTCTACGCCGACCTCACCACCCGCAACCGCGGCTTCGTCTCCGACGCGGCGCAGGACCGGCTGGGGCAGCTCACCGTCCTCGTCGCCGGTTGCGGCTCCACCGGCGGCGCGGCGGTGGAACCCTTGGTACGGCTGGGAGTCCAGCACTTCCTGCTGGCCGAGCCCGGCGCGTACGAGCTGAACAACCTCAACCGGCAGAGCGCCTTCCTCGACGAGATCGGCGAGAACAAGGCCGTCGTCCACGCCCGGCGGATCGCCGCGGTGAACCCGCACGCGACCGCCCACGTCGACACCTCCGGGATCACCGCCGACAACGCCCTGGACCTCGTCGGCCGCTGCCACGTCGTCGTCGACGGCGTCGACGTCACCGAGCCGGCCGGCTGGGTCGCGAAGTTCCTGCTCCACGAGGCCGCCGCGCAGGTGGGCCGTCCGGTGATCTCCGGCTACGACATGGCCGGCACGCAGTACATCCGGTTCTACGACTACCGCCCGGGCAGCGAGCCGTTCGACGGACGCATCGACCGCGCCGGCCTCGACGAGGCGATCGCCACCGACGCCACCTGGGAGCTGCTCCGCAAGGTGGTCCCGATGCGGGTCGTGCCCGTGGAGATGCTCGAGTCGGCACGGGCGATGCTCGCCTCCGGTGAGGAGGGTTTGCCGCAGCTTGTCTACACCAGCCTCTTGTTCGGTGCGGCTGCGTCCAGGATGGTGGTCTCTGTGAGCTCGGGGACCCGTGTGCGCAAGCACACGCTCATCAGCGTCGACCGCGCCGTGAGCACCGCGCGCGGTCGCTGGGGTGCCGCGCTGCGCAAGCCCGTCGTCGCCGTGCTGGCGCTGCGGGACCTGGCCGCGAGCCGGGAGGCCTCGCCGCATGGCTGACCACTCTCGACTGGACCGCGCGATGGGCCGAGTGGTGTCGACGCTCGGCCGCCTGCGTTGGCCGGTCGTCGGGCTGTGGATCGTCCTCCTCGGCGTCGCGGGCGTCGTCGGAGGACCTCTGCCGACGCTGCTGTCCGGTGGCGGCTGGAACGTCCCGGGCTCCGAGAGCGACACGGTCAACATCGCGCTGCGGCACGGGTTCGTCGCCCGCGGCGAGACCAACATCACCGTGGTCGTCCACGACCAGTGGTACGCGAGCAACCAGCCCGGCTTCGAGAAGCGGGCCGCCCGGATCATCGACGAGGTGGCCGCCACCAAGGAGCTCGAGGTCACCAGCCGGTTGGGGTATGCGTCGACGACCGGCCCCGTGCGCGCGGAGTTCGTCGGGCAGGACGGCTCCACCTCCCTCGAGGTCCTGGGCCTCGGGGTCGACGACGGCATGGCGCGCCAGTTCCTGCCGCACCTCCAGCAGGACCTGGCGGCGAAGTATGCGCCGGAGGGGCTCGACGTCTCGCTGGTCGGGACGGCGTCGTTCTGGGGCGAGGTCAACGCGCTCAGCGAGTCCGGTCTGGCGCACGCGGAGATGCTGACCCTGCCGCTGATCCTCCTGGTGCTGCTGGCGCTCTACGGCGGTCTCGTCGCCGCGTTGGTGTCGCTGTCGGTCGGCGTCACGTCGATCCTCGGCAGCTTCGCGGTCCTCGCGCTCATCGCCCGACAGACCGAGCTGTCGTTGTTCGTCCAGAACACCGCCACCATGCTCGGTCTCGGCGTCGGCGTGGACTACTCGCTGTTCCTCATCTCCCGGTTCAAGGAGGAGCTGGCGAAGGGCCGGACCGTCGACGAGGCGCTGGCGGTCACCCTCAAGACCAGCGGCGAGACGGTGATCTTCTCGGGGATCACCATCATCGCCGCGATGAGCACGCTGTTCCTCGTGCCGCTCGGCGTCATCACCTCGATCGCGCTCGGCGCGGTCATCGTCGTGGCGTTCTCGATCATCACCTCGGTGCTGCTGCTGCCGGTCCTGCTGCGGATCCTCGGCCACCGGATCAATGCCGGGCGGATCCCGTGGCGGGGTCGGCGGCCGAGGGTGCCGGGCGCGCCCCGGCGGGGAGTGCGCTGGGACGTCATCGCCGAGCGCGTGATGAAGTACCCGCTCGTCTTCCTCGGCGCCGCCCTGGTCCTCATGGTCGGTGTCGCGCTGCCGGCCAAGGACCTCACGACGTTCACGCCGGACGCCGGGATCGTGCCCACGTCCTCGCCGATCCGACAGGGCTTCGACCGGATGCAGTCCGAGTTCGGCACCGGGTCGACGTCGCCGATCAACGTGCTGGTGACGTCGTCGACGCCGCTGGACACCCCCGAGGCGTCGGCGGCCGTCGTGAAGCTCGAGCAGCACCTCTCCGACCTCGCGTCGGTGGACCGCGTCGACTCCGCCGTGCCCGCGCTGAAGGGCGTCTCGCCCACCGCGCCCCTGGCCGCCCTGCAACCGGCCGTTCGGGACCAGCTGCCACCCGACGTCAAGGCGCTCGTCGGTCACTACGTCTCGGACGACGCCCACCGGCTGGTCCTCGACGTCGTGGCCACCGGGCGGGCCTCCGACCAGAGCACCCGCGACCTGCTCGCGGACACCCAGGAGGCGGCGGCGAACGCCGGCATACCCGGCGCCACCGTGCAGGTGGGCGGCGAGACCGCCGAGGGCGTGGCCAGCAACACGCTGATCTCCGACAACCTGCCGCGCGTCATCGGCGTGATGCTCGTCGTCATCTACCTGCTGCTGCTGTTCACGTTCCGGTCGGTCCTGTTGCCGCTCAAGGCGATCCTCATGAACCTGCTGTCGGTCGGGGCGACCTTCGGGATCCTCGTCCTGGTCTTCCAGAAGGGGTTCGGCGCGTCGCTGCTCGGCGTGGAGGGCCCGGCCGACATCCAGAACTTCATCCCGATCCTGTTGCTGGCGTTGCTGTTCAGCCTCAGCACCGACTACGAGGTCTTCCTCCTCGGACGGGTGCGCGAGGAGTTCGTCAAGACCGGCGACAACACCCAGAGCGTGGCGCGCGGCGTCGCGAGCACGGCGCCGCTGATCTCCGGCGCGGCGCTGCTCATGGTGGTCGTGTTCGGCGGGTTCGCCTTCGCCGGGATCCTGCCGATGAAGCAGCTGGGCTTCGGGATGGCGGTCGCGATCGCCATCGACGCCACGCTGGTCCGGCTGGTCATCGTGCCCGCCTCGATGCGGCTGCTCGGCCGGTGGAACTGGTGGATGCCCGGGCGTGGGATCCCGGGCCCCCAGGCCGCCCCGCCGGAGCCGGCGCCGGTCGTCCCGGTGGCCCCGGTCGTCCCGGTCGCTCCCGTGGCCCCCGTTGCCCCCGTGGCGCCGGAGCCCGTCGCCGACGCCTTCGGCGTGTCCGTGGAGAGCCCGGAGCCGGTCCGTGTGCTGACCGAGGAGGACCTGTCCGCCGAGTGGGTCATGGAGGTCTCCGAGCTGCGGACCGTCCAGAGCCGGCGATAGGGCCCTGCTGCTCCGAGAGCTGCTCATCCGGAAGGAAATTGCCCCTATGACGGCAACTTCCCTCCGCCTGAGACCTCTGGCCAATCCCTAGGCGGGCGGCCCGGCCACGCGCTCGCGCAGGCCGGCCGAGCCTCACGAAGTGCTGGCGGCCGGCATACCCAAGGCCGTGAGTCCCCTCAGGGCCTTGGTGTAGCTCTCACGGTCCACGTCGCCCATGATCAGGCGCTGGATGAGGTAGCCCATGACGAGCGACAGCAGCGTCTTGGCCACCTCATCGGGGTCGGCGTCGGCCGGCATCCGGCCGTGCTCCTGGGCGCGGCGCGCGACCGCCGCGAGGTAGCCGCGCATCTTGGCGTAGGCGCCCTGGGCCACGTCGAGGATGACGGGGTTGCGCAGCGCCTCGCCCCACGCCTGCACCGCGACCCGGGTGAGGTCGACCCCTTGACGGGCACTGACGGCGTCGACGATGCCGAGGGCAGCGGAGATCGCCTCGATGGGGTCGTCGACGCCCTCGTCGAGGATGCGCTCGAAGGCCGCCGCCGCGGTGGCGAGGACCCGCTCCTCGACGATCGCCCGGATCAGCGCCTCCTTGCTGGGGAAGTAGCGGTAGACGGCACCGGCCGACAGACCGGTCGCCGCGATGACCTCGGCCATCCCGGTCGAGTGGAAGCCGCCCTCCGCGAACCGCGTCATCGCCGCCTCGATGATCTGCTCGCGGCGGGCCGCGAGGTGGGCGTCGGTGACCTTGGGCATTGGGTGACTGTAGCAAGGCGAACGTTCGTTCTTGACAATCGCCGCCGAGGAGGTGCACGCTGTCTCTCACAAAACGAACGATCATTCACTTGTCAACGAGCCTTGCGACGGAGATCCTCATGAACGCCACCCGCCACGCCCCGGACCGCGCCGCCTGGACCCACGTCCTCGCCGTCTCCGTGGGGCTCACGGCCCTGCTCTGCCTGCTCGTCGTGGCCTTCGCGTGGCCGGCGACGCAGCTCGCACCCCGCTCCCTGCCGGTCGTCGTCGCCGGGCCGGCCGAGGCCACTGCGCAGGTCACGGCCGCGCTCGACAAGGCGGTCCCCGGCGGCTTCGCGGTGACCACCGTCGCCGACGAGGCCGCGGCCCGCGCGGCGATCGAGCGCCGTGACGCCTACGGCGCGATCGTCCTCGGCCAGGCCCCGACGGTGCTCACCGCCACGGCCGCGTCCCCGGTCGTCGCCCAGCTGATGACCCAGCTGGCCACGACGCTGGAGGCCCGTCAGCCCGGTGCCGCCGCGCCGGCGATCCGGGTCGTCGACGTCGTGCCGTCGCCCTCCGCCGACCCGCGCGGTGTCGGCCTCGCCGCGCTCGCCCTCCCGCTGGTCCTCGGCGGGCTCATCGTCGGGGCTGCGATGACCACCGCCGTGTCCGGCGTCGGTCGGCGGGTGGCCGGTGTCGCCCTCACGGCGACGTTCGCGGGACTCGCGCTGACCGGCATCGCCCAGAGCTGGCTCGGCATTCTCGACGGCGCGTGGTGGGCAGAGGCCGGCGTCATCGCCCTGGGGATCGCCGCGGTCGGCCTCACGCTGGTCGGGCTCGAGGCGCTGTTCGGGTTCGTCGGTCTCGGCGTCGGCGCCGCGGTCGTCATGCTCGTCGGCAACCCGTTCTCGGGGATGACCAGCGCCCCCGAGATGCTCCCCACCGGATGGGCGACGCTCGGCCAGCTGCTGCCGCCGGGCGCCACCGGGACCTTGCTGCGGTCGGTCGCCTTCTTCGACGGCGCCGGCGGTACCCGGGCCTTGTGGATCCTCGTCGGGTGGGTCGTCCTCGGACTGGCGCTCGCGGTCCTCGGCTCTCGGCGGGCGGGTCGCCACAACCGGCCCGTCCAGTCGGTCGAGGCGGGGATTCGGCCGGTGGCCGCCTGAGCTGACCGGGCCGACGCTGGTCGTGCGCGACACTGAGCCGTGCGCGACCAGCGTCTGCTGCTTCTGTCGGTATGGGTGTCGGCTGGGTTCGCGGTCGTCTCGAGCGTCTGGGGGATCCTGTCCGGCTCGAGCATGATCGTGTTCGACGGGCTGTACTCCTTTGCCAGCGTTGGCCTTTCGGTCCTCGCGGTCATGGCGTTGCGGTTCGCCCGACGCGGGGCGGACGAGCGGTTCCCGTGGGGCCGCGAGGCGGCCGAACCCGTCGTCGTCATCGTCAAGGCCGGGATCCTCGCCGCGCTCTGCGTGTATGCGGCGGTGCAGGGCGTCGTCGACATCGTCGCCGGCGGTCGGGACGTCGAGGTCGGCTGGGCGATCCTGTATGCGGCGCTGGCCACGGTGGCCGGACTGGCCGTCGGGATCGTGCTGCGACGTGGCGCCCGCTCCGACCTGGTCAAGGCCGAGGCGGCCGAATGGCTGGGCGACGCCCTCCTGTCGGCCCTCGTGCTCGTCGGGTTCGTGGTGGCGGCGGTCCTCGTGGCCACCGACCGCTCCGAGCTGGCGGCGTACGTCGACCCGGCCATGGTGGTGCTCGGGTCCGTCGTGTTCCTCAAGGTGCCGGTGACGCTGGTGATCGACGGGATGCGAGAGCTGATGACCATGTCTCCACCGGAGCCGGTGCTCGACTCGCTCCAGGCGGTCGTGGACGCGGTGCAGGAGCGCTACGCGTTCGACGACGCGGTGCTGCGGGCGTCGAAGATCGGTGCCCGGGTCGACATCGAGATGGCCTTCGTCGTGGGGGAGGCGTCACCGGTCCGGACGGTGACCGACTGCGACGAGGTCCGCTCCGACCTGCACGACCGACTGACCGCGCTGGGCTACGCGCAGTCGGTGAGCGTCTCGTTCACCGCCGACTCGCGCTGGGCGGAGTGAGCAGCCGTCGCACACCCGCCCGGCTCACCATCAGGACGAGGATGAGCAGGGTGACCGGGACGAAGCCGCCCAGCTCGACCGCATCGCCGAAGAAGAGGTCCTCCAGCGTGAGGACGACGAACTTGCTCACGACGAGGACCAGCCACAACGCCACGCCGGCAACGATCTTGCCGACCGTCGTGGTGGCGGCCTTGAACCGGCCCTTGAGCCGGTCCTTGACCCAGACCACGCCCTCGAGGACGACCTTGAGCAGCACCGCCGTCAGCAGCGAGACGGTCGCTTCGGCGGGCCCGCTCACGCAGGAAGCGTAGAGCGGGCCTCCCCGGCTCCGGTCGGGAGACTGCGGCAAGGTGGTCCTCGACTGGAGCTGAGGTCGGGGCGGAGACGCAGGTCGGCAACGGAGGAGGAGACGGTGTACGGAACGGTGCGGGACGAGCTCGCGACCACGCTGGACGAGATCCGCGATGCCGGCCTGTGGAAGGCCGAGCGCGAGCTGACCTCGCCGCAGTCGGCGCACGTCATGACCACGCGCGCGGAGGCTCTGAACTTCTGCGCGAACAACTACCTGGGGCTGGCCGACCACCCGGACATCGTGGCGGCGGCCTCGAAAGCCATGACGGAGTACGGCTTCGGGATGGCGTCGGTGCGGTTCATCTGCGGCACGCAGGTGCTGCACACCGACCTGGAGCGGCGGCTCGCGTCGTTCCTGGGGACCGACGCGGCGATCCTCTACTCGTCGTGCTTCGACGCCAACGGTGGCGTCTTCGAGACGCTCTTCGACGCGGCCGACGCGATCATCTCCGACGAGCTCAACCACGCGTCGATCATCGACGGCATCCGGCTGTCCAAGGCCGCCCGGTACCGGTACCGCAACGCCGACATGACCGACCTGGCCGCCCAGCTCGAGGCCGCGTCGGGCGCTCGACGGAAGGTCGTCGTCACCGACGGGGTCTTCTCCATGGACGGCTCGTATGCGCCGCTCGACGCGATCTGCGACCTTGCCGACCAGCACGGCGCGATGGTGTTCGTCGACGACTCGCACGCAGTGGGGTTCGTCGGGGAGGGTGGCCGCGGGACGCCCGAGCTGTTCGGGGTCCAGGACCGCGTCGACATCATCACCGGCACGATGGGCAAGGCCCTCGGAGGTGCCTCGGGCGGCTACGTCGCCTCGCACCAGGAGGTCGTCGACCTCCTGCGCCAACGGTCCCGGCCCTACCTGTTCTCCAACTCCGTGGCGCCGGCGGTCGCCGCCGGCTCGATGCAGGCGTTGGCGATGGTCGAGGGTTCGGGCGAGCAGCGCGAGGTGCTGCGCCGCAACACCACGCTGTTCCGGGGCCTGATGACCGACGCCGGGTTCGACGTGCTGCCCGGGTCGCACCCGATCACGCCGGTGATGTTCCCGGGGGACGAGGGCGCCCGCCGTGCCGCACAGGTCGCGGAGCACATGCTCACCAACGGCGTCTACGTCATCGCCTTCTCGTACCCCGTGGTCCCGATCGGCAAGGCGCGGATCCGCGTCCAGCTGTCGGCCGCGCATACCGAGGACGACGTCCGGCAGTGCGTCAGCGCCTTCGTCGCCGCCCGCGAGGCCGTCGGCTAGAGCCGCTGGCGAGCGACCAGCTCCGAGAACGGTCCCGGCGTGTTCGCGAGGAGGTCGAACGGTCCGTCCTGAACCACTCGCCCACCGGCGACGACGACGACCCGGTCCGCGGCGGCGATGGTGGACAGCCGGTGCGCGATGACGATCCTGGTGATCGGCATACCGCTGACCGTCCGCGACACGACGGACTGGGTGACGTTGTCCAGCGCGCTGGTGGCCTCGTCCATGAACATCAGCTTCGGGTCCGACGCCAGCGCCCGGGCGATCTGCAGACGCTGCCGCTGACCGCCCGAGAGGATGCTGACCCCGTCGCCGATCTCGGTGTTCATCCCGTCGGGGAACCGGGCGATGTCCTCATCGAGCGCAGCGTTCCGGGCTGCCGCCCAGACCTCGTCGGGCGTCAGGTCCGAGGAGCCGGCGATGTTCTGGTAGATCGTGCCCGGCAGCAGGTCGGTCTTCTGCAGGACCACCCCCAGCTGCTCGCGGACGGCGTCGATGTCGAGGCTCTCGAGGTCCTTGCCGTCGTAGCGGATGGAGCCGGCGTCCGGGACGTCGAAGCCGAGCAGCAGCCGCAACAGTGACGACTTGCCCGACCCGGACGGCCCCACCACCGCGACGAACTCACCCGGTTCGACGGTGAGCGACAGGTCGTCGAACAGGTCCTGGGGCGTGTCCGGGTAGCGGAACCGCACGTTCCGGACCTCGATGCGACCGGTCAGCGTGCCGGGATGCTGCTTCGGCTCGTCCGACTCGGTCGCGGTGTCGAGGATCGGCCGGCACTGTCCGAGGGTCGGACCGGCCTCGAGGATCGTCGCGAACGACCCGAACAGCTGGAAGAACGCGAACAGCAGCTGCCCGTAGGCGACGTAGAAGCCCATGAACTCGGCCGGCGGCACCGACTCACGCCCGATGAAGTAGACGGCGACGAACACCACGAGCAGCGCGCAGGTCCGGAACGACGCCTGGAACACCACCCGCGCGTTGTCGATGCGGAAGGTGGTGAGAGCGCGCACGTTCTGCTGCGCGTAGTGCTGCGCCCACCGGGCGAACACGCGACGCTCAGCACCCGAGGTGCGGATCTTCACGATGCCGGTGAAGTACTGCAGCGCCTCGGCGGAGATCTCCCGGCCGCCGGCCAGCATGGCGGTCCAGTACTTCGACCCCGCGCGCCGGGTCAGGAACAGCCCGAGACCGCCCACCGCGCAGAGCAGCAGCCCGACGAGCGCCAGCGGCGGGCTGATGATGATCATGGCGACGAGGTTGAACAGACCGAACACGCCCGCGATCAGGGAGAGCACGACGACGTCGGTGACCTGCTCGTTGACCGAGTTGACCACGAGGCTGCGCTCGGCCAGGTCGCCCACCTGGTACCGGCGGAAGAAGCTCGCGGGCAGCCGGAGCATCCGGTCCCACAGCGCCATCTGCAGCGTGTTGCCCACCCGAACCCTGGTCCGCAGCAACGCGATCCCGCGGCCGACCTCGAACAGCGAGGCGGCGAAGGCGACCCCGACCAGGCCGGCCACCAGCGCGAGCAGTCGGCCGTATGCACCTTCCGGGACGATGTGGCCGAACACGAGCTGGGTTGCCAGCGGCGGGACCAGCGCGAGCATCCCGAGGAGGGTGGCGAACGCCAGGGTTCGGGCGGCGTCCTGCCGTGCCCCGCGCAGCGAGAACGCGAACAGCGAGCGGAAGCTGATCCCTCGTCCGGGCAGCGGACGGACCATGGCGACGGCGACGGGTCGGAGCAGCTGCGCCTCGGTCTCCGACACGATCGTCGACCGGCCACTCGCCGGGTCCATCAGCTCGTAGCCGCGCCGCCGGCGCCGGGGCAACAGGGCCACGTGACCGCCGTCGACGAGCTCGCCGACGAGTGGTTCGCCCTCACGGCGCCACCAGTCGGCCGAGAGGCCCACCCGGCGGAACCGGATCTTGGACGCGCGGGCGATCGCGGTGAGCGGGTCGGTCCGCGCCAGGTCCTCGGCTGCGGGCTCGTGGATCGTGATGCCCGCCCGGTCCCCGACGATCCGGCAGGCGTCGAGCAGCTCGTCCTGCCGGTCGACCAGCCGCGAGGAGAGGAACCGTTGCCAGTCGAACACGCTGGCCAGCGCGTCGACGGCGGTCTCGGTGGCCGACGCCACCTGCGCCTCGGCGGCCTCGATCTGGGCGGCCTCCAGAACGCGCCGCTGGCGGCCGTCGTCGACCTCCGTCGCAGCGGCGCGCCGGGACTGCTCCCTCAACGTGGCTACGGGATCGGGGCCGTCGAGCAGCTGGGCGAGCGGTGGGTGCCCCGGGTCGGTCGCGTCCAGCCAACGCTCCAGGCGGTCGCGCATCGCCGACTCGGGTCGTCGGGCTTCGGCCACGACAGCGGCGACGTCAACCGACCGGATGGCCGCCTCCGCGAGCCCCAGGACGAACCACCGGCGCCCGCCGTCGCGCGCGTCCACTCCGAACAACAGGTCGCCCTCACCGGCCTCGAGCACGAGATGTCGTGCCCCGGGGGCGCTTTCGCTGGAGTCGGCGTTGTGGCCGCTGGGTGCGTCCGTGGCGAACACCAGCACCCGCCCGACGGTGACGACCCACGCCAGGTCCGGGTCGTCCAGCGGAGCCGAGACGTTGCCGCTGACCCGGACGTCCGCGACGGGCTGCGCGAGGTCACTCATTGCGGCATGTCCCCGACCAGGCGGGCATACGCGCCGGCGGATGCGAGCAGCGCCTCGTGGGTGCCGCGTTCGACCACCCGTCCGCGGTCGAGCACGACGATCTCGTCGCAGTCGCGGATCGTCGACAGCCGGTGCGCGACGATGAGGCAGGTGCAGCCGCGGCGTCGCAGCCCGGCGTCGACCAGGCCCTCGGTCACCGAGTCCAGGGCACTGGTGGCCTCGTCCAGCACCAGGAGCCGAGGGTTGCCGGCGAGGGCCCTGGCGATCTCGATCCGCTGCCGCTGACCGCCCGAGAGGTTCCGGCCGCCCTCGAGGATGCGGGCCGAGTAGCCGCCGGGGAAGGCGCTCACCTCGTCGTGGATGCACGCGTCCCGGGCGGCGCGGACCACGTCGGACTCGGGGACGGTCGGGTCCCACAGGGTGACGTTCTCCGCCACCGTGCCGTCGAACAGGTAGACCTCCTGCTGCACGAACGCGACGGAGTGCGCCAGCACCGCGGGTGGGTGCTCGTGCCGAGGTCGGCCGTCGAAGAGGATCTGACCGGCCCAGGGTTCGAGCTGCCCGGTCACCAGCCGCGCGACCGTCGACTTGCCGCTGCCGCTGCCGCCGACGAGCGCGACCCGGGTGCCGGGTTCGAGGCGGAGGTCCAGGTCCTCGATGAGGGCCGGACCTCCCGGCTGGTAGCCGAAGGTGAGGCCCCGCACCTCCAGCGCGCCGGCGAGCTTCGCCACGCCGCCGGCGGGCCGCGTGATCTCGGATGCGGCGATGCCCGAGTCGATGGGCAGCCGGTCGGTCTCGTCGAGGGTGCGGCTCTCGCTGATGACCCGGCGCAGCAGGGCGGAGGAGTTCAGCACGGTGGAGTTCGCGGCGAGGAAGGGCATCAGCAGCGACTGGAAGCCGACCAGGTCGCCGAGGGTGATGCTGCCGGCGATGACCTGGGCGCCGCCGACCCCGATCACGGCGGTCGTCATCAGCAGGACCGACAGGTTGGGGATCGCGTTCACGGTGGCGCTGACCACGCCCATCCGTTGGTCGAGAACCAGGGTGCGGCTGTAGCTGGAGGCCCATCGGCCGAAGAGGGACTCCTCGGCTCCGTTGGCCTTCAGCGACTCGATCGACGAGATGCCGCCGGTGGCCGTACCGAACATCTCGGCCTGCGCCGTCGTGAGGTCACGGGCGATCGGGGCCAGCCGCTTCGACACCAGCTGGACGGCGAGCACGGAGAGGGCGGTCAGCCCCAGGACGATGAGCATCAGCCAGCCGCTGAACCGGGCCAGGAACACGCCGGTGATCACCGCGACGACGATGCTCATGAACGTCGTCGTCAAGCGCCGACCGAGGGCGGTGGCCGTCTTGTCGTTGAGGTTCATGAGGAAGCCCAGGTCGCCGGCCGGCCTCGCGACGAAGTGCGAGATGGGCAGCCGCAACAGATGCCACAGGTAGTCCGCCGACATCGTGATCGACATCTTGCGGCTGCACCGGGTCATCGCGGCCTGCTGCAACGCACTCAGCCCGACCTGCAGGACGGCCGCCAGGACGAAGGCGATGAGCACGGCGTCCAGCCACTGGATGGAGCCGCCGATGAGGTACTTGTTGACGAACGTCTTGGCCAGCCCGGCGACCACGACGCTGGGAAGGGCGAGCAGCACGCCGGCGAGCACGGCCAGCACCAGGCCGGACCGGGCGGGTCTCAGCCGGCGCGCGAGGACGGCGGCGGCGCCGGTGGTCCTCTCGGCGCGCCGGAACTCGCGGCCGGCGGTGAAGGTGACGACGGGTATGCGGGTGTTCGATGAGGTGGTGACGCTCGGTGGGCCTGTGTGGGGTCCGACGCCGACCGGGATGCCGTCGATGATCGCGACGCTGGGGCTCGCGATGGTGGCCAGCTGGTCCGGCGTGCGGGACGTGACCGACGGGGTCAGGCCGTAGGCCGCGGCGACCGCGGTGATCGCGACGACCGGCGGGTCGGCCGCGAACCCGGCGGCCTGCCGGGCGAGCTCGGCGAGAGAGTCGTCGCGCCCGAAGGCGGTGAGGACCGGTTGAAGCGCCCGCCCGGCACAGACGGCCACGTCCGGCAACCAGTCCAGGGACTCCTCGGTCCCAGGGTCGGCCGGTGCCGTCATTGACGGCCCAGGATCTGCTGGACCGGGCTGCCCTCGTCGATGACCACCGAGGCGTCGACCAGGGTGCCGCTGGTGATCGGGAAGTCCGGCCCGTTGCTGGCGGACCAGACGAACCCACTGGGGTTGTCGGCTCGTTCGAGCTGCACCGTGACCTCGAGAGCCGGACCCCGCTCGAGCAGGACCGGGATCAGTGGGCTGTTGGCACCGAGGGTCACGGCGAGCTGTTCGGCGCTGACGGTCAGGCCGGAGACCTCGGTGACCTTGCCCCTCAACGTTCCGTACTGCGACGAGGGGGTGGTGCTCGGCGCGATGAACGCGGTCATGCCCGGTCGGACCTGCTTGCCGTCACCCGCGCCGACGAACATGGCGACCTGGAGATCGGAGCCGGAGGGCTCGATGGTCGCCACCGGGGAGCCCGCGTCGATGTAGCTGCCGAGCTTGACCAGCAGGGCGAGAATCGTGCCGTCGATCGCCGAGCTGACCTCCTTCACGCTGCCGTCGGCCAGGCCCAGGTAGAGGACGGTCTCCCCGGCGGTGAGCTGGTCACCGTTGCGAGCGGAGATCCCGCGCACGATCCCGGGGGTGGGTGACGAGAGGTCGTACAGCCCCTCACTGGGCAGCATCACCCCGATCCCCGTCACCTGGTCGGCCGCCCGGCCCAGGATCCCCCACACCAGACCCACGACGATGAGGACCACGAAGCCCACCAGCGCCAGCCACATCCGTGGCGAGGTCACCTGCAGACGTTGCTCGACCTGCTCCGCGGGGGCGACGGCTCGCCCCTGAGGGAGTACGTCGTCATCGATCGTCGAGTCCACCGACCGGTCAGCCGTGGGATGGCTCGAGACTGGACCGGCCATGCTGCCTCCCAGGCACCGTTGGTGTCGGAAGTCTAGAACGCCGAATGTCCAGTTCGGGCTCGTCTGACGATCCCGGAGCGGGCCGTCGTACTGGCATACAGGTGGGCCCCGTGGGGCTCGAACCCACAACCTACGGATTAAAAGTCCGCAGCTCTGCCAGTTGAGCTAGAGGCCCGTTGCGGCGCCTCAGTATGCCGCACGAGTCAGGGGCGTGCGGTCCACGCCAGGGCCCGCGCGGGGCAGAGCCGGACGGCGATGTCGCCGAGCTCCGGGTCGACGGCCGAGGTGTGCACGACCGGGTAGCCCCACTCGTCCAGCGTGACCTCGTCGGTGAGCAGGCTCGCGCAGATGCCGTGGCCGGTGCAGGCGATCCGGTCGACCGCCAGGGCCGGTGCGGCCCGGGTGTCAGACGGCGACGGCATGGGCCCTCCTCGACGCGTACGTCACGGAGCAGCCGCCGGCGAGGTGCGCGTCGACCTCGTCGGCAAAGGCGCGAAGGGAACTCCGCGCATACCCCGCCACCCCGTCCGGGAACCGGCAGGCGCCCCGCCCCGGAAGCAGCCCCAGCCGCTCCCGGAGCCGGTACCAGCCGCCCTGGTCCAGTCGTGCGGCCGCGAGAAGACCGAAGTCCTCGGCCGCCGCCGGTACGCCGAACATGCAGGGCCCGCACTGGCCGGCGGACTCGCCGGCGGCCCGGTCGAGGACCGCACTCACGTGCTGCAGGGGACATTCGTCCGCGCCGAGGACATGGACCGTCCCAGGACCAGGCGTGAGCCCGTATGCGGCGAGCGCGGCTCGCGACCACACCACGCCGTCGGCCTCGGCCGGGGACAGCCAGCCACCGCTGAGCCCGCCCAGCCCCACACCGCCCAATGAACGGTCTGCGCCGCCAGCACCGGAGATCACGTCGCCCACCCCCACACCGGCTGCGGTCTCGACGACACCCGGGGCGTGCACCGCACCGGAGACCGACGCGAGCCGCGGTCCGGGTTCGTCGGCGGTGCCGAACGAGCGGAACCAGGCGGGACCGCGGTCCGCGATCTGTGCCACCCGCCAGACGGTCTCGGCGTTGAGGACGACGGTCGGGGGCAGCGAGCGGCCGTCCGGTGCGGTCGACCCGAACACGACGGGGACCCGCTTGGTCATGGGTCGAGCCAGACCGCCGTTTGCCAGGGACACCAGGGCGCTCTCCTCCGACGAGACGTAGCGCTGCGGGACAGACAGGGCGTCGAGGCCGGCCGAGCGGAGGAGTGACTCGGTGCGGCTGCCACGATGGGCGGCATACCGGATGCCGTTGCGGCCCAACAGGTTCGCACCGTGGACCAGCTCGTCGAGATGATGCGCGACGACGTAGGCGTCCTTGACCGCGCCGTACTCACCGTCGCAGCCGTTGACGATGAGCGAGGCGCCGGCCGACACCGCGGCCCGTACCTTGACGGCGGTGCCGAAGCCGGCGCCACCGCGACCGGTGAGACCGGAGTCCTCCAGCAGGTCGACGAGGTCGCGGGTCATGACCACTCCTGAAGGGCGACCGCCCGACGGCGCTCGGTGTCGGGGTCGGTCGCGAACACCCGCCAGCCGATGGCGGCCGCGCCGGCGACGGCCGCAGCGATGGTCAGGCCGCGCAGGACCGGCTCGTCGCTCGTGCTCAGGGCGATGCCGTGCACGACGGCCAGTGGCCAGAACAGGAAGGCCGTGAGATGCACCGCCCGCCAGACCCGTTCGGAGAGCCGGTGCTTCAGCAGCGAGGTGACGACGACAGCGGCGGCGAGGTCGACCGCGATGGTCCCCAGGCCGACCCACGCCGACTCGTAGCAGCGGCGTACGCCTTGGCGGTGGCGCCGAGGTCGAGCATGGTCCCCTGCGGCAGGAGCAGATGCCGGCTCGCGACGTCGTAGCCGATGGCCCGCCAGCCGGGGACCGCCACGTCGACGACCGGCACCTCGACGACCGGGCCGGGCGTCGGCACGGGACCTCGCGCTCGGACCGCGTCGAGGTCGACGTCATAGCCCGCGGCGGCGACCGCCTGCCCGACCGTCGGATCGACCAGACCGTCGGTGATGTCGGCGGCATGGAGGGCGGCTTCGATGCACCCGCCCAGCAGCTCCGAGACCACGACATCGACGTCCGCCACCGGCGGCGGCAGCGGTGAGGCGAGAGATCTCGGAGTCCGGCCGGAAGCGGGACGCCACCCGGTCGAGCTCGTCGACCATCGCCTCGGTCACGGAGGCCGCGGCCTCGAGCGTCGTCGCGTCGGTGGTGAGCACGCTGTTGGTGCAGCCGATCGCGCGGAACGTGTGCTGGTGGATGGTCATCAGGATCCCGTCGTCGTGGTGCTGGCGCTGTTGGACGAGCTGCTCACCGAACCGGTGCTGCCGAACCCGGAGGAGCTCGAGGTGTCCGAGGACGATGTGGATGCCGTCGAGTCCGTCGAGGTGGACGTCCCGGTCTCGCTCGTCGTGGCGGCCGCCACCGTTGCGGACTGGTTCGCCGCATACGCGTCGGCGAGGTGGAGGCCGAGGCCGCCGGCGGTGAGCGTCGTGGCGAGCAGGACGCCGGCGGTCCACCGGCGTGTGGTGGACAGGGCGCGGTTGGAGCGTCTGCTGGTCATGTGGGGAACCCTTCCGAGCGCACCCAGCCCGATCCTGTGAGCCTGTTGTGACCCCGCGATGACCGTCGGTGCCCGTGGCTAGGGTCGGTCCGTGGGTCCTCGTCAGAACCGCGTCACCCCGACCGGTGACATCGTCGCGATCCCGCTGCGCGGCAGCTGGATGGGCAACCGCGGGATCCTCCACGACGACGCCGGCCACGTCGTCCGCACTCACGCCAGCAGTCTCTGGATCACCTGCGCGCTGTCGTTCAGGGGATGGCGTGCGTTCCAGTGGCAGCCGCACCACTACACGGTCCTGTTCTTCCACGACGAGGCCGTGTCGCTGGCGGCGGGTCATCGTCCGTGCGCGCTCTGCCGGCGCGAGGACTACGACGCCTACCGCGACGCTCTCGCCGAGCACGACCACGCAAAACGGTTGTCGGCCAAGGAGATCGACACGCGCCTGCACGCCGAGCGACTCGTCCCTCGCACGCGTACCCGGCGGCTCCACGAGATGCGGTGGGCCGACGTCCCCGCCGGGGCGTTCGTCATGCTCGACGACGCACCGCACCTGGTCAGCGCCGAGGGCCTCGTCCGGTGGACGACCGAGGGGTATGCAGACCCGCGCGAGCGACCGCGCCGGGGCACGGCCGCGGTGCTCACCCCGCCGGCCAGCGTGGCCGCCCTCCGCACCGGATACGCGCCTCAGGTCGCCGACCTTCGGTAGGACCTTCGACCGAAACCGCGCGGGTTCTCCACGCCACTCGTCGGGCCAGACCGACCGCCCGTCGCGGCGGCCGGGACCACCCGCCGCACCGTTCGGCCTGAGGGATTGATTCGTTTCACCGCCCGCCGCTACCACTGAGGCGGAGCGCTGCGCCCCCGGGCAGCGACGACCTCGCAAGGACGCGAAGGAGACACGATGAAACGACTCACACCCGTGCGGCGCAGGCTGGTCGCGATCGGCCTAGGCGGTGCCCTGGCCCTCGGTCTCGGTGCCGCGACCCCGGCGCTGGCCGGGCTCGCCGAGAGCCCCGTCAAGGCCGCGAACACGCATACCGTCACCGCGTGGGGCACCAGCAACGACAAGGCGGGTGGCAGCCTCACCGACATCACCGTCCGCAACATCGTCAACCTCACGGTCGGCGGAACGGACGTACGGGTTCGGCTGTCCAACTTCTCCGGGACGGCGCCGCTCGCGCTCTCGAGCGTCTGGGTCGGGAGCCCGATCTCGTCGTCCTCGGCCGACCTCGTCCCCGGGTCGAACCGGCCGGCGACGTTTGCCGGCAAGACCACGGTCACCATCCCGGCCGGCGGGTCGGTCGTCACCGACGTTCTCCCCGGAACCGTTGAGCCGCAACAGAACCTGGCGATCAGTGTGGCGATCTCCGGAACCAGCGCCGTGATCACCGCGCACAACCGGAGCATGCAGTACAGCTTCAAGTCGAGCACCGGCGACCACGCCGCCGAGGACTCCGGCGCGTCGTTCGGTACGCAGTCGGCCATCTGGTACTACCTCGACGCGGTCACCGTCAGCGCGCCGCGCACGGTGTCCACCGTGGCCGCCCTCGGCGACTCGATCACGGATGGTGTGGGTTCGGGGATCAACGAGAACCACCGCTGGACCGACTACCTCGCCGACCGGATCGCGCAGCTGCCGGCGCCGCGTCGGTTCGGAGTGACGAACGAGGGCATCTCCGGAAACCGGCTGCTCACCGGAGGCGGGTCGACCGGCCCTGCCGGCCTCACCCGCCTGGTCCACGACGTCCTCACCAAGCCCGGGATCACCACGCTGGTGCTGTTCGAGGGCATCAACGACATCGGCGGCGGCGCTTCGGCACCCGCGATCATCGCGGGGTACCAGCAGGCCGTGGCCCAGGCGCACTCCGCCGGCGTCTGTGTCGTCGGCGCCACGGTGACGCCGGCCGGTTCGGCGGTGGGCTCGACGTCGGAACAGACCCGCCTGGCGGTGAACGAGTTCATCCGGACCAGCGGGATCTACGACCACGTCGTCGACTTCGACGCGGTCACCAAGGATGCCGCCGCCCCGAACCAGCTCAGGACGGAGTTCGACTCCGGCGACCACATCCACCCGAACGACGCCGCATACGAGGCGATGGCGAACGCGATCGACCTCGACGCGCTGCGCTGCTGAGCGACCCTGACCCTCGCGGTCCCGGTCGGGTTCTGGCCCGGCCGGGATCAGGGTGACGTCAGGGTCGGGTCAGGGTTGATCCCACCTGTGCGGGACGCGTTCGCGGCTCACGATGGACCCATGACAACGACACCCGCCACCACCCCGACACCGGCGCTCGACCGGTTCTTCGACTCGCTGCGGCGTAGCTCGGTGACGCGGTCCCAGGACCGGGTCATCGCGGGCGTCTGCTCGGGCATTGCCCAGCGGCTCGGCGTCTCCACCGCCATCGTCCGCGTCGCCGCGGTCATCCTCGCCGTCTTCGGACCCGGCGTCTTCCTCTACCTGCTCGCGTGGCTGTTCCTGCCGCGGTATGACGGCCAGGTCCGCCTCGAGCGCGCGGTCCGCGGCGGCGAGGCCTCCTCGATCGTGCTGCTCGTCGTGGCCGCCCTCGCGATCGTCCCGGACCTGTTCGGGCACTGGCACATGGGCCCGTGGCCGCTGGTCGGGCTCGTGGTCCTCGCGGTCGTGGGCTTCAAGAAGGGCTGGTGGGGCCAGCACCGCTCCGGCCACGGCAGCCCGTGGCACCAGGCGACGACGCCGACCACGCCGTCCACCGAGCCCACGACGCCCACCACGCCGCCGAGCACGCCGCCGTCCGAGGATCCCCAGGACGCGCCGCGGGTCTGAACCGGGCCTGAGGGGGCAGGCGAGCCGGAGCCGGCATGGACCGGCTCGCCCAGGTTCAGGCAGGGGCGGGTATGCCGAGTGCTGACGGCATACCCGCCCCTTTCGTCTGCCCGTCGCCCGGTTGGTTCGTGGTGGACCGGGCCCCGGGCCCCACGGCTCCGCCAACAACTGCGCACGTGGTGAGAAGTAGCGGGCCTCTATCCGAAATGTCCGAATACTTCTCACCACGTGCGGAGTTGTCGGCAGCGAGGGGCGCAGAGCACGAACCGGGTTAGGCGCCGTGGACGGAGGGGGTCCAGCCGACCTGGACCAGGTGGTAGCCGTCCCGCGTGAGCATTCGGGCCCGGCCGGGCACCGCGGGAACCGCCCGCAGCTGGCCGACCAGCGCACCCTCCGAGGCGTCGCCGCTGAGCAGCATGCCCGGTTGGGCGAGGTCGCGCAGACCGGTGACGAGGTTGTCGTACATGCGGCCGGCCCCACCGGTGCGGCGGGCGATGACGACGTGCAGGCCGATGTCCACGGCCTGGGCGAGCAGGGGGACCAGCGGGTCGAGAGGGTTGCCCTGGCTGGTGGCGACCAGCTCGTAGTCGTCGACGATGACGAACGCCTCCTTGCCCTCCCACCAGGACCGGTTGCGCAGCTGCTCCGGCGTGACGTCGCCGCCGGGCAGCCGGTCGCGCAGGAACTCGGCCAGACCCCCGGCCAGCTCGGCCGCGGTCTGCGCGTTGGTCGCATAGTCGGCCACCCACTCGTCGGGGAACTCGCCGAGGTTCGCGCGGCGGTAGTCGACGATGAACAGCTGGGCGTTCTCCGGTGTGTAGAGGCGGGTCACCTCGGACATGTAGGTCCGCAGGAGGTTCGACTTGCCGGACTGGCCGTTCCCGAAGATCAGCAGGTGCGGGTCGCGGTCGAGGTCCAGGCCGACCGGTGCCAGCGCTCGCTCGTTGATGCCGAGCAGCATCGTCGAGGCGGTGGGAGCGAGGCGCCGAACCTCCTCCTCCGTGATGAGGGTCGGCAGCAGCCGCAGCTTCGGGCCGGGTGGGCCCGGCCAGGCGTCGCGCACCGCGGTCACGAGCTTCTGGACGCCGCTGCCGAGCGACCCGGGGTTGTTGTCCCCGTCGATCCGCGGGAGGGCGCCGAGGAAGTGGTACTTCGCCTGCATGATGCCGCGGCCGGGTCGTTCGAGCGGGATGTTGGCGGCCAGCTTGCGGTCGATCTCGGAGTCCATCGCGTCGCCGAGCCGCAGCTCGAACCGCGTCCCGAGCACGTCGCGAACACCCGTGCGGTAGTCCATCCACCGGGTCGCGCTCGTCACCAGGTGGACGCCGAAGGTCAGGCTGCGCTGGGCCAGCACCTGGAGCTCGCCCTCGAGCTCGTCGAAGTCCGAG
Source organism: uncultured Actinomycetota bacterium (assembly GCA_963713345.1). Lineage (GTDB taxonomy): Bacteria > Actinomycetota > Actinomycetes > Actinomycetales > Dermatophilaceae > Lapillicoccus. The sequence goes on along the minus strand of CAVQLI010000007.1, from coordinate 103,552 downwards.
CGGATCGTGCCCCAGCCGTCGACCACCAGGAAGATGTCGCCGTACCCGTCGTCCACTTCGCCGAGCGCCCGGCGGCTGCGGTAGGTCTCGATCGTGTCGACGCCGTTGGCCCGGAAGTACTGCTCCCGCGCGTCGACGACGCCGGCGACCTCGGCGACGATCCGGGTGACCACGTCGGACTCCGAGCGCGTGCCGATCCCCGCGATGTGCGGAAGATCCCGCAGGCCGGTGAAGGTGCCACCGCCGAAGTCGAGGATGTAGAACTGCACCTCACGAGGGGTATGCGTGAGGGCCAGGCCGGTGACGATGGCCCGCAGCAGCGTCGACTTCCCGGTCCGGGGCGACCCGACGACGGCGACGTGGCCGGCCGCGCTGGAGAGGTCGGCGCGGAGCATCTCGCGCTTCTGTTCGCGGGGCATGTCGACCGTGCCGAGCGGGAACCGCAGCGGTCCGCGTGAGCGCCAGGAGCGCGAGATCAGCCCGAGCTCGGGGTCGACCGCGAGGTCCGGGAGCATCTGGTCGAAGGTGTCGGGGACGTCGAGCGGCGGGAGCCAGACGCGGTGGGCGGCAGGGCCGTGTCCGGTCATCCCCGCGACGGCGATGTCGAAGACGGTCCGCTTCTCCTCGGCGACCGCGACGGCGGACTCCTCCGCGGCGCGGGATGCGGCGGCCTCCTCCTGCTCCAGGCGCGAGACCACCTCGCCGGGGACGAACGGCAGGGCCTCGCGGCGGGCGGTGCTGACCCGGCCACCGGCGGCCCGCCGGATCACCCTCGGTGGACCCGACACGTAGGCCGCCTTGAACCGCAGCAGCGTGGACTGGTCGGGCCGGAGGAACCCGAGACCCGGGACGGCGGGCAGCTCGTAGGCATCGCCCACACCGATGACGCTGCGTGACTCCCCGGCCGAGAAGGTGCGCAGGCCGATCCGGTACGACAGGTGGCTGTCCAGGCCGCGCAGGCGACCCTCCTCGAGCCGCTGCGAGGCGAGCAGCAGGTGGATGCCGAGTGACCGGCCGAGCCGTCCGATCGCGACGAACAGGTCGACGAACTCCGGCTTGGCGGACAGCAGCTCGCTGAACTCGTCGCAGACGATGAGCAGGCTGGGCAGTGGCGCGAGGTCGGGCCGGTCGCCCGAGGTGCGGTCCTTCTCGTAGTCGCGCAGCGACGCGTAGTTGCCGGACGCGCGGAGCAGCTCCTGGCGGCGGGTCATCTCTCCGGACAGGGCGTCCTGCATGCGGTCGACGAGGGTCAGCTCGTCGGCGAGGTTGGTGATGATCGCCGAGACGTGCGGCATCCCGGCCATGCCGGCGAACGTCGCGCCACCCTTGAAGTCGACGAGGACGAAGTTCAGGATCTCCGGCGAGTGGGTCATGGCCAGGCCGAGGACCAGGGTGCGCAGGAGCTCGGACTTGCCGGACCCGGTCGCCCCGATGACCAGGCCGTGGGGCCCCATGCCCTGCTGGGCGGACTCCTTGATGTCGAGGTTGATCGAGCTGCCGTCCGCGCCGACGCCGATCGGCACCCGCAGCCGGTCGCGCGGCGGCCGCGGCCGCCAGGTGCGGTCGAGGTTGAGCTGGTGGACGTCCGCGATCCCGAGCAGGTCGGTGAGCTCGGTGCTCTTGGTCAGGGCGTCCTCACGGGCCGGACCCTCACCCGCATACAGGGGCGTGAGGCGCCGTGCGGCGGCCTCGGCCGTCGCGATGGTCATCTGGTCGGCGAAGCCGCGGATCGGCTCCTGCCGGGGGACGACGGCGGCGACCCGGACGCGACCCTCGTCACGGGGGTTGTCGGAGGCCTCGAGGTGCAACCGGACCCGGCTGTCGTCGCTGAGCTCGTCCCACCGCTCGGGGATGTCGATCACCGTCATGCCGAGGACGCCGTCCTCGGTGATGACCGAGTGACCGACCGGGATGGTGGCGTTGTCGAGGACCACGACGACGTGCGGAGAGATCGCGGTGCGCGCCGGCCCGAACCGTGGGCGCTCGCTGAGGTCAGCCGGCAGCAGCGACACCAGCTCGTCGAGGTCCGTGCACACCAGTCGACGCGGCCCGGCGGCGTCGGCCTCGCGACGGCTCTGCGCGTGCGGGAGCCACTTGACCCAGTCCCAGTGCGGGAGCGCCGCGGGTTCGGTGAGGACGGCGATCACCAGCTGGTCGGGCGCGTGGAACGTCGCCGCCTGGACGAGCAGCGCCCGCGCCTGGGCCCGGGCATGGTCCTCGGCCCCGGTGATCTCGATGCGGGAGAACGAGTTCAGCGCGACCGCGGTCGGGAGGTCGGGCAGGATCCGGTGCGTCGCCAGCAGCCGGTGCAGGGCCGACGCCGACACCGGGTCGAGCTTGTCGATGGTGTCGGACTCCGGCGGCTTGAGCTCCAGCCCGAGGCGTTGCGGGCCACGGGCATACCGGACGAGCAGCCAGTCGTCGTCGCTGGGGGCGCGCTCCCAGACCCGCGTGCCCTCCTCGGCGACCGCGGCAAGTGCCACCGGCTCGGGGTGGATCCACGTGAGGTGCTTGCGCTGCTCGGAGCCGGCGCGCCGGGCGAGACCGCGAATTCCGCTGAGGTAGCTGAGGTACTCGCGGCGGTTGCTCGTCACCTGGGCGGTCTTGCCGGAGCGGGCCCGCCAGATGCTGACCCCCACGAACCCCAACGAGGCGAGCAGGAACGCCCCGGCGGCCAGGTAGCTCTGGACGCTCTTGCCGGTCATCGCCACGAACGCGACCGACCCGACCGAACCGACCATCGGCACGGCGGTCATGAGGACGTTGGACATGGCCCCCTCACCCGCGAACAGCGGTGGCGGCGGCTGGAGCTCGAGCTCGCCGTAGGGCATGGGCGGAGGCTCGATGCGCCCCTCGCGCTGTGCCGCGGTCGGCACTCCCTGCGTGGCGGCCATGGCTCCCCTCGGTCCGTCGGCTGCTACTCGTCCGCTGGTCTGTGACCAGCCGCATGACCAGCCGCATGATAGGCGTCCGGATAGGCTCGCACGGATTTCGAGTGGCGCCATGAGGGGAGCAGGCGGTGAGCGAGACGACCTCGCGCGCCCGGGGCGCGGGCACCCGCACCCTCTCCGTCGTCGTCGGCCCGCGACGCTTCGACGTCGTCGTCGACGAGCATCTCCTCGTCGGCGAGGTGCTCGCGCTCGTCGAGCCGGGTCGCGAGCTGATGGCGCTGACGATGAGCGGCGAGAGCGTGCCGCTGGACGAGACCGTGGCCCTCGCCCACCTCGAGACGGGCACGATGCTGCTCACCGCGCCGGTCGACGTCGACGTCCCCGTTCCCCGCCTGCGCCGGTCCGCGCCGGACGCCGTTCCGGCGGCGGGGGCCGGCGGAACGGCCGGCTCGCGGTCACCGGGTCCGGTGCGCACGTCGTCGCCCGGCGGCAGCTCCAGCCGACGACGGCTCGGGTATGCCACGACGACCTCGGCCGTCGAAGCATGGGGGCACCACCCGCTTGCGGGGGAGACGCTCCTGCCGGTCGGGTCGACGACCGGTCACCTGCGCCGGGCCGGAGCCTCGGGCGGCCGGGGCTCGTTCGCCTCCCGTCGGAGCCGGCTGCGACGAGCGGGTACGCCGGCGGCCGCGGTTCGCCCGCTGGCCCTCGTCCTGGTGGCCAGCCTGTTCGGAGGCCTGGCGGTGGCCGCCTCGTTCCTCGCGCCGCGGGCGAGCAGCGTGTGGCCGCAGGTGGTCGCGATCGTCCTGGTGGCGGTGGGGATGCTGCTGGCCCAGAGCACGACGGCGCCCCGGCTGCTCCGGCTGACGGCTCCGGTCCTCGGGCTCGTCGGGGGCGCGGTGGCGACGGGCGTGCTCTCCGAGGGACCGGTCGTCGCGCTGGTGGGGGCCTGTGCGGGCGCCGCCCTCGTGGCGCTGACCGGGCGATCCGGTGCGGGCCCGGACCGCTACGTCCCACGGGTCTGGCTGACCTTCGCCGGCGGGTTGGGCGGGCTGGCGCTGCTCGTGCTCGTCATGGGCTTGTCGCTCGCCTCCGTCGCGGCCATCGGGCTGGCGGTGGTCGTCCTGGCGGCGCGGGTGGTCCCCGACCTCGTCCTCGACGTCGACGACGACGTGCTGCTGGACATCAGCCGTTTGTCGGTCACCAGCTGGTCGCCGCGCGAGGCCCGTCGGCCCCGTCGCCGAGGGTGGCGGATCGACGACGAGGCGGTCGGTGACGTCGTCGTCGCGGCCAGCGTCGAGCAGCTGGCGACGCTGGTCGGCCTGGCCGTGGTCTCCGCGGGCTGCAGCGCCGTGCTGCTCGGCGTGCTCGTCACGCAGACGGCGGTGTCCGCGCTGTCCGTCCAGCTGCTGCTGCTCGCGGCCGCCGTGGCGCTGACCCTCACCGCACGCGCATACCGGCGGCGGATGGACCGGACCCTGCTGCGGCTGGCCGCCCTGGCCCCGGCGCTCTCGGTGGGGTTGCCGGTCGCGGCCTCGCTGGGGGAGACGTGGGGCGTCGTGGCAGCCGCAGCCGCCGTCGTCGCCGCCCTGGCGTTGGTCGGCGTCGCCCTGGCGCTCGGCCGCGGGTTCCGGTCGCTGTGGGCCAGCCGGCTCGCCGACCTGCTCGAGCTGCTGGCGTTGCTGGCGGTCCTGCCCCTCGCCCTCTGGGCCGCCGGGATCGTCGAGCGCGCGATGGCCCTCTTCGCCTGACCTCGCGACGGGGTGAGTGTGCGCCGGTGAGCATCCCCGGTGAGGGTGCTCACCGACGGCTGAGTACGCGCACTCAAATCGCTCTCCGCAGGCACATCGGTGCTGGTCAAACCCTTGTCGCGGGGTGTGCGGTCAGGCACAGTCACATCGCGGAGCAGGGATGAGCAGTCGGGTCGCGAGGCCTCGCGAACAGCCTGTTTCACCACCTGAAGAGGACCACACACCAACCCCGACGCGGGGGAAGCTCAGTCGAACAACAGGAGGGGCCCATGTCCACCACTCAGCAACGGCAAGGCGCACAGAAGGCCGCCGCCGGCAAGGTCCGCACCAAGGAAGGCGAGTTCCAGCAGCAGCTGAAGAGCCTGCTCGGCCAGGCCCAGGGCCTGCGGCCCGAGTACAAGGGCCCGGCGGCCGACGCCTTCTTCGTGCTGGTGGGCAACTGGCTCGAGGACGCCGAGGCCATCGTCAGCGACATGGAGCACTTCGCGGACAACCTCGACCAGCAGGAGTCGACGGTCAACGCCCAGCAGGACCAGTCCGCATCCAGCTTCACCAAGGCCGCCACGCGGCTGTCCACGTCGGTCAAGTAAGGGGTACGGAGACATGGGAGACCTGATCAAGGTCGGCAAGGGCTCGCTCGAGGGCATGGCCGCCGACATCAAGAGCACGCACAACAACCTCAAGGCCGGGTTCGAGGACCTCAGCGGCGAGCTGCTCCGCACGCTCCCCGAGTGGGGCGAGGGCACCGCCTCGCGGCAGTCCTACGACCAGTTCAAGAAGAAGGTCGACAACCTCTTCACCGAGATGTTCGACGCCGTGGCCAAGATGCCGCCCGTCGTCATCCAGGCGGCCGAGGAAGCCCAGGCCACCGAGAACAAGAACAAGGGGATGTGGGGCTGACGGAGCCCCCGCACCGCGGGACGGACGGCTCCGCGCCCGGCTCGACCGGGCCGGAGCCGTCCAGCCGTATCCGGCGCGACGAGGACTGGTTCGTCGCCGCCATCTGTGAGACTGATGACACCCACCCGCGCAGCGGAGGGGTGACACGGGGGAGTTCGAGGAGGGGCCCGTGAACATCGCGATGATGCCGGACGCCGTCATGGCGGCCGCCAAGCAGAACGACGCCAACACCGCCGAGGCGCTCAAGGCCGCGCAGGACGCCGTCAAGGCGCTCGTGGTGCTCAAGGGCTACGGGATCTTCGGCACGTCGCCGGCCGGCCAGAGCACCGACGCGGTGTTCGCCAAGGCGTCCGGAGTGATCGACGACCTCATCGAGGAGGTCAACCAGGCGATCACCGTCCTGACCCAGAACCTCCACGCGTCGGTCGACGCGGTCCTCAAGGACCAGGAGGTCTCCCAGGTCGACTACGCCAAGCTGACCCAGGACAACAAGGACCGGGTCGACAACCTCGGCGACACCGGCATCAAGCCGGGCGACGACAGCTACGTCGCGCCGGTCGCGACCACCGACCCGTCGGGCACCGATCCCGCGACGCAGCCGGGTACCGATCCGGGGACGCAGCCGGGCACCGACCCGGGTGCCGACCCGGACGCGACCAGCACGTCCAGCTGAGGGTCGGAGCACCCGACGTGGCCGGGCGGCTGCTCACGACGCTGGTCACCACTGCGGTGGCCGGTGCGGTCGTGCTGCCCACCGTGACGGCGGGACCGGCCGCGGCCGGGTCGCTCGGCGACTGGCAGCGCGGTCAGTGGTGGGTCGACGCCACGAAGCTCACCACGTGGCACCAACAGGGCATCACCGGCAAGGGCGTGACCATCGCCCTCCTCGACGGACCGGTGGCGACCGGCATACCGGAGCTGCAGGGGCAGGACGTCCAACCGACCGCCTCGCTGTGCGACCGCGACCTGTGGCGGCAGTGGGGACCCACCACGCCCGACGGGCCGCTGAACGAGACGTCGTTCCACACCACGTCGATGGCCGCGCTGCTCGTCGGCAGCGGCAAGGGCAACGGTCCCGGCGGCGTCGGCGTCCTCGGGGTCGCGCCGGGCGCGACGCTGAAGACCTACGCGATGTTCAACACCGTCGACCCCGCGGCCCACCAGAACCTCGACTGCTGGGGTCCTGGGCTGGCCGCGTTCATCGACCGGATCGTGGCGGACGGCGCCCAGGTGATCCAGATCCCGGTGTCGCTCGACGTCAACGGCGACGAGGTACAGGCGGCGTTCAACCGGGCGTTCGCCAAGGGAGTCGTCGTCGTGGCCGCCTCCGGCAACGGCGGCCCGTCCGCCAAGGTGATGTCGCCCGGCGGCAACGCGGGAGTGCTGGTCGTCGGCGGTATGCAGGCGGACGGGAAGGTCCTCGCGACGAACCCCACGAGCACGCTGGACAGCTGGGACCAGGCCCGCTCGTTCGACGTCGAGTACAACATCCACCTCGTGGCCCCGGGCGCCGACCTCGTCGGTGGTGGGCTGGCACCCGGGAACCGCTGGGACTCGGCCGTCCTGCAGTCGGGGTCCTCCGGAGCGAGCGCCATCGTCGCCGGGCAGCTCGCGCTGATGAAGCAGAAGTGGCCCTCGGCCACCGGAAACCAGCTGCTCTACTCGCTGTTGCGGGGAGCGCGGCATCCCGACGGTTCGGCCGTGTGGGAGCCGCGCCGAGGGTTCGGCACGACGTCGTTCGACACGACACTGACCACCGACCCGACGGTCTACCCCGACGTCATGCCGATCTACGCCTCGATGGGCAACGTCATGAGCGACCAGCCGACCACGCCGTTCATCCCGCAGGCGGTGGGCAGCGACGGGTCTCTCCCGGAGACACCCGCGGCGGGCGCTCCGGCAGCCGACCCGGGTGGTGCGACCGTGGGTCAGCCGCAGGCCGCGCCGGTGACGACCCCGGTGGCGAGCACCAGTGGCACGGCGTGGCTGGTCTGGCTGGTCTGTGGCGTGGTCGCGGTGGCTCTGCTCGCTGCGGGAGGATGGGCGCTGACCCGGAACCGTGCGCCGCGCAGCGACCTCCAACCAGCTGACACACCAGAAGGACCTGACGGCGCGGGTTCCGGCCCGCAGCCCGAGACGGCAGGACAGGCAGTGGGGCGGCCCGAGGGCCGGACAGGACAGGGAGAGGACTCACCATGAACTACCCGACTTGCGGCGGCGGCGGGGGACCGTCGGGTGGCCCCAAGGAGAAGCAGCTCTTCAGCGCGGCCTACACCGCCTCTCCGTACTCCATCGACGACGCGATGACACAGATCGACGCCGCGAAGAAGAACCTCGACGTCGTCACCACCCAGCTCGACAAGCTGGTGCCTTTGCTGCAGGAGTCGTGGACGTCCTCCGACGGGCAGGCGGCGGTGAAGTCCACCAAGGATCTCTCCTCGACGCTGTCCCAGAAGGCGCTGCAGCTGCACGACAGCAGCCAGGCCCTGCAGACCGCGAAGAAGGCGGTCGACGAGGCCCAGACGTACTGGTCCAACCACCAGCCGCCGCCGGCTGCGCCGCCCGCGCCGGACTACTTCGACTACGGCTCGTCGAGCGACTACGCGACCGCGGTCGGTCAGTACAACACCGACAAGAAGTCCTACGACGGCACGGTCGACAGCCGCGAGGCGGCCATGGAGACCCAGTACAACCTGCTCCAGAAGCAGCTCGACAACGCCGGCACCGCGCTCGCCAAGGCGAACTCGATCGAGGCGTGGGACACCCCGCCGGGCGGCGGTTCGACCACCGGTGGTTCGGGGGGCGGCCTCCCCGGCGGGAGCACGGGGGGCGGGCTTCCGCCGACCACCGGCGGGCCCCAGCCGCACCTCGACCCGACCACGGGCGGTCCGGACTACCCGAGCTGGCCGCCGCCGCCCCCGCCACCGCCTCCCCCGCCACCTCCGCCACCCCCTGCCGCCACCCCCGCCGCCCCCGCCGCCCCCGCCTCCGCCACCGCCGCTGCCCCCGACGGGTACTGACCCGCTGCCGTGGACCCCGACCCCGTCGGTGGACGGCACGCTCGTCGGCTCGTCCGGCGGCACCTCGATGCCGGTGACCGGGTCGTTCGACATCGGCGGCGGTTCCTCGTCCAGCGTGGGCGGAGCCGGCGGAGCCGCGCTCGGAGGTGCGGCCGGCGTCGTCGGCGGCGGCCTGGGCATGGCCGCCGGCTCGATGGGGATGGCCGCAGGCCGCATGTCGGGCGCGGGCGCCCTGGCCATGGGCGCTCCCGGCGTCAGCGGTGTGCTCGGCGGCTCCGCTCGCGGCGCCGCCGCCGGTGGTGCCGTCCGTGGTGGCGGTGGCGTCGGTGGCGCCGCTGGCGCCACGAACCTCCTCGCGGGCCAGAACGGGGTCGCCGGTCGTGGTGGCGTCGGCGGTGCCTCCGGTCGTGGTGGCTCCGGTCGGGGGGTCGCCGGGCGCGGCGGTCCGTCCGGGACCGTCGTCGGTGGCCAGGGTGGCCAGGGTGGCGCGGGTGGCCGAGCGACCGGTGCCAAGGGCGCCGGCGGCCGCGGGGCTGCCAAGGGCGCTGCCGCGGGTGGTCGTTCGGGAGCCGGCGGTGCCGGCGCCTCGGGCAAGACCGGTGGCGCCAAGGTCGCCGGGCGCGGTGGTGCCTCGGGTGGCCGGGGTGCCGTGGTGGCCGGCGGCGCCGGTACCGGTCGCGACCGTGACCGCCAACGCGCGGACGACCTGTCCCTCGTCACGGAGGACCAGTGGGTCGACGAGGGAGAGACGACCGACGGCGTGGTCCGCTGAGGTGGTTAGCATCCCCCTGGCCGCCGCGACGCGCGGCGACCGGGGGCTCGCCAGCGGGCCGGCGACCGACCGACCGATGCGGGTGACGGACTGATGAGCACGAACACGCAGTCGGCCGACCTCATCCGCGTGACGGTCACGGCCGGCGACCGCACCCTGGACCTGGTCCTGCCGTCCCGCCTGCCGTTGGCCGAGATCGTCCCGGAGGTGGCGGGCCTGATCGGCTCGCTCGACGCCTACGAGGCCTACGGCGGGTATGCGCTGGTCGGCTCGGACGGGCGGGCACTGGACCTCGACGCGAGCTTCCTCGCCCAGGGGGTCCACGACGGGCAGGTCCTCACCCTCGTCACCGGAGCGGAGGCCGAGGAGAAGAAGGTCTACGACGACGTCGTCGAGGCGGTCGCCGACTCGGTCGAGGGCCTCGGAGCGGGTTGGACCGCGCAGAACTCGCGCGCCACCGCCCTCGGACTGTCGGCCCTGCTGCTGGGTCTCGGCGCCGTGGCGCTGTTCCTCCAGCGCCAGGGCGGGTTCGTCGTCACGGTGGTCGCCGGGGCCGCGAGCCTCCTCCTGCTGCTCGCCGGGGCGGTCTTCGCGCGGGTCCGGGTCGACGTCGCGGCCGCGGTCGTCGTCCTGATCGGTTCCGCCGTGTATGCGGTCGTCGCCGCTCTCAGCGCAGTGTCCGGCGACGTGCGGGAGCTCCCGCTGGTCGTTGCCGGCATCGCCCTCGCCGTGGTCGGCGGCCTGAGCATGGCCCTGCTCCGTGACCATGCCTGGGCCTTCCTGCCCGGGGTCGTGCTCGGCCTGGCCGCCGCGGCCACCGGGGGCGTCCTCCTCGCCTCGACCTTCGACCCCAACAAGGTCATCGCGATCGTCGTCGTCGTCGCGGTCATCCTCGGCAGCCTCATCCCCTGGTTCGCCCTCAGCTCGTCGCGGACCATGGTCACGCCCATGCAGAGCGAGTCGGAGATCCTCGCGGAACCGGCGGCGATCGACCCCGACCGCGTCCAGCGCGGGATCGACCTGGCCCACGACCTGGTGCTCGGGCTCTCGCTCAGCGTGGCGATCGTCGTCGTGCTGGGTGCCCCGTCGGTGGTGGCGCTCGGCTGGGCCGGGCTGGGGATCATCTGGGCCGCCGGCGTCGTCCAGATGATGCGCACCCGCCAGTTCCTGCTGGCCCGCGACGTCGTCGTCGGCCTCCTCGGCGGCGCCCTCGGCATCGTCGCCGGCACGGTCACCGCTCTCCTCCAGCACCCGTCCTGGGGTGTCGTCATCGGCCCGGTCGTCGGCGTCGCTGCGGCGGCCGTGCTGGTCAGCCTGGCGCTGCCCGACAAGGCCACCGTCCGCAAGGGCCGGATCCTCGACCTCTGCGAGGGGCTCGCCCTCTTCGCCCTCGTCCCGCTGCTCGTCATCGCCCTCGGCCTCATCGCCGCGTTCCGGAGCTGACCCGTGGCGAGCAAGCGCGACCTCGTCGAGGCCCACGCGTACAACCGCCGGCGGCTGGTCTCGGCGTTCCTCAGTGGTGCCCCGGGCGGCCGCGAGGTCGAGAGCGTCTCGCGGTCGCGGCCGGTCGTCGCCGGCGTCACGCTGGGCGGACTCCTCGTCGGCGGCGCGGCCATCGCGGGCCTCTTCGCGCAGCCGCTGCCGGACGGGTGGGACAACGGTTACGTCGTCATCGGCAAGACGTCGGCGGCCCGGTTCGTGACCATCAAGGGCACCCTCCACCCGGTGCTCAACGCCACCTCGGCCCGGCTGATCCTCCCGTCCGACAAGGGTTTCGAGGTCCTCGTCGTCGACGACAACAAGATCGCGGCGACGCCGCACGGGTCGACCCTCGGGATCCTCGGCGCACCCGACGACCTGCCGCCCGCGGGGTCGCTGCTGCAGACCGGATGGGTCTCCTGCTTCGACGGGACGAAGCCGGCCCTGACCATCGGCTCGGCGCAGGCACCCGCATCCGCCGACGCGAGCGGGCTGACCGTGAAGGTGACCGGTACCGACCAGGACATCCGCTACCTGCTCGCCTCCGGGCGTCGCTACGCCATCCCGGCGGGGTCGTACGACCCGGTCAAGCAGTACCTCGGGCAGCTCGAGACGCCGCAGGGCGTGACCGGGACGTGGGTCGACCTGTTCAACCCCGGGACCGACCTGACCTTCGACTCGTTCGCGTTCCGGAACCGCGGCCAGGTCGGCCAGCCGCTCACCGGGCAGTACACCCTCGGCAACAAGCTGGCCAAGGTCGGCCAGCTCGTCGTCAACAAGGACCAGAACGACGCGATGTCGGTGATGGTCGCCAACGGAACCATCCCGCTCACGCCGTTCGCCGCGGCGGTCTACCAGGCGGTCGCGCCGGACGGGCTGGGCAAGCCGGTCACCGTCTCCAACGACGACCTCGCGCGCATCCAGCCGAGCGACACCAAGAACTTCGTGCCGGAGGACTGGCCGACGACGATCCCCAGCCGGGCCACCGGAACGCCCTGCGCCGTGCTCGAGACCGTCGACGGCAAGCCGGCGGTGACCCACCTGGCGACGACGTCGGCCGACTCCCCGTTCGTCAAGCCCGCCAACAAGCAGCCGGTCTACGTCCAGCCCGGGCGGGGCGCGCTGGTGCGGGCCAGCTCGACCGGTACGTCCGGACCGGTGGCCGTCGTCGACCAGTCCGGCCAGGCGTTCACCATCACCGACCCGTCCGCCGAGACGCTGGCCCGGCTCGGCTACAAGGACCTCACCCCGCGCTACGTCCCGCCGTCCTGGGTGTCGCTGCTACCGGCCGGTCCGGCGCTCAGCGAGGCCGCCGTCGGCGCACCGAAGATCGACTCGCCGTGAGCCGGGGTAGGCGTCGTGCCCGGTGGGGCGTCGCGGCGGCGGCGTGCGGATCGGCGGCGCTCGTCGGACTGGTGGCCCTTCCGGTGGCACCGGCCGCCGCGGCGGACGGCTCGTGCACCGAGCAACGCACCGGGCCGGTCTACGTCAAGGAGCGTTCGGCGGCGCTGAACCAGATGGGGGTCGCGTCGGTGTGGCCGCTGGCGACCGGGCGCGGGGTCACGGTGGCGGTCGTCGACTCGGGTATCGACGTGGGCAACACCCACCTACCGGCCGACACCGCGGTGCGGCCGGGGCGGACCCTGCTACCGGCCGTCGAGGGCTGGACCCCGGACCCGGCCGGCCGCAACGACCTCTCCGGGCACGGGACGGCGGTCGCCAGCCTGCTGGCCGGCCGAGCGGTCGACGGTTCCGGCCAGATCGGGCTGGCCCGTGACGCCACGCTGGTGCCCGTACAGGTCTTCGGGGTCGCCTCGACGGAGGGGCTCTCGGACGACCGGCTCAAGGACCTCACCCCGACGACTCCGCGGCTCGCCGAGGGGATCCGCGCGGCCGTCGATCTCGGCGCCAAGGTCGTCAACGTCTCGATGAGCGTCGAGACGCCGGACCCCGCGCTCGCCGACGCCGTGTCGTATGCGACGGCCAAGGGCGCGCTCGTCGTGGCCAGTGCGGGGGACCGGGGTTCGGCGCCCACCGCGAAGGACGGTCCGCGGTACCCCGCGGCCTTCCCCGGGGTGGTGTCGGTGACGTCGGTCAACCAGGCCCGGGCCGTGGACACCTCGGCGAACATCCAGGGCGACCACATCACCGTGGCCGCCGTCGGACAGGGCCTCAACGCCGCGCTCGGCCACGTCGGGGACTGCCTGCTGTCCGGTGCCCCGGCGACGAGCTTCGCGACGCCACTGGTGGCCGCGACGGCGGCGCTGCTGGCCGAGCGGTACCCCGACGAGGGGCCGGCGCTCTGGAAGTACCGGATCGAGGCCTCGGCCCAGCGACCGCGCGCCGGCGTCAAGGACGCCGCCCTCGGTTGGGGGATTGTGTCCCCGTACGACGCGCTGACGATGACGCTCGACCCCAGCCGTCCGGGTCCGGCCATGCCGGGGCACGCCGCTCCGCCGACGCCCGCGCCGCCCGCCGCCGTCGGGCCGGTCGTCCTCGAGACCGACCCCGCTGTTGCGCCTCGCCAGGTCGGGCTGTGGATCGCCTTCGGCGCGGTCGCCGCCGCGGCCGGGCTGCGGCTGGTCCAGGTGCTGCGCCGTCGCTCCGAGCAGGAGCGTGAGGCGGAGATCGCGGGCTCGCAGTCCCGTTGACCCCTGGACGTTCTCGACGTGCCGGTGTCGCCGGCCTCGCTTAGGTTCGAACCATGAGCGCATCCCCAGGGGCCACCGAAGAGACCGATAACACCGAGCACTCCGTGGTGCCGGAGCAGCACGGACAGGCGGAGCAGGACGCGCTGCCCGACCTCGTCGCGCCACAGGGGGTCAACGAGGGCAGCGGCCGTGAGGACCACACCCGGACGGGCGACACGATCGGCGCGTCCGACCCCGGTGAGGCGTCGAGCACCGTCAAGGACCCGAGCGAGTGGGTCACCGGTGACGAGGCGATGACCGGCGCCCAGCGCAGCTACCTCGAGACGCTGGCCCGCGAGGCGGGCGAGCAGCTGCCGGCCGACCTGACCAAGGCCCAGGCCTCGGAGCACATCGACCGTCTCCAGGCCCGGACCGGCCGCGGCCAGTAGCGGTTCGGTAGGCCGGATCCGGTGGTGGGGACAGTCGATTCGGGCAGGCGACTCGGTTCCCGACCCGCTGACCGCACTCGAACCTCGACCGCCACCGCGGAGGAACCGGCGCCGGAGCCCGCCGGCCACCGGCCCGCCCGCGTACGCATACGGCAGGATGGGACGCGATGAGCGACGACCACCGTCCCCGGCGACCGGCCATGATGAGCCCGGCCGCGATGGAGGCGTTCGGGGGAACCGTGGACCCGATGCAGGAGATCGAGGCCGCTCACCAGACCGCCGCCGTGCTCGTGCACGCCGGTCGCAGTGCGCACGACCCCACGGTGACGGCCCGCCTGGTGGACCTCGTCGAGGAGCTCGGCCTCTCGACCGTCGCCGACCTGTGGGCCCATCGGCCGGCGCGTACCCTCCCCGGTGCGCTCTGGCGGCTGTATGTGCTCCGCGAGTGGGTTCGCCGGGCGCCTGACGAGGCCAGCCTCGACTACCGCGCCGGGGTCCGGTTCGCGGACGTCGACCATGCCGTGGCCGGGGCAGCGGACCCGCCGGGCCCCGCGGAGGTCACCGACCTGGCCGACACCATCCTCGCCGGCGTCTTCGAGGGCGACCTGGCCGTCGCCCTGGAGCGAGCCGCTGCGTTCTGCCGGGTCGTGGCCGCGGGACGGGCGGACCGGTCGCGAGGGGGAGGAGGCGGCCACCCGCGCCGCCCACCTCATGGACACCGCGGACGACCTCACCGCCGCCGCCTCGCTCTGGCGGCTCGGAGAGCTCACGTAGCCAGGGCGGCATCGTGACGGGTGGGATATCCTGTGACGGCGTCGGGCCGCGGTAGCCCCGGGTCCCAATACACGCCGCCTAGAGCGGCCTCGCGCCGTGAGGCGCTTCCCGGCCCGACGCGACCCGGCTCAGCTCAGCGCGTCCGTGACCTCCGCGGGGTGCACGTCCTCGGCCGCCAGATGGTGCTTGAGATCCTTGCGGGCTCGCTCACGCGAGCGCCGGCCGGGGCCGCGCCACCCGCACTCCGGGCAGCTGGCGAAGGCGAACGCCCCGTGCTCGTCGACCCCCTGGGACCTCGGCTTGGGGACCTCGACCACCTCCCGCTGGCCGTTCCCGGCCTTGGGCGAACGCTTGGGCATGGGCACATGATGTCGTGGCTCGCTAACTCTGTCTGCCCTCGGGTCCGCGCGTACCCTGGGCGAATGGCCGCCAAGGACCCCAGGCACGACACGGCGGAGGGTCAGGCGGAGCCGCGAGTGGCGGCGACCGACGAGCTGCACGACACCGCCCTCCACGAGGAGATCGAGCTGGTGGGGCAGCTGGTCGTCGCCGCGACGTCCACGCCGCACCGGCTGAGCGTGCAGGAGATCGACAAGGTCCTCGGCGTCGAGCACGACGAGTGACTCGCTGACCGGGGCATGCCGGGGTGTCCGGTCGGCGGCCGCGGGATGGCTGGAGAGTTGCGAGGGACTGAAGTGTTTCCCGTAGCCTGTCCCACGGCCGTTGCCGAGCTGGCACGCATGACGACCGGAGACTCACTGTGGCGTTTCGCCTCACCCCGAAAGAGGACAGCTTCTACGAGCTGTTCGGCGTCTCGGCCGGACACCTGGTAGACGCCGCCAAGGAGCTGACCAACCTCCTGGCCGTCCAGACCCCGGAGGACCGTAAGACGGTCGTCGACCGGATGCACGACCTCGAGCACCTCGGCGACGAGGCGACCCACGAGATCATGCGACGGGTCAACAGCTCGTTCATCACGCCGTTCGACCGCGAGGACATCTACGCGCTCGCGTCGCGGCTGGACGACTGCATGGACTACATGGAGGAGGCCGCGGACCTCGTCGAGCTCTACCAGGTCGACGAGCTGCCCAAGGGCGTCGCCAAGCAGATCGAGATCATCGGCCGGATGGCCGACCTGACGTCCAACGCCATGCCCCGGCTGCGGGCCATGCAGGACCTCTCCGAGTACTGGATCGAGATCAACCGCCTCGAGAACCAGGCCGACAAGCACTACCGCCGGCTCGTGGCGAACCTCTTCGAGAACTCCGACGCGATCCACGTGCTGAAGATGAAGGACATCGTGTCGGCGCTCGAGTCCGCCGCGGACGCGTTCGAGAGCGTCGCCAACACGGTCGAGGGCATCGCGGTCAAGGAGAGCTGACCGACACGTGGAGTGGTTTGCTCTGGCCGTCGTCATCACCCTGGCGATGGGCTTCAACTACACGAACGGGTTTCATGACGCGGCGAACGCCATCGCCACGTCGGTGTCCACCCGGGCGCTGACTCCGCGCATCGCTCTGGCGATGGCGGCGGTCGCCAACCTCGTCGGCGCGTTCTTCGGCACCAAGGTGGCGCAGACCGTCGGCAGCGGGATCATCGACGCACCGCAGGGCATCGACGGGCTCTGGCTGGTGGGGGCCGCCCTGGTCGGGGCGATCGGATGGAACCTGCTGACGTGGTGGAAGGGACTGCCCTCGTCCTCGTCCCAGGCCCTCATCGGCGGGCTGGGCGGCGCGGCTCTCGCGGCCGGCGCAACGGTCAAGTGGCAGGGGATCCTCGACAAGGTCGTCATCCCCATGCTCCTGTCGCCGGTGGCCGGCATCATCCTCGGCTACCTCGTCATGACGGCGATCCTCTGGATCTTCCGGGGCGCGAACCCGCACAAGGTGTCACGAGGCTTCCGGTACTCGCAGACGCTCTCCGCCGCCGCGATGGCCTTCGGACACGGCCTCCAGGACGCGGCCAAGACCGCGGGTGTGGTCGTCCTCGCGCTGAACGTGGCCGGGGTCCACGAAGGGCCGTCGATCCCCCTGTGGGTGCTGGTCCTCTCCGCGGTCGTCATCAGCCTCGGCACGTATGCGGGTGGCTGGCGGATCATGCGGACCCTCGGCCGGAGGATCATCCACCTCGACCCGCCCCAGGGCTTCGCGGCCGAGTCGACGGCGGCCTCGATCCTCTACGTGGCCGGCTTCTCGTTCGGAGCGCCGATCTCGACCACTCACACGATCACCTCGGCGATCATGGGCGTCGGCGCCACCAAGCGGCTCTCCGCCGTGCGGTGGAGCGTGGCCGGCAGCATCGTGGGCGCCTGGGTCCTGACCTTCCCCGGAGCCGGGCTGCTGGCCGCCGGCACCTACTGGCTCTCGCTGCTCGTCCACTGAGCGGACCCCCGTCAGTGGCTCCGGTCCGGGCTCGGGCGGTCGGGAATGCGACCGTTTCGGCCCGGACCGCGGAGTGGCACCCTGGGCCGGTGCGACTGCCCGATCTTGCGCCGGCCGAGTGGTCGATCAGGGTCGTCGACGTGGCCCAGGGTTCGGTGCTCGCGTCGCTGGACGCGCGTCGGGTGCTCCGGACGGCCAGCGTCGGCAAGCTGTTCCTCCTCGTCGAGGCGGCCCGTCAGGCCGTCGCCGGTGAGCTCGACCTGGCCGAGCGCGTTCAGTGGCAGGACGACGAGCGCGTCGAGGACTCGGGCCTCTGGTACCTCCTGGACCAACGTGAGCTCTCGGTCCGCGACCTCTGCGTCCTCGTCGGCGCGGTGAGCGACAACCTCGCCACCAACGTCCTGGTCCGCGTCGTGGGGCTGTCGGCCGTGGCCGCGAGGACCGCTGCGCTCGGCTACACCGACTCGGGGCTGCTCGACCGGGTTCGCGACGAGCGGGGTCCGTCGCACCCGCCCACGCTGTCGGTCGGGACGGCCGCCGACCTGTCCGACCTCATGGGCCGGCTCCACGGCGGCGAGGTCGTCGACGACGAGGTGTCCGCCCTGGTGCGGCGCTGGCTGGCCGCCAACACCGACCTGTCGATGGTCGCGTCGGCGTTCGACCTCGACCCGCTCGCG
This sequence comes from uncultured Actinomycetota bacterium, assembly GCA_963713345.1. GTDB lineage: Bacteria > Actinomycetota > Actinomycetes > Actinomycetales > Dermatophilaceae > Lapillicoccus. The sequence continues at coordinate 85,828 of CAVQLI010000007.1, read as the reverse complement.
CACGCCGAACCCGACCGTGGCCTTCGGCTGGTCAACAAGACCGGGACCATCAGCACGGCCCGGGCCGACGTCGGCGTCGTCGAAGGACCCCGAGCCACCGTGGCCTACGCCGTCCTCGCGAACTGGGGTCCCGACGACGACCGCAGGGACGCCGTCCTGGCCGGCATGCGCGAGATCGGCCGGGCGATCCGCGGGTACGTCGGTGGCTGAGCCCCATACCCAGAGCCGCTCACGTGCGCGTCAGGAAGTCGTCCAGGACCTGCAGACCCCAGAGCAGCGACGCCACCGGAACCCGCTCGTCGACGCCGTGCACTCCCTCCGCGACGCGACCGTCGGGGTCCTCGCCGAGCGGCGCGAACCCGTACCCGGCGATCCCCAGCGGCGCGAAGGCCTTCGCGTCCGTGCCGCCGCCCATGCAGTAGGGGAAGACGACCGCACCGGGGTCGGCGGCGCATACGGCATCTCGTATGGCCGCGAACCACGGGCCGTCCACCGGAGCCGACACCGGCAGTGAGTGCGCCGTGTGCTCCCACTCGACCTCGTCGCCGATGAGCTCCGGCAGCGTCGCCTCGAGCTGGTCGGCATACCCCGGCGGGCAGCGGACGTCGACCTCGGCGGTGGCCGTCGCCGGGAGCACGTTGACCTTGTAGCCGGCGCTCAGCATGGTCGGCGTCGTCTGCGCCCGGACCGTGAACCGGGCGACGTCGGCCATCGGGCCGAGCTCGTCGAGGCAGGCCTGCACCCCGGCGGCGGTGTCGAGGTCGACGGGAACCCCGAGCGCGTCGGCCGTCCCCTGGAGCTGCGCGCGCACCGCGGGCGACAGGTGGATCGGCCAGGGATGGTGAGCCAGCCGGTGCAGCGCGTCGACCAGCCGGGTCACCGCCGTGGCGGGACCGGGCCGGGAGGCGTGCCCGGCCACCCCTCGGGCGGTCAGCCTCAGGTGCAGCGACCCGCGCTCGGCGGCCGCGATGGGGTAGCAGCGGACGCTCTTGTCGCCGCGCTCGAGCCGGCGGAACATCCCGCCGCTCTCGCCGATCGCCGCCTCGACCCCGTCGAACAGCTCGGGGTGGGCCTCGGCCAGCCACCGCGCCCCGTATGCACCCTGGTCCTCCTCGTCGGCGACGAACGCGACGACGACGTCGCGCTGCGGCCGGACGCCCTCGCGCCCCCAGCGCAGCAGAGTGGCGAGGGTCATCGCGCACATGTCCTTCATGTCGACGGCGCCGCGTCCCCAGACGTAGCCGTCGCTCACCAGCCCGCCGAAGGGGTCGACGCTCCAGTCGTCGGCCTCGGCCGGCACCACGTCGAGGTGGGCGTGCACGAGCAGGGCCGGCAGGTCACGACGCATACCCGGCACGCGGAGCACGACGTTCGCGCGGTTCGGGGCGTCGTCGCGGGCCAGCAGCCGCGGTGCCCAGCCGACCGACTCGAGGCGGGCGGCGATCCAGGCGGCCGCCTCGCGCTCACCGGCGCTGGTGCCCCGGCCCCAGTTCGTCGTGTCGAACCGGATCAGTGTCGACAGCAGGTCGACGACCTCCGCATACGTTCCGGATCCTCCTCCCGCACCTGGTTCCTCGGTCGCGCCTGTCCCGTGGTCGGCGGTCATCTCTTCCCATCTGAGCGGTCCTGTGCCAGGGTCCTGTCAATTGTTATCGGAGTTCGCGGAGTTCACAGTAGTTAGTTACCACACCCTTGAGTTGTGTATCCGGCGCGCCGTTCGTGCTGTCGTCGGTCCTCAGCGGCGTCTGGACGATCATCATCGCGATCGGCGTGACCAGCTGGGCGGGCACCGCCCGCGTCGTCCGGGCGCAGACCCTCACCATCGAGTCCCGCCCCTACATCGAGCGCGCCAAGGCCCTCGGCGCCGGCGACCGTCACCTCCTCGTGCGGCACGTCCTGCCAGCAGTGCTCCCGCTGGTCCTGGCCAACACCACGCTCACCGTGGGTTCGGCGGTCATCGCCGAGTCGACGCTGTCGTTCCTCGGGCTCGGCGACCCGACCCAGATCTCCTGGGGGTCGATGCTCAAGACGGCGCTGGACACCGGAGCCGCCACCGCCGGCTACTGGTGGTACGTCCTGCCGCCCGGCCTGGCCATCGTCGTCGTCGTCCTCTGCTTCACCCTGGTCGGCCGCGCCCTGGAGTCCGTGCTCAACCCGACGCTGCGGCGGCGCTGATGACCTCGCATACCGAGTCGCCGTCGACGGGACCCGCGCTGGCCTGGCGGGACGTCCGGATCACCTACACCACCAGCCGCGGCGACGACACCGAGGTGGTCGCCGTCGACGGCGTCGACCTCGCCGTCGAGCCGGGGGGAACGGTTGCGGGCCGCTGGAGGAGGTCCGCGACCTGTGCACGGAGCTGCTCGCCCCGTTGGGCGTCCCGGTCGCGTGGGAGCTCGGCTTCGGCCACGGACTCGGATCGCAGAGCGTGCCCCTCGGCGTGCCCGCGACGCTGACCGTCCAGCCGGGCGACGTCGCGCTGACCGTCGACGCGCCGAGTGCGGTATGAGCGACCTGGCGACCAGCCGGCCGCGGTCCGCGACGGTGCTCAAGACCCGGCTGCTCGACGCCCACAGCGACGAGTTCGCCGCCGCGCTCGCCTGGGCGGCCGAGGACCCGAGCCTGGAGGCGGCGGCCGCGCGCATCACGGCGGCCCGCCGGCGGTTCGTGCTCGGCGCGGCCACGTCGTTCACCTACGCATCGCTGCTCGCGGCCAAGCTGAGCGCGGCACTGGCCAAGGTCACCCTCGTCGACGGGACCATCGTCCGACCCCTGGAGATCCTCTCCGACGTACACGACTCGGACGTGCTGATCGCGATCTCGCTGCAGCCGTACCGGCGCTACATCGTCGAGGTCGCCGCACCGTTCGTGGAGGCCGGTGGGTCGCTGGTCCTCGTCACCGACAGCGCCACAGCACCGCTTGTCCCGTATGCGGCCGAGGCGGTGGTCATCGCTGCGCGCCCCCCGGCGACCGACGTGTCCGACCGGCTCCACCCCGAGACCCCGGCCGCGTCGCCGGCGGCGGTCGGGCTGGTCATCGACATCCTCACCGCGCTGTCGAGCGCGAGCGCCAAGGGCGCCCAGCGGCGGCTCGCCGAGCGTGAGCGGCTGGCGGTCGAGCTGGGCCTCTACCTCGGCTGAGCGGTCAGCCGAACCGGCCGCTGATGTAGTCCTCGGTCGCCTGTTCGTGGGGGTTGCTGAAGATCTTCTGCGTCGTGTCGATCTCGATGAGCCGCCCCGGCTTGCCGGTGGCCGCGAGGTTGAAGAACGCGGTCCGGTCGGACACCCGCGACGCCTGCTGCATGTTGTGGGTGACGATGACGATCGTGTAGTCGGCCTTCAGCTCGCTGACGAGGTCCTCGATGGCGAGCGTCGAGATCGGGTCGAGCGCCGAGCACGGCTCGTCCATGAGGAGCACCTGGGGCTTCACGGCGATCGCGCGGGCGATGCAGAGCCGCTGCTGCTGGCCACCGGAGAGGCCGGCGCCCGGTTTCTTGAGCCGGTCCTTGACCTCGTTCCAGAGGTTGGCGCCGACCAGGGACTTCTCGGCCGCCTCGGCGAGGGCCTTCTTGTCCTTCATGCCGCTGAGCCGGAGCCCGGACACCACGTTGTCGTAGATCGACATCGTCGGGAACGGGTTCGGCCGCTGGAACACCATCCCGACGGTCCGGCGAACCGACACCGGGTCGACCGACGAGGCATACAGGTCCTTGTCGTCGAGCATGACCTGGCCCTCGACCCGGCCACCGGGCACGACCTCGTGCATGCGGTTCAGGGTTCGCAGGAAGGTCGACTTGCCACAGCCGGACGGGCCGATGAACGCGGTCACCGACCGCGGCTCGACGGTGAGGGACACACCCTCGACCGCCTTGAAGTCGCCGTAGTAGACGTTGAGGTCCTTGACGTCGATGCGCTTGGCCATGAGGTTCTTCCGGGTTCTGTGGGTATGCGGGTCAGCGGCGGACCGTGCTGAGGCGCGCCACTAGGCGGCCGACCACGTTGAGCAGCAGCACGATGAGGATGAGCGTGAGGGCGGTGGCCCACATCCGCTCGACCGCGGCGTCGATGCCGAGCTCGGTCCGGTCCTGGTTGATCATCGTGGGGAGGGTGGGCATGGGGCCGGAGAAGAGGTTCGTCGCGATGCTCTTGGTGTACGGCCCGAGGATGAGCAGCGGTGCGGTCTCGCCGATGATCCTGGCCAGTCCCAACAGGATTCCCGTGACGATGCCGGAGAACGCGGTCGGCAGGACGATGCGCACGATGGTCACCCACTTCGGCACGCCGAGGGCGTAGGAGGCCTCGCGCAGCTCGTTGGGGACGAGCTTGAGCATCTCCTCCGTGGACCGGACGACGACCGGCAGCATCAGCAGGACGAGCGCGAGGCATACCGCGAAGCCGACCCGCTGGAAGCCGAACGTCGTCACCCACACCGCGTAGACGAACAGCGCCGCGACGATGGAGGGCACGCCGGTGAGGATGTCGACCATGAACGAGACCGCGCGGGCGACGGCGCCGCGGCCGTACTCCACGAGGTAGATCGCCGTGAGCACGCCGATCGGGACGGCGATCACCGCGGTGACCCCGGCCTGGAGGAGCGTGCCCTGGATCGCGTGGATCGCGCCGCCGCCGACGTCGGTGGAGTTGATGTTGCGCTGGCTGTTGGTCCACCAGGACGACTGCAGCAGCAGGCTGACGCCCTTGCTGATGACGGTGAAGAGGATCCAGACCAGCGGCACCATCGCCAGGAAGAAGGACCCCCACATGACGATGCGGGCGATGACGTCCTTGACGGCGCGGCCGCGAGACTTGTGACCGAGGTCGAGGGGGGTCGACGGCCGGGGGGCTGAGTCGGTCGGTGGGACGGCGCTCGGCGCGGTCCGGACCTCGAACTTGCGCAGCGCCGGGGCGGCGCCGTCGCGGTCGTGGACCGGCGACTCGGCGGCGGACAGGGGCTGGGTCGTCATTCGCTGAAGGCCTTCCGCCGATCGATGACGACCCGGGCGATCGCGTTGACGATGAAGGTCAGGACGAACAGGACCAGGCCGGCGGCGATGTAGGCACCGGTCTTGGCCGGCGTGTCGAACTCGGCGGCGTTGTTGGCGATTCGCGAGGCGAAGGTCTCGCCGCCGTTGAACACCGAGAACGTCCACGGAGTGTTGTCGGCGAGCTTGGAGACGAGGAAGGTGACGGCGATGGTCTCGCCGAGCGCGCGCCCGAGGGCCAGCATGGACGCCGAGATGACGCCGGGCTGGCCGAACGGCAGGACCGCGGTGCGGATCATCTCCCACCGGGTGGCGCCCAGCGCGAGGGCGCCCTCCTTGTGGGTGACGGGCGTCTGGTCGAAGACCTCCCGCGACAGTGCGGTGACGATCGGCAGGACCATGATCGACAGGACGATGCCGATGAAGAAGATGGTGCCGCCGCTGATCCCGGTGGGGGAGAACAGCGGGAACCAGCCCAGGACGTCCTGGAGCCCGCCCTCGACCGGCGAGATGAGGCTCCGGAACGTCAGTGCCGCCCAGAGCCCGTAGACGATGGACGGCACTGCGGCCAGCAGGTCGACCAGGGTGGCGGCCGGCCGCTTGAGCCAGCTCGGCGCGTACTGGGTGATGAAGAGGGCGACGGCGACGCCGAACGGCACCGCGATGACCATCGCGATGGCCGACGACGCCACGGTCGTCCAGAGCAGCTCGACGATGCCGAACCTCGGCGTGTCTCCGCCCGGCGCCCACTCCCGTGAGGTGAGGAAGTTCGCCTGGTCCTTCAGGAGCGCCGGGATCGCCTGCGCGAGAAGGAAGACGCCGATCATGGTGACGAGCGCGATGACCAGGAGGCCCGCACCGCGGGAGGCGCCGGCGAACAGGCGGTCACCGAGCCTCCCGGTCGACGCGTTGTCACCGTCGAGGTTCGGGCGCCCCGACGGTCCGTCGCCTGGGAACTGCGAGGCGACGGACGCACCGGTGATGGACGACACGTTTCGAGGTCCTCGTCAGTCAGACCGTCAGCTGACCGCGCCGACGGCGGCCACGACCTTGGTCTGGACCTCCTTGGGCAGCGGCGCGTAGCCAAGCTCCTCGAGACCGGACTGCGTGGCGTCGGAGGCGAAGCTGCCGAGGAAGCCCTTGATCGCCTTGCCCTTCGCCGGGTCCGCGTACTTGCTGCAGACGATGTTGTAGGTGACCAGGACGATCGGGTAGGTGCCCGCGGCCTTGGTCGCGTAGTCGAGCTTGAGCGAGAGGTCGTTCCCGGTGCCGACCTGCTTGGCGCCGGCGACCATCTTGCCGGCGGTCTCACCGGTCAGCTCGACCGGCGTACCCGAGCCGGTGTCGATCTTGGCGATGGCCAGCTTGTTCTGCGTGGCGTAGGACCACTCGGTGTAGGTGACGCCGCCGTCGGTCGAGGCGACCGCGCTCGAGACGCCGGCCGACTTCTCCTTGCCCTCGCCCTTGCCGGTCCACTTCTTGCCGGGGGCGGCGGTCCAGGCGGTCGGTGCGGCGGCCTTGAGGTAGTTGGTGAAGTTCTCCGTGGTGCCCGACTCGTCGGAGCGGAAGAACACCTTGATCGGCGAGGCCGGCAGGGTGGCGCCGGCGTTCAGGGCGGTGATGGCCGGGTCGTTCCAGGTGGTGACGACGCCGTTGAAGATCTTCGCGGCCACGTCGGCGTTGAGGATGAGGTTGCTGACGCCCTTGACGTTGTAGGCGATGGCGATCGGGCCGGCCACCATGGGCAGGTTCCAGGCGTCGGAGCCGCAGGCGGTCTTGGCCGCGGTGGCCTCGTCGGTCTTGAGCGCCGAGTCGGAGCCGGCGAAGTCGACCTGCTTGCCGGTGAACTGCTTGATGCCGGCGCCGGAGCCGGTCGCGTTGTAGTTGATCGTCGCGTCGCTGCACGCGGTCTGGTAGGCCTTGATGGCCGCCTCGATGGCGTTCTTCTGGGCCGTGGAGCCCTCGCCGTTCAGGGTGCCGGAGAAGCAGTTGGCCGCGGCGGCGGAGCTGCCACCGGTCGCGGCGCCGCCGGAGCCACTGGCTCCGCCGGAGTTGTTGTCGCTGCCGCACGCCGACAGGGCGAGGGCGCCGGTCAGCGCCACGGCGCCGGCCGTGAGGACGCGGCTGGTACGCATGAGTTGCACGGGGGGTTCCCTTGTCTGTGGGGGGTTCCGGTCGGGGGCGATGAGCCGGCTCTCCCGTCCGGCGCATCCGACTCGGACGCTAGGTGGCCCGGATGACGTAAATCCCCCGGTGGGTGAACGCCGGGTGAACGCGGGTCAAAGCCTTGGGGCCACCCGGTTTTCGCCCGGTAGGACGGCACCCCAAGAACCGGTATGCGCCCCCGTCGTCAACAACCCGGACATGTCTGAGTAGTGGCGGCGTTCTGGCCGTTTCGGCACACATACGGCAGACATGTCTGAGAAGTCGCGGCAGGCCGGAGTCTGGGCGGCCGGAGTGGGCAGGCCGGTTGGGCCGTATGCGGCGGGGCCGGTATGCGGCGGGGGGCGGTGTGCGGCGGGGGGCGGACAACTGGACAGGAACGAACGCCGGAACCAGGCCCGAACAGGGCGGAAACCGGACTCGTTCCTGTCGGTCTGTCCGCTGCAGTGTCGACAACCCGGACATGTCTGAGTAGTGGCGGCGTTCTGGCCGTTTCGGCACACATACGGCAGACATGTCTGAGAAGTCGGGGCAGGCCGGAGTCTGGGCCGGTATGCGGCGGGGCCGGTACGCGGCGGGGGGTATGCGGCGGGGGCGGACAGCTGGACAGGAACGAACGCCGACATCGGGCCTGAACTGGGCGCAGACCGGACTCGTTCCTGTCCACCTGTCCGCCGCAGTGCGGACAATCCCTCAGGTGGGGTAGCGCTCCACGGCGATGATCCGGGCCGCATCCCCGGTGTCGACGACGTGGCAGACCAGGACCTCGCCCTTGGCCATCCCGTCGTCCCCGGCCTCGGTCAACTCTGTCGCCGCGTCCGGGCCGTCGTCGGCCGAGAGGTCGACCATCGCGTGCAGCCGCTCCAGCAGGCTCGGCAGCACCGGACCGTGGCTGCACATCGCCGTCGGCGCGCCGCGCTCGACCGTCCGCCGCAGGTGGTGGGCGCTGCGGTCGGGGTCCGCCGCATACCCCTCCTCGGACAGGCCGTCCCGGAGCCGCAGCGGGAGCCCGGCGGCGGCCGCGTACGGGCGGAGGGTGTCGGCGCAGCGCAGCGAGCTGGACGACACGAGCCTCGTCACGCCGTACGCGGACAGGAGCGGCACGATCGACTGGGCCTGGACCTCACCGCGTTCGTCGAGGGGCCGTTCGGGGTCCGGCCGCGTCCAGGAGCCGCGCGGGCGCGCCTTGGCGTGGCGGACCACCGCGAGCGGCCAGGTCGTGAGCCGGCCGGCGGCGTCGGCCCGGACGACCGCGCGCAGCTGGTCACGGTCGCGCGCGTAGTCGAGCTTGTCGTGGGCGGTGATGACGTCGAGCCAGGCCACCTCGTCGATCTCGTTGACGAGCCGGCCCTCGCCACCGACCACCTCGGCGGCCCAGTAGCGGACCTGCTTGGTCGCAGGGACGCCGGTCCGGTCGAGCACCGTGTAGCTGGCGGGCGGGAGTGGCATCCCGAGGTGGACGTCGAGGCCGGTCTCCTCGGCCGTCTCACGGGCGGCGGCGACGGGGTACTCCTCGCCCGGGTCGAGCTTGCCCTTGGCCCAGGACCAGTCGTCGTACTTGGGCCGGTGCACCATCGCCACCTCGAGGTGGCCGCGGCGCCGTCGCCAGGGCACCGTCCCGGCGGCCGGGACGACGAGGGATGGTGTGGCCGTCATCGGGTCACGAAGGAGCCGGAGTCGTTCCTACCGACGCCGCGCCTTGCGGCGGCGCTTGAGGTGGGTCTCGATCATGGCGGTCTGGAGGTCGGTGAGCGGCTCCCCCTCGGCGTCGCGGTGGTGGCGGGTCCATCGACCGTCCTCGGCGAGCTCCCAGCGCGAGGTCGAGTCCGCGGTCCCCTTCTCCAGCAGTGCGGTGATCTCGGCGACGTGCTGCGGCTCGGTGACGCGCAGCAGCGCCTCTACCCGCCGGTCGAGGTTGCGGTGCATCATGTCGGCGCTGCCCAGGAACACGACCGGCTCGCCGTCGCCCCCGAACCAGAACACGCGGGAGTGCTCGAGGAACCGGCCCAGCGTCGACCGGACCGAGATGTTGTCGCTCAGCCCTTCGACACCTGGTCGCAGTGCGCAGATGGCGCGGACCCAGACATCGACCTGGACCCCGGCCTGGGAGGCGCGGTAGAGCGCGTCGATGGTCTGTTCGTCGACGATCGAGTTGAGCTTGAAGATGATCCGGCCTTTGCCGCTCTGCTCGTGCCGTTCCACCTCGGCCTCGATCTGCTCGAGGAGGCCGGAGCGCACCGTCCGCGGAGCGACGAGGAGCCGCTTGAACCTGCTGCGGGGCGCGATCCCGGACAGCTGGTTGAACAGGCGGGTGAGGTCCTCGCCGACCTGAGGGTCGCAGGTGAGGACGCCGAGGTCCTCGTAGATCCGGGCGGTCTTCGGGTTGTAGTTGCCGGTACCGATGTGGCAGTAGCGGACCAGGCCCTCGGCCTCCTGGCGGACGACCAGGCACAGCTTGGCGTGGGTCTTCAGCCCGACGATGCCGTAGACGACGTGGACGCCCGCCTGCTCGAGCTTGCGGGCCCAGCTGATGTTGTTGACCTCGTCGAACCGCGCCTTGATCTCGACGACGGCGAGGACCTGCTTGCCGGCCTCCGCCGCGTCGATGAGGGCGTCGACGATGGGCGAGTCGCCGGACGTGCGGTAGAGGGTCTGCTTGATCGCGAGGACGCGGGGATCGACGGCCGCCTGCTCGATGAACGCCTGGACCGACGTCGAGAACGAGTCGTACGGGTGGTGCAGCAGGACGTCCTTGGACCGCACGACGGCGAAGATGTCGCCCGGCTTGCTGCTCTCGGTGGGGGAGAGGTCCGGTTGGGTGAGCGGGACGAACGGGTCGTACTTCAGGTCCGACCGCTCGAGATCCCCCACGAGGAACAGGCAGCGCAGGTCCAGCGGACCGGGCAGCCGGTAGATGTCCTCACCGCTGATCTGGAGCTCGCGCGACAGCAGGTCGAGCACGTGGTCGTCGATGTCCTCCTCGACCTCGAGGCGAACCGGAGGCCCGAACCGGCGGCGGGTGAGCTCCTTCTCCATGGCGGTCAGGAGGTTCTCCGCGTCGTCCTCCTCGACCTCGACGTCCTCGTTGCGGGTGACCCGGAACGTGGTGTGCTCGTGCACCTCCATCCCCGTGAACAGCTGGTCGAGGTTGGCAGCGATGACGTCCTCCAGCGGCGCGAACCGCACGGCGTACGCGCCCTCGTGGTGCTCGCCGCCGACCCGGACGAGCCGCGGCAGCGACGGCGGGACCTTCACCCGGGCGAAGTGCTCGTTGCCGGTCTTCGGGTTGACCAGGGTCACCGCGAGGTTCAGCGACAGGCCGGAGATGTACGGGAACGGGTGCGCCGGGTCGACGGACAGCGGCGTGAGCACCGGGAAGATGTGGTCGGTGAACAGGTCGTTCAGCGGCTCGCGCTCCTCCTCGCTGAGGTCGGGCCACCGGACGATGGTGATCCCCTGCTCGGCCAGCGCCGGCCGGACCTCGCCGAGGAAGAGGTCGGCCTGGATGCGCTGCAGCTGACCCGCGACCTCGCTGATCTTCTCCAGCACCTCGCGCGGTTCGAGCCCCGCGGCGGACCGGACCGCGATGCCGGTCGCGATCCGGCGCTTGAGACCCGCGACGCGGATCATGAAGAACTCGTCGAGGTTGCTGCTGAAGATCGCGAGGAACTTGGCCCGCTCGAGCAGCGGGATGTCCTCGTCCATGGCCAGCTGAAGGACGCGCTCGTTCAGCTGCAGCCAGGAGATCTCCCGCTCGAGGAACCGGTCGGCCGGCAGCTCGTCCGGCGGCCGGATGAACCGGCCGTTCGCCGCCCGCGGCCGGTACCCCCGGGACGTCGTGATGGTGCTCGCGAGCGAGCGGAGGGCACTCCCGTCCGCCCCGTCGTCGAACGCCTCGCGCTCGTCCAGGACGGCCGCCCGCTCCGACAGCTCCGTGCTCATGACCTCATCGTTCCACCTCGAGGTGAACTGGCGTCAACGTACTGGGCCCGCGCGGCGAACATGCGGTCCACCGACCGCGTCGTGAACCCCAGTCCGCGGTAGACCTTCAGGGCCGCCGGGTTGTCGCCGTCGACGTAGAGGATGACGTCCTCGACCCCCACCTGGCGCAGGTACTGCAGTCCCAGCAGGGTCACCGGCCGCCCCAGACCCTTCCCTTGGTATGCGGGGTCGACCGCGACGACGTAGATCTCACCCTCGGTTTCTGAACGTCGTTTCGTCCAGTGGGAGGCGGCCACCGTGTCGGGGTCGTCCTCGGGCACGACCAGGATCAGCCCCTCGGGGTCGAACCAGGACTCCTCCATGCGAGCGTCGAGGTCGGCGCGGGTCATCCGCCCCTGCTCGGCGTGGTGCGCGAACGCCGCGGCGTTGACCCGCAGCCACTCCGCCTCGTCGTGGCCGGGCCGGAACGGCCTCGCCACGAGTCCCTCGGGCAGGACCGGCTCGTCGACCGGGCCGGCCTCGGCGAACCGGCGGCCCAGGACGAACAGCTCCCGGACCACCTCCAGCCCGTGCGCCGACGCGAACGCGTCCGACGCGGCGAGGTCCCCGTGCGCCCAGATCCGCGTCCCGGGCCGGATCCGGTTGAGCAGCTCCGACCCCACCCCCTGCCGACGGTGCGACGGCGCGACCACGAGCTCGGCGGACGGGGTCTCCTCCCCCTCGTCGACCTGGAGGTAGCCGACGAGGTGGTCGCCCGCATACGCGAGGAGGTGCTCGACGGGCCGTCCGGAGCGTCCGCGCGCGGCGAGCAGCGACTGCTCGGACATCGGGGCGACCCCGTCCCGCTCCTGCGCCGCGGCGACGAGGGTGAGGACGGCGGACTGCTGCTCATCGGTGAGCCGGGCGGTACGGACGGGCGAGGTCACGCGGCGATTCCACCACGTACACAGCGGAAGTTCACGAAGTCGAGACCGATCGCCGCACATACCACGGGGTTCTGGCGTTAGCCTGCACCGTCTCGGGGAATCCGCTGTCCACGGGCAGCGCACCGCCATCCAGCACAGCCAGGGAGAACCATGTCGTTTGCATCACCACGGCGCCTGCGGACCCGCCTTCTCGGCGGCGTTGCCGTGGGCGCCTGCGCCCTCGCCGGGGTCGCCGCCACGAGCGGGACCTCGGACGCGGCCAACGGGCCCACGATGGACATCCAGATCCTGTCCTTCAACGACTTCCACGGGAACCTCGAACCTCCGGCCGGCTCGAGCGGCCGCCTCGTCGTCGACCACTACCTCGACACGACGGTGACGCCGAACCGAGTGCTGGACGTGACCTCCGACGGCCAGCAGGCGGACGGTCGCCCGGTCACGGCCAACCCGGCCGGCAGCCTCGGCGGCGCCGAGTACCTCGCCACCCACCTCAAGGAAGCGCGTCAGGGCCACCCGAACACGTTGACCGTCGCCGCCGGCGACCTCATCGGCGCCTCGCCGCTGCTCTCGGCGGCGTTCCACGACGAGCCCTCGATCGAGGCGCTGAACTCCCTGGGCCTCGACGTCTCCTCGGTCGGCAACCACGAGTTCGACGAGGGCTACAAAGAGCTGCAGCGGATGGCTGACGGCGGCTGCGTCGACGACGGTCCCGACGGCGCGAACAACCAGAACTCCTGCGCGCTTCACCCGTTCCAGGGCGCGGACTTCCCCTACCTCGCGGCCAACGTCAAGTACGCGGGCACCAACAACACGATCCTGCCGGCCTACACGGTCAAGAACGTCCGGGGCGCCAAGATCGGCTTCATCGGCATGACGCTCAAGGACACGCCGTCGATCGTCACGGCCGCCGGCGTCGCCGGTCTCGAGTTCACCGACGAGGTGGCGACCGCGAACGCGCTGGTGCCCGTGCTGCGCAACCAGGGCGTGAACGCGATCGTCGTCCTGATCCACCAGGGTGGCGTACCGGGCCAGGAGACCTGGTTCGGGCCGGACAACAAGCCGTACATGGTCAACCCGTCCTACGACGCCGCGTGCGACAACGGCTCGCAGCTGGCCCCCGACTCCCCGATCATCCCGATCGCCAAGGGCCTCGACCCGGCCATCGACATGGTCGTCTCCGGTCACACGCACGCCCCCTACGTGTGCGACATCAAGGACCCGGCCGGCCAGGACCGGCTCGTCACCTCGGCGTCGTCGTTCGGTCGCCTCATCACCGAGACGAACCTCAAGTACGACCGCCGCACCCAGGACATCGTCCGCGCCTCGGTCGAGGGCTCCAACCTCCTGGTGACGCGCAACGTTGCCAAGGACCCGGCGCAGACGAAGATCATCGCCGACTACGGCAAGGCCATCGCGCCCATCGCGAGCAAGGTCATCGGCCACATCAACGCCGACGTCACGCGCGCCGGAAACCCGGCCGGGGAGTCGGCGCTCGGTGACCTCATCGCCGATGCCCAGGTGAACGACCCCTCGGTGGTGGGCGGGTTCGCCAAGCCGGTGATCGCGTTCATGAACCCGGGCGGTATCCGGGCCGACCTCACCGCGGGGGCGTCCAAGTGGGGCGAGCCCGTGGGTGACGTGACCTTCGAGGAGGCGTTCACGGTCCAGCCGTTCAACAACTTCCTCGTGTCCATGGACCTCAAGGGCTCGGACATCTACGCGCTGCTCACCCAGCAGGTCACCGGCGCCAACAGCGGGGCCTCGGCGAAGAAGACCCTTCAGGTCTCGGCCGGGTTCACCTACACCATGTCGCCGACCGGACCGGTCGCCGGCAGCGTGAAGCTGAACGGTGTCGCGATCGACCAGAACGCGACCTACCGGATCGTCGCGAACAACTTCCTCTCCGACGGTGGGGACAACTTCGGGGCGTTCAAGAACGGCACCAACAAGTACTTCGGCGGCCTCGACATCGACGGTTTCGCGGCGCACTTGCCGACGGTGTCGCCGTACACCCCGGCGCCTCCGACCCGGATCTCGGGCAACAACTAGCACCAACGACGGCGGGGTATGCCCGGTGCTCAGCACCGGGCATACCCCGCCGTTCGTGTGGGCGGTGAGGGCGGTCAGGCCTCGGCGACGACGCCGAGCTCCCGCGGGCGGTCGGCGACGAAGCGGTAGCCGACGTTGCGGATCGTCCCGATCAGCGCCTCGTGCTCGCTGCCGAGCTTGGCACGCAGCCGCCGGACATGGACGTCCACGGTGCGAGTCCCGCCGAAGTAGTCGTAGCCCCACACCTCCTGGAGCAGCTGGGCCCGGCTGAAGACGCGGCCGGGGTGCTGGGCCAGGAACTTCAGCAGCTCGAACTCCTTGTAGGTGAGGTCGAGCGTCTGGCCCCGGACGCGCGCGGAGTAGGTCGCCTCGTCGATGACGACCTCGCCGGCCCGGATCGGGCCGCTCTCCTCGTCCTCGCCCGTGTCCGTGCGGGTGATCGCGAGCCGCAGCCGGGCGTCGACCTCGGCGGGTCCGGCGCTGTCGAGGATGACGTCGTCGACCCCCCACTCGCTGGTCAGCCCGGCCAGGCCGCCCTCGGTGAGGACGGCGATCAGTGGGCTGGACAGCCCCGTCGCGCGCAGCACGCGGCACAGGGACTTGGCCTGCGCCAGCTCGGAGCGGGCGTCGACGAGGACGACCTCGCCGGCGGGTGCGTTGACCAGCGCCGTGGGCTCGGCCGGCAGGATCCTCACCTGATGGCTGAGCAGGCCCAGAGCCGGCAGGACCTCGGCGCTGGGGGCCAGCGCGTTGGTCAGCAGCAGGAGGTGGACCATCCGGCGAGAATAATGGGTACGTGACCACCACCCTCCCGAGCGACCACGGGGTGACCGTCCGCTACTGGGCGGGCGCCCGCGCTGCCACCGGCGTGGCCTCCGATGTCGTCGGCGGATCCACCGTCGCGGACGTGGTCGCCGCCGCGGTGGCATTGCACCCCGCGCTGGAACCGGTGGCGGCCGTGGCGACCTTCCTCGTCGACGGGTCGGCGTCTCCACGCGACCGCGCGGTCCCTGCGGGGGCGACCGTCGAGGTGCTGCCACCGTTCGCCGGCGGCTGACACGCCCGTTCGTGCTCCGGCCCGCTCGGAATTCCGGCGCCATCCACCACGAACGAGCCGAACGATGGGCGCAGAGAAGAGTGGAAGGATGCCCCCGTGACGGCGGGAGACGACGCTCGGACCCCGGGAGGCTGGGTCCCGACGGAGCCGCCGCCCGGCGACGGTCCGGCGGACCAGCCGCCTACTGCCGCCGTCATCGAGCCCGAGACCCAGCCGCTGACCCGGGCGTCGATCCGAGCCGCGCAGGCCCAGCAGCTGACCGAGGCGGCCGAGGAACGTCGCCGCGCTTCGCTGGCGGAAGAGTCCGCCGTGCCGCGCCGGGTCCGGGTGCTCGCGGTCGGCACCGCCGTCGCGCTGGCCGTGCTGATCGGCCTGTCCGCGCTGGTCGGCGCGGGGTCGACGGCGCTGGCGGTGGGCTTCGCCTCGGTCGTGCTCGCGTGGGGCTGGGTCCGGCTGACCGACGCCCCGAGCCCCCACGTGGCGGCGCTGGTCCTCGGTGGCGGGGCGGTGGCCATCTCCGCCGCGGCCGGGCTGACCCGGACCGACCCGTACCTCGTCTGGGTGCCCGTCGCCGTCGCGGTGAGCGTGATCGCGGCGTTCCTGCACCAGGTGTTCCGGCGCGGCGGACGACCGCGGCTGACCGAGGGTATTGCGGCGTCCGTGGGCGCGCTGGCCGTCATGGCGTCCGGTGCGGCGTTCATCCCGCTGCCCTACTACCCGCACGGCGGCCCGTGGGCGCTCGTGTCGGTGCTCGGCCTGGCCGCGGCTGCGTTGCCCGCCCTGTTGTTGGGCGGGCGGCTCGCCCCGGGCTGGGTGCTCCTCGCCGCGCTGGTCCTCGGAACTGCGGTGTCGGTCCTCGCGGCGGTCGTCGCGACCGGGCTCTCGCTCGGTGGGGCGGCGCTCGCCGGCGTTCTCGTCGCCGGGATCTCGCACTCGATGATGCGGGTGCTGTTCGCGCTGCCGGGAGCCAAGACGGCCCAGGGAGCGGTCGCCGTCGGTGCGGCCGGGGTGCTCGTCGTGGGCGTGGTCGTCTACCTGCTGGCCCGGATCTTCTCGGGCTAGGGCGACGCGGGCCGAGTCTGACCCCGTCCGAACTCAGATGGTTGTCGGTTTCCACGGCCTGCGGCCGTCACACCGACAAACATCTGAGTTCGGACGAGGGGGCGTGCCCCCGGCAGCGTCAGTAGACGAGGGCCTGCGTTCCCTCCGCCAGAGCCTCCTCCACGAAGCTCGCCGCGCCGGCGATCCGCGCGCCCGGCAGCAGGTCGGCCTCGGCGATCTCCCGTCTCGCGGCGCACTGGGTGCACACGGTGACCCGTGCTCCGGCGAGAAGGGTGTCGCGCAGCTCGGCGAGCGGCGCCGCATACGGGAGGACGAACTCCTCCGCTCGACCGGGGACCGCGAGGTACGTGGCGTCACCGGTGAGCCACACGCTCACCTCCGCGCCGGCCGCGAGGGCGGTGACGGCGACGGTGACACCCTGCGAATAGCGCTCCGGTGCCTCGGCACCGCAGGTGATCTTGACGAGGAGCCGGTTCACGGCCCCAGGCTACGATTCTTGGGTGTTCGAGCTCGATGTGGACCTGCCCGAGCGGCTGCGTCCCCTCGCCTGGATGATCGGGCGCTGGGAGGGCGCCGGCGTGGTCGGGTACCCCACCATCGAGTCGGTGAACTTCGGCCAGGAGGTCGAGTGCCGTCACGACGGCCGCAACTTCCTCGAGTGGCACAGCCACACCTGGCTGCTCGACCAGGAGACCGGGGAGAAGGTCCGGCCGCTCTCGACCGAGCTGGGCTTCTGGCGGCCCGGTGAGGACGGCCGCGACGTCGAGCTGCTGCTCGCGCATCCGACCGGGATCATCGAGATGTACTACGGGACGATGGAACCCGCCCGCGTCACCCTCAAGACCGACAGCGTCGTCCGCAGCCCCCTGGCCAAGGAGTACAACGCCGGGTCCCGGCTCTACGGGCTGGTCGAGTCCCAGCTGTTCTGGGTGATGGACATGGCGGCGATGGGCCAGGAGCTGCAGAGCCACGTCTCCGCGCAGCTGAAGCGGGTGGGCTGAGGCGCGACGTGAGCGACCTGGGTGCGGCACTGCGGGCACGGGGTATGCGGCTGACGCCCCAGCGCCGTCGGATCGTCGACGCCCTCACCGCCCTCGAGCACGGAACCCCGGACGCGGTCGCCGCCCAGGTCGCCGAGGACGGTGGTGCCGCCCTCCCGCTGTCGACGATCTACCGCGGCCTCGACGCCCTCGAGGAGCTCGGGATCGTCTCGCACACGCATCTGGACCACCGGGCGCCGACCTACCACCTCGCCGACCACGCCACCCACATCCACCTGGTCTGCCTGGGCTGCGGGACCGTCTCCGAGGCTCCGATCGCGACGGCCGCCGAGTTCGCAGGGAATGTCCGGGCCGCCACGGGCTTTGACCCTGATGTGACCCACATGGCGATTCACGGCTGGTGCGCCAGCTGCCGGGAGAAGAAGCAGTGACCGGTATGCCGGTGGCTCCGGTCGACGCGCCCGTCTCACCCTTGCTGTCCACGCCCGGCGCGGTCGCCGCCGAGGGTGTCGACGCCGGGGTCGCGGCGCACTACGGGGACCCGATGCGCGAGCAGCGGCTGCTCGAGGAGGGCCTCGCCGTCGTCGACCTGTCCAACCGCGCGGTCATCACCGTCTCGGGTCAGGACCGTCTGACCTGGCTGCACTCGATGACCACGCAGACCGTGACGGGTCTGGCGCCCCGCACGTCCGTCGAGACGCTCGTCCTCTCGCCCAAGGGCCACGTCGAGCACGCCCTGCACCTCGTCGACGACGGCTCGACGACGTGGATCACCGTGGAGCCGGGTACCGGACCGTCGCTCGTCGCCTGGCTGGAGTCGATGCGGTTCATGCTCCGCGTCGAGGTCGCCGACGTCTCCGGCGACTACGCCGTGCTCGGTGAGCCGCACGCGGCCGAGTCGGCCCCGGGGGAGCCGTTGGCCTGGCGCGACCCGTGGCCCGACCTCGTCGGTGACACCGCCGCGTACGGGCCGGTCGTGGACCACCCGGGGTCGGCGCGGCGCTGGCGTGAGCTGATCGTCCCGCGCGCGGATCTCGTTGCGGTCGTTGGAGATCGGCCACTCGCCGGGATCTGGGCGGCCGAGGCGCTGCGGGTGGCGGCCTGGCGGCCGCGGCTCGGGTTCGAGACCGACCACCGCACGATCGTCCACGAGGTCGACTGGCTGCGGACCGCCGTGCACCTGCACAAGGGGTGCTACCGCGGGCAGGAGACCGTCGCCCGGGTGCACAACCTCGGTCGGCCACCGCGCCGGCTGGTCTTCCTCCACCTCGACGGGTCCGGGCACGTCCTGCCGGACCGTGGTGCCGAGGTGGTGCACGACGGGCGACCGATCGGGTTCGTGACGTCCGTGGCCCGGCACCACGAGCTGGGACCGATCGCGCTCGCCCTGGTGAAGCGCAACACGGCGGTCGACGCACCCCTGCTCGCGGGCGGCATCGCGGCGGCCCAAGAGGTCATCGTCGCGCCGTAATGCCACCCCACGAAGTTCTCCGCTTCGCTCCGATACTTCGCGGGGACCCCGCCAGAACCAGCCGCGGCCCTAGGCTCACGGGCCGTGAACACCCTCATCACCGTCGCCCCCACGGGCGCCGAGTCGAGCAAGGCCGACGTCCCGCAGCTGCCGACCACGCTCGACGAGCTCGTCGAGACCGCCGTGCGCTGCGAGGCGGCCGGGGCGTCGATGATCCACCTGCACATTCGCGACGCCGATCACGCGCCGACCCTCGACGCGGGGCTGCTGCGCGCGTCGGTGAACGCGGTTCGCGAGGCGACTGACCTGGTCGTGCAGCTGTCGACCGGCGGCTCGGTCCACGACCCGCTGGACCAGCGGCTCACCGTGCTCGACGCCGAGCCGGACTCGTGCTCGCTCACCTGCGGCACGACGAACTTCGGCGACGACGTGTTCCTCAACCCCTGGCCGTTCATGGTCGAGCTGTACCGCCAGAGCATCGAGCGCGAGGTGGTCCCCGAGTTCGAGCTGTTCGACCTCGGCCACGTCGCGGCGCTGCGGCGACTGCTCGACCAGGAGGGGCTCCCGTTCGGTGGCAAGGTCCATGTGGACTTCGTCACGGGGGTTCCGGGGGGTATGCCGGGGACGCCGGCCGCTCTGCTCGCCGCGGTCGCTCTGCTGCCGGCGCCGGTCACCAGCTGGTCCGCCACCGGGATCGGGCGCAGCCACCTGCCGATCGCGGCGACGTCCCTGTCGGCCGGCGGGCACCTGCGCGTCGGGATGGAGGACAACCTCGTGTACGCCCGCGGCCGGGCCGTGCAGCACAACGACGAGCTGGTCCTCCGGGCCGCGGAGCTGGCGACGTTGATGCAGCGCCCGCCGATGACCACGAGGGAAGCGCGCGACCTGCTCGGCGTCAAACGCCGCTGACCCGGGCGCCGCCGTGCCGCCCCCGACGCCGGCGTAAGACGTCAACGCCGGTGGACGGACGACGACGACGCTGACCCCGCCGCCATCGATCACGGCCGCCGCCGACAACTCCGCACGTGGTGACCTTTAAACGGACATTTCCGACTCTGGCCGGCAACAACTCACCACGTGCGGAGTTGTTGGCGGGCGAAGCAGGGTGAGGCGGAGTGAGGCCGGGCGGCGCAGGTGAGGCGGGGCGAGGCCGGGGGCGAGGCGTGGGCGAGGCGGGGCGAGGCGGGCGAGGGAGGTGACCTGGTGTTTCTTGCCGGTCGATGGGGGCGTGTGAGCGGGCTCACGCTGTCCCCAGTTTGCATTTTGCTAACTAGAGCAAGCACAATGGATGCGTGAGCAAGCTACCCGGCCCGGAGCTCCCGGATCTGCATGATCTGGGCTCGTTCCTGCGGGAGCAGCGACAGAACGCGAAGCTGTCCCTGCGTCAGCTCTCCGAGCTCGCCGGCGTCTCGAACCCCTACCTCAGCCAGATCGAGCGGGGCCTGAAGAAGCCGAGCGCGGAGATCCTCAAGGAGCTCGCCCGCGGACTCGAGGTCTCCGCCGAGACCCTCTACGTCCGCGCCGGCATCCTCGACGAGAAGCCGGCCGCGGCCTACGAGGGCCCGTCGGTCCTCCAGGCCATCGCCAAGGACCCCGTCCTGACGGACCGGCAGCGTGCCGTGCTCGTCGACGTCTACACGTCGTTCACGGCGGCCTCCGCGCCGGCCGAAACGGCCCCCTCAACCACAACCAGCAAGGAGAAGTGACATGGCTTTCACCCACGAACTCAAGAAGACGGTCACCGACGCCACGCCGGTCTACGCCGTGGTCGGTGTGACCGACCTCGCCGCCGAGAAGCTGCGCGCCGCCCGCACCCAGGCCCGTACCCAGGCCGCCGCCGCCGGCAAGACCATCACCGCCGTCACCCCCAAGACCGTCCAGAAGCAGGTCCAGGACGTGCCCGCCGTCGTCCTCGAGCGTTCGCTCGAGCTGGCCGGCAAGGCCCAGGGACAGTACGACGCCTTCGCCGCCCGCGGTGAGGAGCTGGTCAAGAAGATCCGCACCCAGAAGCCCACCCAGGACCTCGTCGCGCAGGCCGAGCAGACCGTCGCGATCGGCAAGGGCGCGGTGACCACCGTCCGCAAGGCCGTCTCCGACACCCAGGCCTCGGCCAAGGCGACGATCACCACCGGTCGCCACCAGGCCGTTCGGGTCGCCGGCGTCGTCAACGACGTCGTCAGCCGCGAGGCCAAGGACGCCGCGATCGCCGCGGACGTCGTCGCGGACACCGCTCAGGACGCCGTCGCCAAGACCGCGACCCCGGCCAAGCGCACCCGCACGACCGCTCAGAAGGGCGCCAAGGCCACCACGGCCCGCACCAAGGCGACCGCCACCTCCGCCCGCAAGGCCGCCCCGCGCGCCCGCAAGGCGACCAAGGCCGCCGCCCAGAAGGTCGGCGCCTGACCCCACTGCCCCCACCGGGCACCTGACCCCGGTCGCGCCGGTCGACTGCAACCGACCGCCGGCGCGACCGGCTCCACGCCGCATACGCGGCTGACCGGGCCGGTCCGCGAGCCTCTTGCGGACCGGCCCGTTCGCATACCCCCTCTGGCACACTGACCGCCGTGTCCGACGCCCCCCTCGAGACCCTCCCGAGCGCCGCGCTCACCGAGGCACCGATCCTCGCTCACGTCGTTCGCGGTGGGTTCGTGGAGAGCGTCCACCGCGGCACCGTCGTGGTCACCGCCCCCGACGGCACCGTCGAGTGGGCCGTCGGCGACCCGACCGGTGCCGTCTTCGCCCGGTCGGCCAACAAGCCCATCCAGGCGTCGGCCATGGTCCGGGCGGGGCTCGACCTCCCCGACGCCGAGCTCGCGCTCGCCTGCGCCAGCCACTCCGGGGAGCCGTTCCACCGCGAGGCCGCCGCGCGCATCCTCGCGGGAGCCGGTCTGACCGCCGCGGACCTTCAGAACACTCCCGACTACCCGATCGACGAGGACGAGCGCGTCGCGTGGATCCGGGCCGGGCAGGCCAAGTCCCCGCTCACCCAGAACTGCTCCGGCAAGCACGCGGCCATGCTCGCGACCTGCGTCGTCAACGGGTGGGACACCGCCGCATACCGGCACCCGGAGCATCCGCTGCAGCGCGCGATCACCGACACCATCGTCGAGCTGAGCGGCGAGCCCGTCGTCGCGGTGACCGTCGACGGCTGTGGAGCGCCTCTGCACGCCTACGCGCTGGCCGGCCTGGCCCGCGCGTTCGGCCGCATCGCCACCGCGGCCCCCGGCAGCGCGGAGGCCCGCGTCACGGCGGCCATCCGGGCCGAACCGGTCTACCTCGGTGGTACTCACCGCCAGGTCACCCACCTCGTCCGCGAGGCCGACGGGCTCATCGCCAAGGACGGCGCCGAGTCGGTGTATG
The DNA here is from genome assembly GCA_963713345.1 of uncultured Actinomycetota bacterium. Classification (GTDB taxonomy): domain Bacteria; phylum Actinomycetota; class Actinomycetes; order Actinomycetales; family Dermatophilaceae; genus Lapillicoccus. The sequence continues at coordinate 63,815 of CAVQLI010000007.1, read as the reverse complement.
CGGTGGGGCTGCCCGACGGCCGCGGCGTCGCCGTGAAGATCGCCGACGGGCACCCGCGGGCCAAGGCCGTCGTCCTCGCTGCCGTCCTGCGGCGACTCGGCGTGGACGCGCCGGCCGCGATCGACGACCTCGCGACGGCGCCGGTGCTCGGCCACGGCGATCCCGTGGGCGCCATCGTCGCCGTCGGTCTCTGAGGGCGGCCGGAGGCGTATGCGGGCGGTCCTGCAGCGGGTGACGTCCGCCTCGGTCACCGTGGACGGCGTGCTGGTCGGGGCGATCGACCGCCCGGGGCTCGTCGTGCTCGTCGGCGTCACGCACGACGACGGCCCCGAGCAGGTCGAGTGGCTGGCCCGCAAGGTCGCTGACCTGCGGCTTCTTCGCGACGAGCAGTCGGTCCTCGACGCCGGAGCGGCAGTCCTCGTCGTGAGCCAGTTCACCCTGTACGGCGACGCCCGCAAGGGACGACGCCCCACCTGGAACGCCGCCGCGCCCGGTCCGGTGGCCGAACCGGTCGTCGAGGCGGTGGTCGCGGCCCTGCGTCAGAAGGGTCTCGAGGTCGAAACGGGAACCTTTGGGGCCGACATGGCGGTTTCCTTGGTGAACGACGGGCCGGTCACACTGGTCCTCGACAGTCCGTGACCCCACAGAGGTGACCCGCTCATGACCGCCTTCACCGATTTCCAGAGCTCGCTCGTCCTCATCCTCGGCCTGGCCGCGCTGGCCTGCGAGGTCTTCGCTCTCGTGGACGCCCTTCGACACCGGGCCGACGCCTTCGTCGCGGCCGGGAAGCGCACCAAGAACTTCTGGCTGATCCTGCTGCTCGTCGCGGTCGTCCTCGGCGTCGTGACGCTGTTCAACGTCCTCAACATGTTCGGCCTCATCGGCTTCATCGCCGCGGCGGTCTACCTCGCGGACGTCCGGCCGGCCCTGCGCCGGGTGAGCGGCCGCGGCCGTCGAAACGACGGTCCCTACGGCCCGTGGTGACCCTCCGGGTGCCCCGAGTAGGGGAGACTGTCGGCCATGAGCGAGCAGCTGGACCTCACCGACGAGGCGACCCACACCCAGAGCGAGTACGACCAGGGCGACCGCAATCCGACGGTCGACATCTTCGTCGTCGAGCGGCCGTGGGGTCAGTTCCAGCAGTTCGTCTCCAACGAGACCGTGACGGTCAAGATCATCACCGTCGAGCCTGGCCACCGGCTGTCGCTGCAGAAGCACGAGCACCGCGGCGAGATGTGGCAGATCCTCGACGGTCCGATCGACATCACCGTCGGCGAGCGCGAGTGGCTGGCCCAGCCGGGCGAGATGGTCTGGGTGCCGTGGGGCGCGACCCACCGGATGGGCAACAGCGGCACGCGGCCCGGCCGGCTCCTCGAGGTCGCCTTCGGCCACTTCGACGAGGGTGACATCGAGCGCCTCGAGGACGACTACGCCCGCTGAGGCGCCACCGCCTCCCACGCCACGCTGAGCTCGCCCAGACGCCACCGCCGCGGTCCGTCGAGCACCGGCCACCCCTGCTCCCGCATACCGGTGCAGGCGGTGACCCAGCGCTGCCGGACGCCGTAGCTGGACTGTGCGGCGGCCCGGTCCCAGGCCGCGTCCACGGCCTCGAGGTATGTGTGGACCGGCTCCCCAGGCACGTTCCGGTGGATGAGGACCTTGGGCAGCCGCTCCGCGACGGTCGAGGGGCGGTCCAGGCCGCGCAGCCGCAGGGACACGGTCAGGCTCTGCGGGCCAGCGGCGTCCACGGCGACCCAGGACGCCAGGCGTCCGACCTCGTCGCAGGTGCCGTCGACCAGGAGGCCGTTCCGAGCCAGCCGGCCGCGCACGAGGTCCCAGGCGGCGCCGACCTCGTCCTCCGGGTACTGCCGCAGAACGTTGAACGCCCGCACGACCGTGGGCCGCCGACCCTGGTCGAGCGGGACCTCGAACCCGCCCAGCGCGAACGAGAGGCCGGCCCGTGCCAGCGGCTGGGCCGCCCGGACCCGCTCCGGGTCGATCTCGATCCCGACCACCTCGACGTCGCTGCGGACCCGCGCCAGCCGGTCGTGCAGCTCCAGCGCGGTCACCGGGGAGGCGCCGTAGCCGAGGTCCACGACGACGGGCGGCTCGGCCGCCCCCCGCAGCCGCCACCCCTCGACGTCGGCCAGCCAGCGGTCCACGCGGCGGAGCCGGTTCGGGTTGGTGGTGCCCCGGGTCACGACGCCGACGGGCCGGTTTCGCGCCACACCGGGAGGGTATGCCGCGCAGGTGCCCTCAGCCCCGTCCGGAAGCGGGAACAGCGGGGCGGCATACGCTGCTGTGGTGAGTGTGGATGACGAGATCCGCCGGGTCGCCATGGTGAGTGTCCACACCTCACCGCTCGAACAGCCCGGCACCGGCGACGCCGGCGGCATGAACGTCTACGTCGCCGAGGTCGCCAAGCAGCTGGCCGCCCGAGGCGTCGAGGTCGACATCTTCACCCGGGCCACCACCGGCGCCGTACCGCCGATCGTCGACATGGTCCCGGGCGTCTCGGTGCGGCACATCACCGCGGGACCCTACGAGGGGCTGAGCAAGGCCGACCTGCCCGGCCAGCTCTGCGCCTTCACCGCCGGCGTCATGCGCGCGGCGGCGGCCCGGCCCGAGGGCTGGTACGACGTGCTCCACTCGCACTACTGGCTGTCCGGCCAGGTCGGCTGGCTGGCCGCCGACCGGTGGGGGGTCCCGCTCGTGCACACCATGCACACCATGGCCCGGGTCAAGAACCTGTACCTCCCGACCGACGACAGCCCCGAGCCCCCGGGCCGTGAGATCGGCGAGACCCAGGTCGTCGAGGCCGCCGACCGGCTCGTGGCCAACACCGCGGGGGAGGCCGAGGAGCTCATCGAGCTCTACGACGCCGATCCCGGCAAGGTCCGCGTCGTCACTCCCGGTGTCGACCTCGCGACCTTCACGCCGGGCGACCAGGCGGCGGCCCGGAGGAGCCTCGGCCTCCCGGCTGCCGCGCGGGTCCTGCTGTTCGTCGGCCGTATCCAGCCCCTCAAGCGGCCCGACGTGCTGCTGCGCGTCGGCGCCGAGCTGCTTCGCCGGCACCCCGACTGGCGCGACGACGACGGTCTGACGCTCGCCGTCCTCGGCGGGCCCAGCGGTTCCGGCCTCGCCCGCTCCGGCCACCTCGAGGCGCTCGCCGCCGAGCTCGGGGTCGAGGCTCAGACCCGGTTCGTCCCGCCGGTCTCCCGGCCGGAGCTGACGCAGTGGTACCGCGCCGCCGATCTCGTCATCATGCCCTCGCACAGCGAGTCGTTCGGGCTGGTGGCGCTGGAGGCCGAGGCGTGCGGGACCCCGGTCGTCGCCGCCGACGTCGGCGGCCTGCCCATCGTCGTCGGCGACACGGGACTGCTCGTCGAGGGCCACGACATCGGGGAGTGGACGGACGCCGTCGACTCCCTGCTGGTCGACCCCGCGCGGCGCAATGACCTCGGACGGCGCGCCGCCGCCCACGCCCAGGAGTTCGGCTGGGGGGCGACCACCGACCACCTCCGCGAGGTGTATGCCGAGGCCCGCCGGGTCCGGACCCCCACCCCGATGGACCCCTTCGACGAAGTGGTCCAGGCGCCGGCGGCCCTGATCCCGTGACCCGGGAGCCCGGGCCCTCCGCAGCCGACGCGGAGGCGACCGTTCGCGCATACCTCGACGACGCCGGCATCGAGTGGGAGCTCGGCGGCCGTCCCGGGGAGTTCGTCGTGACGCTGCCCGGTGAGAAGAAGCTGCGTACCGTCGCCTCCCTCCTCGTCGGGGACCGGTACACGTCGGTGTCGGCGTTCGTCGTGCGGAACCCGGACGAGAACCACGAGGCGTTCTACCGACACCTGCTTCTGCGCAACCTCCGGATGCCCGGTCTGGCCTACGCCGTCGACACCTCCGGCGACGTCTACGTCAAGGGCGAGGTCCCCACCGCCGCGGTCGACGCGGCCTACCTCGACCAGCTGTTCGGCGTGGTCCTCGAGGCCGCCGACTCGCCGTTCAACGAGCTGCTGGTCCTGGGCTTCCTCACGTCCATGCGCAAGGAGTGGGCGTGGCGCATCTCGAGGGGTGAGTCGACCCGGAACCTCGAGGCGTTCCGGCACCTGCTGGAGGATCAGCCCGGCCAATAGGGTGATCGCATGACCTACACCCTCGTGCTGCTCCGCCACGGTGAGAGCGTCTGGAACGCCAAGAACCTCTTCACCGGCTGGGTCGACGTGGACCTGTCCGACAAGGGGCGCGCGGAGGCGGTCCGCGGGGGCGAGCTGATGGTCGCCGAGGGGCTGCTGCCGGACGTCGTCCACACCTCGGTGCTGCGGCGCGCGATCACCACGGCGAACCTCGCGCTCGACGCGGCGGACCGGCACTGGATCCCGGTGCGTCGCCACTGGCGGCTCAACGAGCGCCACTACGGCGACCTCCAGGGCAAGGACAAGAAGCAGACGATGGAGCAGTTCGGCGAGGAGCAGTTCATGCTCTGGCGCCGCTCCTACGACACGCCGCCGCCGCCGATCTCGGCCGACAACGAGTACAGCCAGGCGGGTGACCCGCGCTACGACGGGCTCGGCGCGGACATGCCGGACACCGAGTGCCTCAAGGACGTCGTCGCGCGGATGATGCCCTACTGGGAGAACGAGATCCAAGCGGACCTGCGCGACGGCCAGGTGGTTCTCGTTGCCGCGCACGGCAACTCGCTCCGCGCCCTCGTCAAGCACCTCGACGGGATCAGCGACGACGACATCGCCGCGCTCAACATCCCGACCGGTATGCCGCTGGTCTACGAGCTCGACGACGACTTCCGGCCGGTCACGCCCGGCGGTCGCTACCTCGACCCGGAAGCGGCCGCCGAGGCCGCCGCTGCGGTGGCCAACCAGGGTCGCTAGCGGCTGGACCCGCTCACAGCGCGACCCGCGAGTCCTCCTGCTCCTCGTGGTCGAGCTCCGGCAGGTCCAGCTCGCTGCGGTACTCCCCGGTCACCAGGTAGACGACGCGCTGCGCCACCGAGACCGCGTGGTCGGCGAACCGCTCGTAGTAGCGCCCGAGAAGGGTCAGGTCGACCAGGGTCTCTCGCGGAAGATCCGTCTTGTCGTGGAGGATCGCGTCGAACAGCTGGCGGTGCAGCTCGTCCATCGCGTCGTCGTCCTGCTCCAGGCTGAGCGCCGCCGTGGTGTCCATGGAGGCGATGACCGAACCCGCCTTCGCGACGATCCGTTCGGCGATCTGGCCCATCTGGAGGATGTGCGCCGAGAGAGCCGGCGGCACCGCGCTGTCGGGGTACCGCAGCCGAGCGACCTTGGCGATGTGCCGGGCCAGGTCGCCCATCCGTTCGAGGTCGGAGCTCATCCGCATCGAGGTGACGACGATGCGCAGGTCGGTGGCGACCGGCTGCTGGCGGGCCAGCAGGTCGATGGACAGGGCGTCGAGCTCGGTCCGGATCGCGTCCAGGTCGTCGTCGGCCGCGATGACGGTCTCGGCGAGGTGCACGTCGGCGTCGAGCAGGGCGGTCGTCGCCCGGGACACGGCCGAGCCCGCGAGTCGGGTCATCTCGACGAGCTGGTCGGTGATCTTGTCGAGGTCGTCGTGGAAGGCGTCACGCATACGGCCGAAGTCCTTTGATCTGCAGGGTGGCTCCTCCCGTCCGGAGCCAGCGCGAGGTTCGCAGGCGCAGGTGAACGGTTATCGCCACTGTGGTGAACATTGTCCGTCACCGTGCTGCGGCGGAGGGTCCTCGGTCGGGACTGCTTGCCCGCCCACCTACCCTGGAGGGGTGGACGTGACGACCGCTGCCACGCTCGGTGCGATGGGCGGCATCGCCCTTTCGGGCATCGCCGTGTATGCCGTGCGCCTCTCGGAGCGCCTGCAGCACCGGGTGCCGGCGCCGACGGAGGACCGGTCCGCGCTTCCCGACGGCATCGCCGACGTCCTCGCTGTGCTGCGGTCCAGCGGGATCGTCCTCGACTCGGCCGACTCGGTCGTCAACAACTCCCCGGCCGCGGTCGCGAACGGGCTGGTCAGGGGGCAGGACCTCACCCAGCCCGAGCTGCTCGACGTGGCTCGACAGGTACGGCGCGACGGCGTGATCCGCGAGGTCGAGCTGGAGCTGCCGAAGGGTCCGGCCGGCCGACCCGGGCTCGTCGTCGGCGCCCGCATCGCGCCGCTCGGCTCGGAGCACGTCCTGCTCCTCGTCGACGACCGCAGCGAGGCGCGCCGGCTCGAGGAGATCCGGCGCGACTTCGTCGCCAACGTCTCCCACGAGCTCAAGACCCCGGTCGGCGGCCTGGCCCTCCTGGCCGAGGCCGTGCTCGACGCTCACGACGACCCGGAGGCCGTGGCCCGGTTCGCCCAGCGGATGCAGGTCGAGACCCTCCGGTTGACGCGGCTGGTGCAGGAGATCGTGGACCTGTCCCGGCTGCAGGTGGCCGCCTCCCTCAGCGAACCGCACCCCGTCGACCTGGCCCAGGCGACCCGCGAGGCGGTGGACCGGTCCCGGCTCGCCGCCGAGGACAAGGACATCGAGATCGCCCTCGTGTCCGGCGGGGACTGCTCGGTCTGGGGCGACCACGCGCTGCTCGTCACGGCCATCCGCAACCTCGTGGGCAACGCCGTCGCCTACTCCGAGGCGCACACCCGCGTCGCCGTGAGCGTGCGTGCCGTCCCGGGCGACCTCGTCGAGCTGGCGGTCACCGACCAGGGCCAGGGCATCGCGATGGCCGACCAGCAGCGGATCTTCGAGCGGTTCTACCGCGTCGACGCGGCCCGCTCCCGCTCCACCGGCGGCACCGGGCTCGGCCTCGCGATCGTCAAGCACGTGGCGGCGAACCACGGAGGCGAGATCACCGTCTGGTCCGAGCCGGGCCGCGGCTCGACCTTCACGCTCCGGCTGCCGTCCATGGTCGTCGGCCGACAGCGCGACGCCGACTCCCGCCAGACGGACGACACCGTCAAGGTCCCGTTCGCCTCGCCCACCCCACAGGAAGCGACCCACGTGTGAGCCGCATACTCGTCGTCGAGGACGAGGAGTCCTACTCCGACCCCCTCTCGTACCTGCTGCGCCGCGAGGGCTACGAGGTGGCGGTGGCCGAGACCGGTCCCTCCGCGCTCGCCCAGTTCGACAAGAACGGCGCCGACCTCGTCCTGCTCGACCTCATGCTCCCGGGCCTGTCCGGGGTCGACGTCTGCCGTCAGCTCCGCCAGCGCAGCTCGGTCCCCGTCATCATGCTGACCGCCAAGGACAGCGAGATCGACAAGGTCGTCGGGCTGGAGATCGGCGCCGACGACTACGTGACCAAGCCGTACTCCTCCCGGGAGCTGCTGGCCCGCATCAAGGCGGTCCTGCGACGGCTGTCCGAACCCGAGGAGCTGGTCCCGCCGACCCTGGAGTCCGGCCCGGTCCGGATGGACGTCGAACGCCACACCGTCACGGTGAGCGGCGTCGCCACGTCGTTGCCGCTCAAGGAGTTCGAGCTGCTGGAGATGCTGCTGCGCAACGCCGGCCGGGTCCTCACCCGGATGCAGCTGATCGACCGCGTGTGGGGCAGTGACTACGTCGGCGACACCAAGACGCTCGACGTCCACGTCAAGCGGCTGCGCGCGAAGATCGAGCCGGATCCGGCCAACCCGCGCCACATCGTGACCGTGCGGGGGCTCGGCTACAAGTTCGAGGCGGCGTAGCGCACCGGCGCATACGCAGGTCTCGCGGGTGTGGCGAGTATGCGGTCAGCCGCCGGTCGTCGTCGCGGTGACCGTCGCGGTGACCGTGGCCGTCCCGCCGGAGGTCGTCGCCGTGGCGGTCGTCGGGACGGCGGTCGCCGTCGCGTGGGAGTAGTAGCCGTCGGGCAGGAGGATCGGCACGTTGGCGAAGACCTGGCCGGCCTTGGTCTGCAGCACGATGTTGGTCAGGTCGCCCGGAGCGGCCGCCACGGCGTTGATCTGGATGCCGCTGATCGGGACCTGCTGGTTGCCCTTGAGCTGCATGGACGGGCCGTTCGACGAGCTCGACTGGGCCTGCTCGGCGGTGAGGAACGTGACCGTCACCGGGTCGCCGCCGCTGTTGATGAGCGAGCCGACCATGACACCGGCCGCGCCCTTGGCCGCCGACACGAGGACGAGCCCGCGGGCCTGCACGTCACCGATGTTGACGTCGATCCCGTCGGCCGGCTGGTACTCGACCGTGGTCTGCGCCGGCGACTGCGTGGAGCACGCGGCGAGGGCGCCGGCCGCGCCGACGAGGACCGCCGCGAGGGTCGCGGTGGAGCGCCGGCCGGGTCGCCGAAGGCGTGACGTGAGGGGACTGACGCGCAGCGTGATGGTCGCGGGCCGAGGCACGGGCGTCAGCCTAGCGGCAGGGTGCGGCACCGCGCGGTCGGACATGACGCCGTCGGTACATCGTCGGTCCGGAACCGCGCGCGTTGCACGTCGCCCGCAGGTTTGTCAAGAGGTCAACCACCGTCCTTCGGCGGCCCGCAAGCCTCTGACCTGCGCAAACGAGGGCTGTCGAGTCGTGAGTGGTCCGGCCCCCGTGGTATTCTGGTCCTCGCGAAAGGGGAAAACAGCACATGGTTTTCAAGGTCGGCGAAATGGTCGTGTACCCCCACCACGGGGCCGCATTGATCGAAGACATTCAGACCCGCACGATCAAGGGAGAGGCCAAGCTCTATCTCACCCTCAAGGTCGCCCAAGGCGATCTGACCATCCAGGTCCCCGCCGAGAACTGTGACCTCGTCGGCGTCCGCGACGTCGTCAGCCAGGACGGGCTGGACCGGGTGTTCGAAGTGCTCCGAGCCCCGCACACCGAGGAGCCGACCAACTGGTCGCGCCGCTACAAGGCCAACGTCGAGAAGCTGGCCTCGGGTGACGTCATGAAGGTGGCCGAGGTCGTCCGCGACCTGTGGCGCCGCGACAAGGACCGTGGGCTCAGTGCCGGCGAGAAGCGGATGCTGGCGAAGGCTCGCCAGATCCTCGTCTCCGAGCTGGCGCTCGCCGAGAAGACCAACGAGGACAAGGCCGAGGCCATCCTCAACGAGGTCCTCGCCTCCTGACCGCGACTCCTCCGCGCCGCCATGGCTGACCCCCGGATCGGGGTGATCGTCGTCGCGGCCGGAGTGGGTTCGCGGTTCGGCGCCGCGATGCCCAAGGCCTTCGTCCGGCTGTCCGGCCGGTCCCTGCTGACCTGGTCGGTCGAGGCGGCGCTGGGCTGCCCCGGTGTCGCCTGTGTCGTCGTCGTCGCCCCACCTGGTCACGTGTCCGAGGCCGAACGGGAGACCGACGGGTATGCCACGGTGCCGGTTCGGGTGGTCCCCGGCGGCGCCGAGCGGCCCGACTCGGTGGCGGCCGGGCTGGCCGCCCTTCCGGACGATGTCGACGTCGTGCTCGTCCACGACGCCGCTCGCGCGTTGACGCCGTCCGCGCTGTTCGCCGACGTGGCCGCCGCGGTCGCCGCCGGGGCCCCCGCGGTCGTCCCGGGACTCCCGGTCGTCGACACCGTCAAGCAGGTGGACGAGTCCGGGACGGTCGTGGCGACCCCGCCCCGGGCCTCGCTCCGGGCGATCCAGACGCCCCAGGGCTTCCGCCGCGATGTCCTGGAGCGCGCACACGCCGAGGCCGGCGCACACCCGGTGACCGACGACGCCGCCCTGGTAGAGGCCCTCGGCCTGCCGGTCCTCGTCGTTCCCGGCGACCCGCGCGCCCACAAGATCACCACCCCTGACGACCTCGAACGGGTCGTCGCCCTGCGCGACAGTGGAGGCCCCCCGCGATGACTGACCCGATTCGTGCTCTGAACCGTGTCGAATTCCGGCTCCATCCACCACGAACCACGGCGCCGGTGACGCGATGAGCCCCGTCGCCGTCGTCACCGGCGGCGGGTCGGGCATCGGCGCCGCCACGGCCGCCCGACTGACCGCGGACGGGTTCGACGTCGTCGTCACCGGCCGCCGGCAGGAGCGTCTCGACGCCGTCGTCGGCGACCTGGGCGGTACCCGCCCGCGGGGTCGTCATGGACGTCACCGACGCGGCCAGTGTCGCGGCGGCCGCCGCGGAGATCGGCGTCTGCGACGTGCTCGTCAACAACGCCGGGGGCGCGCTCGGGACCGACAAGGTCGAAGGTGGTGATCCGGCCGAGTGGCGGGACATGTTCGACAGCAATGTCGTCGGGACGCTCCAGGTCACCCAGGCGTTCCTCCCGGCGCTGCGGCGCTCACCTCGGGCGACGGTGGTCGTCATCACCTCCATCGCGGCCGAGCTCGTCTACCCCGGTGGCGCGGGCTACACCGCGGCCAAGCACGCCGAGCGGGCCCTGGCCGAGACGTTGCGGCTGGAGCTCAACGGCGAACGGGTCCGCGTGGTCGAGATCTGCCCGGGCATGGTGCATACCGACGGCTTCTCGCTGGTCCGCTTCCACGGCGACCAAGCCAAGGCCGACGCCGTCTACGACGGGGTCGACCGACCCCTCACGGCCGCCGATGTCGCCGAGTGCGTCGCGTTCTGCGTCGGACTGCCGCAGCACGTCAACATCGACCGGCTCGTCGTCAAGCCGGTCGCCCAGGCCGCGCCGCACCTGCTGCACCGCGGCCCGATCGACTGGGGGGACGATGCCTGACCTCCCGCGGACAGGGATCGGCGTCGACGTGCACGCCGTCGCCCCGGCCGGTAGCGACCGCGCGATGTGGCTGGCGGGGCTCCGCTGGCCGGACGAGCGCGGCCTCGACGGCCACTCCGACGGCGACGTCGCGGCCCACGCCGCCTGCGACGCACTGTTCTCCGCCGCGGGGATCGGCGACCTCGGCGCCCACTTCGGAACCAGCCGGCCCGAGTATGCGGGTGCCTCCGGCGCCACGCTCCTCGCCGAGGCGGCGCGGCTGGTCCGCGACGCCGGGTGGGAGATCGGCAACGTCGCGGTCCAGGTGGTGGGGAACCGGCCCAAGGTCGGCTCCCGGCGGGCCGAGGCGGAGGCGGCGCTCAGCCAGGCGGCCGGTGCGCCGGTATCGGTCAGCGGGACGACGACCGACGGGCTCGGCCTGACCGGTCGCGGCGAGGGGGTGGCCGCCATCGCGACCGCCCTGGTGGTTCGCCGACCCTGACGGGGTTCCTGCGCCACGGCATCGGTACCCGTGGCGGTCGGAGCGGCGGCCGAAGCGGCGGGCGAAGCGGCCGACCGGTCGTCGCCACGACCGGCTGGCCGCTATCACGGCCGCTGCGAGCGCCGCGCTCGTGCCAGGTGGCCCCTGTCAGTCCTCCCGGGAGCGCTCGAGGATCGCCAGCAACCGGTCTCGCGGGTCGCTCAGCGACAACGCGCCGACCCCTGAGCCAGCGGGCAGGCCGTCGACCCGCTGCCGGATCGCCGGCGGCAGGGCGTGGCCGGAGTCGGCCAGCCACACCCGGGCGAGGTCGAGCACCTCGGTCGCGTCCTCGTCGCCGAGCGCGGCGAGGCAGCAGCCCGCCCCGAGAGCGGACTCGATGGCATACCGGGAGCTGGTGAGGTCGCCAGAGACCGCGACGAGCACCGACCGGAACAGCGCGAGCGCCGGCCGGGTCCGCCCCTCCAGCAGGTTGGCCCACCCCGCGGTCGCCGCGAGGAAGTCGACCGTCGACCGGCCGCCGACGTGCTCGGCGACGGGCAGCACCTGCTCGAGGAGCGCAAGGGCCGCGGCGCTGTCACCGGCGTTGATGAGCGCGTCGGCGAGGTTGCTGGCGACGGCCACCCGAGCGGCCACCGACGAGATGGTGCGCAGCAGGGTTCGGGCCTCGGCGACGGTGGTCCGGGCCGCGTCGGACCGGCCGGCGTCGGCCTGCACGACGGCCAGCACCCCGAGGGCGTCGGCCAGCCGCTCGTCGCTCACCCGGCGGGCGACCGCGACCGCGGCCTCGGCGGACGCGATCGCGGCACCACCGCGCCCGGTCAGGCTGCGGCCGAGGGCCAGACCCATGTGGGCCGAGACGAGGTCCGGCCACCGGCCGGCCGCCTCGAGCAGCGGCAGCGCCGCGTCGAGGTCCGCCACCGACCGGTCCGTCGCGCCGCTGTCGAGCAGCGCGCGGGCGAGCCGGACTCGAGCGCGGTCGACGTCCGTCAGCCCCTCGGCGTCCAGGACCCGGGTGGCCCAGTCGATGCCCACCCCGCGCAGGTGCCCGAACGACCAGTAGCGGGTGAGCGTCGCCAGCAGGTCCACGGCGGCGGCGAGGTCACCGGTCACCGCGCCGTCCAGGGCGTCGAGGTAGTCGTCGTAGAACACGTGGACGTCCTCGAGCACCGCGTCCGAGCGCGGTCGCCCGCGCCAGCGCTCGGCGTACCACCGTCGCCACGCCGCCGTGCACTGCTCGTGCTCGCCGGCGGCGTCCAGCTCCTCGACCGCGAGGTCCATGACGGTGCGGAGCATCCGGTACCTCAGGCCCGACGAGGTCCGGTCGACCTGGAGCAGCCCTTCACGAACCAGCAGGCGCAGGCTCTCGTCGACGTCGCCCAGTCGGTACGTCTCGACGGCCACGGCGACGGCGCGGGCCGCCTGTGGGTCGATCACGGTGTTGAAGACGCCGAGCCGCCGGAACAGCGCCCGCTCCTCGGGTCCCAACCGGCCGACGCTCCACGCCAGCGTCTCGCGCAGGCTGCGGTGTCGTGACCCCGGTGTGCGCATGATGGCGCTGACGTCGAGCGGGTGGTCGAGCAGGTCGAGAAGGTCCGGCTGGGACCGGGTGGCGCCGTGGCCGGCCAGGATGACCAGGCCCAGCGGGAGCCCGTCGACCCGGCGGGCGACCTCGCCGAGCAGGGCCGGGTCGAGACCGGCGACGTCGAGCTCGGGCGCGAGGTCGAGCAGGCGGGCGACGAAGAGCCGCACCGCCGGCGCCGCCAGGACGGCCTCCCGGTCGGCGTCCTCGGCCGGACACGGCAACGGGTCGACCAGGACGATCTGCTCGCCGAGGATCCGCAACGACACCCGCGACGTCGTCACCACGACGAGTCCGGGACAGCGGTCGAGCAGTGTCTGAACCAGCTCGGCGACCGGCTCCAGCGCCCACTCGGCCTCGTCGAGGAGCAGCGCCAGCCGCCGACTCCCCACGGCGGCCACCACTCCCTCGACCGCCTCCGGACCGCTCAGCTCGCCCACGTCGAGCGCGGCGCCGACCGCCTGGGCCAAGCCACCCACCGAGACGTCGCTCCGGCTGAACAGGCCGACGTACCCGACCTCCCACGTCTCGGCCAACCGCCCGCCGACCTCGTGCAGCACGCGGCTCTTCCCGATCCCGCCCGGCCCGACGATGGTGAGGAGCCTGCGGCCCTGCGCCACGCCGTCCAGGACCGTCGCGATCTCGTCCTCCCTCCCGACGGTCTCGGTGAGTGGCACCGGAACCCGGGCGGGCGTTCGCCGCGACACCGGTGTCACGGTGCGCGGACTCGGGTCGAGCAGGGGGTCCTGGTCGAGCACCCGCTGGTGCAATGCCTGGAGCTCCGGGCTGGGGTCGATCCCGAGCTCGCGCCGGAGGCGGGCCCGAAGCAGCCGGTAGGTCGACAGCGCGTCGGCCGGGCGACGGAGCCGGTATGCCGCCCACATCGCCGCCGCGTAGGGCTCCTCCCGCAGCGGGTAGCGCTCCACCAGGTCGACGGCCAGCGTGTATGCCTCCTGCGCCGGCTCCGTTCCGGGCTGCCCGAGCAGGTGCCGGCACAGCTCTTCGGTCAGACCCACCCGGCTCTCGGTCAGCCGGGCACGTTCGGACGTCACGAGCTGGTCGGAGACCCCGTCGTACGCGGTGTTGCCCCGCCACATGCTCAGCGCGGCTCGCAGCCCCGCCGCGGCGTCCTCGGTACGCCCGGCGAGGCGGGCGGTCCGGGCGTCGGCCGAGTGCGCCGCATACCCGTCCTCGTCGACCTCGACCGTCCCCAGCCGGTAGCCGCGTCCGGCTTCGGTGACGACGACGTCGGGCCCGACGCGACGACGCAGCCGGGCGACGACGGTGTGGACGGCGCTCGGGGCCAGGCCGATCGCGGCGTCCTGCCACACGAGGTCGAGGAGAGCCTCGGGGGTGACCAACAGCCCGCGGCGGAGCACGAGCAGCGCCAGGACGTCGCGCTCGCGCTGGCTCGCGACGAGGACCTCGCCGTCATCGAGGGCGACGGCGAGCGGCCCGAGGACACGCGCCATCACCCGTCACATGCAACCACAGGGGTCGGACGCCGTGACCCCGCTGCCGGGTGGAGGTATATCCGAGCGCTAGGCCGCTCGGATATACCTCCACCCGAGCGGTGCCCGCCCTCAGCCGAGGGCGGCCAGCGGTGTCCGGCAGAGCGCCTCGGCCGGCACGGTGAACCGGTCGGCGTCGTCGACCGTGGCCCGGGCACCCAGGGACGCCAGCCAGAGGTACACGCGGTCGTTGTCGGGGTCGACCGAGACGACCATCGTCCGGATGCCCTCGCGCAGCGCCCGGGATGCGGCGAACGCGCCGAGCGCGCGACCCACGCCGCGGCCCTGTTCGGCGTCGACGACCTCGAGGGCCAGCTCGGCCATGTCGGGATCGTCCGGTGTGCGGATCCACCGGACGATCCCGACCGGCCGTCCCTCACGCCATCCGGCGTACGCCTCGTGATGTCCCGGACGCAGGTTGGTCAGCGTGCGGAGCATCCTCGGGCTGAGCCGGGGAGTGGGGGCGGAGTACCGCAGTCGGCGCGACGCCGGCGAGAGCCCCTCGTGGACCGTCACGACCGGCCACACCTCACGCGGACGCAGGGCCGCGATGACGAGCGAGGGGGACGGCCGCCGCGAACGGGCGGTGAGGCGGAACGTGACGACGGGGAACATGGCGACGACTCCTGACGGACGGTCCTGTCAGGGTCCGCGTCGCGCCTGCCGCCGACCTGTCGCCGGTCTGTCGCCGCCGCGCTCAGGCCGCCGACCTCACGCCGCCGGCCGGGACGCCTCCGGGACGCGCTGGGCGAGGAAGTCCTCCCACGCCTGGATGCCGACGGCGCGGTCCGGCGCCAGGATCGCTCCGTCCCGCACGGCCCGCGCCGCTCCACCCGGCAACCGGACCGGGACCAGCAGCCGCCGTTTCCCGGTCGCGCACAGGTACGAGCGCAGCAGCTCGTCCATCCCGTGGATCCGCGGCCCGGCGAGGTCGTCGACGAGGCCCGCCGGCGAACCCAGGGCGAGCTCGACCAGCCGATCCGCGACCTCCGCGGCCGCCACCGGCTGGAACCGGAACCCGCTGGGCACCGGCACCACCGGGGACTGGGCGAGCGCTGCGGCGGCCATGAGCAGCAGCTCGTGGAACTGGGTCGCTCGGAGGGTCGTGTACGGGACGCCTGACGACTCGACGACAACCTCCGCCGCGCGTTTCGACGCGTAGTACCCGAACATCGCCCGGTCGACCCCGCTGACCACCGGCACCCGGTCGGCGCCGACGACCGAGACGAAGACCACGTGTCCGACCCCGGTTGCGGCGGCCGCCTGCGTCAGCGACCGGGCCTTGACGTCGTCGTCCTTCGCCGTGCCGGCGAGATGCAGCACCGTGTCCACGCCGCCGAGCGCCGCTCGTACTCCGGCCCCGGTCATCAGGTCACCCTCGACGACCTCGACGCCCGGACCGAGCTTCCGCGCGCTCCGGCTGAGCACGCGGACGTCCCGACCGGTCTCGCGAAGCCGCGGCACGACGAGGCGTCCGAGCGTCCCGCTGCCGCCGGTGACGAGGATGGGGGAGGACATGGTGGCTCCGATCGTGGTCCGGGTGGTTCCACCGGAGAGACACGCACCAGGGCCCGGATGTGACACGGCGCCCGCGGAGCGTCAGCGCGCAGCGACCCCCGCGGCCGCCCGGACCTGAGCGGCGAACCCTGCCGCCAGCGGACGCCAGGACCGGACCAGGTCGTCCCGGGCGTCGGTCACAGCGGTGAGGGCACCGTCCACCGCGGCCTCGTCGGCCGAGGACGTCGCCAATGCGCGGTCCTTCGCGGCCCAGCCGGTCACGATGTCCTCGCGGGCCTCGGGGTGGCACTGGACCCCCCAGACGGTCGGCGCATACCTCGCGGCCAACAGCTCGCCGGTATGCGCGCGGGCCAGGACCCGGGTGCCCTCGGGCAGCCGGGTCACGACGTCGTGGTGCCAGAAGACGGCGCTCGGGCCGCACGACCCGAGGACCGGGTCGTCGGCGGCCTCCTCGGCCCAGGACGTCTCGAGGACGCCGCGCCGGGCACCGGTCGGGTTGACCACGACCTCGCCGCCGAGGGCCGCTGCGGCCAGCTGGTGCCCCAGGCAGATCCCGAGCACCGGGACGCCCTCCTCGGCCCCGACCCGGACCAGGGCCTTCGTCGGCGTCAGCCACGGGTACGCGTCGTCGTCGTTCGCGCCCATCTGGCCACCGAGGATCACCAGCCCGTCGTGCCCGCGGAGGTCGTGCGGCAGCTGGTCACCCGCATACGGATGCCGGACGTCGAGCCGCAGGCCCTCCTCGGTGAGCCACTCGCCGACCCAGCCGGGCGGGCAGAGCTCCTGGTGCTGGATGACGAGAACCACCGGCGTCATGGAGCCGAGGCTACGTGACGCCGGTGGAGCGACGGTCCGGGCCGGTGACCTACCTCCCGTCCTGACCCTGGTGGCGCGGGTCGCCGAGACGGACCGCTGCGGCCAGGTCGTTGACGACGGCGTCACGCGAGGCGACCGGAGCCAGTCCGAAGCTGTGCTCGATGGTCGCCATGATCGACGTCGTGTCGTACTGGGTGTGGTCGACGCCCGACTTGACCATGCCCGCCGACAGGACCAGCGCGGGGATGCGCGTGCCCGGTCCCCAGTTGTCGACCGCCGGCGGCGAGACGTGGTCCCACTGCCCCCCGAACTCGTCGTACGTCACGACGACCAGGGTCTGCTCGGCCTGCGGGCCGGACATGATCGTCTGGAGCAGGTCGACGAGGTGGTCGGAGCCGTTGGGTTCGCTGGCGTAGCCGGGGTGCTCGTTCTCCGCGCCGTACGGCTTGACGAAGGAGACCTGGGGCAGCGTGCCGTTCTTCGCGGACGCGATGAACGTCGTCTCGTCCTGTAGGTGCGACCGTCCGGGCGCACCCGCCGCGTAGTTGGCGAAGTAGTTGAACGGCTGGTGGTGGTACTGGAACAACGGCCCCGGGTGGCCGGCTACCGCGTCGTCCCAGCCGCCCGAGTACCAGTTCCACGTGATGCCAGAGGCGCTCATCCGGTCACCGATGTTGGGGTACGCCGTGTCGTCGATGAGCGGCATCGCCACACCGGAGCTCTTCGGCGGGCTCGCCGGCTGGATCGTGTTCACGGCGATGTCGCCGCAGGCGTTGACGTAGTCGGCCTTGGCTCCGTTCGCGCACGCGACGGTCATCGCCCCGTCCACCACCCCGGTCGTGTGGTAGAGCGGGTAGCTGCTGTTGGGGAAGCCGGCCGGGTCCAGCACCGAGTTCGCCACGCCGGCCGGGACGGGCGTCACGACCGGCGCCCGCGCCGCGACGAGGTACTGGTGGTTGAGGAACGAGCCACCGAACGCGCCCTGGAAGAAGTTGTCGGCGACGACGTAGTTCGGGGCGCCCTTGCTGTGCAGGTACTGGTAGATGGGCAGGTTCGTCGTCTCGTACCGGCCCATGACGAGGCCGACCGCGTCCGAACCGGTGACGTAGCGGTCCTGCTTGCCGCCGTCGATCTGGTACTGCTCCTGGTAGAACCGGTGGACGATGTCGCGGGTGCAGCCGCCGGGCAGGCCCTGACCCTTGAGCACGCCGTTCGGCGCGAACACGCCGGGCGCCGGGCAGGTGGTGTCCGCGGGGCCGATGTAGTCGTCGATGGTGAACCAGTTGTTCGTGAAGTGGCTCGCGGGAACGTTGTGTGCGGCGTCGGTGCACGTGGTCGACAACGGCGACGGCGCCGTGAGGTTGACGTCGTTCTGCAGGAGGCACTGGTAGGGGGTGCCGTTCTGAGCGACCTGGGTCGTCGTCGCAGCGGTCGCGTTCTGCAGGCCGTTGACGGTCTGGCCGCCGACCCGGCCCCAGTCGCCGTAGAGGTTGTCGAACGAGTGGTTCTCCTCGTAGATGACGACGAGGTTCGTGTATCCGGCGGGGAGCTGACCTGGCTGCCTCTTCGCCGCCGCGGCCGCGCTGGCCGGTGCCGACGCGGCGACCACGAGGGCAGCCGCCCCGGTGAGGAGGGCCGCCGTGACGACGGCGGAGGGGGTACGGGAGCGGGTGAGGGCAGCGGTCATGGTTGCTGGTTCCGTCCTGCGCCGGCGGCGCGTCCTGGCCCCGGTTCGGGGTGCCGGGACCACCACAGGGGACCTTGCCACCGACAGCGGACGAATCGGACACTCACCGCAAACTCTGGGCGAACTCCCAGCAACGAGAGCCCTCGCGCGGCCGTGTGATGGGGTGAGCCCATGCCACAGACGGTCACGGGCGTCATCGCCCGCAGCAAGGGTGCCCCGGTCGAGCTCGTCGATGTCGTCGTCCCGGACCCTGGTCCCGGTGAAGCCGTCGTCGCTGTCCAGGCGTGCGGGGTCTGCCACACCGACCTCCACTACCGCGAGGGCGGGATCAACGACGACTTCCCGTTCCTGCTCGGCCACGAGGCGGCCGGGGTCGTCGAGGCGGTGGGCGACGGGGTCACCGAGGTCAGCCCGGGAGACTTCGTGGTCCTCAACTGGCGGGCGGTATGCGGCCGGTGCCGGGCCTGCGCGAAGGGTGAACCCTGGTACTGCTTCGACACCGCCAACGCGACCCAGAAGATGACCCTCGTCGACGGCACCGAGCTCAGCCCGGCACTCGGGATCGGCGCGTTCGTCGAGAAGACCCTCGTCGCCGCGGGTCAGTGCACCAAGGTCGACCCCGACGCCGACCCCGCGGCGGTCGGCCTGCTGGGCTGCGGGATCATGGCCGGATTCGGTGCCGCCGTGAACACCGGCGGCGTCGGCCGCGGCGACAGCGTGGCGGTCATCGGCTGCGGCGGCGTGGGGTGTGCCGCGGTCGCGGGTGCGGCGGTGGCCGGCGCCACGACGATCGTCGCCGTGGATGTGGACGACCGAAAGCTGGCGCGGGCCAAGCAGTTCGGCGCGACGCATACCGTCAACTCCGGCACTGACGATCCTGTGGCCAAGATCCGTGAGGTGACCGGCGGCTTCGGGGCGGACGTCGTCATCGAGGCCGTGGGGCGGCCCGAGACCTACGAACAGGCCTTCTACGCGCGCGACCTCGCCGGCACCGTCGTCCTCGTCGGCGTACCCACCCCAGACATGCGAATCACGTTGCCACTCCTGGAGATCTTCGGCCGCGGTGGGTCGCTGAAGTCGAGCTGGTACGGCGACTGCCTACCCTCGCGCGACTTCCCCATGCTCGTCGACCTCTACCGCCAGGGTCGCTTCGACCTCGACGCCTTCGTCACCGACACCATCGGGCTGGGCGACGTCGAGGCCGCGTTCGAGGCGATGCGCGACGGCGACGTGTTGCGCTCGGTCGTCCGGCTGTGAGCGACGACACCGGTATGCCGGCACTCCCCACCTCGCCGGGCGGGGTCCGCGTCGACCATGCCGTCTCGTCCGGGACGTTCAGCCTCGACGGCGGCACCTGGGACGTCGACAACAACGTCTGGGTCCTCGGCGACGACGACGAGTGCATCGTCGTGGACGCCCCGCACGACGCTCGGCCGATCCTCGAGCTGATCGGCGGGCGCCGGGTCGTCGCCGTCCTGTGCACGCACGCGCACGACGACCATGTCACCGCCATGGCGGACCTCACCGACGCGACCGGCGCGCCCGCGTACCTGCACCCCGACGACCGGATGCTCTGGGACCGCGTACAGGCGCGGCCGCCGGACGGCGAGCTGGCCGACGGTCGGACCTTTCGAGTCGGCGACGTCGACGTCGCGGTGGTGCACACGCCCGGTCACTCGCCCGGCGCCTGCTGCTTCCACGTCCCGGCACTCGGGCTGGTGTTCACCGGGGACACCCTGTTCCAGGGCGGTCCCGGCGCGACCGGTCGCTCGTTCAGCGACTTCGGCACCATCGTCCGGTCCATCCGCGACCGCCTGCTGACGCTACCGGCCGAGACGGTCGTCCTCACCGGGCACGGCGACTCGACGACGATCGGTACCGAGGCGCCCCACCTGCAGGAGTGGCTCGACCAGGGTCACTGAGCGGGCCACTCACCCGGCTCAGCCGAGCGTCGCGCGGATCTCCTGGTGGGCCTGGTCCAGAGCCCGTCGCACGGCGCCGGTCACCACGCCGGCGTCGCCCAGACGGCTCGCCTCGACCCGCGGCGGACGCTTCAGCCATCGGGGCAGCTCCTGGACGACGTGGTCGTGGATGAGGTCCATCACGTCGCTCACGCCGCCGCCGATGACGACCAGCTCGGGGTCGAGCAGCCCACTGAGGACACCGACCATCCGGGCCGTCCTCGCCGCGACCGCACGAAGGATGTCCAGGGCGGCGGGGTCGCCCTGGCGGGCTGCGGCCGCGACGATCTCGCCGGTCACGTTGTCGGGATCGCCCGCGGCGAGGTCGTACAACGCGGAGCGGCCGGCCCTGGACCGCGCCGAGCGTTGGCGCCGGACAGCGTTCTGGCCGCTCATGCGGGCGACGGCGCCGATGCCGTGGGTGTCGCCGACGCCCTCGACGATCTCGAGGAGCGCGAGCTCGCCCGCGGCGCCGCCGGCCCCACGGACCAGCCGGCCGTCCATGACGATGCCGGCGCCCAGGCGTTCGCCGGCGAGGACGAGCACGACGTTGTCGACGTCCTGCGCCACCCCTTGCCAGCGTTCGGCCAGCACCGCCAGGTTGGCGTCGTTGTCGAGCAGGACCGGCCCTCCGAGGCCGCGGCCGAGCGCGGTGGTGATGGTGACGTCGGCCAGGCCCGGCAGGTACTGCGGGTCGGCGGACGGGTAGATCCGCCCGCCGGGACGGACGGCGGCGGCCACGCCGACACAGGTCGCCCTGACCAGTCCGGATCCCGCTCCGGACTGCCGAACGACGTCCCGGACGGCCTTCCGCGCCGCGCTCAGCCGAACGCCGGCGGGGGCGTGGTTGGAGGGCAGCTGGACGACGGCCTCGGCGAGCGGGCGGCCCTGCAGGTCGGCGAGCATCGCCGAGACCTTCCACTCCCCGAGGTCCAGACCGACGACGCAGCCGTTGTCGGCGGCGAACGCGTAGCAGCGGGCGGGCCGTCCCGGCCGTCCCTGCCCGTCGGGCCGGCGTCCGTCGAGCTCGACCACCCAGCCCAGGTCGATCAGCTCGTCACACGCTGCGTGCACCGTCGGGCGCGACAGCCGCGTGGCCGTCATGATCTCCGACCCCGTCACGGGTCCTGTGGACATCAACAGGTCCAGGACGGCGGCCGCGTTGATCCGACGCAGCCGCGCCGGCGTCACCGTCTCCCGCTCGGTCATCCCCGCCCCTTCCCCGACCCCAAGGGTTGCGGCGTCAGCATACCGCCGGTACTTTGATAAAAGGTCTTAATTAACTAGGCTGCGTTTCCGCCGAGGAGTGCTGCATGAACCCGACCGCCCCACGCCCGCTCACTCGGCTGTTGGCCGTGACCGCCACCGTGCTTGCCCTCGTAGGAGCGCTCGTGGGCCTGTCCGCGCGCACCGCCGACGCGGCTCCGGTCGACGCACCCGGTGCGCCCGGCGCCGGCGCTACGTGGACCACGGGCGACAAGGAGGGGCTCGGGACGTCCCAGTCGAGCGCCTCGAAGGTCTGGTACACCCTCACCGGCGGCACGATGAGCGAGGTCTACTACCCGAGCGGGGTCACCCCGAACGTGCGGGAGCTCCAGTTCGCCGTCACGGACGGCGCGTCGTGGACCCAGCTCGAGACGGACGCCACGGTGACCCGAACTGTCACGCTCGCCGACCGGTCGTCGCTGACCTACCAGCAGACCAGCGCCGACCAGCAGGGTCGGTGGCGGCTGACCAAGACCTACATCACCGACCCGGCGCGGCCGACGGTGCTCGTGGACGTGAACTTCGAGCGGCTGAAGCCCGGCGCGATGCAGCTGTTCGCGCTGTACGACCCCTCGCTGGCCGGTGACTCCGGCAACGACAGCGGCACCTCGTCCGGGCCGTCCCTGACGGCCAGCGACACCCACGACGCGAAGACCCCGATCGGGTCCGCGCTCGTGTCGTCCGCCCCCTTCGTCGCGACCACGACCGGCTACGTCGGAACCTCGGACGGTGCCACGACGCTCCGCACGAACCACACCCTCACCCCGACGTTTGCGTCGGCCGGTCCCGGCAACATCGCCCAGGCCGGCCAGGTGCCACTGGGTGCGAAGGCCACGTCGTTCACCCTGGCGCTCGGCTTCGGGGCGAACAGCGCTGCCGCCCTGGGCACGGCGAACGCCAGTCTGCGGCTGCCGTTCTCGTCACAGCAGGCGCTGTACCAGAACGGCTGGAAGTCGTACCTCTCCAAGCTCAACAAGGCCCCGAAGGGCCTCGACGAGAAGCTGACCACGCAGTACTGGGCGTCCGTCATGACGGTCAAGGCCCACGAGGACAAGACCTACCCGGGCGCGTTCATCGCCTCGCTGACCATCCCCTGGGGCCAGGCGGTCAACGCCTCCGGCGCGGGTGGCGCCGGCAACGGCTACCACTTCGTCTGGGCGCGTGACGCCTACGAGCAGGTCACCGGTCTGCTGGCGGCCGGCGACCTGAGGGCTGCGCAGGACGCCGTCACGTGGCTGTTCACCCGGCAGCAGCAGGCGGACGGGCACTTCCCGCAGAACTCCGCTCCCGACGGGACCCCCGACCAGACCAACGTGCAGCTGGACGAGACCGCATACCCGATCATCCTGGCCCAGCAGGTCGGCGGCATCACGAAGGCGATGTACACCGACCACATCGCCAAGGCGGCCGACTACCTCGTCGCCCATGGTCCGACGACCCCGCAGGAGCGCTGGGAGGAGACCGGCGGCTACTCGCCCTCCACGATCGCCGACATGATCGCCGCTCTGACCGCGGCCGCCGACCTCGCGACCAAGGCCGGTGACACCGCCGGCGCAGCCGTCTACCAGGCCACCGCCGACGAGTGGCAGCGCAACGTCGAGAAGTGGACCTACACCACGAACGGCAACCTCTCGGACGGCAAGTACTACATCCGGATCAGCGGCAGCGGGAACCCCAACGACGGGGCCGTTCGCAACTGGGCCAACGGTGCCGGCGCGCATCCGGAGAACGCCATCACCGACGCCGGGTTCCTCGAGCTGACGCGCCTCGGCGTCAAGGCCCCGGCCGACTCCTACGTCGCGCACTCCCTGCTGGCCGTCGACCAGTCGCTCAAGGTGTCGACCCCCAGCGGCGACCTGTTCAAGCGCTACACCTTCGACGGCTACGGCGAGACCGCCGACGGGGCACCGTGGACCGGCGTGGGGATCGGCCGCCCGTGGCCCCTGCTGTCCGGCGAGCGCGGCGAGTACGTGCTGGGGCTCGGCGGCAACGCCCTGCCGTACCTGCGCACCATGGCCAACACCGCCAACGCCGGGTACATGATCCCCGAACAGGCCTGGGACCAGGCCGATCCGACGGCCTACAACCACGTCTTCGGCAAGGGCACCGGCTCCGCGGCACCGCTGTCGTGGGCGATGTCCCAGTACGTCCGCCTGGCGCAGGGCATCGGAGCCGGCAAGGTCGTCGAGACCCCGAGCGTCGTCGCCGACCGGTATGCGCGTCAGGCACCGCCGGCCGCGCCGCAGCTCTCGGTGACCAGCCCGGCCGACCTCTCCACCGCGACCAGCCGGACGATCACCGTCAGTGGCACGACCACCGCGACGTCGGTGTACCTGTCGGTCAACGGGGTCAAGCAGCAGATCGCCGTGAGTGCAGGGACGTTCTCCGTCCAGGTGACGCTGCCGTCGATCAGCAACCAGATCGTCGTGGCGGCCGTGGGCGCGAACGGCGGTACCGCGCAGGTCGTCCGCACGGTCACGGCCTTCGGTGCCCGGGTCGGCGGCGTGAGCGACCCGGCCGGCGACGACAACGGTCCCGGGAGCTACGTGTACCCGACCGATGGGGCGTTCAACGCCGGCAGTTTCGACCTGACGAAGTTCGACGTCTACCAGGACGGCGGCGACGTCCGGCTCGTCACGACGATCCAGGGAGCGATCAACAACCCCTGGGGCGGCAACGGGATGAGCACCCAGCGGCTGAACATCTACGTCAAGGGCGGCGCCGACGCCACGTCGACTCCGCTCCTGCCCGGCAGCAACATGAACGCCGCCGGAGCGTGGTCACGGGCGATCGTCGCGGACGGTCGACACCAGACCAGCACGTACGGCGAGGGGGTCTACGGCCCCGACCTGGCCAAGGTCGGCGCCGCGCAGCTGCAGGTGCTGCCCACCACCCGGCAGATCGTCGTCACCATCCCGGCCCCTGTGCTCGGTGGGGTCGACCTCGCCACGGCGGGTTACCAGGTGTCGATCTTCAGCGACGCCGACGACGGCGAGGGCATCGGCAACATCCGGCCCGTCTACAGCCTGGACTGCTGGAACGCCAACGGCTGCCCGACCTTCATCAAGCCGTTCCGCTTCGGCGGCGGGGCGGGGGTGTGGGACCCCAACCTCCCGACCGTCGACACCGACACGTCCGACCCGAACGCGATCGACGTCATCAGCGGCTCGGCGGCGCAGTCCGAGGTGCTGAGCTGGACCAGCGGAGCACCGGTCGTCGTCCCGTACGTCGGGATCACTCCCTAGGCCTGGAGCTGCGCCTTCAGTCGGAGGGTTTCTGCCGTGATCGGGGCAAAGATCCTCCGACTGGAGGTCCGCGCGATCCCTCGTCGTCGGACAATGGTCTCCGGGTACGAGTGGACGGGTGGGCGCAGTGACGGAGACGACGGTGTCGCAGGCAGCGGCCGAGGTGATGGCCGAGCTGGCCGCTCTCGAGGATCCCAAGGTCCTCGAGGTGAACCGCAGGCACGGTGACGACCACGGCGTGAACCTCGGCCAGCTGCGCGCCCTGGCCAAACGGCTCACGCCGCAGCAGGACCTCGCCCGCGAGCTCTGGGCGACGGGTGACACGTCGGCCCGGCTGCTGGCGATCCTGACCTGCCGGCCGCGGGCGTTCGACCGTGACGAGCTCGACGCCATGCTGCGTCACGCGCGTACTCCCAAGGTGCATGACTGGCTCGTGAGCTACGTGGTGAGAAAGAGCCCGTACTGCGAGGAGCTGCGGCTGGCCTGGTTGGCCGACCCGGACCCGGTCGTCGCGAGTGCGGGCTGGGCGCTGACGACCGACAGGGTGGCCAAGAGGCCTGAGGGGCTCGACCTCGCAGCCCTGCTCGACGTCATCGAGGCGGAGATGAGCGACGCACCGGATCGCCTGCAGTGGGCCATGAACCACTGCCTCGCCCAGATCGGCATCGACCACGAGGACTACCGCGCCCGCGCCATCGACATCGGTGAGCGACTTCGCGTGCTCGAGGACTACCCGACGCCCCCGAACTGCACGTCTCCGTTCGCACCGGTCTGGATAGCCGAGGTGGTCGGGCGACGGCAGTCCGGGTAGGCGTACCGGACACGACCACCGGGCCGCCCCTGGCGCTGAGTCACCCAGCAGAGGCTGGTTGCCAGGCCGGCTGCCCGTCGAAGCCCGGGGCCTGTGTCAAGGCCCGACTCGACCCGGTCTCCACATCGACGACGTAGACGTCCCACGAACCGCCCGCGTCCGAGTAGTACGCGAGCGACCGGCCGTCCGGCGACCATCGTGGTCGTTCCTCCGACGCCGACCCGGCGACAACCGAACGTCGACCGGTTCCGTCCGGGGCGACGACGGCGATGTCGAAGCCGGCCGATGTCACGACGTTGTAGGCCAGTCGTGACCCGTCGGTCGTCCACGCCGGGTTGATACCGCTGACCGGCTGCGGCAGGAGGAAATCCTCCACACCGGTCGCCGGGTCGACAGCGCGGAGCTCGGGCGTGCCGCTGCGCGTGGTCGCGAAGCCGATTCGCGAGCCGTCCGGCGACCACTGCGGCTTGTCGTCCAGCCCCGGCGAGTTCACGCAGCTGTCTGACGTTCGACCCGTCCACGTCCATCACGAAGATGTCCCAGTCGCCGTCCCGGTTCGAGCTGAACGCCAACCGGCGACCGTCCGGCGACCAGCTCGGATAGAAGTTGGCCGCCGCGTCTCGGGTGACCTGGGTCAGACCCGACCCGTCCGGAGAGATGAGGTAGATGTCGCTCGCTCGAGACGATCCGGCGTTGAACGCCAGGCGCTGCCCGTCCGCGGACCAGGCCGGGTGCGAGACCGGGGGCAGCTCCTTCGTCAGCCGTCGGACGTCCGTGCCGTCCGGGCGCATCAGGTAGAGCGCGTCCACGCCCTCCCGGTCGGAGACGAAGGCGATGAGTGAGCCCGCGTCCGTCGAGGGCGGCCGCGGTGAAGCCTGCCGCGACGACGGCTCGGGCTGCGGCGTCGACGTCGTGCATCCCACCGCCGTGCATCCGAGGACGCCGGCCAGCAGCGCGGAGCCGACCAGCCGCTGCCCGTGCACCATCCGCACGAACCGAGTGTGGGCTCGCCGCCACGGCGTGCCAAGTGACCGCACGCTTCTGTGTCCGAAGCGTTGCGCCCGAGCCCGCGGGAACCCGAGACCCGTTCCTCTCCGGTCGGCATACTGGCCTGGTGCCTGGCAGCAACACCGACGCCCTGACCGCGCTGTTGGCCGCGTTCAACGCGCACGACCTGGACCGGATCATGACGTTCTTCTCGGAGGACTGCGTGCTGGAGACGCCGCGCGGAGAGAACCCGTGGGGCACCCGCTTCGACGGTCCCGCGGCGGTGCGCGAGGGACTCGCACAGCGCTTCCGCGGCCTGCCCGACGTTCACTACGGCGACGACGAGCACTGGGTCTGTGGCGAGCTCGGTGTCTCGCGGTGGCTGCTCACCGGGACCACGACCGAGGGCGAGCACGTGCGAGTACGAGGCTGCGACCTGTTCGACCTCGACGACGCGGGGCGCATCCGGCGCAAGGACTCCTACTGGAAGATCGTCCAGCCGTAGAGACCGGTCGCGCCCGGAGCATGTGGGAACTGCCCGGAACGCCGGCGCCGTGAACGGCGTGGGACGCTCGTTACCTGCACCGCCGCCCCGACCCGGTAAGGACCTGACCCCATGGTGGCCCGACAGATCCCTCGTCCCGCCGACCTGCGGCCCCTGCTGCGGTTCAAGGCCCCTCGGCTGGACCGGAAGGCCGCGCGGCTGGCCGACGCGCTGACCATCGACGACCTGCGTCGGATCGCGCGACGCCGGACGCCGACGGCGGTCTTCGACTACACCGAGGGGGCCGCCGAGTCCGAGATCTCCATCGCGAGGGCCCGTCAGGCGTTCGAGGACATCGAGTTCCACCCGAACGTGCTGCGCGACGTGGCCGAGGTCAGGACGGACCGTCAGGTCCTCGGCGGCCCGGTCGCCCTGCCGTTCGGTATCGCGCCGACCGGCTTCACCCGGATGATGCAGACCGAGGGGGAGGTGGCCGGGGCCCGGGTCGCCGGGAGGTACGGCATACCGTTCTCGCTCTCCACGATGGGGACCACGTCGATCGAGGACGTGCGAGCGGCGAACCCGCACGGCCGCAACTGGTTCCAGCTCTACCTGTGGAAGGACCGCGACCGGTCCATGGCCCTGGTCGACCGGGCGGCGAAGGCGGGGTTCGACACCCTGCTGGTCACCGTCGACGTCCCGGTGGCGGGAGCGCGGTTGCGGGACAAGCGGAACGGCTTCTCCATCCCGCCCGCCCTGAGCGTCCGGACCGTTCTCGACGCCCTGCCCCGGCCGTGGTGGTGGTGGGACTTCCTCACCACGGAGCCGCTGGCGTTCGCGTCGCTCGACCGATGGTCGGGAACGGTCGGGGAGCTGATCGACACGATGTTCGACGCGACCGTCGACCTCCAGGACCTGGCCTGGATCAGGGACCAGTGGCCGGGAAAGATTGTCGTCAAAGGCATCCAGGACCTCGATGACGCCCGCCGCGTCGCGGACGTCGGCGTCGACGGCATCGTCCTGTCGAACCACGGAGGGCGACAGCTGGACCGGGCTCCCATCCCGTTCCACCTGCTGCCCGACGTGGTCCGCGAGGTCGGCTCGGAGTACGAGATCCTCCTCGACACCGGCATCAGGTCCGGAGCCGACGTCGTCGCCGCTGTCGCCCTCGGGGCGCGTTTCACCCTCGTCGGCCGCGCGTACCTGTACGGCCTGATGGCCGGCGGAGAGGCCGGCGTCGACCGGGCCGTCGACATCCTCGCCGGCCAGGTGAGGCGCACGATGCAGCTGCTCGGCGTCACCAGCCTCGACGAGCTGGAACCTCGCCACGTCACCCAGCTGCAGCGCCTCGCGCCGGTACCCCGGTCGGTGCCGCCGATCGATGGCGCTACGACGCCGCGACGAGGAACTGGGTCGCGGCCAGCTCGCGGTACAGCGGGTCCTGGCTGACCAGCTCGGTATGCGAGCCGACCGCCCGGACCCGGCCGGCGTCCATGACGATGATCCGGTCGGCCATCGTGACCGTGGAGAGCCGGTGCGCGACGACGAGGACGGTCGTGGTGCGAGCGACGTCGGCGATGGTCTCGCGCAGCGCGGACTCGTTGACCGCGTCGAGCTGCGAGGTGGCCTCGTCGAGGAGCAGCAGGCGGGGGCGGCGCAGGAGGGCCCGGCCGATCGCCACCCGCTGACGCTCGCCGCCGGACAGCTTCATCCCCCGATGGCCGACGGTCGTCTCGAGGCCCTTGGGCAGTCCGGCCACCATGGCGACGAGCCGGGTGGTCCGCAGGGCCTCCTGAACCTCGTCATCGGTCGCGTCGGGGGCACCGAAGACGAGGTTCTCCCGCAGGGTCCCGGACAACACCGGCGCGTCCTGCTCGACGTAGCCGATGGAGGCTCGCAGCTGCTCGATCGGCCAGTCGCGCACGTCCCTGCCGTCGACGGCCACACGGCCCTGGTCCGGTTCGTAGAACCGCTCGATAAGGGACAGGACCGAGGTCTTGCCGGCGCCGGACGGACCGACGAACGCGGTCATCCCGCCCGGCGGGACGACGAAGCTGACGCCGTCGTGCACGAGGGGCAGGTCCGGCGCATACCGGAACAGCACCCGCTCGAAGGTGACCGATGCGGGCGGGCTGCCGGGTTCGGGCAGACCGGCCGGCGCGCCGGCCGGCTCGACGGGCAGGGCCTCGGCCTCGAGGATCCGGGTCACCGCAGCGGCGCCCACGTGGTACTGGGTGACTGCGCCGGCGAGCTGGTTGACCGGTGCGATGAGGAAGAACACGTAGAGCAGGAAGGCGACGAGGGTGCCGATGGTGGTGCTTCCCGAGGCGACCCGGAGCCCGCCGACGCTGAGCACCGCGATGAACGCCACCTGGATCGCCAGGCCGGCCGTGTTGCCGGCGATGGAGCTCCACGTGGCCGCGTGCACACTGGCCCGCCACGCCTCGGTGGCCGCGGCGTCCAGCCGCTGACCTTCGCGCTCCTCGGCGCCGGACGCCTTGACGGTGCGGAACGCGCCGAACATGCGCTCCAGCGCCGCACCCATCACGCCGACCGACTCCTGCGCGCGCTTCGACGCCCGGTTGATGCGCGGCACCACGACCCCGATGACCACGACCGCGAGGCCGAGCGCGGCCAGGGTCACGGCGAGCATGACGGGGTCCAGCAGCGCCATCAGCACGATGGTCGCGCCGAGCGTGAGGAAGCCGGTGATCCCGCCGACCAGGGTGCCGATGGTCACCTCGCGCAGCAGCGTGGTGTCCGCGGTCACCCTCGACATGAGGTCGCCGGGCTCGTGCCGCTCGACCGCCGACAGGCGCAGCCGCAGCAGCCGGGCCAGCAGGCCGCGACGCGCTTCCAGGACCACGGTCTCGGCCGTGCGCCGGAGGACGTAGCCGCCGAGCGCACCGATGGCGGCGTTCGCGACCACCAGCACCGTCATCAGCGCCACCAGGCCGGTGACGGGCCGGTCGGTGCCGAGGGTGCTGATCAGCTCGCGCACCACCAGCGGCAGTGCGAGCCCGGTGGCCGCGGTCGCCAGGCTGAGCAGACCGCCGACGACCAACATGCTCCAGTGCGGGCGCGCGTAGCCCAGCAGCACCCGCCACGTCGCCACCGTCGGTTCGGGAGCAGCGACCGCCCCCTCATCCATCCGGTCAGCCTACGTTCCCGTGCCCCGCCGATCCGGAGGGGCCGCAGAGACTCAGATGAACGGCGGCTGGAGCTCCGGCTCGGTCGGCGGGGAGTAGAGGATCGACCGGCGCGCGGCGGACACCGTCAGGGTGCCGATCGCGATGCCGATCGCCGCGTTGATGAGGGACGTGGCCACCTTCGCCCCGAAGTCCGACCCCACCGTCAGCGGGATGACCGCCGCGACGGCCGTGACGAGCCCGACGATCCACCCGAAGTAGGTGACCGGCGACGGCGTGGTCCGGAGCAGGAGGAACAACAGGCCGGTGGCCAGCAGTCCGCAGCCGAAGGCGGCGAGGGCGTAGGCGATGGTCGCGGCGTTGCCCCACACACCGGCGTCCGGTGAGCCGAGCAGCGGGATCTTGAAGACGCCGCGCGCGGCGATCACGCCGACGATCGCGATGAGGGCCGCGACGATCGAGGTGGCCAGCCCGGCGGCCCGGAACCGTCGCTCGTCGAGCTCGGGCCGCGGTGACGGCCGTTGCTGCGGCGACCGCGGGTACGGGTTCTGCGGCATCCGTGCTCCCTTCGTGCCGCGTTTCCTCAACGGTACCCGCCGCGGGGCAGCGGTAACCGGGAGCGGGCGTCAGGTCAGTGGGGCCGCCGAGGGACCCTGCTGCGCCAGGTGCAGCAGGCTGATCTTCTGCCAGATCTTGCGGGACATCCCGGTCGTGAGCACCTCGATCTCGCTGACCGTGTCGAGCACCACGGGGTCGGTGGACTGCTCGGCGCAGAGGGCGGCGGCCTTCGACACGATGGTGAGCAGCTCGCTGCAGTAGTCGTAGTAGCGGCCGAGCTCGGCGCGGGTCAGCGACCCCTGGTTGGCCTGACCGCCCTCCCAGCGGGGGAGCAGCTTCTCCGGCGACTTCGACATCTGGTGCATGTCGACGATGTGGGCGAGCGACCGAAGTCGGTGCAGCGTCTCCAGGGTCCGCCGGCGACGGACCCGGGCCGGCACGGTCATGAGGAAGAAGATGGCGATTCCGGCGAAGACGACGTCGTTGACCCCGCTCTCGACGTACTGCAGCCAGTCGATCACCCGCGCCGGCCCCACCTGAGCCGCCCCGGTCCGGACGGCCGACACGATCGCGACGAGGATGAGGACGACGAGCAGGACGATCGCCACCCGTGACGCGAGGTAGACGAACCGCTGCACCGGTGCGTTCTCACTCGCCTGCCGCTGGATCCGGCGGATCACCTCGCCCACCTCGGTCGCGACCTGGGCGAGGTGCCGGTGGGGGAACTGCTCGAGGATGCGGCCCTGGAGCTGGTCCAGGGTGTCGCTGACCTTGTCCGGGTCGAGCCGATCGTAGAAGCGGTCGTCCGAGAGGCCCCCGCGCGTCGACATGGCGGTCAGCGTAGTGAGCGTCCGGAGCGGCTCCGCCGCGCCGATAAACTCTGCCGGTGCCCCTGCGCCTCTACGACACAGCCGCGCGCGCCCTGCGCGACTTCGAACCCCTCGAACCCGGACGCGTGGGCATCTACATCTGTGGCCTCACCACCCAGGGGGCGCCCCACATCGGGCACGTCCGGTTCGCCGTGGCCTTCGACGTCCTGCGTCGCTGGCTGGAGACCGGCCACGGCTACGACGTGACCGTCGTCCGCAACGTCACCGACATCGACGACAAGATCCTGCGCAAGAGCGCCGAGGTCGGTGAGCCCTGGTACGCCCTGTCGTACCGCAACGAGCGCCTGACCGCGTCGGCGCTGGACGCCCTCGGTGTCCTCCCCGTCACCTACGAGCCGCGGGCCACCGGGCACATCCCCGAGATGGTCGCGCTGATGGACGACCTCATCGAGCGCGGCCACGCATACCCGTCGCCCGACGACTCCGGCGACGTCTACTTCGACGTCATGTCCTGGCCGGAGTACGGGTCGCTCAGCCACCAGTCCCCGGACGACATGGCTCCCGCGGAGGACGCCGACCCGCGCGGCAAGAAGGACGTCCGCGACTTCGCGCTGTGGAAGGGCCACAAGGAGGACGAGCCGCTGAGCGCCTCCTGGGCCACCCCCTACGGTGCCGGCCGACCGGGCTGGCACCTCGAGTGCTCGGCCATGGCCCGGCGCTACCTGGGCGACACCTTCGACATCCACGGCGGTGGGATCGACCTGCGCTTCCCCCACCACGAGAACGAGCAGGCCCAGTCCCACGCGGCCGGGCTCGGGTTCGCGCGGTACTGGCTCCACAACGCCTGGGTGACGGTCAAGGGCCAGAAGATGGGCAAGTCCCTCGGCAACGCCCTCGAGGTCAGCCGGGTCGTCGAGGTCGCCACGCCGCTCGCCGTCCGCTACTACCTGACCGCCGCGCACTACCGCTCGACGATCGAGTACCACGAGGGCTCGCTCATCGAGGCGCGGGCCACGGTCGAGCGGATCGCGGGCTTCCTGGAGCGCGTCGACCGTATGCGTTCACTCGAGGGCGTGAACGGCGTTCTGCCGCAACCCTTCCGGGACGCGATGGACGACGACCTCAACGTGTCCGGGGCGCTTGCCGTCCTTCACGACACGGTGCGTGCGGGCAACACCGCTCTCGACGACGGTGACGACGACGCGGCGCACGAGGCTGCCGCGGCGGTCGTGGCCATGACCGAGGTGCTCGGGGTGAACCCGCTCTCGCCGATCTGGGACAACGCCGGGCCCGGCGGGGCGGACGACGCGCTCTCGGCTCTCGACGCGCTGGTCGCCGACCAACTTGCTGCTCGCCAGTCCGCCCGCGCCGCAAGGGATTTCGAGGCGGCCGACGCGATTCGCGACCGGCTGACCGAGGCTGGCATCGTCATCGACGACACACCCTCCGGGGCGCGCTGGTCGTTGGCCCGACGGAACGGTGGCTGACATGCCCGGAAACTCCCAGCGCCGCGGAGCGGTCCGCAAGTCCGGCAAGGGCGCGTCCGTCGGGTCCGGCGGACAGCGGCGAAAAGCGTTGGAGGGCAAGGGGCCGACGCCCAAGGCCGCGGAGCGCGAGTACCACCCGGCCGCCAAGAAGGCCCGCTCGGCCACTCGGGGCACCAGCAGCGCCAAGCCCGGGTATGCGACGGGCGGCCGGCCGCAGGGCCGTCCCGCTCGCGGGTCCGGCCGCTCGGGCGGGAGTGCCAAGGCGTCGTCCGAGATCGTCGCCGGCCGCAACGCCGTCGTCGAGGCGCTCCGCGCCGACATCCCGGTCACAACGATGTACGTCGCGGGCCGGATCGACGCGGACGACCGCGTGCGGGAGGCGCTCAAGACCGCGTCCGAACGCAGCATCCCCGTCCTCGAGACCCCCCGGGGCGAGCTGGACCGGCTCACCGACGGCGCCGTCCACCAGGGCCTCGCGCTACAGGTGCCGCCCTACGCCTACGTCGAGATCGGCGACCTGGTGGACCCGCAGGCGCCCGGCATCCCGCTCGTCGTGGCCCTCGACGGGGTCACCGACCCGCGCAACCTCGGCGCCGTCGTCCGGTCGGTCGCCGCGTTCGGTGGTCACGGCGTGCTGCTGCCGGAGCGCCGGTCCGCCGGGATGACGGCCAGCGCGTGGAAGACGTCGGCCGGGGCCGCCGCCCGGGTCCCCGTGGCCCGGGTCCCCAACCTCACCCGCGCGCTCGAGACGTTCCAGAAGGCCGGGTTCTTCGTCCTCGGCCTCGACATGGAGGGCGACGTCGAGCTCCCGGGACTCGCGTTGGCCACCGAGCCGGTCGTCGTCGTGGTCGGATCGGAGGGCAAGGGCCTGTCCCGTCTGGTCCGCGAGACCTGCGACCAGGTCGTGTCGATCCCGATGTCGTCGGCCGTCGAGTCCCTCAACGCCGGGGTCGCCGCCGGGGTGACGCTGTACGAGATCGCCCGGCAGCGCGCGGGGGCGCGCTGACCCGCATACCGAACTGGTATCCATCCCGCCCAGACCTCCTGACCACTCACGGGCGGACCGGTTACCGTGGGCGCCGTGGCGAAGAGCGCGCGAGCTGACAACGTCCGCCTGAACCAGCTCCGGGCGAAGCAGCAGGCGGCGGAGCGGCGCCGCCGGCTGACCATCGCGATCGCGGCGACCGCCGCCGTGGTGGTCGTGGTGGCGGTGCTCGTCGGCGTGGCCCTGTTCGGCCCCAAGCAGCAGGCGGTCGCGACCGGCCCGCTCGACCCGGCCGTCTACACGACGCTGAGCACCGTGCCGGTCGCGACGTTCGACCAGGTCGGCGCGGGCGTTGGCGTGTCCAACCCCCCGAAGGCGATCTCGGCCCCGGCACTCACGACGGACGGCAAGCCCGGGGTGCTCTACGTCGGCGCCGAGTACTGCCCGTTCTGCGCGGCGGAGCGCTGGCCGTTCGTCGTGGCGATGACGCGGTTCGGCCAGTTCGCGAACCTCCAGGCGACCGCGAGCGGGGCAGCCCCCGAGGCGTATCCGAACACCGCCACGCTGAGCTTCCACGGGGCCTCGTACACGAGCCAGTACCTCGGCTTCACCGGCGTCGAGACCCAGACCAACACGAACCAGCCGCTCGACACGTTGTCCGGCGACAACAAGGCGATCTTCGACACCTACAACCCCGGCGGCTCGATCCCGTTCATCGACTACGGCGGCAAGGCCACGGCCAACGGTGCGTCGGTCGACCCGTCGATCTTCGCGGGCAAGACCCAGGCGCAGATCGCCGACGACATCGCGAACCCCTCCACGACGATCTCCAAGGCCGTCCTCGGCAGCGCCAACGTCATCACCGCCCAGCTGTGCGCGCTCACCAACAACCAGCCCGCACCGGTGTGCACCTCGTCCGGCGTCACCACCGCCGCTGCCGCCCTCAAGTGACCGCGCGATGACGAGCGAGACGGCCACCCGCCCGCCGCAACGGACGATCCCGCGCTGGCTGGCCCCGCTCTCGCTGACCTGGTGCGTGCTCGGGCTCCTGGTGTCGATCTACCTCACCTACGAGCACTACACCGGCAGCACCACGCTGGCCTGCCCCGCCTCCGGTGCCGTCGACTGCGCGAAGGTCACGTCGTCGGCGTGGTCGACCATCCTCGGCATCCCGGTGGCGCCACTGGGCCTGCTCTTCTTCGCCGTCATGCTGGTCCTCTGCCGGCCCAGCCTGCTGCGCCGGCGCTCCACCGTCCTGGACGTCGTCCGACTGGGCTTCTGCGGCGTCGGGCTGCTCATGGCGCTGTACCTGCTCTGGGCCGAGCTGTTCCAGATCCACGCGATCTGCCTCTGGTGCACCGGCGTGCACATCCTCACGTTCCTGCTCTTCGTCACGCTGCTCTTCGGGCTCGTGCTCAGCGAGCCGGAGTCGTAGAACCCCCTGGTTGGAGGTATATCCGAGCGCCCTACCGCTCTCACACCTCTCCACCCAGACGACTCACTCGGTCCGTCAGCGGGCCAGGACCACCGTCGAACAGATCTTGTCGGCGAAGGTCTGCCGCTTCGGGTCCCACAGCGGCCAGAGGTACCCCAGGTAGAAGAACCCGTCGACGATGTGGGTGATATCGCGGACGAAGGCCATGCCGGCGCCGATCGGCCGCAGGTCCGACTCGCGGACCAGGTGGATGCCGACCACCTTCTTGCCCCACGACTGGCCGGTGCGGCCCGCCCGGATGTAGCGGTTCCAGATGGTCAGCCCGAGCATCAGCGCATAGCCGACGAGGACCAGAACCACCCCGACCGACGAACCACCGGACGCGGCCCGGCTGCGGGTGCCGCCGCTCGGGGTGGCCAGGACGAGGCCGAACAGGGCGAGCAGCCAGCCCGGCAGGAGGAGGAGGTAGTCGAGCAGGTAGGCGCCGACCCGCCGCCGCCAGTGCGCGTAGTACTCCGTGGCGTACGGGGAGTAGCCCGACGGCCCGTACGCCGGACCGGCATACGGCTGGGGCGGACCGGCATACGGCTGGTATGCCGCCCTCTGGTCCTGCGGTGGCGGCGGGTAGGCGGACCCCTGGCCGGGCGGGTAGGCGTACCCCGGGGGTGGCGGCCCGTACCCCGGCGGTGGTTGGTACGGCGACGCCGGGGGTCCGGAGTACGGGCCGTCCTGAGGCCCCGGCGGTGGCGGTGGCTGCTGGCTCACTCGGTGCTTCCCCCTAGTCGTCGAACATGGCCACGACCGGCATCTCGACGGTGTCGACGCCGAGGACCGCCTTCTCGTCCGGCTTGGCCGGCAGGACCTGGTCGATGTAGTCGCGGACCGCGAGCCGGATCGGGACGTCGGTGCCCGCTCGCTCGGACATGTACCAGCGGTGCTCGAGGACCTCGTGGAACAGCTCGGCCGGCTCGAGCTTGCCGGCGAGGTCGCGGGGGACGGCGCGGACCGACGGCTCGTAGACGCTGGCGAGCCACTCGTGGGCGACGAGCTCCTCCTCCTCGTTCTGCCGGTCGGTCGCGGCGCGGTACGAGTCGAGGTCGTTGAGCAGCCGCCGCGCCTGGTTCTCCTCGACGTCGAGACCGGTGAGCCGCAGCAGCCGACGCGAGTGGTGGCCGGCGTCCACGACCTTGGGCTGGATCTGGATCGTCGTGCCGTCGAG
The DNA here is from genome assembly GCA_963713345.1 of uncultured Actinomycetota bacterium. Lineage (GTDB taxonomy): Bacteria > Actinomycetota > Actinomycetes > Actinomycetales > Dermatophilaceae > Lapillicoccus. Next base: position 27,203 of record CAVQLI010000007.1, on the reverse strand, counting down.
GTCGGTCGACATGGCCAGCTCGTCGATGTCGAACCCGAGCTCGTTGAGCCGCCGGATCCGCTCCTCCACCCGCCAGCGGTCGCCGGTCTCGAACCGCTCCGACTCGGTCAGGGCGGACCAGAGACTGCGGTACCGGTCGACGATGCGTTCCGACACCTCGATCGGGTCGGCGACCTCCTCGAGGAACCCACCGGCCTCGAGGTCCATCAGCTCGCCGGCGATGTTGACGCGGGCGATCTCCAGGTCGTGCTCCCGCTGCCCGGTGCTGAGGGTCGCCCGCAGCTCGCCGGTCTCGGCGTCGACGAGATAGGCGGCGAAGGCGCCGGCGTCGCGGCGGAACAGGGTGTTCGACAGCGACACGTCACCCCACCAGAACCCGGCCAGGTGCAACCGGACCAGGAGCACGGCCAGCGCGTCGATGAGGCGCTGCGCGGTGTCAGGACGCAGTGACTGGCTGTAGAGCGCGCGGTAGGGCAGCGAGTACTGCAGGTGTCGGGTCAGCAGGCACGCATCGAGGGGCAGGCCCTCAGCCGTCTGCCGACCGCTCACGACACCGAACGGCTCGACGCAGGGCAGGTCCATCCGTTCGAGGTTGCGGAGCATGGCGTACTCGCGTCGGGCGAGGTCGACCTTGATCTCCTTGATGGCGAGCACCCGGTTGGAGACACGGACGAACCGGACCGTATGCCGGGAGATGCCGCGCGGGAGAGCGGCCAGTCGGTCGGCCGGCCAGTCCTCCAGCGGAACGGACCAGGGCAGGTCGAGCAGGGCCGGGTCGGCCCCGGCCGCCGTCAGTTCCAGGGGCACGTCGTCATGCTCCCATCATCGAGAGGTCCGGAGACGGAGAGGGACGGCACCGCGTGGTGCCGCCCCTCCCGTACTCCGTCGGGTGTGACTCGGTCAGTCGCCCATCCGCAGGCCACTGTCGGCGTTGAACATGTGCAGATGGCCCTGCCGCGGCTTGAGCCAGATGGTCTGGCCCTTCTCCGGGGGACGGCGACCGTCGACCCGGGCGATGAACGGCTTGGAGGTGACCTCCTCGTCCGACGCCTCGGCGTCCACCAGATGCGCCTGGGACTGGCCGTAGATGTACGCGTCCGCGCCCAGCTCCTCGACGACGTCGACCGTGACCGCCAGGCCCTGGCCGCTGTCGGTGAGGTCGAGGTCCTCGGGCCGCACGCCCACGGTGACGTGGGAACCGAGGTCCTTGGCGTCGTCACGCGAGATCGGCATCAACGCGTCGCCGAACTTCACGCCGCCGTCGGTGACGGGCACGTCGAGCAGGTTCATCGCGGGGGAGCCGATGAAGCCGGCCACGAAGACGTTGTCCGGGTGGTCGTACATCCGACGCGGGCTGTCGCACTGCTGGAGCAGGCCGTCCTTGAGCACCGCGACGCGGTCGCCCATGGTCATGGCCTCGACCTGGTCGTGGGTGACGTAGACGGTCGTGACACCGAGGCGGCGCTGCAACGAGGCGATCTGGGTGCGCGTCTGCACGCGGAGCTTGGCGTCGAGGTTCGACAGCGGCTCGTCCATGAGGAACACCTGCGGGCTACGGACGATCGCCCGGCCCATCGCGACGCGCTGGCGCTGGCCACCGGAGAGGGCCTTCGGCTTGCGCTCGAGGTAGGGCTCGAGGTCGAGGATCTTCGCGGCTTCCTTGACCCGCTTTCCGATCTCGTCCTTGGACACGCCGGCGATCTTGAGCGCGAAGCCCATGTTGTCGGCCACCGTCATGTGCGGGTAGAGCGCGTAGTTCTGGAACACCATCGCCACGTCGCGGTCCTTCGGCGACAGGTGGGTCACGTCGCGGTCCCCGATGAGGATGCGGCCGCCGTTGACCTCCTCGAGGCCGGCGAGCATGCGGAGGGACGTGGACTTGCCACATCCGGAGGGACCGACGAGGACGAGGAACTCCCCGTCAGCGATGTCGATGTTGAGCTTGTCGACGCTCGGAATGGGGTTACCCGGGTACTGCCGGGTGGCCTCGTCGAAGGTCACGGTAGCCATATTCAGGACTCCTTCACCGGCAGGAACGTGCCGGACGATCCGTTGTAAAGGGTGCAACGTCACCGAGCACGTCCTCGATGACCCTCGCATCATGGCTCACATCGGCCACCGCCGCCAGAGCCACCCGTATGCCGGGCATCTAGCCTGAGGCCGTGAACGACGACGATCCGGCCGGTCGCGGCCTTCCGGACGATGAGACCGATGACGACACGGCTGACATGCGGCGCTACGAGGGCACACCCTCGGCGGGGGTACGCGTGCTCCGGGCCATCCGGATTCCCGGAGTGCTGCTCCTCATCGGCATCGCCTTGACGATCGTCGGTCCCCTGCCGGGTCTCGGCGTGTTCCTCGTGATCGGGGCCGGGCTGGCGACCGTCGTCATCGGCATGACTGCGCTGGTCGGGCGGTGACGAGAGCTCGCGCCTAGCGCCGGCGCGGCGAGGCCACCGACTCCCGTTGGTGCAGGGGCGTGTGGACCCGTTCCACGGTGTCGCTCGTTGCGGCGCCGAGCAGCACCTCGACCGAACGCCGGCCCATCTCGTAGTACGGCAGCCCGATGCTGGTGAGGCCGGGCGACAGCCACCAGGACAGCTCGGAGTTGTCGAAGGACACCACCGACAGGTGGTGAGGGACGCGCAGCCGCAGGTCCGCGGCCGCCTGGTAGACGCCCATGGCGACACGGTCGTTCATCGCCACGACGGCGGTGGGCCGCTGCTCTTCGGTGGACGCGGCCAGCGCGGCGCCGAGCTCGGCATGGGCCTGTGGCGGCCACCACCGGCAGTGCACCTGGTGGCCCAGGTTGTGCCCCGCGGCGGCCAACGTCGCCATGACCGCCTTGCGGCGCTCGCGACCCGCATACGGGCCGCGGCCGGTCTCGCCGACCAGCCAGATGCGGTCGGTATGCCCGGCGTCCAGCAGCGTCCGGGCGGCCAGACTCCCGGCATGCGCCTCGTCCGGGACGATCGCGGGGGCGACTGACCGCGGGTCCTCGCAGTTGACGAGAACGGTGGCGCGGTCCAGGAGCACGTCGGGCAGCCGAGTCACCCGCGTGGACAGCGCGGCGTAGACGAACCGGTCGACGCCGCGGTTGATGAGCCCCTGCACGAGGTCGTCCGCGAGGAGGCCCCGGCCCTGGGTTTCGGTCGTGACGATCCCGTGGTCGCGCTCGCCCGCCGCCTGGATGGCGCCACGTATCATCTCGCCGCCGTAGTGGTCCGAGGCGACCGTGTCGGTGACGAAGGCGATGACCGGCATGTGCTCGATCCGTTCGCCGCGACGGCGGTTGGCGTGGTCGTAGCCCAGCGCCCGAGCGGCTTCGACGACCCGGTCGGCCGTAGCGGGGGAGATCCCCATGTCCCGTCCGCTGAGGACGAAGGAAACGGTCGTACTGGACACGCCCGCCCGCTTCGCGACGTCCGCGATCGTCACCCGTGATCCACGTTGCCTCGACGTGCCCATGCTTGCCCCACTAGCGTCATCGCGGGTAGCGCACCTGGACTAGCTCTTGACACGGTTTGCCGCTATGTCCATACTCACCTTAAATCTTTAGTAATCGTTTAGCAACGATGCTGCGGTGGCGTTGCCGAGCGTGAACCAAAGGGGTCCCCATGGCAGCCTCGCCCCTCGGTGGCCCTAGTGTCGTGGCCCCGCGCACGCCTGCGAGCGGCGTGATGCCATGAGTCGATGAGCGAGCGCTGATTCCGTGCCCGGCGTGGCAGAACCCGACGAGGTCACGGCTTCATCACAGGACGGTCTGCAAGTTCTTGCAGCCCCTAGTCTCGATCTGCAAGATCTTGCTACGTTGCGCGGGCCGAAGATCCCCCTTCGTCTCGCTTGGTTCAAAGGAGAATCCATGCAGAAGCGCCTTCTCGGCGCCGCGTCGCTCGTGGGCGTCGCAGCCCTGCTCATGAGCGCCTGTGGCGGCTCGACCCCGACCCCGGCCGCGACGGGCGACGCCGCGGCCACGACCACCACCCCGGCCGCCACCTCGACGACGACCGGCGCCCCCGTACGTGACGCCAGCGTCGACCTCGTCATCTGGTCCGACGCCGACCGCGCCACGATCCTGAAGAAGTACGCCGACCAGTTCGGCCAGGAGCAGGGCATCAAGGTCCAGATCCAGGTCTCGACCGACGTCCGCAAGGACTTCAAGGCCGCCACCGACGCCGGCAAGGGACCGGACGTGATCGTCGGTGCGCACGACTGGCTCGGTGAGCTCGTGCAGAACAGCGCCGTCAAGCCGGTCAACCTGTCCACCACCCAGCAGGACCTGTTCACACCCGCCGCGATCCAGGCGGCGAAGTTCAACGGCCAGCTGTACGGCGTCCCCTACGCCACCGAGAACCTCGGCCTCATGCGCAACACGGCACTGGCACCCAACGCGCCGGCCTCGTTCGAGGACATGATCGCCAAGGGCAAGGCACTGAAGGACGCCGGCACGGCGACCAACGCCTTCCTCCAGCAGGTGGGCAAGACCGGAGACGCCTACTACTCGTACCCGTACCTCTCCGCCTTCGGCGGTGGGATCTTCGCCGTGAAGCCCAACGGTGACTACGACCCGACCCAGGTTCTGGTCGACTCGCCCGGCTCGGTCAAGGGCGCGACCTTCATGGGTCAGCTCGGCAAGGACGGATACCTCTCGACGAACATCGACTTCGACACCGCGCAGTCCCTGTTCGCGACCGGCAAGGTGCCCTACTACGTGACCGGCCCGTGGGCGGTCGACAAGGCCAAGGGTGCCGGCATCAAGTACGCGATCTCGCCGCTGCCCACGATCGAGGGCAAGAAGATGCAGCCGTTCCTCGGGGTGCAGATGTTCTACGTCTCGGCGAAGGCCAAGAACGACGCCTTCGCGCAGGAGTTCGTCACGAACTACGTCACGAAGAAGGAGCTCCAGGTCGACCTCTTCGCTGCTGGGCACCGGCCGCCGGCCCTCAAGGCCGCCTATGCGGAGGTCGTGACGACGGATCCCGACGTCAAGGCGTGGTACGAGGCCGGCGCGGGCGCGCTGCCGATGCCGAACATCCCCGCGATGAACTCCGTCTGGGGCCCGCTGGGTCAGGCGACGGCTGACGTCGTGGCTCAGAAGGAGGCCGCACAAGCGCGGATGGCCGCCGCGCAGAAGGAGATCGTGGCCAACATCCAGAAGAACGGCTGACGCGTCAGCGGGTCCCCGCCCTTCGAGGCGGGGACCCGCTCACCAGCACCACCACCCCGTTGGACCTCCCTCTCGCCCCCGGAGATTCGCTGATGAATCGCTCCACGTACGTCATCCTCAAGTGGGTTCTCATCGTTCTCGTCGCGGGCGGCTTGCTGGCCCTCGCGATTAAGCTGGCGCTCGGGGGTTTCCTGCCCTGGGTCATCGGTATCGCCTTCCTGGCCATGTGCGTCCTCGTGGTCTACGGCCCCAAGCGTGGTGTGCCGGCGAAGTACCTGTTCCCGGGACTCATCTTCATGCTCTGCCTCCAGGTGTTCCCGATCGTGCTCACGGTTGCGACCTCGTTCACCAACTACGGCGACGGTCACCAGGTCAGCAAGCAGGAGTCGGTCGACACCCTCATCGCCCAGTCGGTGCAGGAGGTCCCGGGCTCGCCTCGGTATGCGCTGAGCGTGGCCGTCCGCGAGAACGCCGACCCGCTGACCGGCGACCCGTACTACCTGCTGACCGACCCGACGACGAAGAAGAGCTACGTCGGTGACGCCAAGGGGTTGTCCGACCTGCCCGAGGCCGGAGTCACCAAGACCGAGACCGGCAAGATCACCGCCGCCCCCGGCTTCACGATCCTCAACGCCCGCCAGGTCAACGCCCGGCCCGACCTCAAGACCTTCGCCGTGCCCACCGCCGACGGCGGCGGGATCAAGGCCGTCGGACTCTCCGAGGCGTTCGTCGGGAAGCCGACCCTTTCCTACGACGCGGCGACCGACACCATCACCGACTCGGCCACCGGCAACACGTACATCCCCAAGAACGCCACCTGGGTGAACGCCAACGGCAACGGCTCCAGCCTGCCCGTCGGATGGCGCGAGAACGTCGGTCTCCAGAACTACACCAACGCCCTGACCGACCCCACCCTGCGCGCCGGGTTCTTCAAGATCCTCGTCTGGAACATCTTCTTCTCGTTGTTCACCGTGATCGGGACGTTCCTGCTCGGCTTCCTGCTCGCCCTGCTGTTCAACGACGACCGGATCAAGCTGAAGGGCCTGTGGCGGTCGCTGCTGATCCTTCCCTACGCCCTGCCGATCTTCGTGACAGCGATCGTGTGGCGGTCGATGTTCAACCAGGACTACGGCATCATCAACAGCTTCGTTCCCGGACACATCGACTGGCTGGGCGACCCTACGGCGGCCAAGGTCGCCATCCTGCTGACCAACCTCTGGATGGGCTTCCCCTACATGTTCGTGGTCTGCACGGGTGCGCTGCAGTCGATTCCCGGTGACATCAAGGAGGCGGCCCGCATCGACGGCGCCACCGGGTTCCGGGTCATCCGCTCGATCATCATGCCGCTGCTCCTCGTCGCGGTCGGACCGCTCCTGTTGGCCTCGTTCGCCTTCAACTTCAACAACTTCACCCTGATCTTCTTCATGACCAAGGGCGGTCCGTTCGAGGACAACCAGACCTCGATCGGCTCGACCGACCTGCTCATCACCTACGCGTATCGCCTCGCCATCGAGGGCACGACGCCGAACTTCGGTTACGCGGCGGCGATCTCGGTCTTCATCTTCATCATCGTCGCCGGGCTGTCCCTCCAAGGGTTCCGCAAGGCCGCAGCACTGGAGGAGGTTGCCTGATGGCTACCCAGACCCACGACGCCCCCACCGTCCCGACGACCACGCGGGAGACCCCTCCGGGAGTCCGTCCACCGCGGACCTGGGGGTCCGTGCTGCGCTACATCGGGATCGCTGTGGCGCTCATCTACGCCCTCTTCCCGGTGGTGTTCATCATCTCGGCCGCGTTCAACCCCGGCGGCACGCTGACGACGACGTCGTTGATCCCCAAGGGGGCGAGCCTGGTCAACTTCAACGACCTGTTCGCGCTGCGGCCCTACTGGAGCTGGTACAAGAACTCGCTCATCATCTGTAGCGTGGCCACGGTCGCGTCGGTCTTCATCGGCGCTCTAGCCGCTTTCGCGTTCTCCCGCCAGCGGTTCCGGGGTCGCCGTCCCGGTCTGTTGGCCCTGCTCCTGGTCCAGATGTTTCCCGCGCTGCTGACCTTCGTGGCCCTGTTCACGATCTTCAACGCGCTGGGCGACGTCATCCCGCAGCTGGGCTTCAACACGTCCGCGGGGCTGATCCTCGCCTACCTCGGCGGGGCCATGGGCGCCAACGTCTGGTTGCTCAAGGGCTACTTCGACACGGTGCCTCGGGAGATCGACGAGGCGGCGATCGTCGACGGAGCCAGCCACGCGCGGATCTTCTTCACCATGCACCTACGGCTCATCACGCCGATCCTCATCACCGTGGGGATGATCGCGTTCGTCGGGTTCTTCAACGAGTTCCTCCTCGCGAGCATCTTCCTCAAGGACGTCGACAGCCAGACCTTGGCCGTCGGTCTCTACGCCCTCAACGAGGCGGACAAGAGCAAGTACTTCGGCCCGTTCTGCGCCGGGGCGATCCTCGCGTCCATCCCCATCGTCGTCATCTACCTGGCCGGTCAGAAGCAGCTGATCAGCGGAATGACCGCCGGATCGGTCAAGTGACGCAGGGGGCCATCACTCCCACCCTGCTCTCCACCCCCCACCATGACGGATCGGCGCTCTACGTCTCCGAGCTCGCGCCCGGGCTCGGAGACGTGGTCAGCGTGTGGCTGCGCGTCCCGGCCGATGTGCAGGTGGCGGACGTCCACGTCCGCACGGTCGTCGACGGCGAGCCGGAGTTCGTCCCGGCCGCCGTCGACGCCAGGCGCTCCGACGGCACCGACACGTGGTGGGAGGCCCGGCTGCGCTGCCACAACCCGGTGACGGGCTACCGCTGGATCCTCACGGGAGGTCCCACCGGGTATGCGTGGCTCAACGGCGCCGGACTGCACCTGCGGGACGTTCCCGACGCCGGCGACTTCCGGCTGGTCGCCCACGACCATCCACCGCCGGACTGGTCGCTGGACTCCGTCGTCTACCAGGTGTTCCCGGACCGGTTCGCCAAGTCGTCCCGCTCGGTGCTGGCGGGTAGCGGGCGCGGCCGGGTACCCGACTGGGCCGTCCCCGCGCGCTGGACGGATCCCGTCTACGGCGTTCGCGGTCAGGACCAGGGCAAGCAGCTCTACGGCGGCGACCTCGACGGGATCACCGACCACCTCGACCATCTCGAACGGCTCGGGACCGACGTCCTCTACCTCACGCCGTTCTTCCCGGCTCGGTCGAACCATCGCTACGACGCGTCGACGTTCGGCCAGGTCGACCCGGTGCTCGGGGGCGACGATGCGCTGCGCCGGCTCACCGCCGAGGCCCACCGACGGGGTATGCGGGTCGTCGGCGACATCACGACGAACCACACCGGCGACAGTCACGAGTGGTTCGTCGCCGCGCGGGGCAGCGAAACCTCCCCCGAACGGGACTTCTACTTCTGGACCACGCGGAAGGACTACGTCGGCTGGCTCGGGGTGAAGTCCCTTCCCAAGCTCAACTGGGACAGCGCCGAGCTGCGTCGTCGGTTCCTGGACGACCCGGACGGAGCGGTCCGGCGGTGGCTGGGTCCCGCGGGCGACCTGGACGGATGGCGGGTCGACGTCGCCAACATGACCGGCCGGCACGGCCGACGCGACCTCTACCACCAGGTCGCCGCGTGGACCCGGGACGCGCTGGCCGAGACCCGGCCGGACGCCCTCCTCGTCGCCGAGCACGGCCACGACTACAGCGCCGACCTGCCGGGCGACGGCTGGCACGGGGTCATGAACTACGTCGGGTTCACGAAGCCGCTGTGGACCTGGCTGTGCGACCCCGACGATCCGCCGGAGTTCCTCGGGCTACCCACCGCCGTCCCGCACCTCGACGGCGGCCGCGTGGTCGAGACCATGCGGGAGTTCACCTCGCACATCCCCTGGACCAGTCTCACCCACTCGTTCAACCTCATCGGGTCGCACGACACGACCCGGGCCCGGACGCTGGTGGACCACGACCCCCGCCTCTCCGAGGTCGCGGCCGGGTTGCTGCTCACCATGCCGTCGATCCCGATGGTCACGTACGGCGACGAGATCGGGATGGAGGGTGCCTACGGCGAGGACGGCCGCCGTCCGATGCCGTGGGACGAACGTCGTTGGGACCGGCAGCTGTTCGCGGCATACCAGTCCCTCATCGAGGCGCGTCGGGAGTCCGTGGCGCTGCGGCGCGGTGGGCTGCGGTGGGTCTACGCCGCGAGGGACGTCATGGTCTATCTCCGCGAGTCCGCCCGGGAGACCGCGCTCGTCCACATCGCCCGCGCCGGCCACGACCCGGTCGTGCTGGACGCCCGGCGGCTACCGGGGATCGCCACGGGCCGCACGGTGTTCGGTCGGTCGCCCGAGATCAGCCGCGATAGCGTGACCCTCACAGCGCTGGAACCGCACGTCGGCGTCCACGTGTGGACACCGGCCCGGAGGCGACGTGGCCCCCGATCCAGCGGGGAACGGCGTCGGTAAGAATGGGGGACATGGCACGCCTGGCCGACATCGCCAAGCACGCGGACGTCAGCGAGGCGACGGTCAGTCGAGTCCTCAACGGTCGACCCGGCGTGGCCGAGGCCACCCGGCTCGCGGTCCTCACCTCCCTCGACGTCCTCGGCTACGACCGTCCGAGCCGGCTGCGGCGCAAGAGCGCGGGGCTCGTCGGTCTGCTCATCCCGGAGCTGACGAACCCGATCTTCCCCGCGTTCGCGCAGGTCATCGAGACCGCACTGGTCCGGCACGGGTTCACGCCGGTGCTCTGCACGCATACCCCTGGTGGTGTGCACGAGGACGACTACGTGCAGATGCTCCTCGACCGCGGCGTCGCCGGCATCATCTACGTCTCCGGCCAGCACGCGGACACGACGACCGACCCCCGCCGCTACGTCCATCTCCGCGACCGCGGGCTGCCCATCGTCCTGGTCAACGGATTCATGCCGGGCATCGACGCACCGTTCGTCTCCAACGACGACGAGGCGTCCATGGAGCTGTCGCTCAGCCATCTGATCCACTTGGGACACAGTCGGATCGGCCTGGCCATCGGTCCGGCGCGCTACGTCCCGGCGCAGCGGAAGATGGCGGGCTACCGGCGGTACATGTCGATCCTCCTCGGACTGGAGGACGTCGACGACATGATCGCGACCGAGCTCTACACCGTTGAGGGTGGGCAGGCCGCCGCGTCGCGACTGATCGAACACGGGTGCACCGCACTGGTCTGCGGGTCGGACCTGATGGCCCTCGGCGCGGTCCGGGGAGTGCGGGCGCTGGGTATGCGGGTTCCCGAGGACATCTCGGTCATCGGCTACGACGACTCGACCCTCATCGCCTTCACCGACCCGCCGCTGACGACCGTGCGCCAACGCGTTCTCGCGATGGGTGAGACGACGGTCCAGGCCCTGGTGGACGAGATCTCCGGGATCCAGGCGTCGCGGACGGAGTACGTGTTCCGGCCCGAGCTGGTCGTGCGAGGATCCACCGGAGCGTGTCGATCGCGATAGGTCGACCGGCCGGCTCGCCCACCGAGTCGGCTCAGCCCATCGCGCCGGCGTAGTTCCGCAGCTCGCGGTTCCACAGCCGGGAGGTGACCCACAGGAGCGCTGCGGTGAGCAGCACGGCGACCAGGACCCACAGCAGGTTCACGTCGCCGAACAGCACCTGCGCCGGCACCGTGCAGAGGAACGCCACCGGCACGACGAAGGTGAGCACCACCTGGAGGACCGGGCCGTAGAGCGGGATCGGCACGCGGGCAAGGTTGTGCGCCGCCGTCACCGCGAACATCCCGTCGAACCGGACCTGCGAGATGGCCTTGTAGTTGGCCAGCACGCCGACGGCCCACATGAGGCAACAGGCGCAGACGACCGTGACGAGGCAGCCCAGTAGTGCGGGCACCGAGGCCGGCCCGCCGCCCATGAGGCAGGAGACGACACCGAGCCCGAGGGCGAGCACGACCTTCGGGACGTCCTGGACGTAGAGATGTCCGAGCGTGCAGGTGACCAGCGAGCTGATCGGCCGCAGCAGCACCGCGTCCAGCGTGCCGTCGCGAACCATGCTCGAGATCTCACGCGCGTTGTTGGCGATGATCATCCACAGCACGCCGTCCATGAGGTACCAGACGGCCTGGAGGAAGAGCAGCCGAGGCAGGGTCCATCCCGGTGCGGTCGCCGAGTTCGCGGCGACCACGAGCATCGGGGCGATCGAGAGGGCGAGCCATACCGCGGACACGAAGGTCCCGCTCACGAGGTCCAGCCGGTACTCCGCGGCGCCGCTGAACTCGGCCTTCCAGCCCCACCACAGCGCTCGGGTGGTCCGCACGGCCTGGGCGGTGCTCATGTCCCCACCGCGTCGTACTTGCGCAGGGCCCGGCGCCACAGCGCCCGGTAGAGCAGGTGGAGGGCGACGACCCAGACGGCAGCCTCGGCGACGATCCACAGGGACGGCGCGCTGATCCCGCTGAGGATCTCGGGAGCCGCGGCGTCCGCATACCAAAAGGGTTGGTGCCGAACGATGTCCGACCACACGCCCGGCAGGAGCGCGACCGGCGCCACGATGCCGCCGAGCACCCACTCGGCACCGACGAGCAGGCCCTGGACCCCCTGCGCCTTGGTCATCCAGAACGCGACCGCACCGGCCATGGCGGCGAGGTAGACCACGGCCACGGTCCCGAGCAGGGTCGCGAGGACGGCGACCAACCACGCGAACGGGGTGCCGGAGACCGACCCCCCGGTGAGGACGAGCGCGACCGGGACGATGATCGCGAGCCCGGGCAGGACGTAGACCTTCTCGGCGATGGCCCGGGCGATGACCTGGTGGACGGGGTGGCAGGGACGCACCAGGAGTGCCGACATCTGACCGGAGTACACGAGCCAGCCGAAGTCGAAGATGACCGGCATGCTCAGCTGCAGGTTCGTCGTGACGAGCAGCAGGCAGAAGTAGGTCGAGAACTGGGTCGCGGTGATGCCACCGACCGGCCCGTCCGCCGCGGCGCTGCGCCACAGGGCCAGAAAGGCGAGCGGGACCACCCACGCCAGCACCGAGAGCACCAGCTGCGCCCGGTAGGTCGACGCTGCCTGCATCTCGGCCCGCACCATGCCGGCGTACAAGGACGCGATCCGGACGGGAGGCCGGACCGGTGCGTCCTCCGGCGCGATCGTCGTCATGGGCCGAGCCGGTAGAGGTCGCGCAGGGTCTCCTCCAGGGGAGGGTCGCCGAGCGACACGTCGCTGACGCCGTCGAGCAGCTCCAGGCTTCCGACGACCGCTCCCGCCCGCGACCGAGGAACCTCGAGGACGACGGTGCCGGGCGTCTGCTCGACCACGTGACCGAGCGCCTCGAGCGCGTCACGGGGGAGCGGCTCGGTGGTGCGCGCCGTGACCCGCTTGCGGTCGCCGGCCATGTCCTTGAGCTCGGTGAGCGAGCCACGGAAGGTGATCGACCCGTGCGAGATCGTCATGACCTGGTCGCAGAGGGCCTCGATGTCGGCGAGGTAGTGCGACGTCAGAATGACGGCGGCGCCGGTGGCCTCGACGTAGCGGCGGACGAACTCGCGGATCAACAGCTGGGCGTCGAAGTCCAGTCCGAGGGTGGGCTCGTCGAGGAGGACAACCGACGGGCGGTGCAGCAGGGCCGCGACGAACTCGCAGCGCATCCGCTGGCCCAGGCTGAGCTTGCGTGACGGCTGGCTCACCAGGTCGGCCAGTTCGAGGAGCGTCATGAGCTCGTCGCGGGTGCGCAGGAACTCGTCCAGGTCCAGGTCGTAGACCACGCGGTGCAGCTCGAACGACTCGAGGACGGGGATGTCCGGGTGCAGCTGCCAGCGCTGACCCATGACGAACCCGAGCCGACGGAGCAGGGCGGGCGGCCGCTCCGACGGGGTGAGGCCCAGCACGGTGACCGAGCCACTGGTCGGGGTGAGCAGCCCGGCGACGCACTTGAGCGTCGTCGTCTTGCCGGAGCCGTTGGGGCCGAGCAGTCCGAGGACAGTCCCGCCCTCCACCGTGAACGAGACGTCGCGGACGGCGGTGACGCTCTTGGTGTGCCGGCGCACGACGGAGCGCAGCGCGCCGCCGAGTCCGGAGTCGCGCTCGGTGATGCTGAACTCGCGGGTCAGCGAGTCGACGTCGATGAGCGGCACACCACACCTCCCCTGGTCCGTGGGTGCGTCGACCATGGTCCCGCGCCCCCCGGCGCCGGACCATCGAATTGTTCCGCCCGCCTGGCCGGCGGCGCGCTCGGGACTAGCCGGAGGTGACCACGCGGTAGCCCCACGCCGGCAACGTCAGCGGTCTCGAGAGATCCACGGCGCCCCCGCTCAGGGCGTCGGTGCCCGAGGAGCCCAGCGGGTGTTCGGTCAGCCTGACGGTGACCTCATGCGCACTGAGGTTGAAGACTCCGAGCACCTGGTCGCCGTCCATCTCCCGGAAGAAGCTCAGCACGGCCGCCTCGACGTCGTTGGGGATCCGCACCATCCGGCCGCCGGACGCTCCGTTCCAGAGGGCCGGGTGCGCCTTCTTGAGGGCGAAGAGCCGGCGGTAGAGGTCGCCCTGCGGGTCGGTGCGCCAGGTGATCAGGTCCTTGGCGAAGAACTCGAGCCGCTTCTCGCTGCCGGCTTCCTGGCCGTTGTAGACCAACGGGATCCCCTCGCCCACCACTGACAGGACGATCGCCGCGTCGAGAGCGTCACCGAACTGCTCGTACTCGGTGCCCTCCCAGGCGTTCTTGTCGTGGTTGCTGACGAACGTCATCCGGTATGCGTCGCGCTGCCAGGAGCGGTCGTTCCACGCGTAGTAGTTCCGGAGGACGTCCAGGCCGGCCTTGCCGTGCGCGATCCGGTGCATGGTCTCGTTCCAGCTCCACGCGTACGAAGCGTCGAAGGCTCGGGTGTGGAGGTCTCGCGCCTCCCACTCGGCGAGCATGAAGACCGGCTTCACCGCGTCGAGCTCGCGACGTGCGTTCTCCCAGAAGTCGACGGGCACGAATCCGGCTACGTCACAGCGGTATCCGTCGATGCCCACCTCCTTCACCCAGTGGACCATCGCCGCCGTCATCCACTCGCGCAGGCCTTCGTGGGTGTAGTCGAGGTCGATGATGTCGTCCCAGTCCCACCACGGTGTCGGTCGGAAGTCACCCTTCCAGTCGCGGGCGTACCACTCGGGGTGCTCCGTCACGAGCACGTTGTCCCAGGCCGTGTGGTTGGCGACCCAGTCGAGGATGACGTGCAGGCCGAGGTCATGGGCGGCGTCGACGAAGTGCCGCAGGTCGTCCACGGTGCCGAACTCCGGGTTGACCGCGTAGTAGTCCTTGACCGCATACGGGCTGCCCAGGTGACCCTTGCGGTTGCGTTCGCCGATCGTGTTGACGGGCATCAGCCAGAGGATGTCGGCACCCAGATCACGCAGTCGTGGCAGGTGGGCCTCGGCGGCTCGGAAGGTGCCCTCGGGCGTGAACTGCCGCTGGTTGATCTGGTAGATCGTCGCTGATCTCGCCCAGTCGGGGTGGGTCAGCCGCACCTCGGGGGCCGGGGTGTAGGGACCCGTGCTGACGTTCACGGTCATGGCTCTCCTCCGGTCGGCCGCCTGCCCAAATTCTGTCGGATGGCAACAGGATTCGCGAGCGATGCCGGGTGGTGGAATCCGGCGCACATGGCCTCGCGAAGGGCCGGCTCAGCGGTCGTCGGCCTCGCCGGTCGCCTGCTCGCGCAGCTCGCGCAGCTGCTCCAAGGTCTCGACGACGTCGCTCACCGAGTCGACCCGGTATGCGGCGTGCGTGCGGCCGCCGCCGACCTTCACCGGGACGTCGCCCTCGTCGGAGTCCAGCGCCTTGAACGCGTCCTCGTCGGTGACGTCGTCACCGCTGTAGAAGATCGCGTCGCTGCCGACCTCGCGCCCGAGCGCGGCGATCGCGCTGCCCTTGTCGGCGTGCGACACGGACAGCTCGACCACGGACTTGCCTCGGAGCATCCGGACGTCGCGCCGCCCCTCGCCGATCACGGCGGCTTCCTGCAGCGCAGCCTCGGCATCGGCCTTGGGCAGCCCGCGGGTGTGCACGGCCACGGCAGCACGCTTCCGCTCGAGACGCGCGCCCGGGTGACGGTCGATCAGCTCGGCGACCTGTGCGGTGAGGTCGTCGAGCAGGGCGCGCTGGTCCTCGTCGAGCCGGCCCTGCGTGGCGACGTTCGGTGTGGTGGCCTCGGCGCCGTGGCTGCCGATGAGGGTGATCGACTCCGCGGAGCCCACACCGGTGAGGTCGCGCAGCGTCCGCACGTCGCGGCCGGACGCGACCGCGACGTGGGTGTCGGGCAGTGCGGCCAGGCCGCGCAGCGCGTCCATCGCGCCCGGTGCAGGGGCCGAGTCGTCGGGGTCGACGGTGAACTCGGCCAGGGCTCCGTCGAAGTCGGACGCGACGAGCAGGGTCGGCGCCTTGGCCGCCTTCTCCAGGGCGGCCCGCAGCACCTCGGCGGACTCCGCGGGCTCGTCCGGGTGGTCGGCGCTCATGCCCGTCTCGCCATCGTGTGCCGCTGGTGCGCGCGGATGGACGCCTCGGGCCGGTTCGGGGCGACGGCCAGGGCGTCGAGGAACCGGGTCGCCCAGCGGTCCACGTCGTGGTCCGCCACGCGTCGCCGCAACGCCTTCATGATCCGGGCCTTGTCATGGGCTGGGGTGTTGATCGCCTTGAGGATCGTCTGCTTCAGGCCCTCGATGTCGTGGGGATTGCAGACGAACGCCTGATGCAGCTCGTGGTACGCCCCGGTGAACTCCGAGAGGACGAGCGCGCCGCCGAGGTCGTGGCGGCAGGTGACGTACTCCTTGGCGACGAGGTTCATGCCGTCCCGCAGCGGGGTGACGAGCATGACGTCGGCGGCGAGGTAGAGCGCCGCCATCTCCTCCTGGGGGTACGAGTGGTGCTGGTAGTGGACCGCGGGCGAGCCGATCGGCGCATACTCCCCGTTGATCCGGCCGACCGTGGTCTCGACCTGCTGGCGCAGCTCGCGGTAGGCGTCGACGCGTTCCCGGCTGGGCGTGGCGACCTGGACCAGCGTGACGTCCGGCGGCTGGATCGCCCTGTCCTGCAACAGCTCTTCGTAGGCCTTGAGTCGATGCCGGATGCCCTTGGTGTAGTCGAGCCGGTCGACGCCGAGCATGAGGATGCGCGGGTCGCCGAGCTGGTGACGCAGCTCGGTCGCCCGGTCGACGACCGCCGGGGACTTCGCCAGTGTCTCGAGGCCGCGGTAGTCGATGGAGATCGGGATGGCACTGGCCCGCGTCGTGTGCGACGAGCCGTCGCGGCCGAGCATGGTCACCGTGTCCTTCCGCGTGGTGACCTGGAGCAGCCGCCGGCAGGCGCGGACGAAGTTCTGGGCGTCGGCCTGGCGCTGGAAGCCGAGGAAGTCGGCGCCGAGGAGGCCCTCGAGGATCGCTCGGCGCCAGGGGATCTGGGCGAACAGCTCGACCGCGGGGAAGGGGATGTGGTTGAACCACCCGATCCGCAGGTCGGGTCGCTGTTCGCGGACCATCCGGGGGACGAGCTGCAGCTGGTAGTCCTGCACCCACACCGTCGCGCCCTCGGCGGCCACCTCGGCGACGGCGTCGGCGAACCGCTGGTTGACGCTGACGTAGGTCCGCCACCAGTCGCGGTGGAACGACGGCTGGACGATGACGTCGTGGTAGATCGGCCACAGGGTGTCGTTGCTGAAGCCCTCGTAGTACTCCTCGACCTCCGCCGCGGACAGCGAGACCGGGCGCAGGTACATCGACTCATGGGAGAACTGGCGAGTGGCGCTGCCCGCCTCACCGTCCCACCCGACCCATGCGCCCCCACGCTCGCGCATGACCGAGTCCATGGCGGTCACGAGACCGCCGGGCGACCGCCCCCAGCTCACCGAACCGTCGGGAGCGGTGATCCGGTCCACCGGCAGCCGGTTCGCCGCGATGACGAGGTCATGGCGGCGTTTCGTCGCGGTCATCGGGGAAGCGCTCCTGGTCATCGAATGCCTTCAGCCTAGGCGTTCGCGCGGGGGTGGGCTTCTCGGCCCCTGGACGGAGGGCTGTCCGAGGGGTGTTCTCGCGTCTGGCGCGCCGTTGTGCGGCTGCACTAACGTCTTTCCATGAAGATCGCTGACGTGTTGCGCAACAAGGGCGAAGGTGTCGTCACCATCAGCCCGGACGACACGGTCGCGCACCTCCTCGAAGTCCTGAACGAGCGCGGCATCGGCGCCGTCGTCGTCAGCAAGGACGGCACCGACGTCGCCGGCATCGTGAGCGAACGAGATGTCGTGCGTCACCTGCACCGCTCCGGCGCGGAGATGATCTCCGGGCCGGTCAGCGCCATCATGACCAGCAAGGTCACCACCGCCAGCAAGAACGACGACCTCGAACAAGTGGCCCGGACGATGACCGAGATGCGCATCCGGCACATGCCCGTCGTGGTCGACGGGAGGCTCCACTCGATCATCAGCATCGGCGACGTCGTCAAGCTGCGAATCGACACCCTCCAGGTCGAACGTGACCAACTCGTTGGGTACATCCAGCAGTGAGCGGTCGCTCCTAGGCCGGACCACGGCTTACCGTGTGGGCATGGCGCTCGACCACGGGCCCACTCGCGCTCACGCGCCGGGTGAGACGGTCACGCCCGAGGCGGACCGCCTCGGGCCGTACCGGCTGGTGTCGCGCCTCGGCGAGGGCGGGATGGGCGTCGTCCACCTCGCCCTGGATGCCCACGGCCGGGCGGTGGCCATCAAGGTGCTGCGCCCCCACGTCGCCTACGACCCGGAGGCGCGCTGGCGCCTCGAGCGCGAGGTCGACACCCTCACCCGCATCCGCAGCACCCGGGTGGCCGCCGTTGTCGACTCCGACATCACGGGGGACCGGCCCTACCTGGTGACCCGCTACGTCGCCGGGCCGTCGCTCGACGACGTCGTCACCGACGAGGGCCCGCTCGCCCCGGACGAGCTGGTCCGCCTGGGTCGCGGTCTCGTCGAGGCCCTGGAGGCCATCCACGGGGTCGGCGTCGTGCACCGGGACCTCAAGCCCGGCAACGTGCTCCTCGAGGACGGCGAGCCGGTCGTCATCGACTTCGGCATCGCCCACATCGCCGACGACGTGCGGCTGACCAGCAGCGGCCTCGTCATGGGGACGCCCGGGTACCTCTCACCCGAGGTGATCGGGGGGTCGCCGGTCACCCAGGCCACCGACTGGTGGGGATGGGCGGCGACGCTCGCCTTCGCGGCGTCCGGTCGGCCTCCGTTCGGTCGCGGCCCGATGGACGTCGTCCTCGGCCGCGTCAGCCGCGGTGAGACCGATCTCACAGGGGTCGACCAGCGGCTCAGCCCGCTCCTCGCCGCCGCGCTCTCGCCGGACCCGGCCCGTCGGCCGCCCACCAGCGAGGTGGTCGCCGCCCTCGAGCGTTATGCGGCGGGTGGCCCGGCCGCGCCGGCCGCTCCCACGACGAGCCTGCGGAACGGGCAGCCCTGGACCCCGGACTGGGCCAACCCGCCCGGCCCCGGCGCATACGGGCTGGACCCGCATCCGGCGCAGTCGGGGTCGACCTCGGCGCTGCCGGGGACCGTGGCGGACGACGGCGAGGACCACGACGCGCTCGACGACGAGGAGCAGTCGGACTGGCAGGCCGCCTGGGACGCCGACCCGCAGGAGCCGGACCCGCGGATCAACCGGCCGCGCCGAACCGGCACCCTCCTGGCGCTCGCGGCGGCGTTCACGGCGACGGCGGCCACGTGGCCCGGGATAGCACTGCTCCTGGGCGTGATCTGGTGCTGGTTGGCGCGATTCAGCGATCGCTCGGTGACGGCGCTGATCCTGCGGCGGTACCGCTACGGTCGCCGGCGGGCCGACCTGCCGATGGCCGTCGTACTGAGTCCGTGGCACCTCGTGGTCTCAGCGGGTCTGGCGCTCGCGGGGCTCATCGTGCCGGTCCTCGTCGCGATGTCGGCGGCGTTCTGCGCCACCCTCGGGGTGTCCGCGCTGACCTCGACGAACGTCGGTCCGGCGCTCGCGCCGTCGGTGGCGGCCGGGTTCGCGGCCGGGATGCTCATCGCGTGGTGGGGTCCGGGCGGAGCCTCGCTGCGGCGGGGTTCGCGCTCGCTGGTCCGGGGTGTGGCGCGTGGCGAGACCCTCACGGCAGTGGTCGTCGGAGCGCTGCTTCTCGCGGCCGCGGTGCTCACCGCGCTGGCATTCGTGCGGCACGGGCAGCTCACCTGGTGGCCGTTCCCCTGGGGGAGCTGACCGGAGCCATTCGGGGTGCGCTGATCACGCACAGGATACGGAAAGGTCACGGATAGGTCTCGGCTGGGCTTGGAATTTACGCGCCCATGACCTACCGTCATGGCGTCGTCATGTTCGAGCGCAGCGGTACTCGGTGTGCTCGAGGGTGGCGACTACAGGTGAATACACCCAATTCGGTGCGTGCTCGCTGCGCTGAGCCTCGTCAGGCGAGCACCTCCCCGGACCGTCCGGGGGCCATGACGAGGATGGGGGACCCAATGCAAGGCCTCTTCTGATGCGGCCTCTGGGGTGAGAGCCGGCTATGGCCGGCAGGGCACCTGACAGCCCGATCCCGACAGCTAACCCCGTATGCGCACGTCAGGAGAGGACAACCACCCGTGCATTACCTTGCCAAGCATGCCCCGCGTAAGCGGCGTTCGATCAAGGCCCGGTTCGCCGGGATCGGTGTCGCCGGTGCGGCGACCATCGCGGCCGGCATCGCCACCGCCAACGAGGCCAAGGCCGCCGGCTCGATCTGGGACACGGTCGCGCAGTGCGAGACCGGCCAGAACTGGGCCACCAACAGCGTTCCGGGCTACAGCGGTGGCCTCGGGTTCGCGAACCGCTACTGGGCCGCCTTCGGCGGTACGCAGTACTCGGCGCTGCCCTACCAGGCGACCCGTGAGCAGCAGATCGCCGTCGCCCAGCGGATCCTGGCCACCAACGGCCCGACCGCGTGGCCCGTCTGTGGCCCCCGCGCCGGTCTGACCAAGGCCAACGGCGGCGCCGCGACCGCGGCTGCTGCCCCTGCTGCTGCGGCGGCTCCGTCCACGTCGCGCTCGACCACGCGCACCGCGCCCAAGGCGACGACCACCACCAAGAAGGCGACCACGGCCGCCCCGAAGGCCGCTGCCACGCCGGCGGCCAAGCCCGCGAACACCACGCCGGCCGTCTCGGGCAACACCGTCACCGTCAAGGCCGGCGACACGCTCAGCGAGCTCGCCGTCACGCTCGGTGTCAAGGGTGGGTGGAAGGCGCTGTACGCGGCCAACACCAACCTGGTGAAGAACCCGAACCTCATCTACGTCGGCCAGGTTCTCCGCCTGCCTGCGTGACCTGACGTGCACGACAGCCTCGCTGTCACGCGCAAGGAACGGCCTCGAGGCACCCGCCTCGGGGCCGTTCCCCTGTCCGGGCGCAAGTAGGCTGGCGCCCGGTTTCCGGCCGGCGTGGCGCAACTGGCAGCGCACCTGTCTTGTAAACAGGGGGTTGGGGGTTCGAGTCCCCCCGCCGGCTCGCTTCCCTGCCGCGGTATCTGGCCCTTGACCTGCGCGAATGCCGAGTCGGGACAGATTCTCGACAGGTGCTCGCGGTGCCGGGTTGTCCGCGTGGTGCCGCGCCGTTTCCTGCCGCACTCCCTGCCGCACACGAACAGGTGCGCATGCTGCGCCTCGACCCCCGTGCAGCGATGGCTGCGATGAGACGGCGCCGTCGGTTGTATAGCTCGTGAAGGGTTCGCGGATGGAAGGAATGATCTTCCACGTGGTTGGTCAAGACTTCGTCTGTCAGCGTCGTGACCTGCGATGGAACCTCACCGAGCGCGGTCCACGTGGCTTTGGAACTACGCCTACCGGGGCCAGTCCCCTCAAGGGCAGAACTCGGCGATCCCGATCCTGTCGAGGAATACGATCGTGGCGGTGCCGGACGGGCAGCTAGGCCGTCGGCTCATCGGTTTGAGCATTTGCGGCAGGGATGGGGAAGGAATCGCACCGATACTGCCCGGGCCAGCAGGACTGCCACGGGCCAACCGACGCGCGGCACGCGGACGCGTGCGCACGGTCGGTACCAATCGGCACCTGGCGACCCGGGCCGGATGAACGTCGGTTCGGTCTGCAAAACAGGTGGCTGCGGTTCGAGTCCGTCTTCGACTCCCTCTGCTGCCGCGGATCGTGGCGCTGATCTGCACGAGCACCGATGTGGGATGGGACCTGAACAGGTGCTCTGATCACGGGTCACCCGGGCTGAACAGGGCCAACGCCATCCGCGACACTGTCCGCCATCTCCCCGGCGGGGGAGGTTGACCACGGTGACGCCGTCCGTTCCCAGAGCCCCTGCGGCCGCTCACGGTCTGGCATCGGCACTACGACGCGCTGCCCGTGCACGATGCCTTCGTCGTCAGCTACGGCTGTCCGCCGGCGCAGTGGCCGATGCAGGCCGCCAGCCCAGGCGTCGAGACGCGGATCTCCCACGCTGTCGTCAAGGTCCGAACCATCTCCCCGCCCGAGTCAGATCTTGACACTGCACACGCGGCGGTGTGACTGTGCCGCTTCGCGGCGGTGTGACTGTGCCGCTTCGCGGCGGTGTGACTGTGCCGCTTCGCGGCGGTGTGACTGTGCCGCTTCGCGGCGGTGTGACTGTGCCGCTTCGCGGCGGTGTGACTGTGCCGCTTCGCGGCGGTGTGACTGTGCCGCTTCGCGGCGGTGTGACTGTGCCGCTTCGCGGCGGTGTGACTGTGCCGCTTCGCGGCGGTGTGACTGTGCCGCTTCGCGGCGGTGTGACTGTGCCGCTTCGCGGCGGTGTGACTGTGCCGCTTCGCGGCGGTGTGACTGTGCCGCTTCGCGGCGGTGTGACTGTGCCGCTTCGCGGCGGTGTGACTGTGCCGCTTCGCGGCGGTGTGACTGTGCCGCTTCGCGGCGGTGTGACTGTGCCGCCTCGCGGCGGTGTGACTGTGCCGCCTCGCGGCGGTGTGACTGTGCCGCCTTCGCGGCGGTGTGACTGTGCCGCCTTCGCGGCGGTGTGACTGTGCCGCCTCGCGGCGGTGTGACTGTGCCGCTTCGCGGCGGTGTGACTGTGCCGCCTCGCGGCGGTGTGACTGTGCCGCCTCGCGGCGGTGTGACTGTGCCGCTTCGCGGCGGTGTGACTGTGCCGCTTCGCGGCGGTGTGACTGTGCCGCTTCGCGGCGGTGTGACTGTGCCGCTTCGCGGCGGTGTGACTGTGCCGCTTCGCGGCGGTGTGACTGTGCCGCTTCGCGGCGGTGTGACTGTGCCGCCTCGCGGCGGTGTGACTGTGCCGCCTCGCGGCGGTGTGACTGTGCCGCTTCGCGGCGGTGTGACTGTGCCGCCTCGCGGCGGTGACTGTGCCGCCTCGCGGCGGTGTGACTGTGCCGCCTCGCGGCGGTGTGACGGCCGCCTCGCGGCGGTGTGACTGTGCCGCTTCGCGGCGGTGTGACTGTGCCGCTTCGCGGCGGTGTACTGTGCCGCTTCGCGGCGGTGTGACTGTGCCGCTTCGCGGCGGTGTGACTGTGCCGCTTCGCGGCGGTGTGACTGTGCCGCTTCGCGGCGGTGTGACTGTGCCGCTTCGCGGCGGTGTGACTGTGCCGCTTCGCGGCGAAAGGACGCAGGTTCCCTTCTGTTTGAGCGACTCGCCTGTGTCGTGATCTGAGGAGCGACTACCGCTGCCCGCCCTTCGTGTGGACCAAGACCGCCGGCCACATCCTCAAGAAGGCCAACCGGCAGAGGACCTCGCACGTAGGGCACTAGGTGGTGCCCGATAGGCGCACTGCCAACTCATGGGCCAACTGACAAGGGAGGCCAGCGGTAGTCCTCGCGGACCGACGTGGCCACGCCGAGCATGAGCCGCTAACTGGGACGGACGGCTCGAGCCCTTGGACGTCGGGGTGACATCGCCTAGGCCTTTAGTGGCCTCTCCGCCGGGCTACTGCGCCAGGCCGCCACGGTTCGGTTGATGTAGGTCTCGACGCTGGCAATGACATCGGTGGAAGGGTCGAGCAGCCATTGCAGTCCGATTCCGTCCAGCACGGCGGTCACCAGACGCACCTCCTGGTCGATCTCCGCCAGCGTGAGCTCGGCGATCTCGCCGGTCTCGATGGCTTCTCGCAGATGTGTTGCGAGGGTGGCCAGGTTGGCGGCGTAGCGCTGCTGGATGAACCCGCGGGCTGGATGGCTGGGGCTTGACGCCTCGGCGGCGATGGTCGAGAACAGCTCGAGCAGCCCCCGGTTCGCCAGGTGGCCGTCCATTACCTCTGGGAGGCGGCGGAAGTAGTCCAACCCGGTCACGTCGGTGAGGCGGGCTTCGACGGTATGGCGGTCCCAGTCCTCCAGGACGGCCATCAGCAGCCCTTCCTTGCTGCCGAAGTGCTGGAGCAGGGAGGCGGGGGAGACACCGACGCGGTCGGCGATGGTGCGGACGGATCCGCCGGCATAGCCGTATTCGGCAAACACCGCGGTCGCGGCGTCGATGATCTGCTCGCGCCGGCGAAGACCGGTGCGGTAGGGCCCCCGGCTGCCGACCTTGGTGCCGGCCTTGGTGCTGCCACTCGTCATCGACCGATCCCTCTTCCCGCCCTGGTTGACCAAACGTTATCACTCGTTTACAGTTCAGGACAGTGAACGACTGTTCATAGTTGGTTGCGTTGTAGTTCGCGAGGAGAGCACATGTCAGAGCAGTCACCGATGAATCCACGCTACGACTTCACCGGCCAGGTCGCCCTGGTCACCGGCGCCAGCTCCGGCATGGGTCTGGCCACCGTGCGCGCGTTCGCCGAGGCCGGCGCTTCGGTGGTGCTGGCCGACATCAACCAGGTGGCGCTGACCCTCGTCAGCGACGAGCTGACCGCCGGCGGGCATCAGGTGCTCGGGGTGATGTGCGACGTCGCCGACGAGGACCAGGTCGCCGCCCTCATCGCCGCCACCGTCGACACGTTCGGCCGGCTCGATATGGCCTTCAACAACGCCGGCATCCAGCTGCCGATCTGTGACGCGGCCGACGAACCAGCGGAGGCCTTCGACAGGGTGACCGCAATCAACCTCCGCGGCGTGTGGGCCTGCATGAAGCACGAGCTGAAGCAGATGCGCAGCCAGGGCAGCGGCGCGATCGTCAACTGCTCCTCCCTCGGCGGACTGGTCGGCAACCCCGGCCGGGCCGCCTACCACGCCACCAAGCACGGCGTCCTCGGCCTGACCAGCAGCGCCGCCCTCGAATACGCACCCCGCGGGATCCGGATCAACGCCGTCTGCCCCGGCACCATCGCTACCCCGATGGTTACCGACATGCTCGCCACCGGCGAGCTCGACCTGCAGCAGGCCCTGGCTAACCAGCCCATCAACCGGCTCGGCGAACCCGAGGAGATCGCCGCCGCCGTGCTGTGGCTGTGCAGCCCCGGCGCCAGCTTCATCATCGGCGTCGCCCTCCCCGTCGACGGCGGCTACACCGCCCGCTAGCCCCGCCCCACCACGGAAGAAAAGGAAACGCTGATGCAGTACTCCGTCCTCGGTACGACCGGTGTGAAGGTGTCCCGGATCTGTCTGGGCACCGCCACCTTCGGGGTCGCGCCCACCGCGCAGGACGCCGAACGGGTCGTCGGCGCCGCGATCGACCTTGGCATCAACTTCGTCGACACCGCCGACGTGTACGGCAACATGCCGGTCTTCGACCGGCCCGGCGCCCCGGCCGCCGCCGATCGTGAACCCGCCGAGCAGATCCTCGGCCGTGCCCTCCGCGGCCGCCGCGACGAGATGGTGGTCGCGACCAAGTCCAACGGGATCGTCGGGCTCAACGTCAACGACCGCGGCCTGTCACGCCGTCACATCATCCGTCAGGTCGAGACCAGCCTGCGCCGGCTAGAAACCGACTACATCGACCTCTACTACGCCCACGACCCCGACCCGGACACCCCTCTGGAGCAGACCCTGGCGGCGTATGACGATCTCATCCGGCAAGGCAAGGTCCGCTATGTCGGCCTGTCCAACCATCCCGCCTGGCAGGTCACCCAGGCCCTGTGGATCGCCGGCGACCGGCGCCAGCACGCGCCGGTCGCCGCGCAGGTGAAGTACAGCCTGATCGACCGAGCCGCCGAACGCGAGCTCGGACCCGCCTGCCAGCAGTTCGGACTGTCCCTCGTCCCCTACGCCCCGCTGCACGGCGGCCTGCTCGCCGACCTTCGCGTTCTCGACCGCGAGGTTGCCGGCGACCAACGCTTCTCCGGAGCGGGATTCACCGACGCCGAGATCGCCATCGCCCGCGAAGTCGACCGGCTCAGCCGCGCCTGGGGACTGACGCCCTATCAGGTGTCGCTGGCCTGGTTGCTGTCCCGCCCGGCGGTCGCCTCCGCCATCGTCGGCGCCGAAACCATCGACGAGCTGCGGGCCAACGCCACCGCGGCCGACATCGAGCTCGAACCGGCGCAGCTCGACGCACTCACCGCCTTGGCCATCGAGCCCGGAGCCTTCCAGCACCGCGCCGGCGACGGACCTGAACGGCCACCCGCCGCCACCGGCTCGGCCACAGCCCGACTGACTACACATCCCGTCATACCGCGAAGGACTCGTTATGCCTCCAGCCGACCAGGCCACCACCGACCTCTTGACCGACTACTTCCAGGCGATGGAGGTCAAGGACTTCGACCGCCTCGGCGCCTACTACGCCGATGACATCACCCAGACCTTCGCCAACGCCCCGACCATCACCGGCCGCGACACCCTGCTCGCCCGCATGGTCGACCTGCTCGGCAAGGTCAAGTCACTGGCCCACCCGCTGATCAACGTCTGGCAGGAAGACGACGGCGTGACCATCTTCGAAGTCACCAGCGTCTGGCACCTCCACGACGACACCGTCATCAACATCAACGCCTGCTCGATCTTCACCATCGCCGACGGCAAGTTCACCGACCAACGCATCTACGTCGACAACGCCCCCGTCGACAGCTACCTCGTCTAGACCCGGCAGAGAGCACACGCCACGATCATGTCCCGCATCCTCATCACCGGCTCCGCCCAAGGCCTCGGCCGCAGCGCAGCAACCACCCTGCTCGCCGACGGTCACCAGGTGGTCGTCCACGCCCGCGACACCAGCCGAGCGGCCGCGTTGACCGACCTGGTCGACCGCGGCGCAGCATCGTCATCGGGGATCTCGCCAGCGCGCAGCAAACCCGGCACCTCGCCGACCAGGTCAACCAGCTCGGCCGGATGGACGCCGTCATCCACAACGCCGGCGTCTACGGCGACCGCGAACGCAACCCCAGCCCGGAAGGACACCCGCGGATGCTGGCGGTCAACACACTCGCCCCCTACCTACTGACCGGGCTGATCGAAAGACCGGAAAGGCTGATCTACCTGACCAGCGACATGCACGTCAGCGGCGACGACAGCCTCCACGACCTCGACTGGGACACCCGCCGCTGGAACGCCACCCAGGCCTACTGCGACAGCAAGCTCTTCGTCACCGCGCTGGCCCTCGCCGCCGCCCGCCGCTGGCCAGACGTCATCAGCCACGCCGTCGATCCCGGCTGGGTACCCACCCGCATGGGCGGCCCCTCCGCCACCGACGACCTCGAACAAGGTCACCTCACCCAAACCTGGCTCGCCGTCAGCGACAGTCCCGACGCCATCCGCAGCGGCCAAGTCTGGCACCACCGCCGACCAGCCCCCATCGCGGCCGCAGCAGGCGATAGCAGCTTCCAGGATCGACTCCTCAAGCAGCTGGCCGAGATAACCGGGATTGACCTCGAAAGCCAGCACAGCGCATGACGCCACCATCGGGTCTGCCCCCGGGGCACCCGTAAATGAACTGAAGACGCGGGGCGCTACTCGACCTGACGTCATCTGGCCGGACCGCATCCAGCAGAACCAGCACGCGCCCACAGGCGGCGAAAGGACACACCTTGCGAACATCCGACTCGCGGCATGAGCGAGTGCTCTTCGTGGGCCCAGAGCCGGGGTGGGGGTTGGTCAGTCTTCTTCGAGTGGTTCGAGGTCGCCGGGGTTCCAGGTGGTGTCGATCCATGGTTCTTCGGGCCGTCGAGGCGCAGGAGGGGGAACCATCCGGTGTCG
>CAVQLI010000006.1:0-280633 GCA_963713345.1 uncultured Actinomycetota bacterium | reverse complement strand
GGATCTGGGCGGTCACCTCTCGGGCGAGATAGCCCAGTGGTCCGACCTGCTCTGCGGCACGCTGGCCTGCGGAGCCCGTGTACGTGGCATCCCCAGACGGCGGCCTGGGCGGGATCGTCGGTCCGGGTGAAGAGTGCGGCAACCACGCCCGCCTTGGTGTCGCCCGATCCCGATGCACCAAGTCCGGGGTGGCCGACCGGGTCACGCCACATCCGTCCGTCCGGGCGAGGTGATCGACGAGATGGCGCCCCCGGTGCTGACGACAACACCGTGACGGTATGCGAGCCGACTCGCACCGTTGTGCGCATCTCCGTCAAGATCCGCTTCGCCGATGCCAAGAGCCAAGGCGACCTCACCCACGTTGGGAGTCACGATGGACGCGACCTTCGGCGCCACTTTTCGCGGGGCAGTCGGCAAAGTAGGCCAGGGCCAGCGCATCCACGACCAGGCGATTCTGCAGTCGTGGCACCAGCGCACGACAGAGGTCGGACGCGGCCTGTGGGTTCATGAAACCTGGCCCCACCAGGACCACGTCCACCTCCTTCGCCATCTCCTGCGCGGTTGCTGCCGCGACCGGAGCCAGCTCGCTCTCCTCGGTCTCGTCGCCGCCCTCCACCAGGAGTTCGGGCACCGCGACCGCCACGTGGGTTGCGACGACCTGACGGTCAGGACCTGCACCTTCTTTGCTCCCGCCCGCAGCGCCGCTGTGGCGCTCAGGAGGGCCGCGCCGGGCGCCGAACGGCTACCCCCGACGATCAACACCGACCCTCCTACCGTCGTGTCGTTGCCGACAAGTCCTGGCAAGGGCCAGCTGCGCAGGCGCCCGCTGTCCACCTCGACCGTCTCGGAGGTCACGTCTCCGGCCCCCCAACGTCGACCGTCTCGGAGGTCACGTCGGTCCCCCCGATGTCGTCCGTCGCTCGGTCCGGGGCCGGCCGTTCCTGCGTTGTCGGAGCCAGACCACGCAGTGGCTCGACGTCCGCGAACGCCTCGAGCCTCCAACGACCGTCCTCGCTGCGGTAGCGCGTCATGGAGCAGTTCGGAATGGGCTGGGAGCGGTCGACATCGAGGATCTGCTGTTCCGTCGACTGTTCCAGGGCCACCCGAAACGCCAGGATCACCGCCTGATGGGTGAAGACCCAGATCCGGTCCGAGGTCGTGGAGTCGACGGTCAGGCTGAGCATGAACTGGCGGACTCGCTGGACAACGTCTGCCCAGCTCTCGCCACCAGGTGGCCGATAGTAGAACTTGCCCAGCCAGCGTCGCCGTCCGGCCTCCTCTGGATGAAGCCGACGAATACCCTCGCCGGTCATCCCGTCGAACGCCCCCAGCTCTCGCTCCCGCAAACGCTCGTCCAGCTCCACGGCGTTGCCCAGGCCTGCGGCCGAAGCGGCGACCCGCGCGGTGGCCGCCGCCCGCTGGTACGGTGACGAGAACACCGACGTTGGCCTCTCGTCCGGGGCGGACGCGGCGAGGTGGCGACCCAGCGCCTCAGCCTGCAGCGTTCCCAGATCGACAGCGGCATATCCGCGTCACGCATCTCCAGATCTAATGCAATGCGCCGGCCTCATGGGCGGCCCGGTCGGCCACGTTTCCCCGGCTCTCGCCATGGCGAACGAGAACTGCTTCGACGGGCCGGCCAGAACCTTCATCACGCCTCAGTTCTTCTCTCGGGTCATCGCCGCGTGTATACGGGCCTTCGCCGGCTAGGCAGGCCCTTGCCGAGCGCGACCTGAACCTTGTTGCGCCGGAAGTTGGCGACGCAGTGGTCATGGCCATCCATCAGAGCGTCTACCCCGTCGCGGGCCACGTCCTCTGGCCGATCCTTGTCCGTCGCGGCCACCTCGGTGTCCTGCATCCCGGCCCGGCCAAAGAAGTCCGTGTCGGTCGGCCCGGGCATCAGCGCCGTCACGGTCACACCGCTGTCGCGAAGCTCGACCGGATCGCCTCGACCCACGACAACAGAAAGGATTTCGATGCGGCATAGGCGGCACACCACGGGCCGGGCATCACTCTGGCCACCGAAGCGGTGACGAGAACCCTGCCTGGCCCGCGGTCCACCATGTCCGGGAGCAGTCGCTTGGCCAGGTTGACCGGCGCGGCGACGTTAAGGGCAATGAGACGTAGGTCGTCCTCCAGCGACGTCTCGATGAACGGCCCGGCGTTCCCGACACCAGCGTTCAGGCAAAGCACGTCAACCGGACGACCAACGTCTTCGACGGCGGTCAGCAGCTCTTCCATCCGTCCGCCGTGGCCAAGTGGGACTGCACGGCCCAGACCTGGGTACCAGCCCCGCGTAGAGAGTCCGCGGCGTCGTGGATCTCATGGTTCTCAGCGCTGACGACGAGGTCGTAGCCGCGCGCCGCCAGCTCCTTGGCCAGGTGGAGGCCGATGCCGCTGGACGCACCGGTCACGATGGCCCAACGGGCGACCCGTCGACGGCTC
Organism: uncultured Actinomycetota bacterium; assembly: GCA_963713345.1. Lineage (GTDB taxonomy): Bacteria > Actinomycetota > Actinomycetes > Actinomycetales > Dermatophilaceae > Lapillicoccus. Next base: position 278,188 of record CAVQLI010000006.1, on the reverse strand, counting down.
GGCGTCGGGGCTCGGCGTGCTGGTGGTCATGTCCGGTCTGCTCCTCGTCCCGATGTCCAGGTGAGAGCGACATACCCCGCTCGACCGGAGTCATGCTTTCCCTCCGCTCGGCGAGGTCGGCGAGGCCGTGCGGCGTACCAGGCCTTCACGGCCGTCGGACCATGTACCGGCTTCACCGCGGTTTGTCTCCCCGGCGGACGGTAGCCATCTCAGCGGGGTGCAGTTCAGGAGCGGTGGGTGAGGTGGATGGTGGATCGGATTGCCGATATCTGGGGTGAGCGGACGAGCGGACGAGTCAGCCGATCTGACGAGGCAGCCCACGGGGTACTGCCGTACAGGCCCTCGGTCCCAGCCGCCCGTGGTTGACCACGTCCCCAGCGCGACCGCGCACCCCCACCATGCGACCGCCCTTGACGGCGATGTCGCAGCCGCAACCGTTGCTGCACAACAGGCAGGCCGACTGAACCCACCGTTCCACGTCCTCGGTGCCTAAGCCGTCCTCCAGATGGAGGTCGACCCGGGCCGGCCACACCGTTCCCCGAGCGTGCGGCGTCCGTGAGTGCGGAGCCGACGGCGACCTGCCGGGCTTCCGCAACTGGCACAACCCAGCCCACGTCGACGAGCTGGCCCGGTTGTGGAACGTCGAAACCGACACGATCCCCCACTGGGCTCCGCCGACCGACGCCATGCAGATCTTCGACTATGCCGAGGCCGGATCGGTCAAGTGGCTGTGGGTCAGCGCCACCAACCCCGCCGTGTCGATGCCGGAGTCGGCCCGCATCCGGAGAATCCTCGCGTCCGACAGCCTGTTCCTCATCGTCCAGGACCTGTTTCTCACCGAGACGGCAACCCTCGCCGACGTTGTCCTGCCGGCCGCGGGCTGGGGAGAGAAAACCGGGACGTTCACCAACGTCAACCGCACCGTCCACCTGTCCGAGCAAGCCGTGCCACCGCCGGGTGACGCCAAGAGCGACCTCGACATCTTCCTCCTGTACGCGCGCAGGATGGGCTTCACCGACCGGGACGGTGCGCCCTACCGGCCTGGGACGACCCGGAAGGGGCGTTCGACGCCTGGCGGGAGGCCAGCCGCGGCCGGCCCGTCGACTACACCAGGCTCTCCTACGCGAAGCTGCGCGGAAGCAGCGGCATCCCCTGGCCGGTCACCGACGAAGCGCCGGACGGCACCGACCGGCTCTACGCCGACGGCGTCTTCCCGACCGACCCCGAGGTGTGCGAGACGTACGGCCACGACCTCGTGACCGGAGCGGAGGTGACTGAGGTCGAGTACCGAGCCAAGTCGCCAGGGGGACGCGCGTTCCTGAAGGGACCGCATACCGACCGGCGCACGAGGAGCCGAGTGAGCAGTTCCCGCTCCTGTACACAACGGGGCGGACCGTCTACCAGTTCCAGACCAGGACCAAGACGGGTCGGTCTCGTTCTCTCGACGCCGCCGCACCGGACGCCTGGGTCGAGCTGTCCCCCACCGATGCAGCTCGGCTCGATATCAGGGAGGGCGACGTCGTGCGGGTGGAGTCGCCTCGCGGCGCCATCGAGGTGGCCGCCCGAGTCGGTCAGGTCATGACCGGCGCCGTGTTCGCGCCGTTCCACTACGGCACCTGGGACACCGCCGACCTCAGGCCGGACCGTCCCGGACGGCAGGCGAACGAGCTGACCATGACGGTGTGGGACCCGGTCTCCAAACAGCCCTACTTCGAGACCGCCGCCTGCCGCGTTACCAAGGTCCGCGCAGGAGACGGACCCAGCCCCGCGCCCACGACGGCAGCGTCGGCCCCAGGCTCCGCCGAGACGCCCACCGACCCCAAGGTCCCCCCGACAGGCGGGGGCGCCCCGACAACCTCGACGGTGCTCGAACGGACACCGCACTATCCCCTCGACCCCGCTCGGAACCCGGCGGGCCCGGCGGGCCCAGCGGAGGGATCCCACCCTCACCCAGCTGGCGGTCTACATGGCGCTCGTCGACGGGGCCGAGGAGGCGCTCGCGGACTCGTTCCGGGTGGTGGCGCAAGCCCAGGCATCGCACCCGGACATCTACTTCACCTGCCAGACTCTGGCCACCATGTCGGACGATCACCGGTCCCGGCTGGAACCGGTGGTGGCTCGGTACGGCGAGCAGTCAGAGGGTCCCGGCTCAGAACCGGAGCGCCTCCACGCCGAGGCCATCGCCGCGGCTCGCTCCGGTCCGGTCGGTCTGCTGCGGGACCTGCAGGACATGCACCTGCTGGCCAACCTCGTGCTCACCTCATGGACCGCCATCCAGCAGGCCGCGAAAGGACTGCGCGATGAGGAGCTCCTGGGGGTGGCCTGCTACTCGTCCGGCGAAACCTCGCGCCAGCTCGCCTGGCTCACGACACGGATGAAGTCCGTGGCACCGCAAGCACTCATCGTCGCCTCCTGATGCGCCCGCTCCTCGACCGCCTGCAGGCCCGAGCCGGGAAGCTCGGCGCCGGACTGTATGCGGCCGTCTCGGCCTTCGTGGTTCTCGCCCTCTGTGGGGCGGTGGGCCTCGCGGTCAGACAACCTTGGCTCTTCCCCAGCCTGGGGCCCACGGCGATGCTGTTCTTCGAGAGCCCACGCGAGAAGCCGGCGCAACCGGCCAACGCCCTCATCGGACACCTGCTAGGCATCGGCGTCGGATGGGCCAGCTCACCGTGTTCCACCTCGACCCGCTGCCCCCGGCCCCCATCGGAGGTCTCAGCGCCGGGTACGTCCTGGCCGGAGCCCTGTCCGTGGCGTTGACGTCGCTGATCCTCATCGGTATCGGCCGACCCCACCCGCCGGCCGGTGCCTCTACCCTCATCGTCAGCCTCGGGATCCTCACCACACCAGTCCAGCTCGGCACGATGGCGCTCGCAGTCCTACTCCTCACCGTCGCCGGATGGGGACTGAACGCCGCTCTCGGCCTCAGGGGCGCTCAGCTGACCAGGCCACAAGAGCGTGCGTGAAAGGGTCCTTGCTCGGTGGCGTGACCGACGTACAAGATCCCCTCAGCAGAAGTCAGGACAGGCTCCACGAGCGTTGCACCTATGGACATCGGGAACAACTTGCGTGGCGCAAGCCCTCAGCCCGTCAAGTGACTGAACACGGACCTCTTCGTGACGGTTGAGCGCGGCGAGGGCCGAACCGAGAGCGAGGGCCGACCACGGTGATGGCCGTCTGGTGGGCGCCAACTGCCAGGTCCGCGTCGCAAAGTTCAGCGCGGCCGTCTGGGACGCGACGAACAACCAGCAGAGGATCCGTCGACGGAGGACAACGTGACCGAAGAGATCCCAGCCATCCCAACGACATACCCGGGCCCGACCCGAAGAAGGACCAAGGCTGACCCCTAACCGGCTGGCCGCGCTGCCGGCCCTTCGCGCGCCGACGGGTCGGCCGCGCATGACGGGCCATGGCCGCTGCCATCATGTAGCGGCCGCAGGCAACGCGAATTCGTCGGACTATGCACGTCCCCAACGTCATCCTCCTGGCTCACCGCCCCCGGCCGAGGCGGTGTGGGCGGTCGTGTCGGACGGGTGGCTCTACGCCAACTGGGTGGTCGGCTCGCGGGTTCGCGCCGTCGACCCCGGCTGGCCGGCGGCCAGGCTGCCGGATCCACCACTCGTTCGGAGTCTGGCCGGCCGTCATCGACGACGGACCGTCTTCCTCGGGGCGGTACCCGGTGAACGGCTGCACCCAAGGGGCGCGGGGGTGGCCGATGGGAGAGGCGCGGGTCCAGCGGTCCATCAGGAACAGCTATCTGGTTCCTGTCTGGTCACGATCGTCGAGGACGCCGTGGCCGGCCCCGGCCTGGTCGTTCCTCGGGCGGCTCAACAGGCGGCCACGCCGTCCGCAACACCGAAGCCCTGCGCCGGCTCGCCCTCATCGCCGAGGGACGTCACCGGGAGTGGACGGGAACCCAGTAGCTATGAACCGGGTCGGACATCCGTCTCGGCAGAGGTCGCTGACGCGGTCGTGATCGGTGCCGGCCCCGACTGGCTCGGGTGGGCCGACAACTGCCGATGCAGCAGCCATCCAAGCAGGTCAGCCGCGGCCCAACCCAGGTGACCGGGGACAGCCGAATCTGAGTGGTGCCGCGGTGCAATTCGCGACGGACTTTCAGTCCGTCGTTGCTCTGGTCACAGGCTTGCCCACCGGATCGGCGCCCGGGTCGGGCGGCTGGGCCACGTATAGGCCACAGACCGCAATTTGTCTTCGCGTTTGCGCAGGTCAGCGCGGGCCGCAACCACGGCGGACCCTGCCGAATCCACATACCCCCGCCCTGTATACGAGGACAGGGTCTGACCCGCGTTTCCGCAGGTCAGACCCTGTTCCTAGCGTCTCGGTGGCAGGTGAAGGATTCGAACCTTCGAAGCTTTCGCGACGGATTTACAGTCCGCTCCCATTGGCCGCTCGGGCAACCTGCCGTGACGCGCATGGAAGGATAGCAAGCAACGAGCGGTGCCCCGAATCGGTGGGCACCACCTCCCCAGGCTGGAACCAGGAGCTAGCAGCACATGGCCGACTCGTCGTTCGACATCGTCAGCAAGATCGACAAGCAGGAGGTCGCGAACGCCCTCAACACCGCGTCGAAGGAGATCTCGACGCGCTACGACTTCAAGGGGGTCGGCGCCTCGCTCGCCTTCTCCGGCGAGCACGCGGTGCTCATCAAGGCCAACACCGAGGAGCGCGCTCTGGCCGTCCTCGACGTGTTCCAGACGTGGCTGGTCAAGCGGAAGGTCTCGCTGAAGCACCTCGACTACGGCGGCAAGGACGAGAAGCCGACGCCTCGGCTCTCGGGCAAGGAGTACCGCCTCGAGATCGCCCTCAAGGAGGGCATCGACCAGGAGACGGCCAAGAAGATCGCCAAGATCATCCGCGACGAGGGTCCGAAGACGGTCAAGTCGCAGATCCAGGGTGACGAGCTGCGCGTGACCAGCAAGTCGCGCGACGACCTCCAGTCGATCCAGACGATGCTGCGCGGCAAGGACCTCGACACCGCGCTGCAGTTCACCAACTACCGCTAGACGACCCTCCGAGCGCGACGCGCCCCGGCGCATACCGCTCCCGTGAGACGACCGCCTCGCTGAGCGCGGACGCGCCGTCGACGATGTTGCGGCGCGTCGCGGGCGACAACGCCACTCCGGCCAGAGCCTCCTCGGCCAGCCGCAGCGTCGCCCGCTCCACCACGCGCGGGAAGCCGAACCGCACCACTCGGGCCAGCGCGTCGTCCCCGACCCATCCCGACAGCCGCGGGACCTCCGCGAAGAAGCGGCTCACGTACGGCCGCACGAGGTCGACGTCCGGCGTCGACCAGAAACCCTGCAGCAGCGCCACCAGCTGGTGGTTGGACCGCGTGGAGTTCTCCTCGACGACCTGGCTCCAGGCCCAGGCCTTCGCCGCCTCCGTGGGTTGGGAGGCCCGCGCCTGGAGCGCCGCGAGCCGCCCGCCGAAGGTGGGGTCGGCCTCCTCCGCGTCGTCGAGGGTGGACGGGTCGAGCAGGCCGCGCCGGGCGAGGTTGCCCAGGAGCAGCCAGCGGAAGTCGGTGTCGGCGCCCAGGCCGGAGGGGACGTCCGCGCCGGCGAGCCAGCGACGCAGGAGGGCCTGGTCACCGGTGCACTCCGCGACGGTCCGGGCCGCGATGACGGCGTGGCTCGACCCTTCTTCGGAGCCGGCCAGCAGGAGGTCGCCGGCATCGGCGAGCTCCTGCCAGGCCGCATCGTGCTCCCTCTCGAACAGGAACTCGGGGACGAAGCGACGCACGGCGGTGGCCGCGAGCCGCTCCAGCAGCAGCGGCGACGCCTCGCTCACCCATTCGGACTCGACCAGCCTCAGGACGGGGCGAGGATCGATGGCGCCCCCCGACACCGCGTCGACCAGCGCGGACCACACGACGACCCGCGCGGGCCCCTCGGGAATCCGCGACAGCTGCCCCTGGAGGGCGGCGACCGTGGCGGGGTCGAGGTCGACGCCGGCCCACGTCAGGTCGGAGGCGTTGGGCACGAGGACCGCCGGCTGGCGGCTCCCGACGAGCTCCGGCAGGTCGGTCACGTCCCCCGCGGTGCGCACGACCGTGCGCAGCTCCTCCACCCCGTCGGTCCACCCGACGACGTCCACGACGTGGACCCGGTCGGCCGGATGCCGTCGCGGAACCCGGCGATGCAGGCGGGCGGCGCGGATCACGCCCTCCTCCACCTCCGTCTCCACGCTCAGCCGGTCACGGTCGGCCGTCCGCAGCCACGCTTGGCACCAGGCGCCGAGCTCCTGCTCCCCCGCCCGCTCCAGGGCGCCGACCAGGTCGTCGAACGTTCCGTTCCCGTAGGCGTGCTCACGCAGGTAGGCGGCGACGCCGGCGGTCGCGGCGTCCTCACCCAGGTACGCGACGAGCTGCCGGATCACCGAGGCGCCCTTGGCGTAGGAGATCCCGTCGAAGTCCTGGAGCGCCGCGGCAGCATCAAGAGCCGGGGACCCCGCGACCGGATGGGTGCTCGGGCGGCGCTCCGCCGCATACCCCCAGGTCTTGCGGACGATGCCGAATGACGTCCACGCCTCGTGGAACTCGGTCGCGTGCACCAGCGTCGTCGTGGCCATGTACTCGGCGAAGGACTCGTTGAGCCACAGGTCGTCCCACCACCTCATGGTCACGAGGTCGCCGAACCACATGTGCGCCAGCTCGTGCTCGATGGTGCGGGCCCGGATCAGGAGGGCGTCGTCGGTCGCCGTCCCCCGGAACAGCCGGTCGTCGCGGATCGTCACGCAGCCGGGGTTCTCCATTGCGCCGGCGTTGAACTCCGGGACGAACACCTGGTGGTACTCGCCGAAGGGGTACCGGATGCCGAACAGGCCGTGGTACCGGTCGAGGCCCTGCCGGGTGAGGGTGAAGATCTGGTCGGCCCACCGGTCGAGAGGCCCCTCCAGCGAGCGCCGCGCGTGCAGCGCGAGCGGGATGCCGTCGTGCTCGGTACGCCGGGTGACGTAGGGGCCGGCGCAGACCGTGACGAAGTAGGTCGCCAGCGGCGGGGTGGTCGCCAGCGACCATGCTCCCGGTCCGGTATGCGTGGCCGCGCCGTTGCCGACGACGGTCCAGTGCCGTGGGGCCGCCACCGAGACGGTGTAGGGCGCCTTGAGGTCGGGCTGGTCGAAGCACCCGAACATCCGGGGCGCGGCGGCGAGGAAGGCGTGACCGTAGAGGTACGCCTCGCCGTCGGCGGGGTCCTCGGCGCGGTGCAGGCCCTGGCCGTCGCGGCTGTAGGCCATCGTCGCGCGGACGACCACGACGTTGTCCGCGGCCAGGTCGGACAGCTCGATCCGACCGTCGAGCAGCTCGGCGACGTCGAGCGACCGGTCGTTGAGCCGCACCTCGTGCAGCACCACGGGGGCGACGTCGAGCCACGTCGTCGCGCCCACCTCACGGGACCGGAAGCGGACCGTGCTGGTGCTCTCGAACGTCCGCGGGCCTCGATCGAGGTCGAGCTCGACCTCGTACGACACGACCTCGACGAGGGCTGCCCGGGTACGGGCCTCGTCGCGGGTCAGGCTCGGCACGGCACCAGCGTGACACGCGCGAGGCCGAACAGTCGGAGTAGGCGCCGACTGTTCGGCCTCGCGGTGCAGCTCTCGCCTACCGGGGTTTGACCGCGAGCACGGGGCAGTCCGCGTCCAGCAGGACGTGCTGGGCGGTACTGCCGGCGAACAGCTTGCCGACCGGCGAACGCCGCCGGACCCCGATGACGATGAGGTCCGCCGAGGCGTCGGTCGCCGCGTGGAGGATGGCCTCCGCAGCGGATGTGCTCTCCAGCGACCGGTGGATCTCGTGGTCGAGCCCCGCCGCGGTCAGCTGGGCATCGAGCGCGTCGATGTCCTCGGCCGTGGCGTAGTTCGGGTGCGCGAAGTCGCCGTAGTGACCGGTGTTGACGACCACCACGCGGGAGGAGGTGAGTCGCGCCTCCTCCATCGCGTGGTCGACCGCCGCCGAGCCCTCCGGGGTGGGGAGGTAGCCGACGACGATCGTCACGAGGCCTCCTTGGTGCTGTCCTCTTCGAGGGTGACGGCGCCGGTCATGATCGCCACGCCTTCCTGCATCGTGTGCGACTGGGGGGTGATGATCCCGGCCCGGCGGGCCAGCCGCTGGATATGGATGCGGTCGGCCACCTCCCACACGTGCGGCATGTTGTGGCTGATGAGGATGATCGGGACGCCGTTCTCGCGCAGCTGCTTGATCATGTCGAGAACGGCGTTGCCCTCCTTGACACCCAGAGCGGCGGTCGGCTCGTCGAGGACGACCACCTTGCTCCCGAACGCCGCCGCTCTCGCGACGGCGACCGCCTGGCGCTGGCCACCGGACAGGGTCTCGACCGCCTGACCCATGTTCTGGATCGTCTGGATGCCGAGCTTCTGGACGGCGTCGCTGGCCCGCTCTCGCATGCCCTTCTTGTCGAGCATCCGCAGCACCGAACCGAGCGGGCCCGGACGGCGTTCCTCGCGCGCGAGGTAGAGGTTGCTCGCGATGTCGAGCGCCGGGATCACCGCGAGGGTCTGGTAGACCGTCTCGATCCCGGCGTCGCGGGCGTCCTGCGGCCGCTTGAAAGCGACGTGGTTGCCGTCGAGCAGCATCTCGCCGCCGTCGAGCGTGTAGGCGCCGGAGAGGCACTTGATCAAGGTCGACTTGCCGGCGCCGTTGTCGCCGATGACCGCGAGGACCTCGCCTGGGTACAGCTCGATGTCGACGCCGTCGAGGCCGATGACCCGGCCGAACGTCTTGATCAGGCCTTTGCCCTGGAGGACCGGCGTTCGCCCGTCCGCGGACTTCGGCGCTCCGCCGGCCGCGGTGCGCTCCTGAGATTCCGCGTCCTGGACCGTCACGACTTCACCTTCCTGATCCACTGGTCGATCGCCACGGCGACGATGACGAGCACGCCGACGGCGAGGATCCGGTACTGCTGATCCACACCCGCGAGGGACAGCCCGAAGGTGAACGCGTAGACGATCAGTGCTCCGATGGCGGTGCCCACCACTCCTCCACGACCACCGAAGAGGCTGGTGCCTCCGATGACGACGGCGGTGATGCTGTCGAGGTTGCCGGTGGGGATCGCGTTGGGTGTGGCACCGCCGGAACGGCCGATGAGGACCCAGCCGCCGATGCCGAAGATCAGGCCGGCGACGGAGTAGACGGAAAGCAGCACCCGCTTGCTCGCGATGCCGCTGAGGCGGGCCGACTCGGAGTCGTCACCCACCGCGTACAGGTGCCGTCCCCAGGCCGTCTGGCTCAGCGCGAAGCCGACCACGGCGTACATGATGATGACGAGCAGAACCCCGTTCGTGACCCGGAAACCGGCTATCGAGAAGCTTTCCCCGGTCCAGTTGAGGATGTCCGGGAGCCGGTTGTCCTGGATGCTCTCGGCGCCGGAGTACAGGAGCGCGATCGCGGTGAAGATGCTCAGCGTGCCCAGGGTGACGATGAACGGTGGCAGGTTGAGCCTCGTCACCAGGAGCCCGTTGATGTACCCGGCCAGGAGACCGGCGGCGACCCCGATGGCCAGGGCCAAAACCCCTGGGAGCCCGTTCTTCGCGGAGAGGGAGGCCATGATCATCATCGACAGGACGCAGATGGCGCCGCACGAGAGGTCGATGCCGGCGGTGAGGATGACGAGGGTCTGACCCAGCGCGAGGGCGGCGACGACCGCGGTCTGCTGCACGAGCAGGGAGATCGAGTTCGCCTGCATGAACCGCGGGTTCACGATCGAGAAGACGATGATCGTGACGATCAGCAGGACCAGCGGGCTGAGCCACGGGTGCCCGTGGAGCAGGTGCTGGATGCGCTGGGCGGGTGTCTGCGCCCTTCGCGACAGCTCCGCCTGGGCGGCGCTCTGTCGAGCGCCGCCCGTCGTCGTGGTCGAACTCATGAGGCGCTGCCCCAGCAGATCTTCCCACCCTCGTCGCTGCTGACGATGGTGATGCTGCCGGCCTTCTTGTCGGTCACCAGCGCCACACCGGTGTCGTAGAAGTCGAGACCCGGTGAGTTGCTCGGCTTCGCGCCACCAGTGGCGATCTGGGCGATCGCCTGGATGCCCAGCTCCGCCATCTTCAGCGGGTACTGCTGCGCGGTGGCACCGATAACGCCGGACTTCACCGCCGCGACGCCGGCGCAGCCGCCGTCGATCGAGACGATCGTCGCCGTCTTGCCGGCCGCCTTGAGCGCGGCGTTGGCGCCGACCGCGGTGGGCTCGTTGATCGTGTAGACGAGGTTGATGTCGGGGTTCTTGGTCAGGCACCGTTCCATCGCCGAGCGTCCGCCGTCGGCCGCGCCGTTCCCGGCCTCGTTGCAGACGATGGTGTACGTGCCGCCGGTGTAGTTGCCGGTCTTGGCCTCGTCACCGTTCTTCTTCGGGTCGCTGACGGGGATGCCCATCCCGGTGAGGAAGCCCTGGTCGCGGTTGTAGTCGACCGAGACGACCTTGTCGTTGAACAGGTCGAGCATCGCGATCGTCGCCGGCTTGCCCGCCATCTGAATCTGGGCCCACTCGCCGATGAGCTTGCCCGCCTTGAAGTTGTCGGTCGCGAACGTGATGTCCACCGTGTTCGCCGGGTCGGGCGGGGTGTCGAGCGCGATGACGTAGAGGCCCGCGTCCCGGGCCTTCTTGATCGCCGAGTTCACGCCGGTCGACATGGGGGTGATGAGGATCCCCTTGTCGCCCTTGGCGATCGACGCCTCGATCGCGTCGATCTGGCCCTGGTCGTCACCCTCCTGCTTGCCCGACGCCACCGTCAGGGTGATGTTGCCCTGCTTCTCGGCGAACGCCTTCGCGCCGGTCTGCATCGTGACGAAGAAGGGGTTGTTCGAGTCCTTGGTGATGAGCGTGACGCCGATCTTCTCGCCGCTGGCGGCTGTCGCGCCGCCTCCACTCCCGCCGCTGCTGCTGCACGCGCCCAGGGCCAACGCGACCCCGGCGGCCGATGCCAACGCGACGACGCGGGTGCGCCGACTGCGGGCGATGGCTGACTTCATGTCTGACCTCCATTGGTGTGACAACGTTGTCAGGAGCATGTATAGCGGAGGTCTTGCGCTCCCGTCAATGTCTGTGACCTAATTGGCACCGTGGCCGTGACAACGATGTCAACATCGGAGCCCCTCCCGCCCAGGCTGGGTCGGGCGACGATGCGCGACGTCGCCGCCCTCGCCGGAGTAAGCCTCAAAACCGTGTCGAGAGTGGTGAACCGGGAGCCTGCTGTGTCCGGCGACCTGCGCGAACGAGTCGAGCGTGCCGTCGAACGACTGGACTACACCCACAACCTCACGGCAAGCAACCTCCGTCGCAGCCACGGGCGGACCGGAGTCGTCGGCGCCCTGGTGCAGGACGTCAGCAACAGCTTCTCGGTCGGCCTGCTCCGCAGCCTCGAGGACGCCGCCCGCGAGCGCCAGTGCGTCGTCCTGGCCGCGAGCATCGACGAGGAGACCGATCGCGAACGGGCGCTCGTCGCCGACCTCGTCGCCCGCCGGGTCGACGGTCTCATCCTCATGCCGTCGACCGTGGACCAGTCCTACCTCGCCTCGGAGGTCCGGGCCGGCCTTCCCACGGTCTTCGTCGACCGCCCGCCACGCGGGGTCGAGTCCGACAGCGTCCTGGTCGACAACCGGCGGGGCGCGAGGGAGGCGGTCGCGCACCTGGTGGCTGGAGGGCATACCCGCGTGGCCGCGCTCGTCGACCTGCCCAGCATCCCCACCGCCGCGGCCCGGCTCCGCGGCTACGAACTGGCGCTGAAGGCCGCAGGGGTGCGACCCGACCCCGACCTGGTCATCTCCGGGCTGCGGACCGCGGAGGAGGCCCAGGACGCGCTTGCCGCGATGATGGCCCGGCCCCACCCGCCGACCGCCGTCTTCGCCTGCCGCAACATCCTCAGCATCGGTGCCATCCGGGCCCTGCGCGAGCTGGGCCTCTCCCACGAGGTCGCCCTGGTGGGGTTCGACGACTTCCCGCTCGCCGACCTCATGACGCCGTCGCTCACGGTCGTCCGTCAGAACGTGCGGGAGATCGGGCGCCAGGCCGCCGAGCTGCTGTTCGCGCGGATCGAGGGCGACACCTCACCCCCGCGACGGATCGTGTCGATCCCGACGCTGGTCGTCCGCGGCTCGGGCGAGATCCCGCCGCCGGGCCGGCGCTGACATCGGCGTTCGGCCGGTATGCGGACACGCCGGTCGGGGATCGGACCGGGCGGTCAGCGCTCGAGGTAGCCGGTCGCCATCGACTCGAGGCGGGCGATCCGCTCGGGCATCGGCGGGTGGGTGGAGAAGAGCCTCGAGACGTCCTGCGCCCGGAACGGGTTCGCGATCATCATGTGGCTCGCGTTGACGATCTGCTGCTGAGGGGCGAGCGGGGCGCGGGCCACGCCGCGTTCCAGCTTCCGCAGCGCCGAGGCCAGGGCCAGGGGGTCGCCGGTGAGCGCCGCGCCGTCCTCGTCGGCGTCGTACTCCCGGGTCCGGCTGATGGCCAGCTGGATCACCGTGGCCGCGAACGGCGCCAGGAGGGAGAGCAGCAGGAGGGCGATGGGGTTTCCGCGCTCCTCGTCGTCACTGCCCCCGAACATGCTCGCGAACATCGCCATCTGAGCCACCGCGGTGATCACACCGGCGATCGCCGCGGCCACCGAGCCGGTGAGGATGTCGCGGTTGTAGACGTGCTGGAGCTCGTGCGCGAGCACCCCGCGCAGCTCCCGCTCATCGAGCAGCTGGAGGATCCCCTCGGTGCAGCAGACGGCGGCGTTCTGGGGGTTCCGTCCGGTCGCGAAGGCGTTCGGCGCCTCGGTGGGCGAGATGTAGAGCCGCGGCATCGGCTTCCCCGCCTTGGTCGAGAGCTCGCGGACGATCCGGTACATCGCGGGCGCCTGCGCCTCGCTGACGGGGTAGGCGTGCATGGCGCGGATGGCCAGCTTGTCGCTGTTCCAGTAGCCGTAGAAGGTGGTGGCGAGGCCGATGAGGGCGAAGATCCAGATGAAGCGGCCGCCGGCGACCAGGGCGCCGATCCCGAGCAGGAGGGCCCAGATCGCGCCGAACAGTGCAGCGGTCTTCAGCCCGTTGTAGTGGCGGTGCAAGGGGGGCATGTCAGCAAAACGTCAGGTTGTCCACCGGCGTTCCCACCGGCTGCCCGCCGTGGCGGACCTCACCCGAGCAGCCCGAGGAGCAGCTCCGGCTGCACCGAACCGAGGACGAGGACGGCGCTGCCGATACCGAGGGCCACGAGGTGGCTGGGGTGCGTCCGGACCCGGGTGACCGTGGTGACGGTGCCGGTGCCGCCCTGCTCCATGGCCTCCTGGACCGCCTCCGGCGCCGGCTGCAGGAGGACCCGCACCCAGCGGAGGTAGACCGCGACACCGAGCACGACGTTGGCCGCCGCGAGCACACCGACGACCCACCAACCCTCGGCCAGGACAGGGCGCAGCGCGACGATCTTGCCGATCAGCCCCAGCACACCGGGCGGCAGCCCGGCGAGGGAGGTCAGGGCCAGCAGCAGCGCCCCGCCGGCCCAGGGGTGGGTGCGGACGAGACCGGTGTAGGCGGCGAGGTCCCGGCCGCGCCGGGCGCCGACGACCGACACGGTCATCATCACCGCGGTGAACGCGACCAGGGTGGCGACGACGTAGGTGAGCAGGTAGCCCGCGGAGGCCCGGGCCCCGAACGACGAGAGCGAGAGAAGGGGGACCACGACCCACCCGGCCTGCGCGACGGTCGACCAGGCCAGCAGCCGGACGACGTCGTTCTGACGCAGCGCCATGAGGTTGCCCAGCGTCATGCTGGCGATCGCGAGAACCGCCACGGCGATGAGCGCCGACCGGCCGAGCTGGGTGACCGCCTGGACGACAACGAGCAGCGCGGCCAGCGCCGCCACCTTGGACACCCCGGCGAGGAACACCGTGATCGGCAGCGGCGAACCCGCATACGTCGTCGGGGTCCAGGCGTGGAAGGGCACCAGTGAGAGCTTGAAGGCGATGCCGCCGAGGACCAGGACGACGGCCAGGGCGAGCAGCCCGCGCTGTGGCGTCGAGGTCGCGGCCAGGGCCGGACCGGGACCGAGCTCGGGCGAGCCGGTCGCGGCGTACCAGCACGCGGCGCCGAGGGCGAGCATGGCGAACGAGACGAGCGAGGTGGTGACCAGCTGGACCGCTCCCGCGAGGGCCCGTCGGGTGCCCGGCAGTGCGGCCAGGGCGACGACCGGCAGCGTGGCCAGCTCGAGGGTGACCAGCCAGGAGGCCAGGTCGCGAGCGCCGGCGACCCCGACGGCTCCGCCGGTCGCGGCGAGGAGCAGGGAGACGGTGACGGCGGTCCGGCCGGTCTCGTCGGCGCGCTCGGACGGCCACGCGAGCAGCAGGGTGACGGCCGCGGCGAGCAGGGCGGCGAGCTGGAGCGTCGTCGACAGCGCCGTGGCGGAGTAGAAGCAGGCGCCGCCGTTCGGCAGGCAGAGGGTGCGCAGCTCGTCGCCGGTCGGCGCTCCCAGCGCTCCGAACGTCCCGAACATGCCGATGACCAACGCGATGAACGCGATCGCGTAGTGCACCCGCTGGCCCCTGGTGTCGAGGACGTCGAGGACGAGCACGACGACCGCCCCGATCAGCGGGGACAGGGCGGGCAGCAGGGTGCCGACGTCGAAGGTGATCACGGCCCGCTCGCCTCCACGGTCGTGCCGCCGCTGGCCGGACTCGCCGGCCCGACCGCGCTGCTGCGAGGGACGAGCACGGTCACGTCGGTCTCGGTGGCGCCGAGCAGCGGCTTCGGGACGACGCCGAGGCCGATCACGAGCGCGACGAGCGCCAGCACCACGAGCAGCTCGGCGCCGTGCGCGTCGTCACGGCGGGAGCGGCGTGGAGCCGGGCCGACTGGTCCGGTCCAGTTCTGGTGGCCCGCCCAGACGAGGCGGAGCACCCGAAGCGAGTACGCCGCGGCCAGTGACATCCCGACCACGCCGGCCACGGCGCAGATCCGGAACAGCGGGACGGGGAGACCCTCGGCCGGGGTCCACGCCGCGTACACCGCGAGGAACTCGCCCCAGAACCCGACCAGTCCCGGCAGGCCCAGCGCCGAGGCGAACCCGACCACGAGGGCGAACCCCATCCGCGGGGACACGTCGCGCAGGGCGTCGCGGGCGACGGTGAGGTCGGCACTCCCCCAGCGCTCCTTGAGCCCGCCGACGACGAAGAACAGCAGTGCCGAGACGAGCCCGTGGGCGACGTTCCCGAAGAGCGCCGCCTGCATACCGGTCTGGGTGCCGGACGCGAGGCCGAGCGCGACGAAGCCCATGTGCGCGACCGAGCTGTAGGCGACGAGGCGCTTGAGGTCGCGCTCGACCAGGCAGGCCAGGCCTCCCCAGAGGATCCCGATCGCGCCGCTCGCGGCGAGGAACGGCGCCACCACGTGGAATCCCTCGGGCACCGTGGGGATGGCCAGCCGGATGATGCCGTAGGTCCCCATCTTCAGCAGCACGGCGGCCAGGAGCACCGACCCGGCCGTCGGGGCGATGGTGTGGGCCGGCGGGAGCCAGGTGTGGACCGGCCACAGGGGCACCTTGATGCCGAGGCCGACGACGAGGAGGGTCGCGACGAGCACCTGGGTCGGGGCGGACAGCCCGGCGCCGTGGGCGGCGGCGAGCAGGCCGAGGTCGGAGGTCCCGCTCTGGACGACGAGGACGAGGATGCCGAGGAGCATCAACGTCGACCCGAGGGCCGTGAAGAGGACGAACCGGTTGGACGCGTCGGCCCGGGCCCGCTCGGTGGCGTGGTCGTCCCCGAACCGGCTGATGAGCACCCACATCGGGACGAGCACGACCTCGAACGCGACGAAGAAGAGGATCGCGTCGCGAGCGAAGAAGGTGGCGAGAGCACCGAACTCGACGAGCAGGAGGCACGCGTAGTAGGTCGCGGCCGAGTTGCCGCCGCTCGGCCCGACGGCGCCGCCGGGTCGACCGGGCTCGCGTCCGCGGGCGTGGACCACGACCGCGACGCCGAGGGCCGCGGTGAGCAAGGCGAGGGGGATGGTCACGCCGTCGACCGCGAAGTGCCAGCGCAGCCCGAGCGAGGTGACCCACGGGGCGTCGACCTCCGTACGCAGGACGACGGTCACGAGCGTGAGCAGGAAGGTCACGACACTGGCGATGAGGGCGAGCCCGCGAGCCGTGCGCGGCGCATACCGGCGCCCGGCGGCGAGCAGCCAGACCGCGACGACGGCGGGGACGACGAGGGTCAGGGTCAGTGCCACACCGTCACCCCCGCGACGGCGATGAGGACGACACCGACCACGACGGCGAGCAGTCCGGCGGAGGGCGCCGCGCGGTGGGCCTTCTCGCCCAGCCGGCCGGCGATCCCGGTCAGGGACGCCGCACCCCGCGGGTAGGCGTCGACGACGTCCCGGTCGAGCCGCACGACGAGCCGGGCGACGGCGATGACCGCGCGGCCGGCCGCGACGTAGACCGCGTCGAACCCGAACCCCCGGTCACTGAGGTCGGCGACGGCCGGGCCGAGCCGGCGGGCCGGGTCGTGGCCGGCCGCGGCCATCGCGCGGACCCCGAGGAACGCCAGACCGATGACGAGCAGTGAGACCACCGTCATCACCAGGCCGAGGTGGATCCCGTTGCTGACCGGGATGAGCAGCAGTCCGCCGACGACGGTCAGCACGGCAAGGGCTGACACCGTGAGCGCCGCCGCCATCGTCACCGGCCGGGCCTCGTGCGCGCCGGTCGCGGCCTCGTCACCGGCCGGTGCCGCCTCCTCGCTGCTCTCGTCCTGCCCCTCCTCGGCCTCGAGCTCGACGAGTCCGCCCTCCCGCTCGGTGGTGAGCAGCAGCCATGCCCGGGTGCAGTAGGCGGCGGTGAGCCCCGCGGTGACGACCAGCGCGAGGAGGACGAACCAGGCCAGGCCCGCGTCATGGCCGCTCAGCGACTCCTCGGCGGCGAAGAGGACGCCCTCCTTGGAGAAGAACCCGACCAGCGGCGGCAGGCCCGCGAGCGACGCGAGGCCGACCGCGAGGGACCAGTACAGCGCGCCACGGCCCCGAGCCCGTCCGCGCAGGGCGACGAAGGCGGTGCCGCCGGCGAGGACCGACAGCCAGCCCACCGCGAGGAAGAGCAGCGACTTGAACAAGGCGTGCGAGAAGAGGTGGCCGAGGGCCAGGTGGGGCGCCTCGTCCGGCCCCAGCACGAAGGCCAGCGCGCTGGCCATGACGGCGATCTGGCTGAGCGTGGAGTACGCGAGCATCCGCTTGATGTCGGTCTGGGCGAACGCGAGCAGGGCCGCCCAGACCATCGTCAGCGCGGCCAGCACGCCGAGGACGATGCGAGCGGTGTCGGAGATCGCGAACAGGGGGTGGAGGCGCGCGACGACGTAGGTGCCGGCCGCGACCATGGTCGCCGCGTGGATGAGCGCGGACGCGGGCGTCGGGCCCTCCATGGCGTCGGGGAGCCAGTCGTGGAAGGGGATGAGGCCCGACTTGCCCGCCACGCCGGCGAGGAGCAGGACCAGCGCGGCGGTCAGCACCGGGCTGCCGGTGACGAGAGCGGCGGTCCCCGACCCCTGCTGGCCCGCCCAGTGCGCCATGACCGTGCCGATGTCCGTGCTGCCGGCCCCGACGGCGAGGATCACCAGGCCGACGACGAACCCGATGTCGGCCACCCGCGTGACGAGGAAGGCCTTGTAGGCGGCTCGCCTCGCCGACTCGCGGGCGCTGACGTGTCCGATGAGGAGGTACGAGCACCAGCCCATGACCTCCCAGCCGACCAGCGTGAGCACGAGGTCGTTCGACTGGACGACGAGCAGCATGGCGGCGAGGAAGAGGGAGACCGTGGACGCGAAGACGGCGTACCGGGAGTCGTCGCGCAGGTACCAGACCGAGAACACCTGCACCGCCAGCCCGACGATCGCGACGACGACGGCGATGACCGCCGAGGTGCGGTCGGCGAGCAGGTTCAAGGGGATCTGGAGCTCGCCCACGGGGAGCGGGCCGAACGTCGGCACGACGTCCGAGCGGCCGGCTGTCTCGGCGAACTGGAACACCGACAGCACGAAGGCCAGTGCGGCCGCCGCCACCGCCACCAGCCCGGAGAACGCCCGGCGGCGGCGCAGCAGCAGACCGGCCAGCGCACCGAGCGCCGGGAGCAGCACGAGCAGCTGGACCGTCGTCGTGGTGAGGACGGTCACCGGTTCGCCTCCTCGTCGTCCGGCGAGGTCAGCAGCGGCGGCGCTGACAGGTCGATGTGCCCCTGGAGCTTGAACATGGCCAGGATCACGGCGAGGGCGACGCAGATCTCGGCGGCGGCGATGGTGATGATGAACAGCGTCAGCGACTGGCCGGTCTGGAGCGGTGAGTCGTCGGCGGCGCCCAGCGCGACGAGCATGACGTTGGCGGCGTTGAGGATCAGCTCGACGCCGATGAGCACGAGCACGGCGTTGCGCCGGGCGAGCACGCCGTAGGTGCCCGCGCCGGCCAGGACGCTGGCCAGGAGCATCGGCAGCCAGAGGTGCATCACGGTGCGCTGCCCTCGCGGGTCGGGGTCCGCTTCGGTGTGCGGACCAGGCCTGCGCCCGCGATCTTGGCCAGGGCGAAGGCGCCGATCAGCGCCGCGAGGAGCAGCACCGACAGGAGCTCGAACGGCCAGACCCACGTTCCGAAGACCGCCGTCGAGACCTCCTTGGTGTCACCGTTCTTCGACTCGAGGGCGCCCTCGCCGACCAGCGGGACGAGGTTGACCGCCAGCAGTACTGCCACCGAGACGGCCAGCACGGCGGCGAGGAGGCGCTGCCACCACGGGCTCGCCAGCTCGCGGTTCGGTCCGATCGGGGAGCGGGTGAGCATCAGCGCGAAGAGCACGAGGACGACGACGGCGCCGACGTAGATGAGCACCTGGACCAGGGCGACCAGCTCGGCGCCGAGGACCACGTAGCAGCCGGCGATCGTCCCCAGGCACACGACCAGCCAGAGGGCGGCGTGCACGAGGTTCCGGGTCGTCACGGCGAGGATGGCACTCGCCGACGCGATGACGCCGATGACGGCGAAGACGATGTCGCGGGTGGTCACGACTCCGCCTCAGGTGTCTCGGGCCCGCCGGTCGCCTCCGGTTCGGCCGGGGCCTCCGGTTGGGCCGAGGCCTCGGGTTCGGTCGGTGCTGGTTCGGCGGCCTTCGCTGCCCGGGCGGTGCGCGGAGCAGGGCGCTCGCGCAGTCCTCCCGCCGCGCGGGGCGGACGGTTCGCCGCGGCCACCTCGGCCGGCTCGGCGGACGCCGGGTCCAGGGCGGGCGGCGGCGGCACCGTCTGCATCCACTGGCCGAGCCGCTCCTTCTCGTGGAGCAGGTCCCGGATGTCGGTCTCGGCGTACTCGAACTCCGGACTCCAGTGCAGCGCGTCGAACGGGCAGACCTCGATGCAGATCCCGCAGTACATGCAGAGCGAGAAGTCGATGGCGAACCGGTCGAGCACGTTGCGCTGCCGCTCGCGACCGCCCTCGGTGGTCGCCGGCAGCGTCTCCTTGTGCGAGTCGATGTAGATGCACCAGTCGGGGCACTCGCGCGCGCAGAGCATGCACGACGTGCAGTTCTCCTCGGTGAGCGCGATGACGCCGCGGGAGCGAGGCGGCAGAGCCGGCTTGGTGTCGGGGTACTCGGCCGTATGCGTCGGACGCGACAGGGTGCGGGCGGTGGTGGCGAGCCCCTTGATCAGCCCGGGCAGCCCGAGGTGGCGCGGTTCGGGGCTCATCCGGTCACCACCACGACGACTCCGGTGAGCGCGACCTGGGCGATCGCGAGCGGTACCAACCAGACCCACGCGAGACGCTGCAGCTGGTCCTCCCGCATCCGGGGCCAGGCGACCCGCAGCCAGACGATGATCACGGCGATGGCGAACCCCTTGAGCAGCGTCCACACCCAGCCGATGGACTCGGCCCAGGGCCCGCGCCAGCCGCCGAGGAACAGCACCGCGAACAGCAGCGACATGAGGACGATGCCCGCATACTCCGACAGCAGGAAGAACGCGAACCGCAGCCCGGTGTACTCGGTGTAGGGCCCGAAGACGATCTCCGAGTCGGCGACCGGCATGTCGAACGGTGGACGCTGCAGCTCGGCCAGCGCGGCGACGAGGAACACGATCGCGCCCGGCAGCTGCCAGAGCAGCCACCACCAGCTCCACTCACCGACGATGCCGCTCAGCGAGAGCGTCCCGGCAGCCAGGGCCACCGACGCCACGGACAGGACGATCGGCAGCTCGTAGCTGAGCAGCTGCGCGGCCGACCGCATGGCCCCCAGGAGTGAGTACTTGTTGGCGCTCGACCAGCCCGCCATCAGGGTGCCGAGGATCCCGATGCCGGCCAGCGCGACGACGAAGAGTGCGCCGGCATCGACATCGGCCGCGACGAGGGTCGGCGACAGCGGGATGACGCTCATCGCGACGAGGTACGGCACCAGGGCGACACCCGGCGCGAGCCGGAACACCCACCGGTCCGCGGCGACCGGGACGACGTCCTCCTTCTGGACGAACTTCACCCCGTCGGCGACGAGCTGCGCCCAGCCGTGGAAGCCACCGGCGTACATCGGGCCGAGCCGGCCCTGCATGTGAGCCATCACCTTGTGCTCGGTCTGCCCCACGAGCAGGGGGAGGACGAGGAACGCCGCGAGCACGGCGACGGTCCGGAGGACGACCTCGAGCACCGTCATCGCGGCCCCCACTCCGGGGGCGGGACCCCGGGCGCCTGGACCCGGCGCCGGCCGGGCGACTTCGGCGCGTCGTGCCCCTCACCCGGTTCCTTGGCCCCCGGCCACGGCTTGGACGCGCGGGCGGCGAGCATGAACGACTTGCGCAGGGGGGTCCCCTCGAACCCCTCGGGGAGCAGCAGCGGCCTCAGGCCCAGGCCGGTCCCGTCGTCGAACCCCTCGACGTCGATCCCGAACATCTCGTGCGTCTCCCGCTCGTGCCAGGCGGCTCCGGCGAACAGTCCGGTGAGGCTGGGCAGGGCGGCGCCGTCCGGTATGCGGGTGCGCAGCAGGTGCCCACGCAGGGCACCGGGGGTGGAGATGTCGAGGACGTGCAGCACGACGTCGAACCCCGGCGTCCCGGGCGGGTCGCTCTCGTCGTCGGTCTGGTCCACGGCGGTCAGCCAGTCGAAGAAGGTGAAGCCCTGGGACACCAGCTCGCGGGCCGCGCCGCGCCACTCCGACGCGCTGACGTCGAGGCACGGCTCGTCACCGGCCGGTTGGTCCAGCCCGGCCGGCGGCACGGAAGCGGGCTCGGTCATTCGTCGTCGTCCCCGAGCTCGAAGATGTCGTCCGCGAGGGTGTGTTCCGGGCGGTGACGCCCGGCCCGGCGCCGGCCTCGGCCCGCGTCGGGGGCACCGTTGCCTGCGACGCGGGTTCGGCGCAGCGGCGGGTGGGCTGGGCGGCGTCGTCGGGTCGCCCACGGGCGGCGGGGGCGGGACCACCGCGGGGATCACCGTGGTCTCCGGCCCGGACGGCGGTGCGGACGAGGTGTGTTCGGCAGGGGCCTCGGGGTGATCGGCGACCGGTGGGAAGAAGGCGGTCTCGGGATCGAACGACCCGACCGGCGCAGCGGTCATGGGGATGGCCACGGTCTCGGGGCCCCTGGACTCGGGCAGCGGCTGGGCCACCGCCTCCGGCAGCGGCTGAGGGACCGGCTCGGGGACCGGCTGGCCCGGACGCGGGACGAGCGCGTCGCCGCGTCCCGGGATCGACCCCGCCGTCACGAGCGCCCGCTGGACCTCGCCGGCCGACGCAACCCGGCCACCCGCATACCGGCGCTGGATCTCCCGCCCCGACAAGGACTCGCCGGCGATCTTCTCCTGGAGCCGGACGATGCCCTGGAGCAGGGCCTCGGGCCGCGGCGGGCATCCGGGAACGTAGACGTCGACGGGGATGATCGTGTCGACCCCCTTGGTGACGCAGTAGGAGTCCCAGTAGGGCCCGCCGGAGTTGCTGCAGGCACCGAACGAGATGACGTACTTCGGCTCGGGCATCTGGTCGTAGAGCCGCCGGACGGCGGGCGCCATCTTGTCGGTCACCGTGCCCGAGACGACCATGAGGTCGGCCTGACGCGGGCCGGGTGCGAACGGGATGACGCCGAGCCGGATGAAGTCGTGGCGGGCCATCGACGCGGCGATGAACTCGATCGCGCAGCAGGCCAGCCCGAAGTTGAACACCCAGAGGCTGTAGCGCCGGCCCCAGTTGAGGACGACCTTGATCGGCTCGGGTGCGTGCTCGGCGAGTGGTCCCACGCGGGGAGCGGGCAGGTCGACGGTCACGTCACACCCAGCGCAGCAGACCGCGGCGGGCCGCGTGGGCCAGGCCGACGACGAGGACGGTGATGAAGATGCCCATCTCGACCAGGCTCGCCAGGCCGAGGTCGGCGTCGCGGATCACGGTCGCCCACGGGAAGAGGTAGACGGCGTCGACGGCGAAGATGACGTAGAGGTAGGCGTAGACGAAGTAGCGGACCGTGGTCTGGGCCCAGCCGAAGCCGACGGGGTCGACACCGGACTCGTAGGTCGTCAGCTTCGCGTTCGTGGGTGCGCGGGGCGCGAACATCCGGCGGGCCAGGCCGGCCGCGACGACCAGGAGGATGCCGGCCAGGACGACGGCACCGACGACGACATAGCCGCCCATCAGCCCGGCAGCCTGCGGCCGTGAGTCCCGGTCATGCGAGCCACCCTAGCGAGCGAGCGGGCCGCGGACGGGTATGCCCGTGGCGCGGATCTCGTCGCTGCGTTCGGCCGTGGTGGGACCGGTAGATCTCGGTTCGGCGGCGATTGCCTCTGGTTCGCGCCTTCGGCCGGTACCGTGAGCGCACGCTGTGAGATGACGGCGTCAAGTAGGAAGAGGTTCGCGTGACAGACGTGCTCTCGAAGATCCCCCTTCTGGGGTGGGGGCCGATCGTCACGCTCGGCGCTATCGCCGTGTGCTTCCTCATCATCGCCATCCTGCTGTGGCGCAACCACAAGGTCTGGCGCTGGGTGTTCGTCTTCTTGTTCCTGGTGTTCGGCGTCGCCACCGGCGGGGACGTCGCGAATACCGAAGTTGGCCTACTACGACAACGTGGCCAACCTCCTGGGCATGCCGACCTATCCGACGGTCGACGGCACCACCAGCGGCCCCGATGTCCAGCAGCAGCCCAACGGCGCCGTGATGCCGATCACCGTGCCCGACACCGCCAGCCACTTCGGCAGCTACCAGGCCCAGGTGTGGCTGCCGCCGCAGTACTTCAGCGACTCCCGCCAGCACTTCCCGGTGGTGTACCTGATGCACGGCAACCCCGGCGCGACCACCGACTGGCTCACTTCCGGCTCTGCCGCGTCCACCGGTCTCTCCGTCGCGCAGGCCGGCAAGCCGGTCATCCTCGTCATGCCCGAGAGCCTCCGAGAGCTTCGCCGGCGACAGCCTCTGCGTCGACACCCAGTCGCAGGGCAACGCCGAGACCTACCTGACCAAGGACGTCATCGCAGCGGTCGACAGCCAGCTGCGCACCATCACCAACGCCAAGGGACGGGCCATCGGCGGCATGTCGATGGGTGGGTACTGCGGGCTCAACCTCGGGCTCAAGCACCCCGACATCTACTCGGCGGTCCTCGACTTCTCCGGCGAGACGGTGTCGCAGCCGGACCTCCTGCCGGGTGGCAACCAGGCCCTCTACGGCGGCTCGGACTGGCAGCAGAAGGCCGACGCCAACAGCCCGGCCAAGTACTACACCCAGCTCGACCCGAGCAAGGGCCCGGCCATCTGGATGGACGTGGGCACCAAGGACGGTCTGCTGCCGCAGATCCAGGACCTGGCGGGCAAGCTCAAGGCTAAGGGGTTCACGGTCGAGTACCACTCGAGGCCAGGAGACCACGACTGGTACACCTGGACGGCGGCGCTCAAGGAGGCGCTGCCCTGGGCGGCGCAGCGGCTGACGGTGCCCACCCCCTGACACGCGGGAATCGGCACCACCCCGCGCGCCGTTGACCGACGCATGACTCGCATCGTCGCGCCCGCGGACTTCGGCGGCCCAGAGCAGCTCGTCCTCACCGAGGTCCCGACCCCGGAACCCGGTCCCGGCGAGGTCCGGGTCGCGGTCCGCGCCATCGGGGTCAACCCGATCGACTGGAAGATCTACAGCGGCGTCATGAGCCGCGACCCGCGAGCGCTGGGTGGCATCGGCTTCGAGCTGGCCGGCGTCGTCGACGCGCTCGGGGAGGGCGTCACCGACTGGTCCGTCGGCGACGAGGTCATCGCGGTCCAGGTGCCCGGGAACGCGTACACCGACGCAGCCGTCGTCCCGGCCGCCGGGCTCCTCGCGAAGCCGGAGAGCCTGTCCTGGGAGCTGGCCGCCAGCGTCCCCGTCGCCGGCGGTACCGCCGCACACGCGGTGGAGGCGGCCGGTGTCGGCGAGGGCGTGACGGTCCTCGTCCACGGAGCCGCCGGCGGCGTCGGCGGCCTCGTCGTCCAGCTGGCGCGGCGGCGCGGCGCTCGCGTCATCGCCACGGCCAGCGCCCGCAACCACGACTACCTCCGCTCCCTGGGTGCCGAGCCGGTCACCTACGGCGAGGGGCTCGAGGACCGGGTACGCGCCCTGGCACCGGACGGGGTCGACGCCGCCATCGACACGGTCGGCACCGACGAGGCCATCGACGTCTCGCTCGCCCTGGTCGGCGACCCCCGGAAGGTTGTCAGCATTGCCGGGTACCGGCGTCGGGACACGGGCATCTTCCTCATCGGCGGTGGCGGCGACCCTGGCACCGAGATCCGCGACGCGGCCCGTCCCGAGGTCGCTCGGCTGCTCGCGTCCGGCGAGCTGACGCTGCCGATCCAGGCGACCTACCCGCTCGAGGACACCGCTGAGGCGCACCGCGAAGGGCTCACCGGGCATACCCGCGGGAAGCTCGTCATCGTTCCCTGACCGGGGACCGGCTCAGACGAAGGCACCCGTCCCGGTGATCGCCCGGCCGACGATCAGCTGGTTCACCTCGCGGGTGCCCTCGTAGGAGTAGACCGCCTCGGCGTCCGCGAAGAACCGGACCAACCCGTGTTCGAGCAGGATCCCGTTGCCGCCCATCACCTCGCGGGCGATGCCCACCGTCTCGCGCATCCGGCTCGACACCGTCGCCTTGGCCAGCGCGGCGTGCTCGTCCTTCTCGATCCCCTCGTCCTGCATCTGCGCGAGGCGGACCACGACACCGAGCGACATGGTGATGTTCGACAGCATGGTGGCCAGGTGGTCCTGGACGAGCTGGAACCCGGCCAGCGGCTGACCGAACTGCTCTCGCTCCAACGTGTAGGCGAGCGCCGTCTCGTAGGCGCCCATCTGCAGTCCGACGGCGCCCCACGCCACACCGCCGCGGGTGATCCGCAGGACGTTCGCGGTGTCCTTGAAGGAGCGGGCGTGCTCGAGCCGCTGGTCGTCCGGGAGCCGGACGTCCTCGAGGACGATGTCGGCGTTCTGGACGCTGCGCAGGGCGATCTTGCCCTCGATCTTCGTCGCGGTGAAGCCGGGCGTCCCCTTCTCCATGACGAACCCGAGGATCTCCTCGCTCTCGACGTCGCGGGCCCACACCACGACCAGATCGGCGAAGGTCCCGTTGCCGATCCAGCGCTTCTTCCCGTTGAGCACCCAGTGGTCGCCGTCGCGCCGGGCCGTCGTGGCGAGGCCGCCGGCGATGTCGGAGCCGTGGTCCGGCTCGGTCAGCGCGAACGCCCCGATCGCGGTGAGGTCGGCCATGCGGGGCAGCCAGCGGTCGCGCTGCTCGGGAGAGCCGCAGTGGAAGATGCTCGCGAACGCCAGGCCGGCGTGCACCCCGAAGAAGGTGCCGAAGGACGGGTCGACCCGCGACATCTCCAGCGACGTGAACCCGCTGAACAGCCGCGAGAACGGCGGGTCCCGGAACCCCTCGTACGCGCCGCCGACGAGGTCGAGGTCCCGCAGCGGCGCGATGAGGTGCCGAGGGAACTCAGCCTCCGCCCAGTACTCGTCGGCGATCGGCCGCACCTCGTGCTCCAGGAACTCGCGCAGCCGGAGGATCTCCTTCTGTTCGTCCTCGGGCAGGAGGGTCTCGTATGCGTAGAAGTCACCGCGGTGCGGCTCCAGGGCGCCCATGCCGCCACCGTATGCCGCGCGGCTCGTGGGTGCGGGGGTCGGATGCTCGGGTTCGGATACCCGCTCGGGTCACCGTCCCGGTCGTGTTCACGACGTCCTGGGGTACTCGACCGGGTCCCCGACCGGAAACAGGGTCAACGCTCCTCGACCACTCGGGTCGGGTCCCTCAGCACGATCCCCGGCCGACCCCTCGGCTCCCGCCCGTGACGACGACGGCGCGCTCCACGCATACAACGTATCCGTGGGCCGGTTAGGTTGAGATCCATGGCCGCCGCGAAGGGGACGACTCCCGCCGTCGAGCTCGAGGTAGGGCCGCACACCGTGCGGGTGACCAACCCCGACCGGGTCTATTTCCCCAAGACCGGTTGGACCAAGCTCGACCTCGTCAACTACTACCTCAGCGTCGGCGACGGCATCGTCCGCGCGCTGTTCGAGCGGCCGTGCATGATGCACCGCTTCCCGGAGGGCCTGGCCGGCGACAAGGTGCACCAGAAGCGGGTCCCGCACGGCGCGCCCCCGTGGCTGGAGACCGTTCGCGTGACGTTCCCGCGATGGAACCGCACCGCCGACGAGCTCTGCGTGACCCAGCTGGCCAGCGTCATCTGGGCCGTCCAGATGTCGACCGTCGAGTTCCACCCCTGGAACTCCCGCCGCGCCGACACCGAGGTTCCCGACGAATGGCGCATCGACCTCGACCCCATGCCCCTGTGCGACTTCGCGACGGTGCGCCGCGTCGCCCATGTGGCACAGGAGGTGCTGGCCGACCTGGGCGCGACCGGCTTTCCGAAGACGTCCGGTGGCAAGGGGCTGCACATCTACGTCCGCATCGTGCCCGAGTGGGGGTTCCAGGACGTGCGCCGCGCAGCCCTCGCCTTCGCCCGCGAGGTCGAGCGCCGGGCCGGCGGCGACGTCACGACGACGTGGTGGCGCAAGGACCGCGAGCCGGACGTGGTCTTCGTCGACTACAACCAGAACGCCCGCGACCACACCATCGCCAGCGCCTACTCCGTACGCGGCGTCCCCGACGGGACCGTCTCCACGCCGATCCTCTGGGACGAGATCGACGACGTCGTGCCCGGCGACTTCACCATCGCCACCGTCCCCCCGCGGTTCGCCGAGAGGGGCGACCTGCACGCGGCCATCGACGACACCGCCTACCGCCTCGACCAGCTCCTCGAGTGGGCGGAGCGCGACGAGCGCGCCGGGCACGAGACCCCCGAGGTCGGCGAGCCCGATGACGGCTGAGCGCCCGCTGACCGACGGCGTCGTGACCCTTCGCCCGCTCGGCGGCGGCGACACGTTCGCGGTGGAGGCCGGCGGTCGGGTCGTGGGCTCGGTGGGACTGCGCGACATCGGCGAGTCCACCGGCGAGATCACCTACGCGCTGGAGAGCTCCACGCGGGGTCAGGGGTATGCGACGCGTGCGGTTCGTCTCGTCGTCGAGTACGCGTTCGGCGAGCTCGGCCTCGGCCGGGTGCAGGCCCGGGTCGGGACGGACAACGTCGCTGCGGTCCGGGTCGCGCGCCGGGCCGGACTGCGCAACGAGGGTGTCGTCCGGGTGGCTCTCGACGTCGGCGCCGACGACTACGCCCTGCTGGCCCGACTGCGCGACGACCCGTCACCGTCGGAGCGCGGTGGCTTCCGCGCGCTGCTCAACTCGTTCCTGCCGCGGAAGCGGGTCATCGCCCAGGCGCTGGTCCGCGACGAGTCGGGACGCGTCCTCATGTGCCACCCGACCTACAAGGACGACTGGGACCTCCCGGGCGGCGTCGTCGAGGTGCGCGAGTCGCCGCGGGAGGCGGCCGCGCGCGAGGTGCTCGAGGAGCTGGGGCTGCGACTGCCGTTGGGGCGGCTCGTCCTCACCGACTGGATGCCGCCGTGGGGCGGCTGGGACGACGCGCTGTGCCTCGTGTTCGACGCCGGTGTCCATCCCGCGTCGGTCCTGGACGGCGTCGTGCTGCAGAGGCGCGAGATCCGGGCCACCGCGTTCATCTCGACGGGCGAGGTCCACGCCCGCGCGGCCGACTACACGGCGCGTCGCGTGGACGCCGCGCTAGCCTCGCTCGAGGGCACCGGGGCGGCTTTCACGGAGTCCGGTCGAACCCTCTGAGGCCGCCCGTCGTCTCACTTAGACGTGATGTTCGTGGAAGCCTCCGACGCGCGGCACGACGCGCGACATACGATGCTTAAGAGGCCACAACGTCGTGGCTGTACTCAGGTGCCCCACGAATTCTGGTGATCCCAGTCATGTCCTCCCCGACGTCCACCACGTCTAGTACCTCCAGGCCCGACACCGTCAAGCTGGACCGCGTCGTCATCCGCTTCGCCGGCGACTCGGGCGACGGCATGCAGCTGACCGGCGACCGGTTCACGACCGAGTCGGCCGTCCTCGGCAACGACCTGTCGACGCTGCCCAACTTCCCCGCGGAGATCCGCGCGCCCCAGGGGACCCTGCCGGGGGTCTCCAGCTTCCAGCTGCACTTCGCCGACCACGACGTGCTCACCCCGGGCGACGAGCCGGACGTCCTGGTCGCGATGAACCCCGCCGCCCTCAAGGCCAACCTCGCCGACGTCCCGCGCGGCGCGACGATCATCGCCAACACCGACGAGTTCTCCAAGCGCAACCTCGCGAAGGTGGGGTACCCGACCAACCCGCTCGAGGACGGAACGCTCGAGAGCTACCACGTCCACGCCGTCGCCCTCACGACGATCACGGTCGAGGCGCTGGCGCCGTTCGACCTGACGCGCAAGGACAAGGAACGCTCCACCAACATGTTCGCGCTGGGCCTGCTCTCGTGGCTCTACACCCGGCCGATCTCCCTCACTGAGCGGTTCCTCACCACCAAGTTCGGCTCCAAGCCCGAGCTGCTCGCGGCCAACCTCGCGGCGCTACGAGCCGGGTTCAACTACGGCGAGACGACCGAGGACTTCGCCCACCGCTACGAGGTCGGGCCGGCCCCGATGAAGGAGGGCCACTACCGCAACATCACCGGCAACGTCGCGCTCGCCTACGGGCTCGTCACCGCCTCGCACCGTGCCGGTCGCCCGCTGGTCCTCGGGTCGTACCCGATCACGCCGGCCTCCGACATCCTCCACACGCTCGCCGGGCTCAAGCGGTTCGGCGTGACGACGATCCAGGCGGAGGACGAGATCGCGGGTGTCGGCGCGGCACTCGGGGCCGCGTTCGGCGGAGCGATCGGCGTCACGACCACCTCGGGTCCGGGCCTCGCCCTCAAGGCGGAGACGATCGGTCTGGCCACCTCCCTGGAGCTGCCGCTGGTCGTGTGCGACATCCAGCGCGGTGGACCCTCGACCGGGCTGCCGACCAAGACCGAGCAGGCCGACCTGCTGCAGGCGATGTTCGGCCGCAACGGCGAGTCACCGGTCGCGATCGTCGCGCCGCGCTCCCCCGCCGACTGTTTCGCTATCGCGATGGAAGCGGTGCGCATCGCCACGACCTACATGACGCCGGTGCTGATCCTCTCCGACGGCTACCTCGCCAACGGGTCCGAACCGTGGCAGATCCCGGACACCGAGGACCTGCCGGAGTTCGACGTGCGGCTCGCGACCGAGCGCAACGGGATCGACGCCGACGGCAACGACGTCTTCCACCCCTACCTGCGCGACCCCGAGACGCTGGCCCGCCCGTGGGCGGTCCCCGGCACGCCGGGACTCGAGCACCGCGTCGGCGGCATCGAGAAGGCCAACATCACCGGCAACATCTCCTACGACCCCGACAACCACGACCTGATGACCCGGCTGCGGGCGGCGAAGATCGACGGGATCGCGGCCACGGTCGCCCCGCTCGAGGTCGACGACCCTGACGGCGACGCCGAGGTTCTGGTGCTCGGGTGGGGCTCGACCTACGGACCGATCGCTGCCGCCGCGAGATCCCTCCGGGCGCAAGGGTTCCCGGTGGCGCAGGCCCACCTGCGGCACCTCAACCCGTTCCCGTCCAACACCGGCGAGGTGCTCACCGCATACCGGCACGTCATCGTGCCCGAGATGAACCTCGGGCAGCTGTCCATGCTGCTGCGGGCGACCTTCCTCGTCGACATCCAGTCGCACACGTCCGTACGAGGGCTGCCGTTCAGCGCCGCCGATCTCGAGGACGTCATCCAGAAGGCAGTGACCGAATGACCGCCACGTCGAGCAGGACCGACCTGGGTATGCCGGGCCATGGGCTCGAGGGGGTCCCCACCCTTCCCGAGGACGCGACCCCGCAGACCCGTAAGGACTTCACCTCCGACCAGGAGGTCCGCTGGTGCCCGGGCTGTGGCGACTACGCGATCCTCGCCGCCGTGCAGGGCTTCCTGCCGGAGCTGGGTCTGCGCCGCGAGAACGTCGTGTTCGTGTCGGGGATCGGCTGCTCGTCGCGGTTCCCCTACTACCTCGACACCTACGGCATGCACTCGATCCACGGGCGCGCGCCGGCCATCGCGACCGGCCTCGCCACCTCGCGACCGGACCTGTCGGTGTTCGTCGTCACGGGCGACGGCGATGCGCTGTCGATCGGCGGCAACCACCTCATCCACGCGATGCGGCGCAACGTCAACCTCACGATCCTGTTGTTCAACAACCAGATCTACGGCCTGACCAAGGGTCAGTACTCCCCCACCTCGCAGGTCGGCCTCATCACCAAGTCGACGCCTATGGGCTCGGTCGACCACCCGTTCAACCCGGTCAGCCTGGCGCTCGGGGCCGACGCGACGTTCGTCGCCCGGACCATGGACTCCGACCGCAAGCACCTCACCGAGGTCCTGCGGGCGGCCACGGCACACCGCGGGACGTCGCTCGTCGAGATCTACCAGAACTGCCCGATCTTCAACGACGGCGTGTTCGACGTGCTCAAGGACCGCTCGGAGGGTGAGGCCCGGATCCTCCACCTCGCGCACGGCGAGGAGGTCGCCGCCGGTGTCAACGTCGTCGTGCGTCGCGACGACGGCGCGCTCGACGTCCTTCCTCGCGACGAGGCCGATCCCGCACGGATCGTGCGCCACGACGCCCACGCCGACGACCCCTCGCTGGCGTTCGCGCTGTCCCGCCTCGACGACCCGACGCTGGCGCACGTACCGATGGGCATCTTCCGCGACGTCGAACGGTCAACCTACGACGACCTCGTGCGCGCGCAGATCGACGGCACCATCTCGGGAGCGGGCGGTCCCGCGACCGACCAGGACATCGCCGATCTGCTTGCCGGTCGCGACTCGTGGATGGTCGGAACAGCCGGGAAGGCGTGACCGACAAGGCGGACACCCGGCCGGCGGCGACCAACGAGGCACCCCTCGACGAGCAGCGGCGAGGTGTCATCCAGGGCTTCTGCGCCTACCTGCTCTGGGGCCTGTTCCCCCTGTACTTCCACGCGCTGCAGCCCTCCGGAGCCTGGGAGATCCTCGCGCACCGGATCCTGTGGACCTTCGCGTTCTGCCTGCTGCTGCTCATGATCCGCCGCGACTGGTCGTGGATCCGGCCGTTGCTGCATCGTCCGCTGCTCCTCGGGGGCATCGCGGTCGCCGCGGTCCTCATCGCCGTGAACTGGGTCCTCTACGTCGCTGCGGTCGTCTCGGGCAACGTCTCCGAGGCGGCCCTCGGGTACTTCCTCAACCCGATCGTCACCGTCGCTCTCGGCGTCGTCGTGCTCCGCGAACGGCTGCGGCCGCTGCAGTGGGTGGCCGTCGCCATCGGCCTCGTCGCCGCGCTCTACCTGTCCCTCGGCGCCGGTCGGGTCCCGTGGATCGCCCTGGCCCTCGCGGGGTCCTTCGCGCTCTACGGGCTGCTGAAGAAGCGGCTCGGCGCGACGCTGCCCGCACTGCACGGCCTGGCGGTCGAGACGACGGTCCTCACCCCGGTCGCCATCGGGCTGGTGATCTGGCTCGGCGTCACCGGTACCCAGACCTTCACCACCGAAGGCCCCGTGCATACGGCGCTGCTCGTGCTGTCCGGCGTCGTCACCGCGGCGCCGCTGCTGCTGTTCGCCTCATCGGCCCGACGGGTGCCGCTGGTGACGATCGGCCTGCTCCAGTTCGTCACGCCGGTGATGCAGCTGCTGTGCGGCGTGGTGCTGCTCGGGGAGCGGATGTCGACGCAGCGCTGGGTCGGGTTCGGGATCGTGTGGATCGCCTTGGTCGTGCTGACGATCGACTCGCTGGTCGGCGTGCGGCGGCGTCGGCTTCGCGACGCCGCCGACGACGGCCTCTGCGAACCGGCCCCCTGACGCTCGTCAGCCGACCGCGTCGCGGAACGGCAGCCGGTCGAAGATGATGCGCATCCAGACGATCTCCACGTGCCTGCTACCGGATGCTGGCTCGTTCGACGACGCCGAGACGCCCTCCAGGACCCCTGCTCGCCGCCTGTCGCGGGATCGGTGGGTTCCGAGCCGAGGCGTCGGTCCGGACCTGGCTCTACCGCCTCGCGACCAACACCTGCCTCAACCACCGCCGGACGACCCGCCGTCGCCCGCAGGCCGCTGCGCTGCCGCCGGAGACCGCACCACCTCCCAACGGCACGGACCCTGTGACCTGGCTGCAGCCGTACCCGGACGCGCTACTCGACGGCCTGCCGGAGCCGTCGCCCGGCCCGGAGTCCCGCATCGAGACGCGGGAGTCCGCGTCACTGGCCTTCATCCGGCGTGCGGCCGAGCCGCGCGGCCGAGGCAGTCCGGTGTGCGCGACGTCATGGGTTCACCGGTGGCGAGGTCGCCGTGATCTTGGGAACGTCGTCGGACGCTGTTGCCACCCAGCTGAGCCGGGCCCGGACGACGTTGCGGTCGCAGCACCGTTCGGCCCCGGCCCGCGGGCGACCGACCCAGGACGAGACCACGCTGGCCCGCCGGCCAGGCTCCCTACGTGGGAGCGTCCCGGAGATGTGAGTCGTCAGGAGTCATCACGCCACCACCGGGTAGGCGTTGCAGCTGCAGCGCCGTGTACGGGGCGGCGCACGGTGCGGCGATCGTGTGGGCTTCGCACCCAGGTCGGCACGTCCGACGACCTGACGGGGACCGGAGCCGGCGGATCGTCCACGCCGGCGGCGGCCGCGACCCCTGGCAGGCCACAGGGTTGCTCGTCCTGACCGTCCGGGGGAACCGCGTCGCGGCGGTCACCCGTTTCGAGCCGGACGGCAGTGTTCGCCCCGCACCTCGACACCGGGCCTGAGCCCCCGCGACGACAACTCAGACATGTCCGCCGGGTAGCGGCCGCCTCGGCCGATACGGCGGCAACAACTCAGACATGTCCGCCCGGTAGCGGCCGCTCGGCCGATTCGGCGGCAACAACTCAGACATGTCCGCCCAGTAGCGGCCGCTCGGCCGATACGGCGGCAACAACTCAGACATGTCCGAGTTGTCGCACGGGGCTGGCCCGGCTCGGTGCTCGCCCAGCACGGTGCTGTACGGCCGGCCCGGCGCGGGGACCACCGCGCTCGGTCAGGACACGCGGTAGGTCTCGCCGGCCTCAGCCATCTCGCGCAGCTCCTGGGGCAGGTCGTCGCCGGCCGCGAGCAGGTCGGGCAACAGCTCGCGTTCGCGGGTCAGCGCCCGGAAGGCCAGCCGTGACGTGACGCTGTGGTCCGGGCGGTGCACGACGGTGACCTCGTCGCCGGCGCGCACAGTACCCGGCGTCACCACCATGAGGTAGGCGCCGGACCTGGCCGTCACCGAGAACGTCCGCAGCCACCCCTGCTCGGCCATGTGGTCCCGGAACGTGCCGCAGGGGATCCGCGGCCCGGTCACCTGGAGGACGGCGTCGCCGATCTGCCAGCGCTCCCCGATGACCGCGTCGCTGACCACCAGGCCGCGGGTCGTGAGGTTCTCGCCGAACATGCCGTTGCGCAGCTCCCGGCCCAGCCGCTGCTCCCAGTCGTCGAGCTCCTCGCGCGCGTACGCGTACACCGCTTGTTCGTCGCCGCCGTGGTGACCGTGGTCCCCGATCTCGTCGCCGACGAGGCCGCTGCCCAGCCCGTCGAGCTTGCCGCCGGGCGCGCGGACCTCGACGGCATCGGCCGTGGGGCGCTTGTCGATGCCGGTGAGGCGGTGGCTCCGCCCGCCGGCCTTGGGCCGGAGCCGGCCGAGGTTGACCGAGAGGAGGACCGCCACGACGGGACGGTCAGCCGACCCGGTCGACGACCGAGGTGACGAGGGCCGTGAGCGCCGCCTTGGCCTCCGACTCCGGTAGCGGGGCCAGCAGCGCCACCGCCTCGGCGCCGACGCCCCGGGTGGTCTCGCGGGCCTGCTCGAGCGCCGGGTTGGCCCGCAGCAGGGCGAGAGCCTCGGAGTGCCGGTCGTCGTCGCGCAGGTCGCCGGCCAGCAGCTCGCGCAGCCGCGCATCCGCCGGGTCGGTACCCCGACGCGCGTAGAGCACCGCCAGGGTGTCCACGCCCTCGCGCAGGTCGGTGCCTGGCGTCTTGCCGGTCTCGGCGGCGTCGGAGGAGATGTCGATGAGGTCGTCGGCCAGCTGGAACGCCACCCCGAGCTTCTCGCCGTAGGCGGCCATCAGCTCGACGACGTCCTCGGGGCTGCCGCCGAACATCGCGCCGTAGCGCGCCGCGGTCGAGATGAGCGAACCGGTCTTGTCGTGGAGCACGCCGAGGTAGTACACGACCGGGTCCTGGCCCGGCGGGCAGGGGCGGTCGTCCCGGATCTGCCCGGCGCAGAGCCGCACGAACGCCCGCGCCTGGATGAGGACCGCCTGGGCCCCCAGCCCCGCGACCAGCTCGGACGCCTTCCCGAAGAGGAGGTCGCCGACGAGGATCGCCGTCGAGTTGTCGTACTTCGCGTTGGCGCTGGGCACGCCGCGGCGCACCTCGGCCTCGTCCATGACGTCGTCGTGGTAGAGCGACGCGAGGTGGGTCAGCTCCACCCCGGCCCCTGCCGCCACGACCTCGTCAGAGACCCCCGTGCCGAGCTCCGACGCGAGCAGCGTGAGCAACGGCCGGAACCGCTTCCCACCCGCTTCGGCGAGGTGGGCCGAGGCCTGGGCGACGAGTGGGTCGTCGTGGTCGACCGTCGCCAGGATGAGGTCGTCCACGCGGGTCAGCCCGTCCTGGACCCGCGCCGCCAGCTCGGGCGCGAGGCCCGGGATGGCGAGAACGGGTGGTGAGGCCTTCATCCACCCATTATCTCAGGCGGTGAGGTCATCTCAGGAACTGGGATGCGTTATCCGCGAGAAGCAGCAGTGACGACGGAGCGACGCCGAGCACGAGAGTGAGCAGGGCCCCGGCGCCGATGGCGACCTGGGTCAGCGCCGACGGCGTGACCACCCCGACCGTGTCGCCCTGGGGGTCGCTGAAGTACATGAGCACGATCACCCGGACATAGACGAACACCGTGATCGCGCTGCACAGCAGGCCGACGATGACCATGACGGTGCCCGCTCCGCCGCTGCGCAACGCCGGTTCGAACACCGCGAACTTCGCGGTGAACCCCGAGGTCAACGGTATGCCGGCGAAGGCCAGCAGGAGGAAGGCGAAGATCGCCGCGGTGAGCGGGTGCCGACGGCCGAGACCCGCCCACTGGGTGAGTCGGGTCGCCTCCGACTGGTTTCCCTGGTCGCGGACCAGGCCGACGATGCCGAACGCCGCGATGGTCATCAGGCCGTAGCAGACCAGGTAGAACATCACGCCGCTGACGCCGCCCCGGTCGAAGGCCAGGACTCCCACCAGGATGAACCCGGCATGGGCGATCGACGAGTACGCGAGCATCCGCTTGATGTCGGTCTGGGTCACCGAGAGCACCGCGCCGACGATCATCGTGAGGATCGCGACGACGGTGACGGCCGGAGCCCAGTCCCACCGGTCGCCGGCGATGCCGACGTAGACCACGCGCAGGATCGCGCCGAACGCCGCGAGCTTCGTCGCGGCCGCCATCCACCCGGTGACCGGGGTGGGTGCGCCCTCGTAGGCGTCCGGGACCCACGCGTGGAAGGGCACTGCGCCGACCTTGAACAGCAGGCCGACCGCCACCAGCAGGACACCTGGCACCAGGAGGCCGTTCATCATCGACTGCCCGTTGGTGATCGCGTCGGCGATGTCGCTCAGGTAGACCGAGCCGGAGTAGCCGAACAGCAGCGCCGTGCCGAAGAGGAAGAACGCCGAGGAGAACGACCCGAGCAGGAAGTACTTGAGCGACGCCTCCTGCGAGAGCAGCCGGCGTCGTCGGGCCAGGCCGACGAGGATGTAGAGCGGCAGCGAGAGGACCTCGAGCGCGACGAACATCGTGATGAGGTCACCGGCCGCGAGGAAGAGCATCATGCCGCCGATGGAGAACAGGGCGAGCGGGAACACCTCGGAGGTGGCCAGGCCGGCCCGCACAGCGAGCGCCTCCTGGCCCGAACCCGGGGTCGCGGCACCCATCGGCGTGAACGCGTCGGAGCCGACGCCGCCGAGACGCTCGGCCATCGTCAGGACGCCCATGAACGACAGGACGAGGACCGCGCCCTGGAGGAACAGGGCCGGGCCGTCGATGACGACCGACCCCTTGACGCCGGTGCCGGACGCGAGCCCGGCCGTGGACGTCTGGTTGTTCACGGCGACGAGCACCACGGCGAGAAAGGCGCCGATCAGCCCGATGAGGGTGATGGCGACCTGGACCGGATACCGGGTCTCCTTGGGGACGAATGCCTCGACGAGCACCCCGATGAGGGCGAACCCGAACACGATGAGGAGCGGCAGGAGCGCGCCGTAGTTGAGCGTCGCCGCGACGAACTGCGCGGGCAGCTCGGGAAGAGCGATGGCGCTCACTTCGCGCCCCCTTCCGCGTTGACGGGGACGATGGGCGCGGGGTCGACGACTCCCATGTAGCTGAGGGTGGTCGACACCGCCGGGTTGATCATGTCGAGGGCCGGCTTCGGGTAGAAGCCGAGGACGAGGAACAGGGCGATGAGCGGGGCCACCACCCACTTCTCCCGGCTGCCCAGGTCACGGGTCCCCGCGGCGCTCTCGGGGACCGGTCCGGTCGCCATCCGCTTGTACATCAGCAGGATGTAGAGGGCGGCGAGAATGATGCCGAAGGTCGCGATGACCGCCGGTATCGGATATCGCTGGAACGTCCCGACCAGGGTGAGGAACTCCGCGACGAACGCGCCGAGCCCGGGCAGGGCCAGGCCGGACAGGCCGGCCACGAGGAACGACCCCGCGAGGACCGGTGTGACCCGTTGCCAACCACCGAAGTCGGAGATCCGTTTGCTGCCACGCCTACTGACCATCATCGCGGCGATGAGGAACAGCGCCGCCGTGGTGAACCCGTGGTTGACCATGTAGAGCGTCGAGCCCGCAAAGCCCGTCGAGGTCATCGCGAAGATGCCGAGGACGATGAACCCGAAGTGGCTGATCGAGGTGTACGCGATCAGGCGCATGACGTCGGTCTGACCGATGGCCAGCAGCGCACCGTAGAGCACCGAGATCACTGCGAGAGCGATGACCACGGGGGTGGCCCACTGGGAGGCCTCGGGGAACAGCTGCAGGCAGAACCGGATCATCCCGTAGGTGCCGACCTTGTCGAGCACGCCGACGAGCAGCGTGGCCGTGGCCGGCGTGGCCTCGGTGGCGGCGTCCGGCAGCCAGGTGTGCACCGGCACCATCGGCGCCTTCACGGCGAACGCGATGAAGAAGCCCAGGAACAGCAGCCGGCCGGTCGTCGGGTCGAGGCTGAGCCCGGTGAGGTTCTCCACGAGGAAGCCGTCGGATCCGCCGGGGCCCTGGGTGTAGAGGCCGATGACCGACGCCAGCATGATGAGGCCGCCGACGAGCGAGAAGACGAGGAACTTCACCGCGGCGTACTGCCGGCGCGGGCCGCCGTACTGCCCGATGAGGAAGTACACCGGGATCAGCATCGCCTCGAAGAAGACGTAGAAGAGGAACACGTCGGTCGCCGCGAACACGCCGACCATGAACGTCTCGAGGACGAGCATGAGGGCGAAGTAGCTCTTCTCCCGCGGGTCCGGTCCCTCGCCGCTGGCGGGCAGGTCACGCCACGCGGCGAGCAGGCAGATCGGCGTGAGGATGAGCGACATGAGGATCAGCGCGAGCGCGATCCCGTCCACGCCGAGCGCGTAGCTGACCCCGAACTGCGGGATCCACTGGTGCTGCTCCTCGAGCCGGAACTGACCGGTGGAGTCCGAACCGGCAAACGCCACGGTCGCGAGGATGCCGGCGACGAGGGTGAGCAGCGAGAACCCGAGAGCGACCTGCTTGGCGCGAGCGGCCACCCCGGACGGGAGCAGCCAGACGACGATGGCGCCGACGAGCGGGATGGCGCCGACGATGGTGAGCCAGGGCACGTTCGTCATCACTGCATCACCCACACGGCGCCGAGGATGACGACGACTCCGACGAGCATCGTCAGGGCGTAGGAGCGGGCATACCCGTTCTGCAGCTTCCGCCATCGTCCGGACGTCCCGGCGATGAGCCGGCCGATACCGGTCGCGGCGCCGTCGACGCCGGCGCTGTCGGCGAAGACGAGCGCGCGGGTGAGGTGGATGCCAGGCCGCATGAACAGGCCCTCGTTGACGGCGTCCTGATAGAGGTCCTTGCGCGCGGCCTGGGTGATCAGGCTGCCGGCCGGGGCCGTCTTCGGGACCTCGTCGCGCACGTAGAGCACCCAGGCCAGGGCCGCGCCGGCGGCGACCAGGAGCAGGGTCACGCCGGTGATGACCATCGGCGCGATGACCGGGTGCTCCTCCGGGGCCTCATCGATGCCGAAGACCGGGTTGAGCCAGTTCGCGATGAAGTTCGTCGGGCCGAGGATGAGGCCGAGGAAGGCCGAGCCGACGGCGAGCACCATCATCGGGATGGTCATCGTGAGGGGCGACTCGTGCGGGTGCACGTCGTCGGTCCACCGCTTCTTCCCCAGGAAGGTCATGAAGTAGAGGCGGGACATGTAGAACGCGGTGATCGCGGCGCCGATGAGCGCGGCCCCGCCGAACACCCAGGGGTGCCAGCCCTCGCCGGTGAACGCCGACTCGATGATCTTGTCCTTGCTCCAGAACCCGTCGAGGAACGGGAAGCCGATGATGGCGAGGTAGCCGAGGCCGAAGGTGATCGCCGTGATCCGGATGACCGACCAGAGGGCTCCGAACCGTCGCATGTCCACCTGGTCGTTCATGGCGTGCATGACCGAGCCGGCGCCGAGGAACATCCCGGCCTTGAAGAAGCCGTGGGTGAGCAGGTGGAAGATCGCGAAGGCGTAGCCGACCGGACCGAGCCCGGCGGCCAGCATCATGTAGCCGATCTGGCTCATCGTCGACGCCGCCAAGGCCTTCTTCATGTCGTCCTTGGCGCAGCCGACGATCGCCCCGAACAGCAGGGTGATGGCGCCGACGATCGCGACGGCGACCTGGGCGGTCGGCGCGGCGTCGTAGATGACGTTGCTGCGGACGACGAGGTAGACCCCGGCGGTGACCATGGTCGCGGCGTGGATCAGCGCCGAGACGGGTGTCGGGCCGGCCATCGCGTCGCCGAGCCAGCTCTGCAGGGGGAACTGCGCGGACTTGCCGCAGGCACCGAGCAGGAGGAACAGGCCCAGGGCGGTGACCGCACCCTGGCTGGCCTGGCCGACGCCCGCGTTGACCGACGCGAAGTCGACCTTCCCGAACTGCCAGAACATGATCATGATCGCGACGGAGAGTCCGAGGTCACCGACGCGGTTGGCCACGAACGCCTTGTTGGCCGCGGACGCGAACGCCGGGTTGTAGTTCCAGAACCCGATGAGCAGGTACGAGGCCAGACCCACGCCCTCCCACCCGACGTAGAGGAAGAGGTACGAGTCGGCGAGGACGAGCACCAGCATGGCCGCGACGAAGAGGTTCATGTACGCGAAGAAGCGCCGCTTGTCGGGGTCATGGGCCATGTACCCCAACGAGTACACGTGGATCAGCGACCCGACGAAGGTGATGAGCATGACGAAGGTCATCGACAACGGGTCGATGAGCAGGCCCGCCGACAGCTGGAACTGCCCCGCCGGCAGCCAGTCGTAGAGCTGCACGTGCATCGCCCGGTCGGCGATGTCGCGGCCGACCATCGCGACGATGATGACGAAGCCGAGGAGGAAGGACGCCCAGGAGAGGCAGACGGCGAGGATGGGGCCGAACCGGTCGGTGCGCTTGCCACCGACGAGCAGGAGCAGAGCGCCGAACGCGGGGAAGACGATGAGCAGCCAGGCGTATGCCGTGACGCCGGTCGCGGCGGCAGCCGCTCCTTCAGCGGTGGCGAGGGTCAGCACAGGTGGCTCCTCTTAGAGCTTCAGGAGGTTGGCGTTGTCGACCGAGGCCGACCGGCGGGATCGGAAGATGGCCATGATGATGGCCAGGCCCACGACGACCTCGGCGGCCGCGACGACCATGACGAACAGGGCGATGACCTGGCCGTCGAGGGTGCCGTAGACGCGGGCGAACGTCACAAAGGCGAGGTTCGTCGCGTTGAGCATCAGCTCCACGCCCATGAACACGATGATCGCGTTGCGCCGCAACAGGACCGCAGCCGCGCCGATCGCGAAGAGGATCGTCGAGAGGTAGATGTAGTGGACGAGGTTCATCGCTGCGACCCCTCCTCGATCTCGTTCTCGATGGCCTGCTCGGCGGCGTGGTAGGTGTCCGGTGTCCCGATCTGGTCACGCGACTGCAGGACCCGCGACACCGACAGCGGGGTCGGCGTGCCGTCCGGGAGCAGGGCCGGGGTGTCGACGGCGTTGTGCCGCGCATACACACCGGGGACCGGCAGACCCGAGACGAACTCGTTCTCACGGATCCGGCGCTGCGACCAGTCCTTCTGCGAGCGCTTCTCGCCGATCCGCTGCCGGTGAGCGAGCACCATCGCCCCGACGGCCGCGGTGATGAGCAGCGCGGACGTCAGCTCGAAGATCCAGACGTACTTGCCGAAGATCAGCTCGGCAACCCCGCTGACGTTGCCCGGGTCCTCGTTGACGGCGTCGAGGAACTTCGGCTCGGGCAGCGTGACCGAGCCCAGCGCGAAGAACATGACCAGGGCGAGGCCGAGGCACAGCACGAACGCGGCGGCCTTCTGCCCGCGGATCGTCTCGATGAGCGAGTCGGACGAGTCGACCCCGACGAGCATGAGGACGAAGAGGAAGAACATCATCACGGCGCCCGTGTAGACGAACACCTGCGCGATGCCGAGGAAGTCGGCCTGCTGGACGATGTAGAGCACGCCGAGGTTGACCATGACGAACGCGACGCAGAGGGCAGCGTGCACCGCCTTGCGGGCGAACAGCAGACCGAGCGCGGCGATCACCATGAGCGGCCCGAGGATCCAGAAGATGACCGCTTCGCCGGTCGAGGTCATCGCGACTCTCCGATCCACGCGGACGGCGCGCTCACGGCCCCGGTCTGGACGACGCCGCCGGCGTCCTCGGTCGGCGAGGCTCCACGGGTGCCGGTGTTGCCCAGCCCGACGGCGTCCTCGCTGACGTCACCGGCGGTGCCGGTGAGCTCCTCGTTCTGACGTGTGTGCGAGCGGCTCCACTCCTCCTGCTCGTCCGTCGCTCGGGTGACCTTGCCCTGGTAGTAGTCGCGTTCCTCCATGCCCGCGACCATCGGGTGCGGCGCCGGGAGCATGCCCTCCTGGATCGGGGCGAGCAGCTGCTCCTTGGTGAAGATGAGGTCGGCGCGGTTGTTGTCGGCCAGCTCGTAGAAGTTGGTCATCGTCAGGGCGCGGGTGGGACAGGCCTCGATGCAGAGGCCGCAGAAGATGCAGCGCAGGTAGTTGATCTGGTAGACGCGGCCGTAGCGCTCGCCGGGCGAGAAGCGGCCGGTGCCGCCCTCGCTGTCGTCGTTCGAAGCGCCCTCGACGAGGATCGCGTCGGCGGGACATGCCCACGCGCAGAGCTCGCAGCCGACGCACTTCTCCAGGCCGTCCGGGTGCCGGTTCAGCTGGTGGCGGCCGTGGAACCGGGCCTCGGTCGGGCGCTTCTCCTCGGGGTACTCCTCGGTGAGGACCTTGCGGAACATCGTCCCGAAGGTGACGCCGAACCCGGCGACGGGCGCGAACAGGCTCTGGACGAATCCCGGCTCGTCCTCGGAGCGACGCTCGGCCGGGGTCGGGCGAGCCGGGGCGCGCGGTGGGACCCGCTTCGCCGGGGTGGGCGAGCCGCCCTCGGTGTTGGAGGGGCCGCCCTCGGAGCGAGGCTGAGCGCCTTGGGGCTGCGAGAAGTCGCGCCCCTTCGTGTCGTCAGCCACGGGGTTCCTCCTCGGTATGCGGGTCGGCACCTGACGTACCGCCGGTGGGGGCACCGACCGCGACGGGTCGTCGCTCCGGCTCCTTGAGCGTCTGCCCGGGTAGCGGCGGAACAGGGTATCCACCCGCGAACGGGTCGACGACGTTCGGTGGACCGGTGGCCGCCTCGGCTTCTTCCTTGTCGGCGCGGCGCGTGTCGTAGAGCCAGGACCCGCCCAGCGCCACGATCGCGATCAGCGCGATCGCCACGAGGATGGGGACCGGGAAGTTGCGGCCGGCGATGGTCACGACGTTGTCGCCGAACCAGCCGTTCTGGGCACCACGGATGAAGGCCACCAGGACGACCCAGAGCAGCGTCACGGGGATGAGGAACTTCCACCCGAAGCGCATGAACTGGTCGTACCGCGTGCGGGGCAGCGAGCCCCGGAGCCACACGAAGACGAACATGAAGGCCCACATCTTGGCCGTGAACCACAGCACGCCCCACCAGCCGCCGCTGAACATGTTGTCGTTGATGAGCGAGACGAGCGGCGGGGCCTGCCAGCCGCCGAGGAACATCGTCGTCGCCAGCGCGGCGACGGTGAACATGTTGATGTACTCCGCCAGGAAGAACATCGCGAAGCGCATCGAGCCGTACTCGGTGTGGAACCCGCCGGTGAGCTCGCCCTCGCCCTCGGCGAGGTCGAAGGGCAGCCGGTTGGTCTCGCCGACCATTGTCACGACGTAGACGGCGAACGAGAACAGGCCGGGCGCGATGTACCAGAGCGAGGCCTGCCCCGCCACGATCTGCGAGGTCGACATCGAGCCGCTGTAGATGAACACGGCGACCAGGGCGAGCCCCATGGCGATCTCGTAGGAGATCACCT
The DNA here is from genome assembly GCA_963713345.1 of uncultured Actinomycetota bacterium. Taxonomy (GTDB): domain Bacteria; phylum Actinomycetota; class Actinomycetes; order Actinomycetales; family Dermatophilaceae; genus Lapillicoccus. The sequence continues at coordinate 235,049 of CAVQLI010000006.1, read as the reverse complement.
GTGCCGTCGACCGCAGCCCGCCGAGCAGCGGGTAGGTGGAGCCGGACGACCAGCCGGCGAGGATGATGCCGTAGACGCCGACGGAGGCGACCGCGAGCACGAGCAGCACGGCGACCGGGAAGTCGGCCAGCTGCAGCGGGGTCATGTGGCCGAACATCGAGGCCTTGTCGCCCAACGGGATGATCGCGAAGGAGACGAAGGCCATCGTTGCGGCGATCAGCGGAGCAAGGGTGAAGATCAGCCGGTCGGCCGCCGCCGGGGTGACGTCCTCCTTGAGCATCGACTTCATGCCGTCGGCCAGCGTCTGCAGCAGGCCGAACGGGCCCGTGCGGTTGGGGCCGGGACGCTGCTGCATCCGGCCGATGACGCGCCGCTCGAACCAGATCACCAGGAGGGTGCTGATCAACAGGTAGACGAAGATCAGCACGGCCTTGATCAGGGACAGCCACCACGGGGTGTCGGAGAAGTCGGCCTTGGGGTTGTCCAGCGCGGGAACGGCCAGGTCGGGCAGGACGGTCAAGAGCGTCGTCATTGCGGCAGTCCTTCGTCGAATCCGCCACCGGATGGGACGGTGCCGGCGATGGAAGCCCGGTTCGACGCCGAAGTGGCCGCCGATGGGGAGGTGGTCACGGCCTGTGTGTCGCCACTCGGTTCGGCGCTGCGGGCCACGTCGACCGGCGCGCCGGCCCCCTCACGCAGCTCGGTGCGGACGGCACAGCCGACCGAGTTCGTCGGTAGCCAGACCACACCGTCGACCATCCGGTCGGTCACGAGGACCGGCACGGTCACGGCACCGCGGGCGCTCGACACCGTCACCTCGTCGCCGTCGACGACGCCGAGGCGCTCGGCGTCGGTCGCGGCCAGACGAGCCACGGCCCGTGGCGCGGTGCCCGCGAGGAACGGCTCGCCGTCCTGCAGGCGTCCCGCGTCGAGCAGGGTCGGCCAGGTCGCCAGCACGAACTGGCCATGGGCGTCCGGCGTCCGGGCGTCCGGGGACGCTGCCGCACCGTCGCCCACGCCGCGGTCGCCGGTCCATGGACCGAGTGCGGTGAACTGCTCATGGACCTGCTCCTGGGTCCGGGTCTCGAGGAAGTACCCGAGCTCGGCGGCCAGCATGTCGAGGACCCGATGGTCGCTCATCGCGTTGCTGTCCAAGGCGTCCTGGAACGGCCGGACCCGGCCCTCCCAGTTGACGAACGCGCCGACCTTCTCGGCCTGCGGCGCCACGGGAAGGACGACGTCGGCCACCGCGGTCACCGCGGAGTCACGGATCTCCAGCGAGACGACGAAGGTCTTGGCCAGGGCCTCCTCGACGCCGGGGTGGCTGAGGTCGGCCGGGTCGACGCCGCCGATGACGAGCGCGTCGATCTCGCCGGAGCAGGCCGCCTCGATGATGCCGTCGGTGTCACGGGCCGCCGTGTCGGGCAGCCCGACGACGTCCCAGACCTCGGCGACCTCCGTGCGGGCCTGGGCACTCGCCGCCGGACGACCGCCAGGCAGCAGCGCGCCGAGCGCTCCGGCTTCGAGGGCACCGCGCTCGCCGGCCCGCCTCGGGATCCACGCCAGCTTGGCGCCGGCGCTCTCCGCGAGGGCGGCGGCCGCCGTCAGGGCGCCGGGCACCGTGGCGAGCCGTTCGCCGACGAGGACGACGCCGCGGTCCTGGAGAGCCTCCAGCGCGGAGCGGCCGGCCTTGGAGCCGCCGAGGTCGCGCAACACCGTGGTCTCGCTGCCGGGACGGGTCGGCAGCAGCCGGGCCGCCAGCTTGTCGAGGCCGCGCGACGCGAAGGGCGCGACCGCATACACCTGCGTCTTGTTGCGTCGCACGCCCTTGCGGAGCCGCAGGAAGACGATCGGTGACTCGTCCTCCGGCTCGAATCCGACGAGGAGGACGGCCTTGGCGTCCTCGAGGTCGGCGTAGGTCACTGCGCCGCCGTCCGGACCGGTGGCCACGACGTGCTGGGCGAGGAAGTCGGCCTCCTCCACCGAGTGAGGCCGGGCGCGGAAGTCGATGTCGTTGGTGTGCAGGGCGATTCGGGCGAACTTCCCGTATGCGTAGGCGTCCTCCACCGAGACCCGGCCGCCGACGAGCACGCCGGCTCCCTTGGCCTTGCGAAGTCCTTCGGCCGCCTTCGCGAGCGCCTCCGGCCAGCCCGCCGCGCGCAGCTCGCCGTCGCCGTCACGGACCAACGGGACGTCGAGGCGGTCGGACAGGGTCGCGTACTGGAAGGCCCAGCGGCCCTTGTCGCAGTTCCACTCCTCGTTGACGTCCGGGTCGTTGGTCGCCATCCGGCGCAGCACCACACCACGTCGGTGGTCGGTGCGGATCGAGCAGCCCGAGGCGCAGTGCTCACAGACGCTCGGGGTCGACAGGAGGTCGAACGGTCGCGACCGGAACCGGTACGCGGCGCCGGTCAGCGCTCCCACCGGGCAGATCTGCACGGTGTTGCCGGAGAAGTACGACTCGAACGGCTGGTCCTCATAGATGCCGACCTGCTGCAGGGCGCCCCGCTCGACGAGCGCGATGAACGGATCGCCGGCGATCTGGTCGGAGAAGCGCGTGCAGCGCGCGCAGAGCACGCACCGCTCCCGGTCGAGCAGCACCTGGCTGGAGATGTTGATCGGCTTGGGGTAGGTCCGCTTGACGTCCTCGAACCGGGACGTGCCGCGGCCGTTGCTCATGGCCTGGTTCTGCAGGGGGCACTCGCCGCCCTTGTCGCAGACCGGGCAGTCGAGGGGGTGGTTGATGAGCAGCAGCTCCATGACGCCCTGCTGCGCCTTGTCGGCGACGGCCGACGTCAGCTGGGTGTTGACCTGCATACCCTCGGTCACGGTGATGGTGCACGAGGCCTGCGGCTTCGGCATCGGCCGCATCGAACCGTCCGGACCCGGCGTGGCGACGTCGACGAGGCACTGACGGCAGGCGCCGACCGGCTCGAGGAGCGGATGGTCGCAGAACCGGGGGATCTGGATCCCGATCTCCTCGGCGGCCCGGATGATCAGGGTGCCCTTGGGTACCCAGGTCTCGATGCCGTCGATGGTCAGCGTGATGTCGTTCGGGCCCTTGGGGCGCCGGGCGTCGCCGCCGGTGCTGACGGCGTTGCCGCCCGCACTGGGGCTCGTGATGGTCGGATCGATCGTGGTGGTCATGCCGACGCCGGCTCCTTCACCTCGGTCGAGCCACTGGTCGTCCCAGTGGCGAACAGCGTCGAGGCGTCACGGTCGAACGGGCACCGACCGAGCCGCAGGTGCTCGAGGTACTCGTCACGGAAGTACTGGACGCTGCTCGTGATCGGCGACGTCGCCCCGTCCCCGAGGGCGCAGAACGAGCGGCCGAGGATGTTGTCGCAGATGTCGACGAGCTTCTCGATGTCCTCCTCGTCGCCGTGGCCGTGCTCGAGCCGCTCGAGGATCTGGGCCAGCCACCAGGTGCCTTCCCGGCACGGGGTGCACTTGCCGCAGGACTCGTGCTTGTAGAAGTCGGTCCAGCGCTCGGTCGCGCGCACCACGCACGTGGTGTCGTCGAAGATCTGCAGGGCGCGGGTGCCGAGCATCGACCCCGCCGCGGCCACCGACTCGAAGTCGAGGGGCACGTCGAGGTGGGCGTCGGTGAACAACGGCGTCGAGGAGCCGCCCGGAGTCCAGAACTTCAGCTTGTGCTGCGGGTCGCGCATCCCGCCGGCCATGTCGAGCAGCTCGCGCAGGGTGATCCCCAGCGGCGCCTCGAACTGGCCCGGTCGGCGGACGTGTCCGGACAGGCTGAAGATCCCGAACCCGGTCGACTTCTCGCTGCCCATGCCCTTGAACCAGTCCGCGCCGTGCAACAGGATCGGCGGGATCGAGGCGATGCTCTCGACGTTGTTGACGACCGTGGGACGCGCGTAGAGGCCGGCCACGGCGGGGAACGGCGGCTTCAGGCGGGGCTGGCCGCGACGACCCTCGAGCGAGTCGAGGAGGGCGGTCTCCTCCCCGCAGATGTAGGCGCCGGCCCCGGCGTGCACGGTGACGTCGAGGTCGAACCCGGTGCCCAGGATGTTCTTGCCGAGGTAGCCCGCCGCATACGCCTCCTCGACCGCGTGGAGCAGCCGCCGGTAGACGTGGACGACCTCGCCCCGCAGGTAGATGAAGGCGTGGTTGCAGCCGATGGCGAACGAGGTGATGGCCACGCCCTCGATGAGGAAGTGCGGCGCGGCCATCATCAGCGGGATGTCCTTGCAGGTGCCCGGCTCGGACTCGTCGGCGTTGACGACGAGGTAGCGCGGGCCGCCGTCCGGCGGCGGCAGGAACGACCACTTGAGCCCGGTGGGGAAGCCGGCGCCGCCACGTCCCCGCAGGCCCGAGTCCTTGGCCATGTCGACGAGCTCGGCCTGGGTCATGCCGACGGCGCGCTTGAACGCCTGGTAGCCCTCGTTGTCCTCGTAGGTGGCCATCGTCCAGGACTCCGGGTGGTCCCAGAACTTGGTGAGGATCGGGGTCAGCTGGACGCTCACGCGGTCCCACCCTTCGTCGCGGTGCCGTCGGTGCCGTCGGCCTTGTCGCTCGCGGGTGTCGCCGCGGTGGCATCGGCCGGATGTTCGTCGGGTTCGTTGGCCGTGCTGTCGGCGGACGACGTCCGGCCCGGCGCCAGGCCGGGGGCGTCGTCGTCGGCGTCGGGAGCGACCTCACCGTCGGTCGATCCCTCCTCGCCCGGAGCGGTCCAGCCCCGCCGGTGGGCCAGCCGCAGGCCGATCAGGGACGCTTCCCCCGCGCCCACGCCCTCGCCGGCGCGCCCGTCGTCGAACCCGGCCAGGACCCGCGAGACCTCCTTGAAGGTTGCCACGGTGTCGGCGCCGCGGGTCGGCTTGACCGACTTCCCGGCGCGCAGGTCGTCGACGAGCTCCTTGGTCGACCCGATGGTCTGGTTGTCGAAGAACTCCCAGTTGGCCATGACGACCGGGGCGTAGTCGCAGGCCGCGTTGCACTCGACGCGCTCGAGGGTGATCTTCCCGTCCGACGTCGTCTCGTCGTGCCCGACGCCGAGGTGGTCGCTGACGGCGTCCCAGATCGCGTCGCCGCCCATGATCGCGCAGAGCGTGTTGGTGCAGACGCCGACGGTGTACTCGCCGTTGGGGTGCCGCTTGTACTGCGTGTAGAACGTCGCGACGCCGCTGACCTCGGCCGTCTCCAGGTCGAGCTTCTCCGCGCAGAAGGCGATCCCGCGGCCGGAGACGAAGCCGTCGATGCTCTGGACGAGGTGCAGCAGCGGCAGCAGGGCCGACCGCGCCTGCGGGTAGCGCGCGATGACGGCGTCGGCGTCCGTGTGCAGCTGGGCGAGAACGTCGTCGGGGTAGGGCGTCTTGCTCTCCTGGCTCACCGTGAAGTGGCCGGAGGCGCGTGCGCCAGCGGTCGCGAAGTCGCCGGACATCAGCGGTCGACACCTCCCATGACGGGGTCGATCGAGGCCACGGCGACGATGACGTCGGCGACCTGGCCGCCCTCGCACATCGCCGCCACGGCCTGCAGGTTGTTGAACGACGGGTCCCGGAAGTGGGCCCGGTAGGGCCGAGTGCCGCCGTCGGACACGACGTGGCAGCCGAGCTCGCCCTTGGCGCTCTCCACCGCGACGTAGGCCTGGCCCGGCGGGACCCGGAAGCCCTCGGTGACCAGCTTGAAGTGGTGGATCAGGCCCTCCATCGACTCGCCCATGATCTCGCGGATGTGGTCGAGGCTGTTGCCCATGCCGTCGCCGCTGATGGCCAGCTGCGCCGGCCACGCGATCTTCTTGTCGGCGACCATGACCGGGGAGCCGGGCTCGTCGGCCTGGAGCCGGTCGGTGGCCTGCTCGATGATTCGCAGCGACTGGTACATCTCGTCGATCCGCACCCGGATCCGCCCGTAGGCGTCGCAGGTGTCGCGGGTGGGGACGTCGAAGTCATAGGTCTCGTAGCCGCAGTAGGGCTGCGCCTTGCGCAGGTCGTGGGGCAGCCCGGCCGACCGGAGCACCGGGCCGGTCATCCCCAGGGCCATACAGCCGGTGAGGTCGAGGTAGCCGACGCCGACGGTTCGGCCCTTGAGGATCGGGTTCTCGTTGAGGAGCGCTTCGAGCTCCTTCAGACCGCGGTGGACCTGGGGGACCATGTCGCGGATGTCGTTGTAGACGCCGCGGGGCAGGTCCTGCGCCACGCCACCGGGTCGGATGTAGGCGTTGTTCATCCGCAGGCCGGTGATCATCTCGATGATCCGCAGCACCCGCTCGCGCTCGCGGAACCCGACGGTCATCACCGTCGTGGCGCCCATCTCCATGCCGCCGGTGCCGAGCGCGACGAGGTGGGAGCTGATCCGGGTCAGCTCCATCATGAGGACGCGGATGGTGGAGGCGCGCTCCGGGATCTGGTCGGTGATGCCGAGCAGCTTCTCGACGGCGAGGCAGTAGGCCGCCTCCTGCATCATCGGCGTGAGGTAGTCCATCCGGGTGCAGAACGTCACGCCCTGCGTCCAGTTGCGGAACTCCATGTTCTTCTCGATGCCGGTATGCAGGTAGCCGATGCCCGCGCGGGTCTCGGTCACCGTCTCGCCGTCGAGCTCGAGGATGAGGCGGAGCACGCCGTGCGTCGACGGGTGCTGCGGGCCCATGTTGACGACGATGCGCTCCTCGTGGAGGGACGTCGCCTCGTCGATGAGGTCTTCCCAGTCACCGCCGGAGGTGTTGAGGATGAAGGCGCCCTCGGCGGCCGACTCGTCGGCTCCGGACGTCGCGTACGGGTCGCTGGTGCGCTGGGTTGTGCTCATGCGGGGTCCTCGCAACGTATCGGAGCGAAGCGCAGAACTTTGTGGGGTGCCATCAGTTGTAGCTCCTGCGCTGGTCGGGCGGCGGGATCGTCGCGCCCTTGTACTCGACGGGGATGCCGCCGAGCGGGTAGTCCTTGCGCTGCGGGTGGCCGGGCCAGTCGTCCGGCATGAGGATCCGCGTGAGGGCCGGGTGGCCGTCGAACTGGAGCCCGAACATGTCCCACGTCTCCCGCTCGTGCCAGTCGTTCGCGGGGTAGACCGCAACGATCGACGGGACGTGCGGGTCGGCGTCAGGACACGTGACCTCGATGCGGATCCGGTTGTAGTCGTTGGTGATCGACAGGAAGTGGTAGACGGCGTGCAGCTCGCGGCCGGTCTCGTGCGGGTAGTGGACACCGGAGACGCCGAGGCACAGCTCGAACCGCAGGTCGGGGTCGTCCCGCAGGGCCCGCGCCACGGCGAGCAGGTGCTCGCGGCGGACGAACACCGTCATCTCGCCACGGTCGATGGTGACCCGCTCGACGGCCTCGGCGTAGGAGGCGGAGCCGCCGACCAGGGCGCGCTCGAGAGCGTCGGCCAGGTCGTCGAAGTAGCCGCCGTAGGGCCGCTGCGACGCGCCGGGCAGCAGGATCGGGCTGCGCAGACCGCCGTAGCCCGTCGTGTCCTGACCGTTCGAGGCCCCGAACATGCCGAACCGCTCACCGATGACGACGGGGTCGGGGTTGGTGCCGGGCGGGGCGGGCAGGTTCGCCGCGTACTGCTCCGTCGCCTGCTGGCCGCCCTGTTGTCCCTCGCCCTCGGGGGTCTTGGCTCCCGGAGTCGTCGCGTCGCTCACGCCAGCAGGCCCTTCATCGCGTGCGTCGGAGTGGCGTTCAGGGCCGCGATCTCCGCGGCGCGGGCGGCCTTGTCACGGTTGACCCCGAGCGGCATCGCCTGGATCTCCTTGTGCAGCGTGATGATCGCGTTGAGGAGCATCTCGGGTCGCGGCGGACAGCCGGGTAGGTAGATGTCGACCGGGATGATGTGGTCGACGCCCTGCACGATCGCGTAGTTGTTGAACATCCCTCCGGAGCTCGCGCAGACGCCCATCGAGATGACCCACTTGGGGTTCGGCATCTGGTCGTAGACCTGACGGACGACCGGCGCCATCTTCTGGCTGACGCGACCCGCGACGATCATCAGGTCGGCCTGCCGCGGCGTCGCCGAGAACCGCTCCATCCCGAACCGCGCGATGTCGTAGTCGGGGGTGCCGACCGCCATCATCTCGATGGCACAGCAGGCCAGGCCGAAGGTCGCGGGCCACATGGAGCTCTTGCGCATGTAGCCGGCCAGACCCTCGACCGTCGACAGCAGGAAGCCTGCCGGCAGCTTCTCTTCGATCCCCATGTCGTATGCCTCGCGTTCGTTACCGGATGCTAGAAGATTTAGCGGCTAGTCCCACTCGAGCCCACCGCGTTGCCACACGTAGGAGTACGCGACGAACACGGTGACGATGAACAGGACCATCTCGACGAGGGCGAACAGGCCGAGCTGGTTGAAGGCCACCGCGAAGGGATAGAGGAACAGGCTCTCCACGTCGAAGACGATGAAGAGCATCGCCACGAGGTAGTACTTGATCGGGAAGCGACCGCCGCCCTCGGGGTGCGGCGTCGGCTGGATCCCGCACTCGTAGGCCTCCATCTTGGCCCGGTTGTAGCGCTTGGGGCCGACGACGAGGCTCGTGCCCACGGAGAGCAGCGCGAACGCCAGACCGAGAGCGAGGAGGAACAGCAGCGGGACGTACGAGTTGGTCATGGCGCGTACCCCTTCCGATGGTCACTGCGGTGGCGTCCCGCAGCTCTCACGTAGCAGGTCTTTTCCATCCTAGGGTCGGCCTCGATCAGGCGTCCGGAGCCATCGTGGACAGGGCCTGGATGATCCGGTCGTCGGCGCGCCCACCGTGCTGCTCGGGCAGGTTGGCCATGATCTTGAGCAGGAACCGCATCAGGGTCGTGCGGGGCAGTCCGTACTTGGTGGCGAGCCGCATCACCTCGGGGTTGCCGATGGCTCGGGCGAACCAGCGGCCCAGGGTGTAGTAGCCGCCGAGGGCATCCTTCATGACTGTGGGGTAGGAGGAAAGGACCCGTTCACGCCCGGCGTCGTCGGGTCGCGCGAAGGCCTGCGCCACGACCTCCGCCGCGAGCCGGCCGGACTCCATCGCATACGCGATGCCCTCGCCGTTGAACGGGTTGACCATGCCGCCGGCGTCACCGACGAGCAGCAGCCCGTCGGCGTAGTGCGGCTGGCGGTTGAAGCCCATCGGGAGGGCGGCACCGCGGATCGGGCCGACCATCGTCTCGTCGTTGTAGGTCCACTCCTCCGGCATCGTCGCGACCCACCGGCGCATGACGTCCTTGTAGTCGACGTTGCCGAACGCCTTGGAGGTGTTGAGGATCCCGAGGCCGAGGTTGGAGGTGCCGTCGCCGACCCCGAACACCCAGCCGTAGCCGGGGAGGAGGACGCGCTCGCCGGGGTTCTTCGGATCGTCGACCCAGAGCTCGAGCCACGACTCCAAGTAGTCGTCGTTGGTGCGGGGCGACGTGTAGTAGGTGCGCACGGCGACGCCCATGGGCCGGTCGTCACGCTTCTGGCGGCCCATCGAGAGCGAGAGCCGCGAGGAGTTGCCGTCCGCCGCGACGACGAGCGGGGCTCGGTAGGTCAGGACCGGACCGGCGCTGCGGCCGTTCTCGTCCACGGTTCGCGCCTTGACGCCGACGATCCGCCCCGAGCCGTCGAGCACCGGTCCGGTGACGTTGGTGGCCTCGAGGAGGCGGGCGCCGTGCTTCACGGCGTGGCGGGCGAGGATGTCGTCGAAGTCCATCCGCGTGCGGACCAGCCCGTAGGGCGGGAACTCGGAGGTCTCGGGCCAGTCGAGAGCGAGCGTCAGCCCGCCACCGATGATCCGCAGCCCCTTGTTGCGGACCCACCCGTCGTCCTCGGGATGCGGGATGCCCAGGGTGATGAGCTCGCGGACCGCTCGTGGGGTCAGCCCGTCGCCGCAGACCTTCTCGCGGGGGAACGTCGTCTTCTCCAGGAGCAGGACGTCGAGACCGGCCATCGCGAGGTAGGCCGCGGTCGCGGAACCACCCGGTCCGGCCCCCACGACGATGACGTCGGCCGTGGCGGTGACCGGCTCAGCGGCCGACTGCGCGGCTGCGTCCATGGGGGCCATCATTCCGTCCGTCGAAGTGCTTGTGAAGATGTTCACGAACTCCGCGACACTCTATGCCCGCGTGCAGAGACCTGTCTGCTGAGGCATACCTAACCCGGCGGAGGCCCGGCGAAACGCTCTCAGGCGGTGGCGCGGTGGAGCGCGACGATGCCGCCGCTGAGGTTCCGCCAGGCGACGTCGTGCCAACCGGAGCCCTGGATGGTCAGGGCGAGGTCGCGCTGCGAGGGCCACGCCTGGATCGACTCGGCGAGGTAGACGTAGGAGTCGGGGTTCGACGAGACGCGGCGGGCGACCCGGGGCAGGGCGGCCATGAGGTAGCGGAGGTAGACCTCGCGGAACGCGCCGTTCACCGGGCGGCTGAACTCGCAGACGACCAGGGTGCCGCCGGGTCTGGTGACCCGACGGAACTCGGCGAGGGCGACGGCAGGGTCGGCGACGTTGCGCAGCCCGAACGACATCGTGACGGCATCGAAGGAGGCGTCGGCGAACGGCAGGTGCATCGCGTCGGCCGCCGTGAACGGCATGTCGGGCCGACGGCGCCGGCCGACCCGCAGCATGCCGAGCGAGAAGTCGGCCGGCACGACGTCCACGCCGGCGTCGGCCAGCGGCTCCGAGCTGGTCCCCGTGCCGGCGGCGATGTCGAGGACGCGGTCCCCGGGTTCGCAGCCGAGGGCGGTGATCGTCGCCCTTCGCCAGAGGCGGTCCTGGCCGAGCGAGAGCACGTCGTTGGTGAGGTCGTAGCGCGCGGCGACGTCGTCGAACATCAGCGCCACGTCGGACGGGTCCTTGTCGAGGCTGGCGCGGTTCACGGCGCCATTGTGTCGCAGCGCCGTCGGGGTCCCGAGTCGCGGGGACCCCCACACGCGGCCGTAGAGTGAACCGCGATGTCCACCCTCCCCGGGACCGCCGCCACGCCGACACCCCTGCCCAGCGGGTCGCCGTTGGTGGTCCGTACACACGCCATCCCGGACCCGGGAGCACTGCTGGCGCTGCTGCCGCATACCGAGCCGGATGGGCTCGTGTCGTGGGTCCGCCACGGCGAGGGCCTGGTCGGCTGGGGCCGCGCGGCGACGTTCGAGGTGTCGGGACCGGACCGGTTCGAGCACGCCGACCAGTGGTGGCGGGACGTGCTGGCGCACGCGGTGGTTCGTGACGAGGTACGCCAACCCGGTTCTGGGCCGGTGGTTTTCGGCTCACTCCCCTTCGCCGACGACTCCGCTGAGCAGGGGCTCATGGTGGTCCCCGAGGTGGTGGTCGGCCGGCGTGCCGACCGCTGGTGGGTGACGACGATCGGCCACGACTCGCACCTCCCACCGATCCCCTCCCTGGGTCCGTCGGCGCCGGGCGACGCTCCGGCCGACGTCCGCTTCACCGACGGAGCGCTCACGCCGGACGACTGGAAGCGGGCCGTGAGCAAGGCGGTCGAGCGGATCAGCCGCGGCGACCTCGACAAGGTGGTGCTGGCCCGTGACCTGCGCGTTCACGCGGCCGCGCCGATCGACCCACGCTGGCTGCTGGGGCAGCTGGCCGAGCGGTACGACCGCACCTGGACGTTCGCCGTCGGTGGCCTGGTCGGGGCCACTCCCGAGCTGCTGGTCCGCCGCGACCAGGGACTCGTCCTCTCCCGGGTGCTCGCCGGCACCATCCGGCGCAGCGGCGACGACGCGCGAGACCTGGCCCTGGCGGCGTCACTCGCGCGGTCCAGCAAGGACCTCGAGGAGCACGAGTATGCGGTTCGCTCGGTCGCCGAGTCGCTCGCCCCGCACTGCTCCTCGGTGAACGTGCCCGAGACGCCGTTCGTGCTGCATCTCAGCAACGTCATGCACCTGGCGACCGATGTTGCGGGGGTCGCTGCCGACCACGCCACGTCCTTGGCCCTCGCGGCGTCGCTGCACCCGACCGCGGCGGTGGGTGGGACGCCGGCCGACGTGGCGGTCCCGCTCATCGGCGAGCTCGAGGGCATGGATCGCGGCCGGTACGCCGGGCCCGTGGGGTGGATGGACTCGTCCGGAGACGGCGAGTGGGGGATCGCGCTGCGCTGCGGCCGGTTCGACGATGCCGACCCGAGCGCGATGCGGCTGTTCGCGGGGTGCGGGATCGTCGCCGGTTCCGACCCGGAGGCCGAGGCGGCGGAGGCCGAGGCCAAGTTCCTCCCGATGCGCGACGCCCTGACGGCGACCTGACCGGTCACCGCCGGGTCCGTCACACCTGGGGCAGGACCTCGGCGGCCAGCAGGTCGAGGTGGTCGAGGTCGGCCAGGTCGAGGACCTGGAGGTAGAGGCGCTCGGTGCCGACCGTCGCATACCGTGCCGATCGTCTCGACGACCTCCGCGGGCGTGCCGACGATCCCGTTCTCGCGCAGCTCGTCGACGTCACGGCCGATGGCGTCCGCCCGGCGACGGACTTCTGCCTCGTCGCGGCCGCAGCACACCGTGAGCGCCGTGGAGTAGACCAGCGTCCCGGGATCGCGGCCGATCGTGTCGCAGGCCTCGCGGGCCCGGTCGAACTGCGGCCCCACGACGTCGGCCGAGGAGAACCCGACGTTGAACTCCGCCGCATACGTCGCCGCGAGCCTCGGGGTGCGGCGCTTGCCGTGCCCGCCGACGATGATCGGCGGCCCGTCGGGCGCCATCGGCTTGGGCAGGGCCGGCGAGTCGGTGACCGTGTAGTGCTCGCCGTCGAACGAGAACCGCTCCCCTACCGGAGTGCGCCACAGCCCGGTGATGACCGCCAGCTGCTCCTCGAACCGGTCGAAGCGCTCCTTGGTGTCGGGGAAGGGCAGCCCGTACGCGGCGTGCTCGGCCTCGAACCAGCCGGCGCCCAGCCCCAGGTCGACCCGGCCGCCGCTCATCGCGTCGACCTGCGCGACGCTGATCGCGAGCGGACCGGGGTGCCGGAACGTCGCCGACGTGACCAGCGTCCCGAGCCGGATCGTCGACGTCTCACGCGCCAGTCCCGCGAGTGTCACCCACGAGTCGGTCGGCCCGGGCAGCCCGTCACTGCCCATGGCCAGGTAGTGGTCGGAGCGGAAGAACGCCGAGAAGCCGCAGTCCTCGGTACGCCGCGCCACGGCCAGGAGCTCGTCGTAGCTCGCGCCCTGCTGCGGCTCGGTGAAGATCCGGAGGTCCATCACGCTCCCGTGGTCTGCAGCCACACCGTGGTCTCGGCGGGCAGCTCGAGGCCGTCGACGGCGCGGCTGGCGATGACCACACGGCCCTCGGGCATCGGCACCGGGTGCTCACCGAAGTTCGTCACCGACACCCACCCGCCGGGCCGCTCGAACGCGACCACGTCGGCGGTCGAGGTGCGCCACGACAGCTCCTCGGCGCCCTGGAGGGAGCGCCGGGCGGCGAGCGCGTCGATGTAGAAGTGCAGGGTCGACGCCGGCTCGTTCAGCTCCCGCTCGACGGCGTAGGCGCCGAACCACTCCGGCTGGGGCAGATGGGAGGCGGCACCCGGGCCGAACCCGAACGACTCCCCCGTCTCGGTCCAGGGCAGCGGGACCCGGCAGCCGTCGCGGCCCTTCTCGGCGCCCTCCGTCCGGAAGAACGTCGGGTCCTGGAGCGCGTCCGCCGGCAGGTCGGTCACCTCGGGCAGGCCCAGCTCCTCGCCCTGGTAGACGTAGGTCGAGCCCGGGAGCGCGAGCGCCAGGAGCGTCGCCGCCCGGGCCCGGCGCAGGCCGCGCTCGAGGTCCGGCTCCGGGTCGTGACCCCCCTCGCGCAGCCACGCGACGAGGTCGGTGCCGTTCGGCACGGCATAGCGCGTGACGTGGCGGACCATGTCGTGGTTCGAGAACACCCACGTCGACGACGCGCCGGCCTCGGCCGACAGCGCCAGGTTCTCGGTGATGACCTTGGTGAACGCCGCCGCGTCCCACGGCGTGAGGAGCAGGTCGAAGTTGAACGCCTGCCCGAGACCCTCCGGTCGCGCGAACGCGACCCGGCGGTGGGCGGCGACCCAGGCCTCGGCCACGGCCATCCGAGGCGGGTCGTACTCGTCGAACAGGGCGCGCCAGGTCCGGTAGATCTCGTGAACCTCGTCGCGGCCCTCGAACGGGTGCTGTCCGTCCGGGAACCCGGCCTTGATCCGGTCCTGCGTGGGCAGGTCGGCGGCCACCCCACCGATCACGGACGCGTCCTTGGCGAGCAGGTGGGCCACGTCGATCCGGAACCCGTCGACGCCACGGTCCGACCAGAACCGCAGCGTCGTGAGGAAGTCCTCCCGGACCTCGTCCAACGCCCAGTTGAGGTCCGGCTGCTCCGGGGCGAAGAGGTGGAGGTACCAGTCGCCGTCGCCGATCGGCTCCCACGCGGGGCCCCCGAAGAACGACCGCCAGTCGGTCGGCGGCTCCGCCCCGTCGGGACCGTTGCCGCGCCGGATCACGTAGCGGTTCCGTGCGGCGGATCCGGGCGGCGAGGCCAGCGCCTCACGGAACCAGGCGTGCCGGTCCGACGTGTGGTTCGGGACGATGTCGACGATCAGCTTGATCCCGGCGCCGTGGAGGACGGACACCAGCTCGTCGAAGTCGTCGAGCGTGCCCAGCTCCGGCGCCACGGCCCGGTAGTCGTCGACGTCGTACCCGCCGTCCGCCAGGGCTGACGGGTAGAACGGGCTGAGCCACACGGCGTCCACGCCGAGCCGGACCAGGTGGCCGGCGTGGTCGATGATCCCGCGGAGGTCGCCGATGCCGTCGCCGTTCGCGTCGGCGAAGCTGCGCGGGTAGATCTGGTAGACGACCGCCTGCCGCCACCAGTCGCGGTCGGAGGTCACCGATGTCGAGGTCGCCGAGGTCACGCGACCCACGCTATCGACGCGTCGGAGCGTGGCCGAGGTCCGGTCCGGGACGTGGGCGGCAGGCATACTCGGCGTCGTGATGGCGCCGTGAGGTCTTCGGAGCGCGCGGCACACCTGCTCGCCGCGCTCGTCTCCGGTGGGGTCCGCGAGGTCGTCCTCGCACCCGGCTCACGCTCCGCCGGCCTGGCGTTGGCGCTGTATGCGGCGGACGCCGCCGGTGACGTGCGGCTCCACGTCCGGGTCGACGAGCGGTCGGCGGGGTTCCTCGCGCTCGGGCTGGCGGCGGGGTCGCGGACGCCGGTCGCCGTCGTGACGACGTCCGGTACCGCGGTCGGGAACCTGCTGCCGGCGGTGATGGAGGCGTCCCACTCGGGTCGACGCCTCGTAGTGCTCGCCGCCGACCGGCCGGCCGCGATGCGCGGTAGCGGTGCCAACCAGACCACCCGCCAGGACGGGATCTTCGGGGTCTTCGCCCCCTGCTTCGACCTCGGCGTGGACGCGTCAACGGAGGAGCTCGACGCGGCGGCGGAGGTCGCGACCCGGCGCCGGGGACCGACCCATCTCAACGTCCAGCTCGAGGAACCGCTGCTGCCCGAGGCCGAGCCCTGGTGGCCCCCAGCCACCACCGCCAACTCCTCCGCCCGTGCCAACGCTGCCAACTTCTCCGCACGTGATGACCTTTCGGCGGACATTTCGGACTTCGGCCGCGATATGTCATCACGTGCGGAGAAGTTGGCGGGAGCGCAGGCCGGGGCCGAGCCCGGGCTGGGGCGGAGGTCGGGGCGGAGGTCGGGGCTGGGGCGGAGGCCGGGGCGGACGCTGGGGCCAGGCGGGGGCCGAGAGGCGAGAGGCTCCGGCGCGGGGCCGGGGTGGAGGTGCTCCGGCGCGGGAAGCGCACGGTCGTGGTCGCGGGCGACGACGCCGGCTCGGCGGCCCGGGTCCTCGCCGAGCGCGCCGGCTGGCCACTGCTCGCGGAACCGACGTCCGGGGCACGGGTCGGAGCCAACGCGATCCGGACCTACCGGCTGCTCCTGGGCGGGCCGCTCGCCGACGAGGTCGAACGTGTCGTCGTCCTCGGCCACCCGACCCTCTCCCGCCCGGTGACCCGCCTCATCTCGAGCCAGGACGTCGAGGTCCTCGCCGCCCCGGGACCCGGCGGCGTGGTCACCGACCCGGGCCGGGTGGCGCGTCACCTCGGGGACCTCCCGACCGTCGACGACACCGGGCCCACCGCGGACGACACCGCCTGGCTCGAGGAATGGCGCACCGCCGACCGCGACCTCTCGGCACGGCTCGACCGCCTCGTCGACGACCTGCCCGAGCTCGACGCCCTCCACGTCGCGCGCGAGGTCGCCGAGTCGGTCGGCCCCTACGCCACCCTCGTCGCCGGCTCGTCGAACCCCGTCCGCGACCTCGACCTCATGACCACGCCGTACCCCCCGCACGAGCACCGGTTCGTCGTCGGGAACCGTGGCCTGGCCGGTATCGACGGGACCGTCTCCACCGCCGTGGGCGTCGCCCTCGGCCGCCGCGACGCGTCCCGCACCCTGGCCCTGCTCGGCGACGTGACCTTCCTCCACGACGCCAACGGCCTGGTCATCGGACCGGACGAGCCCCGTCCCGACCTGACCCTGGTCGTCGTCAACGACGACGGCGGCTCGATCTTCGCGACCCTGGAGCAGGGCGCCGACCCCTACGCCGCGGCGTTCGAACGGGTCTTCGGCACCCCCCACGGCGTCGACCTCGAGGCCCTCTGCCGAGCGAGCGGAACGGCATACACGAGAGTCGACAGCGTGGCGGGCCTGCGCAGCAGCACTGGCCGACGAACCACGGGGTATGCGAGTGGTCGAGGCCCGGTCGACCGGTCACGGCGGCGCGCCACGGCGGCGGCGATCACCGCCCTGGCCGCCGCGCAGGGACAATCGAACCGATGAGCACCTCCACGCCGAGCCTCACCCGGTCGAGCCTGACGCTCGCCGCCGGCACGATGGCCTCGCGCCTCCTCGGCGTCGTGCGCCAGTCGCTCATCGTGCTCGCGATCGGCCAGGGCCTGGTCGGGAACGCCTTCCAGACGGCGAACAACCTGCCGAACGTCATCTACATGCTCATCGCCGGCGGGGTCCTCAACTCCGTCCTCGTCCCGCAGATCGTCAAGGCCATGCGCCTGCCGGACGGTGGCCGCGAGTACACCGACCGGATCATCACCCTCTCCACGGCGGGCATGCTCGTCGTGACCGCCGCCTGTACCGCAGCGGCGGGCTGGTTCGTCTTCCTGTACGCCGGGAGCCTCGCCCCGGACGACCGGGCGCTCGCCACCTTCTTCGCCGTCCTCACGATGCCGCAGATCTTCTTCTACGGCCTCTACGCCGTGCTCGGGCAGGTGCTCAACGCGCGGAGCCAGTTCGCCGCCTTCGCGTGGGCACCGGCGGTCGCCAACGTCTTCGCGATCGCCGGCCTGCTGTCGTTCATGGCGCTCTACGACGGCCACGCCAGCCCGGGCGAGTGGACCGCGCCGATGGTGTGGCTCTTCGCCGGCAGCGCGACGCTCAGCATCGTCGCGCAGGCGCTCGTGCTCGTCGTCGCGCTGTGGCGCACCGGGTTCCGGTGGCAGCCCCGGTTCGGGATCCGGGGAGTCGGCCTCCGCACGACCTCGAAGGTGGCGGGCTGGGCGTTCATCGCGCTGCTGGTCTCGCAGCTGAGCTACCTCGTCGCGTCCCAGGTCATCTGGCACGCCTCCAAGCAGCCGAGCACCGACTTCGTCGCCGGCATCTCGGTGTACGCCTCGGCCTTCTTCATCTTCATGGTCCCGCACGGGTTCGTGACCCTCTCGATCATCACGGCGATCTACCCACGGCTCTCCCGGGCGGCCCAGGACCACGACGTGGACCTGCTGCGCACCGAGTACCGCCGCGGGCTCGTCTTTCCCACCGTCCTCACCATCCCCGCGACGTTCGCCCTCGTCGTCTTCGCGCTCCCGGTCGTGACCCTGCTCTTCTCCTCCCGCGACCCTCGCGAGCTTCCCGCGATGGCCCTGGTCCTCGCCGTCATGGCGCCGGGCATCGTCCCGTTCGGGATCGACGTGCTGAACCAGCGGTTCTTCTACGCCCACGACGACGGCCGGATGGTCTTCTTCGAGCAGGTCGTGCTGACCGTCGTGGCGTCGGGGGTCGCGCTGCTCGCTCTCACCTTCCGGCCGGAGATCACCGTGGCGGTGGTGTCGATCGGCCTCGTCCTCAGCAATGTCTGCAGCGCCGCCTTCGGGATGTGGTTCGTCCGGCGGCGGGTCGGGAGGATCGGGCTCGGCGAGGTGGGGTTCAGCTGGGTGCGGATGATCGCCGCGTGCATGGCCGCCTCGGCGCTGGCCTACCTCGCCACCACGCCGCTGCGCGACGGGCCGACGAGCCGATGGTCGGCCTTCGTCGAGCTCGCCGTCGGGGGCGTGGTGTTCGCCCTCGTCTACTTCGGGCTCACGCTCCTGATGCGGGTCCCGGAGGTCGGCGACCTGCTCGCGCAGCTCCTGCGGCGGCTGCCCGGCGGACGCCCTCGGGGACGGCACGCGCGCGGTTGACGGGACGGTTCGGGTAAGCCAAGGTAAGCAAGCGCTTACCTGAATGGCGGTCGACGGAGGAGGCCCGGATGGGACGGTTCGACGGGTCGGTGGCGCTCGTCACCGGCGCGAGCCGGGGCATCGGCCTCGGCATCGCCCAGCGGCTGGTCGACGAGGGAGCCAGGGTCTGCGTCACCGCACGCCGCCAGGAGGCGCTCGACGCGGCGGTCGAGCAGCTCGGCGGACCCGAGCACGCGATGGCCGTCGCCGGCAAGGCCGACGACGTCGAGCACCAGCGCGACACCGTGGCGCGCATCGTCGAGACGTTCGGCAGCCTCGACCTGCTCGTCAACAACACCGGCATCAACCCCGCATACGGACCTCTCATCCAGCTCGACCTCGGCGCTGCCCGCAAGATCGTCGAGGTCAACTGCATCGCCGCGCTCTCGTGGGTGCAGCAGGCGTATGCGGCGTGGCTGGGCGAGCACGGCGGCGCGGTGGTCAACGTCGCCTCGATCGCCGGCCTCAAGCCCGCGCCCGGCATCGGGTTCTACGGCGCCAGCAAGGCGATGCTCATCCACCTCACCGAGGAGCTGGCGGTCGAGCTCGGCCCGACGATCCGGGTGAACGCGGTTGCCCCCGCCGTGGTGAAGACGGCGTTCGCCACCGCGCTCTACGAGGGCCGCGAGGAGCAGGTCTCGGCGACGTACCCGCTCAAACGCCTCGGCGTACCGGCCGACGTGGCCGGCGCCGTCGCCTACCTCCTGTCCTCGGACGCCTCCTGGGTCACGGGGCAGACCCTCGTCCTGGACGGCGGCCTCACCATGACGGGCGGCGTCTGAGGTGTATGCGTCGGGCTCGACCGCCGTCGTGACCGGCGCGGCCGGTGGGATCGGCCGTGCCATCGCGAACCGTCTGGCGGCCGAGGGGTTCCGGCTGGTGCTCGCCGACCTCGACCCCACCGTCGAGGAGGTCGCGACCGGGCTGGGAGCCGTGGCCGTCGTGGGCGACTGCGCCTCCGAGGCCGGGGTCACCGTCCTCGTCGAGACCGCGGTTGACGAGCTGGGCCGCGTGGACGTCTTCTTCGCGAACGCCGGCACCGACGTCGGCCGGGGCCTCGACACCCCGGACGCCGCCTGGGCCACCGCCCTCGAGGTCAACGTGATGGCCCACGTGCGCGCGGCCCGGCTCCTCGTCCCCCGCTGGCTCGAGAAGGACGGAGTGGAGCCACGGAGAGGCCGGACGGAGTCCGGGGTCTGCGAAGGACGGTTCGTCGTCACGGCGTCCGCCGCGGGCCTCTTGACCATGCTCGGCAGCGCGCCCTACTCGGTGTCGAAGCACGGCGCGGTGGCCTTCGCGGAGTGGCTGCGGGCGACCTACGGGCACCGCGGGATCGTCGTCCAGGCCATCTGCCCCCAGGGCGTCCGGACGCGGATGCTCGACGAGGCGGGGCCCCTGAAGGAGCTGCTCAGCCGCGACCGGGCGCTGGAGCCGGAGGAGGTCGCCGACGTGGTGTGGCAGGCGCTGCAGGGCGACGAGTTCTTCGTGCTGCCGCATCCCGAGGTGGCCGGCTACTACCAGGCCCGGGCCACCCAGCCCGACGCGTGGCTGGCCGGCATGGGCCGGCTGCAGGCCAAGCTCGACGCGGGAGCGCGGCCGTGAAGGCCTGGCAGGTGGCGGCCGTCGGCGAGCCGGCGAGCGCCCTGCGCGTGGCGGACGTGGCGCCCCTCGAGGTCGGTCCCGGGCAGCTCCGCGTGCGGGTGGTGGCGGCGCCCGTCAACTTCCCCGACGTGCTGCTCTGCCGCGGCGAGTACCAGGTCCGGCCGGAACTGCCGTTCACGCCGGGCGTCGAGACCTGCGGCGAGGTCCTGGCCGTCGGGTCGGGCGTGGCCGGTCTCGCCGTCGGCGACCGGGTCGTGGGCACCTGCGTGCTGCCGCACGGGTCCTTCGCCGAGGAGGCGCTGATGGAGGCGGCCGTGACGTTCCCGGCGCCGGCCGGTCTGGACGACGCGCAGGCCGCCGGGTTCGTCATCGCCTACCAGACCGGCTGGTTCGCCCTGCACGAGCGCGCGCGGCTGCAGCCGGGCGAGACCCTGCTGGTGCACGCGGCCGCCGGCGGGGTCGGGACGGCCGCCGTGCAGCTGGGCAAGGCTGCGGGAGCGCGGGTCGTCGCAGTCGTCGGCGGTCCCGACAAGGCCGAGGTGGCGCGGCGGTGCGGTGCGGACGTGGTCGTCGACCGGCATACCGAGGACGTCGTGGCGGTGGTCAAGGCGGTGACCGGCGGACGCGGAGCGGACGTCGTGTTCGACCCGGTCGGTGGGGACGCCTACACCCAGTCGACGAAATGCGTCGCCTTCGAGGGCCGGATCGTCGTGGTGGGGTTCGCGAGCGGGACGATGCCGCAGCCACCCCTCGGCCACGCCCTGGTGAAGAACTACTCGATCCTCGGCCTCCACTGGGGGCTCTACGCCCAGGTCGACCCGGCCCGGGTGCGGGCCGCCCACGAGCAGCTGGTCCGGCTCGTGGCCGAGGGCGCGATCGCCCCCGTCGTGGGCGAGCGCGTGCGGTTCGACGGGCTCGCCGAGGGCGTGCAGCGGCTGGCCGACGGGGTCACGGTCGGGAGGGTCGTGTGGGAGGCGTGACCGACGACCCGCCGGGTCTGGACGTGTCCGCCCTGCGGTCCTGGCTGGCGGCGACGGCACCGTCGCTCCTGGACGGCGCCCTCACGGGAGAGCTCATCGCCGGCGGCAAGTCCAACCTCACCTACCGCGTGTCCGACGGCACGACGTCGGTCGTCGTCCGTCGCCCGCCACTCGGCCATGTGCTGGCCACCGCCCACGACATGGGGCGCGAGTACCGCGTCATCTCGGCCCTCCAGGACACCGCGGTCCCCGTACCGGAGACGTATGCGTGGTGTGCCGACGAGTCGGTGATCGGTGCGCCGTTCTACGTGATGTCGCTGGTCGACGGCGTGCCGTACCGGACCGAGGCCGAGCTGGAGACGTTGGGAGAGAAGCGAACCCGCGAGATCGGCGAGCGCCTCGTCGACACCCTTGCCGACCTGCATCTCGTCGATGCCGCCGCAGTCGGGCTGGGCGACTTCGGCCGGCCGGAGGGCTTCCTCGCCCGCCAGGTGCGCCGCTGGGGCCAGCAGCTGGACGCGTCGCACAGTCGCGAGGTCGCGGGGATCGCCGAGCTGCGGACCCGGCTGGGCGACCGCATCCCCGCCGACGGGCCGGGCACCGTGGTCCACGGCGACTACCGGCTCGACAACGTCCTCGTCACGCCCGATGACGCGATCGGCGCGGTGGTCGACTGGGAGATGGCGACCCTCGGCGACCCGTTGACCGACGTCGCGCTCCTGCTCACCTACCAGCGCATCGCCGCGCTCAGTGTCGGAGCCGGCGTCTCCACCGCCCCTCGGGCGGCCGGCTTCCCGAGTCGCGAGGACCTCGTGCAGCGGTATGCGTCGCGCACCGGCCGCGACCTCGGTCACCTCGGCTTCCACGAGGCGCTGGCCTGCTTCAAGCTCGCGGTGGTCCTCGAGGGGATCCACTACCGGCACGTGCACGGACAGACCCTGGGCGACGGGTTCGCGGGGATCGGCGCGATGGTGGAGCCCCTGGTCGCGATGGGGCTCGAGTCGCTACGGCAGGACGAGACCGGAAGGCGGGACTGATGGACTTCGGCTGGGACGCGCGCACGGAGGAGCTGCGGGAGTCGCTCCTCGACCTCATGGAGACCCGGGTGCACCCCGCCGAGGCGGTGTTCGCACGGGAGATGACCGAGCTCGACGACCCGTGGGCCTGGAGCCGGGTACCCGTCCTCCAGTCCCTCCGCGCGGAGGCCCGCGAGCGCGGGCTGTGGAACGCGTTCATGCCGGGCCCGGCCGGCGCGGGGCTCACCAACCTGCAGTACGCGCCGCTCGCCGAGATCACCGGCCGCGCGATCCAGCTCGCGCCGGCCGCCCTCAACTGTGCGGCGCCCGACACCGGCAACATGGAGGTGCTGGACCAGTTCGGCAGCGACGCCCAGAAGGCGGAGTGGCTGGAACCCTTGCTGCGGGCCGAGATCCGGTCCGCGTTCGCCATGACCGAACCCGACGTGGCCTCCTCGGACGCGACCAACATCGCCACCCGCATCGAGCGCGACGGCGACTCCTACGTCGTGACCGGTCGGAAGTGGTGGATCACCGGGGCGATGAACCCCGACTGCGCCGTCTTCATCGTCATGGGCAAGACCGACCCGTCGGCGGAGCGCCACCGGCAGCAGAGCATGGTCCTCGTGCCGCGGGACACGCCGGGGCTGACGGTGGTCCGCCCGATGTCGGTCATGGGCTACGACGACCGCGACCACGGCGGCCACGCAGAGCTCGCCCTCGACGAGGTCCGGGTGCCCGCCGAGAACCTCATCGCCGGCGAGGGGGACGGGTTCGCCATCGCGCAGGCCCGGCTGGGCCCGGGCCGGGTCCACCACTGCATGCGCTCCATCGGTGTGGCCGAGCGCGCCGTCGAGCTGATGTGCGCGCGGGTGTCGTCGCGGACCGCGTTCGGGCGCCCCCTGTCCGAGCAGGGCGTGATCCGCGACTGGATCGCCGAGTCCCGGGTACGCCTGGAGCAGCTGCGGCTGCTGGTTCTCAAGACGGCCTGGCTGATGGACACCGTCGGCAACAAGGGCGCGCACACCGAGATCCAGGCGATCAAGATCGCGACGCCGGCCACCGTCGAGTGGATCCTCGACAAGGCCATCCAGGCCCACGGCGCCGGTGGCCTCAGCCAGGACTTCCCGCTCGCCGCGGCGTGGGCCGGCATCCGGACGCTGCGGTTCGCCGACGGCCCGGACGAGGTGCACAAGAACGCGCTGGCGCGCGCGGAGCTGAAGCGGCAGGCGGCCCGCGGGTAGCCGGCCGGCTCAGCGCGGGACGGCGGCTCGGGCCAGCAGCTCGAGGGTCGCCTCGCGTGCCGGCGACCGACGCGGGTCGGTCCGGGCGGACGACCCCGCCACCGGATGCACCATGACCTCGTCGACCGCGAAGCGCTCCGCGAGCTCGTCGATCTGGGCCCGGGCGGTCTCGGGCGACCCGACCACCCAGCGCTCGCGCATCGCCCGCGCCAGGTCCTCGTGCTCGGGCGGCAGGGAGACCTCGGCGGCCTCCTCGACGGTCAGCTGGGGCTGGAGGGCGCCGCGGGTGCGCAGAGCGACCATCGCGAGCTCCTGCGGGCGCGCCAGCCGGCGCGCCTCCTCCTCGGTCTCGGCCACGCACACGTTGACGGTGAGGAAGGTGACCGGCTCCGACGCATACGGGCTGGGCTGGAAGGTCTCGCGGTACAGCGCGAGCATCTCGGCGGTGCCCTGCCCCGAGAAGTGGTGGGCGAAGACGTACGGAAGCCCGAGCTCGGCGGCGAGGCGGGCCGAGTAGTCCGAGGAGCCGAGCAGCCACACCGGCGGGGTGGACGAGGCCGACGGGGTCGCGTGCAGCAGGTAGGGGCGGCCCTGGAGGTCCAGCGGCAGTCCGGCCGGATCCATCATGGCCATGACCGTCTCGACGTACTCCGGGAACCGGTTCACCGCGTCGGCCTCGACGCTGCCACCGGCCCGCAACGCCCAGCTGGTCACC
Source organism: uncultured Actinomycetota bacterium (assembly GCA_963713345.1). Taxonomy (GTDB): domain Bacteria; phylum Actinomycetota; class Actinomycetes; order Actinomycetales; family Dermatophilaceae; genus Lapillicoccus. The sequence goes on along the minus strand of CAVQLI010000006.1, from coordinate 211,115 downwards.
GGATCGCTCCCCGGAGCCCGCCCGATGCCGAGGTCGATCCGGCCGGGATGGGCGGCCTCCAGCAGCGCGAACTGCTCGGCCACGACCAACGGCGCGTGGTTCGGCAGCATCACGCCGCCGGAACCCACCCGGATCCGCTCCGTTGCGCCGGCGATCACCGCGATGAGGACCGCCGGGTTGGTCGCCGCGACGGACGGCATGTTGTGGTGCTCGGCCACCCAGTACCGGTGGTACCCGGTGCGGTCCGCGACCTGGGCCAGCGACACCGACGCGGCGAGCGCCTCCGACGTGGACTGCCCCGTGCGGACGGGAACGAGGTCGAGGACGGACAGTCGGACCTGGTCGGGGCTCACGGTGGCGACAACCTCTGGTGGGGAGGAGAGATTCCCGCGTTACGCTGCGGCCGTGCTCATCATCGCGCTCATCCTCTTCGGCATGCTGGTCGGCGCTGCCGCCCAGCTCATCCTCGGCCGGGGAGGCAAGGGGATCGACTGGACCATGGCGTTCGTCGCCGGGCTCGTCGGGTCGTTCGTCGGTGGCCTGCTCGTCAGCCTGCTGCGGGGCGACGGCATCGAGCTGCGGCCCAGCGGCATCATCGGTTCGGTCGTGGGCGCCGTGCTCGTCACCCTCGCTTGGCGCTGGTGGCGCGGCCGGGCCACGACCCACTGACCGTCAGGTCAGCTGCCCCAGGTCGGCCGCAGCCCGAACCCGGACTCGCCCCGCTCCGTCGTCTTCGAGGCGAGCACCTGGTGCAGCTGGATCCGGTTGCGCTCGAACGACAGCCGCGACCCGGCGAGGTACAGCCCCCAGACCCGCGCCACGTTGAGACCGGCCTCGGCCACGGCCGCGTCCCAGTTCGCCGACAGGTTGTTGCTCCAGTCCCGGGTCGTCATCGCGTAGTGCTCGCGCAGGTTCTCGTGGTGGCGCACCTCGAAGCCCTGGTCCTCCATGGCCGTGACGATGTCGCCCGAGCCGGTGAGGCCGCCGTCCGGGAACACGTAGCGGTTGATGAACCCTCGCGACGGAATGCCCGGGTGCTGGTTGTCGGGGCGGGTGATGCAGTGGTTCAGCAGCCGACCGCCAACCAGCAGCTTGTTCCGAAGGAACCGGAAGTAGGCCGGGTAGTTGGCCACCCCGAGGTGCTCGGTGAGGCCGATCGACGACACCGCGTCGAACCCTCCCTCGGCCACGTCGCGGTAGTCGCCGTGCCGGATGTCACCGCGGTCGCCCAGCCCCTCGCGCGCCAGCCGCTCGGCCCCCCAGCTCGCCTGCTCCTTGGAGAGCGTGACGCCGATCGCCGTGACGCCGTAGTGGAGGACGGCGTGACGCACCATGCCTCCCCAGCCACAGCCGACGTCGAGCAGTCGCATACCCGGCCTCAGCTCGAGCTTGCGGCAGACCAGGTCGAACTTCTCCTCCTGGGCCTCCTCGAGGGTCGCGTCGAGCGTCGGGTAGACCGCGCAGGTGTAGGCCATCGACGGGCCGAGCAGCAGCTCGTAGAACCGGTTCGACACGTCGTAGTGGTGGTGGATCGCCTCGGCGTCGCGGGCCCGTCCGTGGGTGAAGCCACGAGCGAGCCGGCGCAGCTGGCTCGGGGTCTCCTCCTTGGGGATCTCGTGGATCTGCGGCCGGTAGATGCGGAAGAAGCGGGCCAGCTCGGGCAGCTCCCGGAGGGACGGCTTGCTCGGGGCCAGGTTGTCCTCGATGTACCGCAGGACGTCGTAGGGGTTGCCCTCGTCGATCGGTTCGAGGACGAGGTCCCCCTGCAGGTATGCGCGGGCGAGACCGAGCGTGCTCGGTGCGGTGAGCAGGTAGTCGAGCCCGCGTTTGCTGCGCAGCTCCAGGTGCAACGGGGCCTCGACCGGCCCGGTGGCCGAGCCGTCGAACGCCTCGAACCGCACGGTCGCCGTCGGCCCGAACACCCGGGTGAACGCGTCGCCGACCGTCATGGTGCTTCCGGTTCGGTTGAGCAAGGTCGTCATCGCCTGCGCACCGCCTTGTCATAGAGGGTGGGAAGTCGTCCCCGAGGGTCGTACCGCTTCTTCACTGGGCGGTACTCGGCGCCGCCGTAGAGGCGGTCGAAGGTGGGTTCGTCGTAGTACGCGTCGGAGTAGAGGGACTTGTGGCCGCCCAGGCGGCCGACCTCGTCCTCGATGGCCCGGTTCACGTCGCCGTCCTCGTGGCCGGGCTCGATGGCCACGGTGGACCAGAAGCCGACGTTCACGTAGGGCCGGCCCTGCTCCATCGGGTAGAGCGGCCAGGGCGTGGTCTCGTCGGCGACGTGGGATGACTCGCTAGGCCTGGGGCGCAGCTGGATCGGGCACAGCCAGACCGGTTCGATCGGGACCTCGCGGAGGAACCAGTCGAGGAACTCGGCGGTGCGGTCCAGCGGGATCTCGACGTCCTGCACCACCCGCTCCCGAGCCGGCTTGCCGCGCCGGGCGTCGAGTCGGGCCATGACGTGGTGGCGGTTCTCGAAGGCGACGATCTTCCAGTACACGTCGCTGCGCAGCTTGCTCTTCGGCCAGAGCCGGCGGACCAGCGGCTGCTGCGCACCGAACGCGCGCGAGCACCAGAACCAGTCGGTGTCCCACCGCCACAGGTAGTCGTGGACGGTCAGGACGTCCCGCTCGCGCTGCTGCAGCGACCGGTAGAAGACTTGCTGACCGGTGTAGTCGCTCGGATCCGCTTGTCCCACAACGGAGTCCGCCCAACGGCCGAGCGTCAGGTAGATCTCGTCGTGCGAGAACACGACGCCGTCGAGGAAGTCGACCTCCTCGCCGTCCCAGGTGCGGGTGCGCATGACGTCGCCGATGGCGTCCTGCGCGTCGAGCAGGGACCGGAACCGGACGTGCTGCAGGACGACGAACGGGTGCACGGGTTCGAGCTCGATGGTGAGGCTGAGCGCATACCCCAGCGAGCCGTAGGAGTTGGGGAACGTCCGGAACAGGTCCTCGTGCTCCCCGTTCGGGCGAGCGACGACGATCTCACCGTCGCCGGTGAGGATCTCCGCCTCGAGGACCGACTCGTGCGGCAGGCCGGACCGGAACGACGACGCCTCGATGCCCAGGCCGGTGACGGCGCCGCCCAGCGTGATGGTGCGCAGCTGCGGGACGACGAGGGGCATGAGGCCGTGCGGAAGGGTCGCCGCGACCAGGTTCTCGTAGGTCGTCATGCCCTGGACGCGGGCCGTTCGCGAGACCGGGTCGAGGTCGACGACGTGGTTCAGGTCGGAGACGTCGAGTCGCGTGGAGTCCGTGGTGCGCTGGCGGAAGAGGTTCGAGGTCCGCTTGCCCAACCGCACCGGCGCATCCGGGGACAGGGCGGCCAGGTCGTCGAGGAGGCGAGCGGTCGCGGCGCGATGCCGCTCGTCGCCAACCGGACGTAGGACAGCCTGAGGCACGATCTCATGTAACCAGCCTCGGCTGGGCCGTGCACAGGGACCCCCGTAGTCAGGGTGCGCGCCGCCCCGTGACGGCCTCGCGAACCAAGGCCGCGTTGCTGCGCGCGCGAAGGCCGGCCTCGTCGAAAAGGGTGTCCTCCAAGCCGATTCGGGTGTCGTACCCCTGCTGCTGCGCCCACCGCAGCACCGGCCAGGCCCACTGGTCCTCGCCGTGCACGAGAAGAGGTGCCGGCTGGGAGCCGAGCGCGGAGAGGATGCGCTCGACCGCCCAGGTGCCGTACCCGCCGGGCGTATGGCCGGGGACGGCCTCGATGAGGACGCGCATCACCTGCCACGGCCAGCGCCGCCCGACGAAGTCGGCCGCGGCGCTCGGTGTCCAGAGGCCGGCCTCGATCCCGATGTGGCGCGTCCGCAGCACCGTGGCGAGGTCGACCGACAACCCCTCGTGCCAGTTGACGCTGGCGAAGTCCGGTCCACCGTCGTCAGGGCGGGGCCAGCGGCTCACCACCGCAAGGCGCTCGACGCCGTCGCGCACCAAGCCTTCCCGCGTGGTCACCCCGACCGGGACGCCGGGGACGGCGCGGCGTACCGCCTCGACGGTGAGCGCCACGAGCTCACCATCGAGGGTCTCGCGGCCCAGGTCGGTTCGCGGGTGCACGTGGACCGACTCGGCCCCGGCGGCCACCGCCTCGACGGCCGCCTCGGCGATCTGGGTGAGGGTGACGGGCACCTTCTCGTGGGGACGCCGGCTGCCGTTGAGGCAGACCTGGAGCATCGCTCAGGACCTCGGGGCGGCGCGGTCGAGCAGGTATGCGTGACAGCTCGACACCCGCTCCCGCCACCAGTCGACGCGGTCCGGGGCGGCGGCCGCCGCGTCGACGAGGTCGTCGTCGGCCCGCGCCGGGCCGACCGGCACCGAGCCACCGACCGGCACGAGCCGGTCGTGGGCCACATCGGTCGCGAGCAGCTCGACGGTGCCGAGCCCGCACGCGTAGGGCAGCTGGGGCAGTGCGGCCGCGAGCGCGACGCCGGCGGCCATGCCGACCGAGGAGTCGAGGGCCGAGCTGACCACGGTCGGCAGGCCGCACTCGGCCGAGATCTCCAGCGCCCGGCGGACCCCGCCGAGCGGCGGCACCTTGACGATGACGATGTCCGCGGCCCTCTCGCGAGCGACGCGGATCGGGTCCTCGGCCTTACGGATCGACTCGTCGGCGGCGATCGGCACGTCGATCCCGTTGCGGGCCAGCCGAACTCGCAGCGCCTTGAGATCGTCGACCGACGAGCAGGGCTGCTCGGCGTACTCGAGGTCGTAACGAGCCAGCGCCGTGATGCGACGAAGCGCCTCGTCGACGTCCCAGGCGGCGTTGGCGTCGACGCGGATCTTCACGTCCGGGCCGCCGGCGGCGCGTGTGGCGGCGACCCGGTCGACGTCGTCGGCGAGCGACTGCCCGGGTTCGGCCACCTTGACCTTCACGGTGCCGCACCCGTCGTACCGCGCGAGGACCCCCGCCACCTGGTCGGGGGGCACGGCCGGGACGGTGGCGTTGACGGCGACCCGTTCCCGACGTGGTGCCGGCCAGCCCTCCCAGGCCGCCTCGATCGCCGCCGCCAGCCACCGGGACGACTCGGCGGTGTCGTACTCGAGGAAGGGACCGAACTCACCCCAGCCGGTCGGTCCGCGGAGGAGCACCGCCTCGCGGTGGTCCACGCCCCGGAACCGGATGCGGAGCGGAAGGGTGACGACCCGCATACCGTCGAGCAGGTCGTCCAGAGTGGGCAGGGTCATGTGGCGAAGACGGCTTCGGGCTGGTTGGCGCGGGCGAGCTCGATGCGACGCAGCTGGCCCGGCGACATCGGCGGCAGCTCGTCGACCCGGACCCAGCGCGCGTCGACCGACTCGTCGTCGGCGACGACGGGTTCGCCCTCGACCCAAGAGCAGCGGAAGCAGAGGCTGAGGAAGGCGGACCGGTCGCCGTTGGTGAACTCGATGACCGGCGTCGTATGCGCCCAGACCAGCCGGTCGGCGCGGGCCACCACCCCGGTCTCCTCGAGAACCTCGCGGACGGCGCCGACGGCGGGCTCCTCGACCGGGTCGAGGATGCCGGTCACGACGGTCCAGGCGAGGGTGTCGGCGCGCTGGACCAGGAGCACCTCGTCGGTGCCGTCGACCGGGCTCGGCCGCAGGACGACGGCGGCGACGCCGGGGAGCCAGAGCAGGTCCCGGCCCACGTGGTCCCGCAGCCGGGCGACGAACTCGGGAATCGGCACGGTCCCGAGCGTACGGTGGCCGCGGAATGCCGGAGGTGCCTACACTCGTTGAAGGATCAACTGCCGACTGAAGGAGTGGTCCTCGTGCCCGCCATCACCGTGTCCGACACCAGCGTCCTGCCCCGCATCGCGGCTCCCGCCCTCGCGGCGGTGCCACGCCCGGTGGTCCAGCGGACCGACGCCCCGAGCGGGTTCGAGGGCGAGGGCTTCCCCGTCCGGCGGGCGTTCGCCGGCGTGGACCTCCGGCGGCTGGACCCGTTCATCCACATGGACCAGATGGGTGAGGTGGAGTATGCGCCGGGCGAGCCCAAGGGCACGCCGTGGCACCCGCACCGGGGCTTCGAGACGGTCACCTACATCATGGACGGCGTCTTCGACCACCAGGACAGCCAGGGCGGTGGCGGGACGATCACCAACGGCGACACGCAGTGGATGACCGCAGGGTCGGGCCTGCTGCACATCGAGGCGCCGCCGGAGTGGCTGGTCACCCAGGGTGGCCTGTTCCACGGGATCCAGCTGTGGGTCAACCTGCCGCGCAACCAGAAGCTGGTCACGCCGCGGTACCAGGACCTGCGCGCCTCGTCGGTCGCCCTGGGGACGACACCGGACGGCGGGACGCTCGTGCGGGTCATCGCCGGTGACGTCGCGGGCCTCGAGGGACCCGGCTCCACGCATACGCCGATGGCGCTCGTGCACGCCACCCTGGCGCCGACCGCCGCGCTCGACCTGCCGTGGCCCGCCGAGTTCAACGCGCTCGTCTACGTCCTGTCCGGCGAGGGGACCGTCGGTCCCGACCGGACGCCGGTCGGCACCGGCAACCTCGTCGTGCTCGGCGCCGGCGACGTGGTCACCGTCGCGGCGAACCGGGGCCAGGAGAGCCGGCTGCCCGGGCTCGACGTGCTGGTGCTCGGCGGTCGCCCGATCCGCGAGCCCGTGGCGTGGGCCGGTCCGTTCGTCATGAACACGCGGGAGGAGGTCCTGCAGGCGTTCGAGGACTTCGAGGGCGGCCGGATGGGCCGGATCCCGGCGGTGCACGGGGCGCCGACGACCCTGCAGGAGGGCTGAGGCCCGAGCGTCGGCCGGGGCTGAGGGCGTACCGCGGGGAGCCGTATCCTCGCTCCGTGCCCGAGCCGTCGCCCGTCAGCGAGATCTTCGACCCCTCGGCCTGGGACGAGGTGTCGGGCTTCGACCTGACCGACGTGACGTACCACCGGGCCCGCGGGGTCGGTGTCGTCCGGGTCGCCTTCGACCGTCCGGACGTGCTCAACGCGTTCCGGCCGCACACCGTCGACGAGCTGTTCCGGGTCCTCGACCACGCCCGCCAGACGCCGGACGTCGGCGTCGTCCTGCTGACGGGGAACGGCCCGTCCGCGAAGGGACAGTGGTCGTTCTGCTCCGGCGGCGACCAGCGGATCCGCGGTCGGTCGGGGTACCAGTACGCGGCGGGCGAGACCGCGGAGACCGTCGACACGTCGCTGACGGCGACGTCGGGCGGGCGGCTGCACATCCTCGAGGTGCAGCGGCTGATCCGCACGATGCCCAAGGTCGTCGTGGCCGTCGTCCCGGGGTGGGCTGCCGGTGGCGGGCACTCGCTGCACGTCGTGTGCGACCTCACCATCGCGTCACGGGAGCACGCCCGGTTCAAGCAGACCGACGCGGACGTGGGCTCGTTCGACGGCGGGTACGGGTCCGCCTACCTGGCCCGCATGGTGGGCCAGAAGTTCGCGCGCGAGATCTTCTTCCTGGGGCGGACGTACTCGGCCGACGACATGCACCGGATGGGCGCGGTGAACATCGTGGCGTCGCACGACGCCTTGGAGTCGACCGCGCTGGAGGTGGCCCGCGAGGTCATGGGGAAGTCGCCCACGGCGCAGCGGATGCTCAAGTTCGCGTTCAACCTCGTCGACGACGGACTGATGGGGCAGCAGGTGTTCGCCGGGGAGGCGACGCGACTGGCCTACATGACCGACGAGGCGGTCGAGGGGCGCGACCAGTTCCTCGAGAAGCGCGAGCCCGACTGGTCCCCGTTCCCCTGGTACTTCTGAGGACACGATGCCTCCTCCAGCAGTTCCCGAGACCGACCTCGCGCACATCCGGCGCTGGTGCGATAACGCCGTTCCGTCACGCGTGGCGGACACCATCCGGGTGGAGTTCCATCGACGCGGCCGGAGCGTCACCCTCTGCGAATCGCGAGCGCCGTGGAACCCGCCGGCGACCGAGTGGAGCCACGTCCCGATGGCGCAGCTGCGCTACCGCCCCGAGAGCGGGGACTGGTCACTTCACTGGGCCGACCGCAACGGCCGGTGGCACCCGTATGCCGACGGCAACCGCCAGTTCGGGTCCATCGTCGAGCTGTTGGCTGAGGTCGACGACGACCCGACGGCGATCTTCATGGGCTGACCACTGACAGTGGGGAGCATTTTCGGTTCGCCCACGCGGAAGAACCACCCCAAACGGCTCGCCGCTTCGTCCACCCCCGCGGGACTGCTCGCGTCGGAGAGGTGCACCCCTCCTGAGGGGTACCACCTTCCGCGGCGATCACGTGCGCTGGCGACTGAACTCAGATGGTTGTCGGTTTCACGGCCGAAGGTCGTTCGAACCGACAAACATCTGAGTTCAGTCGGCGTCAGCGTCAGCGGGTGCCGAGGGCTCCGAAGATCCGGGCCGCCAGCCCGTCGGACCCCGCCGTGACGTCCTCCAGCCGGACCAGGCGGCCGGCGGCGTCGGTCAGCGGGACCCGCCAGTTGGGGTACTCGTCCAGCGTCCCCGGCTGGTTCACCGCGCGGCGGTCGCCGACCAGGTCGGAGAGGCCGACGACGAGCATCCGGCTCGGGGTCTGACCGAGCCACGCGTGCAGCGCGACCAGCAGGTCCTCCTGCGACGCCTCCGGTTCGAGCAGGCCCCGCAGCACCAGGGCCGAGCGCACGTGCCCGATGGCGCCGAGCTCGGCCTCCCGCTCCTCCTCGACCGAACGCGTCAGCAGACCCAGCCGCTGCCGGATCGCCACGTGCTCGAGGCCGAGGTACCCCGCCGTCGGCGGGAGGTCGTGGGTGGTCACCGAGGACAGGCACAGGCTCCGGTAGTGCTCCGGCGGCCGTGGCCCCTGGCCGTCCCACTCGAACCACAGGATCGACGTCCCGAGCACGCCCCGCTCCAGCAGGTACTCGCGCGCCGACGGCTCCACGACGCCGAGGTCCTCGCCGATCACGACGGCACCCGCCCGCTGCGCTTCGAGCGCGAGGATGCCGATGAGCGCCTCGTGGTCGTACCGCACGTAGGTCCCCTGGTCCGGCGTCATCCCGCGCGGGATCCACCACAGGCGGAACAGCCCGATCACGTGGTCGATCCGCACACCGCCCGAGTCGCGCAGAGCGGCACGCACCATGTCGCGGAACGGCCGATACCCTTGCTCCGCAAGGCGATCCGGACGCCATGGCGGCTGGTCCCAGCGCTGCCCCAGCTGGTTGAACTGGTCCGGCGGCGCCCCCACCGAGACGCCGCCGGCCAGGACGTCGGACAGCGACCACGCGTCGGAGCCCTGCGTGTGCACCCCGACGGCCAGGTCCTCGACCAGGCCCACCCGCATACCCGACGCCCGCAGGACGGACTGGACGTCACGAACCTGCTCGGCCAGCAGCCACTGCATCCAGCAGTGCAGGTCGACCTCGTCGGCATGCTCCTCGCGCCAGCGAGCGACGCCCTCGCCGAGCGCGTCCTGCACCTCGGGCGGCCAGGTCGTGGCGGGAAGGCCGTGGGCCTCGGCGAGCGCGCACCAGGTGGCGTAGGCGACCAGCCCCTCCCCCTCGTCGTCCAGGAAGTCCCGGTATGCGTCGGCGCGGCTCCCGGTCCGGCCCACCGCGTGCACGAGCCCCAGGGCCGCCCGCTTCAGCTCCCAGGACCCGTCGCGGTCGATCCCGTCGACCGTGTTCAGCGCCCGCCCGTGCGCGGCCAGCGCCGTCAGCCGAGCCGTGTCCTCCGGGTCGAGCTCGGCGGCCTCCGGGACGTCCGCGACCCGCAGGTACAGGGGGTTGAGGAACCGGCGGGTCGTCGGCAGGTACGGCGACGGCTCCATCGGAGCGATGGGCTCCGCCGCGTGCAGCGGGTTGACGAGGAGGAAGTCCGCAGCGTGGTCCGCGCTCGCCCACGCGCCGAGTCGCGCCGCGTCGCCGAGGTCGCCGATGCCCCAGGATCCCTCCGAGCGAACCTGGTAGAGCTGCGTCGCCACACCGACCCCGCGCCGATCGTCGAGCCCCTCGGGCAGGGCGAGGCGGTGCGGCGTGACGACGACGGTCGCCGTCGTCGTCGTCGGGTCCATCGCCTCCGCGTCGACGTGCGCGACCAACCGGTGCCAGCCGAGCGGGAGGTTCCACGGCAGCTCGAACGCGGCCTCCCCCACCAGGACGCCGTCGACCTCGCGCGGCGCCACGAGGTGGTCGACCTGGCGGACCTCCCATTCGCGACCGTCCTCGAGGTCGACGGTGAGCCGCACGCCGGTGCCGTCCGGGACGTGCACGTAGACCCAGGGGGCCCAGCCCTCCCGCGTCACGACGGTCGCCGGCAGCGTCCGCCGCCAGAACCGGTCCCCCACCTCGCGCAGCGACGTCTCGACCTCCTCCGGCGTGTGCGCCGGTACCCCGAGAGCGGCGAGAACCGCCTCGATCGTGGCCGCCGAGATCGGCGCGTGCTGCCCCTGCCAGTCCCAGTAGTCGGTGGCGACGCCGTGGGCGACGGCCAGCCGGGTCAGCGGCTCGGTCGGTGCGGTCGAGTCCATGGCGCACATCCTGCCGCTTCCCGCGCATCGGATCGGTCACCTCGTCGTCCCCCGCGCAGGCGGAAGCGGCAGACTGGGGTGATGACCACCGACGAGCAGACGACGACGCAGCCGGACGCCGACGCCTACCGGATCGAGCACGACACGATGGGCGAGGTCCGGGTGCCGCGCGACGCGCTGTACCAGGCCCAGACCCAACGGGCGATCGAGAACTTCCCCATCTCGGGCACGCCCATCGAGCCGGCCGTCGTCCGCGCCCTGGGCCGCATCAAGGGCGCCGCCGCGCGGGCCAACGACCAGCTGGGCGTCGTGCCCTCCGAGATCGCCGACAAGATCGTCGCCGCGGCGGCCGAGGTCACCGACGGACGGCACGACGGTGAGTTCCCGCTCGACGTCTACCAGACCGGATCGGGCACCTCGAGCAACATGAACGCCAACGAGGTCATCGCGACCTTAGCCTCGCGGGACGGCTCGCGGATCCACCCGAACGACCACGTCAACGCCTCGCAGAGCAGCAACGACGTCTTCCCGACCGCCGTGCACCTCGCCGCGACCGCGGCCATCGTCCAGGAGCTCGTCCCCGCGCTCGCCCACCTCGCGGAGTCGTTGGAGCGCAAGGCGGACGAGTTCGCCGACATCGTCAAGGCCGGGCGCACGCACCTCATGGACGCCACGCCGGTCACGCTCGGCCAGGAGTTCGGCGGGTATGCGGCTCAGGTCCGGTACTCGGTGGAGCGGCTCGAGGCGGTCCTTCCCCGGGTGGCCGAGCTGCCGCTCGGCGGGACGGCGGTGGGGACGGGCATCAACACGCCGGCGGGGTTTGCCGAGAAGGTGATCGGCCTCCTCATCGACGAGACCGGCCTACCGCTGCGGGAGGCGCGGAACCACTTCGAGGCGCAGGGTGCGCGGGACAGCCTCGTCGAGGCGTCCGGCGCGCTGAAGACCGTGGCGGTCAGCCTCTACAAGATCTGCAACGACCTGCGCTGGATGGGTTCCGGGCCGCGCGCCGGACTCGGCGAGATCCTCATCCCGGACCTGCAGCCGGGCTCCTCGATCATGCCCGGCAAGGTCAACCCGGTCATCTGCGAGGCGACGATGATGGCCTGCGCGCAGGTCATCGGCAACGACCAGGCGGTCACCTTCTCCGGCACGGCGGGGAACTTCGAGCTCAACGTCATGATGCCGGTGATGGCCCGCAACGTCATCGAGTCGATCCGGCTGCTGAGCAGCGTGTCGCGGCTGCTCGCGGACCGGTGCATCGACGGCATCGAGCCCCGCGTGTCGCACATGCGGCACCTGGCCGAGTCGTCGCCGAGCATCGTCACGCCGCTGAACCGGCACATCGGCTACGAGAACGCCGCAGCCGTCGCCAAGAAGGCCCTCAAGGAGGGCCGGACGATCCGCGACGTCGTCATCGACGAGGGCTACCTCGACTCCGGCCACCTCACCGAGGAGCAGCTGGACGACGCGCTCGACGTCATGGCCATGACCCGGCGGCCCGAGTAGTAGACCGTGCGCCGGCTCGCGGCCGGGATCGTCGGGTGCGTCCTGACGGCCGCCGCGCTCGTCGGCTGCCAGTCCGGACCCCCGTCGGGGCCGAACGCCGAGCCGTCCTCGCCGGGCAGCTCGCACCGGGCGGCTCGGTCAGCACGTCGGGCGGACCAGGGACGTCCGCCTCCGGGGCGAGCTGGTCCGGGCTGGCCACGTGCGCGGGCCAGCTACAGGCATACCACTGTGGCGTGCTCCGGGTACCGCTCGACCGCTCCGCTCCCGCCGCCGCGAGGGTGGCGCTCCCCGTCGTCGTGGGTGGGAAGCTCGACGCGGCTCGCACGTTGGTGTTCCTCACCGGCGGACCCGGCCAGGGCGGCGTCGCCGCGGCGGCCCGGGTGATCCCACGGTTCGCGGCCGTCGGCGCGCAGCAGCGGATCGTGCTGTTGGACCAGCGTGGGACCGGCACCGGCGCGCTCAGCTGCCCGGCACTGCAGCAGCAGATGCGCTCCTCCGACCTGACCGTCCCCACGGAGCTGGCCGTGACGGCGTGCGCCGCGACGATCGGCCCGAACCGGGCGCACTACGCCACCACCGACACCGTCGCCGACCTCGAGGACCTACGGGCCGCGCTCGGCGCCGAGAAGTGGTCGCTCGACGGCGTCTCCTACGGCACCTACGTCGCCCAGCGCTATGCGGCGGCGCATCCCGACCGCGTCGACCGACTGGTCCTCGACTCGGTCGTGCCGATGACCGCCTTCGACCCGCTGCTGACCGACGTCTACCCCGAGGTCGCCCGGGTCCTGCGGGCGGTGTGCGCCACCGACAGCTGCGCGGGAGACCCGGCGGAGGCGCTCAACGCGACGGTCCGCCGGTGGCCCGACCTCTCGCCGGTGCTCCTCGATCTCGTGACCGGGATGTCGGTCGCCGACCCGACGTTCGGTGGGCTGATCCCCGCGCTGTTCCAGGCGGCGGCCGGCCAGGACCAGGCGGTCCGGTCGTTCGCCGCGACGCGGCAGGCAGCGGACACCACCGACGCCGGCAGCCTGAGCCAGGGCCTCCACGCGAGCACGCTCTGCCTCGACCTCGACTTCCCGTGGGGCGGCGCCGACACCGACCCGGCCACCCGCGCGGCGACCGTCGAGGCGAAGGTGGCCGCCCTGCCCGTCGACCGGCTGTTCCCCTTCGACGCGACAGCCGCACGGGGCAACGGCGAGATCGTGACCTGCCGGACCTGGCCGACGACCCCGGACGCATGGTCGACGGCGGACGCCCGGGCCGCCGTCGCGGCACTGGCCACGTCCGGGCCGCGGACCCTGATCCTCGCCGGCGACCGGGACGTCTCGACACCGCTGGTGTGGGCGAAGGCCACCGCCACCGCGATGCCGGGAAGCCGGCTCGTCGTGGTGCCCGGCGCCGGCCACTCGGTCCAGTCCCGCGGCGGGCCGGTCGGCGGCGCCGAGGCGACCGCCTTCCTGCTCACCCCCTGAGCGAACGGGCCGTGAGCGGTGACTCCTCGCATACCCGCCCTGCCCGTTCGAGCAGGCTGAAGCGCGCCGACCGACACGTAGCATCGGCGCATGACCGGACTGCGGCGCCTGGTTGTCCCGCGCGGTCCGGCGGTCCTCTCGGTCCTCGGCGACCTCGAGAAGGCGCTGGCCGGCGGCGACGCGCTGCAACCCGTGGCCGAGGCGGAGTCCGCGCCGCTGCCCGAGCTGGCGGAGCTGCCGGAGGAGGTGCCGGACGGCGTGGCGGTCGTGGTCGGGACCTCGGGGTCCACCGGAAGCGCGAAGCGCGCCCTGCTCACAGCGGAGAGCCTGGTCGCGTCCGCGACGTCGACGCACGAGGTACTCGGCGGCCCGGGTCGGTGGCTGCTGGCGATGCCGGCGCACCACGTGGCCGGGCTCCAGGTCCTGGTCCGGTCGGTCGTGGCGGGGACCACGCCGGAGGTCCTCGACCTCGACGGCGGGTTCGACACGGGGCGGTTCGCCGAGGTGGCCGAGCGGATGGCCGCCGGGGCGGAGCGGCGGTACACGGCGGTGGTCCCGACCCAGCTGACCCGGCTGCTCGACGACCCGGCGGGGATCCGCGCGCTGCGCTCGTTCGACGGCGTCCTCGTGGGCGGGGCGGCCACGTCGGCCGCCGACCGCGAGCGGGCGAAGGTCGCGGGTGTCCGGGTGGTGACGACGTACGGCATGAGCGAGACCGCGGGCGGCTGCGTCTACGACGGGCTGCCGCTGCCGGTCAGCGAGGTTCACATCGACAACGACCACCACATCGTCCTCGGTGGGGCGACCGTGGCCCTCGGGTACCTGGGGCGGCCCCGGCTGACCGCCGACGTGTTCGCGGTGGACTCCGACGGGGTCCGGTGGTTCCGGACCGACGACCTGGGGGCGTTCGACGACGACGGGCGGCTGGAGATCCGGGGTCGGGCCGACGACCTCATCAACACCGGCGGCCTCAAGGTCGCGCCCGGACCGGTGGAGGACGCGATCGTGCGGTTCGTGCCCGGCGTGCTCGACGCCGTCGTCGTGGGCAGCCCGCACCCGACGTGGGGAGAGGCGGTCTCGGCGGCGGTGACGCTGCGTCGCGGCGCCCCCACTCCGAGCCTGCGGGACGCCCGTGCCGCCCTGCGCGGCGTCGTCCCCGACCATGCGCTGCCGCACCGGCTGCTGGTCCTCGACACGATCCCGCAACGAGGGCCCGGGAAGCCCGACCGCCGTGCGCTCGTTGTGGCGTTCGGTGAGACACTGTGAGCGTTCGACGACATGGCTGACGGGAGGTCGCTCCGATGCGAGTGCTGCTGCTCGTCGCCGGTCTCGCGTTGACGATCTACGCCGCGATCGACTGTCTCCAGACGAAGGACGAGCGGGTCAAGTACCTCCCGAAGATCGCCTGGTTCGTCCTCGTCGTCCTCATCCCGTGGGTCGGTCCGCTCGCCTGGCTCCTCGCCGGCCATGCGCGCTCGTTCCCGCCCGGCAAGTGGAACTCGAAAAGGCCGATCACCGGCCCGCGTGGCCCCGAGGACGACCCGGACTTCCTGCGTAACCTCTGACTCGGATCCCCAAGCCACACCAGCGAATCGAGTCACAGAAGTCCCGCATGGCCACGTTCAACGAGTGGGTCCAGGGTGCCCGACCCCGCACCCTGCCGGTCGCCGTCTCCCCCGTCGCGGTCGGGACCGGCGCCGCCTACGCGCTGGGTGAGACGACCTGGGGGTATGCGTTGCTGGCCCTCGTCGTGGCGCTGTGCCTCCAGGTGGGGGTCAACTACGCGAACGACTACTCCGACGGGATCCGCGGGACCGACTCTCCGGCCGCCGGGCGGGTCGGGCCGGTGCGGCTGGTGGGGCAGGACCTCGCCAACCCGACCGACGTCCGGCTGGCCGCGATCGTGGCGTTCTTCCTCGCGGGGCTCTGGGGGTTCGCCCTCGTCGCGCTCAGCGAGGCGTGGGTGATGCTGCCGATCGGGGCCCTGTGCGTCGTGGCGGCCTGGTACTACACGGGCGGGCGGCGGCCGTACGGCTACAGCGGGCTCGGCGAGGTGTTCGTCTTCGTCTTCTTCGGGCTGGTCGCGACGCTGGGGACGCTCTACACGCAGGCGGGCGTGCTGACCGTGGTGGGCGTGCTGGGTTCGGTCGGGGTGGGGGCGCTGGCCTCGGCGGTCCTCGTCGCCAACAACCTGCGCGACATCCCGTCCGACGCGGCGGCCGGGAAGCGGACCCTGGCGGTTCGGCTCGGGGACCGCGGCACGCGAGTCCTGTATGCGGGCCTGGTGGCGGTCTCGGTGGTGGTCGTGGTGGCGTGCGCGGTGCTCGGGTCCTGGTTCGCGCTGCTCGCCCTGCCGGCGTACGCGTTCCTCTGGCCCGCCCTGACGGCGCTCCGGTCCGGGGCAGAGGGCCGCGACCTGATCCCCGTCCTGGCCCGGACCGGCCAGTTCCAGCTGTTGTGGTCCGTGCTGCTGGCCATCGGCCTGGCCCTCCACCACCACCTCTGACCGTCTGAACTCAGATGCTTGTCGGTTTCGTGGTCTCCACCATCAGAAACCGACAAACATCTGAGTTCGGTGCGGGATTCCACAAGGGGTGATCGCCTCGTCACGCTGTCCACAGCCGCCGACCTCGCGCTGGTGATGCCCGGGTGACGCTCCCACGGTGGAGCAATGCGCGCGCCAGAACTGCCGACGGTGTTCAGCCGTTCCCAGGCCAACGCACTCGGGATCGGCGACGTTCGCCTGGCCGGCCTCGTCCGCCGGGGTGACGTGGTCCGGCTCCGACCGGGCATGTATGCGGCGGCACGAGTCGGGCCGGTACCGCCTGACGAGATCGCGGCCCGCCACGTCGTGTGCGTCCGGGCCGCGCTGAGCCATCACCAGTCCGGGTTCGTCGCGAGCCACCTCAGTGCCGCCGCGCTCCACGGGCTGCCCCTTCCGCCCGGTGGGTCCAGCCACGTTCATGTGACCGCCGTCGACGCATACCAGCGAAGCCGGTTCGCGCCTGGGGTCCGCGTACACCACGCGGACTCGTCTCCGACCGACGTGACCCACGTGGACGGGGTCACCGTGACGTCCGTGGCCCGCACCGTCGCGGACTGCCTCCGGATCTGGGGTCCTGAGACGTCGGTCGCCCTTGCCGATGCTGCCCTGCACCGAGGCCTGTTGACGACCCGAGGAGCTCGAGGAGCAGCTCGACCGACAACGGCACTGGCGCGGTCGACCGAGGTGCACTCCGGTCACTTCGGATCGTGGACGGTCGCCGAGAGTCGTGGCTCGAGTCCTACGCGTTCGTCACCTTCGACGAATGGGGGCTGACCCTTCCGGAACCGCAGATCTGGGTAGAGACCCAGAACGGGGACGCGCTGGGTCGGGTCGACGGTGCCTGGATCGACGACGCCACCGTTCTGGAGCTCGACGGCGCGGGCAAGTACCTCATCGACCGCGACGGTGACGTCGATCCCTGGGCTCGATGGCGCGTCGAGAAGAGCCGCTACGACGCCATGGGCAACCTGGGGCTCGAACGAGTCCGTCTGACCTATGACGACCTTCGCCGTCACCCGACGCAGAGCCGTCGCGTCATCCAGCTGCGCCGAGCCGCCGGATCACCCCGTCGGTTCAGCGGGACGTTCCGCCGCACCGACGCGTCTGGACTCAGATGTTTGTCGGTTTGACGGCCGCAGGCTCGATAAACCGACAAACATCTGAGTCCAGACGGGGAAGAGCCCTTGGCGTCAGCGGTCGGGGCGTTGGTCCAGCTCGGCGTCTTCGGCGGCCTCGTCGGAGTCCGGGTCAACGGCCCCCTGCGCCCGTCGCTTGGCCTCCTGACGCTTCTCCATCCGGTCCTGGATCTGCTCGGAGAACCGGTCCCGCTGCGAGCGAAGCAGGAAGAACGACAGCAGCACCGACGCGGCCGCCGACACCAGCAGCAGGAGGATCTGGTCGTTTCGCAGCCCCACGAGCCAGAAGAACACCAGGCAGCCGAAGAAGATCAGCAGCCGCAGGACGGTGTACCTCAGCACTACTTGAGCCCCGAGTAGCTGTGCAGCCCGGTGAACAGCAGGTTGACCACGGTGAAGTTGAGCAGCACGCACACGTACCCCGCGAGCGCGATCCACGTCGCCTTGCGCGGCTCCCACCCGGCCGTCGCCCGCGCGTGCATGTACGCCGCGTAGACCACCCAGATGACGAACGTCCAGACCTCCTTGGGGTCCCACGTCCAGTACGCGCTCCACGCCTTCTGCGCCCAGATCGCGCCGGCCACCAAGGTGAACGTCCAGAGGATGAACCCGACCATGTTCAGCCCGTATGCGGCTCGCTCCAGCGACGCCGCAGGCGGCAAGGTCTCGACGAAGTTGCGTCGGGCCGGCGGATGCTCCTCGCGGCGGCGCTTGACGAGGTAGACGATCCCCATCGAGAACCCGATGGTGAACACCGCCACCGCGAGGATGGCGACCACGACGTGGATGACCAGCCACACGCTCTTGAGCGCCGGCATCAGCTCGGCGGCCTCGGTGTAGAACGCGAACATGGCCAGGCCCAGGGTCAGCAGGATCGGGCCGATCACGAACAGGCCGAGCCACTCCCAGTGCCGGCGCCGGGCGAGCAGGCAGTAGGCGAGCGACGCAGCCGCGGCCCCCGCCGTCGCGAACTCGAACATGTTGCCCCACGGCGGACGCATGACCGCGAGCCCGCGCATCACGACCGAGGCGACGAGCAGCAGGGTGCCGAGCCAGGCCAGGTACAGCGCGATGTTGCCGGTCTTGCGCGCCCGAGCCGAGGGTTCTTCCACCGGCGGATCGGACGCCGGCACCGCTTCGGCCGGCGCCGCATCGGCCGGCGGCGGAGCATCCGTGGGCGTCCGCGCCGAGGCGCTCCCCGCCGAGGCGCTACCCACCGTGGCGTTCCCCGCCGCGACCAGCTCCCGCGAGCGCCGCTTCGACCCGCGCTCAGCGGCGACCGGACCGAGCGCCGCGAGGTAGGCCGCGAAGACCAGCATCGAGACCGTGAAGACGGCCATCGCCGAGTACAGCGCGAGGTTGGAGTACCCGACTAGTTCGGCCGAGGGCATACCTAACGTCCTTTGCTGAGCTCGGTGCGCAGCCCGGCCAGCACCGCACCGAGCCCGGGGTCCGAAGTCCGCGCCAGACCACCGATGGTGACGAGGGTACGCGAGGGGTCGTCGGTCGGGCGGACCCGAACGAAGATGCGCCGCCGCCGGACCAGCAGGGAGGCCATCAGGCCGAGGATCGTGGCGATCGCGGCGACCAGGGTGAGCTCCTTGCCCGGGTCGACCCGGGCCGAGAGGCCGGCGAACCGGTCCACCTTGTCGAAGGTGATCGACCCCCGGCCGTCGGGCAGCTGGAACGTCTGGCCGGGCTGGAGGCGGATCAGCAGCGGCGTCCCGTCGGCCTTGGTCAGCTGGGTGAGGTTGGTCGTGTCGAGGGTGTAGACCGACTGCGGCCGGTTGGCGGGGAACAGGTCGCCCTCCCAGACCGACAGGGCCAGCTCCGGGTTGCGGTCGTCCGGGAAGATCGAGGTGGGGCCGTTCGCATACGTCGGCTCGGCGGTCGGGAGGAAGAAGCCGCTGAACGCCAGCGCCGTCGGCCGCGCGGCCCCGACCTTGATCGCCCCCACGGACGTGTAGACGTTGTCCTGGGCCAGGAACGGCGTCGCCTGCTGGTAGAGCACCGCCCCGGACGCGTCGCGGACCGTCACCACCGGCGCGTACCCGTTTCCGAGGAGGAAGACGTCGGCACCGTCGAGGGTGACCGGGTGGTTCGGGCTGATCTCGGACTGCGTCGACGGGCCACCCGGCTGCTCGGTCGTCGTGACGTCCGCCGTGAAGCTCCGGGGCGCGCCGAACTGGGCACCGCCCACCTGGTCCTCGAAGGTGGCGTTCATCGACCTCAGCCCGATGGTGAACGGCGGAAGCTTCTCCGGGTCGGTCATCGCTCCGGGCAGGAACGAGTCGTACGACGACAGCGTCGACGAGAACGTGTCCCCCTCGGTGAGAATGACGTCGCCGCGCCACCCGAAGAGATGCCCCACTGCGACGCCGATGATGACGACGCAGAGGCCGGTGTGGAAGACCAGGTTGCCGGTCTCACGCAGGTACCCGCTCTCGGCGCTCACCGACTCGTCGTCGTGGGAGACCACCCGAAATCGCCTGCCCCGCAACGCTTCCGCGGCAGCCGACCGCGCGGAGTCCACATCACCGGCATACGAGAGCTCGACGTGCTGGTCGAGCCGCGAGAGGTTGCGGGGAGCGCGTGGTGGCTTCGCGCGGAGGGTATGCCAGTGCATCCGGCTCCGGGGGACGATGCACCCGACGAGCGAGATGACGAGCAGCAGGTAGATCGCCGAGAACCAGACCGAGGAGTAGACCTCGAAGAACCCGAGCCGGTCGAGCCACGGTCCGGTGGTGGGGTTGCTCGCGATGAAGTCGGCGACCTTGGCGGCATCGATGGAGCGCTGCGGGAAGATCGACCCCGGCACCGCGGCGATCGACAGCAGCAGCAAGCAGGAACAGCGCGGTCCGCATCGACGTCAGGGACCGCCAGGCCCAGCGGGCCCAGCCGACCGGCCCGAGGCGGGGCTGGGTGACGGGGGTGCGCGGCGGCGTCTGGGTGGCCATCACAGCACCGTCGTGAAGCCGCCGACGAGATGGGTCTGGACCCACGCGACCCAGTCGGTCCAGACGCCGGAGACCATCAGGACGCCGACGGCGAGGAGCAGCACGCCGCCGAACACGTGGATCCCGCGCCGATGGCGGCGAAGCCAGGTGCCGGTACGACCGGCCCTCGAGTACCCCGCGGCGATGAGGACGAACGGGACGCCGAGGCCGAGCGAGTAGGCCACCGCCAGGATCACACCCCGCCCGACGGCCCCGCTGTCGGCGCTGAGCGGCGCGGTCAGCGCGAGGATGGCGGCGAGCGTGGGTCCGGTGCACGGCGCCCACCCGAGCGCGAAGGCCGCGCCGAGCAGGGGGGCGCCCGCGAGCCCGGCGGCCGGCTTCCAGCGGGGGACCGTGGTGCGCTGCAACCCGATCCCGGAACCCACGCCGAGGAAGACGAGCGCCAGGACGATCACCACGGCGCCGCCGATCCGGGTGAGCAGGTCGAGGTGCTCGCGCAGCGCGAAGGACACGGCGGACGCCACCGCCACCAGCACGATGAACACGACGGTGAAGCCGAGGACGAAGAGCAGGGCGCCGAGGACGAGGTTCGAGCGGCGCCGCTGCTCCAGCGCCACGTCGGAGAGGCCGGTGACGTAGCCGAGGAAGCCGGGTACCAGCGGCAGCACGCACGGAGACGCGAACGACACCAGGCCGGCGGCCAGCGCGACGACGACCGCGATCGGCAGCGCCGCCGTCGCCACCGCGGCATCGGCCGCGGGCAGGTACGCGGGCAGGTATGCGCTCTGGCTCACGACCGGCTCACGGCTTCAGCCCTGCTCGGCCAGCACGTCGTCGACGAGCCCCGTGAGGGTGCTGACGGTGGTCGCGCCGAGGACGCGAGCGGCGATCCGGCCCTGCCGGTCCAGGACCAACGTGCTGGGCGTCGCGGCGGCCTTGCCCTGCAACGCGAGCATCGGCTGACCGCCGCTCCCGCTGTCGCTGAGGGACGGGTAGGTCACGCTGTTGGCCTTGAGGAACGCGGCCGCCGTCGCCGCACTTTCCTTGATGTCGATCCCGACGAAGGCCACCGGCTTTCCGGCGGTGGAGTAGGACTGCCACACCTGCTGCAGGTGCGGGGTCTCGTCGACGCACGGCGCACACCACGAGCCCCAGACGTTGACGACGACGACCTTGCCGGGCGCGTCGGCGGCCGTGGACCACGATTTCCCGTCGACCGTCGTGCCGCCGAGCGACACGGCCGCGCCGCGGTCGGCCACGGCCAGCTGCTCGACCGTCCCGTCACCCGCGACGTAGCCCTTGCCGTCGCCGGCCATCGCCTGCGACGCAACGCTGTTCGCGTCGTCGTTGCACGCGGCCGTCAGCAGGGACAGGCCGAGCGCGCACGCGGCCACGAACGCCCCACGTCTCCGGGGGGAACCTCCGGTCACGCGCCCGCCTTCTTGGCCGCGCGCGCGAGCAGCTCCGCGGCGGGCTCGGTGTAGGTGATCGAGGTGAGGTCGTCCCCGGTGTAGGTGAACGAGGTCAGCGAGGCGAGTGAGCACTCGCGCTTGCGCGGGTCGTGCCACAACCGCTTGCCCTCGACCTTGTTGCGGACGGTCCAGACCGGCAGCTGGTGGGAGACCAGGACGACGTCGTGCCCGTATGCGGCGACGCGCGCGTCCGCGATCGCCCCGAGCATCCGAGCGGCGATCTCCTCATAGGGCTCGCCCCAGCTCGGCGTGAACGGGTTCAGCAGGCGCGGCCAGACCGAAGGCTTCGACAGGGCGCCGTCGCCGACCCCGAACGTCTTGCCCTCGAAGTAGTTGCCGGCCTCGATGAGCCGGTCGTCGGTCTCCACCGGCAGGTCGAACGTGGCCGCGATGGGCACCGCGGTCTCCTGGGCCCGCTCCAACGGAGAGGACACCACCCGGACCACGTCATGCACCGCGAGGAACCGGGCCACCGTCTCGGCCATCTCCCGGCCCAGCTCGGACAGCCGGTACCCCGGCAGGCGGCCGTAGAGGATCCCCTCCGGGTTGTGCACCTCGCCGTGCCTCATCAGGTGCACGACGGTGACCGGGAGGTTCATGCGTCGATTGTCGCAAACCCGCGGGCCGCGGCCCGGCACGCGTCCGGCACCGACGCCAGGACGTGATCGACCGCCTCGTCGTCGTGCGCGGCGCTGACGAACCACGCCTCGAACGAG
Organism: uncultured Actinomycetota bacterium; assembly: GCA_963713345.1. Classification (GTDB taxonomy): domain Bacteria; phylum Actinomycetota; class Actinomycetes; order Actinomycetales; family Dermatophilaceae; genus Lapillicoccus. The sequence goes on along the minus strand of CAVQLI010000006.1, from coordinate 188,869 downwards.
CTGGGCGGCAGGTGGACGCCGTGGCTGAGCATCGCGTGGAAGAACGCGGCGAACGCCTCGGTCGACTGCGCCCGGGCGTCGTCGTAGTTCCGCACCGGCCCCTCGCGGAAGAAGACGCTGAACATCGACCCCGCCCACTGCACGGTATGCGGGACCCCCTCGCGACCCAGCCCCTCCGAGACGCCCTCGGCGATCGCCCGGCTCACGACGTCGAGGCGTTCGTAGACCTCCGGTGTGCACCCGCGCAGCGTCGCGAGGCCGGCCGCCGTGGCGACCGGGTTCCCCGACAGCGTGCCCGCCTGGTAGACGGGGCCGGTCGGGGCGAGCAGGGCCATCACGTCAGCGCGACCGCCGAAAGCCGCCGCGGGAAACCCGCCACCCATGACCTTGCCGAAGGTGAACAGGTCCGGTGGCCCCGACGCATACGGGCCCTCGAGGCCGTACCACCCGGACGGGGAGCACCGGAACCCCGTCATCACCTCGTCGCTGACGACGAGCGCGCCGTGCTCGTGGGCGATCCGGAGGAGTCCCTCGGTGAACCCTTCGACCGGCGGGACGACGCCCATGTTGCCGGCGGCGGCCTCGGTGATGACGCAGGCGATCTCGTGGCCGCGGGCGGCGAACGCGGCCTCGACGGCGGCGAGGTCGTTGTAGGGCAGCACGATCGTCTCGGCCGCCGAGGACGCCGGCACCCCCGCGCTGTCCGGCAGCCCGAACGTCGCGACGCCCGAGCCCGCCGCCGCGAGCAGCGAGTCGACGTGGCCGTGGTAGCAGCCGGCGAACTTCACGACGACGCTCCGCCCGGTGTAGCCGCGGGCCAGCCGGATCGCCGTCATCGTGGCCTCGGTACCGCTGTTGACCAGGCGCACCTGCTCCGCCGGGGTGCGCGCGACGATCTCCTCGGCCAGGGCGACCTCGTTCTCGGAGGGTGTGCCGAACGAGAAGCCGCGGGTCGCCGTCTCCCGGACCGCCTCGACGACGGACGGGTGGGCGTGGCCGAGGATCATCGGCCCCCACGAGCCGATCAGGTCGACGTAGCGACGGCCGTCGACGTCCGTGAGCCACGGTCCCGCAGCGCCGGCCATGAACCGCGGCGTGCCGCCGACGGCCCGGAAGGCGCGCACCGGCGAGTTCACCCCGCCGGGGATGACCGCCAGCGCCCGGTCGAGAAGGGCGGCCGAGGCCGGCGCCTCCAGGGGGTACGACGGCAGGTCGGTATGCGTGGACGTCACCCGGGCATTGTCGCAAGCCTCGCGGCAAGCCCCGTCAGGCGTCGCGTCAGGCGTCGAGCGGGTCAGGCCTCGCCGCGAGCTCCGGCCAGCTCCACGGCTTCGCCGCGGCTCCAGTCGGGTGGAGTGTCGAGGGCTTCTTCGAGCTCAGCCTCGGCACACGCCTCGGCCACGACCGCCTCGTGGATGCCGAGGGCCGCGTCGCGCACCTTGCCCATCGCCGCTCCCAGAGCCGCGAACTCGTCCGGGCCCATGACGTCGAGCAGGTGCTTCCGCACGCTCTCCACGTGCGTCCTGGCCATGGTGTTGAGCCGTTCCCAGCCCTCGGCGGTGAGCACGAGCTCGACTCCGCGACGGTCGGACAGGCAGGACTGCCGCTCCACCCAGCCCCGCTTCTCCAGCCGGGCGGCCGTGTGGGTGAGCCGGCTGCGGGACTGGACGACGAGGTCGGCCAGCTCGGACATCCGCAGGCGGCCGCCGTCGCTCTCGCTGAGCATGGAGAGGATCTCGTACTCGGTCAGCTGCAGGCCGTGGGCCTGGAGGTCGCGGTCCAGCGCCTCCTCGAGGAACCGGCTTCCGCGCAGGTAGGCACGCCACGACTGCTGCTCGCCGTCACTCAGCCAGCGAGGCTCCTCCAGCTGCGCACTCACCGTGGATCCCTCCTCTACCCCTCAATCTAGTGTCCAACGGTTCAGCCGTCCCGGACATTCCGTGAGAGCGCTCTCCTGTATGCCCGCTGGACCCGGCTGAGCGGCTGACCGGGACTGTGGTCGATAGCTGACCCCCTGGGGTCGACAAGCGACCACGATCTCGAGCGACCCGATCCAGAGCGAGGTGGATCGCCGACCCGCAGGGTGTCAGCGCCGCCGGAAGGTCGCGCGCCAGCGCAGGTCGTCGTCGGGGTAGACCCGCTCGACGGCGACCAGGTCGATCCCGTCACCGGCGAAGGCGTCGATCTCCGAGCGCACCAACGGCCACGGCGGCCCCGGGTAGGCGTCCCGCTCGCTCTCCGTGCCGTCGGACCCGAAGGCGATGACCACCAAGGTCCCGCCCGGGGCGACCAGGCCGCTCACGGCGCGGATCGCGTCGGCGCGGGGTGGTTCGGGGAGGGCCTGGACGTTCATGCTCTCGACGACGAGGTCGAAGCCGCTGATCCACCCGCGAGGCAGCGCCAGGAGGTCGGCCACGTCGTAGTGGACGGTGCTGTCGGGGTGGCGGGCCCGGGTCTGTTCGACCGCGGACGGTGAGATGTCGAACGCGGTCGTGGGGTAGCCGAGCGAGGAGAGGTACTCCCCCGCAAGCGGGGGGACCCCCACGCGTCCCGCCCGTACCCCGCGCCGACGACGATGGTCCGCGCCGAGGTCGGCGGTCCTTCACGCTCCACCCACTCGACGAGCAGGGCGTTGGGCTCCGCCCGATCCCACGGGACGACCGCCTCGCCGGCGCCGGCGGCCCGGTACAGGTCGTCGAACCAGGCGGTCGGCTCGCCCGTCCGCGCCTCGGCCAGCCGGTGGGTCGCCTCGTCGGGATCGGTAGGCAGGTCCATGACCCGATTGTGCCCGGCGGCGGCGACGGGCGACGCATACCGGAGAATGGGACCGTGGCTCGACCTTCGGTGCAGTGGAACGGTGCGCGGGTGGGCGCCCTCATCGGTGCGGTGGGGGGCGTGCTCTTCGTCGTGCTCAACGCGTGGCCGCTGGGCGAGCCCTGGGCCAACGTCGCCATCGGGATCGGCGTCGCCTGGTTCCTGTGGGACCTGCGCGCGATCATGCGGGTCCCCGAGGACCCCGACGCCGTCCGGCCGGACGCCCGTCAGATGCAGGCGTTCTGGATCGTCGTGGCGCTCGAGGTGATCCTCATCATCGGGGGTACCCAGCTGGCCATCCGCGTCCTCGACATCCCCAGCGCCTCGCTGCCCTGGGTCGCGACCGTGCTCGGGGTGCACTGGCTGGTGTTCCGGATGGTGTTCCGGCAGGAGGTGTTCCTCTGGCTCGGGTGGTTCACCCTGAGCTGCGGCGTCGTCGGCCTGATGGTCGCCCTCACCGGCGTCGCCGGGTCGGACGCCCTGGCGGCCACGGCGATCGCCAGCGGCCTCATCGTCGGGGCGGTCATGCTCGTGGCGGTGGGGATCGACGCGCGACGGCGCCGGGAGTCCATCATCATGCGCCGAGCCAGGCCGCGGCCTCCCGGGCGTAGTACGTGAGGGTGATCTGGGCGCCGGCCCGCTTGATCGAGGTCAACGTCTCCAGGGCACAGCGGCGCCGGTCGATCCAGCCACGCTCGGCGGCCGCCTCGATCATCGAGTACTCGCCGCTGATCTGGTAGGCCGCCACGGGCACGGTCGCGATCTCGGTGGCCGCTCGCACGACGTCGAGGTTCGGCAGGGCGGGCTTGACCATGACGATGTCGGCGCCCTCGTCGAGGTCGAGCTGGATCTCGCGCAGCGCGTCGACGACGTTCGCCGGGTCCTGCTGGTAGGTCGCTCGGTCCCCGACCAGGGAGGACTCGACCGCCTCGCGGAACGGCCCGTAGAAGCCGCTCGCGTACTTCGCCGAGTACGCGAACACGATCGTGTCGATGAACCCGGCCTCGTCGAGGGCGGACCGGACGACGCGGACCTGGCCGTCCATCATCCCGCTCGGCCCGACCGCGTGGGCGCCGGCGCGGGCCTGCGCCACGGCCATCGCCGCATACCGCTCGAGGGTGGCGTCGTTGTCGACGCGGCCCTGCTCGTCGAGGACCCCGCAGTGCCCGTGGTCGGTGAACTCGTCGAGGCAGAGGTCGGCCATGACGACGAGGTCGTCGCCGACCGCCTCGCGGACCCGGGCGACGGCGACGTTGAGGATGCCGTCGGGGTCGTCACCCCCGGACCCGACCGCGTCCTTGGTCGTCGGCACGCCGAAGATCATGAACCCGCCGACCCCGGCCGCCACACACGCCCGAGCCTCGTCGACGAGCGAGTCCAGGGTGTGCTGGACCACCCCGGGCATGCTCGAGATCGGGGCCGGCGCCGTGGCGCCCTCCTTGACGAAGACCGGCAGCACGAAGTCGCGGGGGTGCAGCCGCGTCTCGGCCACCATCGCCCGGACGGCGGCGTTCTGCCGCAGCCGCCGGGGGCGGGTCACCGGGAGCTCGACGCCCATCGCGTGGCCTCGGTATGCGTCAGCGGGCTCGGCGGCGGGCGGTGGCCTTCGTCGCGCTGGGTCGGCGCACCGGCTCGCCGGCCTCCTGGGCGGCGACCGCCAGGCCGAGTCCGTGTGCCGCCAGGGCGTCGACGAGTGCGTCGGAGGACGCCTCGGGAGCCATGACGTCGACGTGCAGTCCGGCCTCCTCGGCCGCCTTCGCCGTCGCCGGACCGATGACCGCAACGACCGTCGACGGGTGCGGCTTGCCCGCGATCCCGACGAGGTTGCGGACCGTCGAGCTCGACGTGAAGACGACCGCGTCGTAGGCACCCGACTTGATCGCGTCTCGCACCTCGGCGGCCGGCGGAGCGGCCCGGACGGTGCGGTAGGCGGTGACGTCGTCGACCTCCCAGCCCATGTCCTGCAGGCCGGCCACCAGCGTGTCGGTGGCGATGTCGGCGCGCGGCAGGAAGACCCGGTTGATCGGGTCGAGGACGTCGTCGTACTCCGGCCAGTCGGCGAGCAGACCCGCGGCCGACTGCTCGCCCGACGGGACGAGGTCGGGCACCAGGCCCCACTCGCGCAGCGCGTTGGCGGTCACGCCGCCGACGGCCGCGATCTTGAGGCCCGAGAACGCGCGGGCGTCCAGGCCCGACTCCTCGAACTTCTCGCGCACGGCCTTGACCGCGTTGACCGAGGTGAACCCGATCCACTCGTAGCGGCCGGTGACGAGGCCCTTGATGGCGCGGTCCATCTGCTGCGGCGTGCGCGGCGGCTCGACCGAGATGGTCGGCACGATGTCGGCGTGGGCGCCGTAGAACGCCAACCGCTCGCTCGTCGCGCCGGCCTGGTCCTTGGTCCGGGGCAGCAGCACCGTCCAGCCGAACAGCGGCTTGGTCTCGTACCAGGACAGCTCCGAGCGCAGCGCCACGCTCTGGCCGACCACCGCGAGCGTCGGGAAGATCAGGGTGGACCCGGCCAGCAGGGCCGCCGACTCCCCGAGGGTCGTCACCCGGCTGACCTGCTGGGTCGTCGTCCCACGCTCGGTGAGGAGCACCGGCGTCTCCGCCGACCGACCGGCCGCCAGGAGGCCGCCGAGGGCCGGGGCGAGGGTCTCGGGCGCACCGAGGACCACCACGGTCACGTGGTCAGGGACGGCCGGCGCCCAGTCGACCCGGCGGTCGCCCGCGTCGACGACGTGCACGGCCGTGGCCTGCTGTGTCGTGAGCGGGACGCCGGCGTACATCGGCACGGCGGAGGCGGCGCTGACGCCGGGGACGACCTCGAACGGGATGCCGGCCTTGTGCAGGGCCAGCGCCTCCTCGGCGAACCCGCTGAACAGGCTGGGGTCGCCGTCGAGGAGCCGGACGACGAGTCCGTCGCCGCCGAGCGCCTTGGCGGTGCGGACGAGCAGCTTGGCGCGCGAGGCGCGGGTCAGCTCCTCGCCGTGCTCGCCGTGGCCGGCGTCGACGAGCGTGACGTCGGGGCCGGCGAACCGGGCGATCAGCTCGTCGCGGTTCAGCTGGTCGATGAGGATGGTGTCGGCGGCCGCGAGCCGGTCGCGGGCTCGTAGCGTGACGAGTCCGGGATCGCCGGGGCCGGCCCCGACGAAGGCGACGCGGCCGACTGGCTTGCCGGCGCGAGTGGTGGCAGTGGGGGTCACGAGACCTGCTCCGTGTGGTGTTGGTGGTTAGTGGTCAACGTCGAAAGCGGTCGAGGTATGCCATCGGGCAGCTCCGCCGGCCCGGCCGGGCCGGGCGAGCGGCCCCCGCCGGGTCCTGGGTTCTCGGTCGGGGCGAGGTCGGCGGCGCCGTCCTCGAGCAGCAGGGCGGCGAGCCGACGGCCGGCCCCGACCGGGTCGACCACCGGCGCGACGAGGGAGCGGCGCAGCTCGGCCGAGCCGTCCGGTGCTCCGACGAACGCCCGGAGCGACAGCTCGGGCCCGTCCTCGCCCTCGACGACCTCGGCGAGCGCGCCGACCGGCGCGGTGCACCCGGCCTCGAGGGCGGCCAGCAGCGCGCGTTCGGCGGTCACGCATACCCGCGTGTCCTCGTCGTCCAGCGCGGCGACCGCTGCGCGGACGTCGGCGCGGTCCTCACGGCACTCGACCGCCAGGGCGCCCTGCCCGGGGGCCGGCAGCATCTGGAGCGGGTCGATGGTCTCGGTGGCCTCCGCCAGCCGGCCGATGCGGGCGAGCCCGGCGCGGGCCAGGACCACCGCGTCGACGGCGCCGGTCCGGACGAGGTCCAGGCGGGTGTCGACGTTGCCACGGACCGGAACCACGTCGAGGCCGAGCCCGAGGGCGCCGAGCTGAGCGGCCCGCCGCGGCGAACCCGTACCCACGACCGACCCGGCCGGCAGCTCGCCGAGGGTGAGTCCGTCGCGGGCGACCAGCACGTCGCGCGGGTCCTCCCGGGTCGGCGTGGCGGCCACGACGAGACCGGGTTCGGGAGCGGTCGGCAGGTCCTTGAGGGAGTGGACCGCGAGGTCGATCTCGCCGTCGAGCAGCGCCCGGCGGATGGCGGCGGCGAAGACGCCGGTCCCGCCGATCGTCGTCAGCGCGTGCGACGACTGGTCGCCGAGGGTCGTGAGCGGGACCAGGTCGACGTCGTGGCCGAGCGCCCCCAGCCGGTCGGCCACCTCGGTGGCCTGGGCGAGGGCGAGGGTGCTGCGGCGCGTACCGAGGCGCAGGGTCGTCATGACGCACCACCCAGCTCGTGGTGCACCGCTGTCGGCGGCGTCGACACCGCCGCGACCGTGTGGGGGTCGAGGTCGAACAGCTCGCGCAACGCGGCCGCGTAGTCCTCGCCGTGGCCGTCGCCGCTCAGCTCCTTGATCCGGACGGTCGGCGTGTGGAGCAGCTTCTCGACGACCCGGTGCACCGCGTGCTGGACCTCCTGGCGCGTCGCCTCGTCGAGGTCGGGCAGGCGGTGGTCGAGCCGTTCCATCTCGCCGGCGACGACCGCGGCAGCACGCGACCGGAGGGCGGCCACGGTCGGGGCGACAGACTTCACCATCCGCGCCGCGAGGTAGCCGGCCACCTCGCCGGTGACGAGGTCACGCACGGCCTCGACCTCGGGCAGCGTCTCGACGTCCGCCCGCTCGGTGAGGATCGCGCCGAGGTCGGCGAGCCCGACCAGGGTCGTCCCGGGCAGGTCGGCGACCGACGGGTCGACGTCGTGGGGCAGGGCCAGGTCGACGAAGACCCGGTCGTGCCGCTGCTGCGCCGCCGCGACGGCGACGAGATCGGCGCCGATGAGGTACTGGGCCGATCCGGTGGAGGAGACGACGACGTCCGCCTCGGCGATCGCGTCGACCAGCCGGTCCATCTCGACGGCGCGCCCGCCGGTGCCCTCGGCCAGCCGCTCGCCGCGGGCCAGGGTCCGGTTCGCGACGAGGAGGCCGCCGACACCACGCCGGGCGGCGGTGACGGCGGCCAGGCTCGACATGCCGCCGGCGCCGACGACGAGGACCGTGCGGCGGTCGAGGTCGCCGAGCAACCGCTCCGCCTCGTCGAGTCCGGCCTCCACCAGAGAGCGGCTGACCGTGTCGATCGCCGTCTCGTGGTGAGCCCGCTTGCCGACCCGAAGTGCTTGCTGCAGAAGGGAGTTCAGCGACTCTCCGACGGTGCCCGCGCGTTGGCCGGCCCGGAGCGCGTCGCGGAGCTGGCCGAGGACCTGCGCCTCGCCGACCGCCATCGAGTCGAGCCCGGCGGCCACCGAGAAGGCGTGGGCGACGGCGCGGTCCTCGAAGTGCACGTAGAGGTGGGCGGTCAGCTCGGCCCGGTCCACGCCGCTGACGTCCGCGAGCGACTCTCCGATCGCGGCGACCGCCCCGTGGAAGGTGAGCGCCTCCGCATACACCTCGAGGCGGTTGCAGGTGCTGAGGATGACCGACTCCCCGACCGCGTCGGAGGCCGAGACCCGGTGCGCGAGAGCGCCCGTGGGCGCGCCCGCGACAGCCTCGAGCAAGGCGATCGGCGCGGTGCGGTGGGACAGGCCGATGACGAGCAGACTCACCGGGCGACCCCCACGGGCTGGTCGAGGGGTTCGACCTGCATCTCACGGAAGGCCAGCACGTGGAGCTCGGTGCTGAGGTCGACGCGGCGCACGTTGACGCCGGGCGGGGCGGTCAGCACGGCCGGCGCGAAGTTGAGGATCGAGCGGACCCCGGCGGCGGCCATCGCGTCGCAGACCTGCTGCGCGGACGGCGCCGGGGTGGTGATGACGCCGATGGCGATCTTGCGGCTGCGGATCAGCCGGCGCAGGTCGCTCATCGGGCTGATGAGGACGTCACCGACGCTGCCCCCACCGACGGTCGGGTCGTCGTCGAACAGCGCGGCCACGTGGAACCCACCCGACGCGAAGCCGGAGTAGGCGGCGAGCGCACGGCCGAGGTTGCCCATCCCGACGATGGCGACCGGCCAGTCCTGGCTGAGGCCGAGGGCGCGGGAGATCTCCACGGCCAGGTGGTCGACCTCGTACCCGACACCGCGCACGCCGTAGGAGCCCAGGTGGCTCAGGTCCTTGCGCAGCTGGGTGGAGCGCACCCCGGCGGCCGTGGCGAGCTCCTCGGATGAGACGCTCTTCGTGCCCCGCTCGGCGAAGTCGGTCAGCGCGCGCAGGTACTCCGGCAGCCGGGCAACCGTTGCGTCGGGGATCTCCCGGCGGGTCGCGGCGTCGGCGGACATGGTTGCTCACCGGCTCCTTTCAGCTGTGGCCCCAGGCGAACGCGGGGCCGACCAGCGAGGTCGGCCGGAGAGTGTCGCCCGGTGGCAGGGAGCGCGTGGTGTTGTCAGCGTATGCGGTTGTGAACGTCGGCACAAAGTCGCGACGGCCCTCGGGCCAGCCCGTGGACGGCCCTACACGAGGGGTGTGATGTGCGTCACCCGGAGGCGGGGTCGGCGGGGCGCGGCGTCCGGTTGAGCGCGGCCCGGAGCCGGTCGGGCGAGACGCGGAAGAAGTCGTGCGGTCGGCCGTCCACCAGGGTCACGGGGATGTGGTCGGCCCACTGCTCGCGCAGCTCCGGGTCGTCGTCGATGGACCGTTCGTCCCAGCCGACGTCCAGCTCAGTGGCGACCTGCTCGACGACCGCCCGCGCGTCGTCGCAGAGGTGACAGCCGGGCCGTCCGATGAGAGTGATCCGCGTCGTGGTCACGAGGACCAGTGTGCGTCAGGGCGCGATCCGGCCGATCACCAGCAGCGCGGTGTCGGCGACGAGGTCGGGGTTCGAGACCTGGACGTAGTGGTCGCTGCCGGTGGCGAGGAGGTGCGGCGTCCCGGGTCGAAGGTCGACGAGATCCTGCTGCCGAGCGGGCCACGCGGTGAGGAGGACCGGCGCGATCGGGTTGGTCGGCGGCACCGGGAACGGCTCGGTCTTGGACAGGACGGCGATCGGGATCGGGGGGAAGGCAGGGGCGGCCTTGATCTCCGCCACGCTCGCGTCGACGTCGAACCGCTCGAAGGCGGGATCGGCGTCCAGGGCGGTACCAGGGCTCGCCAACAGCTGTTGGTATGCGGGCCACTGGTCGCCCATGGCCTGTGGCAACGTCGCCGGGAAGGCGTCGACGAAGACGACGCCGGCGATCTCCTTGGGGTAGGTCTGCGCGTAGAGCTGGGTGAGCAGGCCCCCGAACGAGTGGGCCACGATGACGACCGGCGTGGTCAGCTTCGCCGCCCCCACGAGGGCGTGAAGGTCGCGCACGGCCGCGCCTGCGGTCCGCGGCTGCGGCACCGGGGTGCTGCGGGTGGTCAGCGCCAGCGGTGTGCCGTACACCAGCGTTCCGGGGCGGTCGTAGCTGCAGACCCGGACGTGCTCGGCGAGGCGGTCCTGCACCGAGGGGCCCACTGCCGGCGGTGCCGGCTCGTCGACCGACCACAGCCCCGAGGAGTCGTGGTACCCGGACTCGAGGATCACCGTGGGGGTGCCACGCCCGCTGCAGCTGAGGTAGAGCTTCCGGCCGTCGCCGATGTCGACCTGGCCCTGGAAGCGGCCCGGCCCACCCGGGGTGGCGGTCGCTGCGCCCGAGGCGGATCCGCCCGCGCACCCGGCGAGCAGCGCGAGGCCCACCGTGAGCACCGAGGACACGATCCAGCTCCTCGGGTCGCGAGCCACGCCGTCCGACGCGCGTGGCGCTCTGGAGGTCAGAAGAACACCGAGCGGCGTTGCATCAGCAGCGAGTAGAGCGTCTGCTGGATCGTCTCGCGGGTCTGGTCGGTGAGGTCGAAGATGAGCATCGGGTCGTCGGCTGCTCCCGGTCCGAGGTCGGCGGTCTGTACCGGCACCCCGAACTCGATGAGCCACTTGCTCGGGAGCGGGATCATGCCGAGCGGCCCGAGCAGGGGCCAGGTCGGCGTCACCGGCGCGTACGGAGCCCCGAGCAGCCGGGCGAGCGTCTTCATGTTGCCGATCATCGGGTAGATCTCCTCGGCCCCGACGATCGAGCACGGGATGATGGGGACTCCGGCCCGGATCGCGTTGGCCACGAAGCCGCCCCGGCCGAACCGCTGCAGCTTGTAGCGCTCGCTGAACGGCTTGCCGATGCCCTTGAACCCCTCCGGCCACACCCCGACCAGCTCCCCGGACGAGAGCAGCAGCTCCGCGTCGGCGGTGGTCGCGAGGGTGGACCCGGACTTGCGAGCGACCTGCGAGACCATCGGCGTCTGGAACACGAAGTCGGCGCCGAGCATCCGCAGGTGCCGGTGCGTGGGCGTCTCGTCGTAGACGGCGACCTGCGTCATCAACGAGTCGAAGGCGAAGGTGCCCGAGTGGTTGGAGACGACAAGGCCGCCACCCTCGGTGGGGATGTTCTCGATGCCGCGGACCTCGACCCGGAACCAGGACTTGTAGAGGGGCCGCAGCAACGGCAGGTATGCGCTCGTCGTGAAGTCCTCGTCGAAGCCGAAGTCGTCGACCTCGAAGTCGCCGGTCAGCCGGCGGCGCAGGAAGGCCAGGGTGCTGGCGACCTGCCGCTCGACGTCCTGCGGCTCGACCCCGGACGCAGCGACGACCGCTCGCAGGGCAGCGACGCCGGCCTGGACCAGGTCCTCGACACCGGGAGCCACCAGCCGCGACGCCTCGCCGGGCCGGACCGCCTCGGGTCGGGGGGTCGGCAGCGGCTCGTCGCTGGGGAGCGGCGGATCGGGTACCGGTCGGAGCGGGCGCACCGGACGTGGTGGCTCGCTGCGGCGGCCGCCCTCGCGGGCGAGGACCCGGGCGGTGGGCTTCGTGGCGCGCGGCGCGGGCTGTGGCCGGTGCTTGCGCCCACCCGCGCGGGGAGCGCCTGCTGTGGCCGGTGTCTCCTCGGGCGTTGTCGTGGCCGGCGTCGTCGTGGCCGGCGCGGCTTTCGCGGTCGGCAGGCTCGCACCAGGGGTGGTGGCGGTCGGGGCCTCGTTCCGCGAGTCAGTCGGAGCGTCGGTCGTTGTGGCCACGGCGATGAGCGGCGTACCGCGACGACGGGCCCGCTCGCCCGACGCGCGAGCCGCCCCGGCCGCCAGCGCGTCCCGGGTCGTGGTGCGCCGGGCCGAACCGGCCGCCGCCGACGTGCTCTTCGCGGGGCCGGGCGCCTTCGCCGCCTTGGCGTCTTGGCCGTCTTGGCCGCCTTGGCCGCCTTGGCGGTCTTGGCCGGGGGTGCCGCCTTGGCCGCTGTGGCGGTCTTCGCGGTCGTGGCGCTCCCGCGCTTGGTCGGCGGGGCCATCAGGCGCCCCGTCCGCTGAGGGCGTGCACGAGGGCGTTGGCCGCTGATCCGGCCGCACCCTGGACTGCGTTCACCGCGCTGGCCGCACCCGGCAGGACCGCGGTCACGTGTGGGGCGAAGTCGAGGAAGGCGGCGCGGGTCGAGTACAGCGGCTCGAACCGGAGCACCTCACGCATACGCGTCGTGTCGAGGCCGCGGCCGAAGGCGAGGTACTGCATCTGGTCGTCCGAGAAGTCGGCGAGCCCGGCCCGCTTGACCATGCCGCCGAGGAAGCCGGCCGCGGGCAGCGGGACCGGGAAGATCGGGCGGCCGACCATGGCCGCGGCCTGCATCAGCGTGATGACGCCGGCGCCGGCGACGTTGACGTTGCCCACGGCCTTCGGTCCGGTCGTGGCGAGGACCAGGCACGACGCGGCGTCGGTCTCGTGGACGAACTGGAGCCGCGCGTCGAAGCCCAGCGGCGCGGGGATCACCGGGAGCGCGAAGTAGTCGGTCATCGCCGTGCGAATGCCCGGCCCGATGATGTTGGCCAACCGCAACGTCGTGATCCCCACGTCGGGGCGCCGCCGCGCGAACCCGCGCACGTAGCCCTCCACCTCGACCGAGTCTTTGCCGAAACCCGCGCGGGGCAACGACTTCGGACTCATCTCCTCGGTGAACATCGCGGGGTCGCGAGGTGAGGAACCGTAGACAGCGGCCGACGACTTCACCACCAGCCGCTGGAGCCCCTCGGCCTTCTGGCACGCGGCGAGCAGCTGCATCGTGCCGATGACGTTGATCTCCTTCTGGGAGACCCGGCCACCGGCGGAGAGCGGTGTCGCGATGACGTTCATGTGGACGACGGTGTCGACGCCGGCCTGGCCGATGATCTTGCCGATCATCGGGTTGCGGATATCGGCCCGCACGAACTCGGTGCGACCGATCGGGTGCGGCGGCGGCACGACGTCGACGCCGATGATCCGCTCCACCGAGTCGACGGCGCCGAGCGCCCGCGCGAAGACACCACCCATGTAGCGAGAGACACCGGTGACGAGTACGACGGAGGCCACGGCAACCCCCTTCTCCCACGCAGCACGATCAAACCTCGGGCGACCTGGTCGATCCTAGCGAGACGACGAAGGCCCCCACCCCGGCTGGGGGTGGAGGCCCGTCGATGAGCGTCCGAAGCGCTCGGCGACTACTTCTTGTTGCGACGCTGGTGACGCGTCTTGCGCAGCAGCTTGCGGTGCTTCTTCTTCGCCATCCGCTTGCGGCGCTTCTTGATGACAGAACCCATGGACCGTCCTCGCGTTGGTCGTGCCTACCGTGGTGTCGGCGGGCAACCAGAGCTAACGCCGAACAGATCGTCCGCCATCGTACCGTCCGCGTGCGGGACCGCCTAAACGCCGCGGAAAATCGGGCGTGCTATCGACCCCCGTTGGCCGAGCATCGCCCGGCCAACGGCCCCACCGGCACCGACGCGTGTCGCGAGCCGGTGGCGCAGGGAGTCACGCGGTGTCGACGAAAGAGGTGCGCAGGTACTTGTGCACCTCGTCCTCCGGGACCCGGAACGAGCGACCGACGCGGACCGCCGGGAGATCCCCGGCGTGGACGAGGCGGTAGACCGTCATCTTCGACACGCGCATGATCGAGGCGACCTCGGCAACGGTCAGGAACCGCACCTCGGCGAGCTGTCGCTCTGTGGACATGGTGACCCTCGATCTGCCCCGCCCAGCGCCGGCTTCCCCTCCGGCGGTCGACTACGCGGGTGCAAGACGTCACTCTAGGGGCAGGTGTGACGCTTGGGGAAGGCACTGCCGAACGCAACCACGCTCAAAGTCAAGCCGCCACGCCGGTATGCGCGTCCGTCGCCCCCGCGAAAGCACGCCGTGACCGCCTCGCGACCGCCTCACGACCACCTCGTCGACCACCTCGTCGACCACCTCGTCGACCACCTCGTCGCCTCCTCGTCGCCTCCTCGTCGACCACCCCTCGTCGGCCACCCCTCGTCGACAACTCCCCACGTGCGGAGAAGTCGCGGCCCTCTGGGCGAAATGTCGGTTAACAAGTCCCCACGTGCGGAGTTGTCGGCGGCGGCCGGGACGTGGCTGACCCCGTCGATGCCGGTATGCCGAAGCAGCCGGCGGGGTATGCGGGAGCGGCCGGTGGGGTCAGTCGAAGTAGACGTCGAGCCCGTGGAGGGGGAAGACCGCCTGGCGGGTCGCCATGACGGCGCGGTCGACAGGGTCCTCGGGGTCGTAGCCGAGGTCCCAGGACCGCCACCACAACGGTCCCGCGTCCGGGGACCGGTCGCCCATCCGGAACGGCGCCGGTCGCCCGGTGAGCTCCCGGACGTGCTCCCGCCAGTCCTCGGGGACCGCGGCCGTCACGGGGATCGGCCGGTGCGCGGCGATCGCCGTGAGGTGCGTCCATGCGCGCGGGACCACGTCGACGATCTCGTAGCCGCCGCCGCCCAGCGCGACCCAGCGTCCGTCGCATACCTCGTGGCTGAGCCGATGCAGCGCATCGGCGGCCTCCCGCTGCGCGTCGACGGTCAGCGCGAGGTGCGCCAGCGGGTCCTGCAGGTGGGTGTCGCAGCCGTGCTGGGTGACCAGCACCTGGGGGCGGAAGGCTCGGACGACCGGCAGGGCCGTGGAGTGGAACGCACGCAGCCAGCCGGCGTCGGCGACCCCGGGCGGCAGGGCCACGTTGGTGGCCGACCCCTGGGCGTCCTTCCCGCCGATGTCACCCGGCCAGCCCGTGCCCGGGAACAGCGCCCGGCCCGACTCGTGGATCGACACCGTGAGCACCCGCTCGTCGTCCCAGAAGACGCGTTCGACGCCGTCACCATGGTGGACGTCGACGTCGACGTAGGCGACCCTCTCGACGCCGTGGTCGAGCAGCCACTGGATCCCGACGGCCACGTCGTTGTAGATGCAGAACCCGGAGGCGGCTCCACGCATCGCGTGGTGCAGCCCACCGCAGAAGTTCACCCCGTGCGCGGTCTGGCCGGTCCACACCGCCTCGCAGAGGTCCCGGGTACCGGCCACGACACGCGCGCTCGCCTCGTGCATACCGACGAAGGCCGGGTCGTCGTCGGTGCCCAGCCCGTATGCGCCGTGGGCCGTCTCGGGGTCGAGGGAGGCGGCCTTCACGGCGGCGACGTAGGCCGCACTGTGGACGGTCTCCAGGAGGGCGTCCGACGCGATCCCGGGATCGAGGCGGTGGACGTCCGGAAGGTCGAAGAGCCCGAACGCGTCACAGAGCCGCGCCGTCAGGTCCAGCCGTACCGGCGACATGGGGTGCGTGGGACCGAAGTCGTACCGCGTGAACCCCGGGTCCCACACGACCTCGGCCTGAGTCGGCATGGGCGTGACGTTACCGAGGTTCCCTTTGACCGCTCAGAGCACGTCCGGTCGGCCGCGGTCCTCACCGAGGGGGAGGACCATGGCGATCTCCTCCTCGTCGTCCTCCCCGGCGCCCGGGGTGACCCGCATCGGACGCCGGAAGTCGGTGGGGCGGAAGCCGATCCCGCTGGCGAAGGCCACCGCGCGGCCGTTGTCGGTGCCGACCCAGTAGGAGACGTGCGTGCGGCCGTCGCGGCGGGCCCGCTCGGCGCTGGCCTCGACGAGCTTGGTCGCGACGCCGGTGCCCCGTGCGTCCGGGGCCACCCAGAGCCCGAAGATCTCGGCGACCCGGCCCTCCTCGTCCTTGCCCTCACCGAGGCTGACGACTCCGACCGACTGACCGACCGTGCTGCCCTCAGCCTCCCGCCGCACCGCGACGAGCCGGGTGGAACGGCGCAGGCGTAGGCGCCAGAAGTCCTCCTCGAAGCCCTCTTCCGCGTCCACGCTCGCGGCGAACGCGTCCGGCGAGTCCCGAAGCGCAGCAAGGCGGATGGCCCGGAACTCCTGCCAGTCCTCCTCGCCGAGCGAGCGAACCGTCACGTCGGTCATGGCGTCAGCCTCCCACGTCGCTGCCGGCCTCTGGGACCGGGGTCTCGAGCACTCTCTCCATGCCCAGCTCCTCGAGCTCGGGCTTGCGGGGCAGCGGGTGACGGGTGCCGTCGGCGACGAAACCCATCCGCTCGTACAGCCGGATCGCGGGCCAGTTGCCGACGGTGACCTCGAGGACGACCCGCCTCCGTCCGCGCTCGGCGGCCTCGTCGAGGACCGCATGCACGAGGCGCTCGCCCACACCGGCGCCGCGGGCTCGCGGGGCGACGTACATCGCGACGAGGGTCGCGGCGTCGTCCGGCGTCTCGGGGTCGTCCCACAGGCCGACCGAGCCGACCGGGTCGCCCTCGAGGCGGGCCTGGAAGTGGCACTGGGTGGCGATCCGCCCGCGCCAGGTGTCCTCGTCGAAGTCGACGACGTCGGCGTACTGGGTGAAGAACGCGTCCGGGGCGGCCTGGAGCATCTCGAGCCGGAGGTCGCGGTGCGACTCCCAGTCGTCGGGCGTGACGCGGTGGACCGTGAGCGTCACGGGTTCCCGGCGGCCAGCTCGTGCGAGCGCTGCGCGGCGGCCTCGATCGCCGAGATGAACGCCGCGCGGACCTTGTGGTCGTCGAGCTGGCGCAGGGCCGCGACGGTGGTGCCGCCGGGCGACGAGACCCGCTCGCGCAGCACCGTCGGGTGCTCGCCGGTCTCCTTGAGCATCGTCGCGGCACCGAAGAGGGTCTGGACGACCAGCTCGGTACTCGTCGCCCGCGGCAGCCCGAGGACGACGCCGGCCTCGATCATGGCCTCGACGACGTAGAAGATGTAGGCCGGCCCGCTGCCGGAGATCGCGGTGACCGCGTCCTGGTACTTCTCGGGGACCTGGACGACCCGGCCGCACGAGCGCAGCAGCGCCTCGGCCTCGTCGAGGTGCTCCGGGGTGCAGTGCTGCCCCGGCGAGACGGCGGCCATCCCCTGGTCGACCAGGGCCGGGGTGTTGGGCATCACCCGGACCACGGACGACCCCTCGGGCAGCCGGGACTCGAGGTATCCGGTCGTGATGCCGGCGGCGAGGGAGACGACGAGGTTGCCCGGGACCACGTGGTCGCGGATCTCGCTGAGCAGCCCATCCATGTCCTGCGGCTTCACGACGAGGACGAGGACGTCGGCGGACTTCGCGGCCGTGGCGTTGTCGAGCACGCTCACGCCGTACTTGGCGTTGAGCACGGCGGCGTGGTCGGTGCGCTTCTCGGTGATGGAGAGGTCGGCCACGTCCCGGCCCGACCGGATCAGGCCGGACAGCAGGGTCTCCCCCATGACGCCGGCGCCGAAGATCGCGGTGGTGGCCATGACGTCAGCCCTTCGTCGCGACGCCGCGGAGGAAGAACATGAGGTTCCCCGGCTTCTCGGCCATGCGGCGCATGAGGTAGCCGTACCACTCCTCGCCGTAGGGGATGTAGACGCGCATCTGGTCGCCACGGTCGGCGATGCGCTGCTGCTCCTCGGGCCGGATGCCGTAGAGCATCTGGTACTCGAAGGACTTGGGGGCGCGTCCGTTCTTGGCGGCCAGCGCGCCGGCGATCTCGACGAGCCGCGGGTCGTGGCTGGCGACCATCGGGTACCCCTGGCCGGCCATGAGGACCTTGAGGCAGCGCACGTACGACTTGTCGACGTCGCCGGAGGCTTGGTATGCGACCGACTCCGGCTCCTTGTACGCCCCCTTGCAGAGCCGGACCCGGCTGCCCTCGTGGGCGAGGTCGGCACAGTCCGCCTCGGTCCGGTGGAGGTAGGCCTGGAGCACGGCGCCGACGGTCGGGAAGTCCTGGCGCAGCTCGCGCAGTGTCTCGAGGGTGCCGTCGGTGGTGGTGTGGTCCTCCATGTCGAGGGTCACCGTGGTGCCGGCGTTCGAGGCCGCCTGGCAGATCTGGCGGGCGTGCTCGAGGGCGATCTGGTGGCCGTCGCCGGGCAGCGCCTGGCCCAGCGCGGAGAGCTTGAGCGAGGCCTCGGCGGTCCCGTCGGTGGTGAGCCCGGCGTCGGCGAGCGCCGCGATCAGGGCGAGGTAGGCGTCCCGGGTGTGCTGGGCCTGGCTGAGCTCGGTGGTGTCCTCGCCGAGGTAGTCGATGGTCGACATCCGGTGGCGGCCGGCGAGGCCACCGGAGGCGCGTACCGCGTCCTCGGTCCGCGCCCCGGGAACGAATCGGTGAACGACGTTGCGGCTCACCGGCGCTCGTTCGACGGCGTCACGCACCGTCGTCGAGGCGGCGAGCTGCAGCAGGCTGTTGCGCAGCAGGTCACTGGGCTCCACGGGAGCAATCTAGCGCCGGTCCCGGGTCGTCCCTCGGGTCGGCTCATCTCCGGGACGAGGACCTAGGCTTCCGGCATGCCCACCGCCCTGACCATCGAGGAGCACGGTGAGGGGATCGGTGACGCGTGGACGGTGCTGCGCGACAACGCCGCTCGGGCGGGACTGGGGGCGCCGGTGCCGACCTGCCCGGGGTGGACGGTGCGCGCGCTGGTGGCGCACCAGGGCATGGTCCACCGCTGGGCGGCCGGCTGCCTACGCGGTGAGCGCGCCGACGACGACGCCTGCGCGGACGTCGAACGGGAGGGCCTCGCCTCGCCCGACCTGCTCGCCTGGCTGGACGAGGGGGCCAAGGACCTCCTGTCGACGCTGGCGTTCGCCCCGGCCGACCTCGACGTGTGGTTCTTCCTCAAGGACTCCCCCGGGCCGCGGCAGGGCTGGGCGCGCCGTCAGTGCCACGAGACGACGATCCACGCGGTCGACGCGATGGCCGCCGCCCGCGGTTCCGTCCCACCCGCCGCCGAGACCTGGATCCACGCCGAGCTCGCGGCCGACGGCGTGGACGAGCTGCTGATGGGGTTCGTGCCGCGACGGCGGAGCGGGCTGGAGCTACCCGACCCCAGGACCGTCGTCGTCCGCACGACCGACACCCGGCAGGCGTGGACGCTGCGCGCCGGCGACGGGCGGACCACGTCCAGCGTGGGCGAACCCGCCGAGGGCGCGCCCGCCGACGTGGAGCTCTCGGGCACCGCGGCCCAGGTCTACCTCGCCCTCTGGAACCGCGGCGACGAGGTCACCTGCACCGACCCGGCGCTGCTCGAGCGCTGGCGTTCGGACGTGCAGGTGCTCTGGTAGCTCGGCCCCGAGACGCGGACCGCTCGACGGGCACCAGCAGCCGCATCGGCCGCTGAGTGGCCGATTCTCGTCCTGCTGCCCGTCGAGATGTCCGCCTTGGCGGTCACGGGTCGACGAGGTACCCCTGGAGGACCGGCCCGAGCCACGCCGCGAGGTCGTCGTGGCTGGCCTCGACCATCGCCGGCATCCGCACGACGTAGCGCGTCGTGGCCAGCCCGATGAGCTGCGCCGCCGCCAACGCCCCTCGTAGCGGCGCGTCGGCGACCTGGGTGTGGCGGGTGACCCGACCGATGATCTCCCGCGCCACGAACTCGCGCATCAGCGCCGCGACCTCGTCGTTGGTGTGGACGGCCCGGACCAGTGCGACGAGCCGCTCCTGGTTGTCAGCGTCGTCCCACACCGCGAGGAAGGTCCGGACGAGCCGCTCCCCCAGCGTGTCCAGCGGTCCCTGGAGCACCCGGTCGACCATGACCGCCGGGTTGACCCGCGTGAGGACCACCGACTGGGCGAAGAGGTCGGCCTTGCCGTCGAAGTAGTGATGCACCAGCGCGGGGTCGACGCCGGCCACGCGGGCCACGGCCCGCAGTGACGTGCCCTCGTACCCCTTGTCGGCGAACTCGCCGCGGGCCGCCTCGGTGATGAGGCGCCGGGTGTCCTCGCCCGCCGGACGGCGACCGCGGCGGGCCGGCGGTGTCTCGTCGCTCACGGCTGCGGCACCGCCGCGAAGTGGAGCCGCGCGAACGCCAGCGCCTCGGCCAGGTCCAGCTCGCGCAGGTCGCCGTCCAGGCGCCGGGTGCCCACCTCGACCACGATCGACCCGTCGAAACCGTTGCCCGCCAGGTGTTCCAGCAGCTCGCCGCACGGCTGCGTCCCCCGGCCGGGCACCAGGTGCTCGTCCCGCGGCGAACCACTGCCGTCGGCGAGGTGGATGTGCGTGAGCCGCTCGCCGAGGGCCAGCGCCATCGCCATCGCGTCGGAACCGGCCGTGGCGGTGTGCGAGAGGTCCAGCGTCACATGGTCGAACGGCTGGCCGACGGGGTCCCAGTGCGGCAGGTAGGCGAGCATCTCGCGCTGTCCGGCCCGCCAGGGGAACATGTTCTCGACGGCGAGCCGGATGCCCGTCTCGTCCTCACGGATGGCCAGCCCGTCGACGAACCCCGCCGCATACTCGCGCTGCCACCGGAACGGCGGGTGCAGGACGACGGTCGGCGCCCCGAGCGTGAGGGCCATGTCGATGGAACGGTCGACCTTCTCCCACGGGTCGGTCCCCCAGACCCGTTGCGTGAGAAGGAGAGTCGGCGCGTGGATGGACAGGACGGGGAGCTGGTGCAGGTCGCTGAGTGCCTGGATCGCCCCCGGCTCCTGGGTCACCGGGTCGGTCCACACCATGACCTCCACCCCGTCGTACCCGAGGCGTCCGGCCGTCGCGAACGTCGCCGCGCAGTTCTCGGGGTACATCGAGGCCGTGGAGAGCCCGATGCGCGTGGTCACGGGCGCCATTGTCCGACATGTACGCCGGCGCCCGTGCCGGGGCGATCAGCAGGCGACCTTCGCCCCAGGGCGGCACCCCGTCCGCGAGACGCGGGGCGACCCCGACCGGAGCCTCCGCATACGCTGACCCGGTGGCCGAGGTTCCGCTGGACATGCCCCGCATCTGGGTCGAGTTTCCCGACCCGGAGGACGCGGGCCAGCGGTTCCGGTGCGACCTGACCTGGCTCACGTCGAACTGGATGTGCATCTACGGGAACGGCTGCCAGGGGATCTACGCCGACCGCCCGGACGACGGGTGCTGCACGCTCGGTGCCCACTTCACCGAGGACGCCGACTACGAGCGGGTCGCCGCGGTGGCGGCGGACCTCGGGCCCGACGAGTGGCAGTTCCGCGACGTCGCCTACCGGAAGGGCGTTCTGCGCAAGGACTCCTGGACCGAGGAGGAGGACGGGGCGACCAAGACGAAGGTCGTCGACGGCGCCTGCATCTTCCTCAACCGGCCCGGGTTCCCGAGCGGCATGGGGTGTGCGCTGCACCAGCACGCGGTCCTCCAGGGTCTGCCGCCGACCTCGCTCAAGCCGGAGGTCTGCTGGCAGCTCCCGATCCGCCGCAGCTACCGGACGGTCGAGCTGGCCGACCAGACCAGCTACCTCGAGGTGTCGATCACCGAGTACGACCGCCGCGGATGGGGTCCCGGTGGGCACGACCTCGACTGGTACTGCTCGGGGAACCCCGAGGCGCACGTCGGCCGGGAGCCGGTCTACCGCTCCAACAAGGTGGAGCTCGTCGAGCTGATGGGCGAGACGGCGTACGAGGAGCTGGTGGTGCGGTGCGAGGCCCACCTGCGGGCCGTCACGGCGGCCCGCCGCATCGGCAACCGCAAGCTGCTGCCGCTGCTGGTGCACCCCGCCACCCTGGCCGCGCAGGACGTGCGCAGCGCCGAACGCGCCTCCGCGGCGAAGGTCGAGAAGCTCGCCGCCGCGGCGCAGTCCCAGGGCAAGCACGGGAAGAAGCGCCCCCGCCGGTGACCGGTCCCTCGGCCATCCCCAGCCCGAACATCTGGGACTCGCCCGAGGTCTACGAGCTCGAGAACCTCGGCGTCGACCGCGCCGGCGTCATCGAGACGGCGATGCGCGAGGTCCACGACTGGGCGGGGCGGGACGTCCTCGACATCGGCTGCGGCACCGGGTTCCACCTCCCGCGCTTCGCGGCGACGGCGCGCACCGTCGTCGGTGTGGAGCCACATCCACCCCTGGTCGTGCGGGCCCGTCGTCGGGTGGCCGCCCTCCCGTCGGTGCGCGTGGTGCAGGCGCCGGCCGCGTCGACGACGCTCCCGGACGCGACCGTCGACGTGGCGCACGCGCGGTGGGCCTACTTCTTCGGCCCGGGGTGCGAACCAGGGCTGGCCGAGCTGGACCGGGTGATGCGCCCCGGCGGCACGGCGTTCGTCGTCGACAACGACGCGACGAGGTCGACGTTCGGGGCGTGGTTCCGGCGCAGCCTGCCGACCTACGACCCGGAGGCCGTGGAGCGGTTCTGGCTCCGCCAGGGCTGGTCGCGGCGGCCGCTGGACATCGCCTGGACCTTCGACTCCCCCGAGGACTTCGCCCGGGTGCTGCGCATCGAGTTCCCGGCGCCGCTCGCCGCCGAGATCCTCGACGCCGACCCGGAGCGCACCGGCGTGGACTACGCCGTCAACCTCTGGTGGCGGCACTTCTGAGCACCGGGCCGTTCGACAGGAGCGAGTCCGGCCTCAGCGCCGGAAACGGCGGAATCGGCTCTTCGTTCCTGTCGGACGACACCGTCGGCGCGGCCGGCGTGTGGGGGCGTCGGTGGTCGGCGGCATGATGACGCAGTGACGACCATCGTCTTCCTCCATGCCCACCCCGACGACGAGTCGACCCAGACCTCCGGGTCCATGGCCCGCGCCAGCGCCGAGGGCGACCGGGTCGTCGTCGTGTATGCGACGAACGGCGACCACGGCGACGCGCCGGAGGACCTGGCCGACGGCGAGACCGTGGTCCACCGACGGCGGGTCGAGGCCGAGGCGTCGGCGCAGGCGACCGGCACCCAGCAGGTCGTCTGGCTCGGCTACGCCGACTCCGGCATGAGCGGCTGGGACCAGAACGACGCCGAGGGGGCGTTGCACGGCGCCGACGTCGACGTGGTCGCGAAGCAGCTGGCCGCCGTCCTCGACGAGGAGGACGCCGACGTCCTGGTCGGGTACGACTGGCACGGCAACTACGGCCACCCGGACCACGTCAAGGTCCACCACGTCGCGCACCGCGCCGCCGAGCTGGCCGCCCGGCGACCGCGGCTGCTGGAGTCGACGATGAACCGCACCCGGATGGCGGCCGACCGACAGGTCCGGCTCGACCGCGGCGAGAAGGTCGACTGGGACCCCAGCGCGCCGATGGACGACGGGAACCCGCTCGGCTCGACCGAGGAGGAGATCTCCTGGGAGGTGGACGTGTCCCCCTACCTGGAGCAGCGGCGCGCCGCCGTCCGCGCACACGCGAGCCAGGGCGACACCGCCTGGATGCGGTCCATGCCCGACGACGAGTTTGCGACGATGTTCGGCGCCGAGTACTACATCGAGCCCGGACGGACCGAGCCGATCGAGAAGGGCTGGCCCTTCCGCCCGCCGGACTGAGCCGGACTCGAGCCGCCGGTCACGGACCCGCCTCCCGGAGGCTGTCGGCGCCGTCGCCTAGCGTTCGGCGCATGGCATCCAGGGCGTCGGCACGAGCGAGCGGCTACCGCTGTGCCGAGTGCGGCTGGACCACGGTCAAGTGGGTCGGCCGGTGCGGTGAGTGTCAGACCTGGGGTTCCGTGGCCGAGGTCGGCGTGCCGACGATCCGCACGACCGCCGCGACCTCCGTGTCCCAGCCGGCCCTGCGGATCGGCCAGGTCGACGTCCAGCACGCCACCGCGCGCAGCACCGGGGTCAGCGAGCTGGACCGCGTCCTCGGCGGCGGGCTGGTGCCGGGCGCGGTGGTGCTCGTGGCGGGCGAGCCGGGCATCGGCAAGTCCACGCTGCTCCTCGACGTCGCCGCTCGCGCGGCCCGGGGTGGCCAGACCGTGCTCTACGTCAGCGGGGAGGAGTCCGCGGCGCAGGTGCGGATGCGCGCCGAGCGGATCGAGGCGATGGCGGCCAGCCTGTTCCTCGTGGCCGAGACCGACCTCGCCACGGTGCTGGGCCAGGTCGAGGCCGTGCAGCCCGACCTCGTCGTCGTCGACTCCGTGCAGACCATCGCCAGCGCCCAGGTCGAGGGGTCGGCGGGCAACGTCAGCCAGGTCCGCGAGGTGGCGGCCAGCCTCATCCAGGCGGCCAAGAGCCGCGGCATCGCGGTCCTCCTCGTCGGCCACGTGACCAAGGACGGCTCCATCGCCGGCCCGCGCGTCCTCGAGCACCTCGTCGACGTCGTGGTCCAGTTCGAGGGCGACCGGCACTCCCGGCTGCGGCTGGTCCGGGCGGTGAAGAACCGCTACGGCCCGACCGACGAGGTCGGCTGCTTCGACCTCTCCGACGTCGGCATCGTCGGGCTCGCCGACCCGAGCGGGCTGTTCCTCTCCAACCGCGACGTGAGCGTCGCCGGCACCTGCGTCACCGTCACCCTGGAGGGCCGGCGCCCGCTCGTCGCCGAGGTCCAGGCGCTCATCGCACCGAGCAACATCCCGTCCCCGCGCCGGGCCACGCACGGCCTCGATGCGAGCCGCGTCGCCATGGTCATGGCCGTCCTCGAACGCCGAGCCCGAGTGCCGATCGGCGGCAGTGACGCCTACGTGTCGACGGTCGGCGGTGTGCGCCTCGGCGAGCCGGCCGCCGACCTCGCCGTCGCGCTCAGCGTCGCGAGCTCCGTCGTCGACGCCGCCCTGCCGCCCCAGGCGGTCGCGTTCGGCGAGGTCGGACTCGCCGGCGAGCTGCGGCCGGTGTCGGGTATGCCGCGCCGGCTCGCCGAGGCCGCGCGGCTGGGGTTCCGCGTGGCGTTCACCCCGCGCGGAGTCCTGGGTTCCGGACCGATCCCCGACGGGCTGCGGGTGATCGAGGTGGCCGACGTCGCTGGCGCCGTGGTTGCCGCGCTGGACGTCCCCGCCCGACGCGGCCCCCGCGGTTAGACTCCCCGCGAGCCGACCGGCCACAGGGGACGAGCCGGGGCGGCCGCCGAGTGGGAGGACAAGGGGCCGTGGTCACACCCGTCGACCGCACCGACGACGACCTGCTGAGGGCCACCCTCGCTGCCGTCGCGCCGGGCACCGCGCTGCGCGACGGACTGGAGCGCATCCTGCGCGGCCGCACGGGTGCGCTCATCGTGCTCGGCAACGACAAGGTCGTCGAGTCGATCAGCAGCGGCGGCTTCCCGCTCGACATCGACTTCTCCGCCACCCGGCTGCGCGAGCTGTCCAAGATGGACGGCGCGATCGTCCTCGACCGCGACGTCAACCGCATCCTGCGCGCCAACACCCAGCTGGTGCCCGACCCGAGCATCGAGACGTCCGAGTCCGGCACCCGGCACCGCACGGCGGAGCGGGTCGCCATCCAGACCGGCATCCCCGTCGTCTCGGTCAGCCAGTCGATGCAGATCATCGCGCTCTACGTCAGCGGCCGGCGGCACGTCGTCGAGGGCAGCGCCAACATCCTGTCCAAGGCGAACCAGGCCCTTCAGACCCTCGAGCGCTACAAGGGCCGCCTCGACGAGGTCACCTCGACCCTGTCGGCGCTGGAGATCGAGGACCTCGTCACCGTCCGTGACGTCGCCAGCGTGCTGCAGCGCCTCGAGATGGTCCGCCGGATCAGCGAGGAGATCTCCGACTACGTCGTGGAGCTCGGCGACGACGGCCGCCTGCTCGGCCTCCAGCTGGAGGAGCTGGCCGGCGGTCTCGGCAACGACCGTGAGCTGGTCATCCGTGACTACATCGACAGCGCCAAGTCCGGCCGTACCGTCGAGGAGGCGCTCGACGCCCTCATGGAGCTCACCTCCGCCGAGCTGCTCGACCTCGGGGCCGGCGCCCGGGCGGTCGGGTTCACCATCGTCGGCGACGCCCTCGACAGTGCGGTCAGCCCGCGCGGGTACCGCCTGCTCACCAAGGTCCCGCGGTTGCCCCCGGCGATCGTCGACCGCCTCGTCGACCACTTCGAGTCGCTCCAGCGCCTCCTGGCGGCCAACCTCGAGGACCTCATGAGCGTCGGCGGTGTCGGCGAGAGCCGGGCCCGCGCGGTCCGCGAGGGTCTGTCCAGGCTCGCCGAGTCGAGCATCCTGGAGCGCTATGTGTAGGTCGCTCGCCTGGCTCCACAGGCTCGCCGAGTCGAGCATCCTGGAGCGCTATGTGTAGGTCGCTCGCCTGGCTCCACAGGCTCGCCGAGTCGAGCATCCTCGAGCGGTACGTCTGACCCCACGGTGCACCCGCTCGCTCCCTCGCTGCCCGTCCTGCACGACCGCGTCAACCGCTGGTATGCGGCGAACGCCCGCGCGCTGCCCTGGCGCCTCCCAGGGACGTCAGCCTGGGCGGTCCTGGTCTCCGAGGTGATGTCGCACCAGACCCCCGTGGCGCGGGTCGAGCCGGTCTGGCGGGAGTGGCTGGCCCGCTGGCCCACTCCGGCCGACCTCGCCGCCGAGGCCCCAGGAGAGGCGGTGCGTGCCTGGGGCCGGCTGGGCTACCCCCGCCGCGCGCTACGGCTGCACCAGGCCGCTCGTGCCGTCGTGGAGCGTCACGGCGGTGAGGTGCCGAGGACCGAGGAGGCGCTGCGCGCGCTTCCGGGGATCGGTGCCTACACAGCCGCCGCGGTGGCCTGCTTCGCGTTTCGTCAGCCGACCGTGGTCGTCGACACCAACGTGCGCCGGGTCCTCGTGCGGACGCTGCTCGGCGAGGCGCAGGCCGCCCCGGCGATGAGCCGAGCCGAGCGTGACCTCGCGGTCGCCGCGCTGCCGGAGGACCGGGACGACGCGGTCGTCTGGAACGTCGCCGCGATGGAGCTGGGGGCGCTCGTGTGCACCGCCCGGTCCCCGCGTTGCGACGAGTGCCCCGTCGCCGACCTGTGCGCCTGGAACCGAGCGGGCCGACCGGCATACACCGGACCCGCTCGGCGCGCACAGGCCTGGGACGGCACGGACCGGCAGGCCCGCGGTGCCCTGCTCGGCGTCCTTCGCGCCGCAACCGCGCCGGTCAGCGGAGCCGACCTGCGCGAGGTATGGCCCGCCGACCCACAGCGGATGCGGTGCCTCGACTCGCTCGTCGCCGACGGGCTGGTCGAGCCGCTGGCCGGCGACCGCTACCGGCTGCCGGCCTGAACCGTCCGGTCGCTAGAACACGAGACTGAGCCCCATGACGAAGATGAACCCGACGACCGAGATCACCGTCTCCATGACCGACCAGGACTTGATGGTCTGACCGACGGTGAGGCCGAAGTACTGCTTCACCAGCCAGAACCCCGCGTCGTTGACGTGGCTGAAGAACAGTGAGCCACAGCCGATCGCCAGCACCAGCAACGCCAGGTGCGACGTGGAGAGCGTCCCGGCGAGCGCGCCGACGATGCCGGCCGCCGTGGTCGTGGCGACCGTCGCGGAGCCGGTGGCGAGCCGGATCCCGACCGCTACCAGCCAGCCGAGCAGCAGCACCGAGATGTTCGCCCCGGTGGCCCAGTCGGCGATGACGTTGGCCACGCCCGCGTCGACGAGCAGCTGCTTGAACCCGCCACCGGCCGCGACGATGAGCAGGATGCCGGCGATGCCGGGCAGGCCGGAGCCGAGCGACTCGTTGGTCTGCTCACGACGCATCCCGGCGCCCTTGCCGAGCGTGAAGTAGGACAGCAGTACCGCGAGCAGGAGCGCGATCGCCGGTGCCCCGATGGTGTCGAAGATCTGCCGCGCCAGGCTGCCGCTGGGGGTCGCCAGGTCGCGGATCGCCTTGAGCAGCATGAGCAGCACGGGCAGCACGATGGTGATGAGGGCCGCGCCGAACGACGGCCGTTTGGTGAGATGAGCCGAGGCGGTGCCCTGCTCCTCGACCCCGGGGTCGTCCTCGCCGGGCTGGCGGTAGTCGGCCCCGACCGGGCGGCTGTCGCGCTCCAGCGGCCCGATGTCCGCCGTCCCGCCACCGCCGCCGGCGGACACCTTCTGAAGCTCGCGGTCGTGGGTCCGCGCGTCGATGGCGGGCTCCCCCAGAGAGGCTGGGGCGTACACCGGTACCCACCGGTCCATCAGGCGTCCGAGCAGCGGCCCGGAGATGATCAGCGTCGGGATCGCGACGATGAGACCGAGGATGAGGGTCTGGCTCTGGTCCGCCTTGAGCAGCGCGATCGCCGTCTGCGGGCCGGGGTGCGGAGGAACCAGCCCGTGGAGGACCGAGAGGCCGGCGAGGGCTGGGATCCCGATCCGCATCAACGTCGAGTTGGTGCGACGGGCGACGAGGATGACGACCGGGACGAGGATCACCACGCCCACCTCGAAGAACAACGGCAGCCCGATGATGGCGGCGATGAGGGCCATGCCCCACGGCAGCATGTTGCCGGAGAGTCGGTCGGTGATCCGGTTGACGATGTTGTCGGCCCCACCCGAGTCGGCCAGGATCTTGCCGAGCATCGCGCCGAGGGCGATGAGGATGCCTACCGCTCCGGCGGTGCTGCCGAACCCGTTGGTGAAGCTGGTCAGCGCGGCCGTCGGGGCGATCCACGCGACCGCGGCCAGCGCCGCGGAGCCGAGGATCAGCGCGAGGAACGGGTGCATCTTCAACCAGCTGATCAGCACGACGATGACGGTGATCCCGACCAGGCACGCCAGGACCAGCTGGCCGTTGCCGGCCGTGCTGATCGGGTCGGCGAGCGGCGAGATGGACGGCTAGGTACTGAGGACGGCTCCAACGGCGGACATGCGACCTCCGGGTGGGGATGGTTCAGACGGGCGGCGTGAGGCCCAGGGCGTGGAGCACGCGGTCGAGCACCTCGGTCTGGCTGCCATGCCCGGAGACCGTGACTCCGGGCTCGTCGGGCTCGAGCGGTTCGAGGGTGGCCAGCTGGCTGGGCAGCAGTGACGGTGGCATGTAGTGGCCGGCGCGGTGCTCGAGGCGGTCGGCGATCTCGGCCTCCGGCGGAGTCATGTGGCAGAACCGGACCGCGGGGCGGTTCTCGCGGAGCAGGTCCCGGTAGACGCGGCGCAGTGCCGAGCACGTGACGACCGCGGAGACGCCCGCGTCCTCCTGCTCGCTCATCCAGTCGCCGATGAGCCGCAGCCACGGCCTTCGGTCCTCGTCGGTGAGCGGGATGCCGCTGTGCATCTTCTCGACGTTGGCCTCGGGATGGAACGCGTCACCCTCGGCGAACAGCCAGTTCATGCTCACGGCGATGCCCTTGGCCACCGTCGTCTTGCCCGATCCGGCGACGCCCATGACGACGACGATGTCGGGTTCCTGCCCCGCCCGGGAGGCCTCCATGCCAGCCACCCTAGTCACCTGTGGAGCCGACGCATCCCGGCGGATTCCTCGCCGTTCCGGGCCTTGTCACGCCCCGGCCGGACGAGTAAGGTCCGCGCTCCTACGCTGGTCCGGTGAGCCCTACCGCCGGGATCCCCGCCGACGCCGTCGCCTTCTACGCCGAGCTCGAGGCCAACAACACCAGGGACTGGTGGACCGCCAACAAGGAGCGCTACGAGCGGTCCGTGCGCGAGCCGTTCGCCGCCCTGACCGACGCGCTGGCCGACGAGTTCGGCGAGGCGCGGATCTTCCGGCCCTACCGCGACGTCCGGTTCTCCGCCGACAAGACGCCCTACAAGACCGAGCAGGGGGCCATCGCGTCGGCCCCGGGCGGCGCCGGCTACTACGTGCGGCTGGGTTCGGACGGGCTGGTCACCGGTGGCGGCTACATGCACGGGATGCCCGACCAGGTGGCGCGCTACCGTGCCGCGCTCGACGCCGAGGGGTCCGGTGCAGATCTGGTGGCGGTGGTGGACACGTTGCGCCGCAAGGGATTCCAGATCGGCGGCGAGACGCTCGCCACCCGGCCCAAAGGGGTCGCGGCCGACCATCCGCGGCTGCAGCTCCTGCGCCACAAGAGCCTCATCGCGTGGCGCGACCGCGGGACGCCGACGTGGATGAGCACCGGCTCCGTGGTGCGCTACGTCCGCGACGACTGGCGCGCGATCCGGCCGATGGTGGAGTGGATCGGCGAACACGTCGGACCGACGACGATGCCCACGCCGCAACGCGGGCGTCGCTGACAGCGCTGACCCGTCACAGCCGCAACGCGTCCTCGAGCGCGCGCCGCATCACGGGCCGGTCCGCGACGACCCCGGTCCACAGCTCCATGTTCACGGCCGCCTGGGCGACCAGCATCCCCAGCCCGTCCAGCGTCCGGCAGCCGCGGTCCTGGGCCTCCCGCAGCAGCCGGGTCTGTGGCGGGTTCGGGACGACGTCGGCGACGAGGTCGACGCCGGCCAGGGACTCGAGGTCGAGGTCGACCATCCCTTCGACATCGGGCTGGAGGCCGGCGTTGGTGGCGTTCACGAGGATGTCGGTGCCCACCGGGACGCCCATCGACGGGACCAGCTCCAGCGCGTCCGCGGAGGCCGGGGTATGCGTACGCACGAGCTCCGCGAGGAGCTCCGCCTCGCCGATGCGACGGGCCATGACCGTCACGTGCGCGGCGCCGGCCAGCGCGGTCTCCACGACGATGGCGCGCGCGGCGCCTCCGGCACCGAGCACGCATACCCGCGCATCAGCCGGGCTGCGCATCGTCCGCAGCGCTCCGACGAAGCCCTGACCATCGGTGTTCTCCCCCGTCATCACGCCGTCGCGGATGACGACGCAGTTGACCGCGCCGATGATCCGCGCCGACTCGGCGAGTCCGTCGATCTGGCCGATCACGGTGACCTTGTGCGGGATCGAGCAGTTGAACCCGGCCCAGCCCATCGCTCGGGCGCCTCGGACGGCGTCGGCCAGGTCCGCAGGAGGGACCTCGCAGTTGAGGTAGCGCGCGTCCAGACCGTGGTGCCGGTAGGCCGCCTCCATGACCGCGACGGTCGGGTTGTCGGCCGCGGGCGTCGAGAACGACCCGGTGAGCGTGCTGAGGAACGAGACGTCGGTCACCGGGCCATCGTGACAGCCCGCACCGGGTTCAGAGGGTGAGCAGCATCCGGGTGTTGCCGAGAGTGTTGGGCTTGACCCGCTCCAGGTCCAGGAACTCGGCCACGCCCTCGTCGTACGACCGGAGCAGCTCCGCATACACCTGGGGCTCGACCGCCTGCCCGTCGATGGGCTGGAACCCGTGCCCCCCGAAGAACCCGGTCTCGAAGGTGAGGCAGAAGACCCGCTGGACGCCGAGGTCACGCGCGTCCTGCAGCAGCCCGGTCAGCAGGGCCGAGCCCAGCCCGCGACCCTTGAACTCCGGCCGCACCGCGACGGTGCGCACCTCGGCGAGGTCCTCCCACATCACGTGCAGGGCGCCGCAGCCGACCACCTCGCGGTCCACCTCGACGACCCGGAACTCGTGGACCGCCTCGTAGTACGCGACGGCGTCCTTGGAGACGATCCGCCGCGACCGCGCCATCGGCTCGACGAGCGACCGGATCGCGCGGACGTCCGGGGTGCGGGCCCGCCGCACCACGACCTCAGCGGACATCAGCGACCGGTCAGCGCCTGGCGCAGCAGGTGGATGAGCGCGTCGAGCTGGACCGAGTCACCGGAGCCGACCTCCTGGTCGCTGCCGTCGAGCGCCCGTGCGGCCAGGCCCTGCTTGCTGTCGATGAGCTCGGCGATCTTGCTGTCGATGGTCTGGGCGGCGAGGATCCGCCAGGCCGTCACCGGCTCGTCCTGACCGATCCGGTGGACGCGGTCGATCGCCTGCTGCTGCTCGGCTGCGGTCCAGGACAGCTCGGCGAGGACGACGTTGGACGCCGCGTGCAGGTTGAGGCCGACGCCGGCGGCGAGGAGCGAGCAGACCGCGACCGAGACGTCCGGGTCCTTCTGGAACGCGTCGATGGCCTGCTGGCGCTGGTTGCCGGTCTGGTCTCCGCGGATCGAGACCGTCCGCAGCTCGGACTCCTTGAGGACCCGCTCGGCGATGTCCATGACGTCGATGTGCTTGGCGAAGAAGACCACCTTGCCCACCGAACGGGCCAGCTGTGCGGTGTAGTCCGCCGCCAGATGAGCCTTCGCCTGGCCGATCCGGCGGACCATGGTGAAGACGTTCTCGCCCTTCTCGCCACTGGCGCGGGACGACTCGAGCTCCTGCACGCATACCCGTCGCATGAGGTCCTCGTCGACCTCCACGGAGGCCGCGGCCGAGACGGCGAGCACGCCGTCCTGGCCGTCGCCCTGCTCCGCCTCGCGGGCGGCGAGGAGGCGGCGGTAGCTCGCCAGCAGCCGCTGGCCCAGCTCGCGCTCCGAGGACCGGATCGAGCGCGCCGCGTCGTCGTCGAGCTCGACGGGGATGTCGGCGATCCGCTTGTCCGGCAGGTCCTTGGCGACGTCGACCTTGCGGCGGCGCACGATCCCCATGTCGATCACGGCACCGCGCGCCTCCGCGTAGAACCCGCGGTCGGCCGGGGTGAGACCGATGGCCTCGAGGCGGCGCATCAGCTGGGGGCCGGGCTGGTCGCCCTTGACCCAGCCGAGGAAGCGCCAGATGGCGTTGAAGTCCTCGACGTCGTTGATGAGGGGGGTACCGGTGAGCGCGAGGAGCAACGGGTCGCCGCCCGGCGTGTTGTCGCGGATCTGCTGCGACAGGGCCAACACGTGCTGAGAGCGCTGGGACGTGAGGTTCTTGATGAAGTGCGCCTCGTCGACGACCATCGACCGGAACCCGAACGTCGACAGCCACGACAGGTGCCGGTCCAGGACCGTGTAGTTGACCACGAAGATGTCCGCGAAGGCGTCGACGTCGACGCCGTCGCCGTGGATCACCGTCACCCGGCGGTGCGGCGTCCACCGCTCGACCTCGCGGGCCCAGTTGATCTTCACGACGTTGGGGACGACGGCGAGCATGGGGTAGGCGTTCGCCACCGACGCGGCGATGACCGACTGCGCGGTCTTGCCCAGTCCGGGCTCGTCGGCGAGCAGGAACGTCCGGTGCCCCTCGCGGACCGACTCGATCATCCGGATCTGGTGCGGCATCAGCTCCAGCCCGGGCGGCGAGTACCGGTCGATGGACGGCATCGGCGGGAGCGCCATCGACGCCGATCCGCCGCCGGCCCCCTGCTCGAAGGCGCGGTACAGCGGGTCCATGAGGTCCCACCGGGCCAGCAGCCCGGCGCGGTACTCCTCGTCGCGCAGGTGGCTGAGATCGGGGGCGAGGAAGGGGTTGGCGCGGACCCGGGCGGGGACCGAGGCCGGCATCACCTGCTTCGCGGCCAGCTCGGCGGACACCGCCGGGGTCCGCGGCGGTGCGCTCGTGGCGATGGCCATCTCCTCGGGCGTGACCTCCGCCCCGGACTCGATCAGCCACTCGAGCCGCATCCGCTGCGCGGCGGGCCCGGGCGGGGTACCGCCGTCGAGCAGCCGCAGCAGGCTGGTGTCGTGGGCGGCGGTCTTGGCGAGGATCGTCGCCACACCGTCGAGCCGCTTGAGCAGCTCGGTGCGGGCGGCCGGCGTGATCGTCGTGTCGGTCTTGATCCGCGCCCGCTCCTCGCGGACCAGCAGGGCGATGACCTGGAACTTCGTCCGCTTGGCCGGCCCGACCTTGCCCTCCATGGACTTCGCCTCGACCTCACGGACCCGCCGGGCGAGGATCGGGATGATCGGCGCCGGGTCGTCCCCGGAGCGCTGCCGGGTGCCCTGGTGGCCGGCGGACCCGTTCGGGCTGCCGTTCCCGGCTCCGTTCGTCGTCCTGCGGGCGCCGTTCGACGTGGACGTCCCGTTCGACGCGGTCTGCGTCGAGGGAGCGGACGCACGGCGGGGCGACCGACGGCGGTCGGTGCTCGGCATACTCCTCCAGCTGTGATCGACTGCTGCCCACCTCGGGTCGCCACTCGGGCGAGGGGCTCGCGGCGTCCGCGGGCGCATACGGCCGGGTCGTCCCGGTCTACCGCTGCACCGGCATCCGCCGGAGGTGGTCGGCGCGGCCGTCGGAGATGCGGACAGAAGCATGATGCGGCGCGCTCAGGTACAGCCTACGACCTCCGGCGACGTGATGTGCACCCGACCACGTCACGAGGCGCGCCGGGTCCGGAAGGCCCGCTTGGAGTAGTTTCGGCCGTCATGTCGGATCCACGGGGTCGGTTCGCGGCAACGGCGCTCGGCGCGGCGTGCCTGGCCGTCGGCGTCACGGCCTGCAGCGAGCCCGCCGTCACGGTCTCGCGGGTCGCCGTCGCGCCGACTTCTCCGGCGTCCCCGATCGCGGCACCCACGACCACCGACACCGCGTCGCCCGCCGCCACCGCGTTGCCGTCCGACACCGCCGCACCCGACCACCGCCGCACCCACCCCGGCGCCGACCTCCGTCCCACCACCGCCGCGCTCCGCACCCACGCGGACCTCGACGCCGCGGGGCACCCCGAGTCCCGGCGCCAGGCCGACGCCCAGCCCGAGCCGCAGCCCCGCGCCGAAACCGGGCCCGGTCCCACCGCCGCCACCGCCGCCGAGTGGCACCGACGCGTACGAGAGCCAGATCCTCGCCCTGGTCAACGCCGAGCGGTCAGCGGCGGGCCTGCGCCCCCTCGCGGCACAGACCTGCCCGGACGGGTTCGCCGAGCCGTGGTCGCCGCACATGGCGGCCGAGGGCCGGCTGTCGCACCAGTCGCTGAACCCGATCCTCAACCGGTGCGGCGGGCACGCGGCTGCGGAGAACGTCGGCATGAACAGCTCCGCGTCGCCCGGCGACATGGTCGCGGGTTTCATGGGCTCGTTGCCGCACCGCGCCAACATCCTCAACGGGAGCTACACCGGCATCGGGATCGGCGCCTACCGGGATGCGCGCGGGGTCTGGTGGGTCACCCAGGACTTCGTCGGCTGACGCGCATACCCGGCGGTTCGTGGGTATGCGAAAGGCCGCCTCCCGAGGGAGGCGGCCTTCCGGTGTGACGTCAGGCGGAGGCGGCGCCCGTCGAGTCCTGGGGTCCACTGCCGACGGTCTCGTCGACCGGCGGGGTGTCCGGGATCTCGGGGAGGGTCTCCTCGCGCTTGCTGCCGGTGAAGGTGAACGTGGCGTCCTTCCAGCCCTCGTCCTCCGTCCACGCCGTGTCGACGAGGACGAACTCGCCGGACTTCAGCTCGCCGTAGAGGATCTTCTCGGACAGCACGTCCTCGATCTCGCGCTGGATCGTCCGGCGTAGCGGCCGGGCGCCGAGCACGGGGTCGTAGCCCTTCTTGGCGAGCAGGTTCTTCGCGCCCACCGTGAGCTCCATGCCCATGTCCTTGTCCTTGAGCCGCGTGTCCAGCTTCGCGATCTCGAGGTCGACGATCGCGACGATCTCGGCCCGGGTCAGCTGCGGGAAGACGATGGTGTCGTCCACGCGGTTGAGGAACTCGGGACGGAAGTGCTGCTTGAGCTCGTCGATCACCTTGTTCTTCATGCGGTCGTACTCGCTGCGCGTGTCCGGACCCGCCGTGAAGCCGAGGCTCCCCTTGCTGATGTCCCGCGTACCGAGGTTGGTCGTC
Organism: uncultured Actinomycetota bacterium; assembly: GCA_963713345.1. Classification (GTDB taxonomy): domain Bacteria; phylum Actinomycetota; class Actinomycetes; order Actinomycetales; family Dermatophilaceae; genus Lapillicoccus. The sequence goes on along the minus strand of CAVQLI010000006.1, from coordinate 153,671 downwards.
ATGATGATCACGGTGTTCTTGAAGTCGACCATCCGGCCCTGCGAGTCGGTGAGACGGCCGTCCTCGAGCACCTGCAACAGGGTGTTGAAGATGTCGGGGTGAGCCTTCTCCACCTCGTCGAAGAGCACCACGGAGAACGGCTTGCGCCGCACCTTCTCGGTGAGCTGGCCGCCTTCCTCGTACCCCACGTAACCGGGCGGGGAGCCGAACAGCCGCGAGACGGTGTGCTTCTCCGAGTACTCCGACATGTCGAGCTGGATGAGGCTGTCCTCGTCGCCGAAGAGGAACTCCGCGAGCGTCTTGGCCAGCTCCGTCTTACCGACACCGGTGGGCCCGGCGAAGATGAACGAGCCACCCGGACGGCGCGGGTCCTTCAGGCCGGCCCGCGTGCGACGGATCGCCTGGGACAGCGCCTTGATGGCGTCGTCCATGCCGACGATGCGCTTGTGCAGCTCGGTCTCCATGTTGAGCAGCCGGCTGGACTCCTCCTCGGTCAGCTTGAACACCGGGATGCCGGTGCTGGCCGCCAGGACCTCGGCGATCAGCTCCTCGTCGACCTCGGCCACGACGTCCATGTCGCCGCTCTTCCACTGCTGCTCGCGCTCGGCGCGCTGCTGGGAGAGCCGCTTCTCGTCGTCGCGCAGCCGCGCCGCCTTCTCGAAGTCCTGGCCGTCGATGGCCGCTTCCTTCTGGCGACGGACGTGCGAGATCTTCTCGTCGAACTCCCGCAGGTCCGGCGGCGCCGTCATCCGGCGGATCCGGAGCCGCGCTCCGGCTTCGTCGATGAGGTCGATCGCCTTGTCCGGCAGGAACCGGTCGTTGATGTAGCGGTCGGCGAGGTTGGCCGCGGAGACCAGCGCCGCGTCGGTGATCGAGACGCGGTGGTGTGCCTCGTAACGGTCACGCAGGCCCTTGAGGATCTCGATGGTGTGGGCCAACGTCGGCTCGGCCACCTGGATCGGCTGGAACCGGCGCTCGAGCGCCGAGTCCTTCTCGATGTGCTTGCGGTACTCGTCGAGGGTGGTCGCCCCGATGGTCTGCAGCTCGCCGCGGGCCAGCATCGGCTTGAGGATGCTCGCCGCGTCGATGGCGCCCTCGGCGGCACCCGCACCGACGAGGGTGTGGATCTCGTCGATGAAGATGATGATGTCGCCGCGGGTGCGGATCTCCTTGAGGACCTTCTTCAGCCGCTCCTCGAAGTCACCGCGGTAGCGGCTGCCGGCCACGAGCGCGCCGAGGTCGAGCGTGTAGAGCTGCTTGTCCTTGAGTGTCTCCGGGACGGTGCCCCGGACGACATCCTGGGCGAGCCCCTCGACGACGGCGGTCTTGCCGACGCCCGGTTCTCCGATGAGGACCGGGTTGTTCTTGGTCCGGCGCGACAGCACTTGCATGACGCGCTCGATCTCCTTCTCGCGCCCGATGACCGGGTCGAGCTTGCCCTCGCGCGCCGCCTGGGTGAGGTTGCGGCCGAACTGGTCGAGGACGAGGGACCCCGCCGGGGTGCCCTCCGCCTGTCCCTGGCCCTGGCCGACGCCCGCGCCGGCCTTCTCGCCCTGGCCGCCCTGGTACCCCGCGAGGAGCTGGATGACCTGCTGGCGCACCTTGTTGAGGTCGGCGCCGAGCTTGACGAGGACCTGGGCGGCGACGCCCTCGCCCTCGCGGATGAGGCCGAGCAGGATGTGCTCGGTCCCGATGTATGTGTGTCCGAGCTGGAGGCCCTCCCGGAGCGAGTACTCCAGGACCTTCTTCGCGCGCGGAGTGAAGGGGATGTGACCGGTCGGGGCCTGCTGGCCCTGGCCGATGATCTCCTGCACCTGCTCGCGCACGGCGACGAGGGAGATGTCGAGGTTCTCGAGCGCCTTGGCGGCGAGACCTTCGCCCTCGTGGATGAGCCCCAGCAAGATGTGCTCGGTGCCGATGTAGTTGTGGTTGAGCATGCGCGCCTCTTCCTGCGCGAGCACTACCACCCGTCGGGCCCGATCTGTGAACCGTTCGAACATCGCCAAAGCTCCCTACCTTTGTCGGCCTCTCACGTACTGCCGAGACATCTCGATGGTATGCGAGTTGCCTGTCAGTGCCCCTCGGCTTTCGAACCCTGGATTTCCCGTGGCGCGTGCGTTGAGGGGGCGATGGGAGGAACGCCCCGGCCTACGGACCTGTTCCCGTCGTTGAGTCAGGTCGGCTCACGTTCGCCGTCGGCGAAACCGCGAGGCCGCGTCAGGAGCGGTCCTGCGGGGTCCAGTCGGCGTTGCGCCGGAACAACGGGAAGGCGTTGAAGGTGCCGCCCGAGTCGAAGTTCACCGACCAGTGGTCCAGGACCCAGCCGCTGGCTTCCACGGCGTCGACGGCGTCCATCCACGGGCTGATCTCGCCGGCCGGCGATCCCCACTGCGCCAGCTTGAGGCGGGCGACGAAGGTGTGACGCCCTTGCTGGTATGCGGCGTAGGCCTGCGCCCGCAGGGCCTCGAGGTCGGACTCCTGGCTCATCGACCGACCCTAACGGAGCGTCCCGGCGACGGCCTCGAGCGCATCACCCTCGAACTGGTGACCGCCATGACCATGCCGCGTGACCGTGGCGCGGGGGAGGCGGGCGGACAGCAGGTCCAGGTGGTCGATCGGAACGACGTCGTCCTCGACGCAGTGGTGGAGGTCGATGCGCAAGCCGGAAGCCAGCCGCTGCTCAGCGTCTGGGGGCAGGGCGTAGTCGTCGACGTCCCGCCCGTCCGGTCCCCAGTCGGGCGTGGCCAGCAGCACGAGCCGCCCGACGCCGAGGTCGCCCTGGGTCCCTGCTCCGACGGTCCGGGGTCGTCCGTGGCCAGGTCATATAACCGGTCGTATGCCGCTTTCGGTTGCTATCACGACCAGATCGGGCATACGACCGGGTATTCGACTTCGCTGGTCACCACCGGCGGGGTTCGAGTAGCGGGAACTTCAACACCGGGGAGCGACATCGGTGCCCGAGCGCCGACCCTGCTCCCCGTTAACGCTCGTCGACCCCGAGTCGGTCAGCGGCGGCGCTGGCAACGGCCGCACCAGAACAGGTTGCGGCCGGCCACGACCTGGGTCCGGACCCGGGACCCACAGACCCGGCACGCCTCGCCCGCGCGCCGGTAGACCCAGTAGCGCCGCTCCATCCCCGAACCGCCCACCTCGGCACCGTCGTCGTCGTCCTCCAGATCGGCGTCCCGCACCGCGTCCTCGACGGCGCCCGCCTCGGAGGCGACCTCGGCCACCACGCCGGCGGGCCCGCGCCCGACCCACCGCGCCGAGTCGGTCCAGGTGGACGTCAGCTCCGGTACCCGTCCCGCCTCGACCAGCTCGGTCGCCGCCTCGACCTGGTCGTCCATGGTGAGGATCTGGTTGAACGCGACCCCGAGGGGCATCAGCCGCACGAGATCGGCCCAGATCGCGTCCCACGTCCGTTGACGAATCTCCCGGCCCGGCCGGAACGGGCTCACGCGGTGCCGGTAGAGCACCTCGCAGCGGTAGACGTTGCCGACCCCCGCGAGCGCCGCCTGGTCCATGAGCAGCTCCGCGATGGTCCGGCCCGACCGCGAGATCTTGGCCCACGCACGGGCCGGGTCCGCATCCGCCCGCAGCGGGTCGGGGCCCAGCCGAGCGAGCGTCGCGGTCACCTCGTCCGGGGTCACGACCTGACAGATCGTGGCCCCGCGCAGGTCGGCCAGGTAGTCGTCGTTCACCATCCTCAGCCGCACCTGCCCCCAGACCGGCGGCACCGACGCATACCCGCTGATCCGGTCCACCGCGAACTTGCCGATCAGCCCGAGGTGGACGTTGAGCCACGCCTCACCGGAGAACTCGACGAACAGGTGCTTTCCGTATGCGGATGCCTCCACGACCGAGCGGCCGTCGAGGAGCGCCGCGCCCTCGGCGAACGGCCCCTGCGGGGACGAGACCGCGGGCGTCGTGCCGGCGAAGGCAGCGTCCAGCGACTGCGCCAACCGGTGCAGCGTGTGGCCTTCGGGCACTCAGCTGGCCTTCTTCTTCGCGGCCGTCTTGGTGGTGGTCGTCTTCTTGGCCGCCGTCTTCTTCGTCGCGGTGGTCTTCTTGGTCGGCGTGGCCTTCGCCGCGGCCTTCTTGGCCGGGGCCGCCTTCTTCTCCACCGGCTCGCCACGGGACGCCTTGGCGCGGTCGACCGACCGTTGGAGCGCCTCGAGCAGGTCGACGACCTCGCCGGTGTCCTCGGGCTCGGGGGCGTGCTTGACCTCGCCGCCCGACAGCTTGGCCTCGACCATCTCGTGGACGGCCTCGGAGTAGTCGTCCTGGAACTCCCCCGGGTCGTAGTCACCCGACAGCGAGTCGATGAGCATCGTCGCCATCGACAGCTCGCGCTCCGTGGCGCTGCCCACGTCGCCGAGGTTGGCGAACTCGGCCGACCGGACCTCGTCCGGCCAGATCATCGTCTGGAGCACGACGATGTTCTCCCGAACCCGGAGCACCGCCATGTTCTTGCGGCTGCGGATCGCGACCGACACGAGCGCCATCCGGTCAGCGGCCTCCAGCGCGTCGCGGAGCAGCGCGTAGGCCTTGGCCGCGCCCTTCTCGGGCTCGAGGTAGTAGGAGCGGTCCAGGAGCATCGGGTCGACCTGCTCGGACGGCACGAACTTCTCGACCGCGATCTCCTTGCTCGACTGGTTCGGGAGGTTCTTCAGGTCGTCGTCGGTGATGACGACCATCTCGCCGTCCTCGGTCTCGTAGCCCTTGGCGATGTCGTCGTAGGACACCTCCTCGCCGTCGATCGCGCAGACGCGCTTGTAGTGGATCCGGCCGCCGTCCTCCCGATGGACCTGACGGAACGAGATGTCGTGGTCCTCGGTGGCCGAGTAGAGCTTGACCGGGACGTTGACCAGCCCGAAGGAGACGGCGCCCTTCCACATCGCGCGAGGCATGCCCACACTCTCCCAGACGCCGCCGACAACCGCAGCGTCCTCCTCCGCGAAAACCCATGGCGCCTCCAAACTTTCGTGTTAATCTCGTTAACATGAACACTGTCCGGGGGTACGTCATGACCGAGCGGGCACGCTCGACCGCGGCGACCGGGGAGCGGATCCTCGACGCGACGGTCGAGCTCTTCGTCGAACGCCCGTACGCCCACACCACTCTCCGCGACGTCGCCGACCGGGCCGGGGTGACCGTGCAGACCGTCATCCGGCGCTTCGGCGACAAGGAGGGGCTCACCGCCGCCGCGGCCGACCGTAGCCGCGCCCAGGTCCTCACCCACCGCGACGCGGCGCCCATCGGCGACGTCGAGGGCGCCGTCGACAACCTGGTGACGCACTACGAGGATGTCGGCGGTCTGGTGCTGAGGCTGCTCGCGGAGGAGGACTCGGTTCCCGAGCTCGCCGCGATGACCGCCGAGGGCCGCGTCGCTCACCGCGACTGGTGCTCCCGGGTGTTCGCTCCCTATCTCGCCCCACTTCGCGGCGCCGACCGAACTCGCCGCCTCGCCCAGCTCGTCGCCGTCTGCGACGTCTACACGTGGAAGCTGCTCCGCCGCGACGCCGGCCTCAGCCAGCGCCAGGTGGCGACCGCTCTCGTCGAGCTGCTCGAACCCCTGACCACCCCTTCTGTCAACCGCGCGGCACCACCGAAAGGCCAGTGATGGCAACCATTCTCGCGTACACCTCGCCCGCGATCGGGCACCTCTTCCCGATGACGCCGTTGCTCCTGGAGCTCCAGGCCCGCGGCCATGACATCCATCTCCGGACGATCGCGTCCGCGGGTCGACCTCATGCGCGACCTGGGGTTCCATACCGAAGCGGTCGACGCGGCGATCCCCGCCGTGACCCACCCGGACTGGGAGGCGTCGAACCCCAAGCAGGCCCTCGAGGTTGCCATCTCGACCTTCTGCGAGCGCGGCGCGTTCGACGGCCCCGATTTCCAGAGGGCCCTCGCCGAGGTCAACCCCGACACCGTCCTCGTCGACACCAACGCCTGGGGCGCCCTCAACGCGGCGGAGGCGTGGGGCGGTCCGTGGACCGTGTTCAGCCCCTACACGCCGCCGATCAGCTCCGCGGGCACGCCGCCGTTCGGTCCCGGGCTGCTCCCCAGGGCCGGCCTGCTGGGACGCCTCCGCGACGCGGTGGTCCGGCCCCTCGTCATCGGCGCCGCCGAGAAGACGATGAAGCCCCGGATCAACGCCCTGCGCGCGGAGTACGGGCTCGCCCCCGTCCACTCGGCCGACGAGTACTTCCGCCGCGCTCCCCTCACCCTCGTCACGACGTCGGAGCCGTTCGAGTACCCCCACGCCGACTGGGGCGACCGGATCCGGATGATCGGCGCCCTGCCCTGGGACCCGCCCGCTGAGCGGCCCGGGTGGCTGGACGAGATCGACCGGCCGATCGTGCTCGTGACCACCTCGTCGGAGTACCAGGCCGACGAGGCCCTCGTCCGGGCTGCCCTCGACGGGCTGCGCGACGAGCCCTTCGAGGTGGTCGCGACGATGCCGGCGGGGATCCAGGGCCTCGGGACCCTGCCGGCGAACGCCCGAGTCCTCGACTTCGTCCCCCACCGCCACGTCCTGGACCAGACCGTCGTCGCGGTGACCCACGGCGGCATGGGTGCGACCCAGAAGGCCCTCGCCCGAGGCATACCCGTATGCGTGGTGCCGTTCGGGCGCGACCAGCTGGAGGTCGCCGCCCGGACCGTGCACGCCGACGCGGGCACCCGCGTACCGGCCAAGCGGCTCACCCCGGAACGCCTCCGCGACGCCGTCCGCGAGGCCGCGACCAAGCGGGCGGGAGCCGCCCGGGTCTCGGCCGGCTACGCGGCCGCCGGAGGCGCACCCGCCGGGGCCGACGCGATGGAGGCTCTGCTCACCCCCGCCCGACGCTGACCTCGGCCAGCCGGCCGGCGAGGTACGCGCGCTCGGCCGGGTTCGCGCTCAGCTCCACGGCGGTCCGGTACGCCTCGACCGCCTCCGCGACCCGGCCGGCCCGCCGCAGCAGGTCGGCCCGGGCGGCCTGGTACGCGTGGTAGCCGTCGAGCCCGTGGACGGCCTCGAGCGCCACGAGGCCGGCCGTGGGTCCGTCGCGCTCGGCCAGTGCCACGGCCCGGTTGAGCGCCACGATGGGTGTCGGCGTCACCGCGTACAGCTGGTCGTAGAGCACGACGATCTGTAACCAGTCGGTGTCCTCGGCGCGGCCGGCATCGGTGTGGACCGCGTTGATGGCCGCCTGGATCTGGTACGGACCCGGGCGCCCTCGGCGCAGGCAGGCCCGGACCAGGTCGTGCCCCTCGGCGACCAGCCGGGCATCCCACAGCGTGCGGTCCTGCTCCGGCAACGTCACCAGCACTCCGTCGGCGAAGCGAGCGGGTCGACGCGCCTCGGTCATGAGCATCAGCGCGAGCAGGCCCAGGACCTCGGGCTCGTCGGGCATCAGGCTCGCCAGCACCCGGGCCTGCCGGATCGCCTCCGCGGAGAGGTCGGTGCGGACCTCGACGTCGGGCGACGACGGCAGGTACCCCTCGTTGAAGACGAGGTACAGCGTGGCGAGGACGCCGGCCAGTCGCGACGGCAGCTCGTGGTCGGGCGGGATGCGGTACGGGATGTGCGCGGCTTTGATCTTCTGCTTCGACCGCGTGAGCCTCTTGCTCATCGCCGCCTCGTCGACGAGGAAGGCACGGGCGATCTCGGCCATCGTGAGCCCGCCGAGCAGCCGGAGGGTGAGGGCCACCTGGGCGTCGCGGGCGAGCGCCGGGTGGCAGCACGTGAAGATCAGCCGGAGCCGCTCGTCGGGGACGGAGCTCACCGGTGTCGGGGTCGACGTCGTCATCGTCGAAGGGTCCGAGCATGGCGGCGGCCTGCGCGTGTCGCGCGTCGCGGGTGGACTCCCGGCGGAGCCGGTCGATGGCGCGGTTCTTGGCGGTCGTCGTCAGCCAGGCCCCCGGGTTGGGTGGAAGGCCGGACCGAGGCCACCGGGACACCGCCTCGACGAACGCCTCCTGGGCGACGTCCTCGGCCAGCTCGATGTCCCCGAACCGCCGCACCAGCGCCGCGACGACCCGGCCGTACTCCTCACGGAAGACCTGGTCGACCGTGGTGTCGGTCGAGGGGCTCGCGAGAGGCGCCGGGTCGTCGCCGGGTGCGGGAGTCGGCACGCGACGCGTCAGACGTCGTCCTGGAAGGGACGGACCTCGACCTTGCCGTGGCAGGCGGCCGAGCCGCGCCGGGCCAGGTCGATGGCCGCGTCGAGGTCCGGCGCCTCGAGGACCCAGAACCCGCCCATGTGCTCCTTGGACTCGGCGTAGGGACCGTCGGTGGTCACGACGTCGCCGCCGCGGCCGTCCACGACGGTGGCGGTGCTGGCGGGGTGCAGGCCGCCGGCGAACACCCACGCCCCCTCGGCCTGCACCTCCTCGTTGAACCGGTTGACGGCGGCGAACATCGCCTGGACCTCGTCGTCCGGGGGCATCGGGTCGTCCTCGCGGCTCCACACGGACAGCAGGTACTTCGGCATCGTTCTCTTCCTTTCGTGGTGATGGACAGCCTGTCAAACCCGTCACGTCATCAGACGATGACGTCCTTGCCGTACTGGACGGCGGCCTCGGCGACCCGGACCTCTCCGGAGGGGCGCAGCACCGCATACAGGCAGCCGGCCGCGGTCCGCTCGGAGGTCACGAGCCCGAAGCCGGTCGGCGCGGACCCCTCGGCGAACAGCTTCTTGCCCGAGCCGAGGACGACCGGGGCGACGATCAGGCGGTACTCGTCGACCAGGCCGGCGTCGTGGAGCGTGTGGACCAGCCCGCAGCTCCCGTGGACCTGCAGCTCACGGCCGGGCTGCTCCTTGAGGGCCGTGACGGCGGCCACGACGTCGGAGTCGATCACCGTCGTGTTGTTCCAGGTCGGGTCGGTGAGCGTGTGTGAGACGACGTGCTTGGGCAGGGTGTTGAGCGCCGCCGCCACCGTGTCGTCGGGGTCGGTGACGTCCGGCCAGAAGCCGGCGAACAGCCCGTACGTGGTCCGTCCGAGCAGCAGCGCGTCGGCGTTCTCGAACCAGCCGCTGACGATCCGGCCGAAGTCTTCATCGGCGACCGGCATCAGCCAGCCGCCGTGGTCGAACCCACCGGTGCGGTCCTCTTCCGGTCCGCCCGGACCCTGCATGACCCCGTCCAGGGTGACGAAGGTGTTGACGGTCAGCTTCATGGGGAGCTCCTCGGGTGTGCGGTGTGGGGAAGCCTTCACCAACACCACGAACGGCTGCGCCCGGTGCGGACACTCCGCCGCCGACTTTTGTGGAGGATGAGCCCATGCGCCCGATGCTCGCGATGCCCGGCCTGCGGGTGCCGGCCGGGGCCGACTGGGTGCACGAGGTCAAGTGGGACGGTATGCGGGTGCTCGCGGACGTCGCGGGCGGCCGCGTGACGCTGACCAGCCGCACCGAACGGGACGTGACGGTGGCCTTCCCCGAGCTCGACGGACTTGCCGAGCAGTTCGAGGACATGCTCCTCGACGGCGAGATCGTCGCGATGAGGGCGGGCATCCCGTCGTTCGCCGCGCTCGCCGAACGGTTCCACGTCACGAGCCATCGGCGGGCGGTGACCCTCGCCGCGCAGAACCCCGCCACGCTGATGGCCTTCGACCTGCTGCGGCTCTACGGCGTGGACCTGACCCAGCGGTCCCTGGCCGACCGCCGGTCGACCCTCGAACGGCTCGAGCTCGCCGGTCCGCACTGGCAGGTGCCGCCGACGTTCGCCGACGGCGAGCTGCTGCGCGACGCGGCCCGCGCCCAGGGCCTCGAGGGGATCGTCAGCAAGCGGCTGTCGTCGCGGTACCACCCGGGCCTGCGCAGCGAGGAGTGGCTGAAGTTCCCCAACCGCCCGTCGATGTCGGTCCTCATCGGCGGCTGGCGGCCCGAGACCGACAGCATCGACCGGCTCGGGGCGGTGCTCGTCGGCGCTCCGGGTCCCGAGGGTCTGCGCTACCTGGGCCGGGTCGGCAGCGGCATCGCCGGCAAGGCCGGGGTCGCTCTGGCCAAGGAGCTGGCCGGCCTCACGCTCCCCCACTCGCCGTTCGCCGGCGTCGTCCCGCGGGAGGACGCGCTCGGCGCCACGTTCGTCGACCCGGTGCTGGTGTGCGAGGTACAGGCGCTGGGACTCACCAACCAGGGTCGGCTCCGGCAGCCCGCATACCGTGGGCGTCGACCCGACCTGACCCCCGACGACGTCAGCCTGGAGGACGTGCCCGGTGCCTGAGAAGAAGCGGCAGGAGCGGGTCACGGTCGAGGTGGCCGGCCGCCGGATGACGGTGGTCAACCTCGACAAGGTCATGTACCCCGCGACGGAGACCACCAAGGGCGAGGTGCTCAGCTACTACGCGCAGGTGGCGGCGGCCATGATCCCGCTGATCGGCCGGCGAGCGGTCACCCGGATCCGCTGGCCGCACGGCGTGGAGGGCCCGATGTTCTTCGAGAAGAACCTGCCCTCGGGAGCGCCGTCGTGGCTGCCCCGGGTCACCGTCTCGTCGCACGGGCGGGACGCCGACGCGCACCCGGAACGGGACCGCCTCACCTACCCCTTGGTGCTCGACCTGGCGGACCTCACGTACCTGGTCAACCTCGCCTCGCTCGAGCTCCACGTGCATCAGTGGCAGGTGGACACCGACGACCACCCGCTGAACCCGGACCGGCTCGTCATCGACCTCGACCCCGGATCGGGGGCGGGCCTCACCGAGTGCGCTCAGGTCGCCATGTGGGTCAAACCGCGGCTGGAGGAGATGGGTCTCGGGACGACCGTGCCGGTCACCAGCGGGAGCAAGGGCATGCAGCTGTATGCCGCGCTGCCGGGAAAGCATTCCGCGGACGACATCCGCGACCTGGTCCAGGACCTCGCCCAGGAGATGACGAAGAAGCACCCGGACCTCGTCGTGTGGAAGATGACCAAGTCGCTGCGGCCGGGGAAGATCTTTGTCGACTGGAGCCAGAACACCGCCGCCAAGACGACGATCTGCCCCTACTCGCTGCGGGGGAAGGCGGCGCCCTACGTGGCGGCGCCGCGCACCTGGGAAGAGGTCGAGGAGGGCGCAGCCGGCGGCCGGCTGGCCCAGCTGCTCATGACGGAGGTACTGGACCGCCTCGACGATGTCGGCGATCTCGCCGCGGCACTTGCAACAAAACGCAAGAAATGACGAGAACTTGCACGCCGCCGACCTGAAAAGGACACCTCGGATATCCGAGGTGTCCTTTTCGTGCCGACTTTCCGACCGGTGTCTACCCAGATCCGGCCGGATCGTCGCGCGGGGCGTTCGACCGAGGCTCAGTGAGCCTTGTCGTACGCCTCCTGGACGGCGGCGGAGACGCGTCCCCGGTCGCTGACCTGGTGGCCGTTGGCCCGTGCCCACCCGCGGACGGCCGAGAGGTCCCGGCGGCTCGAGGTGGTGGACGAACCGCCGGCAGGGCGTCGACCCGTGGTGCGGCGGCCGCCGGACCGGCGCGCATGGCCGATCCACGTGGCGAACTCGTCGCGGAGCTTTCCGGCGTTCTTGTCACTGAGGTCGATCTCGTAGTTCACGCCGTCGAGCCCGAAGGTCACCGTCTCGGCGGCCACCCCTCCGTCGAGGTCGTCCTCCAGGACGATCTGGACACGTTGTGCCATGGGGTTAGTTTCCTTTCGGTTACATCAGCAGGGGTTGATGTAGGTAACATCCCGGGCCGAATTAGCGCCGGAACTGTCACAGCCTAATTCATTCACACCCGCTTTGTGAATTATGGGGACTTTCCCGGGGTGTCCCGACCCCGCTCCTTCTCCTGTTCCTTCTCCCATTTCGACTGGGCCAGCCGCTCGCGGCGGTCACCCTCGAGAATGGTCTTGATCAAGAAATAGAAGAGGACCGCGACCGCGACCGTCGGCAGCAGTGCCGCGACGTACGGAAAGAGGGCGTCCCACATGACCGCGGCCTCAGGCCTCGGGCTTGAGCAGCGGGAAGAGGATGGTTTCGCGGATGTTCGCGCCGGTGAAGAACATGACCATCCGGTCCAGGCCGAGCCCGAGCCCGCCCATCGGCGGTGCGCCGTACTCGAGGGCCCGCAGGAAGTCCTCGTCCAGCTGCATGGCCTCCTCGTCACCGCCGGCCGCGAGCCGGGACTGGGCCGTGAGGACCTCACGCTGGACCACCGGGTCGACCAGCTCGGAGAACCCGGTACCGCGCTCGACCCCGCCGATGATGAGGTCCCACGCCTCGATCAGACCGGGGGCGCTGCGGTGCGGCCGGGCCAGCGGCTGCGCCGACGCCGGGTAGTCGCAGAGGAACGTCGGCTGGAGCAGAGTCGGCTCGACGAGCTCGCCCAACAGCTCGGTGGCCACCTTTTCCGCGTGCCACGCCGGGTCGACCGCGACGTCGTGCTTCGCCGCATACTCCTGGAGCGTGGCGAGCGGCGTCTCGATGGTGACCACCTCGCCGACCGCCTCGCTGATGGCGTCGTAGACGGGCAGCCAGCGCCACGGGCCGTCGAGGTCGACGACGCCGCGCGGCGTCTCCACCTGGCGCGAGCCGAGCGCATCGGCGACGGCGAGGTAGAGGTCGCGGATCAGGCCGGCGATCGTGGTCTGGTCGCCGTAGGCCTGGTACGCCTCGAGCATCGTGAACTCGGGGCTGTGCGTCGCGTCGACGCCCTCGTTGCGGAAGATCCGGCCCAGCTCGTAGACCCGGTCGACGCCGCCGACGACCGCCTTCTTGAGGTTCAGCTCGAGGGCGATCCGCAGGGTCATGTCCTGCTGGAACGCGTTGAGGTGCGTATGGAACGGGCGCGCGGCGGCACCGCCGTGGATCAGCTGGAGGACCGGCGTCTCGATCTCGACATAGTCCTGGGCGGCGAGCTCGTCGCGGATCGCTCGGGTGATGGTCGCCCGGGTGCGCACCATGTCGCGGGCCTCCTGGCGCACGACGAGGTCGGCGTACCGCTGCCGGACCCGGGTCTCCTCCGAGAGGTCCTTGTGGAGGGTGGGCAGGGGCCGGAGCGCCTTGCTGGCCATCAGCCAGGACGTCGCGAGCACCGACAGCTCGCCGCGGCGACTCGAGATGACCCGGCCCTCGACGACGACGTGGTCGCCGATGTCGACGAGCGCCTTCCAGTCGGCCAGCGACTCCTCGCCGACCTCGGCGAGGCTGACCATCACCTGCAGCCGGGTCCCGATGCCCTCCTGGAGGGTCGCGAAGCAGAGCTTGCCGGTGTTGCGGACGAACACCACGCGGCCCGCCACGCGGACGACGTCGTCGGTCTCCTCGCCGGTCTCCAGGTGGCCCCACTGCTCGCGGACCTGCTGGAGGGTATGCGTACGGCTCACCTCGACGGGGTACGCGTCACGTCCGCTGTCGAGCAGCCGTTGCCGCTTCTCGCGGCGTACCCGGATCTGCTCCGGGACGTCGTCGACCGTCGGTTCGAGGGGCTGGCCGGTCACCGGTCAAGTATGGCCGAGCCGCCGTGCCCGCCTTCCAACCGGCCGCACTACCCAGTTTCGGCCGGTCGCCGACCGGCGAAACTGGGTAGTACCCCGGGTTGGAAGCGGGAAAGCGTGGGTCAGTCGGCGAGGTCCAGCGCGAGGTCGAGGATCGGCGAGGAGTGGGTCAGGCCGCCGACGCTGAGGTAGTCGACACCGGTCAGGGCGTACTCGCGGGCGACGTCGAGAGTGAGCCCGCCGGTCGCCTCGATCTCCACGTCCTCGGGCTGCTCCCGCAGGGCGCGCACCGTGTCGGTGAGCAGCTCCACCGACATGTTGTCGCACATGACGAACCGGGCTCCGGCGGCGTACGCCTCGAGTGCCTCGTCGAGGGTCGTCACCTCGACCTCGACGTCGACCTCGGGGTATGCGGCGCGCACCGACGCGTACGCCGCGGCCACGGAACCGGCCGCGAGCTTGTGGTTGTCCTTGATCATCGCGACGTCGAAGAGGCCCATCCGCTTGTTGGTGCCCCCGCCGGCGCGGACCGCGTACTTCTCCAGGAGGCGCAGGCCGGGCGTCGTCTTGCGGGTGTCGAGGACCATCGCGCCGGTCCCCTCGAGCATGTCCGCCCACCGGCGGGTATGCGTGGCGATGCCGGAGAGCCGGCAGACGACGTTGAGCACGGTCCGCTCGGCGATGAGGACGGTCCGCAACGGGCCCTGGACGCGGGCGACCACGTCGCCGCGGTCGACCTCCGCTCCGTCCGCCACGAGCAGCTCGGTCTCGACCGCACCGGTGCCGACCAGGGTCGACACCTCGTCGAAGACGAGCGGGACAGCCGGCAGGCCGGCGACGACACCGTGCGCCCGCGCGACGATCTCGGCGCTGCGGACCTGCTCGGCGGGGATGGTCGCCAGCGTGGTGACGTCGAGGTGTCGCGGGCCGAGGTCCTCGTCCAGTGCCGTCCGGACGATCCGGCGGGCGTCGTCGAAGGGGAAGTCGAGCTCGGGCCGGGTCACGCGGGCTCGCTCCCGGCGGGGGCGGTCAGCGGGTGGAACGACGTCTCGACGGTGCCGTCCGAACGGCGGACGGCGTGGAGGTGGCCGAGCCAGTGCTCGTCGTCGCGCTCGGGGAAGTCCGACCTCAGGTGGCCGCCGCGGGTCTCCTCCCGCAGGGCGGCCACGGTGGTGAGGACCTGGCCGAGGTGGAGCAGGTTCGTCGCCTCCCAGGCGGCGGGCTCGGGGTTGGCGCGGTCGGACTCGGTGGCCTTGGCCAGCGTGGCCAGCTCGTGGTCCGCTCCGGCCAGGGACTCGGCCGACCGGACGACACCGCTTCCGGCCGTCATCGCGCGCTGGACGTCGCGGCGGTGCTCGGCCGCGAGGAGCGCGGTCTCGCCGGTGGGGGCGGCGGGGGTGGTCGGAGCGAGCTCGCCGGCGGCGAACCGCGCCGTGATGTCGTCGGCGATCCGGTGGGCGAAGACCAGCCCCTCGAGCAACGAGTTGGAGGCCAGCCGGTTGGCGCCGTGGACGCCGGTGCACGAGGCCTCGCCGCACGCGTACAGGCCGTCCAGGGAGGACCGGCCGTGCAGGTCGACCTTGACGCCGCCGCTGGCGTAGTGCTGGGCGGGGGCGACCGGTACGAGGTCGGCGGCGAGGTCGAACCCGTGCTCGCGGAGGCTCGCGACGATCGACGGGAACCGGCGTTCGACGAACTCGCGGCCGAGGTGACGGGCGTCGAGGTAGACGTGGTCGGTACCGGTCTCGCGCATCCGCGCCACGATCGCGCGCGCCACGACGTCGCGCGGCGCCAGGTCGGCCATCTCGTGGACGCCCTGCATGAACCGCACGCCGTCGCCGTCGACGAGGAACCCGCCCTCGCCACGGACCGCCTCGCTGATGAGGGGCTGCTGGCCGTTGGCGGCCTCGCCGAGCCAGAGGACGGTGGGGTGGAACTGGACGAACTCGACGTCGGCCATGACGGCGCCCGCGCGCAGCGCGATGGCCATCCCGTCGCCGGTCGAGACGGCGGGGTTGGTCGTGGCGGAGTAGAGCTGGCCGAGCCCGCCGGTCGCGAGGATGACGGCCCGAGCGTGAGCGGCGCCGACCCCGTCGACCTGGCCCTCGCCGATGACGTGGACCGTCACGCCGCATACCCGGCCGTCGTCGGCCTGGAGCAGGTCCACGACGAGCGCGTGCTCGACCACCTGGATGCCCGGGTCGGACTGCACGCGGTGCAGCGCCTCGATCAGGGCCCGGCTGATCTCGCGGCCGGTGGCGTCGCCGCCGGCGTGGGCGATCCGGTCACGGTGGTGTCCGCCCTCGCGGGTCAGCAGGATCTCGCCGGCCGAGTCGCGGTCGAACTCCGCACCCAGGGCGACGAGCTCACGGACCCGCTGCGGTCCCTCGGTGACGAGGGCGGTGACCGCCTCGACGTCGCAGAGCCCGACACCGGCCACGAGGGTGTCGCGCAGGTGCTCCTCGGGCGAGTCCGCGGGGTCCATCGCCGCGGCGATGCCGCCTTGCGCCCATGCGGTCGAACCCTCGTTGAGGACCGTCTTGGTGACGAGCAGGACCGTGTCGACCTGCTCCCGGAGCCGCAGAGCGGCGGTCAGCCCGGCGATGCCCGACCCGACGACGATGACGTCGACGTCGGTCGACCAGCCCGGCGGTGGGGCGTCGAGCCGACGCGGTAGGCGCACGGTGTCGGTCACGCGGTGTCCTCCCCCGGGCCCCTCGGCTGGTCCGGGCGGTCGGCGTCGTCGGTCTCCTGCAGGACCGCGAGGACGGACTCCGCGTCGGCCGCACGCAGGCGTCCTCGCTGCCGCGCCAGGTCGACGGTGGCGCGGGCCAGAGCCCGGTACGTCGACCTGATCTGGGGCTCGGTCGCGAGCTCCGCCAGGTGCTCGGCCACCGTACCGGCATCGCCGTCGGCCTCGGGGCCGCTGAGCACGCCCCCGCGCAGGGCGTTGTCCAGGGACGCGCCGAGCAACGGTCCGAGCACCCGACCCGGGTCCTCGACGCCGGCGTCCTCGAGCAGCCGGGTGGCCTGGGCGACGAGGGTGCTCAGGTGGTTCGCGCCGAGAGCGAGGGCCGCGTGGTACAGCGGCCGGTCCTCCTCCTCGACGAGGATCGGTTCGCCGCCCATCTCGAGCACGAGCGCCTCGCCGAGGGGTTCGAGCTCCTTGAGCGTCGTCACGGCGAAGCAGGCGTCACTGAGCCGGTCGAGGTCGATCGCGGTTCCGGTGAACGCCATGGCCGGATGGAGGGCCAGCGGCAGGACGCCGACGAACTGGGCGGGTTCGAGGACGCCGACGCCGTAGCGGCCGCAGGTGTGGACGACGACCTGACCCGGCCGGAAGGCGCCCACCTTGGCCAGTCCGCTGACCAGGCTGGGCAGCGTCTCCTCGGGCACGGCGAGCAGGACGAGGTCGACGTCCTTGACGACCTCCTGGACGTCAAGGATCGGGACGCCCGGAAGCAGCTCGGTGGCGCGCGCCAGCGACTCCTCGCTGACCGCCGCCACCGCGGTCACCTCGTGGCCCGCGCGATGGAGCGCGGCACCGAGGACCGAGCCGACCCGGCCCGCGCCGACGACCCCCACGGCGAACCGCGGCGGGCGGTCCTCGTACCTCGAGCCGTCGTGTGCGCTCACGACGGACGAACCTACCCCGGCAGGATGGGCGGGTGAGCGAGCCGGTGCCGTGGCGGATGGCCTGGCAGCGCGCGCTCTACGGGCCGGACGGGTTCTATCGGCGGGCCGAGGGACCGGCCGGGCACTTCACGACCGCGACGCACGGCGGTACCGGTCGGGCGCTGGCCCGGAGCCTGTGGGCGTGGGCGGACCGGTTCGGCCTGGACGGGATCGTCGATGTCGGCGCCGGCCGGGGCGAGCTCCTCCGGCACCTGTATGCGTGGGAGCCAGGACGTCCGCTCAGTGGGCTGGACGTCGTGCCGCGACCGCGGGACCTGCCGGACGACGTGGAGTGGGTGGAGTCGCCGGGCGGGGCCGGGTTGCCGGCGGGGTGGCGCCCGGACCGCGCGCTCGTCGTCGCCCACGAGTGGCTGGACGTGGTCCCGTGCACCATCGCGGAGGTCGCCCCCGACGGCACATTGCGCGAGGTCCTGGTTCCCATCCCCACACCCGATTCGTGCTCTGAACCGCATGGAAGTCCGGCTGCATCCACCACGAACCGATCTCTGGGACCGCCTCTCACAGGCCCGGATCTGGAGTGGTGCCAGCGGTTCTGGCCGTCGGCGTTCACCTCCGAGGCTCGTCCGGGCGACCGCGTCGAGGTCGGTCGTCAGCGCGACGAGGCGTGGTCGGCGCTCCTGGACCGACTGCCGTCCGGCTCGGTCGCCGTGGCCGTGGACTACGGGCATACCGTCGCGGACCGGCCCCGGGAGGGGACGCTGGTCGCATACCGGGAAGGGCACGTCGTCGACCCGGTTCCGGACGGGACCTGCGACCTGACGGCCCATGTCGCCGTCGACTCGCTGCGGCAGACGCGACGGCTGCGGCAGCGCGAGGCGGTCGCGGCGGTCGGAGCCCCGGACCACGCGTCAGCGGCCATCGACCCGGCGGCCTACCTCCGGGCGCTGGCCGACCAGAGCGCGGTGGCCGAGCTGCGGCGGCCCGGCGGGTTCGGCGACTTCTGGTGGGTCATCGCACAGGTCTGACCGCCAGGCGTTCGTACCCGCGGAGGACGAAGGTCGGTCGGCGGACGGCGTCCACGACCTCCAACCGGCCGAACCGGGCGAGCAGCGCGGCGACGCTGGTCTGCATCTCCAGCCGGGCGAGCGGCGCGCCGATGCAGAAGTGGATGCCGGCTCCGAACGCCAGATGCGGGTTCGGGTCGCGGTCGGGGCGGAACTCGTCGGGGGCGTCGAAGACCGCCGGGTCACGGTTGGCGGCGCCGAGGAGCGCGGCGATCTTCTGCCCCTCGGCCACGGTGATCTCGCCGACGGTCACGTCGCGGGTGGCGGTCCGCTCGAACAGGTGCAGCGGGGAGTCGTGACGGAGCATCTCCTCGACGAGGGGCTCCGGGGCGCCGGGGTCGGCTCCCGACGCGAGGAGCGAGGCGAGCCCGTTGCCGAACCCGTTGACGCTCGCCTCGTGGCCGGCGTTGAGCAGCAACACCGCGGTCGCCACCAGCTCATGGGTCGACAGCCGGTCACTGCCGTCGCGAACCGCGACCAGGTCGGAGAGCAGGTCGTCTCCAGTGCCGGAAACTCGTTCTGCGGCAAGGCTTTCCACGTATGCGGCGAACTCGGCGCTCGCGACGACGGCTTCCGCCTCCTGCTCGGGAGTCCGGTTGAGCTCGTACATCTTGACGATCGCCTGCGACCACGGGCGGAGCAGGTGGCGGTCCGCCTCCGGCCAGCCGAGCAGCTCGGCGATGACGAGGACCGGCAGCGGTTCGGCGAGGTCGGCGATCACGTCGAACGACCCGTCGGCACGCGAGATGGGCGGCGCAGTCGTCGAGCAGCCCGGCGGTCAGCTCCTCGATCCGGGGGCCGAGGCGGGACACGTGGCCGCGGCTGAACGCGCTCTGCACGAGCCGGCGCAGTCGGGTGTGCTTCGGCGGCTCACTGTCGAGGATCGAGTCGGCGTGCAGCCAGTTGAACGTCTCCCACTCGTGGTCGGGTTCACGCGGCCGGAAGATCCGGCCGAGCGCCCGCTCGCGGAGGACCTGGCTGCAGGCGGCGTGGCTGGTCGCAACCCAGATCCCGAGGCCGCTGTGCCAGGCGACCGGCGCCTCGGCCCGGAGGGCGGCGAAGGCGGGGTACGGGTCGGCGACGACGTCGGGGTCCGACAGGTCCAGCAGCTCGGCGGCGTCCACGGCGATCACGACGCCAGCGTAGGTAGTGGGGCGGCGACGTGTCGCGGATCGTCGTGGTCCCCTGTCCTGCCCGCGGCGATGGGTCGATCGGCCCATGCGGCCAGCTCACGGAATGGGCATCGGGGCCGATGAGGGCGACCCGGTCGCCTCCCTAACGTCGCCGGTATGAGCAGCACACTCCCGATAGCCGCGGGAACCCTGGCGACGATCGTCTTCGCCGCCAGCGCGCTGCCCATGCTCGGCAAGGCCGTCCGCAGCAGGGACCTCAAGTCGTACAGCCGCACGAACCTCGTGCTGGCGAACGTGGGAAACGCCGTCTACTCCATCTACGTCTTCCACCTCCCGCCTGGTCCGATCTGGCTGCTGCACACCTTCTATGTCGTGTCGTCCGCGCTGATGCTCTTCTGGAGCCTGCGCTACGCCCACCGGCCTCGTCGAGCCCACCGAAACGTCGATCCTCAGGAAGTGAGCCATGCGCACCCATGACACCGAGCACGTCGAGACCGTCATCATCGGGGCCGGCCAAGCCGGCCTGGCCACCGGGTACCACCTCCAGCGGGCCGGCCGTCCGTTCGTCATCCTCGACGGCGGGGCGCGGGTCGGGGACGGCTGGCGACAGCAGTGGGACAGCCTCCGGCTGTTCTCCCCGGCGCAGGCGGACGGGCTGCCGGGCATGCCCTTCCCCGGGCCGCGGTGGTCGTTCCCGACCAAGGACCAGTTCGCGGACTACCTGGAGTCGTATGCCGCCCAGTACCGGCTCCCGGTCCGCCCACTCACCCGGGTCGACCGGGTCGCGCGACGCGACGAAGGCTTCACCGTCCACGCGGCGGGGCGCGAGATCCACGCCGACAACGTCGTCCTCTGCACGGGGACCTTCGGTCGGACACCGCACGTACCCAGCTTCGCCGACCAGCTCGACCCGTCGATCCGGCAGCTGCACTCGAGCGAGTATCGACGGGCCACCCAGCTGCCCGACGGGCCGGTGCTCGTCGTCGGCGCCGCGCACTCCGGCTGCGACATCGCCTACGAGCTCGCCGCGACACACCCCACGGTGCTGTGCGGCCCGGACACCGGACAGATCCCTGTCGCGTTCGACTCGCCGCTGTTCAAGGTGGTCTTCCCCACCATGCTCTTCGTGTTCCGGAACGTCCTGAAGCGCACGAACCCGGTCGGACGCAACGCCAAAGTGCACTTCCGGCACGGCGGTCCGCGGCTCCGGGTCCAAGAACGCGACCTCGCCGCTCGCGGAGTGGACTGGGTGGTCGGTCACGTGGCCGGCACCCGTGACGGCAAGCCCCTGCTCGACAACGGTCACGTGGTCGACGTCCGTTCGGTCGTGTGGTGCACGGGCTTCCGTCAGGCTTTCGACTGGGTCGAGGCGCCGGCGTTCGCGCCCGACGGATGGCCGGTCGAGCTGCGCGGGGTGGCCGACGCGGTGCCCGGCCTGTACTTCTGCGGCATCCAGTTCCAGTACGCCGCTTCGTCGATGCTCATCCAGGGCGCCGGCCGGGACGGCGCGTACGTCGCTGACCGGATCGGAGAGCGACACCTCGCGCAGTCCCGGACGCGGTCGGAGCATGTCCGAGCCGCGTGACGTGGACAGCCGGAACCGCGGCTCCGGTGACCGCCACGCGCGTATCCTCCGGTGAGGAGGATGCGATGGTCGCACCAGCTGACCTCGTCGAGGGCCGGGAAGCCTTCACCCGCCGGGCCTGGGGTACGGCGTACGAGCGGCTGCGCGCGGTCGGCATCACCCACCTGGCCCCCGCAGACCTGGGGAGCCTCGCCACCGCGGCGTACCTGGTCGGCGACCGCGACGTGACGACCGAAGCCCTGGAGCTGTCCTTCCACCGGAACCTCGACGCGGGCGAACCACTGGCCGCGGTCCGCGACGCGAACTGGCTGACCTACGTCTACACCGCGAACGGCAGTCCCGCAGTCGGCGCGGGCTGGGCCGGTCGCGCGCTGCGGCTGCTGGAGCCGATGTCCGAGGACCACGTCGAGCGCGGCTACCTGCGCGTCCACGAGATGATGCGCCACGTCTACGCGGGAGAGTTCCCGGTCGCGTTCCGGCTGGCGGCCGAGATTGTGGATGCCGGCCAACGGTGGAACGACGGCGACCTCACGGCAATGGGTCTTCAGGCTCGCGGCCGGCTGCTGCTGCACGCGGGTGAGGTGCGGCAGGCTCTAGCGCTGCTGGACGAGGCGATGCTCAGAGTCACCGGAGGCGAGGTCAGCCCGATCCTCACCGGCGAGATCTTCTGCTCGTTGATCGAGGCCTGCCAGGAAATCGGCGACTACCGGCGCATCAGCGACTGGACCGGCGCCCTGACCCGCTGGTGCGACACCCAACCGGACCTCGTGCCGTTCACCGCGCAGTGCGCGGTCCATCGGGCGCAGGTGCTGCAGCTGCACGGTGACTACGCCGAGGCCCTGACCGAGCTCGAATTCGCGAGCGAGCGCTACGCCGCCAACGGGCAGCCCGTGACCGGCATGGCCCGCTACGAGCTCGGCGAGGTGCTCCGGGTCCAGGGCGACTACGCCGGCGCCGAGTCCGCCTACGACGAGGCGCGAGCGTACGGGCATGAGGCCCAGCCCGGGCTGACCCTGCTCTGGATGGCCCGCAGGCGCACCACCGCAGCGCTTGCCTCGATGCGGCGACAGCTCCACGAGAACCACGACCCCGTCGCCCGCGCCCGCCTGCTGCCCGCCGCGGTCGACGTGCTCATCCGCTGTGACGAGGTCGAGGAGGCTCGAGCCGCTGCGGTGGAGCTCGAGCAGATCGCGGAGCGGTTCGCCTGCGCGGCCGTGTCGGCGCGGGCCGCGTATGCGTCGGGAGCGGTTCTGCTCGCCGACGGCGCGGCGGCGCAGGCGCTGGCGCAGCTGCGGCGCGCGTGGAAGACCTGGATCGACCTCGGGGCACGGTATGAGGCGGCGCACACGAGAATGCAGATGGCGCTCGCCATGCGGGCGCTGGGCGACGAGGACTCGGCCGCGTCCGAGCTCGGCGTCGCTGAACGAGCCTTCGCCGAGATCGGGGCGCACCCTGCCGAGGAGGAGGCCCGGCGCCTCAAGGGTCGTGCTCTGCCCGACGGGCTGACCGCGAGGGAGGTCGAAGTGCTTCGACTGGTCGCGGCCGGCCAGAGCAACCCTCAGATCGCCGCCGCCCTCTTCCTCAGCCACAAGACCGTGCAGCGGCACCTCAGCAACATCTTCGCCAAGACCGGCATGACGTCCCGTACCGCGGCCGCGGCGTACGCGTTCGAGCACCGGCTCGCCTGACATTCCGGGCGAGGACCGCCGAGGCGAGCTGCTCGCATACGGCAGACTGGCCGCCATGACCTCGACGACCGACCGGACCGCCGTTCCGGGCGCTCGCGAGGTCACCATGGGCATCGGGGCCGCCGGGCTGGCCACGGCCGACATGACCCTCAACATCGGCCCGCAGCACCCCGCGACCCATGGCGTGCTGCGACTGCGGATCGTCCTCGACGGGGAGCGCATCCTGCGGGCCGAGCCGATCATCGGCTACATGCACCGCGGCGCCGAGAAGCTCTTCGAGGTCCGCGACTACCGCCAGATCCTCGTCCTGGCCAACCGGCACGACTGGCTGTCCGCGTTCTCCAACGAGCTCGGCGTGGTCCTCGGCGTTGAGCAGATGCTCGGCATGGAGGTACCCGAACGGGCGGTCTGGGCGCGTACCCTGCTCGCCGAGCTGAACCGGGTCCTCAACCACCTGATGTTCCTCGGCTCCTACCCGCTCGAGCTCGGCGCCATCACGCCGATCTTCTACTCGTTCCGCGAGCGGGAGGAGCTCCAGGCGGTCATGGAGGAGGCCTCCGGCGGGCGGATGCACTACATGTTCAACCGGGTCGGCGGCCTCAAGGCGGACCTGCCCGCGGGCTGGCTCGGCCGCGTCGAGCACGCCGTCGCCGAGGTCCGCCGACGGATGTCGGATCTGCGGAACATGTTGGTGGGCAACGAGATCCTCCTCGCTCGCACCCGCGGCGTGGGCATCCTCAGCAAGGAGACCGTGCACGCGTACGGCGTCTCCGGTCCCATCGCTCGGGCCAGCGGCGTCGACGTCGACCTGCGCCGCGACCAGCCCTACCTCGCGTATGCGGAGCTGTTCGCCGAGGGCGGCCCCGGCCGGGTCGTCACCCGCACCGAGGGCGACTGCCAGGCCCGGCTGCAGGTGCTCCTCGAGCAGACCGAGGTGAGCCTCGACCTCGCGGACGCCTGCCTCGAGCGGCTGCGGACCCTCCCTCCCGGACCGATCAACGTCCGGTTGCCCAAGGTGCTCCGCGTGCCCGAGGGCCACCTCTATACCGCGACCGAGAACCCGCTGGGCTTCAACGGCTACTACCTGGTCTCGCGCGGCGACAAGACGCCGTGGCGGCTCAAGCTGCGGTCGGCGTCCTTCAACAACGTCGCCGTCCTCTCCGAGATGCTCCCGGGCCAGGTGGTCGGCGACATGGTCGCGATCCTCGGGTCGATGTTCTTCGTCGTGGGAGACATCGACAAGTGAGGTTCGCCGGTATGCGTGCGGTGGGGGTCGCCGCGACGGGTCTCCTCTGCGCCGCAGGCCTCGCCGCGTGCGCGGACCGAGACCCGCAGCCCGCCTCCACCACCCCGCCCGCCTCAACGGCGGCCACCGCCGTCCCCAGCCCCTCGACCACGAAGGGCAAACCGGCGACGTCCACGACCACCGCTCTCCCCGGGATGCCGGTACCGCTGTCGATCGGGCCGTCCCCGGTCGACCCGGCCACGCTGCGGTCGGTGAACGACCTGCCGTCGGTGTTCCAGTGCCCGACGGCCGTCACCCCGATCCGGATTCCCGCCTCGTCGCCCGCGACCGGCGCGACGGCCCCTCCGGCGCCGGAGGCGGTCGTCTGCGCCAGCGCGCTCGCCGACAAGGAGGCGGTCTACCTCTGGTACACGCCGACGCCCGAGGACAAGCTCGGCGCGCTGACAGTGGCGCTCGCCACGACGAAGTACGTCCACGGCGGCCCGAACTGGGTCGCCGCCGGGATGCTCAACCCGACGATGGGCACGATCGGCGGCGAGGTCTACCGCTGAGGCGTCCCCCTCGTCGTCGCGGCGTGCGGTCGTGGCTCACCCGGCGACCTTCGCCCGACTCCTCGACCCGAGCTCGGCGTGCAGCGCGACGATCCGGTCCGCGGCCACTCCGGGCCCGTCGACCTCGCCGAACCGACCGGCCCACCGGGTGGCGGCGGCAGCGAACGACGGCTCCGCGAGGAGTCGAGCCACGTCGGCACCGACCCCGCCGACGACCGACTGGACCGGCCGGATGAGCGCCGCCCCGAGCTGCGCCGCGCAGTGGACGTTGAGGTCCTGCTCCGCCTGGAGCGGGATCCCGACGAACGGCGTACCGGACGACAGCGCCGCCTGGACGCTGCCCTGCCCACCGGTGATGACGGCAGCGGCGACCCGGGGCAGCACGAGGTGGCTGGGCAGGACACCTTCGACCACGACGCGGCCCGGGGCGAGGGCCTCGAGGTCGACGACGTCGTGGACCGTGCCGGCCACGAGGACCCGCCAGTCCCCGGCCGCCACGACGTCCGCGACCACCGCGCGCACCAGGTCCGGCGCGGTGGAGGTCATCGCGACGTAGACCGTGGTGCCGGGCGAGCTCAACAGCGCCTCCGCCCGGGCCGGCATGGGCACGTCGAGGTGGGCGTGGATGGGTCCCGCGTAGGCCAGCCGGGTCGACGGCCGGTACGGCGACCCGGGAGCAGGGCGCCACGCCTCCATCTCCTCGGCGGTCACCCCGACGACCTCGGGCAGGTCGGTCACCAGGGTGAGGTCGCCGAGCAGCAGCGCCGGCAGGCTCGGCACCGGCTCGACGCCCAACCGCGCGGCTACCCGGTTGAACCCCGCGGTGTAGAGATCACGGGTGCCGAACCGCTGGTTGTACGCCGCGCGGGCCACCTCCGGCGGCAGGGCCCGCAGCGGCGGCGGCAACGACGGCCCGGTGGGCAGCGGCAGCAGACCACGCTCGGCGAGCGGCGGCACGAACGAACCGGCGTGCTCGGTGACGAGCGGGACGCCGGCGAGCCGCGTGGACAGGAGCGTGGTCAGGGCGAACCCGGTCACGACGACGGACACGTCGTGGTCGCGGAAGTAGGTCGCCTCCGCCTCGGCGTGGGCCAGCAGCTCGTCGTCGGTCCACATGCTCTGGTCGGGCGGACCGAGGCCCGGACCGCTCCGCACCAGCTCCGCGCACCGCGCCGGGGTCAGCCGCGGCTCGATGAGGTCGTAGTCGAAACCCGCCCGGCCCAGCAGGTTCTGGTGCGTCCCGCCGTGCGTCGCGAGACGTACCGGCGCGCCTCGCTCCCGCAAGGCTCGGTGGATCTCCAGCATGCGCGACGTCTCGGACAGGTACCCACAGTGCGGCACGACAGTGATCACCGCGTCACCTCCTCGCTTCTGCGACGAGAATAAGGCAATATATTGCGTATGTCACGCATCACGTCGCACGGGACGGAATCGGCGCCGCCCGCGGTCACCCTGTTCGACCTGGGTCCGGGGTCCGGACTGCCGGACGCGGTGCGCGCCTTCCGGCTCGTTCTCGCGGCCGGCCAGCTGCTCCGGACGCAGATGGACGCGCGGCTGCGCCCGGACGACCTGACCACGCAGCAGG
This sequence comes from uncultured Actinomycetota bacterium, assembly GCA_963713345.1. GTDB lineage: Bacteria > Actinomycetota > Actinomycetes > Actinomycetales > Dermatophilaceae > Lapillicoccus. Next base: position 127,770 of record CAVQLI010000006.1, on the reverse strand, counting down.
CGGTCGTTCTCACCGCGGTCTCGGCCCTCGACGACCCCTCGGTCAGCGACGTCGCCGCTGCCATCGGCAGCACCCGTCAGAACGTCACCCAGCTGGTGACCGCCCTGGAACGCAAGGGCATGCTCCGCGTCGACGACGACCCGATGGACAACCGCCGCCGGGTTCTCACCACGACGCGGCTCAGTGACGACTACTGGGAACAACGCAACGCCGGCGACTACGACGCCCTGGCGGAGTGGTTCGGGATGCTGGACGGGAACGAGCTGCACGGACTGTGCGACGCCCTCGGGCGGGTCGTGGCCGGACGTCAGTCCGCGTCGCGCTGATCCCGCCGGTCATCCTGGAAGGGGTCGGTCGGCGGCTCGTCCAGGCGACACCACTTCTGGACGAGCAGCCCCGTGGCCGCCAGACCCGCCGCCGCCACGGCGAGGATGCCGAGGACGACGATCTGCAGCTGCTGCGACGGGATGTCCGCGTCCGGCAGCAGCAGGACGATCTGCGCGGCGTACCACCCGACGATCGCCGCACCCGCCAGCGCTGCCGCCTGGGCCATGGCCAGGACCCGCGCCGCATACAACGGGTTCAACGGACGCGTCGCCCGACCGGCGACCAGCCGCTTGACCGGGCGGCCGGCGACGAACAGCCCGAGGGCCAACGCGATGAAGATGAACACCGCCAGCCAGCTCGTCGACGGCAGCTCGCGACCACCGCTCGCGACCAGCTTGAGGATGACCCACGACGCGCCGCCGACGACGATCGCCACCGCCACGAGGAGCCGTGTCCGGATGCCGTCCGCCCGGCTCACCACGTCGGGCTCCAGTCCGGTCCGGGTCGCACACCGCTGGTGTCGACCTCGCCGACGAGGTCCGCGACCGGCCGGACCTGTCCGTCGGCCCGGATCGTCGCCGCCGGGTCGGCCAGTGACCACGGCACGAGGACGAAGCCGCGCTCGTGGGCCCGGGGGTGCGGAAGGGTGAGCGCGGGTTCTTCCCGGCGGACCTCGGATCCGGACGCGGGCGTGCCGACCTGGATGAGGTCGAGGTCGAGTGTCCTTGCGCCCCAACGCACCTCACGCGTACGCCCGTGGTCGGCCTCTATCTCGTGCAGCCGGCGCAGCAGGTCGTCGGGGTCGAGGGTCGTGTCCCCGACGAGGACGGCGTTGAGGTATGCCGGTTGTTCTGGACCGCCGACCGGGTCCGTCTCGACGAGCGGCGAGACCGCGCGTACCCGCATACCGGGTAGGCCGGCGACGGCGCGGACCGCGCTCTCCAGGGTGGCGCGGGCGTCACCGAGGTTGGCGCCCAGGGCGACGACGACCGGGACGCCACGGGTGCGGTGGACCTCGACCGCGACGTCCGTGAAGGGGTGGCCGACCGGAGCCTGTGGCTTGTGGACCGTGACGGTCGCGGCGTCGACGAGCCGGTGGCGCAGCACGTCGTCCGCGACCACCTCGGCCAGCCGCTCGATGAGGTCGAACGACGGACCGGTGATCCGAGCGACGACCTCTCCGGCGATCTCGGCGTAGGACACGGTGTCGTCGAGCGCGTCGCTGCCCCCGGCCGTGGCGAGGTCGAGCTCCATGACGACGTCGACGACGAACGGCTGGCCGTCGCGCTTCTCGTCGGGCAGGACGCCGTGGTAGCCGAAGGCCTCGACGCCGCGCAGGTGGATGCGGTCGGTCATCGGTGCGCCGCCACCTCCTGGAGCACCGCGAACGCGTCGCGCGTCCCGGCCACGTCGTGGACCCGGACGCCCCAGACACCGGCGCCGGCGCAGACCACGCTGGTCACGGCGGTGGCCACGTCCCGGTCGGCGGGCGGGCGTGGGTCGGCGCCGTCGGGGACCCCGATCCGGCCGAGGAAGGTCTTGCGCGAGGCGCCGACGAGCACCGGCTGGCCGAGGGCGAGGAGGGTGTCGAGGTGGGCCAGCAGGGCCCAGTTGTGCGGTGCGTGCTTGGCGAACCCGAGCCCGGGATCGAGGACAAGGTGTTCTGGTGCGACGCCGCCGGCGAGGATGCCGTCGCGGCGGTCGGCGAGCTCGGCGCATACCTCGCGAACGACGTCGTCGTAGACCGCCCGGCTCTGCATCTGGGTGCTGTGGCCCCGCCAGTGCATGGCGACGTAGGGACAGCCGCGCTCGGCGACGAGGGGAACCATGTCGGGATCGGCGAGGCCGCCGCTGACGTCGTTGACGAGCGTCGCGCCGGCGTCGAGGGCCTGGGCGGCGACTTCCGCGCGCATCGTGTCGACGGACACCATGACGTCCTCGTCGCTGAGGGCCTCGACGACCGGCAGGACGCGACGCAGCTCCTCCTGGACGCTGGGCCGCTCGGCGCCGGGGCGGGTCGACTCACCGCCGATGTCGACGAGGTCGGCACCCTCGGCGGCCAGCGCGCGCCCGTGGGCGATGGCTGCGGCCGGTTCGAACCAGTACCCGCCGTCGCTGAACGAGTCCGGCGTCACGTTGACGACGCCCATGAGCACCGGCCGGCCGACGGCCTGGGGAGACCGCTGTGGTGGCCGACCGCCTGGCCGGTCATCGACCGCCACCGAGCAGCAGCGACATCGCCTCGGCTCGGGTAGCGGGGTTGCGCAGCTGGCCGCGGACGGTGGAGGTGATGGTGCGGGAGCCGGGCTTGCGGACGCCGCGCATCGACATGCACAGGTGCTCGCACTCGACGACGACGATGACGCCCTGCACGTGCAGCTGCTGCTCGAGCGCGTCGGCGATCTGGGTGGTGAGACGTTCCTGGACCTGCGGGCGACGCGCGAACAGGTCGACGAGGCGGGCGATCTTGGACAGGCCGGTGACGCGGCCGTCCCTGGCGGGGATGTACCCGACGTGGGCGACCCCGTGGAACGGGACGAGGTGGTGCTCGCAGGTGCTGTAGACCTCGATGTCGCGCACGATGATCATCTCGTCGTGGTCGATCGCGAACGTGGTCCGCAGCACGTCGTCAGGCGTCTGGTCCAGGCCCGCGAACGTCTCCGCGTAGGCCCGGGCCACCCGGTCGGGGGTGTCGCGCAGACCCTCCCGGTCGGGGTCCTCACCGACGGCGATGAGCAGCTCTCGTACCGCGGCTGCGGCACGGTCGTGGTCGACCGCCATTGGGGTCAGTAGTCCTCGGAGGGGTCGACCCGGCCGCCGTCCGGAACCTCGATCACCTGGGTCCGGGGCTCCTCGTCGGCCAGCGGGCTGGCGCCCGCCTCAGCGGCCTGGTCGATCTTCTGCTCCATCTCCTCGTCACCGCTGGCGTCCTGCGGCGTGTGGCCGTTGGACCCGTTCTGGCCGTTGGACCCGTTCTGGCCGTAGCCGTTGCGGTTGTAGGCGCCGTTGGAGCCGTTGGTGCCGCCCCGCATCGCGTCGCGCTCGGCCGGCGTGAGCACCGGCGGGAGGTCGCTCAGCAGGCGCGACTCGCTGGACAGCCACAGCGGCCGCATCGGCCGCTTGCGGACGTCCTCGAACATCGTGGCGAGCTCGGCGGTGCCGAGGGTCTCCTTCTCGAGGAGCTCGAGGACCAGCCGGTCGAGGACGTCGCGGTTGTCGTTGATGACGTGCCACGCCTCGTCGTGCGCGTTCTCGATGAGCTTGCGGACCTCCTCGTCGACGACGCCGGCGATCTCCTCGCTGTAGTCGCGCTGGTGGCCCATCTCGCGGCCGAGGAACACCTCGCCCGAGCTCGCGCCGAGCTTGATCGCGCCGACCCGCTCGGACATGCCGTACTCGGTCACCATCTTGCGGGCCATCGCCGTGGCCTTCTCGATGTCGTTCGCGGCACCGGTCGTCGGGTCGTGGAAGACCATCTCCTCCGCGACCCGGCCGCCCAACGCATACGCGAGCTGGTCGAGGATCTCGTTGCGGGTGGTCGAGTACTTGTCGTCCTGCGGCATCACCATCGTGTAGCCGAGGGCCCGGCCGCGCGGCAGGATCGTCACCTTGGTGACCGGGTCGGTGTGGTTCAGCGACGCCGCGACCAGGGCGTGGCCGCCCTCGTGGTACGCCGTCATCTTCCGCTCCTGGGCGGACATGATGCGGGTCCGCTTCTGGGGTCCGGCGATGACGCGGTCGATGGCCTCGTCGAGGGTGTGGTCGTCGATGAACTTCTTGCTGGTGCGGGCAGTGAGCAGCGCGGCCTCGTTGAGGACGTTGGCCAGGTCGGCACCGGTGAATCCAGGGGTACGCCGGGCGACGGCCAGCAGGTCGACGTCGGGCGCCATCGGCTTGCCCTGCGAGTGGACCTGGAGGATCCGGTTGCGCCCGAGCATGTCCGGGGTGTCGACGGCGATCTGGCGGTCGAAGCGGCCGGGCCGCAGCAGGGCCGGGTCGAGGATGTCGGGGCGGTTGGTCGCGGCGATGAGGATGACGTTGGTCTTGACGTCGAACCCGTCCATCTCGACGAGGAGCTGGTTCAGCGTCTGCTCACGCTCGTCGTGACCGCCACCGAGGCCGGCGCCACGGTGCCGGCCGACGGCGTCGATCTCGTCGACGAAGACGATGGCCGGGGCGTTGGCCTTGGCCTGCTCGAACAGGTCACGGACTCGGGAGGCACCGACACCGACGAACATCTCGACGAAGTCGGAACCGGAGATCGAGTAGAACGGCACGCCCGCCTCGCCGGCGACGGCGCGCGCGAGCAGAGTCTTACCGGTACCGGGCTGGCCGTAGAGCAGGACGCCCTTGGGGATCTTGGCGCCGACCGCGAGGAACTTGGCCGGCTCCTGGAGGAACTCCTTGATCTCGTAGAGCTCCTCGACCGCCTCGTCGCACCCGGCGACGTCGGCGAAGGTGACCTTCGGCGTGTCCTTGGACGCGAGCTTGGCGCGGGACTTGCCGAACTGCATGACCCGCGAGCCGCCGCCCTGCATCTGGCCCATCAGGAACCAGAACAGACCGAGCACGATGATGATCGGGATGAGGCTGACCAGCATCGAGCCGAACCAGTTGGTCTCGTCGATCTGGTCGGTGTAGCCGTTCGGCGGCACGTGGGCGTCGAGCGCCGCGACGACGTTCGTGCCACGCGCGGTGACGTAGTAGGCGTACACCTTGGTGGCGTTCTTGACCTTGTCGCCGTCCGAGAAGGACTCGCCCTGCTTGAGGGTGAGCTCCATCCGCTCGTTGTTGATGAGCTTGGCGGAGTCGACCTTGCTGGTGTTGACGAGGTCGAGGGCCTTGGACGTGTCGATGCGGGTGAAGCCGCCGTTGTCGGAGAGCGACAACACGAGGATCGCCGCGCCGATGAGCACGACGATCCACAGCATCGGCGTCCGAAGGATGCGCTTGAAGTCCATGTACGTGCGGGGCAGGCCCCGACCCTCCTGCTGGGAGTGCTGACGCGACGGGTCAGTTCGGGGACCCGTCTCCCGTTCATTCTCGCAGGTGAACGTGCAACCGGAGACTCCTGTTCCAGAGACCTCTCAGCAGGGCCGGTATGCGTGACCCAGGTCACCCGCCCTGTCCGCCGCTCAGCGTGTGGACTTTCCGACCCCCTGGGGTCCAGAAGCGTCCACGATCCGCCCTCGGGCGGCTCGCGCCTACGAGTAGACGGACGGGTTGAGGGTGCCGACGACGCGGAGGTTGCGGTACTGCTCGGCGTAGTCCAGCCCGTACCCGACGACGAACTCGTTGGGGATGTCGAAGCCGACGTAGCGGACGTCGATCTCCACCTTCGCGACCTCGGGCTTGCGCAGCAACGTGCAGATCTCGACCGACGCCGGCGACCGCGACTCGAGGTTGGAGCGGATCCACGACAGGGTCAGGCCCGAGTCGATGATGTCCTCGACGATGAGGACGTGCCGACCGGTGATGTCGGTGTCGAGGTCCTTGATGATCCGCACGACGCCCGACGACTTGGTCCCGGACCCGTACGACGAGATCGCCATCCAGTCCATGGGAGCCGTCCCGGGAAGCGCGCGCATCAGGTCGGCCATGACGAGGATCGCGCCCTTGAGGACGCCGACGAGCAGCAGGTCCTTGCCCTCGTAGTCCCGCCAGATGTCGGTGGCCATCTCCTGGATCCGCGCGAGGATCTCGTCCTCGGTGAGCAGAACCTTCTGGAGGTCGTTCCCCATGTCCTCGGCGTCCACGGGCGCAGGCTATCCGACGGGCGACACCGCGGCGACGGTCACCAGGTCGCCGCTGCGGCTGGCCTGCACGTGTCCGGGCAGGTTCAGCGGTCCCTGACCGTGCCAGGACGTCAGCAGCGCGTCCAGCGACTCCACGTGGGCGGCGGTGAGCTGCCCGGCTCCCGACCCGGCTTCGACCGCCAGCAGCCGCCAGACCCGGGTGCGCAGCGCTCGGGGCAAGGCCTGGAGCGCCGTGGCCGACCACGGCCCGTCGCCCAGGGTGGGCAGCACGGCGCGCGCCTCGTCCTCGAGGTAGTCCGCGTCCTCGCGCAGCATCTCGGCACTGCGGGCGAGCGCCGCCGCGATCCCCGGGCCCAGCTCGTCCTCGAGAGCGCGCAGGAACCCGCGGGCCCGGACCCGCGCGAACGTCGGGTCCTCGTTGTGCGGGTCACGCCACGGCTCGATCTCGTACGCGGCGCAGGCGGCCTCGGTCTCGGACCGCCCCAGCGCGATGAACGGCCGCACGAACAACCCGCGCCGGCGCGGCATACCGGAGAGGGACCGCGAACCGGACCCGCGGGCCAGCCCCAGGAGCACCTGTTCGGCCTGGTCGTCGCGGGTGTGCCCGATGAGCACGGCGGCGGCACCGAGGCGCTCGGCCGTGTCCTCCAGCGCCCGGTAGCGGGCCGACCGCGCGGCACCCTCCGGTCCCGAACCGTCCCGCGCGACGCGCACCGTCTGGACCTCGACGGGATCCAGGCCCAGGTCGCGGCACTGTTGCGCCGCCGCCTCGGCGACCTGCCGCGAACCCGCCTGGAGCCGGTGGTCGACGACCAGCCCGGCGGCCTTGATCCCCCGCTTCGGCGCCTCGAACCCGACGGCGCCCGCGAGCGCCAGCGAGTCCGGCCCGCCGCTGCAGCCGACCAGCACCACCGCGCCCTCGGGCAGGAGGGCCAGCTCGGTGCGCACCGCGAGACGGGTCGCGGCGACCGCCGACGCGGGACCGGTCACGACCGACCCCTCATCGACCGTGGACGCGCCGAACCCAGGCCTGCGGGTCGCCGATCTCGGCGGGCGTCGGGAGCGTCTCGGGCGAGGACCAGACAGCGTTGAAGTCGTCGAGGCTTGTCTGCTCGATGACAGCGCGCACGAAGCCGGCGCCGTCGGAGTACTGGCGCATCTTGGCCTCGAGGCCCAGGACGCGCCGGAGGATGAGGTCCACCCCGGAGACGCCCTGTCGGCGCTGGGTGAACCGCTCGCGGATCTGCGCGACGCTCGGGATGACCTGCGGCCCGACCTCGTCCATCATCACGTCGGCGTGCCCCTCGAGCAGCGACATCACCGCGGTGATCTGCTCGACCTTGGCCCGCTGCTCCGGCGTCAACAGCACCTCGGCCAGCCCCTGTGAGCCGGGCTGGAACGCCTCCGGCAGGCGCCGCGCGATCTCCTGCAGGCGGCCGGCCAGCTCGTTGGGCGTCGGGGCGATGTCGACGGTCAGCTCGCGGGTGCGGGCGATCATGTGGTCGCGCAGCCACGGGTTCGCGGTGAACTGCAGCCGGTGCGTCTCCTCGTGCATCGCCACCCACAGCCGGAAGTCGCGGGTGTCGACCTTCAGCTCGCGCTCGGTCTGGACGATGTTCGGCGCGACGAGCATCAGCCGAGGCACGCCCTGCGGAGCGAGGTCGTACTGACCGAGCACCTTGCTCGCGAGGAACGACATGACCGCGCCGGTCTCGGCGCCGGTCACCTTGCCGCCGATCGCGGTGACCGCGTTGGGCTGGGTCCGCGAGACTCCGGCGGTCACCTTCTCGATGACCGGGGCCACCAGCGACGCCATCGACTCGATGTTGAGGTCCATCCAGCCCGGGCGGTCGACGACGAGCACCGGCGGCGCGTCCGCCGGGCTGTGCAGGCGGGACGTCGAGGCGATCGGCTCCCGCGCGGCGGCCGCCGCCTCGCGCAGCTCGCCGACGATCGCGGCCGCCTCGGACGGTGTCACCCGCGGGCCCGCGCTGACCAGTCGGCGACCGGTCGACTTCGCGAACTCCCAGTCGACATACTGCGGGCGGCCTTCCGGCTGCTCCTCCGGAACCCTTGCCAGCTCGCTCATCGTGTCGTCCCTAGTCTCGACCAGCTCGTCGCGCCCTCAACGGCACCCGCATGACGCTAGTACCGCTACGAACCGGTCCAACGCGGCCCGGACGGCCGTCGTTCCCCGGCCCGGCCCGTCCGTGTTGGAGATGATGTCGACGACGAGCAGCCTTCCGTCGGCCGTGACGACGGTCCCGCCGAGCGCGTTGACGCCGGTCAACGTGCCCGTCTTGCCTCGGAACAGTCCCGCCGCGGTATGCGTGTCCGGCGCGGCGAAGCGGTCCTCCAACGTGCCGCTGAGCCCGGCCACGGCCATCTCCTGCATCGCGTGGTTGAAGGACGGCAGCTGCTGACCCAGGGCGATGACGTCGGCCACCACCCGCGCCGGCACGACGTTCTCGCGCGACAACCCGCTGGCGTCCGCGGTGGAGACCCCGGTCAGGTTCACGCCGAGGCCGCCGAGGGTCGTCCGCACGAACGCCGCGGTCTCGGCGAAGCCGGGTGGCGTCCCTTTCGTGTAGGCCGCCTGACGGGTCAGTGACTCGGTCAGGGCGTCGTCGGAGTCCTGCAGGGCCAGACCGAGCTGGTCCACGACCGGGGCCGACGTCACGGTCGCGAGCGTCGAGGCGCCCTCGGGTGCGGCCGCGGGTGCCGCCAGGGTCGCCTTCACCCCCTGCGCCGCCAGGCCGGCCACGAAGGCCGCACCGACGGCGGCCGCCGGGTCGGCCGGGCCGGGATGTCCGGGCGTGACGCGCTGGGAGGAGAGGCCGATCGACGCCACTGCTCCGGTGATCCCGGTCGGACGGAACGTGGGGGACCAGGTCGGAGCCAGGAGCGGCCCCGGAGCGTGGGTCAGGTCGAGGGACGCCACGACCGAGGTCACCCCTTTCGCCTTGAGCGCGCTCGCCGTACCGCCGACGAGGTCGCCGAGACCGGCGCGGCCGGACACGGCGTGGGGATCGCCGGGACCGGGGTTGAGGAGGGTGTCGCCACCGGCGACGAGCACCACCCGGCCGGGGTCGGCGCCCTGCACCACCCGCGTCGTGAACGTCGCGTCGACCGGGAAGGTGGCCGCCACCGCCGCCCCCGAGAGCAGCTTGAGGTTCGACGCCGGGATGAGCGGGGTGTCCGGGCCGACGTCGAGCAGGTGCGTGCCCGTGGCGGCGTCGCGCACGGTGACCCCGAGCTTCCCGGCCAGCGCCGGGTCGGCGAGCGCACCGGCGGTCGCGGCCTGCAACCCAGCGGCACTCGGGACCGGCTGCTGTTGGCCGGAGGCGGCCAACGGCATACCGGCGTCGGCGTCGCGCGGCTGCGCCACGGTGGTCGTCGCACTGGACGTCGGCGTCGGTGTGGTCGGCGTGGGGTCCGGCGCGTTGGCCAGGGTCAGGACTCCGGGGACCATGTCGTAGACGTCGAGGGTCGCGTAGCCGGCCACGAGCAGGACGACCGCCCCGGCGACAGCAACGACACGACGCACGACCCTCGGCCTCCCTGCTCTCCGGCGCGTTCTGACAAGATGCGAAGCACGATTCTCCCCGACGACGCCGGTCGTCCGGGGATGCCGCCCGTCCCAAGGGGTTTACGTGGAGTTCTACGTCACCATCGAGATCCCCAAGGGGGCCCGGAACAAGTACGAGGTCGACCACGAGACCGGGCGGATCCGGTTGGACCGGCTGCTGTTCACCTCGATGAGCTACCCCGCCGACTACGGGTACGTCGAGGACAGTCTCGGCGAGGACGGCGACCCGCTGGACGCGTTGGTGCTCCTCGACGAGCCGACCTTTCCCGGCTGCCAGGTGCTGGCTCGCCCGATCGGGGTCTTCCACATGACCGACGAGGCCGGCGGCGACGACAAGCTCCTGTGCGTCCCGGCCAACGACCCCCGCCAGGCGCACGTGAGCGAGCTCGAGCACGTCAACGAGTTCGACCGGCTGGAGATCCAGCACTTCTTCGAGACCTACAAGGACCTCGAGCCGGGCAAGTCGGTGGAGGGCGCGAGCTGGGACGGTCGGGAGGACGCCGAGCGCTGCGTCAACGAGGCCATCGCCCGGGCGTCCGAGGCCGGCCTCACGACCGCCCGCTGGCGGCTGCCGAACACCGCCCAGCACTGAGCGGCGCGCCGGGGCACGGCGTTCACCGACCGGTTCGGACGGCGAGCTGACGCACCAAGGGGACCGGGCCCGGGAACTCGCTGACCTGACGCGTCCGCGGGTCCACGGCGCGGAGGTGACCGGTGTCGTCGACGAGGAACAGCCACCGGCCGTCCGGCGACCAGACGATGGTCGGCCCGAACCCCCTCGCCGGGTGCACATCGACCTCATGGTCGGAGCCCGTAACGAGGTCGACGAGGCGCAGAGCGGTCCCACCGTCCTGGAGGCCCACCACGAGCGCGGCGGACGTGCCGTCGGGTGAGAGCGCACCGGCGGGACCGTTGCCGTCGATGCCGACCGGTAGTCCGCGTCGCCCGCCGGTCGCCCGGTCGATGCCGACGGTCGAACAGCGACCGTGCTCGTCGCACTCGTCGGCGAGCCAGCCCGAGGGTCCGGTCGCGACCACGAGCCCCGTGGTGATCCGCTGCAGGCCGTCCGGCCGAGCCACGTAGAAGCCGCCGACGCCACGGAACATCGGGTGTCCGGCCCCGTCGTCGGCCGCGCCGACCGCCACCGCCCCCGGGGGAAGTGGTGCGGTGGCCAGCACCCGGCTGCCGTCGAGGTCGGTGAGCGTCATGACCGGTGGGCCGTCGTTCTCCGGACCGAGCCAGACCTGGTTGGGGTCCGACGCGGGCAGTGCCGGAGCTCCGCGGTCGAGCAGACCGGTCAGGCCTCGCACGGGTCCGGTGTCCGGCACGACGTATCCCGGCACGCGGTCGAGCGGCTTGACGATCGCCCGGTCCGGGCCGACGACGAGGAAGACCGGCCCGGTGCTCTGCAGTGGAGCGAAGTAGGTGGTCGTGATCCGGCCGGCGGCGAGCTGGATCTGGGTGACGCTGGTGTCGCCGAGCGCGAACAGCTCCCACCGGTCGGTCACCCCGAGGATCGCCGGACCGAGGTCGGGCACGACGACCCGGGAGGTCGTCGCCGATGACGGGGTCGGGGTCGGCTGCTGGGGCTCGATCGGGCCGGGGACCGTGCCGCGCTGCACCAACGACGGGACGACGACGAGCGCGGCGACGACGCCGGCGAGCGCCACCCAGCCGCGCCAGGGACGTGCGCGGCGCGCGGCGAGAGGCTCGGCCTCCTCGTCCTGCCAGTGGAGCTCGACCGGATGACGGTCCGGAGCCTCGTGGCCCATCCCTCGATCCTCGCCGCTGCACCGCTCGTCGTCCAGGCAGGAGCAGTACGCCTGGTGTCGGCCGGACAGCACGGTCCCAGGCCGCCCCCCTCTCGCGGCCCGGGACGTCAGTGCCCCGCAGGCGTGGGCTCGTCGCTGACGAGTCCGCCGCGACGTATCGGAGCGGAGCGTCGGGCGTCGTGGGTGACTCAGGGACGGCCGCCGTACGGCAGGAGGTCACCCATCGAGTAGATCGACGCGATCTTGACCACGGTGCTCGGGTTCGGCGCGTGGATCATCTGTCCGCCGCCGATGTAGAGCCCGACGTGGTGGCTGTTCGGGCCGCTCGTGCCGTAGAACACGAGGTCACCGGGCTGGAGCTGGGAGATCGGCACGCGGTCGGTCTCGGCCCACTGGTAGCCCGTGTAGTGCGACATCGACACGCCGGCCTGGCGCCACGCCATCATGGTCAGCCCCGAGCAGTCCCAGACCGACGGTCCGGCGCCGCCCCAGACGTAGGGCTCGCCGAGCTGGGCGCGGGCGAAGGCGATGACCGCAGCGACGCCTCCCGACGGCGGCGGCGGAGTGGGGACGGTGGTAGGCGGCCTCGTCGTGGTCGGCGGCTTCGTCGTCGTCGCCGGCCTGGTCACCGGGGGCGGCGTGGCGGCGGCCCGGGCGGCGTCAGCGGCGGCCTTGTCCGCGGCGGCCTTGGCGGCCGCGGCCTGGGCCTGCTGCTGCTCGCGAGCGGTCCGAGCAGCCGCTTCCGCCTCCTCAGCGGCCTTGGCCCGGGCGGCGGCCTCGCGGGCAGCAGCCTCGGCGGCGGCCTTCGCGGCGGCCTCCGCGGCGACGCGTCGGGCCTCCTCGCGCTGGCGCTCCTGCTCCGCGGCGATACCCGCCTGGCGCTGCTGCTCGAGCTGCACCGAGGTGTTCTGCAGCGCCGCCAGCTGGGCCATCATCTGCTGTTGCTGCTGCTCGATCTGGGCGGTCTGCGTCACCGCGTCCTGCGCGGACTGGCGCGCCTTGTCGGCGGCGGCCTTCGCGGCGGCTGCGGCCGTGGCCCGGCGACCCTCGGCCTCCGCGGCGACCTGCTGGAGGTTCGCGGCGATCAGCCGGGCCGAGTCGGCGTCCTGGACCATCCGGGCGCGCTCGGCGCCGACGGCCTGGATGCCGGACGCCTTGTCCAGCACCTCCTGTGGACCGCCGCCGCCGAAGAAGATGTCGAGCTGGCCGGTGTCCCCGCCGCCCTGGTAGACCTCTGCGGCATACCGGGACAGCGTCAGCGTGGCCTCGTCGGCCGTAGCCAGGGCGGAGGTGGCCTTGGCCTGGGCATCGGCGCTCTCGGCCGCGGCCCGCTCCAGCTCGAGCTGCGCGCCGTTCGCCGCCTCGGCGGCGTTGCCGGCCGCCTGCTGGAGCTCGTCGACCCGGTCCCGCGAGGCGGCCAGCTGCTGGTCCAGCGTCGCGACCTGACCCGCCGCGGAGGCGGCCGCGGCCTGGGCGCCGGCGACCTGGTCGGCCGACGGGTAGACCGGATCGGCGTGCGCCGCGGAGAGCGGTACCGCGATCCCGGCGACGAGCCCGAGTCCGGCGAGAACGGTGATGCCAGCACGCGCGGCGCGACGGGCGGGCCGGTACACGTCGGGCACGAGGGTCCTCTCAAGCAACGGCGTGTCGCCTTGACGAACCGCGTCTCAGGCGAGCAATTGCCGGACGAACTGGGCGCAGCCGACACTAGGACCCATTCGTCACACTGGGAACACCCCTCACACGGATCCCGTTGTGATCCGGGCGGATTCGCGTCTTACACCAGTGTGATACGAGGACTTACACCGCTGTTTTTCCGCAGGTCACCCCGCCGATTCGCTCACGTGTCCGAACGACATCACGAAAAGATAACGATGTCGACTGGTTGACGACTGCATGACCGTCAGTCGCGGCCGGAAATGGCCGCCGCAACCGTCTTGACGATGTCCGGCGCGAAGACGCTCGGGACGATGTAGTTGGCGTTCAGCTCGTCGTCCGTGACGACCGACGCCAGGGCGTTCGCTGCCCGGATGAGCATGTCGGTGGTGACCTGGGTGGCACGGGCGTCGAGGAGGCCCCGGAAAACCCCCGGGAAGGCCAGGACGTTGTTGATCTGGTTCGGGTAGTCGGACCGCCCGGAGGCCACGACCGCCGCCCGCTTCGAGGCCTCGGCGATGTCGACCTCAGGGTCGGGGTTGGCCAGCGCGAAGACGATCGGGCGCTCGGCCATCCCGTCGATCCACTCGGGCGCCAGGACGTTCGGGGCGCTCACCCCGATGAAGACGTCGGCGCCGGTGACCGCGTCGCGCAGGGTCCCGGTCAGCCCCCGCGGGTTGGTCCGTTCGGCGAGGGAGTGCTTGGCCGGCGACAGCGCGGCGTCGTCCCGGTTGAGGATGCCCTCGCGGTCCCACACGACGATGTCGCGAGCGCCGGCGGCCAGGAGCAGCGAGACGATCGCCGACCCGGCCGCGCCCCCACCGCTGACGGCGATGTGCACGTCCTCGATCTGCTTCCCCACGCACCGCAACGCGTTGCGCAGCGCGGCGAGGACGACGATCGCCGTGCCGTGCTGGTCGTCGTGGAACACCGGGATGTCGAGAAGCTTCCGAAGCCGTGCCTCCACCTCGAAGCAGCGGGGTGCCGCGATGTCCTCGAGGTTGATGCCGCCGAACCCTGGCGCGATGAGCTGGACCGTCCGGACGATCTCGTCGACGTCCTGGGTGTCCAGGCAGATCGGCCACGCGTCGATGTTGGCGAACCGCTTGAACAGCGCGGCCTTGCCCTCCATCACCGGCATCGCGGCTCGCGGCCCGATGTTGCCCAGGCCGAGGACGGCGCTGCCGTCGGTGACCACGGCGACCGAGTTGCCCTTGACGGTGAGGCGCGAGACGTCCTGCGGGTTCTCGGCGATGGCCATGCTGACGCGTCCCACGCCCGGGGTGTAGGCCATCGACAGGTCGTCGCGGTTCCGCAGCGGAACCGTCGGCTGGACGCTGATCTTGCCGCCCAGGTGGATGAGGAAGACGCGGTCGGACACCTTGTGCACCGTGACGCCGGGCACCGCCCGGATCGCGTCGACGACCTCGATCGCGTGGTCGCCGTTGGCGGCGGAGCACGTGAGGTCGATGACCAGCCGGTCGTGGCGCGACTCGACGATGTCGAGTGCCGTGGTGATGCCGCCGGCGTCGCTGACCGCTGTCGCCAGCTGGCCGACCACGGCCGGGTCCGTGCCCGAGTGGATGCGCACGGTGATCGAGTAGGACCCGGTCGTCGCCCGCGCCCGCTGGATGGTCTGGGTCCGCGCCTGCTGCTCCTCGGCCGGAGTCGGCTCGCCGTCCTCGCCCTGCGCGCCCGTCGCCACCGAATCGCCCCGCTGCGTCTGCATGGGGCGCATCCTTCCACCGACCCCCACCGGCGAACAGGATGCCTACCCACGGGGTTGTCCGATTCGCCCGACGGCGGCGCGTCGACGCCGCTAGCGTGACCAGCGGTGTCAGGTCGAGATCGGTCAGGAGCGTGGTCGTGGTCAGGCGGATGCTCGCGGTAGCCGTGGTGGTCGCCGCATTGGCGCTCGGTGGCTGCACCACCAGCGACACTCCCTCGGGCGGGCTCACCGCCACCGTGGCGAGCGACGAGACCGCGCGCAAGATCGCCGACGTCGTCAACCAGAAGATGGCCGAGTGGAACATGCGCGCCGTCATCCTCAAGGTGACCAAGGGCGACCAGACCATCGCGAAGCAGGCGTTCGGCCCGTCGATGGACGGCGTTCCGGCCACGACGGAGATGAACTTCCGCAACGGCGCCGTCGCGTTCACCTACGTCAGCATCCTGCTGCTCAGGTACGTCGACGACGGCACCGTGAAGCTCGACGACCCGATCGTCCAGTGGGAGCCGACGCTCCCGAACGCCGACAAGGTCACCCTGCGGATGCTGGCCAACCAGACGACCGGGTACCCCGACTACGAGCAGGACCCGGCCTGGCTCGCTGCGTTCAACGAGAACCCGTTCCACATCTTCACCTACGAGGAACGCATGAAGTATGCGTTCGGCCGGCCGTTGCAGTTCGCCCCGGGGGCGAACTGGAGCTACGCGCATACGAACTTCATGATCCTCGGGAACATTCTCGCCAAGATCGGCAACAAGCCCCTCGACCAGCTCCTGACCGACGAGGTCTTCAAGCCGATGGGCCTGAAGAACACCGTCGGCTCCGTGACCTCGACCATGCCGGAGCCCGCACTGCACACCTTCAGCTCGGAGCGCCGACCCGCCTTCGCGGAGCCGGGCAAGCCGTTCTACGAGGAGGCGACCTACTGGAACAGCCAGTGGGGAACGCCCATGGGCGCCAACGAGACGACGACGATCGACGACCTCGCCACCACGGCGATCTCGTTCGGGACGGGGTCGTTGCTGTCCCCGTCCAGCTACAAGGAGATGACCGACTCGAAGCTCATCGGGTTCGGGAAGAAGGATCCGGGCTGCGAGCCGAGCTGCTTCACGCAGATCCCGATCTACAACTACGGCCTCGGCGTGATCCGGTCCGGGCCGTGGATCATGCAGAACCCGCTACTGAGCGGGATCGGCGTCACGACGGCCTATCTGCCGTCGGAGAAGGTCTCCATCTCCGTGGCGGTCACCCTCACCCCCGGCGGGTTCGACGCCGACGGCAACTACAAGAACCGCGCCGACTACCTGTTCAGGTCCATCGGCGCCGTGGTGACGCCGGACAACGCGCCACTTCCCCTCCCGCCCGGCTGACCGACCGGCGGGCTGCTCGCGGACGTATCTCCAGGCTCTTTCGCGGGTCTTCTCAGGGCAACACCCTGCCCTCGACCGCCGCACCAGCCCTGGAGACCCCCATGACGATCACCGAGCCCGCCGCCGCGGCCGTCGCCACGACCAGCCCCGAGGCGACGTCGAGGCCCACCGTGGTGGCCCTTCCCAGCACACCCTTCCTGGAGGTCGAGACCTCGGTCGTCACCGACCGTCTGGGTGAGCTCGCGGCGGCGCTGCCCGGCATCGCGATCCACTATGCGGTCAAGGCCAACCCCCACCCCCAGGTGCTCGCCGCGGTGGTGGCGGCCGGCGGCAACTTCGACGTCGCCAGCCCCGCCGAGGTGCGCGCCTGCCTGGCGGCCGGCGCGGCGCCGGACGACCTCGTCTACTCGAACCCCGTCAAGCGGCGCGACCACGTCGCGGAGTCGGCCGCCCTCGGTGTCCGCATCTTCGTCGTGGACTCGCCGGCGGAGGTCCGGAAGGTCGCCGAGGCCGCGCCCGGTGCAGCCGTCCTCTGCCGCCTGGTCACCTCCGGAAGCGGCTCCGACTGGCCGCTGTCCCGCAAGTACGGCTGCTCGGTCGGCCAGGCCGTGGACATCCTCCGGCTCGCCGTCGCGCTCGGCCTGGACGCGGCCGGCGTGAGCTTCCACGTCGGCTCCCAACAGCGCGACCCGAACGCCTGGCGCAGCCCGATCGCCGCCGCTGCCAGCGTGTTCGAGGCAGTACGCGCCGATGGGCTCTCCCCGTGGCTGCTCGACCTCGGCGGCGGGTTCCCCGCGCGGCACGAGGGTGACATCCCGCCGCTCGCCGCATACGGCGCCGTCATCGAGGACCAGCTGCGGCAGTCCTTCGGCGAGCACCGACCGCGGACCATCGTCGAGCCCGGCCGGGCCGTGGTCGGCGACGCCGGCGCACTGGTGACGTCCGTGGTGGGCGTGGTCGAACGCGGCGACAACCGGTGGGTCTACCTCGACGCCGGCGTCTTCACCGGTCTGGTCGAGACCCTCGACGAGGCGATCCGCTACCGCATCGAGACCAGCGCCGACGGCGGACCGACCGGACCCTGTGTCCTCGCGGGGCCGACCTGCGACAGCGCCGACGTGCTCTACCAGGTGACTCCCGTGCACCTCCCGCTCGACCTCGCCGAGGGCGACATCGTCCGCCTCGAGTCGGCCGGCGCCTACACCTCGTGCTACTCCACCGTGGGGTTCAACGGGTTCGACCCGCTGCCGGTCGTCGTCGGCTGACCTCGCGTCCTCACTGGTCCGCGAGCTCGCGCCGGGCGCACAGGCCGAGCACGGAGTCGACGTCGTCCTGGGCCATCCGCCCGGGCGAGGCCGTGGCGGCGACCACGAGATCACCGACGAGCTCGATCTCCTCGCGGAGAGCTTCGTCGGTGAGGTCGCCCCAGTCGCCTCCCATGGCTCAAACCCTAAGGAGGAGAGGCGGCCCCGATGACCCTTCGTCCCCAGACTTGACCGTCGCCATACCCAAGATGGCCCGATCGGGCTATGCGACTGGTCCCTCCCCTACCCGGTCGAGCTCGGTGACGACGCCACCCTCGACGTCGACGTCGATCTCGGACCCGTCGGGGAGGGACAGGACGTAGCGCCCGGCGACGAGCTCCGGGAACACCGCCGAGTAGGCGATCCGGTCGCCGGCCGGTCGGCCCACGACCGCGACGTGCGGCCGGTGGAGGTGGCCGTGCTCGTGGCCGTGCTCTGGCCGTGTTGATGGCCGTGCTCGTGGCCGTGGTCGTGGTGGTGGGCGTCGGGCTCGCCGTGCCGCCGGTACTCGACCTCGGCGCCCTCCCAGGCGGGGGGCAGGTGCAGGATGACGGCCCCGACGTCTCCCCCGATGTCGAGCAGGACCGAGCCCTGGCCGGCATACGGGTTCTCGGCGAGGTTGGCGGCGCGCTCCGGGCTGAGCGTGGAGTGCTGCGATGCGGTCATGTCAGGTCCTCACGGGCTGGAGGTCGACGGAACGGGCGGCGGCGGACTGGTCCGGTCCGCCGCCGCCCTGGGGCTCAGGCTGCCGGTGACGTACCGGGCTTGGCCTGGTAGCCACCACCCGGCGTCCCGAGGTAGGGAAAGGTACTGAGCAACGGCGAGTTGGTGTTCGTCGTCCCGTCCTTGATGGCCGAGGTCGCGCCGTCCGGGGTGAAGGTCGGGTCGACCAGGGGGATGGTCAGGCCGGCCACCGCCCGAAGCTCGATGGTGACGACGTCGTCGGCCACCCGTCGGCCGTTCGGGAAGCCGGCCGCGTCCCCGGCCACCAGCCCCAGCGGGTTCGGAGACGCCGTGGGCGGCACCGCGAGGTTGAGCCGGAGCAGGTCCGCCTGCTGGGTTCCGGTGAAGTTCTGGAACCCCGGGACCACACCGGCCGGTATGCCGGTCAGCAGGATCGCGAGAAGGTCCGCCCGCGGCTTGGTGTAGGCCTTGAGGTTCGGGAAGACGCCCGGGTACAGCACCGGCAGCAGGCCGGCGAGCTCCGGCTTGGACACGTACTGCGCGAACGCACTGTCGTTCCAGGGGTCCAGGGCGTTCCACTTGTCCTTGCGCGACATGGGGACGATGACCTCGTTGAACAGCGGGTTGCCGAGACGGGACACCTGCTGCCACGGACCGTGGCCGCCCATCCGGCTGCGCGAGTCGTCCCAGACCTTCGTCTTCTGCCGGCTCGCCGACGCGTACACGCCGATCACGGACTTCGCGTCCATGACGTCGGTCGGGTTCTTGCCGTCCCGGGTGAGGTCGGTCTTGGGGACCTGGATCGCGATGGTGTGCACGTTCAGACCCTGGAGCCCGTTGACGCCCGCAGCGGCGGCCGACGGGATGAGGTGCAGGTTCTGGAACGGTCGCAGCGCACCGAGGTCGAAGATCGACCCGAGGTCCACGAAGAAGCCGTCGGCCCGCTGTCCGGCGAAGACGACCCGGCCGCCGGGCAGCGCGTGCGTGGCCTGAGCGGTGAAGCGCGCGTAGTTCGGGGTGCTGCGGATGCCGACGTTGACCGGCGGCACCGCGAGCCCGGAGGCCAGCGTCTTCGAGCCTCCACCGCGGGTCACCCGGGTCACCGAGTAGGTCTGCGGACGGTTGAAGGTCGAGTCGCCGATGTTGGTGATGGGCCCGGTGTTGTAGAGGAACGTGTTGGGGTTGCGGATCTTCGTCGAGAACCGGAACTGGTAGGTCACGTCCGGCTTGGCGTCGCCGCCGTTGCTGATGTGGATCTCGTAGAGGACGTCGTCGCCGAACTCGAAGAAGTTCGGCCCGCCCTGTGGGTTCTGCAGCGGGATGAAGTTCGCGATGAGGGTGACCGTCGACGGACGGTCCGGGCTGACGAACGCGTAGACGTCAGTGTTGTCGGCGACGGGGTCCTTGGAGATCTCCGGCGCCTCGCGGTGCGATGACATGGCAGTACCTCTCGTGCTGGGCTGATGCTGAGGAGGAAGCAGCGCAGGTCCCCACGTCGCTGGACGCACAGGAGCGGAGGGTGGTGGGCAGCACCGGTCGCCGCGCTGCGGCCGGTGCGGGCGGGCTCAGCCGCGCAGGTGTCGGGCGATGGTGGCGACGAGCGCCTTGTCGGTGACCACGACCTCGCGCTCACCGGCCATGACGGCCACCGAGCCGGTCGCGGCGTCCTTGATGTAGGCCACGACGGCTCCCTCGGGCGGCGGGGCGGCGTCGGCCGACTGGGCTCCGATGATGGCTGGGGCGATGGCGATCGCCGCGACGCCCGTTCCGCTGGCGGCGAGGAACCCTCGCCGGCTGGTCTGGCTCATTCAGCTGTCCTTTCGAAGTGGTCCCCTGCATGGTGATGTTCGTCTCAGGGGCGCCGCCGGATGGGACCGCGACGAGCCGACTTCGGCGGACTTCGCCGAGGCCTCGAGACGCCTCGACAGCGGCGCACGGCCGGTGCGCAGAACCGCCACAGGGATGGGCATGCGGCGCCCATCGCCGAACGCCTTGCTCGCCGCACCGGCCTCAGGGCAGAGTTCAGCGCCTGGGAGATGGGGAGATCCGCCGGGGAGTGCCGCGCCCGGGTCTGACCCGGTGTGATGCGATGGAGCCGCCTATCGGAATCGAACCGATGACCTATTCATTACGAGTGAATCGCTCTGGCCGACTGAGCTAAGGCGGCGTGCACCCTGGCGGGCGCGGGGCACCACTATACGGACTGGCCAGGCGTTCTCCGAACCGAGCAACGAGCCTGTGCGCGGACCCGGCGGGGCCGCATACGGGCTAGCACTTCACCCCGTCCTGGGGCGCCGTCCCGTCGATCAGCCAGCCGTCCACGGCCTTGTCCACGCAGGGGCTGGACCGGGGGTAGCCGGTGTGCCCGTCGCCGTCGCGGGTGACGAGAACGCCGTTCGCGAGCTGCTGGCGCAGGCGGGTGGCCCACTCGTACGGGGTGGCCGGGTCACGAGTCGTTCCGACGATGACGATCGGCGGTGAGCCCTGGGCGGCGATGGGTTCGCTCTTGCCGGTCGCGGGGACCTTCCACACGCCGCACGGCACGTCGCTCCAGGCGAGGTAGCGGCCCCAGGTCGGCGCCTCCTGGCTGAGCTTCTGCGCGAACGCCTCGATCTGCGCGGGATCCGCGGTGTCGGGCTTGTCGAGGCAGTTGACCGCGTAGATCGCCTCCATGATGTTGCTCTGGTACTGGCCGCCCGGAGTACGCCGGGCGTAGGAGTCGGCCAGGCGCATGAGGCCGTTGCCGTCGCCGGACTTCGCGTCCTTGAGGGCGTCGGTGAGCTGGGACCACAGCGAGGCGTTGTACATCGCCTGGAGGATCCCGGTCGACGCCCACCCTTCGGTCAGCTGGGTCACCGTCTGGTCGTTGGTGACGGGCAGCGGCTGGGCGTCCAGGCCCTTGAGGAAGTCGCGGATCCAGGCCATGCCCTCGGCGCGGCTCTGACCCACCGGGCAGTCGGACTGCTTGATGCAGTCGTCGACGTAGGCCTGCGTGGCGGTCTCGAACCCCTTGGCCTGGCCGGTCATGAGGTCCTGGGCCGTGAGGTCGGGCGGGACCGGGCCGTCGAGGACGAACCGGCCCATCTGGCCGGGGAACAGCCCGGCGTAGGTGGCGCCGAGGAAGGTGCCGTAGGAGGCGCCGAGGTAGTTCAGCTTCGACTCCCCGAGGGCGGCGCGCAGGACGTCCATGTCGCGGGCCGCCTCGACGGTCGAGACGTGGGCGATGATCTTGGCGTTCTTCGCGGCGCATCCGGCGGCGAACTTCGTCGCCTCGGCGATCAGCCCCTGCTCCTCGGCCGGCGTGTCCGGCGTCGCGTCGACACCACCGATGAGGGTGTCCAGCTCACGGTCGCCGACACAGTCGATCGGTGAGGACCGGCCCACCCCCCTCGGGTCGAACCCGATGAGGTCGTAGCGGCGCCGGACGTCGCTGCTCACCAGCGCGCTCGCCGACTGGCCGACGTACTCCACCGGCGAGGCGCCCGGCCCGCCCGGGTTGTAGACGAGGGCGCCGATCCGCTGGTTGGACGAGCGCGCCTTGGACCGGAGCACCGCCAGCTGCATCGTCTCGCCGCTGGGGTTCGCGTAGTCGATCGGGACGCGCAGCTTGGCGCACTCGCCGCCGGTACAGCTGGTCCACTGCAGGCGCTGGTTGTAGAAGGTCTCCAGACCGGTCGTCCCCGTGGGCGGCGTCTGCGGCACGAACGTCGGCTCGCCCGACGAGCCGCCGGAGTCGTCGGTCGGCAGGAACGGCAGCACCAGGCACGAGGACAGGCTCAGCGACGCGACCACCGCCCCCACTACGGCGAGGAGTGCCCGCCGGGCCCGACGGCCACGGCGCAGGGGGGTCAGAGGCACCGGAGCACGGTAACCCGAGTCGTCTCCGCCGGGGGCCACAGTCGGTTCACGAGGTGCTAACGACTGCAGGCCCGCGGATGTCCCGCGGGCCTGCCGTCGCAGCGATGGTCGATCCGTATGCCAGCGGCTCAGCGCCGGTACTGGACGACCGAGCCGCCGCCGGGACCGAAGATGCCGGCCGTGGCCGCATACACGAACCCACCACGGACCTCGACCGACAGCGGGGTGCCCACCTCCGTGAAGGTGCTCACGGCGCCGTTCCGGGTGACCTTGGAGATCTTGCCGCCGAACAGCTCGGCGACGTAGGTCGTGCCGTCCCCGGCCACCCCGATGTTGGTGGCCGCGGCGAAGCCGGTCGCGAGGCGGCTGGACGAGCCGGTCGCCGGGTTGACGAGATAGACGCTGCCTCGTGCGCCGCCGCTCGGGTCCTCCGGGCCGCCGGGCAACGTCGAGACCGACAGCATCCCCTTCGGGCCGACCTCGACATCCGTCGGCACCGGCTCGAAGCCATAAGTCTTGCCGAGGAGGCAGTTCACGTCGTCCGGGACCGGCGCCGGGTTGCCCTCCTGGTCGACGGAGACCGAGGCCAGCAGGCCGGGGGTGATGGTCTGCGTCTGCACCGGCAGGACCGCGATGGTCGAGACCTGCCCGGTCGGGCTCACCTCGAGGATCGCGTTGGCGCCGGCGTCCGCGACCGCCCAGCTCCCGTTGCCGAGGCTGGCCACCGCGTAGGGATGGGTGTCCTGGATGCCGGTGTAGGACGCGAAGCCGCCGGTCATGATGTCGAGCCACGCCCGGCCGGCGGCACAGTCGGTACCGGGCTGCAGTCCGTACTGGACGTCGCCGTCGGGGTTGGTCTGCTGCTCGTAAACCATGAGGTCGGCGACGACATCCGCCTGGCCGGCCTTCGTGATGACCATCTCCGAGGCGATGTGGACGAAGCCGGACTCGTCCGTCGTGCTCGTCGTGTACGCGATCGACCCGTCGTCGGCGACGTCGACCCCGGCGACCTCGGAGTTCGGTGCGGAGAGCCCGAACGCAATCGGCGTCAGTGTGCCCTTGACGAGCTTCGAGACGGTGTTGGTCGCGCCGTCGGCGACGTACACGGTGTTCCCGTCCACCGCGATGCCGAAGGGCGCGAGCACCTCGGTGCTGAGGGTCCGGCTGAAGCCGGACTTCTTTCCCTTGGCGTCGCCGGAACCCTTGGCGGTGGCCATCGGAGCGGCGGCGACGCCCAGCGCGACGGTGGCCGCACAGGTAAGGACAAGACGTTTCCTGAAGGTCATGCAAACTCCTCGTGTCGGGTAACCGACCCCCATGGGTACTGACGCCCGAGCCCCCGACAGCTCCGTCATCCCCCAGCCGGCCTGGGCCCCAGTGTGGCGAAAAGCGTTGGTGCCGTTCGGAGAATCGAGAAAAACACACAAACGTCGTCAGTCGGCCGCGTTCCCACTCATCACCGTGATGGTCATCGCTTCCAGAGCCAACAGCGGCGCCACGTTGAGGTTGATCCGGTCCCTGGCCTCGCCCACGGCCTCCATCGACTGCAGGAGCTGTTCCGGGGTTCGCATCGCGGCCAGGGCCCGCACGACGTCGACGCTGTCCTCGTTGACCAGGTCGACGTTCGCGCCGATGCGCAGGACGAGCGCGTCGCGATGGATGGACAGGAGGTCGACCAGGGCGCGGTCGACGGTGTCGCGGGCGAACCTCGTGGCGCGCGTCTTCTGTTCCTTCTCCAGGGCACTCAGCTGCGCGCGGATGTGCGGCGGCTGGGTGCGGGCGGCCGGGTCCGCGCCGAGCGTCTCGAGCAGCCGGGTGCGCTCGGCCGCGTCGCGCTCCGCGCCGGACGACGAGGACTCCTCGTCGGCGATCGACGCGAGATCGGCTGCGGCCGCGATGGCGTCGCCGATGGTTCGTATGCGTCCGGGCATCGCGATGACGTCGCGCCGCCGGATCCGCGCCCCCTCGTCACGAGCCAGCCGCCGCGCCAGGCCGACGTGCGACTGGGCCGCGCGGGCCGCGTACCGGGCCATCGCCGGGTCGATCCCGTCGCGCCGGACGAGCAGGTCGGCCACGTCCTCGACCGGCGGAGTCCGCAGCCGCACGTGCCGCGAACGGGAGCGGAGGGTGATGATGACGTCCTCGAGCGAGGGCGCGCAGAGGATCCAGACGGTGCGCGGGGTGGGTTCCTCGAGGGCCTTCAGCAGCGCGTCGGCCGCCCGCTCCGTGAGCCGGTCGGCGTCCTCGACGATGATGACCCGCCACCGGCCGACCGACGGCCGCAGCCCGGCCTCCTGCACCAGGGCGCGCGTGTCCTCGACGCGGATCGACAGGCCCTCGGTCGCCTTGACCGTCACGTCGGCGTGGGTGCCGTCGATCGCCGTCCGGCACTCGCGACAGGTTCCGCAGCCGTCGTCCGGGCACTCCAGCGCAGCGGCGAACGCGCGAGCGGCCACGGACCGGCCCGACCCGGGGGGACCGGTGAACAGCCAGGCGTGGGTCATCGCGGCGGGGTCGGTCACTGCTCGGGTGAGCGTGGCGACGGCGTCCGGCTGGCCGATGACGTCGTCCCAGACACTCATGCGCCCACCTCCAGTGCGAGTCCGGAGGCGCGCAGCCGAGCGACCACCCGAGCGTGGATCTCGTCCGGCGCGAGGGTGGCGTCGACGACGAGGTAGCGGTCGGGTTCGGCCTCGGCGAGGGCGAGGAAGTGCTCCCGGACCGCCTCGTGGAAGTCGTCGCCCTCGGCCTCCAGACGGTCGTGCACGTCGCCGCGGCGGCTCCGGCCGGTCCCGGCGCCGATGTCGAGGACGACCGTGAGGTTCGGGACGAGCCCGGCGACCGCCCACAGCTGGATGTCGGCGACCTCCCGCGACCCGAGGTCGCGGCCGGCGCCCTGGTAGGCGATCGCCGAGTCGATGTAGCGGTCGGTGACGACCACGCGGCCGGCCTCCAGCGCCGGGGCGATCACCGTGTCGACGTGGTGAGCCTTGTCGGTCGCATACAGGAGCGCCTCGGCCCGCGGCGAGACGTGGTCGCCGTGGAGGACGAGGTCGCGCAGCTGGACCCCGAGCTCGGTGCCGCCCGGCTGACGCGTCTCGAGGACGTCGAGCCCGGAACGGCGCAGCGTCTCGGCGAGCAGCCGCACCTGCGTCGACTTGCCCGCTCCGTCGCCCCCTTCGAACGCGACGAACAGCCCGGTCTGCGGCGTCGCCATGCCCGCGATGTTAGGGCAGGGCGGGGTCAGCCCCTCGGGCGCCGCCCACAAATGCGGTTGACCCTCACGTGGGGTCAGTCCGTACCGTCGATGCCATGACGACGCCACCGCGGACGTCGGCCCGAGAGGTCCGACGCGAGAACGACTGGGCCCCCGACGACCCCGGGGAGCTCGTGGGGCTGCTGCTCCCCGCGGACGGCGGCGACTGGGTCCCCGCGACGGTGTTCGGCGCCGCCCTGGGGCCGGCGACCGACGAGGCGCTGGCCGAGTCGCTGGTCCGCGAGCGCGGACTCTCGTCGCTGGCCGAACGATGGTGGGTCCGGGTCGGTGACGCGGAATGGCGGCAGGCGTGGCTCCTGGAGGTCAAGCCCGACCGGATCCGGCTGCGCTGGGACGACCCCATGCTGATGCAGACCGGTCATGGTGAGTGGGTTCGCCTGGAAGAGGCGCAGATCCAGCGCGCCGCACCGGCCTCCTGACGAGATGCGGCGGCACTAGGGTGCGGCCATGACGGTCCGGGTCGGCTTCCTGCGCGCGGTGAACCTCGGCAGGCGGAAGGTCGAGATGGCGCGGCTCAAAAGGGTCGCCGAGGGTCTCGGCTACGACGACGTCTGGACCTACATCAACAGCGGCAACGTCGTCTTCGACGCGAAAGGCGCACGCGCCACCGTCGAGAAGGCCATGGAGAAGGCCCTCGAGGGTGAGTTCGGCTTCGAGTGCACGACCTTCGTCCGGACTGCGGCCGAGCTCGAGAAGACCCTGGCGGCAACACCGTTCGAAGTGGGTGGCGGGGACACCCACTTCGTGACGTTCCTCAAGAAGGCGCCGTCCGCGAGCGCGGCGAAGGCCATCGAGGCCCTGTCCACCGACTTCGACACGCTCGTCGTCCAGGGCGCCGACGTGCACTGGCGCATGCATGGCCGGTCGATCGAGAGTCAGATCGCCAAGCGTCACTGGGAGCAGATCCTCGGGCCCCTCAGCTCGACCAGCCGCAACGTCAAGGCCCTGACGAAGCTCAGCGCCAAGATCGCCGCTCGCGCATCCGGGTGATAACGGTCGGGATTCCGACCGGTATCACCCGGACTCGTGATCAGCCCTGAGCCGCGGCCCGGTCGGCGTTCGCGTGGATCGCGTCCCGCACGTACTGCGCGAGACCCGGCTCCTGGTCCTCGTAGGTCTTGGTGAACCGAGGGTCCGCGACGTACATGTCGCCGAGGTTCCGGTGGAACTCGGGCGTGATCTCGTAGAACCGGTCGTTGATGTGCCGGCGGTGCCGCTCGGCCGCATCCATGGCCCGCTCGCTGGTCGCCGGGGCGCCGGAGCGCTTGGCCTCGACCAGCTCCGCCCCGACCGACTCCATCTCGGCCTTGATCTCGAGCCAGTCGGCCTTGGTGTACTGCGACGTGCGGCGCTGCGACTGCTTCCACGCGTCGCTGTCACCCCACCGCTCCTCGGCCTCCGCCGCATACTCCTCCGAGTACCCGTCGCCGAACAGCTCCCGCTGCTCCTCCTTCGTCAGCCTGAGCCCTGACATCTCCTTCTCCAATGCTCGGTCGATGGCCGTGACGAGCTCGCCGAGCTCGTCCAGCCGGGACATGACCGCCGCGCGCTGGCGGCGCAGATGGGACTCGAGATCGGCGCCGCCCGTGTCGAGCAGGTCGCCGATCTCCTCGAGCGGGAACCCCAGCCGCCGGTACACGACGATGTTCTGGAGCCGCTCGAGGTCCTCCCCGGTGTAGAGCCGGTAGCCCGCCGGCGTGCGTTCGCTGGGGTGCAGCAGCCCGATCTCGTCGTAGTGGTGCAGCGTCCGCACCGTCACGCCGAGCTCGTCGGCCACCTGACCCACCGTCCACACGGCGTCCACCAGCACTCCTCCGGTCATGCCCTCAAGGGTCCGGCCTCACGTCGGGTGAGGGTCAAGTCGAGTATGCGGGTGCCATCCGGAGACGAACGCTCAGGCGTCGACCGACTCGGCGTCGGCGGCGACCGGCTGGCGGTCGGTGCCGCGGAGCATCACCAGGGTGACGACGGCCGCGAGGACGAGCACGCCCGCCGCCGTCAGGCCGGCGGTGTGCATCGCCGCGGTGTAGGCGGCCCGCCCCGCCTCCATGACGGCCTGGCCCAGGGCGCCCGGAAGCTGCGCTGAGACCGCGGCCGCTCCGGCCAGGGTCTGACCCGCCTCCGCCGCTGCCGGCGCCGGCAGTCCGGCGGGCATCAGGAGGTCGGCCTGGGTCCGGTAGACCGCCGCGAGGACACTTCCGAGCAGCGCCAGGCCCAGTGCCCCACCGAGCTCGCTCGACGTCTCGACCAGGCCCGCCACCGACCCCGCACGCTCGGCGGGGGCGACACCGACGACGTAGTCGGTGATGAGCGAGAGGACGGCGACCAGGCCGCCGGACACCAGGCCGGCCGCCAGCAGCACGAGCCACAGCGCGCTGGCCTCGTCGACCCGGCTGATCATCACGAACCCGACGACCGACACGACGAACCCGCCGGCCATGACCACCGGTCGCCCGAGCCGCGGAGCGAGCATCGCGGACACCGGCGCAGCGGCCCCCACGACGACGGACGGCACGAGGCTCCACAACGCCGCCGCGAGCGGGCTGAACCCGAGCACCGACTGGAGGTACTGCGTGAGGATCACGGCGTTGCCCATGATCGCGAACATCGCCAGGATGTTGACGACCACGGACCCGCCGAACCGCCGCTCGGTCAGGGCACGCACGTCGAGCATCGGCACCTCGGCGGTGAGCTGACGCCGCACGAAGGCCAGCCCGATGAGGACCCCGGCCACCGCATACAGGACGGCATGCGTCGACCAGCCGTCCGAGGCGACCGACTTGATGCCGGCGATGACCGGGATGACCGTGCCGAGGGCGAGCACCGAGCTGAGCCAGTCGAACCGTGCCGAGCGGACGCCCCGCGACTCGGGCAGGAGGAACGGCGCGCTGACGAGGAGCAGGAGCATGACCGGCAGGTTGATGAGGAACACCGAACCCCACCAGAAGTGCTCGAGCAGCACCCCGCTGATGATCGGTCCGACGGTCACGCCGGCGGTCAGGGCGACCGACCAGATCGCGACGGCCTTGGTGCGGTCGGCCTCGGCGTGGAAGAGGTTGCGGATCAGCGCGAGGGTCGACGGCATCAGGGTGGCGCCGGCGATCCCCAGCACCGCGCGGGCGGCGATGAGCATCTCGGCCGTCTGCGCGTACGCCGCGAGGAGGGACGCCGCGCTGAACGCGACGGCCCCGATGAGCAGCAGCCGACGCCGGCCGATCCGGTCGCCGACCGAGCCCATCGTCAGGAGCAGCCCGGCGAGGACGAACCCGTAGATGTCGAAGATCCACAGCTGCTGCGTCGCCGTGGGCTGCAGGTCCTGGGCGATGAACGGCACCGCGAAGAAGAGGACGGAGACGTCCATCGACGCGATGAGGATCGGCAGGATCAGCACGGCCAAACCGATCCACTCGCGGCGCCCGGCTCGTGAGGTCATGGGGAGTCTCCTTAACTGCGTACGTCACTAACTGTTGTCGATGTACGCAGAACTTACGACAGGAGATGTGTATCACGCAAGCAGTTTCCGTATGCTGTTTCCGTGGCCGCCGTCGACCCCCCGCTCCCGCGGTACCTCCAGCTGCTCTGGGACCGGGCCCCCGGTGGGCGACGCGGGCCGAAGCCGGGGCGGACCATCCAGGAGATCGGCGCCGCGGGCGTGGTCGTCGCCGACCGGGACGGCCTGGACGGCGTCTCGATGAAGTCGGTCGCGGCGGAGCTCGGGATGACGCCGATGTCGCTGTACCGGTACGTCGACTCCAAGGAGCAGCTGCTCGAGGTGATGCTCGACGCGGCCTACGGTCCGGCGGACCTGTCGATCGTGTCGTCCGGACCGTGGCGCGAACGGCTGACCCGGTGGGCGTGGGCGCTGGCCGACGTGCTGGTGCTGCACCCGTGGATCTCGGCCACGCCGATGACCACGCCGCCGCTGTCGCCCAACATCATCGGGTGGACCGAGGCCGGCGCCCGGTCGTTCGAGGGCATGGCGCTGACCAACCAGCAGAAGATGTCGTCGCTGCTCGTCGTGGACGGCTACGTGCGCAGTCACGTGGCGATGTCGGTCGCCATGGGGTTCACCGCGACCGACGCGCCGCCCCCGGATCCCTACGTGACGATCCTGCCGCAGCTGCTCGACCCGGACCGGTTCCCCGCGCTGTTCGCGGCGTCACCGGCGATCATCGACCAGAACGAGGGCGAGGACTTCTTCCGCGACGAGATGAGCTTCGGCCTGGACCTCATCCTCGACGGCATCGAGTCCCTCACCCAGCGCTGACCGCCGCCCCTGCGCGTCCGAACTCAGATGTTTGTCGGTTCTGGCCGAACCACGCGTCAGAACCGACAAACATCTGAGTTCGGACGGAAATGGACGGGCCAGTCAGTGCCAGCCGGCGGTGTCGACGCCGCCGGGGATGTCGCGCTCCGGGTCGTAGGGCAGCCGGGTGAACCGGAACGACGCGAGGTCGAGGTGGCTCACGGCGCCGTCAGCGTCCCGGACCACGACCAGCGGCTCCCCCGCGTAGTAGCCCTCGAGCCCGACCCATGACCCGTCGGCCGCCTTCCGGAACCGGGCCCCGCGACCCTCCCCCGGCACTCCGAGCTCGAGGCCGCCCTCGCCGCTCGCCTTGATCATCGTCACGGCCGGACCCCAGTGCCACAGACCGACCAGCTCGAGCGCGTCGGGGTCGGAGCCACCGGCATACCAGGTCTCCGGCATGACCGGCTCGCGCTCGCGGACCAGGGTGAGCAGGTCACGAGCGAACGAGAGTGGCCCGCTGGTGGTGTTGCTGAAGATCACCACGCCGTCGCCGGTCTCGACGTCCACCTGGAGCCCCGCGAGGAAACCGGGCATCGAGCCGCCGTGCCCCGCGTACCGCCGCCCGTCGACGTTCCACACCTGCCAGCCCAGGCCGTGCCCCGACACCCACGCCTGGCCGGGCAGGTCGTTGACCGCCTGGACGACGCACATCTCCTCGAGCGTGTCCTTCGCGAGGATGTCGCCGGTGTCGCCGCCGAGGAAGGCGGCCCACCGGGCGAGGTCGACCACCGTCGACCAGAGCTGTCCCGCGGGCGCCATCGCCCCGGCGTCGTGCTCCGGCTCGGTGAGCAGCAGATCGGCGAACGGATGGACCGCCTGCCCGACGGCCGCCTTGCCCGCGGGGCGCGGCGTCGTTCGCGTCATGCCCAGGGGGTCCAGCAGGTCGCGCTGGACGACGTCCACCCAGGCGAACCCCCGGGCCCGCGCGACGAGCTCGCCCAGCGCGGCGTAGCCGACGTTCGTGTAGTGGTACCGGCTCGCGGCGCGCATCCGCTGCACCGGCGACGGAGCCATCAGCGCGGCCCAGTCGCTACCCGGTGTGCGCTCCCACCAGGGCCCATCGGTCTCCGACTGCAACCCGGAGGTATGCGTCAGCAGCTGCGCGATCGTTGCGCGGCCGAACGCACTGCCGGGTACGTGGTCCTCGAACCGGTCGTCGAGGTCGAGCCGCCCCGCGTCGCGCAGCCGCATGACGCACACCGCCACGAACGTCTTGGTGATGGAGCCGATCCGGTACTGCGTGTCGGCATCGGCGGCCACCCCGTCGGCGCGGCCGTCGAGAGTGCCGCGGGAGTCCGACCACACCAGGTCACCGCCGCGGACGATCCCGGCGGACACCGACGGCAGCCGGACCTTCCGCTGCTCGACGGCGAGCCGGGACGAGAGCTCGCGAGCGGTCGACGGTTCGAGCGTCGCCACCGCGCTCAGGCCTTGCGGGCCGACGCTCGCGCCGTGGCCGTCGACCCGGCCGACCGGGCCGCGGCCGCCTTCTTCGCGGTCGTCTTCTTGGCCGTCGACTTCGTGGTCTTCTTCGCCGCTCGCTTGCGGGTCGTCGGACCCTTGGCCCGCTTCTCGGCCAGCAGCTCGAACCCGCGCTCGGGCGTGATCGACTCGGGGTCGTCGTCGCGTCTCAGCGTGGCGTTGGTCTCGCCGTCCGTGACGTAGGCCCCGAACCGGCCGTCCTTGA
This sequence comes from uncultured Actinomycetota bacterium, assembly GCA_963713345.1. Lineage (GTDB taxonomy): Bacteria > Actinomycetota > Actinomycetes > Actinomycetales > Dermatophilaceae > Lapillicoccus. The sequence goes on along the minus strand of CAVQLI010000006.1, from coordinate 96,452 downwards.
CCGTCACCGCCTTGCCCGACACCGGGTCGGTGCCGAGCTCCTTGAGTGGAGCCGCGGCGGCGCGGCCGCGCTGCTTCGGCTGGGCGTAGATCGCGAGCGCCTCGTCGAGGGTGATCTCGAAGAGCTGCTCCTCGGTCACCAGCGACCGCGAGTCGGTCCCCTTCTTGAGGTAGGGCCCGTAGCGTCCGTTCTGTGCGGTGATGTCGACCGACGTGCCGTCCTCCTCGGCGACCGTCCCGACCACACGCGGCAGGGAGAGCAGCTGCAGCGCGGCGTCGAGGTCGATCGTCGCGAGGTCCATGTCCTTGAACAGCGACGCGGTACGCGGCTTGGCCTTCGCCGCGGCCTTGCCGCGCTTGGGTGCCGCGTCGTCGGTCTCGGTCTCCGGCAGCACCTCGGTGACGTAGGGCCCGTAGCGACCCGCCTTGGCGATGATCTCGTTGCCGGACAAGGGGTCCAGGCCGAGCACTCGTCCGTCGTCGGCGGCCGCGTCGAGCAGCTCGCGCGCCTTGTCGGGCGTCATCTCGTCGGGGGCGATGTCGTCGCTGATCGTGGCGCGGCGCGGCGTCTCGGGCACCGCCGGCGCCTCGTCGAGGAGCACCTCGCCGGTTCGCGCGTCGACGCCGGCCGGGGTGACCTCCTCGACGTACGGTCCGTAGCGACCGACGCGGACGACCATCCCGTCGCCGAGCTGGATCGTCGAGATCTCGCGGGCGTCGATCTCGCCGAGGTCGTCGACGAGCTGCTTGAGCCCCTCGGCCGAGCCCGCCTCGTCGCCGAAGTAGAACCGCTCGAGCCAGGCGACCCGCTGCTCGTCGCCGTTGGCGATCCGGTCGAGGTCCTCCTCCATGGAGGCGGTGAAGTCGTAGTCGACCAGCCGCGGGAAGTGCTCCTCGAGCAGGCGCGTCACGGCGAACGCCAGCCAGGTCGGTACCAGGGCGTTGCCGCGGGTGCCCACGTAGCCACGGTCCTGGATCGTGCCCATGATCGACGCATACGTCGACGGTCGCCCGATCCCCTTCTCCTCCATGGCTTTCACGAGGGTGGCCTCGGTGTAACGCGGCGGCGGCTGGGTCTCGTGACCGTCGGCCTCGGCCCGGATCACCGCGAGCGGTGTGCCTTCGCCGAGCTTCGGCAGACGGCGCTCCTCCTCGGCGATCTCCTTGCGCTTCTTGGCGACGGTCTCGTCGCGGCCCTCCTCGTAGGCGGCGAGGAACCCCCGGAAGGTGATGACGGTGCCGCTCGCGGTGAACTCCGCGGTCCGCGCGACCTCGACGCCGTCCAGCGTCGCCGTGAGCTTCACCGTCGCGGTCGAGCCGCGGGCGTCGGCCATCTGGGAGGCGACGGTCCGCTTCCAGATCAGCTCGTAGAGCGCGAACTCGTCACCGCGCAGCTCACCGGCCACCTGCGCCGGGGTGCGGAACCGGTCACCGGCCGGGCGGATCGCCTCGTGGGCCTCCTGCGCGTTCTTGACCTTGCCCGCATACCGGCGTGGCTCGGCGGGCACGTAGTCGGCGCCGTAGAGGTCGCGCGCCTGGCTCCGTGCGGCAGTGATCGCGCTCTCCGACAACGTGATCGAGTCGGTACGCATATAGGTGATGTAGCCGTTCTCGTAGAGCCGTTGCGCGACGCGCATGGCGTTCTTCGAGGACAGCCTCAGCTTGCGCGACGCCTCCTGCTGGAGGGTCGACGTCGTGAACGGCGCGGCCGGACGACGCGTGTAGGGCTTCTCCTGGACGCTGGTGACGACGACCGGCGCCTCCTGGACGGCGGTCGCGATCCCCCGCGCCATCGCCTCGTCGAGGTGGACGACCGACTTGTGCTTCAGCTCTCCGGTGTCGGCGAAGTCGCGCCCGGTGGCGACGCGGTCACCGTCCACGGCACTGAGCCGCGCGGTGAAGGCGTCGGACTCGACCAGGGCGCCGGAGCTGCTCCTCGTCGTGAACTCGCCCTCGACGTCCCAGTAGGACGCGGCCCGGAACGCCATCCGCTCGCGTTCGCGCTCGACGACCAGACGGGTGGCGACGGACTGCACGCGGCCGGCGGACAGGCCTTGGCGGACCTTGCGCCAGAGCACGGGCGACACCTCGTAGCCGTAGAGGCGGTCGAGGATGCGACGCGTCTCCTGGGCGTCCACCAGGGCGGTGTCGAGCTCGCGGGTGTCGGTGACGGCGCGCTGGATCGCCTCGCGGGTGATCTCGTGGAACACCATCCGCTTGACCGGCACGTGCGGCTGGAGCGTCTCGAGGAGGTGCCACGCGATGGCCTCGCCCTCGCGGTCCTCGTCCGTGGCGAGGTAGAGCTCGTCGGCCTGCTTGAGGAGGCGCTTGAGCTCCGCGACCTTCTTCTTCTTGTCGTTGTCGACGACGTAGTAGGCCTCGAACCCGTTGTCCACGTTGATCGCGAACTTGCCGAACGGGCCCTTCTTCATGTCGACGGGCAGCTCCGACGGGTTCGGGAGGTCACGGATGTGCCCCACCGACGCCTCGACGTCGAAGTCCCCTCCGAGGTAGCCCGCAATGGTCTTGGCCTTGGCCGGCGACTCGACGATGACGAGCTTGCGGCCTTTCCCTGCTGCCACGATGTCCACCCCTGATCTCCCGACCACGTGCAGCGGATTCGTCGCTGCTCCGACGTGGGTCGGATGCACACGGTAAACCCTCGGCCCGGAAAGTCCATTCCATTCGAGGTAGTTGACGGTTCAACTTGACGGTAGGATGATCACGTGACATCTCAGCCGGTCCTCTACCTCAGCCACGGCGCACCGCCGCTCGCTGACGACCCGGTGTGGACGCGCGAGCTCGCGCAGTGGTCCGGCGCGCTCGACAAGCCGGCCAACATCCTCGTCGTCTCCGCCCACTGGGAGGAGGCGCCGCTGGCGCTGTCGTCCACGACCGGCGCGCCGCTCTTCTACGACTTCTGGGGCTTCCCGCAGAAGTACTACGACGTTACCTACGACGCGCCGGCCGCGCCCGAGCTCGCCGACGAGGTCGCCAAGATCGTCGCCGCGCCGGGTAGGCCGGTGCACCGTGACGAGGCCCGCGGGCTGGACCACGGCGCCTACGTGCCGCTCGTCGAGATGTTCCCCGACGCCGACGTGCCGGTCCTCCAGATGTCGATGCCCACCCTCGACCCGCGCGCGCTGTTCCGGCTGGGCCAGAAGATCGCGCCGCTGCGCGACGCCGGAACCCTGATCATCGGGTCCGGGTTCACCACCCACAACCTGCGCGAGTTCAACCCGGCGAAGCCCTCCGACGCGCCCACCGCCCGGCTGGTCGGCGGAGTTCGACGCCTGGGCCAGGGAGGCGATGGCCGCACGAGGACGTCGACGCCCTGCTCGACTTCCTCGACAAGGCGCCGGCGGCGCGGGTCGCCCACCCGCGGACCGAGCACTTCGCTCCGCTGTTCGTGTCGCTGGGCGCCGCCTACGGCGCCGACGGCAGGCGGCTTCGACAGCCGGAGCGTCATCGACGGGTTCTGGTTCGGCCTCTCGAAGCGGTCCTGGCAGCTCGGCTGAACGACAGCCGAGCCACCAGGACGTCGCCCCCTCAGGAGCTAGGGCAACAGGTGCTCCATAGCCCGGCCCATCACGGTGTTCCGAGCAGCATCCGTCGCAATGCCCTCCAGCCCGAAGCCCATGATGATCGTCCGCGGTGTCGTGATGGCGGCTCCCACCGGGAAGCTGGCGGCGTCGGTCCGGATCCAGTCGTTGGCGTTGACCGCGCTGCCCGCCGGCGGCCCCGGACACGACCCAGCCGTCCAGCCCGGTCTCGAACGAGGTGCTGCCCTCGCCCGTGGAGACGACGATGTCGTCGACGAAGGCGCCGAGCTTCTGGGTACCCCAGTCGCTCGCATACGTGATCGAGACCTCGACCTGCTTGCCCGCGTAAGCACCGAGGTTGACGGACCACTGCTTCCAGCCGCCCGAGTTCCCCGAGGCGGCGTTCCACGCGCCGCTCGTGCCGGTGTTGGTGCAGGCGTCGTTGCCGTCGAACGTCTGGTAGTGGTTGAGCCATGGATGGAGGGTGTTCCAGCCCGATGCGCAGCTCTGTCCGGTCGCCGTAGTCGTGTTGCCGTTGGCGTCCGGCAGGGTCGTCCAGTCGTCCTGCCCCACCGTGTGCGCCTCGACGAACACGAAGTCCCACTCCGCCTCGGTGTCCAGGGACGCCCAGAACGACATCGAGGCACCACCCGCGGGCACCGAGATGGTGCGCGTCAGCCGCTTGTACGTGACGTCGGCGATCTGCGAGTAGACGTACTGACTCCCGGTATGCGGCGCGAACGGCCCGCCGGGCTTGTCCCACCTCGCCGAGGGCCAGCTCTCGAACTGCTTGAATTCGTCGAGGGGCAGGATCCCGCTGGTGGCGACGTAGGACATGGTGTCGTTCTGGTTGTTGGCGCTCTCTTCGCCGTTGAGATCCCACTCGAGCCCCGTGAACGGCTCGTCGATGCCCACCAGGCCGACCGTGTCGTCGTTCGCGTCGAGACCGTCGCCTGCGACGCCGAGATACGCGCCGAACCAGTACTGCAGCACGTCGTTGACGTTGTCACCGGATCCGGTGAGCGCCAGGCACCGTCGCGGGTCGGTCCCCGCGGGTGGCGTGGTGCAGGTGATCTCGCCCTTCGGGTCGTACAGCTGTGTGCCCAAAGTCGAATACTGACCGCCCGCCTGATCGCCGGCGTAGAGCACCCGGCCGCCCTCGTTGAGGTAGGCCCGGAACTCGAGCATCTCGTCCATGGCCAGCCGGTCGGCGTTGCCCCCTGGCGCGCCGGCCTTTCGCGTGACGATGTCGTCGCCGGGATACCAGACGACCGCCTCATAGTGGCCGAGCACCCCTAGCTGGTCCGGAGCGATCCGGCCGCGCGCGTCGACGTCGTAGACGTCGGCGTCGATCCCGTTGGCCTTCAGTGCCTTCAGGTAGTAGTCGGCGTACTTGAGGATCGGTTGCTGGACCGGTGACGCTCCGGTGTAGTCCTCGGCGGCGACGACCAACACCTTGCGACCGGTGTCCAGGGCCATCGTGTACGTGAACGGCTCGCTGCGTTGACCGCCGCCCTCGAACCAGACCTCGACCTTGTCGCCCGGTTTGGTCCCGGTCACCACCCCGCGCACCTGGTGGTAGTAGACGCCCGCCGGCGTGTACCGCTCACCGGTCCACTCCTTGGTGGGAGCCGACTGCACGGGGCCCCCGTTGACCTTCCATTTGGCCGTGACGGCTCCGAGGCTGCGCTTGGCGATGACGGCCACCGGCTGCGGGTCGCCGTACGAGACCGTGAACGTGAAGTTGGCGCCGGGGATCCCGGCCTTGTAGGGGTCGTCACTCTTCACGTAGAACGGCTTGGTCGTCAGGCCCACCTCCGACTTCGGGCTGTCCGGGCTGGTCGCCGACTCCGCGACGGACTTCGCGAACGGCAGGTTTCGCTCGAACTCGGCCTGCACCAGCGCGGGGTCGTCCGGGAAGACGAACCCGCACCCGTCGCAGCCGGCGGACAGCTCCGGCGTCCAGGCCAGCGCACCCGTGCTCGCGTGCGCGTAGTCGGTCGTCTCGCCGTTGGTGACGTAGAGGACGTCCGAGCTGAGGCCGGGGTGGAACTCGTCGATGGCCGGATTGTCGAGGTTTCCGGACATCGCGTAGTAGATCGGGTCGTCCGCCGTCGGCGTGGCGATCTGCCAGCCCTCGGCGTAGAGCAGCCACTGACCGTTGGAGTGGTAGTTGACCTGGAACTTGAACTTGATCCGGTCGAGCAGTCCCTTCATCGCCACCGTCTCGGCCTCCGAGGCGGGGGCCTTGCCGCGGTACGTGTCGCTGGAGGGGATGCCGGACGACCCCTCGTTGTCGTAGCCCCAGTGGTTGGGGAAGTTCCGGTTCGGGTCCACGCCGTCACCGACGGTGATCTGGCCGTTGCCGTCGTTGTCGCGCAGGTTCTTCCGCCACAGCCGCTCGGTGCTGAAGGTGTACTGGTACCCGTCCGGGTTGGCGACGGGCATGAACCAGAGCTCGGTGCTCTGGAGCAGCTTTTTCACGTCCGTGTCGTTGGCGCGCCACTGGTCGACGTACCAGTTCATGAGACGCCGGTCGACCTCGGCGGCGATCCACTCGCGCGCATGCTGGGTGGCGCTGTAGAGGACCGCGGGACGGCTACCGTCCTTCTGGCCGCGGGCGCCCTGGGTGAGCTTGACCGCGAGGATCTCCCGGCCCTGGATGGTCGTCCCGAGCTTGACCAGCTTGGCGATCGAGGGGTTGTTGGCCGCGATGGCATACATCTGGTCACGGATGCCGCCCGGCTCGTCGTAGGACCGCCACACCGTGTAGCCACTCACCGCCTGTTCCGCAGCGAGCTGCTTGAGGGTCTTCCCGTTGACCTTCTTCAGCTGGGGATTGATGCCCTTCTTGACCAGGTCGTCCCGCTGCGACGGACTGAGCACGAGGTCGACGGTGGTGCCGTTGGCGCCGGCCTTCTGCTCCGAGACGTCGTGACCCTGCCGCGCCAGCTCGCCGAGCTGCTCCGGCGTGACGACGGCCGAGTATGCGTCGAGACCGCCACCTCCTCTGCCGCCCGAGTCCGCCAAGGACGGAGAGGCCACGAGCAGTGCGGTGACCATGCTGACGAAGACCGAGATCGCGACGATGCGCCTCACGAGTGCCTCCTGGCGGCGATGTGAACGGCAACGAGACTCCCACCGTTCTCCCAGGCTCGGCTAGGTCTTCTCCCAGGATGTTTGCCCGATCTCATCGTGAGAATCCACCGGTTCCGGGAATGGTTGTGAGCCGCGACGACTTGCCCACTAGGTGACGGCCTCCCCTCGCAGCCACTGTCACGACCGGAGTCGGACTGCGGTCGGAACGCGGGCCGGTGCTGCTGGCCCTGATGGTCTCCACCGGCCTCATCGCCATCGACGCGACGATCCTGGCGACGGCCGTGCCGTCGATCGTGCGCGAGCTGGGCGGGTTCTCGTCGTTCCCGTGGCTGTTCTCGGTCTACCTGCTCGCCCAGGCCGTGTCGGTCCCCGTCTACGCCAAGCTCGCGGACACCGTCGGCCGGAAGCCGTTGATGCTCTTCGGGATCGGGGTGTTCCTGCTCGGCTCGGTGCTCTGCGGCCTCGCCTGGAGCATGCCGGTCCTCATCGCGTTCCGGGCCCTGCAGGGGCTGGGCGCGGGCGCCGTGCAGCCGATGTCGATCACCATCGCCGGCGACATCTACAGCATCGCCGAGCGAGCTCGGGTGCAGGGGTACATCGCCAGCGTCTGGGGCGTCTCCTCGGTGGTCGGTCCGGCCCTCGGCGGGCTCTTCGCCCAGCTGCACCTCTGGCGCTGGATCTTCTTCGTCAATGTCCCGCTGTGCCTGCTGGCCGGCGTGCTGATCTGGCGCAACTTCCACGAGAAGGTGGAGCGCCGTCCGCATCGCATCGACTACGCCGGTGCCGTGCTGCTCACCAGCGCCATGACCCTGCTCATCCTCGGCGTGCTGGAGGGCGGCCAGGCCTGGGCCTGGAGCTCGCCGACGAGCATCGCCGTCTTCGCCGTGGGCACGGCCTTGCTGGTCGGCTTCGCGTTCGCGGAGCGACGGGCCGCCGAGCCGATCCTGCCGATGTGGGTGCTCAGCCGGCGGCTGTTGCTGACCACCAGCCTCACCGCTCTCGGCGTCGGCGCCATCCTCATCGGGCTCACCTCCTACGTCCCCACCTACCTCGAGGTCGGGATCGGGTCGGCACCCCTCGTCGGCGGGCTCGCGCTGGCCGCGCTGACGCTCGGCTGGCCGCTCTCGGCAGCCTTCTCGGGCCGCCTGTTCTACATGAAGTACGGGTTCCGGCCGACGGTCCTGATCGGGATGGGTCTCGTCCTGCTCGGTGCGCTGCTGCTCGCCCTCCGCGCCCAGACGCCGCAGGTGGCCGTCGTGGCGGCCGCCTGCTTCCTCATCGGGCTCGGGCTCGGCCTGGTCGCCGCCCCGAGCCTCATCGCCGCCCAGGCCAGCGTCGGGTGGGCCGATCGTGGCGTCGTGACCGGCGCCAACATGTTCGCCCGCTCGATCGGCAGCGCCGTCGGCGTGGCAGTGTTCGGTGCGGTCGCCAACGCGGTCCTCGACGCGTCCGGCGGTCCGACCAACCCGGATGCGGTCATCGACGCGGGCGCGGCGGTGTTCGTCGCCGTACTCGTCGCCACGCTGCTGACCATCGTCAGCGCGGTGGCGATGCCGAAGATCCGGGCCGACGACGCCGAACTGAGCCAGCCGGCCGCCGGCAACGCCTAGCTGTAGCCCACCCGATCTGTCGCGATGGCCAACGCCTCGGTGAGGTAATAGTCGCCCCAGATCAGCTCGTTCGCCGGTGCCAGCCCAGCCGGCCGGTGGTAGCAACCGTCGTGCAAGGCTCCGTCGTCGTCCACGTGCTCCAGCAGGGCGTGGACGAGGTCGAGGCCGCTTCGACGGTATGCGGCGGCCCGAGGCGGGTCCATGTCCCTGGCCAGCCGGAGGAACGCCGTGGCGGCGATCGCACCGGCCGACGTGTCGACGGGCCCGCCGGCCGGAGCGTCGAAGTCCCATGGCGGGGCCGCCCGTGGCGGCGCGTGAGCGACCCACCAGTCGGCAAGCGCCTTCCCCTGGCTCACCACACTGTCGGGCGGTGCCATCGCAGCCCCCAGCAGTCCCCACGCCTGGGCTCGGGACCATCGCGAGGTACGGGCGAAGCCCTGCGTGGCGGTGTAGACCTCCCGCGCCTTCCCGGTGGCCGGGTCGACCCTCGCCGCCTGGAGGATCGACCCGTCCGATCGCTGCAGCGTCGTGAGCGTCCATCTCGCGTGCCGCGCGCCGACCTCGGGCCCGACGTAGGCCGCGAGCAGCGCTGCCGCCGGACCGACCGCGTCGACGTAGGCGACCGCATGACCGGCCGGCCCGCGCAGGTCGTGCTCGGTCACCGCCAGGGCGCCGCCGGGGAGCAGCGCCGCCTCCAGGCGCGCGGCGATCCGCGCCGCCTCACCACGCCCGGACTCGCCGGCCCGCGCGTCGAGATGACCCGCGTACCAGCCCGTGTAGGCGTGGAAGCTGCTCACGTCCACGTCGTCCGGCACCACCGGTCGGAGCGCCGGCCCACGGACGGGCACACCGCAGACCTCGGCGAGCGCTTGCGCCCCGGTCGCGAACCCGGCCGCCCAGTGGTCAGGACCTCCGGTCTGCCACCGGCCGCGGTCGTCGGCCCAGACCGGGTACCGGCCTTCCGGCAGGCCGTCGCCCGCCCCGGCGCATCGGCCGAGGAGGAGAACGAGGGCCTCGTCCAGGTCGCGGGCCACCTAGGTGACCCTCCGCCTCGGTCTCCGCATCCCGCCAGCGTAGATAACCGGTGGACCGGGCCCCGCGGCGCGGATCATGCTGGGGGTCAACCACACGACGGAGGAGAGGGACATGAAGAGACCCCGAGGCTGACCAGCAGCCGCGCTAGGAGCTCATCATGTCGACCCGTGCCGTCCTCTACCGCCGACGGTTCCTCAACCGTCCCCGGCACCACCTCGGTGCCCACGTCATCGCCGAGGTGGACGTCGAGCGCCCCGACTCGGGGGCGCCGTACGTCGACGCGCGGCTGCACCTGTCCGACTGCAGCCGTCACATCACCCTGGACTTCTCCGCATACGACCGCCGCGAGGCCGAGAACGCCCTGCGCAAGGTGGCGGTCCTGCGGGCGGTGCTCGACGAGCTCGAGGCCGGGTTGGCTCGGGGTCTGGCCGACGCCGACCTGACCCCGCGACGCTAGTCGAGGTGGTCCGGCGGCGCTTCGGGGTTCGGGTTGCTGAAGTCGCTGAGGTTGCGGACCTGCCGGCTGACCGCGTCGCTGGCCCGGGCCACCTGCTCGGCCAGCATCCGGCGCTCCGTCGAGGTGCGCTCGCGGTCACGCAGCGCGTGCTCGATCCGGCCAATCTCCTCGTCGCCGATGTCGAACTTGTACGCCGCGGCCACCATCCGCGCGAGGCTCGCCCGGTAGTCGTGGCCCCGGGCGACGAAGACGCCGGGCTTGAAGTCGATCGCGTTGACGATGTCGATGAGGACCACGAGCATCGTCGTGTAGGGCATCCAGATCGCCGACTCGGGGACGCCCGGCGGCTTCGGTCCCTTCGTCGGAAGCCAGCTCGGCCGCATGACGGCCAGCCGCGGGGTGAACTTCGTGATGGGGTCCTCGGGGTTGTCGAGCAGGACCACCCGCACCGGCGTGGTGCGTCCGGCGGTCACGGCTTGCCACTGCTCGTAGTTCGCGACGTGGACGACCTCGCCCTTCGGGTCCTCCTCCTGCGGGTTGATCCGCCACTCGCGCTTCCACTGGCTGCCGGCGGGGGTGCCGAGGAAGAGCGCGGAGTCGATTCCCGCCCGCTCGAACCCGGCGACGCCCTCGTGGAGGAAGCAGCTCTGCAGGGTCTGCGCCCCGAGCGACTCGCCGAACCCGATCAGCCGGGGCCGCTTCTCGGGCGGCAGCGCCCGGATCCGCCAGGTCAGGGCGTTGAGCAGCGCCAGGTTCTGCTCCCGGGCGATCCGGACGCGGTCGAGCGAGAGGTACGAGGGCCGCAGCGAGTACTGCAGCCCGACCGTCGCACAGTCACCACGGGTGAGGTACTCGAGCGCCTCGATCGCGACGTAGTTGATGTACCCGGTCCCCGTCGGCGAGAACACACAGATGACCGACCGCTCGAAGGCCCCGAGGCGCTCCATCTCCTCCATCACCAGGGTGACCCGCCCGTGGACGGTCTCGGCCGTCTCCAGACCGGAGTAGCAGCGGATCGGCGCCTTGACGTCCTCCAGGGGTGTCCCGGTGACCTCGGCGATCTGCTCCTCCGGCAGCGACATGGCAACGAAGCGGACGCCCTCGCGACCGAGGGTCTGCCAGTCGACCTCCGAGTTCGGGCCGCCGCTCACGAAGTGCGACGTGGGCGCGTTGGTGTAGTTCTTGTCGATGGCCGAGCCACCGGCCTCCGCCTGTCGGTAGAGGTACTCCCAGCCCACGCCGACCGCGGTGACGACGCTGCCGAGGACGAGGGTGCGGCCGGCCAGCGTGGCGTAGGGTCCGCTCCCCGGGATGTACCGGTCGATCAGCCTCGCGACGTACCGCGACAGGGCGACCTCGAGGTCGCCCACGACGTTGAGGATGACCGAGACGCCGAAGCCCAGCGCGATCGACGCCGGCACGGAGGTGGCGCCGAGCTCCTCCTGTTTCCGCTCCGGCCGCAGCCGCTCGCCGGTGAGGGGGTCCTCAGACAGCGCAGTGCGCTGCGCGACGACCGCGTCCCGGCCGTGGAACCGCCGCACCAGGGCGCTGGCGATGCCGGTCCCCACGAGGAACCCGGCCATCGGCATGACCACCCGGATGAGCGGGTACCGCCGGCCGTACCGCTCGTCGACGAACTCGGCGGCGGTGACGATGAGCGTGGCCGACCCGATACGGAAGCTGCGGATCGCGACGGTCCGGGCCGCGCGGCGCCGGAACGACTCGCCCCCGCGCTGGCGCAGTGCGGCATACCCGACCGCCCCGGCCACCGTCGTCCCCGCCGCGACGGCAGCCTCGACGGTCCGGACGGCGCGGGGCGACTCGTGCCCGGTCCAGGCGCAGATGAGCCGAGCAGCCAGCCGGTGCCGGGCCTGGGCGTTCATCACCAGGGTGTGCTGCAGCGTCGACGCCACCCCGGTGAGGGCGACCTGCTCCTTGAGGCCGCGCGGCATCAGCCCGGGCATGAAGGACGCGCCGGCGGTGACCGTGGAGTACAGGGCGGCGGCCCGACTGGCGGCACTGTCCCCCACCAGGAGGTGGCCCAGCGCGACGACGGGTCGGGTGATCGGCCTCATGGTCCCGATCATGTCGTAGACCGACCCGGACCAGGCAGGAACATGGGGTATGCGCGGTGTCGCGCCGCGCATACCCCCTGTTCTCGGGACTACTCGGTGGGGGCCATGCGGCCCGCGCCGGCCATCATGCCGCCGCCCGCGCCGGGTCCGGCGAGCGCCGCAGCCTCCTCGTCGAGGTCGTTCGCGGCGCCGCTGAACTGTGCGGCGTACAGCCTCGCGTAGGCCCCGTCGCGGGCGAGCAGCTCGGCGTGCGAACCCTGCTCGACGATGTGCCCGTCCTCCATGACGAGGATGACGTCGGCGTCGCGGATCGTCGACAGGCGGTGCGCGATGACGAAGCTGGTCCGGTCGCTGCGCAGCGCGGCCATGGCGTGCTGCACGAGCAGCTCGGTCCGGGTGTCGACCGACGACGTCGCCTCGTCGAGGATGAGCAGCTCCGGTGCGGCGAGGAACGCCCGCGCGATGGTGAGCAGCTGCTTCTCGCCCGCCGAGATGTTGCCGGCCTCGGAGTCGAGCTTGGTCTCGTAGCCGTCGGGCAGCGAGTGCACGAACCGGTCGACGTAGGTGGCCCGAGCCGCCTCGAGGACCTCCTCCTCGGTGGCGTCCGGACGCGAGTACGCGATGTTCTCCCGGATGGTGCCCTGGAACAGCCAGGTGTCCTGCAGCACCATGCCGATCCGCGACCGCAGGTCGTGGCGCGTCATGTCCGTGATGTCCACGCCGTCCAAGGTGATCCGGCCGGAGTTCAGCTCGTAGAACCGCATGATGAGGTTCACCAGCGTCGTCTTGCCCGCCCCGGTCGGCCCCACGATGGCGACGGTCTGCCCCGGCTCCACGCACAGGTCGAGGTTCTCGATGAGCGGCTTGTCGGGCGTGTAGGAGAACGACACGTCCTCGAAGGCGACGCGGCCCTTGGACGCTCCCACCTCGGCCGGCGTGGTCGAGTCCGGGTCCTGCTCGGGCGCGTCGAGCACGTCGAACACCCGCTCGGCCGAGGCCACCCCGGACTGGAGCAGGTTGGCCATCGAGGCCACCTGGGTCAGCGGCTGGGTGAACTGGCGCGAGTACTGGATGAACGCCTGGACGTCGCCGAGGCTCATCGTGCCGGACGCCACGCGCAGCCCGCCGATGACGGCGATGACGACGTAGTTGAGGTTCCCGATGAACATCATCGCCGGCATGATGATGCCGCTGATGAACTGCGCGCCGAACGCCGCTGAGTACAGCTCGTCGTTCTTCTTCTCGAACTCCGCCTGCGTCTCGCGCTGACGCCCGAACACCTTGACCAGGCCGTGGCCGGTGAAGGTCTCCTCGACGATGCCGTTGAGCTGACCGGTCGACTTCCACTGCTCGACGAACAGCTTCTGCGACCGCTTGGCGATCATCGCCGTGATCCACATGGAGATCGGGATGGTCACCAGTGCGATCAGGGCCAGTGACCACGAGATCCAGAACATCATCGCGACCATCGCGACGACGGTCAGCAAGGAGGTCAGCAGCTGGCTGAGCGTCTGGCTCAGGCTCTGCTGGATGTTGTCGACGTCGTTGGTGACCCGGCTGAGCAGCTCGCCGCGAGGCTGGCCGTCGAAGTAGGGCAACGGCAGGCGGTTCAGCTTCGCCTCGACATCGGCCCGGAGCTTGTTGATGGTGCGAGTGACGACCCCGGCGAGGATCCAGCCGGACCACCACTGGAGCAGTGCGCCGACGAGGTAGAGCGCCATGACGAAGAGCAGCACCCGGGCGAGCTCGGTGAAGTCGATCCCCTGACCAGGCACCAGGTTCATCCCCGAGATGAGGTCCGCCTGCTGGGTCTGCCCCGAGGCCCGCAGCTGGTCGACGACCTGTTGCTGGGTGACTCCGGACGGCATCTGCTTGCTGAAGAACCCCTCGAAGATGATGTTGGTCGCGTGGCCGAGGATCTTCGGTCCGACTGCGGTGAGAGTGACGCTGGCAACGGCCAGCAGGACGACGACGGTGACGAGCATGCGCTCGGGTCGCAGCCGCCGCATGAGCCGCTTGGCCGAGGGGCCGAAGTTCTGCGACTTCTCGCCGGGCATGGCCATACCCATCGGCCCCCGGCCGCCACCCATGCCACCGGCCCGGTTGGGGCCTCGGCGAGACTCAGCCGCCTTCTCCTCCTCGGACTTCACGCCCTCTTCGCTCATGCCGCGACCTCCGCGCTGCGCTGCGACTCGACGATCTCCTGGTACGTCTCGCACGAGGCGAGCAGCTCGTCGTGCGTTCCCAGCCCGACCACGAGGCCGTCCTCGAGGACCACGATGTGGTCGGCGTCGATGATGGTCGACACCCGTTGCGCCACGACGATCACCGTCGCCTCTCTCGTGATGGGTCTCAGGGCTTGGCGCAGGCGGGCGTCGGTCGAGAGGTCGAGCGCCGAGAACGCGTCGTCGAACAGGTAGACCTCCGGCTTGCGCACCAGAGCCCGGGCGATGGCCAGCCTCTGTCGCTGGCCGCCCGACACGTTGGTACCGCCCTGGGCGATCGGCGACTCGAGCTGGTCGGGCATCCGCTCGACGAAGTCGCTCGCCTGGGCGACGCGCAGCGCCTCCCACAGCTCCTCGTCGGTCGCGTCCGGGTTGCCGTAGCGCAGGTTGCTCGCCACCGTGCCCGTGAAGAGGTAGGGGCGTTGCGGGACGAGGCCGATCCGGGACCACAGCGTGTCGAGGTCGACGTCGCGGACGTCGACACCGCCGATGGTCAGGTGGCCGCCGGTGATGTCGAAGAGCCGCGGCACGAGGTTGACCAGGGTGGTCTTGCCCGCGCCGGTGGACCCGATGACCGCAGTGGTCTTGCCGGGCTCGGCCCGGAAGGACACGCCCTGAAGCACCGGTGCCTCGGCGCCGGGGTAGTGGAAGTCCACCTGGTCGAAGACGATCTCGGATCCGCGGCGGATGTCGGTGACCGCCTCGGCCGGCTCGGCGACCGAGGACTCGGTCTCGAGCACCTCCCCGATGCGGTCGGCGGACACCGACGCCCTCGGGATCATCATCGCCATGAAGGTCGCCATCATCACCGAGATGAGGATCTGGATCAGGTAGGCCATGAAGGCGGTCAGCGCGCCGACCTGCATGGCGCCGCTCTCGACCCGGCCCGCCCCGAACCAGAGCACGCCGACGGTCGACGCGTTGAGGATGATCATGACGATCGGGAAGATCAGCGCCTGCAGCCGGCCGACGTTGAGGGCGGTGCTGGTCAGGCTCCCGTTGGCCACCCCGAACCGCTCGGTCTCGAAGTCCTCGCGCACGAAGGCGCGGACCACGCGGATGCCGGTGATCTGCTCACGCATGATCCGGTTCACGCTGTCGATCGAGGTCTGCATGAGGCGGAACTGGGGAATCATCTTCCGGATGACCAGTCCGACCGCGATGGCCAGCGCCGGGACCGCAACCGCGACGAGAACCGACAGCGCCACGTCCTGGCGCAACGCCATGATGATGCCGCCGATCATGCTGATCGGTGCCGAGACCATGATCGCCAGCGCCATGAACACGACCATCTGAACCTGGGTCACGTCGTTGGTGTTGCGAGAGATCAGCGTCGGCGCTCCGAACTTGGAGACCTCCTGGGCGGAGAAGTCGCCGACGCGGTGGAAGATCGACGAACGCAGGTCGCGCCCCAGCGCCATCGACGCGCGCGAGGCGAGGTAGACCGCGGCAACGGTGACGACGATCTGGACGACGCTCACGCCGAGCATCCACGCGCCGGTCCGGATGATGTAGCCGGTGTCGCCCTTGGCGACGCCGTTGTCGATGATGTCGGCGTTGAGGGTGGGCAGGTAGAGCGCGGAGATGGTACCGATGAGCTGCAGGACGAGGATCGCCGCGAGCTCGCCCTTGTAGGGGACGAGATAGGTGCGCACGAGGCGTACGAGCATCAGCAGGCCTTCCTGGTCACGCCGTCGAGAACGACGGAGACGATGGTCTGGGGCGGGAGGATCTGACCCTCCGTGATGTCGGGGTGGCTGGCCGAGAAGGTGAACAGGCGCAGGTACATGACCAGCTCGGCGGGCGTGCAGGTCAGCTGGTCGGCGTCCGGCTCGACGAACGCGAGCAGCCGGCCGGGGCGGCCGGTCCACGCGGTGTCGGCGGCGGGATCCTGCTCCTCGACGGGGACGTGGCCGCTGTCCGGCCGGCACCCGCGGTGCTCCTCGAAGTCGGCCGGCGGTGCCGTGAGCCCCAGTGCGCTCATGACCCCGAAGATCTCGGCGAACCGACCCTGGAGGACGGTGACCAGGGCGACCAGCCGCTCCCGGAGCGGCTGGTCGGGGTCGACCGCCTCCATCTGCACCGAGATCGGCGCCGGGCAGAACGTCTCCCCGACGACCGCCTCGACGAGCCGTTCCTTGGTGTCGAAGGCGCGGAACACGGTGCCCTCGGCGATCCCGGCCTCCTCGGCGATCTCCCGGGTGGTCGGCATGGTGCCGTTGGCGGCGATGAGCCGCAGCGCCGCCCGGACGATCGACACTCGCCGCTCTGCGGGCGGCAGGGCCGAGGCACGCGGACTCATGGGGGCAGCGTAAATGAGTGAGCACTCACTCACAAGTCGTTTCCGTCCGGTCAGAACCGGTCCCCCCGCTGCCACATGGTCCACTGTCGACCCTCACCCGGGGTGGGGGTCAAGTGAGTTATGTCATGAGTGGCGCGGCGCCCGATCGCCGTCGAGGAATGCCGCCGACGCGGCGACGCGGCCGCGGGCGGCGCCGGACCAGAACGCATACGTGCCACGGTCACGTAGCTCCTCCGCCGCCCCCGCCAGCCCGCCCATCGCGGCCCAGAAGAGGCCCGACCCGGTGGAGACGCGCGCGACCCCGAGCTCGGCGAGCCGGCTCACCGGCGGGGCGTCGGCGAGGGCCAGGACGTTGACCGGCCGCACCCGACTCGACGATCCGCCGGATGCCCTCGACGCTGTTCACCCCGGGCGCGTAGAGCACGTCAGCCCCGGCTTCGTCGTAGGCCTGCAGCCGCCGGATCGTGTCGTCGAGGTCCTCAGGGTCACGGTTGCCGTGGATGTGGCCGTCGGCCCGAGCCGTGAGCACCAGGCGTCGCTCACCGCCGTGGGCCGCGTGCGCGGCCGCGGCCACCCGCTCGGCGGCGACCTGCGGCGCATACAGCTCGTGAGCGGTGGGGTCCCAGTCCTCGACCGAGCAGCCGGCGAGACCCACGTCCACCGCCATCCGCACGGTCTCGGCGACCCCGTCCGGGTCCTCGGCGAGGCCGTTCTCGAGGTCGGCCGAGACGGGCAGAGGGACTGCTTGTAGCCCTCCTGCTCCGCGTCCAGCGAGTCCGCGTGACTGGTCTCCGTGGTGGTCATGTAACCGTCCTCAGCGCTCGTTCTGCCCCGAAACTGCGGTGTCGATCAGGGTCATCATGTCCCTGTCGGCCCCGTTCGCGGTTACGCGCCTGTAACGGACTTCATCTGGATCTGTTCACGCTCAGATGAGCACACCGTCGGCCACCAGCGCTCGGAGGACGGGTATGGCGGTGGCGGTCACAGCGGCCTCCGGCTGCTCGAGCAGCGCCGCGATGGCCCCGAGCGCCTGCCGCGCGGTGAGGCTCCCGTCACAGACCCCCACCAGTCCGGCGCCCACGGTGTCGAGCGGGACGGTCAGGCCCAGGCCGCCGCCCTGACGTAGCCGGATGACCGACGGGTCGGCCGCGCCGGGCCGCGCGTGCCGCTCCTCGGTGACGTCCGGCGCGCACGACCAGGCGACGTCGAGCACGGCGTCGTCGTCGTGCTCGGCCAGCCAGGTACGAGCCTGCAGTCCGGCATCCACGGTGGGCCCCATCGCGTCGGCCACCGGGCCGCGGTGGTCGACGAGGTCGATCCAGGGGGGTCGTGGTCCGGTGGGGCGCTGGAGAGCGACCACCCCGAACCCGATGCGCTCCACTCCCCGGGCGGCGAAGTCGGCCAGCCATGCCGCATACAGGTCCTCGTACCCGGGCGTCCCGCTCCTCGCGCCGGCGTCCCCGGCCCAGAGCTCGGCGTACTCGGCCGGGTCCTGGTCGTCGCGCTGGACCACCCACGCGTCGAGGCCGGTCCCGTCGAGCCACGAGGTCCAGACGTCGCGCCAGGTCTGCCCGTCGCGGGTCTCCCAGTTGCCGATGAACAGGGCGACGCCGCCGGGTTCGAGGTGGTCGCCCACCCTGCGCACCAGCTCTCGGACGACCGCGTCGCCGACCAGGCCGGCGTCGCGGTACTCGTAGGTCACGACACCGCGGCGTCGCGGCGTGATGACGAACGGCGGGTTGCTCACGACGAGGTCGAACCGTTCGCTCGCGACCGGGTCGAGGAGGCTCCCCGCCCTCAGGTCGACCGGCACCTCGGCGAGCGCCGTGGTGAACCGGGCGAAGGCGAGCGCGCGCTCGGAGAGGTCGGTCGCGACGACCGTGCCGCTGTGCCCGGCGAGGTGCAGGGCCTGCACCCCGCAACCTGTTCCGAGGTCGAGGGCCCGCCCTGCGGGGCGGCGCGGGGTCCACTGGGCGACGGTCATCGAGGCCGGCCCGACGCCGAGGACGTGGTCCGGGGGCAGGGGACCACCGCGGGCGATCTCGGACTGGTCCGACACGACCCACCAGTCGTGGGCCTCGTCGCCGTAGGGACGCAGGTCGCAGAGCGCTCGCGCGTCGCCGGCGCTGAGCTCGACGAGCCCCAGCGCTCCGGCCCCGACCGCGGTCAGGCCGGGGAGGGCGCGGTCGAGGTCGGTGGTGGAGACCCGCATACCGAGCGCGAAGCAACGCGCCAGGACGGCGGCCGGGTCCCCGACCCCGCGGGTGGCCAGGTCCGCGGCCAGTGGCTGCTCCCGGTGGAGCGCCGCGTCCGCGACCGGTCCGAGGACGGCGCGGACTCCGTCGACCGTGTAGCCGGCGCCGGCCAGATCCGCTCGGAGGGTGGCCAGGCCCGCGGCGTCGGCGTGCGGCGGCGGGGGCGACTCGGGCGGCGGCACGCCTCACCGTATGCCGGTGGAGACGACATGCCGGTGGAGACGACGCAGGGCCCACCCGGTGTCGGGTGGGCCCTGCGCTCGGTTCGGTCCGAGTCAGACCCGGGACTGCTCCTCGTCCGCCTCGGCGCGAGAACGGGCGGCCTCGGTCTCGTCCGCACCGGTGACGTACTCGTCGGCCTCGGGACTCGCCGCGAGCTCGTCGTCGTCGAGCGGCTCCTCGTCGATGTCGTCGTCGTCGCCGCCGAACGAGATGTCGCGCGACCGGGAGACGGCCACCGCGGCCACGATGATGATCAGCGCGATGACCGCGATGCCGTAGCGGATCAGCGGGCTGGCGGAATTGCCCACGGTCAGGATCACGATGGCCGGGGCGATGAGCACCGACACGAGGTTCATGACCTTGAGCAGCGGGTTGATCGCCGGGCCCGCGGTGTCCTTGAACGGGTCGCCGACGGTGTCACCGATGACGGTGGCCTCGTGGGCGGCCGAGCCCTTACCGCCGTAGTGGCCGTCCTCGACGATCTTCTTCGCGTTGTCCCACGACCCACCGGAGTTGGCCAGGAACACGGCCATGAGGCACCCGGTGCCGATGGCGCCGGCCAGGAAGCCGGCCAGCGCACCGATGCCGAGGCCGAAGCCGACGGCGACGGGCGCGAGGGCCGCGAGGAGACCCGGGGTGGCGAGCTCGCGGAGCGAGTCCCGCGTGCAGATGTCCACCACGCGGCCGTACTCGGGCTTCTCGGTGTAGTCCATGATCCCGGGGTGCTCGCGGAACTGCCGCCGCACCTCGAAGACGATGGCACCGGCGGCGCGGGTGACCGCGTTGATCGCCAGGCCGGAGAAGAGGAACACCACCGCGGCACCCAGGAGGAGACCGACGAGCGTGGTCGGCGTGACGATCTGGGTGTTGAACATGTCCTGCACGAACTGGCTCGGCGCCTCGGTGATCTGGTTCGTGTTGAGCAGGTTCTGGACCGTGGAGCTCCACGCGTCGGTGAACGACCCGAACAGGGCGGTCGCCGCCAGCACCGCGGTGGCGATGGCGATGCCCTTGGTGATCGCCTTGGTGGTGTTGCCGACGGCGTCGAGGTCGGTGAGGATCCGCGCTCCCTCGGCGTCGATGTCGCCGGACATCTCGGCGATGCCCTGAGCGTTGTCGGAGACCGGGCCGAAGGTGTCCATCGCGACGATGACGCCCACGGTGGTGAGCAGGCCGGTACCAGCCACCGCCACGAAGAACAGCGCCAGAGCGACCGAGCCGCCACCGAGCAGGAACGCTCCGTAGACCGCCGCCCCGATGATGACCGCGGTGTAGACCGCCGACTCGAACCCGACGCCGATGCCCGCGAGGATCACGGTGGCGGCGCCCGTGCGCGAGGTGCGGGCGACGTCGCGGGTGGGCCGCTTGTCGGTGCCGGTGAAGTGGCCGGTGAGCCACAGGATGATCGCGGCCAGGACGATGCCGAGGATGACGGCGACAGCGGCGCGGATGCGCAGCCCGTCAACGCCGGCGACAGCGGCCCCGGTGGCGGCATCCACGGTCTCGGGGGACGCGGTCGGCAGGTACAGGAAGACCGCGACGACCGACAGGACCGCCGAGATGACCGCCGAGATGTAGAAGCCCTGGTTGATCGCGGACAGCGCGTTCTGGCCCGGCTTCACCCGCGTGATGAACACGCCGATGATCGCGGTGATCGCGCCGATGGCCGGGATGATCAGCGGGAAGACGAGGCCCTGGGTGCCCAGCGCGACCGAGCCGAGGATCAGCGCGGCGACCAGCGTGACCGCATACGACTCGAAGAGGTCCGCGGCCATGCCGGCGCAGTCGCCGACGTTGTCGCCGACGTTGTCGGCGATGGTGGCCGCGTTGCGCGGGTCGTCCTCGGGGATGCCCGCCTCGACCTTGCCGACGAGGTCGGCGCCGACGTCGGCGGCCTTGGTGAAGATGCCGCCGCCGACCCGCATGAACATCGCGAGCAGGGCGGCGCCGAAGCCGAAGCCCTCGAGGACCTTCGGGGCGTCGCCCTTGTAGACCAGCACGACGACCGCCGCACCGAGCAGGCCGAGGCCGACCGTGGCCATGCCGACGGTCCCGCCGGTGCGGAACGCGATCCGCATACCCAGGTCACGGTTGCCGTCCCGCGCGGCGGAGGCGACGCGGACGTTGGCCTTGACGGCCAGCGACATGCCCAGGTAGCCGATGAGGGCGGAGAAGACCGCGCCGACGACGAAGAACAGCGAGCGGCCGAGCTTGAGGCTGAAGGTGTCCGCCGGGAGCAGGAACAGCAGCCCGAACACGAGGACGACGAAGATGCCAAGGGTGCGGAACTGGCGGTTGAGGTACGCCTGGGCGCCCTCCTCCACCGCTGCGCCGATGGTCTGCATGTTCTCGGTGCCGGGGTCGGTGGCGAGTACCTGACGTCGGAAGAACAGGCCGAACACCAAGGCGATGACTGCGATGGCGAGCACCGCGTAGACAAGGACCAGGTTGCTGCCTGCCAGCTCCAGCGGTGTGGCCGCTGCCGGGGCAAGGTTGGGCATACTGCACTTCCTCCTTGAGGACGCTCACTCACCCTCGAGTGGACGAACCCGTGTTTAGCCCCCAGAAGTGAGCACAGCAGGAACGCGCGGGTGATTCGCCGGGAAACCCTACCTGTAGGTAGGTGCTGGCCCTAATCAAACCAGAGAGCGCCCAGCCTGGGCCGAGCACCCCTGAGCGAACCGCTGAGAGGTCGGCCACACCTATCCGGCGGCGACGGCCTCGCCGACGGTCGGGTAGATGGCGAAGACCTTGTCGAGCCCGGTGATGACGAAGACCTTGAGGACCCGGTCGTGGGCGCAGACCAGCTTCATCGACCCGTCGTTGAGGCGGATCTGCTTGAGGCGCCCGACGAGGACGCCGAGGCCGGTGGAGTCCATGAAGGAGACCCCGGACAGGTCGACGACGAGATCGTGGCGACCCGCCTCGATCTCCTGGTCCAGCCGTTCGCGGAGCTGGGGCGCCGTGTAGACGTCGATCTCGCCGACGACCTGCACCACGGTGCGGCCTTCGACCACCGAGCTCCCGATGTCGAGATCCAAAGTCCTACCTGTTCTGCCCGTCCGTGCGTCCCGGCGGGAGCGCGATCCTCGCGTCAGGCGCGCGACATGCCGCCCCAACCGACGCCCGAACCCTACTCTGCGGGGTCGGGCGGACGTACCGTATCGGCGATGTCCACTGCCGTTCCACCCCTCCTCCCGGGATCGCCTGCGAGCCCGTCGATGGGTACTGGCCGACGAGCAGCCCGCCCCTCCCCCGAGGCGCTGCTGACGCACCTGGCGGGCGGACGGCAGGAGCGGCTCACCCACGTCCACCGGGTCCCCGCGCGGGAGGCATCGCCGGCACCGTGGCCGGAGTGGGTCACGCCCACGCTGTACGCCGCGCTCACCCAGGCGGGGCTGCCGAGCCTCTGGAGCCACCAGCTCGAGGCGGCCGAGGCGGCCCACGCCGGCATCCACGTCGTGCTGTCGACCGGGACGGCGTCGGGCAAGTCCCTGGGCTACCTGCTGCCGGCTCTCTCCGACGTCGTGGACGGTTCCCTGGCGCCGAACGGGCGGGGCGCGACCGCGCTGTACCTGGCGCCGACCAAGGCCTTGGCCCACGACCAGCTGGACCGGCTCGACCGGCTGGCCCTGCCCGGGCTGCGCGCGGCCGCGTACGACGGCGACACCTCGCCCGACGACCGGCGGTGGGTCCGGGAGCACGCGAACTACGTCCTCACCAACCCCGACCTGCTCCATCACTCCCTCCTGCCGGGGCACGCGCACTGGGCGCCGTTCCTCCGGGCGCTGCGCTACGTCGTCGTCGACGAGTGCCACGTCTACCGGGGCGTCTTCGGGTCGCACCTCGCGATGGTGCTGCGCCGGCTGCGCCGAGTCTGCGCCCGCTACCGCTCCTACCCCACCTTCGTCCTGGCCTCCGCCACGGTCGCCGACCCGTCCGTCCACGCCGCCCGCCTCGTCGGTATGCCGGTGCGGGCCGTCACCGACGACGGCTCGCCGCGGGCGGCGCTCACCTTCGGCCTCTGGCAGCCCGGCGAGACCGGATCTGGATGGCGTCCCGAACCGCTCGCGCCCGACTCCGCCGCTGACCCCGCACTGACCCCACACTTGACCCCGCCGCTGACCCCGTCGCTGACCCCATTGACCTCGCTGACCTCCTGCTGGCCTCGCCGCTGACCTCGCTACGGCCGAGCTGCCGACGACTCGCCCCCGCTCCGGGAGCGCGCCCTCGCGCCGGCGGAGCGCGGTCGCCGAGTCCGCGGACCTGCTGTCCGACCTCGTCGCCCAGGGCGTGCAGACGGTCGCGTTCGCCCGCTCCCGAGCCGGCGTCGAGGTCATCTCGGCCGCCGCCCGCAGCCACCTTCGGGAGCTGGACGTGGCACTGGGTGACACCGTCGCCGCATACCGCGGCGGCTACCTGCCCGAGGAGCGTCGCGAGCTGGAGGCCGCGCTGCGGGCGGGCGGGTTGCTCGGCCTCGCGGCCACGACCGCCCTCGAGCTCGGGATCGACGTCTCCGGCCTGGACGCCGTCCTGCTCGCGGGCTGGCCCGGCACGCGGGCCTCGATGTGGCAGCAGGCCGGACGGGCTGGGCGGGCCGGTGCCGAGTCGCTGGCCGTGCTCGTCGCCGCCGACGACCCGCTCGACACCTACCTCGTGAACCATCCCGACGCGGTGTTCGGGGCCTCGGTCGAGGCGGCGGTCCTCGACCCCGAGAACCCCTACGTGCTCGGTCCCCACCTCGCCGCGGCTGCCGCCGAGCTGCCCCTCACCGAGGCGGACGAGTCCTACTTCGGGTCGTCGATGGTGCCGCTGCTCGATGGTCTCGTGGCTTCTGGTGTCCTGCGGCGACGGCCGACCGGCTGGTTCTGGGCCGAGGGCGATCGGCCCACCGACCGGGTGTCGCTGCGCGGCTCGGGAACCACGCTGCGCATCGCCGACCACCGCACGGGCCGGGTCCTCGGGACGATCGACGACGCCCGTTCGCACACCGCGGTCCACCCCGGCGCGGTCTACGTCCATCAGGGCGACACGTTCGTCGTCGTCAGCCTCGACCTCGACGAGGGCTGCGCCCTGGTCCGCGTCGGCGACCCCGGATGGTCGACCCAGGCGCGTTCGATGTCGGCGTTCGACATCGTGGCCGTCGACCGCATGCGCCAGTGGGGACCGGTCGGGTGCCACTTCGGCGACGTCGAGGTGACGACCCAGGTCACCTCCTTCCTGCGACGGCTGCCGACCGGCGAGGTCATCGGCGAGCACCCCCTGCACCTGCCCGTGCGCTCGCTGCCGACCAAGGCCGTGTGGTGGACCATCCCCGCCGACCTGCTGGGCGCGTGGGGCGTACCCGAGGCCGCCATCCCCGGCGCCGCGCACGCCGCGGAGCACGCCGCCATCGGGATGCTCCCCCTCGTCGCGTCCTCCGACCGGTGGGACATCGGCGGGGTCTCGACCGCCCTCCACCCGGACACCGGGCTGCCGACGATCCTCGTGTACGACGGGTACCCGGGAGGAGCCGGCTTCGCCGAGCGCGGTTACGAGGCGATGGAGCAGTGGCTCGCCGGGACCCGTGCCGCGATCGCCGGTTGTGCCTGCCCGGCGGGATGCCCGTCCTGCGTCCAGTCGCCGAAGTGTGGCAACGGCAACGAACCGCTGGACAAGGCTCGGGCCGTGACCCTCCTCGACCTCACCCTGGACGGCGCGCGCTCGCCCCGCTGAGCCTGGTCTCCACGGCGTCCGCGGCCACGACCTGTGCATCCGTTCCACCTGCGCCCCTTCCATCGGACCCGCCGCGCCCCTTTCCATCCGGCCCGCCGCGCCACGGTCATGGCGAGTCTCCGGACCAGGCCGACCCAGCCGCGCCGACGGGTCCGGCGCGTGACCTCGCCGTCGCCGTACCGACTCGCGAGACCGTCGCCCCGACCTGGACCACCAGCTCGACCGAGAAGTCCGGGCCGGCCTGACACGACGCGAGACGGCCTCCGTTGCGAGCGGCGAGGGCCACACCCTCGACCACACGCGGTCGCGGTCGGTTCGCCGCGAACGAGCGCAGCGGCAACGGCGAGCGCAGCGAGGTCGGCAGCGGCTTGCGCTCGATGCGCCGCCACGACCGCACTGACCACCCACAGTGCGCCGACGGTCATCGCGAGCAGCACTCCCACGGCCCCCAGAACCAACACGGTCGCCGACCCACGGTCCCGAACCCCGACCCACCGAGTCACGGCACCTCCTCCCGCACCGCGGTCGACGACGCCCGCACGGTGACGACCCTCCACCCGGCCAGGTCGCGACTCGCCGTCACGGATGCCGACACCTCCGAACCAGCCGCGCCGAGGACCACCACGGCACCCGGTGGCCCGGCGGTCGCGGCGAGCGCGCGAGCCGACCCCTCGGCGTCCCCCCGCGCCAGAGCCCGAGCCGCCAGGCGCGCGGCGTCGACGCACCGGACCTGGTCGACACCCACCCGGATGGCCGCCAGACCGAGCGCGAGCACCATGACGACGACCGGCACGGCGAGCGCGAGCTCGGCCGTGACCATGCCGCGGTCGCGTCGACCCACGCGGACTCCCCATGGCCCGGACATCGTCAGCCGGCCGAGCCCAGCGCCGTCGTGATGATGCTGGTCAGCGCGGACACCACCGCACCGGACTTGACCACGGCGAGCAGCACCGCAGCGAAGGCGACCGCCGCGAGGGTCCCCACCGCATACTCCGCCGTGGTCATGCCGGCGGACCTCAGCCGACCGACCTGCTGCCCTCTCGCCCGTCCTCTCGCCCACACCCGGGCACGCATCGAACCCCGCATCGACATCCCCTCTCGCCATGGCGCCCCACGGGCGCCGGCCGGGCCATCCGGCCGTCTCGAGTCGAGGGTTGCTGAGCGACGACCGCGCCACCAGCACGGGACTGCGGAGTGTGGATCATGGGACGAGACGAGCAGACCTTGTGCACATCTCCGGGACTTCCGATGGACATCGCCCGCTCACGGGTCGAAGATGAGGATGCTTCGGATTCCCCCAACCTCGGGGGTTGGGGGGCGGGATCCCCCTGCACAGGACCCTGGCTGCCGCACCACCCGGCGCCGGTCCTGCCCGCAACGAGGCACGGCAGCGCCCCCGTCCCCCCGCGGGGGCGTTGTCATCGCCCGGCCGCTCCGCATCGGCGCGCGCGTGGTTGCCGATCCCTCGTCGCGGGTACGGGAACCGCATAGCGACGACGACAAGGGGACGCGATGAGCGACGAGGACACCACACCGACGACCGACACCGAGTCGGACATCCAGCTCGAGGACGGCAATGGTGAGGGCATCGAGCTGACCACCGGCGAACCGAACACCTTCGAGCCCGAAGAGGATCCGGACGCGGCCGAAGGCTGACCCACGGGGCGTATCAGGCGCCCCACGACCGGCCTCCTCCCCGATAGCCACGGAACGTCCACGCGGACGACGGTAACTCGGGGATTCCCGTCGTCTGCGTGGCCGTGGCGCCAACGTAGAAGGCCAGGCGTCCTCAGCCTCGACGCACCGCGCAGACGACCGCGTCGGTGAGGACGATCTCGATGCCGTCGGGGTCGCGCGCGGGCCGCGTGGGTGACGTCGCCGAGACGTCCCAGTCATCGGCAGCGAGAAGGCTCGCCTCGTCCTCGGGGGTGAAGAAGAGGTCGTCCGGGTGCGGCCGCTGCAACGTCTCGTTGTCCCCCGGGTGATGCCCCACGATCAGCAGCGTGCCACCAGGCCGCACCGCCGCCGCCAGTCGCGCATGCTGCGGGACGCGCAGCGCACTCGGCAGGTGCAGGAAGTGCTCGGTCACCAGGTCGTAGGACGCCGGCTCGGGCGCCCACTCGCGGAGGTCCTGCTGACGCCAGGTGATCCGCTGCGCCGCCACCGGGTCCGCCTCGGCGGCATGCCCCGCCGCCCGCTCCAGCGCCACCTTCGACACGTCGACCGCCGTCACGGTCCACCCCTGCTGCGCCAGCCAGATCGCGTCCGCGCCCTCACCGCACCCGATCTCGAGCGCCGTGCCAGGGGTCAGACCCGACACGTGCTCCACGAGCCGCTGGTTCGGCCGACCGCTCCAGAGGGCCTCGGTCGACCCGTAACGGTCGTCCCAGAACTCGGGAGTATGCAGCGTGGCGGGGTCCAGATCATGGTCGTGGTGTCTCACCCGGGCAGCGTCTCACCCGTGCTCAGGGGGACGTCAACTCGTGTTGCCAGATCGGCAAACGAGATCCCGTACGTCTCGGAGACCACCACGCCGTCCGGCCCGATCTGGAAGACGCCGTAGTCGGTGAAGACGCGGGTGACACAGTGCACGCCGGTCAACGGGTAGGTGCATTCGGGCACGAGCTTCGCGGTGCCGTCCTTGGCGAACAGCGTCATCATCACGAAGGTCTGCTTGGCCCCGATGGCGAGGTCCATCGCCCCGCCGACGGCGGGAATGGCGTCAGGTGCACCGGTATGCCAGTTGGCCAGGTCGCCGCGCTGCGAGACCTGGAAAGCGCCGAGGACGCAGACGTCGAGAT
Organism: uncultured Actinomycetota bacterium; assembly: GCA_963713345.1. Taxonomy (GTDB): domain Bacteria; phylum Actinomycetota; class Actinomycetes; order Actinomycetales; family Dermatophilaceae; genus Lapillicoccus. The sequence goes on along the minus strand of CAVQLI010000006.1, from coordinate 69,115 downwards.
GACCGCCGCGCATCATCGCGAAGGAGTCAGCGTGGTGGAAGTACGAGGCGCCGGGCAGCTCGGTGACGGGGACCTTCCCCGCGTTGGTGAGGTCGGTGTCGATCTCGTCACCTACCGCGGCGGGTCCCATCCCCAGCATCCCGTTCTCGGTGTGCAGGACGACCCCGGCGGCGGGGTCGAGGTAGTCGCCCACCATCGTCGGCTGACCGATCCCGAGGTTGACGAACGAACCCGGCGGGATGTCCCGCGCGACCAGCGCCGCCAGCTCCTTGCGGTCGAGTGGCCCGCGCTCGGTGTGCTCGACGGTCATGACGCCTCCGTCCGTGCCGGCTCGGGGTGCGATCCCCTCGTGGCCGCAGCCCCGGAGAGGTCGAGGACCCGGTTGACGTAGATCGACGGTGTGACCACGTTCTCGGGGTCCAGGTCTCCGACGCGCACGACCTTGGACACCTCCGCGATCGTCAGTGCCGCGGCAGCCGCCATCACGGGGCCGAAGTTGCGGGCGGTCTTGCGGTACACCAGGTTTCCCATCGCGTCGGCCACATGGGCGTGGACCAACGCGACGTCACCACGGATCGGGAGCTCCAACACGTAGTCCCTACCGTCGATCGTCCGCGTCTCCTTGCCCTCCGCCAACGGCGTCCCCACCCCCGTCGGAGAGAAGAACGCACCGATCCCCGCACCAGCCGCCCGCATCCGCTCCGCGAGGTTCCCCTGCGGCACCACCTCCAGGTCGACCTCCCCGGCCCGGTACAACCCGTCGAACACCCACGAGTCCGACTGACGCGGGAACGAGCAGATCATCTTCCGCACCCGCCCCGCCGCCAACAGAGCCGCCAACCCCGTGTCGCCGTTCCCCGCGTTGTTGGACACCACCGTGAGGTCGGACGCCCCCTGCCGGATCAGGGCATCGATCAGGTCGACCGGCATACCCGCCATCCCGAACCCACCGACCAGCACCGTCGACCCGTCCGCGATCCCCGCCACCGCCTCGTCCGGGTCCGTGACGACCGACACCCGTGACATCACGCGTCCTCGTTCTCGAGCACGACCGCGAGGCCCTGGCCGACGCCGATGCAGATCGCTGCGACGCCCCACCGGTGACCCCCGTCGCGCATCCGCTTGACCAGCGTCCCGAGGATGCGGCCGCCCGAGGCTCCCAGCGGATGCCCGATCGCGATCGCGCCCCCCTTGGCGTTGACGATGTCGGGGTCGACACCCCACGCGTCGACACAGGCCAGTGACTGCACGGCGAACGCCTCGTTGAGCTCGACTGCGCCGATGTCCGACCACTCGACTCCCGCGCGCCGCAACGCCTTCTCGGCGGCCTCGACCGGTGCGTACCCGAACATCTGCGGCTCGAGGGCGGCGGCCGCGCGGCCGGCGACCCGAGCCACCGGCAATCCGCCGATCCGCGACGACGCCGCCCGGGAACCGAGCACCACGGCTGACGCGCCGTCGTTCAGCGGCGAGGCGTTGCCCGCCGTGATGGTCCCCTCGACCCGGAACGAGGGCGTCAACGTCGCGAGCTTCTCCACCGAGGTCCCGGGCCGGATCGACTCGTCACGGGTGACCTCCGTCCCCGGCACGGCCACCGTCAGGTCGTCGTAGAACCCCTCGTTCCACGCCGCGTCGGCGAGCTGGTGCGACCGCATCGCGAACGCGTCCTGTCGCTGCCGCGAGATCGCGAACTTCTCCTGCAGCTGTTCGTTGCACTCCCCCAGCGACGCGGTCCACTCCGCCGGCATCGAGGGGTTGACCAGCCGCCACCCGAGCGTCGTCGACACCGCGGTCATGTCGCCGGCGGGGAACGGCCGGGCCGGCTTGGGAAGCACCCACGGGGCCCGCGTCATCGACTCCACGCCACCGACCAGCACGATGTCGGCGTCCCCGGACTCGACCGTCCGCGAACCGATCATCGCCGCGTCGAGGCTGGAGCCGCAGAGCCGGTTGACCGTCGTGGCCGGCAGCGTCACCGGAAGGCCGGACAGCAGCACCGCCATCCGGCCCACGTTGCGGTTGTCCTCGCCGGCGCCGTTGGCATTGCCCCAGACGACATCGCCGATGTCCTGGGGGTCCAGGTCCGGCAGCGTCGCCAGCACCCCACGCATCGCCGTGGCGGCCAGGTCGTCCGGGCGGACGCCGGACAGCCCTCCGTTGAACTTGCCGAACGGGGTCCGCACCGCCGCGTAGACGTAGGCGGACTCACCGGTGTGGTGCGTCATCAGGGCTGCTCCTCGGTTGGAACGGGTTCCGAGAGAACGGTCTGCGCCACTCGGAAGGCGGTGTTGGCGTCCGGGACGCCGCAGTAGATCGCGCTCTGGAGGATGACCTCTTTGATCTCGTCGTCGGTCAGCCCGTTGGTGCGTGCGGCTCGAAGGTGCATGGCCAGCTCCTCGTGGTGACCGCGAGCGATGAGCGCGGTGAGGGTGATCATCGAGCGGCTCCGTCGGTCGAGGCCCGGCCGCGTCCAGATGGAGCCCCACGCGTAGCGCGTGATGAGCTCCTGGAAGTCACGAGTGAGGTCGGTGACGCCGGCATTCGCCCGGTCGACGTGGGCGTCGCCGAGGACCGCACGGCGGACGGTCATTCCCTTGTCGTACAACGGATCTCCAGCGTCGTCACCAACGACGTCCGGTATGCCGGTGGCCGACTCCTCGTGCGGCTCCAGGTGCTGGGCGAGCAGCTTCACGACGACCGACGGCGCCTCGGCGGGGGGCAGATGGGCGACTCCGTCGAGGACCACGAGCCGCGTTCCCGGGATGCCGGCCGCGATCTCCTCCAGCAGAGCCGGCGGGGTGGCCACGTCCTCGGATCCGGCGACCGCGAGGAGCGGGACCGTCACGTCGGACAACCGGTCCCGGACGTCGAAGCGGGACAGTGCCTCGCAGACCTGGGCATAGCTCTCGTCGTCCGTCTCGCGCAGTGAGTGCAGCAGCGCCGACACGCGCTCCGGCTCGCGCTCGGCGAACCCGTCGGTGAACCATCGCTGCAGCGAGAGCGGCACGAGCGCCGCCGTCCCCGAGGCCCGGGCGGCGGCGGCTCGGTCGAGCCAGCCGGGCATCACGCCGAACGCCGCGCTGCTGCAGAGGATCACGGCGGCCCGCACCCGGTCGGGCGCGTCGAGGAGCAGCTGGAGCCCGACCGCCCCGCTGGCCGAGTCACCCGCGTAGGCGAACGACCCGATCGGCTCTCCCCGCTCCTCCTGGACCGCGTCGACGAGGTCGATGACGGCGGCCGCCAGGTCGGTGAAGTCCATGGCCGACCCGTTGGCGGCGGGACTGGCACCGTGCCCGGGGAGATCCCAGCCGACCAGGTGGAAGCGGTCGGCCAGGTCCCGGACACAGGGGGCCCACAGGGCGTGGACCGACGCTCCGAGCGACGGCCCGAGGACCAGCAGCGGCTTGCGGGCCCCGACTGGTCCGGGGTCGCTGAGCTGCGTCCCGACGATCCGCACGCTCATGTCTGCTCCCCCAGGAAGCGACGGGCTCGGTCGAGCGCCGCGTCGATGATCGGGTCGGTCGCGCCGAGGTAGTCGATCGGCGCGCCGACGTCGTCACCGACGATCGACCGACGCTCGGCTAGTAGCGAGTCCCGTTCACTCGCAACGGTTTCCGTCATTCGGTCAACGTTGACCCGGAGCCCTGAGACGAGCTCGGTGGTCTGCGAACCGGCGACGACGGTCTGCCGGGCGAGGGTCCGCAGCGTCGCCCACTCGGCGTGCCAGGCCCCGTCCGGCCGCTCGTCGACGGCCAGCGCTGCGGCGGTGTGGAGCGTGGCGGACAGAGCCGGTGCCGTCAGCGCCGCGCGCCGAACCAGCACGGACAGCACCGGGTTCTGCTTCTGCGGCATCGTGGACGAGCCCCCTCGACCGACCACCGAGGGTTCGCCCACCTCGCCGATCTCCGGCCGCCCCAGCGTCGCCACATCGGACGCGATCCGTCCCCAGGCGTCGGTTGCCGCCACCAGCGCGTCTCCGACGAGGGTGACCGGTCGTCGGGAGGTGTGCCACGGCGGCCGCGCCCCGAGCCCGAGCTCGGCGGCGAGTCCATCGGCCGTCGCGACGGCGACGGCCGACGGGTCGGCCAGTCCGGCGGCGCGTGCGAGCTCGGTCGTCGCGGCCATGGTTCCTGCGGCTCCGCCCACCTGGACGACCAGCGAGGCACGCGCACCGTCGACCGCGTCGGCGGCGTCGAGGACCCCCGTGAGCCACCCGGACGCCTTGAGCCCGAACGAGATCGGGACCGCGTGCTGGGTCAGGGTCCGCCCGGCCATCACCGTCGACCGGTGCTCGTCGGCGAGCCGCGCGAGCGCAGACACCTGTTGGCGCAGATCGGCGTCCACCCGGTCGAGGGCCTCTCGGAGGCAGAGCATCAGCGCCGTGTCGACGACGTCCTGACTGGTGAGGCCGCGGTGAAGCCAGGTCGCCGCCTCGTCGTTGACCTCCCGAGCCCGCTGGCGCAGCAACGACACCAACGGGATGACCGGATTCGCGCCGGCCTCTGCTGCGACGGCGATCTCGTCGACGTCCGCCGGTCCGACGAGCCCGGCGAGATCGGCCTTCGCCGCAAACGGGGCGATGCCGGCGGAGACCAGGCCGGCCAGCCAGCCCTCCTCGACCCGGACCATCGCCGCGAGGAAGGACGGCTCGGACATCGTGGCGCCGGCCCGCTCGTCGCCCGGCCAGAAGAGGTCGGTCATTGGCCCGGGTACCTCAGGAACACGGTCTCGCCGTCACCCTGGAGTGACACGTCGAACGCATACCCGTGCTCGTCCCCACGGCAGACCAGCGTCGCGCGGCGGTCGGCGTCGAGCGACGCGAGCAGGGGGTCATTGGCCAGGGCCTCCGCGTCGTCGGGGAGGTAGGCACGGGTGAAGAGCCGGTTCAGCAGCCCGCGGGCGAACACGGTCACGGCGAAGAACGGCGCCCGGCCGGCCTCGGTCGCTCCCGGACGCAGCGTGGTGAAGACGTAGTGCCCGTCGGCATCGGTGGACGCGCGACCCCAACCGGTGAACGTCCAACCGTCGCGGCGCAGCGAACCGTCCTGCTGCACCACGGAACCGTCGGGTGCGGCCTGCCAGAGCTCGAGCAGCGCGTCCGGAACTCCCACCCCGTGGCCGTCGGTCACCCGGCCGTGGAGCCGCACCGCCGACGGGTGCGACAGCGGCACCAGCTCGTTGTCGCGGTCGAACGGCAGCGCATACCCGAAGAACGGCCCGACGGTCTGGCCGGGCGTGGGCACGAGGTCGGTCACGACTCCTCCATCAGGGTGCGCTGGCCACCCGTGAGAACGATGTCCCATCGGTACCCCGTCGACCACTCGTGCTGCGTCACGTCGTGGTCGTAGGTCGCGACCAGCCGGTCGCGCGCTCGCTGGTCGGTGATGGCCTGGTAGATCGGGTCGAGCGCGAAGAGCGGGTCACCCGGGAAGTACATCTGGGTGACCATGCGCTGCGTGAAGTCGGTACCGAAGAGCGAGAAGTGGATGTGCGCCGGACGCCAGGCGTTGTGGTGGTTCTTCCACGGGTAGGGCCCCGGCTTGATGGTCTGGAACCGGTAGGTGCCGTCCGGGCCGGTCAGGCACCGCCCGACGCCGGTGAAGTGCGGGTCGAGCGGGGCCGGGTGCTGGTCGCGCTTGTGGATGTAGCGGCCGCCGGCGTTCGCCTGCCAGATCTCGACGAGCTGGCCGGCAACGGGTCGCCCCTGGCCGTCGAGCACGCGCCCGGTCACCACGATCCGCTCCCCCAGCGGCTCGCCGCCGTCCTGGATGGTCAGGTCGGCCTCGAGGGGGCTCACGTCGCGCTGCCCGAAGCACGGCGCCCAGAGCTCGATGGTCTCGGGGTCGGCGTGGTGCAGGTCCTTGGTCGGATGCCGCAGCAGGCTGCTCCGGTAGGGCGCGTAGTCGAGGCGAGGCTGGGTCTCCTCGCGGCCGGATGCCTGGTAGGCCGCCGAGATGTCGGCGATCTCCCGGCTCACCTCGGCCTGGGTCGAGGCGGCCGAGTCGGAGGAGACGGTCGTCGTCATGCCCGTCACGGTAGGCCCACGCACCGGGGGTGCGGCAGAATGAGGTTCCACTGAGTGGAAGGAGGGGGGCGTGGCCGGCAACACCTCCGACGCCCGGGACGACAGTGACCTCCCGTGCCCTGTCCCTGCTCGGCGCCTTCGACCAGCGGCACCGGATCCTCAGCCTCACCGAGCTGGCCGGCCGCGCGGGACTGCCGATGCCGACGGCCCACCGGCTCGTGGGCGAGCTCGTCGAGTGGGGAGCGCTGATCCGCCTCGCCGACGGTCGCTACGCCATCGGGAGGCGACTGTGGGACGTCGGGCTGCTGGCACCCGTCCAGACCGGGCTGCGGCAGGCGGCGTCCCCGTTCCTCCACGACGTGTACGCGGCGACGCTCGCCACCGTGCACCTGGCGGTCCGCGACCGGCACCAGGTCCTCTACCTCGAACGGCTCTCCGGACGGGCGTCGGTGCCCATCGTCAGCACGGTCGGTTCCCGACTTCCGTTGCACTGCACGGGGGTCGGCAAGGTACTGCTCGCCTTCGCGCCCGAGTCGGTGCAGCGCGAGGTCCTGCGGTCGAGGCTGCGGCGGGTGACCCGGCATACCGTCACCGCGCCCGGACTCCTCGCCGACCAGCTGCGTCGAGTACGGGCCGAGGGGTATGCGACGACGGTCGAGGAGATGAGCCTCGGCGCCTGCTCGGTGGCCGTCCCGATCCGGCAGGGCGCCGACGTCGTCGCCTCCGTGGGCATCGTCGTCCCCAGTCTGCGACGCGACCGCCCGCGGCTCGTGTCGGCTCTGCAGGTCGCCGCCAGCGGCATCGAGCGGAGCGTGGGCCGGCCCGCCTGACGCGTCCTCGTGGCCGCTGGTTTCTAGCCCGGCTCGAGCGACCCGACCCGGGCGCGGCCGGTGGACCGCCGGATCACCAGCTCGGTCGGGGCGACGATCTGCGCGGGCGGCTCGGCGTCCTCGCCCTCATCCTCGATGAGGGACACCAGGAGGTCGATGGCGGAGCGGCCGGCCTGGTCGGTCCGGTCGCTGAGCGTCGTGAGCGGCGGGTCGCACCAGTCGGAGCCGAAGATGTTGTCGAAGCCCACGACGCTGAGGTCCTGAGGCACCCGGATGCCGCGGGAGGCCAGTCGGAGCAGGACGCCGATGGCGAGGAGGTCGTTGTGGGCGATGACCGCGGTGGCCGCGTCGGACAGGGCCGCCTCGCCGCCGACGTACCCGCCCTCGATCGACGGTGGGAAGGGTCCGACCCGTCTTGCGGTCATCCGGTGTCGCTTCGCGGCCGCACTGATGCCGGCCCACCGGCGAGACCCCAGCCAGGACTCCGGTGGTCCGGCCAGGAAGAGGACCTCCCGATGGCCCAGCGACGCGAGGTGCTCGATGATCTGGCGCGTCCCTGACTCCTGGTCCGGGCTCACGCTGGTGACGCCGGGTGTCTGCCGGTTGACGAGGACGACCGGGCGCAGTCCGGAGGTCTGGAGGATGCGCTGGTCGCTCATCCGGCTCGAGACGATGAGGAACCCGTCGACCGACCCGGCGAGCTTCTCGACGATCCGCCACTCCGCCCGTCCCGACTCTTCCGAGCTGCCGATGACGAGGACGTGCCCGGTCGCGGCGGCCTGGCGCTCGGCGCCGCGGATCACCCCGGCGAAGTACGGGTTGGTGATGTCGGGCAGGACGAGGGCCAACGTCCGCGTACGCCCGCTGCCCAGGGCCCGCGCGACGGGGCTCGGTCGGTACCCGAGACGGTTCGCGACCTCGAGGACGTGCTCTCGCGTCACGGCATTCACGCGGTCCGGACGCGTGACGGCCCGCGACACCGTCGACGGAGCGACGCCGGCAGCGCGCGCCACGTCGGTGATCGTCACGGCTCGTGGGCGGCGCTGCGGAGACATGTGGCAAATTATGGCAAACGTTTGCCATCGGGTTGGCGGCGGTCCTACGGTCTGCCCCACGTCCATCGCCGGACACCGCGTCCATGGCGATCCTCGCGAAGGGTTGGCAACGATGCCAGACACGAACTCGGCCGCCGCTGCGGTCCCTGCCGACGGGCTCCCCGCCCGGACGCCGAAGAAGGCCGCGATCGCCGCGTGGGTCGGCAGCGCCTTGGAGTACTACGACTTCGTCATCTACGGGACTGCGGCCGCGCTGGTGTTCCCGAAGATCTTCTTCCCCAGCGGCAACGCCGCCGCCGCGACCGTCGCGTCGCTCGCGACGTTCGGTGTCGGCTACGTCGCCCGGCCGATCGGGTCGTTCCTCATGGGCCACCTCGGCGACAAGCTGGGCCGCAAGCCGGTCCTCATCGGCACGTTGCTGCTCATGGGCGTCTCGACGTTCCTCGTCGGCTGCCTGCCGACCTACGACGCCATCGGCATCCTGGCGCCGATCCTCCTCGTCGTCCTTCGCCTCCTCCAGGGCCTTTCGGCGGCCGGCGAGCAGGCGGGCGCCAACTCGATGTCGTTCGAGCACTCACCGGACAACCGGCGCGGCTTCTTCACCAGCTGGACCCTGAGCGGCACACAGGGTGGCCAGGTGCTGGCGCCGGCGATCTTCCTTCCGCTCGCCGCTCTGCTCTCGGAGGAGCAGCTGCTGACGTGGGGCTGGCGGATCCCGTTCCTGCTCAGCGCCATTGTCGTCGGGGCGGGCTACATCATCCGGCGTCGGCTCGATGAGACACCGGTGTTCTCGGAGGAGGTCGCGCACGGCGAGGTCCCCAAGACCCCCCTGTCCATCCTGTTCAAGTACCACTGGCGCAGCGTGCTGCGGGTGATGTTCGCCGCCTTCATCGCGATGATCAACACGCTCTACACGGTCTTCGCCCTCACCTTCGCGACGTCGGCGACGTACGGGAACGGGTTCTCCTCGACCTACATGCTGTGGATCGCCATCGTGGCCAACCTCATCGCCATCGCGATCATCCCGTTCTGGGCCGCCTTGTCCGACAAGGTCGGCCGCAAGCCGATCTTCGTCACCGGCGCCATCGGGTCGGGCATCCTGGCGGTGGCGTACATGGCCGCGATCGCCTCGAAGAACGGCGTCCTCGTCTGGACGGTCGGACTGCTCCTGGCCGGTGTGGTCTACAGCATGACCAACGCGGTGTGGCCCGCGACCTACGCGGAGTACTTCCCGACCAACGTGCGGCTGTCCGGCATGGCGATCGGCACGCAGTTCGGGTTCGGTCTGGCCGGGTTCACGCCCACCATCGCTGCCGCCCTCGCCGGCACCGGTAGTGACGGGTGGAGCCGGGTGGCGATCTTCGCCGCCATCGCCTGTGCGATCTCCGCGATCGCCGTGGCCACCGGCCCGAAGAAGACCCACCTCATCCCCACCACCGAGCTGGGCCGGCCACAAGACGAGGCGCGTACGGTCGGCAGCACCGGCACGTTGCGCACCAGCTGAGCCATCCGCCGCATACCGAGTATGCAGAACGAAACCGAGGGGGCCGCACGATGACAACGACGTCCTTCGTAGTCGGCCTCCTCGGCGACAACATCGGCGGCTCGCTGGCGAAGCCCTTGCAGGAAGGCGAGGGGGAGGCCCAAGGCCTCTCCCTCGCCTACCGCCTGGTGGACGCGACGCATACCGGGCTGGGTCTGGACGACACCGCTGAGGTCCTGCGTTGGGCCGTCCGGCTCGGTTTCGACGGGCTGGCCGTCACCCACCCGTTCAAGAACGCGGTGATGGCGCACGTGGACGAGGCCAGCCCGGAGGCCCAGGCGCTGGGAGCGTCGAACCTCGTCGTCATCCGGGACGGCCGCAGCATCGGCCACAACACCGACTGGGTCGGATTCGCCGAGGCGCTGAAGGCGACGCTGCCCGAGGCGACCGGCGACCGGATGGTCCTGCTCGGCGCCGGTGGGGCCGGGGTTGCCGTCGGGTACGGCGCGCTGCGGTACGGCGCCACGCACCTCGACATCGTCGACCAGGACGGCGACCGCGCGGCCGCGGTGGCCGACCGGCTGGGCGCACTGGTCGGGCCCGACCGGGTCTCCTCGACGACGGACCTGGCGACCGCGCTCCGCGAGGCGGGCGGACTTATCCAGGCGACGCCGGTCGGGATGGACGCCCATCCCGGGCTACCCCTCGACCCGGCCCTGCTGCGGCCGGACCAGTGGGTGGCCGACATCATCTACTTCCCGCTGGAGACCGAGCTCGTGCACCGGGCGCGGGCCGCCGGCTGTCGGGTGATGACCGGCGGTGCCATGGCGGTGCACCAGCACGCGGCCGCCTTCCGCCTCCTCACCGGACGGTCCGCCGACATCCAGCGCATGCAGGAGCACTTCGGGTCGCTCACGGGTCAGCACGTCGCCCTCAGCCGCAGCGCGGGTTAGGGACGCCAGTGCGCAAGAGCATCGCGACCGTCTCGGTGGCGGGGACGCTGGAGGACAAGCTCGAGGCCATCGCGGCCGCGCACTTCGCGGGCATCGAGCTGTTCGACGCCGACCTGACCGCGTCGCCGATGCGAGCCGAGGAGGTCGCCGCGCGCTGCCGCGACCTCGGACTCGCCATCGACCTCTTCCAGCCGCTGCGGGACGTCGTCGGCGTCTCGCCGGCCGCCTTCCCCGACCGGCTGCGGTTCGCCGAGGCGAAGTTCGAGGTCATGGAGCGGCTCGGTGCCACCCGGACCCTGCTCTGCTCGGCCGTCCACCCGGAGGCGAGTCCGGACCTCGACCTGGCCGCCGAGCAGCTGGCGACGGTGGGCCGACGCGCCGCCGACCACGGGTTCACACTGGCGTTCGAGGCGCTCGCCTGGGGGACGTGCATCAACCGGCTCCAGGAGGCCTGGCAGGTCGTCGACACCGCCGGTATGCCGGAGGTCGGGTTGGCCGTGGACACGTTCCACCTGCTCGCCCGGGGCGACGACGCCACCGCGCTCGCCGGCATCCCGGGGGACCGGATGGAGTACCTCCAGGTGGCCGACGCGCCGTACCTGGCGATGGACGTGCTCGAGTGGAGCCGCCACCACCGGTGCTTCCCGGGCCAGGGGTCGCTCGACGTGGTCGGGGTCGTCGCGGCGGTGGTCGAGGCCGGGTACCGGGGGCCGCTGTCGCTCGAGGTGTTCAACGACATCGTCCGGGAGGCCGAACCTCACGAGACGGCTCGCGACGCGATGCGTTCGCTGCTGTTCCTCGAGGAGCAGCTGCGGCGGTACTGGGACGGCGGCCGTGCGGGCGATGGGGATCCGTCGCGCCGCACTCGGACCCGGCCGCTGGTGGAGCTGTTCGACCCGCCCGCCGAGCCGGCGTGCCCGACCGCAGCCTTCGTCGAGATCGCCGCGGACCCGAGGTCGAGCGCAGTGCCGGACCTGTTGGTGTCACTGGGATTCCAGCTGGTGCCCGGCGAGGACGACGCGTTGCGGACGTTCCGCAACGGTGCGGCCCGCGTGGTCCTCAACGGCCGATCGGACCTCGAGCTGCGGCGGGCGACGGCTCTTCCCCGCCCGTCGGTGGCCGCGCTCGGGATCGGGGTCGACGACCCGACACGGCTGATGGCGCGGGCCGAGGCGCTGAACTGGGAGCCGGCCGCCCGACACGGGGGTGCGCCGGAGTTCACCGTGACCAGCCCGACGGGAGTCTCGGTGCAGGTCGTACCCGCAGACCAGAGCCGCACCGCGGGAACCGAAGGCTGGCTGGGGATCGACCACGTCGGCGCGGCGGTGGACGTCGACCGCTCGGACGCCGAGGTCTCGTTCTACCGCACGCTCTTCGGGCTACGCCCCGGTCCGGTCTCGGAGTTCTTCGACCCGGCGGGGCGGTTGCGCAGCCGGGTGCTGCTGCCCCGCGAGAATGGCGTCCGCGTCGTGCACAACATCGTCGTGCGGGCCGGTCGCGCCCCGACCGGCGTCAACCAGGTGGCCTTCGCGTGTACCGACCTGCTCGACAGAGTGGACGGTCTGCGTGCGGCCGGGGCGCCGCTGCTGATGTTCCCGGACGGGTACTACGACGACCTCCAGGCGCGACTGGGCCTCGACGCCGCCCTCCTCGACCGGCTGCGGCGGCTCGGGGTGCTCTACGACCGTGACGGTGAGGGCGAGCTGTTCCACGTCTACACGCCCCTGGTCGCGGGCCGGTTCTACGTGGAGCTGCTGGAGCGGCGCGGCGGCTACGCAGGGTTCGGGGCGGCGAACACCCCTGTCCGGCTGGCGATGCAGGCGTCAGCGCCGTGGGTCGGGCTGTCCTAGCGACCGAGGTCGACGGTATGCGTCGCGCCGGTCAGTGCGAATGACCGCGGTCAGTGGGCGGCGTCGTACGCCTCGACCAGGCTCTTCGGGAGCCGGCCGCGCTTCGGGTAGTCGATGCCTTGCTCCGCGGCCCACCGCTTCATGTTGCCGATCCGCTCTGCGTGGTGCTGCGACGAGGCGGAGCTCGGCCGTCCCGACCGGGCGCGTCCGGCCTTGGTCGCGTGCTCGACGTACATCGCGATGGCCTTGTCGAACCCGGCGGCCTCCTTGGCCGTCAGGTCGATCGTGTAGTCGACGCCCTGGTAGCTGAAGGCGACCGACTCTCCTCCTGCCTCCACCTCGTCTCCCGACAGATCGGAGATGAGGATCGTTCGCACTCGCTGCGCCATGCGCCGCAGGATAGGCCGCTGGGCTGCGAAACCGGGCCCGACTCGCCCGCTCCGGCCGCTCGCGGCTGCCCGTGCCCGGACCGGCGAACGGCGTCAGGAGAGTTCGGCGAACCGCGTCAGGAGAACAGGTCGGCGAGCCCGCGACGCAGCGCCGACACGTCGGTGTCGACGGCCACCAGGTCGAGCGTCGGCGCCAGCGCCAGCAGGTCGGGTCGTCCGGTGAACATGCCGACGATCTTGCCGGTCGACCGCACAGTCTCGACCACGGAGGCGATCGCCGTCATCACCGGCTCCTCGCCGGGCTTGCACCCCAGCGACATCGACAGGTCGTACGGGCCGATGAAGATCCCGTCGACCCCGTCGACCGCCGCGATGTCCGCCGCGTTGTGGAGGCCGGCCGCCGTCTCGACCATCGGGAGGAGCAGCGCTTCGCCGACGTCGGTCACGCCGAGCGCCGTGCGCGCCGCGCCCGTGCTCCGGCCACCGGCCGGGGGGAGGCGGATCGCGCGGACCAGGGCGGCCGCCTCGTCGGCCGACTCGACGCCGGGCACGATGACGCCCTGCGCGCCGGCGTCCACCACCCTGCCGATCGCGTCAGCCGCATGGGACGCCATGCGTGGGAACACCGGCAGTCCCGCGCGTTCGGCCACCCGGAGGAGCGGGACGACATCCGCCAGGTCCAGATCGCCGTGCTGGAGGTCCAGTCCGAGCCACTGGATGCCGCCGGCCTGATCGCCGCCGGTCTGATCGCCGGAGGCCGAGCCGCCGGAGGCCGAGCCGCCGGGGGAGGCCCACCGAGAGCGGCCTCCAGGCCGTAGGCGGACAGGAAGCTCACCCAGAGCCCGCGCCGGCCCATCGGGCGGCGGTCGGCAGCGGCGGTTCGCAGAGCGGAGACGAGGTCGGAGGCAGCCACGTCCCGACGATCTCACGCTCCGTCGAGGCGTGGCGGCCCGCGGCTCACGACGCCAGCACCTGACGAGCGAGGGCGAGGACGACCGGCACGATCGTCGTCAGGACGAAGGCGGGCAGGAACGCCACGCCCAAGGGCACGACGAGCCGGACGCCGAGCCTGGCCGCCGCGACGTCGATCGCCGCGAGCCGGTTCGACCGTAGGTCGTCGGCACCCGAGAGGAGCAGCGACGAAGGCGCCACGCCAGCCTCCCGCGCCAGTCGCATGGCCATTGCGGCGCGCGACCACCGGGGGTCCACCTCGGCCCACGCCCACTGCTCGTCCAGGCCCCACCTCAGCGCCGCCGCCACCACGGCGAGCTCGGCCGCGGGCACCGGCGGAGCCACCTGCGCGACGTGCTCGATTCCTTCGACGACACCACATCCGGACTGGAGCGCGACGGCCAGGAGGACCATCGATGCCGCGACCTCCTCGGACGTCGGCGCCCGAGCGCGAGAGCGCCCGGCTGGGTGCGACCGTCCGCCACGGCTCCGCTCTCGGAGCGGAGCCGGCCCACCTACCAGCGAGCTCGGCCGGTCTCGGGGAAAGAAGGCCGAGATCGCGGCCGCCACATCCCGTTCGCGGCGGCGTCGCGCCACGAGCAGCAGGATCGCGGCCGCGAGGAGCAGGGCGAGAGCCACCGTCAGTCTCGGCGTCACGACGACTCGGATCTCTGCGCCGCGCTCCATCGGCGGAGGCCAGGAGCTCCGTGCCGCTCCGGACGGCGCGACTCGACGGTGACGGCCCGGATCATCCGGCCGGCCCACAGTCGACCGAGGAGGAGCACGGCGAGACCGACGGCGAGCGACATGGCTCCTGCCGTTTCCGTGTAGAGGTCGCCCGGGGAGACACCGACCGCGATCGCCACGAACGGCCCGGACAAGGGGAGGGCGGTGAGGACTCGCATCGTGGCCCGGGGCCCCGCCAAGGCCGCGGCGATGCGCTGTCGGACCGATCGGCGCCGACGAACGACATGGGACACCGTCGCCACCGTGGGTGCCAACGGCGAACCCAACGTGTCGCAGAGCGACCACGCCGCCGCGACCAGGCGGAGGTCGTCGGACCTCAGCGCCTCCGCGTAGGCGAACCACACGGGAGCGAGGGCCTCGCCGCGCTGGGCGGCCTGGCCGAGTGCGTCCGCCGCCCCGCCACGCCCACCCGACGATCCCGCCGACGCCCAACCCCTCGACCCGCCACGCCAACCCCTCGACCCGCCACGCCCTCTGAGCGACCCGCCGGAACCCTCGGACGGGCCACTGGGCGGTCCCCCATCGGGAGAGGCACTCGACGCAATCAGCCGCAGCGCCGTCGCCGGTGGCAGTCCGGCCCGGAGCGCCGGTGCGAGAGCGTCCAGGAGATCGAGCGCCTCGGCCTCGGCTTCTACCGGCGATCCACGAAAGCGTCCCAAGCGTCTCGCACCCGCTGTCCCCACATCGCCCCGCCCGGAAGCGGCCATCGGACGAGGATCTCCCGGCAGGGCGTTGGGTCTGCTCCCAGCAGTCCGCAACAGCAACCAGGTGGCCACCGCCAGCAGCAGCGCCACCACCAGTGCTGTCACGACGACCCCCCGATGGCCTCGATCGACGTGGCGCTCAGTGGCGTACCGAGAAGCGCCGAGAGTCGCGGCCACCCTGGGCCGCGGGGCGAGCCGTCCCGATCGGTCGAGAGGGCATCCACCACCTCGGGTCGTCCGTCGGGACCTCGAACCACCACGCCGATCGTCTCGACCTGACGCCGAACCGCCCCCTCTGCGGCCCGGCGGCCGACGTGCACCACGACGTCCACGGCACTGACGAGCTGAGCGTGCACCGCTGCCGGCGACAAGCCCGCGAGCGCCCCGAGCGCCTCGAACCGCGCGACGACATCGCCGGCGCTGTTCGCGTGCAGCGTGCCGCAGCCACCCTCGTGCCCGGTGTTGAGGGCGGCCAGCAGCTCACGGACCTCGGCGCCGCGCGCCTCCCCGAGGACCAGTCGGTCCGGACGCATCCGCAGCGCCTGCCGGACCAGCGTCGTCAGGGTCACCTCGCCGGCGCCCTCGACGTTGGCCGGCCGGGCCTCCAGCCGGACGACCTGCGGCTGGTCGACGCTGAGCTCGCGGACGTCCTCCACGACGATCACCCGTTCCGCCGCCGGCGCCTCACCGAGCAGCGCGCCGAGCAACGTGGTCTTGCCGACGCCGGTGCCGCCGGACACGACGAAGGCCACCCGCCGGCGGACCAGCTGCCGCAGCAGCCCGGCCCAGCCGGGCGGGAACATCGACCGCGCCTCCAGCTCCGTCAGGGTCATCGCGGACCGGGCCGGTATCCGCAGCGTCAGGTGCGGACCGTCGGCGACGAGTGGCGGCAGGATCGCGTGCAGTCGGACGCCGGAGGGCAGCACCCCGTCCACGTACGGCGAGGTCTCGTCCAGCCGACGACCCGCGAGCCCGGCCAGGCGAACCGCCAGCCGGCGGACCGCGTCGGGACCGCCGACGTCGACGTCCACCCGGACCAGACCAGCGCCGGCGTCCACCCAGACCGAGCCGTCCCCGTTGACCGCCACGTCGGTGACCCCGGGCAGTTCCAACAGCGGTTCCAGCGGTCCGGCGCCGAGGAGCTGTGCCTGCAGCGACCCCCGCAGCGCGGCCGCACCGCCCAGACCGTCGATGGCGACGTCCGTCTCGGCGACGGTGGCGAGGTTCTGAGGCTCGGGCCGACGACCGCCTCGGATCTGCTCCCACGCCGGGGCCGGCAGCCCGGGAGAGACGGTCACGCCGCACCCCGGCGGTCGAGCAGCGCCCAGCCGAGGATCTCGTCGGCCGTTCGCACGGTCGGTCCGCTCGCTCGCGAGCCCGGAGCCACGCCGTGGACGAGGTCGGCCACCAGACCACGGTCGTCCTCCAGCGCACAGAGCACCGGCCAGCGCAGCTCCGACTCCACCACCCGGGCCACCGGACCGGCGCTCGCCGACGGGCCGCGTAGGCATACCGCCATCTCGACGCCGACCCGACCACTCCCGGCCGCCAACAGGCCCGACACGACCGACAGCGCAGCGAGCTGGCTCATCCCGTCCCCCGCGACGACGAGCACCCGGTCAGCGACGGCCAGGGCAGCGACGGCCACGGTGCCTCCGGCGGCGCTCGCGTCCACCACGACCAGGGCGCACTCCGCCGCGAGCCCGGCCACCACTGCGTCGGCCACCTCCGCAGCGGGTTCGGAACCGTCCCGCCCGAACGACAGCACCCGCACGCCGTCCACCGACGGCAGCCGCACGAGCAGAGCCCGGCCGTCCGCGGAACCGACCAGCCGGTAGAGGTCCGGCCACCGGACCCCGCTCTCCTGCTCCGCCCCGAGGATCACGTCGAGCCCGCCGCCCAGCGGACAGCCGTCGAGGAGCACGACCTCGGTGCCCGCCCGTGAAGCCCGCACCGCGACCGCCGTCGCGACCGACGAGGCGCCCACGCCGCCGGACGCCCCGACGACGACCAGGAGCGCGTGCCGCGCACCCACCGCTGACGAACCCGCGACCGAACCCACGACCGAACCCACGACCCGAAACCCCCCGACCGGCCCGTTCCTCGGGCCCAGGACCACCCTCGGCCGACGCCGGCCCACCCCGGAAGTCCCCGGCTCGAGCCTGTGGACCACGGGACGGAACGCCCACACGGTGTGGACAACGACACCGGGGCGAGGCCCAGCGGCTGACGACGCTCCCGAGGAGTGAAGACCACACCCGGCCGTTGTCACCGCTCCCAGATGACCTCGTGCGCACCGACCACCACCGGCCCGAGCACAAAAGTGATGGCACCTCAGCTCGTGAGAGGTGAGGTGCCATCACGACCGTCTGGCGGCTCGGGTGACCAGAGCGTGCATTCAGTGGTTGTCGCCGAGGGGTGAACCCAATGACGATCTGCCCATCAGTGGACTGCCTCGCGTGGGTGCCCGGTCGCCGGACGGTGGTCTGGAGTTGTTCCTCTGTTGTACTCGCCCAAACCGCGACCCGCCAGACCGCTCGGCGCATGGCCACGGGATCGTCAACAAGCCCACGCAAGCCACGAAGACCTCAGGAAAGCCGTCCCGCCCGCACGGCCGCGCATACCCGAACACCCTCTTCCGCCCCCGCGACCACTGCGTCGGCGCAGTGCCGCAGCCACAGCGCCACCCCGTCCGCCGTCCCCGTCGCGTACGCCGCCAGCGCCCCGACGTACGGCGCCAGACCACCCCGGAGGTGCCCCACCTCCGGGACGGCCACCCCGGTCGGGTCCAGCCCGGTGGCCTGGACGAGGGCCCGCTCCACCGCCCGCGCCACGACCCCGTTGCCCTGCACGAACGGCCGCACCGCCGCCACCTCGGCGTGCACGACCGACGCGACCACCAGCCCCGACACCCCCGGCGATCCGACCACCTGCAGCATCTCCGTGACCCCCGCCAGCCGGGCCGCCACCTCACCCGCCCCCGGTGCGGCGCCGACGTCCGTCAGCTCCCGAGCCATCTCCCCCGCGTGCCGCGGGCGCCCCACCTGGTCCGCCGGGAGCACCCCGGCCATCGCCGCCACGTGCAGCCGGGCCAGCGCCTGCCACGGCGCCGTGAGGACGAGGCCCACCACGTGCTCCGACTCCGCGGTCGCCTGCACCGCGCCGCGCACGACCAGGCCGACGGCGTCGGAGCCACGGGCGTCCGAGCTCCCCACCATCAACGCGCGGACCCGGTCGACCGGGACCTCCGCCCCGTCCAGCGCGGCGCTCGCCCGCGCACCGCGGACCCGGGACTCGGCCGCTGCCTCAGGCATCCGCCGCCGCAGCGCCTCCTCGAACCGCAGCCGCGTGCACGCCTCCCGCGCCGCGTCGCTGCCGTCCGCGACCCCCGGCAGATCACTCAGCGCGCGGAGCCGGGCGGCGATGTCGGGCACGGCCTCACCGTATGCGTCCACCGCCAGTCGGCGCCGGAACGCCCCACCCCGCCTACGCTGCCCCCGTGGACCGGAACCATGTTGCGGCGTTCCTCGCCGGGCTGGTCCTGACCGCCGCCGTCGTCGGGCTGGTCTGGCTCCTGCGCCGGCGCCGGTTCGTCAGCCAGGTCGACCGGGCGACGTACGAGACGCTGCACCGCGCTGCCCTCGCCACCCGGTTCCTGCGCGACGGCCTCACCCCCGAGGGCGCCCAGAAGGCCACCCGACAGCTGCGGTCGATGCTCGGCAGCCGGGCCGTGGCGCTCACCGACCCCCACGCCGTCCTCGCCTGGGACGGCGTCGGCGCGCACCACCGCGAGGCGGTCCACGAGCACGCGCAGCCGGTCCTGGCGTCCGGGCGCACCGTGGTGCTCGACGAGCGGAACGTCACGTGCGGCGACCCCGACTGCCCCATCCGCTCCGGGGTCCTGGCCCCGATCGTCGCGGACGAGCAGGTCGTCGCTGCGCTTGCCGCATACGGGCCGGTCGTCTCCACCGGGCTGGTCCGGGCCACCGAGGAGCTGGCCCGCTGGATCTCCACGCAGGTCGAGCTGGCCGAGCTCGAACGCCAGCGCACCCGGCTCATGGAGGCCGAGCTGCGGGCCCTGCGCGCCCAGATCTCCCCTCACTTCATCTACAACTGCCTCGGCGCCATCGCGTCCTTCACCCGCACCGACCCCGACCGCGCCCGCGAGCTGCTGCTCGAGTTCGCCGACTTCACGCGGTATGCGTTCCGCCGCGGCGGCGCGTACACGACCCTGCGGGACGAGCTCCGCAACATCGAGCGCTACCTCGTCCTCGAGAAGGCCCGGTTCGGCGACCGGCTCGTCGTGTCTCTGACCATCGCGCCGGAGGTACTCCCCGTCGCCGTGCCCTTCCTCGCGGTGCAACCGTTGGTGGAGAACGCGGTTCGCCATGGGCTGGAACGCAAGACCGGCGTCGGGCACATCACCATCACGGCTGCGGACCACGGGGCCGAGGCCGAGATCTCCATCGAGGACGACGGGGTCGGCGGCGACCCCGAGGCCATCCGCGCCGTCCTCGCCGGCGAGAGCGAGGCCGACAGCCTCGGCCTCGGCAACGTCGACGCGCGGCTGCGCCAGGCGTTCGGCGACCGACACGGGCTCGTCGTCGAGACCGCACCCGGCGCGGGGACCAAGGTGACCTTCCGGGTGCCGAAGTACGCCCCGGGCGTCCGCGCCGAACCCTGATCCGCGCTCGCTACGACCTATCCTCAGCGGTATGCCAGCGACGCCGCCGTCCGCCGACGCGCCCCTGCGCGCGCTGGTGGTCGACGACGAGGCGCCGACCCTCACCGAGCTCACGTTCCTCCTCCAGCGGGACCCGCGGATCGGCGAGCTGCACACCGCGTCCTCCGGGACCGAGGCCTTGCGCGCCCTCGAGGAACACCCGGTCGACGTCGTCTTCTCCGACATCTCCATGCCCGGCCTCGACGGGCTCGACCTGGCCAAGGTGCTCGCCCGGTTCGCCGACCGCCCCCAGGTCGTCTTCGTCACCGCCTACGAGGAGCACGCGGTCGACGCGTTCGAGCTCCAGGCCACCGACTACGTCATGAAGCCGATCCGCGCCGAACGCCTCGGTGAGGCGGTCCGCCGGGTGGTCGCCAAGCGTTCCGAGGTCTCCCCGTCGACGACCCCTCCCGAGGACGAGACGATCCCCGTCGAGCTCGGTGGGGTGACGCGGTTCATCCAGCGCAGCCAGATCCTGTACGCCAGTGCCCACGGGGACTACGCGCGGATGCATACCGCGAACGGCTCACACCTCGTCCGCGTCTCGCTCAACGCCCTCGAGGAGCGTTGGGGGGAAAAGGGATTCGTCCGCATCCACCGCTCCACACTGGTGTCGCTCGCGCACGTGACCGAGGTGTCCAGCGACGCGGGACGGGCCGTCGTGCGGGTCGGTGACGTCGAGCTGCAGGTCAGCCGACGGCATACCCGCGACTTGCGCGAACGTCTCCTGCGACCTGCGGTCCGGTGAGCACCCCCCACCCCACCGGGCCGCCGCCGCGGCGGGTGCGGATCACGTCGCCCCGACGCGAGGCCCGTCGTCCGGGCGAACGCCGTCCACCGGCCCAGGAGCTCGAGGAGCAGACCGGGCTCGGCGAGGTGTACCTGTCCGCGTTGCTGAAGGCCCAGCTGCGGCTGTCCCTCGCGATCCTGCTCGGCATCGCCGTGGTCGTCCTCGGGCTGCCGACGCTCTTTGTCCTCGTGCCCGCCACCCGCGACATCCACATCGGCCCGATCCCGTTGCCCTGGTTGGCCGTCGGGGTGCTCATCTACCCCGTCGTCTTCATCGCCGCCCGGATCTACGTGTACCAGGCGGAGCGGATCGAGCGCGAGTTCTCCGACCTCATGCGGCAGCGGTGAGCATCGCCCAGGCCGGCGTGCTCGCCATCGCCATCGTCTGCGGCGTCACCCTCGTGGCGGGTGCCTTCGGGCTCAAGCTGTCCAGGACCACGAGTGACTTCTACGTCGCCGGCCGCAGCGTCAGCGCCGGCTGGAACGCCTCGGCGATCGGGGGCGAGTACCTCTCCGCCGCGTCGTTCCTCGGCATCGCCGGCCTCGTCTACGCGCTCGGCGCCGACATGCTCTGGTTCCCCGTCGGCTACACCGTCGGCTACGTCGTGCTCCTGGTCCTCGTCGCCGCTCCGCTGCGGCGATCGGGCGCCTACACACTCCCCGACTTCGCCGAGGCTCGCCTCGAGTCGCGCCATGTGCGCGCGCTGGCGTCGCTGCTCGTCATCGGCATCGGCTGGCTCTACCTGCTCCCGCAGTTCCAGGGCGCCGGGATCGCCCTGAGCACCGTCACCGGCGCGCCCCCCGCTCTCGGCAGTCTCATCGTGGCCGTGGTCGTGCTGGCCAACGTGACGGCGGGCGGTATGCGGTCGATCACCCTGGTGCAGGCCATGCAGTACTGGCTGAAGCTCACCGCGATCTCGATCCCGGCCTTCGTCCTGCTCGCCCTCTGGTGGCAGAGCGGGGCGGCCGGCCCGAACGTGGCCCCCACCGCGGGTGCCGACTGGGCGCAGGCGCTCAGCGGCTTCGGCGGCCGCGAGCATCCCGTCTACGCCACGTACTCGACGATCCTTGCCCTGTGCTTCGGCACCATGGGGCTGCCGCACGTGCTGGTTCGCTTCTACACGAACCCCGACGGACGCGCGGCCCGTCGCACCACGCTCGTCGTGGTCGCCCTGCTCGGGCTCTTCTACCTGTTCACACCGGTCTACGGCGTGCTCGGTCGCGTCTACCTCCCGACCCTGCCCGACGGCGCCCGCGCGGACTCCGTGACATTGCTGTTGCCCTCGGTCATCGCTCCGGGCCTCCTCGGCACGGTCCTGTCGGCGATTCTGGCCGGCGGGGCGTTCGCCGCGTTCCTGTCGACCGCCTCCGGTCTGACCATCTCGGTCGCGGGCGTCATCGACCAGGACTTCCTGGCCCGCACCATCGGCCGTCGCGCGGGCGGCGACGTTCCGCGCATCCGCACCTTCCGCCTCGCCGCCGTGGTCGCGGTCGTCGTCCCGTACGCCGCGAGCTGGCTGGCGGTCAACACCAGCCTTGCCGACACGGTCGGGTTGGCCTTCGCGGTGGCGGCGTCGACGTTCTGCCCGCTCCTGGTCCTCGGAGTCTGGTGGCGGCGCCTCTCGGTGGCCGGGGCCACGGCGGGCCTCGTGACCGGTGGCGTCCTCGCCCTCACAGCGACGACGATCACCGTCCTCGGCGGGCCGGGCTCGGTCGGCGGCGGCTGGCCCGGCGCGCTCCTCGCGCAGCCCGCCGCCTGGACCGTCCCCACGGCCTTCCTCGTCGCCGTCATCGTGTCGTATGCGACACCGGGCTCGGTGCCGGTCGGCACCTCGCGGACCATGGTCCGGCTGCACGCCCCTGAGGACCTACGCGCGGCGGACCCGCCGACGCGAACCGACTGACCCGTTCGCGACCGTTCGGCGCTCGTGGGACACCGTTCGGCGCGCCGACCGGCTCCGCTGGGCGACCGCTCTCCCCACCCGGCGCGCGTCGTCTAGCGCCTGGTCAGCGCAGGGTCGACGCTGGCCCGAGCCACGGGTGGCGCCCCGCGCCCGTGTGCCTGCCCCACACCGGAGGTGTCGCCGTGAGCAACGATGCTCTCGACCGCGAGGTCGCTGCATCGGACGCCGGATCCCGCTACGCGGAGGTCCAGCAGTCCACCGAGTACCAGGAGCTGCGCCGTAGGTTCCGACGGTTCGTCTTCCCGATGACCGCGCTGTTCCTCGCGTGGTACTTCCTCTACGTCCTGCTGTCGTCGTTCGCCGTCGACTTCATGTCGACCAAGGTGTTCGGCGAGATCAACGTCGGCCTGATCTTCGGCCTGCTGCAGTTCGTCTCGACGTTCGCCATCACCATCATCTACGTGCGCTGGGCGGACCGTCACTTCGACCCCGCCGCCGAGGCGCTTCGTGAGCGCGTGGAAGGGAGCGCCTCGTGAGCGCCGTCACCCCCGCGGTGCTGCCCGCCGCCACCAACGTCGGCAGCCCCGGACTCAACATCGCGATCTTCGCGCTGTTCGTCATCATCACCCTGGCGATCGTCATCCGGGCCTCCCGCAACAACCGGACCGCGGCCGACTACTACGCGGGCGGCCGGGCCTTCAGCGGTCGCCAGAACGGCATCGCCATCGCCGGCGACTACCTGTCGGCGGCGTCGTTCCTCGGCATCGCGGGGGCGATCGCCATCAACGGGTACGACGGGTTCCTCTACTCGATCGGGTTCCTCGTCGCCTGGCTCGTCGCCCTGCTGCTCGTGGCCGAGCTGCTCCGCAACACGGGCCGGTTCACCATGGCCGACGTCTTGTCCTTCCGGCTGAGGCAGCGTCCGGTCCGGGTGGCCGCGGCGATCTCGACCCTCGTCGTCAGCTTCTTCTACCTTTTGGCGCAGATGGCCGGCGCCGGTGGCCTGGTGGCCCTGCTGCTCGGGATCGAGGCCCGCGTCGGCCAGAGCGTGGTCATCGCCGTCGTCGGCATCATCATGGTCGGCTACGTCCTCATCGGCGGCATGAAGGGCACCACCTGGGTGCAGATCGTCAAG
This sequence comes from uncultured Actinomycetota bacterium, assembly GCA_963713345.1. Lineage (GTDB taxonomy): Bacteria > Actinomycetota > Actinomycetes > Actinomycetales > Dermatophilaceae > Lapillicoccus. The sequence continues at coordinate 45,577 of CAVQLI010000006.1, read as the reverse complement.
GCGACCATGCTCATCATCGGCGCGTTCGTCATGACCATCTGGGTGCTCGCGCTCAACGGATTCAGCCTCTCCACCCTGCTGGGGGCAGCGGTCGCGGCGTCGCCCAAGGGCGAGGCCATCCTCGGCCCTGGACTCCAGTACGGCGCGACGACGACGAGCAAGATCGACTTCATCTCGCTCGGGCTGGCCCTGGTCCTCGGGACCGCCGGCCTCCCGCACGTGCTGATGCGCTTCTACACGGTTCCGTCGTCGAAGCAGGCCCGGAAGTCGGTCGAGTGGGCCATCTGGCTCATCGGCATCTTCTACCTGTTCACCCTGGTCCTCGGCTACGGCGCCGGTGCCCTCGTCGGGCCGGCCACCATCGCCGCGGCCCCGGGCGGCGCCAACTCGGCAGCGCCACTCCTGGCGTACGAGTTGGGCGGGACGGTGCTCCTGGGCATCATCGCGGCCGTCGCGTTCGCCACGATCCTCGCCGTCGTCGCCGGCCTGACCATCACGGCCAGCGCCAGCTTCGCGCACGACATCTACGGCCAGGTCATCAAGCGGGGCGAGGGCGGCGCCGACGCCGAGGTCCGGGTCGCCCGGATCGCGGCCGTCGTCATCGGCGTCGTCGCGATCATCGGTGGGATCTTCGCCAACGGACAGAACATCGCGTTCCTCGTGGCCCTGGCCTTCGCCATCGCGGCGAGCGCGAACCTGCCGACGATCCTCTACTCGCTGTTCTGGAAGCGGTTCAACACCCGAGGTGCGCTGTGGAGCATCTACGGCGGTCTCATCAGCTCCATCGTGCTGATCATCTTCAGCCCGACGGTGTCGGGCGGCAAGGTGACGGCCGGCAAGGCGGCGTCGATGATCACCGACCCGTCGATCGACTTCCACTGGTTCCCGCTGTCCAACCCGGGCCTCATCTCCATCCCGCTGGGGTTCTTCCTCGGCTGGCTCGGCACGGTCACCTCGAAGGAGCACAACGAGGCGAAGTACATCGAGATGGAGGTTCGCTCGCTCACCGGTGCCGGCGCGGAGAAGGAGGTCCTGCGCCACTAGTCGGGCATGCGTGATGGGGGGGACGCCTCGGACCTTCGGGTCCGGGGCGTTCGCCGTGTCAACCGGAACGGGCGGCTGTGCGTCTTCTGTGTGTCCCGAAAGGAGGACGCCATGACACCTCGTCAGCCCCACTCCCGCCGCCGCGTACCCGCCTACACCGCGGTGGTCCTCGCGTTCCTCGCCCTGGTCGGGTCCCTGGGGCTGACGACCGCCGCATCGGCGTCGGCCGCGCCGTACTGCGGCATCACCTGGGGGTCGCTGACCAAGGCCGGCGGCGTGGAGACCGCACCGAACCTCACCGGCGTCCGGCCGGCAGGCATGACTGCTACGACCGGCTGGTCCTCGACCTCCGCGGCGGCTCCTCGGCCGGGTTCCACGTGTCGTATGTCGACGCCGTCTACACCGACGCGAGCGGCGCCCTCGTCCCGTTGCGCGGCGGGGCTCGGCTCCAGATCGTCGTCCATGCCCCCAGCTACGACGTCAACGGGCACCCGACCTACATCCCCGCCAACCCGAGCGAGCTGGCCAACGTCTCCGGGTACCGGACGTTCCGCCAGGTGGCGTATGCGGGCAGCTTCGAGGGCCAGACCACGGTCGGCCTCGGCGTCCGAGCTCGACTGCCGTTCCGGGCGTTCGCCCTCGCCGGCCCGGTTGGCGGCTCCCGCCTGGTCGTGGACGTCGCCCACCTCTGGTGAGCAGGTCCGTGCGTGGGACGGAACTTCTTGACACAGGTTTTACCCAGGCTGGGGATGATTTCCTGAGTATTTCCCGACAGGGTGGGGGCACCCCGACCGCCCCACCACGGTGGTGGAGCCCCTAAGGAGTACCCCAACCCATGTCACCACGCCTATCGCGGCGCCGCACAGTCTTCGCTGTCGCGTCCGCCGCCGCCGTTATCGGCGCCACGCTGTTCACGGGGACCGCGACCGCGGCCACCAATGCGGAGCCAGTCTCCACCGCCGTGCCGATCGTCACCCCTGACGGCATGCTCATGAGCTACATCCTCAACACCGCCAAGGAGAGCAACCCGGGCCAGGTCCAGGTGCTCTCCAACGCCGTCCGCAAGGCCGGTGGCGTCGTCGTCCAGAGCTGGCCCGAGATCGGCGTCGTCGTGGCCCACTCGGACCGCGCCGCCTTCCGGACCAACGTCGCCGCCTCCGCCGGGGCGGCGCTCGAGTCGGTCGGCGCGACCCGGACGGTCTCGGTGAGCGAGGACACCCCCGACGGGATGGGAGCCATGTGGGCGCCCGGCGCGTCGTCATACAAGAAGGGCGCCAAGAAGGACTACAACGGCGACCTGCCCACCGAGGAGACGCCGGCCACGTCCGTCGACCCGCGCGAGGGCGAGCAGTGGGACATGCAGATGATCAAGGCCGACCAGGCCCACAAGATCACGGACGGTTCGCGCAACGTCCTCGTCGGCGTGCTCGACAGCGGCATCGACGCGGACCACCCCGACCTCCAGCCCAACATCGATGACGCCAACTCGGTGAACTGCACCGACGCCGGTCGGCCCGACCTCTCGGCGCACCGGGTGGAACCCCACGACCAGTGACCACGGCACCCACGTGGCCGGCACCATCGCCGCCGCCCGCAACGGCGTCGGCATCGTCGGCGTCGCTCCGAACGTGAGGATGGCCTCGGTCAAGGTGGTCAACGACGACGGGTTCATCTACCCGGAGTACGCGGTCTGCGGGTTCGTCTGGTCCGGCCTCAAGCACATGGACGTGACCAACAACAGCTACTACGTGGACCCGTTCATGTACTACTGCGAGGACCAGCCCGACCAGTACGCGGCCAAGGAGGCCGTGCGCCGAGCCGTGGCTTGGAGCACGAACCAGGGCGTCGTCCACGCCGCTGCGGCCGGCAACGCCGCGACCGACCTGTCCAACAACACGACGGACACGACGTCGCCCGATGACGGCACGCCGGTGGCGCGGACCATCAACAGCGGGTGCGAGGACATCCCGACCGAGCTCCCTGGCGTCGTGACCGTGTCGTCGGTCCAGCGGTTCCCCGCCAACACGCTCGACTTCCGGCTGTCCAGCTTCAGCAACCGCGGTCTCGGCATCATCGACGTGGCCGCACCGGGCTCGGCGATCCTCTCGACGGTCGTCGCCAACAACGGCTACGGCCTCAAGAACGGCACCTCGATGGCGTCGCCGCACGTCGCCGGCGTGCTGGCCCTGATGAAGTCGGTCCACCCGACGTGGACGCCGGCCCAGATGGTCGAGAAGCTGCGGATGCAGGCCGACGACCGCGCCTGCAACGCCGCGACCGCCGGTCCGGTCTGCGTCGGTCCCGGTCTCCAACAACAGCTACTTCGGTGAGGGCCTCGTCGACGCCCTCGACGCGGTGAGCTGACCGAGAAACCCTCGATAGACCGGTATGCCCGGTGCCCCCTCTCGGGGCACCGGGCATACCGCTGTCCGGGCCTGGTCAGGAGGCTTCGAGCGGCCAGTCGTGGTAACGGTTGAGGTGCTCCTCGACGCGGGCGATGTCCTCCGGGCTGGGCACCGCGTCGGTGAGCTTGGTGATGCTCACCCCGATGTCGCTGGCGGTCTCACCCGGCTCGTACCCGAGCGCCGCGATCTCCTCGGCGATCTGCAGGATCTCGTCGTCGCTCAGCCGCCGGCGCAGCAGCGCCACGAGCGGGATGTAGTCCTTCGGCGGGACGCCGGCGGGGTAGCCCTCGAGCAGCCAGTCCATGACGCTGCGGAGGCGGGTGTTCAGGGGCACGGAACCGTCCTCACTTGCTGACGATGGTCGGGTAGAGGTGTTCGAAGGACACGGCCTTACCGAAGCCCGAGGCGACGATGATGGTGATCCCGAGGGCGACGCCGAGCACGACCACGAGGATGCACAGGGCGAACAGGACGTTGCCGATCGGGTGCCGTTCCGTGTGCTGCCCGTCGGTGCCCCCGCCGGCCGCGTGGGCCCGCGCTCGGACACCGAGGGCGAAGATCACCGGCAGACCGGCGCCCAGGATGAGGCTGGCGACGAGCACCTTCCAGGCGCCGTCTGCGGCGAGGGCGATGTTGTTCATCCGACATGCTCCAGTCTCTTGGTCTCCGGCATCGCTTCCCACTCGTCGTTGACGTTGCCGGCGTTGACCGGCTGGCGGCGCGAGCGCATCCACATGTAGCCGGACAGGGCAGCCAGGATGAGCACGACGACGATCGGGCCGAGCGCGCCACCCAGGAGGTGGCCGACGTACCACATCACCGCCCCGACGAGCCCGGCAGCGGGAAGGGTGATGAGCCAGGCTGCGACCATCCGGCGGGCGATGCCCCACCGGACCGTGGCGCCCGGACGGCCCACGCCGGAGCCGAGGATCGACCCGGTGGCCACGTGGGTGGTCGACAGGGCGAACCCGAGGTGGCTCGACGTGAGGATGACGGCGGCGGACGCGCTCTCGGCGGCCATGCCCTGCGGCGGGGAGATCTCGACCAGGCCCTTGCCGAGCGTGCGGATCACCCGCCAGCCGCCGACGTAGGTGCCTGCAGCGATGGCGATCGCGCAGGAGACCTTCACCCAGGTCGGGACCGCTGTGGTGTCGGTCCACTGGCCGGCCGCGATGAGAGCGAGGGTGATGACGCCCATCGTCTTCTGGGCGTCATTGGTGCCGTGGGCCAGCGAGACGAGCGACGCGCTGCCGATCTGGCCCCACCGGAAGCCCTGGTTGGTGAACTTCTCCGCGACGTTCGCCACCACCCGGAAGATCAGCCACGTCCCCAGGGCGGCCACGACTCCGGCGATGACCGGGGACGCGAAGGCCGGCAGGATCACCTTGCCGATGACGCCGTCCAGCTTGGTCCCGTCGCCGGTCCACTTCACCCCACTCAGGCCGAGAGCGGCGACAGCCGCGCCGATGAGGCCGCCGAAGAGGGCGTGCGACGACGACGACGGCAGCCCGAGCAGCCAGGTGAGGACGTTCCAGACAATGCCGCCGACGAGGCCGGCGAGGATGATGAGGAGCAGCGCGTAGCCGCCGTCGGCCATCAGGTCGGCCTTGGGTGCCCCCTTGCTGTCCTGGATGTTGATGACAGCGTTGGTGACGGTCAGTGCCACCTCGACGGACAGGAACGCCCCCACGAGGTTCAGCACCGCTGACAGGCCGACCGCGATCTTCGGTCGCAGCGCACCCGTCGCGATGGACGTGGCCATCGCGTTGCCGGTGTCGTGGAAGCCGTTCGTGAAGTCGAACGCCAGGGCCACCACGACCACCAGGACGAGCACCAGAGTTGCTGTGGTCATGAGGCCGAGTCTGGGGCCGTGGAACGAGCCCAGACAGGGTCGGGCGGCGGAGTTCAGCCAGAGTTCATCTGGGTATCTCGGCCCGCAGATGGGGCCTTCCGGCTGGCCCCTCCGGTGCCCACATCACCGCGTCCTCGAGGACGCGAGCCACCTCCGGTGGGCGCGGTCCCGCCGCGCGACGCCTGCCCCAGCAGGTCGTCGATCCGAGCGCGCAGCACGGCGGCTCGCCCCCGAGGATCGTCACCGCGGAACCGGACCAGGCGACCGCGCGCGACGCCGCGATCACGCAGCGGTGACCAAGGTCACCCATGCCCTGACTTCGACGCCGTTCGCCTCACGGATCGGCCGCCCGCCCGGTCGGTGAGGGCCACTCACTTGCCCGCGCGACCCACCTACCCGTTGAGTAGGTTGGCAGTGCGGGCGTACGCGCCCCGCCGCCAGCCCCCACGCATACCAGCGTCACCGCCAGCACCGTCGCAGGAGGATGCCCAGTGTCGAACGAGACGTCCCACCAGACCCTCGAGAACCTCGGACACGAGGACCGCTCGTTCCCCCCTGAGGCGGAGTTCACCGCCCAGGCGAACGGCACCGAGGACCTCTATGCGAAGGCCGACGAGGACTACGAGGCGTTCTGGGCCGACCAGGCGCGCAGCCGGCTGAGCTGGAGCAAGGAGTTCACCGAGATCCTGGACTGGAGCAAGGCACCGTTCGCCACCTGGTTCGCCGACGGCGAGCTCAACGTCGCCTACAACTGCGTCGACCGCCACGTCGAGGCCGGCAACGGCGACAAGGTGGCCATCCACTTCGTCGGCGAGCCCGACGGCGACACCCGCGACATCACGTATGCGGAGCTCCACGAGCAGGTGCAGCAGGCGGCGAACGCGTTGCAGGACCTCGGCGTCGGCAAGGGCGACACCGTCGCGATCTACCTCCCGATGATTCCCGAGGCCGCCGTGGCGATGCTGGCCTGCGCCCGGATCGGGGCGCCGCACTCCGTCGTCTTCGGCGGGTTCTCGGCCGAGGCGCTCTACACGCGGATCAACGACGCGAAGTGCAAGCTCGTCATCACCTCCGACGGCGGCTACCGGCGTGGGTCGCCCGCGGCGCTCAAGCCGGCGGTCGACGCGGCCCTGGCGAAGGGCGAGACGACGGTCGAGCACGTGCTCGTCGTCAAGCGGACCGGGCAGGACACCGAGTGGAACGAGCGCGACGTCTGGTGGCACGAGGCGCTCGACAAGGCCGCCGACACCCATGAGGCGCAGGGCATGGAGGCGGAGCACCCGCTCTTCATCCTCTACACGTCGGGGACGACCGGGAAGCCGAAGGGCATCTTCCACACCACCGGCGGGTACCTCACGCAGGCCGCCTACACGAACTCGGTCGTGCACGACGTCCACCCCGAGACCGACGTCTACTGGTGCACCGCCGACATCGGCTGGGTGACCGGCCACTCGTACATCGTCTACGGACCCATGGCCAACGGTGCGACGCAGGTGATGTACGAGGGGACGCCGGACACCCCGCACCAGGGCCGCTGGTGGGAGATCGTCGAGAAGTACAAGGTGACGATCCTCTACACGGCGCCGACGGCGATCCGGACGTTCATGAAGTGGGGCGAGGCGATCCCGCAGAAGTTCGATCTCTCGTCGCTGCGGGTGCTGGGCAGCGTCGGCGAGCCGATCAACCCCGAGGCGTGGATGTGGTACCGGCGCGTCATCGGAGGCGACCAGGCCCCGATCGTCGACACGTGGTGGCAGACCGAGACCGGCGCGATCATGATCAGCCCGCTGCCCGGCGTCACCGCGCTGAAGCCGGGCTCGGCCCAGCGGGCGATCCCCGGGATCTCGGTCGACGTCGTCGACGACGAGGCCAAGTCGGTCCCGGACGGCGGGGGCGGGTACCTCGTCATCGACAAGCCGTGGCCGTCGATGCTGCGCGGCATCTGGGGCGACCCGGAGCGCTACCAGGAGACGTACTGGGCGCGGTTCGACGGGCTGTACTTCGCCGGCGACGGCGCGAAGAAGGACGACGAGGGCAACATCTGGCTCCTCGGCCGGGTCGACGACGTCATGAACGTCTCGGGACACCGGCTGTCCACCACGGAGATCGAGTCGGCGCTGGTCTCGCACCCGAAGGTGGCCGAGGCTGCGGTCGTCGGGGCGAACGACGCGACGACGGGTCAAGCGGTCTGCGCGTTCGTCATCCTGCGCAGCGAGGCGGTGCAGGAGGCCGACGAACCGGGCGAGGGCGTGGACCTGGTCAAGGAGCTGCGCAACCACGTCGCGTCCGAGATCGGGCCGATCGCCAAGCCGCGCCAGATCATGATCGTCAAGGAGCTGCCGAAGACCCGCTCCGGCAAGATCATGCGCCGGCTGCTGCGCGACGTCGCCGAGAACCGCGAGGTCGGCGACGTGACGACCCTGGCCGACTCGTCGGTGATGGACCTCATCAAGGAGGGCCTGAGCACCGGGAAGTCCGAGGACTAGCAGCATTCTGCATGCGTGCTGCTAAAATGCAGGCATGAGCCGGTCGATCACCATTCGCGACGTCCCGGACGAGGTCGTCGACGAGCTCGCGGCGCGGGCGTCGTCGAGTGGACGGTCGCTGCAGGAGTATCTGCGTGGGCATCTGGTCGACGTGACCTCGCGCCCCGAGCTGTCCGTGTGGCTGGAGCAGGTTCGGGTCCACCGTGAGGCATCGGGAGCGCGACTCACCGCCGAGGAGATCATCGCCGCGCGCGATGCCGACCGGACGTGATCGTCGCCGACGCCTCGGTGGTGGTCGCTGCGCTTCTCGGTCAGGACGCGACGGCGTGGTGGGCGCAGGACGCGCTCGGCAATGAGCCGATCGTCGCGCCTCACCACCTCCCCGTCGAGGTCGCGAACATCCTGCGCCGGCACGCGCTCGCGGGGGCGATCTCCCCGGACACCGCTGCCCTTGCACACGCTGACCTGCTGAGGATGCGGGTGTCCCTGCACGCATACGCTCCCTTCGCTCGCCGGGTCTGGGCCCTCCGTGCCAACGTGACGGCGTACGACGCGTGCTACGTCGCGGTGGCCGAGGCGTTCGACTGCCCGCTGGCGACCCTGGACGTCCGACTGGCCCGAGCGCCGGGACCGCGCTGTGAGTTCCTCGTCCCCGGCTGAGCCGCGCCCGTCGGACAGGCAGTGGCTCGGCGGGCACGGCGTGTCGTGACCGTTTTCGCCGGCGTGTCGCGCGGACCCGCACCTGCTGCCTGTCCAGCGGGCGACCCTGGCGCGTCCTGCTTAGGTCGCAGGCGCCGGGGCAGCCGTCGACGGCGTGGTGTCGCTCTCGAGGCGGGACAGGTCGTCGGCCAGCCACCACAGCCAGCCCCAGGCCTCGATCGCCCGGAGCGTGGAGTCCGGATGCTCGTCGCGGCCCGGCTCGTGCGCGGTCTCGGCGAGCCCGGCCCGAACCGCGGCCCGGTCCGCCTCGCGCAGGGTGGACCGGCTGACGGAGGACGCGGGGTCCGTCGGTGCCGTGAGTCGGTATGCGCACGACCGCAGCTCGTCGGCGATCCGGCGGGCCGCCGTCTCGAGGTCGGCACGCACGTCCTCCCAGGGCAGCGCCCCGGTCCGGTCGGCCCAGTGCGCGGCCGCTTCGGCTCCGTTCGCCGATCGCGCGGTCACCACGCCGACGATGAGCCAGTCGGTGGTGTCCCGGTTGTCGGCCGGTTCGCTCCGGTACTGCGCGTAGGTCGACTCGTAGAGCGCCAGCGCCCTCCGGACGGCGTCGAGCCGCGACCTGAGGGCGTGCGGTGGACCGGTGGCGACGATCCAGTCGGCCGTGGTGTCGATGCAGTCGGCGGCCGCGGCCAGGCACTTCGAACCCGCTCGGCGCAGCTCCGCCTGGCCGCCGCGCGGCCACGCCAGGACGCCCACGGCGACACCCACACAGGCACCGATCAGCACGTCGACCAGCCGGTCCTTGGCCAGCTCGAGGGTCGGCGGGGCCACCTGGCTGAACAGGCACGCCACCACCAGGGTGAACGTCGCCTGGATGCCGATCGGTCCGACCAAAGGTCCGGCCAGGACGGCGGCGAACAGTGCGATCGGCATCATCACGACGTAGGGGGCCGAGTTCGTCCCCGCCAGGAAGAGCAGCAGCCCGGCCAGCGTGACCCCGATCAGCGTGCCGATGAGCGCCGGCTTCAGGGCCCCCCGGGTGGCGCGGACCGACGTCCTGGTGAGGGTCAGCGTGGCCAGCAGGACCCACAGCCCGTGGGACAGCGCGAACTCGCCGGCGACGAAGCGGGCCAGCGCGAGGCCGGCCGCGAGCCGCAGGGCGTTCTGGAGCTCCACCGAGCGCACCGTGAGGTTGCGGCGGACCCGGTGCCAGACGAGCGACAGCGCCGACCCGCGCGCATACCAGAACGGGTCGTCCGGTCCGGAGTCCTCCAGCGGCACCTCCGCGCCGTACCCCGCCCGCAGGGCCAGCACCATGGCCCGAGTGCCGTCGGCGGCCTGGAGGGCCGCCACCAGGGTCGTCGCCCCGCCCAGGGACCGGACCTCCACCGCCTCGGCCGACTCGGGGGCGTGCGACAGCACCGACTCCCAGAGGTCCCGCTCCGTCTCGAGCGCGGCGGTGAGCGCGTCGGTGGAGGGCTCCGGGCCTTGTCGCAGCAGCGCGGCTCGCGCGTCGGCGAGGGTCGACTCGATCGACGCCACGATCGGGATCGGCACGCCCTGCGGGTCGGTGTCGACCTCGGTTCGCAGCACCATGAGCCGGTACGCCGTGGCCCGGAGCGCGCCTGCGGCATCGGTCAGCCCACGGTCGACCCGGCTGGGCGCGGACGGCCGTTCGGCGAGGGGCACGTCGGAGAGCCGGATCCCGGACGACGCCGCCTTCACGTCGGCGACGAGGCGGTCGAGCTCGGGACCGCTGACCGACCCACCGAGCTCACAGGCGCCGACGATGCCGGCGGCGAGCGCCCGAACCTTCTCGGTCGCGTCGGCCAACCGTTTCTCGAAGCCGCGCGGTCCCGGGTCCGGCAGCAGGAAGCGGTCGGTGACGATGAGCAGGGCCATCCCGAGGGTCAGCCCGACCAGCCGCGAGCCGAGCGACTCGGGGTCGAACGGCGGCAGCGACGGCAGGATGAACAGCAGCTGCAGCCCGGTCGAGACCTCGCTGACCCGGACGCCGCAGACCCCGGCGAACGACACGAGGAACCCGAAGACGAACATCGCGGCGACGGCGACACCGGTGTTGACCGCGGCGTACGTCGCGATGGTCACGTCGACAAGCCCGAATGCCAAGCAGGCCAACAGAGTTCGCGTCCGGACGGCCGGCGGGCCGGAGGTCTGGGAGAGGAGCGAGAAGGCCAGGACCGCGAACACCGCGTACAGGGCCATGGTCGGGTTGTCGAGGCCGTACCGGCACCCGTAGAACGCCACGATCGCCGTGACGGTGACCCGGACCGCGCGCCGCCAGGCGGCCGCGGGTACCCGCTTCAGGGGGAGCTCCGTGCCGAGACCCGACCGCGGGGCTGCAGCCGGACGTTGGGCAGCGGCGGCGCGGCCAGGCGTTCGTCGGTCGGGTAGTGCGCCACCTCACCGAACCGGTCGTCACCCCCGGCGTTCCACTGCGATCGCGCTCGGTCGATCTCGTCGTGGCTGCGGGCCACGAAGTTCCACCACATGACGATCTCCTCGGCGAACGGCTCGCCGCCGAGCAGCAGCACCCGCGCGTCCGGCGTGAGCTCGAGCTCGAGCGTCGAGCGGTCCACGCCGAGGTACATCGCCTGCCCGTGCGCCACCGAGGTCCCCTCGACGGTCGCCGACCCGGACAGCGGGACGAGGACGTGCTCGTATGCGGGATCGAGCGGCAGCCGGCCCGGGCCCTCCCCGCCGTGGGGGGCCAGCTCCGCGCCCACCAGCGGGGTGAGGCCCTCCGCTCCCGCGGCCACGCCGCCGAGCGACCCCAGGAAGACCCGCGCGAGCACCCCGTCGGCCTCGAGGAACGGCGCCGGTTCGTGCAGGACGAAGCCCCGGGCGCGATGCCGCTCGCCGTCGGGCAGCGCGACCCACAGCTGCGCGCCGTGGAGCACGCCGTCGGCCGAGCCGGGCGCGGGCGGCACGACGTCCTCGCCGTGGGCGATGCCGTCGCCGGCGGTCATGACCGCCGCCCGCCCCGGGACGACCTGCGCGGTCGTGCCCAGCGAGTCGCGGTGGGTCACCTCGCCGGCGACGAGCCACGACACGGTCTGCAGGCCGGTATGCGGGTGCGGTGCCACGTGCATCGCGTCCCCGTCACCGGACGTGACCGGTCGCGGGCCGTAGAGGTCGACGAAGCACCACGCGCCGACCATCCGGCGCTCGCGGTGCGGGAGCAGGCGCAGCACCTCGCTGCGTGGGCTGATCTTTGCGTGGATCGCGTCGTAGACCGTCGTCTCGCGACCGTGACCCTCCGGGTCGTCCGTGCAGCGGGCATACAGGTCCGCGACGGAATTGCTCATGCAGGGTATTGAACCGCCCCGGACCGGGCTGAGGGCAGCCCCCGTCGCTAGCCTTCGTGAGGTGACGTCACCCGAGGGGCAGAAGGACCGGCCGGTCCAGCACCTGCTGGCCCGCGGGACGTGGCCGGAGGCGCGCTACGTCGCGTCGGCGCTGCGGACCGAGACCGTCGGCGGCGCGCTGCTCCTCGGCGCCGCCGTGATCGCTCTCATCTGGGCGAACACCCCCTGGCAGGACGCCTACATCGCCCTGCGTGACTTCGTCGTCGGCCCGCACGCGTTGCACCTCGACCTCAGCCTCGGGACGTGGGCCGCCGACGGCCTGCTGGCGCTCTTCTTCCTCGTCGCGGGGATCGAGCTCAAGCGCGAGTTCGTGGCCGGCGACCTGTCCGACCGCAGGAAGGCGGCGCTGCCGATCGCGGCCGCGGTGTGCGGTGTCGCGGTGCCCGCGCTGCTCTTCGTGGGTACGGCGTTGCTGGCCGGCGGCGAAGGTGACGTGTTCCGGGGCTGGGCCATCCCGACGGCGACCGACATCGCCTTCGCCCTCGCCGTCCTCGCGGTGATCGCCACACACCTGCCGTCTGCGCTGCGGTCGTTCCTGCTGACCCTGGCGGTCGTCGACGACCTCATCGCGATCACCATCATCGCGATCTTCTACACCAGCGGTGTGCAGTTCCTGTTCCTGTTGCTCGCGATCCTGCCGCTCGCGCTCTGGTGGTGGCTGCTGCGCCGCGGGTGGACCAACCCGGCCCTGCTGGCCGTGCCGGCCCTCGTCGCGTGGGGTCTGGTGCACGCGAGCGGCGTCCACGCGACCGTCGCCGGGGTGCTCCTGGGTCTGCTCGTCCCGGTGTCGAAGCGCCAGGAGCACGCCCCCGACCAGCAGAGCCTGGCCGAGCGCATCGAGCACGGCCTGCGACCGTGGTCGGCCGGCTTCGCCGTGCCGGTGTTCGCGTTCTTCGCCGCGGGCGTGACGATCGGGCCCGGTGGCCTGAGCGCGACGTTCGCCGATCCGGCCGCCCTCGGCGTCGTCGTCGGGCTGGTCGCCGGCAAGTGCATCGGCGTGTTCGGCGGCACCTACCTGTTCGCGCGGTTCACGAAGGCGACGCTCGATGAGGACCTCGCCTGGAGCGACGTGCTCGGGCTGTCCCTGCTGGCCGGGGTGGGCTTCACGGTGTCCCTCCTCATCGGCGAGCTGGCGTTCGGCCTGGGATCGGAGCGGGACGACCACGTGCGCCTCGGCATCCTCGTCGGGTCGGTCCTCGCGGCGCTCCTCGCGGCGGTGGTCCTGAGGCTCCGGAACCAGCACTACCGGCGGATCGAGGCCGACGAGACCCGCGACGACGACGCCGACGGGATTCCCGACGTCTACGTGAGACCCGACCCGGCGATAGGCTCCTGAGGGAGAACCTGCGTTCAACCCGAGCGCGTCTCGGGACGACCCGCATACGGACGACCTGCCCACGCCCCCCGGAGGCCCGATGACCACCGACCACGACGCGACCCGACCTATACCAGAGAACCTTCGGCACTCGCAGGAACGCACGATCGGGCAGCTCGTCGCCCAGGTGGTCGACGACCTACGCGCCATCGTCCGCACCGAGATCCAGCTGGCCAAGACCGAGATCACCTCCCAGCTGGGGATCGCCGGGAAGGGCGCCGGGATGCTCGCGACCGCTGGCGTGCTGGCGCTCTACGGGCTCGGGCTGCTGTTCATCGCGCTGTCGATGGTGATCGCCATCTGGCTGCCGGTGTGGGCCGGGTTCCTCATCATGGCCGTGGTCCTGTTCATCGTCACCGCTGTCCTGGGCCTGCTCGGACGCAACGCGCTCAACCAGGTGAACCCGCGCCCGGACCGAGCGATCGCCCAGGCGCAGGAGACGATGGACGCGGTGCTGGGTTCGGCGTCCGCCGGCGCGGAGCACGCCAAGGCGGTTCCGGCTCCCAACGCCCAGGTCGCGATCGACCAGCGACCGACGCCTCGTTGAGCTGGGTCGCGACGGACGCGACGGTCGCGCCGCCGGCGCTCGCGTGACGAGCGTGACGCTCGACGCCGCCTCCGTCCTCCTCGACGGTCCCTGGAACCACCGGCTCGTCTCGGCGAACGGTGCCCGGTTCCACGTCGCGGAGCTCGGTGACGGGCCGATGGTGCTGCTCATGCACGGGTTCCCGCAGTTCTGGTACACGTGGCGCCACCAGATGGCGGCGATCGCCGACGCCGGCTGGCGAGCCGTCGCGATGGACCTGCGTGGCTACGGGGCGAGCGACAAGCCGCCGCGGGGCTACAGCACCTACACCGGCGCGGAGGACGCGGCGTCCCTCATCCGGTCGCTCGGGGAGGACGACGCCATCGTCGTCGGCCAGGGTCTCGGCGGGTTCATCGCGTGGTCCATGCCGTACCTCCAGCCGGACGTGGTCCGCGCCGTCGGGTCCCTGTCGATGCCGCACCCGCGGGTCATGCGGCGCGCGTCGGTACGCGACCGGCGGCAGCGGCAGGCCGGCCGGTACCTCGTCGAGCTGCAGCGCCCGTTCGTGCCCGAGCGCGAGATGACCAAGGACCACGCCTACGTCGAGGAGGTCCTGCGGGCCTGGGCCTCGCCGTTCGGCGACTACCCGACCCCGGAGGACGTGGAGCGCTACGGCAACGCGATGGCGATGCCCTTCGTGGCCCACTCCGCGGCGGAGCACTACCGCTGGTTCGGTCGGTCCCAGCTCCGCCAGGACGGTCCCCTGTTCAACCGGCGCATCCGCGGGCCGGTCACCCAGCCGGTGCTCCAGCTGCAGGGCACCGAGGACGGGTGCGTCCTGGCCGACAGCACGAGGGGTTCGGCGGACTACGTCAGCGGCCGGTATGCGTTCCAGCTGGTCGACGGGGCAGGCCACTTCCTCACCGAGGAGGCACCCGACCGCGTCAGCTCGGCGATCGTCGACTGGCTCGACACCGTCGACTGACCGGCCGGCACGTCCGGCACGTCCGGCACGTCCCCCACAACCCGGACATGTCTGAGTAGTTGTCGCCGAATCGCTGAAACGGCGTCAACGTGACAGACATGTCTGAGTAGTTGTCGCTCGGTCGCTCGGTCGGTCGGTCGGTCGGTCGGTCGGTCGTCGACGTGGCTGGGTCTGGGGTCAGCGGGTCAACCGGTGGAGCAGCCGCCGGTCGACACCGGTTGGCTGGCGCCGGCGGCCGCGTCGAGGACGGGGCGTGCCTCGTTGAGGGTCAACGCATACCCCGTCGTCGGGTCGTCCAGCGACTTGGCGAAGACCACCCCGACCACCTCACCGGTGGGCGCGAGCAGCGGGCCGCCGCTGTTGCCGGGCTCGACGCGGGCATACAGCGAGTAGATCTCCCGCGTCACGCCCGGCTGGCCGTAGATGTCCGAGCCGGTGGCCGTCAGGGTCCGCCGCACGCGGGCCGGGTCGAGGCGGTACGGCCCGTCCAGCGGGAACCCGGCCACCACGGACTCGTCGTTGGGCGACAGCTGGCCGCCGAGCCGGAGCGGCGCCGCCGTCAGGCCGTCGACCGCGAGCACCGCAAGGTCGCGCTCCGGGTCGAACAGGACGATCTGCGCCGCATACTCCCGTCCGACGCCGGCGACCTGGACTGCCGCCTCGCGCATGCCGGCCACCACGTGGGCGTTGGTGACGACCTTGCCGGGCGCGACGACCCACCCGCTGCCCTCCTGGCCGCGCTGGCAGGCCACGGCGACACCGGTCACCCGCACGACCGACCGGGACGCCTGCTGGACGCCGGCCGTCGCGGCCACTCCGGACTCCGGCGGTGCCACCGGTTGGATCGGCTCCGGGGTCAGGCCACCGAAGACCTTCGGGATCCCGTTCTGGTCCAGCAGCGACCGGAACCCGGCGAACAGCTGCCCCGCTGCCGGGGGCATCACGCGGTCGATGGTCGCGAGCACCCGGGACTCCCCGATCGCCTTGGCCACCGGCGTCGGTGCGGCCCCGCGCACCGCCCCCGCCACGAACCAGACGAGCAGTGAGACCGCGAGGACGGTGGCCAGTCCGCCGAGGAACGCGTCCACCGCCCGGCCGGAACGTCCGCGAACCTGCGCGCGCAACCGGTTCCCGACCGGCACCGCGATCGCCTGCCCGACGGTCGCGCAGAGGAAGACGAGGAACACCAGCACGAGCACCCGGATGACCTCGTTGGACGTGACCCACTCGACGTTGGCCAGCAGGGACGGGAGCAGCCACATCCCGAGCATGCCGCCGCCGAGGAAACCGACGAGGGACAGCGTGCTCACGAGGATCCCCTGCCGGTACCCCGTCACGGCATAGAGCACGAGCATGAGGACGAGCAGGACGTCCAGGACGGTCCCGCTCACGAACGCCCCCGGGTGAAGCGTTCGGGCAGCGGGACCTCACGGGCCTCGTCCCAGGACCGGTCCAGCTCGGCGAGCTCGAGCGCCTTGGTGACGACACCGGCCGTGAACCCCCACAGCAGCAGGTCGTCGCCGAGCTGGAACGCCGGTCCCCGGTACCCCGAGGGGTGCGTGACGGTATGCCGCACCGAGGGGTCGGTGAGGAAGGCCAGCGGTGCCTGGAGCACCTGGGCGACCTCGTTGGGGTCGCCGACCGAGACCGGCCCCGGCGTGCCCCACCAGCCGACCACGGTCGTCACCACGAACCCGCTCGGCGGGAGGTAGAGCGGCGGCAGGACGCCGAGCACGTCGACACCGGACGCGTCGAGGTTGACCTCCTCCGTGGCCTCACGCAGGGCGGTCTGGACGGCGTCGACGTCGCCGGGTTCGGTGGCGCCGCCAGGCAACGCGACCTGGCCGGGATGGGAACGCATGCCGTGAGAACGTTCGATGAGCAGCAACGACTCCGCACCGTCCGGATCGGGACCGAACAGCAACAACACCGCCGACTCCCGACCTCCGCCGTCCGGAGGGAGGAACCGGCTGAACCAGCTGGGGTCGGTGGTCTCCGCGTTGCGCAGCATGCGAGTGAGCCAGGCCGGCGGAGAGGACGCGGGACCTCCGGACGGCGACGCGAGCGGGTGAAGCGTCTCCCCCGGGCCGGCGAGGGACGGCAGACGAGACATGCGGGTCAGTCGTCCTTCACGGCGGAGGGCACCGGCCGGCGGCGAGGCTTCCCGACGGGCGCAGGGAGCGGTCCGGGCGGCGGCGCGGGCAGCAGCGCCCCGGGCTTGAGCTCGTAGGCCAGCAGCTTCACCGCCTCGTCGCGGTCGGTCGGGCCGGTGCCGTAGCTGGGGCACCACGCGGCGACCGGGCAGGCGCCACATGCGGGCTTCTTGGCGTGGCAGGTGCGGCGGCCGTGGAAGATCAGGACGTGGCTGAGCATCGTCCAGTCACGCCGCGGGAAGATCCCCCCGACCAGGTGCTCGACCTTCACCGGGTCGGTCTCGTCCGTCCAGCCGAACCGGCGGACCAGCCGGCCGAAGTGCGTGTCGACCGTGATGCCCGGCACGCCGAACGCGTTGCCCAGCACGACGTTCGCGGTCTTACGGCCGACACCGGGCAGCGTCACGAGGTCCGCCAGGCGCCCCGGCACCTCCCCGTCGAACCGCTCCACCAGCGCGCCGCCGAGCTTGATCAGTGCGTCGGACTTGTTCCGGAAGAAGCCGGTCGACTGGATCATCGTCTCCAGCTCGGTCCGGTCGGCTCCGGCGTAGGCAGCGGCGTCGGGGTACCGCGCGAAGACGTGCGGGGTCACCATGTTCACCCGCTGGTCGGTCGTCTGGGCCGAGAGGATCGTCGCGACCAGCAGCTCGAGGGGGTTCGTGAAGTCGAGCTCGCAGTGGGCGTAGGGGTACCGCTCGTGCAGGGCTCGGTACATCCGCCGGGCCCGACGGGTCCGCGCGACCGGGCTCTCGTCCGGGACGGCGGACGCGACGAGCGTCTCAGGGGCGGCAGACACCAGGGCAGCCTAAGTCACCCCCCGACGTTCTCCCCACGACGTTCGCCGCTTCGCGTCGATCCGCCGCGGGGGCCCCACGCTTCGCTCCGATACTTCGCGGGGACCACGACGTGATCCCCGGGTCTGTCAGCCCCGTCGCCCGGGCGAGACGACCAGGGAGCGCAAACCGACCGTTCTGGCACACTGTGCGCGTGGACCACGAGGTTGTGCGCCAAGCGCCGCTCTTCGCGGCCCTGGACAGCGACGATGCCGAGGCGCTGCTGGCCCAGATGAGCCCGGCCCGCATGGAGCGCGGCGACATCCTCTTCCGCGAGGGCGAGGTGGGCGACTCGCTCTACGTCATCGGCGAGGGCAAGATCAAGCTCGGCCGCTCCAGCTCCGACGGCCGCGAGAACCTCGTCGCGATCCTCGGGCCCGGCGAGATGTTCGGCGAGCTGAGCCTGTTCGACCCGGGGCCCCGGACCATGACGGCCACGGCGGTCGCCGAGACGCAGCTGCTGGGACTCGGCAACGACTCCCTCACGGGCCTGCTGACCGGGCGGCCCGAGGTGGCCAAGGCCCTCCTCGCGGCGCTCGCGCAGCGGCTCCGCCGGACCAACGAGCACCTCGCGGACCTCGTCTTCACCGACGTGCCGGGGCGCGTGGCCAAGGCCCTGCTCGATCTCGCCGAGCGGTTCGGCCGCCCGGTCGAGGAGGGCGTCATGGTGAGCCACGACCTCACCCAGGAGGAGCTGGCTCAGTTGGTCGGCGCGTCCCGCGAGACGGTGAACAAGGCGCTCGCCGACTTCGCCGGCCGCGGCTGGCTCAAGCTGGAGGCACGAGCGGTGCTGCTGCTCGACGTCGACCGGCTGCGCCGCCGGGCTCGCTAGGGCTCGCTAGCGGCGTGCAAGCCTCCGCTGTCCGCTCAGGCGGTGCCGGAGCTCCCGTAGACGGTCACGTGGACGTGGTCGTAATGGTTCGCGGTCGGTGAGCCACGGTCCGACATGGACCGCCAGCCCTCACCGGACCGCTGGACCGTCCAGATGCGCTGGGACCAGATGACCTCGCTGACGCCGAGCGCCTTGGCGTTGGCCCGCACATAGTTGGCGATGGCCTGTCCTACCGAGCTGTTCGGGATCATGATGTCGAGGGCCCGACCGCTGCTGTGCTCGCCACCGCTACCGGTACGCCCGCCCCAGCCGGTCACGCCGGCGAACAGCGCGCAGACGGCACGGTGGACGCGGATGGCGTCCTTGGTGAGGCCGGCCTCGACGGCGGAACCGGAGGCGCAGGCGGCCTGTGAGACCCCAGCGGGGGCCGCGGCTGCCTTGGGAGACGGCGTCGCGGTCGGTTTCGGGGTGGCCGTGGCGGTCGGTGTGGGTGCCGGAGCCGGTGCCGCGGCCGGCGCGGGCGGCGGGGCGGGGACGGGCACGGCGGCTGCCGGGTTGATCCGGGTCTGCGGGTGGGCCGGCGCTTCCGGTCCGAAGGCCCCGGTGGGCAGCAGCTCGGCGCGGCCGGACCGGCTGGCCCGCTCTGACAGGCGCATCGAGAGAGCGGCCGTGTCCATCTCGGCAGCGTCGGCGACACCGATCTGGGCGGCGGCCGGGGTGGCCACGCCGTCCGGAACTCGGGCCGGGCCGAGGGTGACGACGCCGGCGCCGACAACGAGCGCCAGTCCGGCGGCGGACCGCAGGCCGACCGTCCGCCATGGCAGCGAATGCCCGGAAAGGGTCAACGGCAACGACGTCCCGCGGTGGCGTCCGGAGGCCCCGCGGCCCGTCGAGTGGTCAGGTGGAGTCGCAGACATTGCTGACCACCGAACCACAGCGCGGCCGAAAAGTCACATTCAGGTCACGGTGTCGAACACGCGTACGCACCCGTTCGTCAGCCGAACTCCCCACCTAGTAGGCCGCTCATGAAGGCGGGTTGAGCAGTCGGACGGTCTCGAAGTCGACGAACTCGAGACGCCGGTGGCCGTCCTTGTCCAGCGTGAGGTTCACCCGGTTTCCGGGAAGCAGACCGTCCGACACCACGTAGCTGCCGTCAGGCATCGCGGCCAGCGTCAGTCGTCGCGGGCCGACCAACAGCAGCAGCTGTCCTCCGTCGCGGACGAGCGAGTAGTCGTGCTCGTAGTAGCCCAGGAAGGGCTCGACCACCCTCGGGTCGACCGGTCTGGCCTGCCGCCCGAGCTGGGCGAGGTTGGCCAGCCCGGTGTCGCTCGAGGCGAGCGCCTTCTCGGCGACGCCCGGGTTGAGCCCGAACCGCTGGTCGAGCAGCAGGCTGAGGATGGCGGAGTAGAAGGCGGTGCCGGTCGGGAAGACGTTCATGTTGGTGAGCACGACGAGGCCGAGGTCGTGCTGCGGCAGGAACCCGACGTAGGACGTGAACCCGTCCAGCGCGCCGTTGTGCCAGATCACCCGGGTGCCGTCGCGGTAGGTGTCGACGCTGAACCCCTGCCCGTAGCCCGAGGTGACGAGGTCCGTCCCGTTCCCGGGGGGCAGGGTCTGGCTCCACTGCGCCGTCCAGCACTCCGCCAGCCGCGCCGCCGAGGCGACGCGGGCGCCGGTGACCGAGACGCCCTGCCGCAGCTGCAGCCGGGCGAACGCCGCCATGTCCTGGAGGCTCGCGATCACCGCACCCGCGGGCGCGGCCCCGCCGTTGGACGCGAACGCCATCCTGGTCGCCTTGGGTTTGAGGTCGAACCCGAACCCGGTGGCGTAGTCGTCGACCACACCCCGGGGGTCGCTCGCCACCACCGCCCGGGTCATCCCGGCCGGTCCGAACAGCCGGTCGCGCATGGTGTGCGCGTACGCGTCGCCGAGGTCGCCGAGGGCAACACCGGACGCGAGAAGGGGCAGGTACCCGCCGAGCGCGTACACGTCGTTGTTGTAGAAGAACTCGGTATGCGGAGGGCCGAGCACGGGGTAGTTGACGATCCCGCGGATGAGGTCGGCCGCGGTCATGCCGTTCACGTGGAAGTCCTGGGCGGGGTCCCGGCCGATGCCCGACCACATGTTCAGCAGGTCGCGGACGCGCAGGGTGCGGGTCAGCTCCGGGGTCGGTGCGCGGAACCCCGACCAGGCGTCGACGACGGGCTGGTCCCAGGCCAGCTTCCCCTCGTCGACGTAGCCGGCCACCATCGTCGCCGTCATCGGCTTGGTGGTGGACGCGACGAAGAAGCCGGTGTTCTCAGTGACCGGTCGTCGTGGGCTCAGCTGACGGGAGCCGATGGTCAGGGTGTGCAGTACCCGGTCGCCGCTGACCACCGCCACCGCCGCGCCGACCAGCTTCATCCGGTCGAACGCCGATCCGACCGAACGGTCGAAGGCCGCCCAGTCGGCGGTTCCGCCCGGCGCAGCGGGGGCCGCCGCAGCGGGCGAGGCCCACAGGGCCCCGGTGCCGGCGACGGCTCCCGCGGCGGCGATGCCCTGGAGCACCGTCCGGCGTGGCACCCCCGTCGCTCCGGCCGCGGAATCGGTCTCGTCGACGCGCTCGGTCACCACCACAACACCGGCCTTCCTCATCCCCGAGGAATCGCGTTCACGACCGGTGCGGCCGCACGTGCAGCATCACGTATGTGGCGGGCTGACGTGCGGGTTTGGGGGATGCCCCCGTCAGGCGGAGCGGCGCCCTCCGGAGCGGGCCCGCAGGTAGTCGGCCACGACGTACTCCCCGAGCCGGCCGACGTCGGGGGTGAAGACGCGTCCCCCGTTGCGCCGCGCGACCGAGTCGACGAACCGGGCCAGACCCGGGTCGTCGCCGAGGAGGAAGAAGTTCAGCGCGACCCCGTAGCGGGTCAGCGCGTCGACCTCGCCGACGGTCGCGCGCACCGTGGCGGGGGTCGTCGGCCACTGGAACACCGGCAGGCCGTCCGCCTCCAGGTGAGCCGTCGGCTCGCCGTCGGTGACGACGAGGACGACGGGCTCGGCCTCGGGGTGACGGCGCACGTGGCGGCCGGCGAGGAGCAGGGCGTGGTGGAGGTTGGTGCCCTGGATCCACTCGGGCTCGACCTCGGCCAGCTGCATCGGCGTGAGCGGCCGCGCGGTGCGGTCGAACCCGATGATCTGGAGCGCGTCCTGGCGGAACCGGCTCTGGATGAGGTGCGACAGCGCGAGCGCCGTCTGCTTCATCGGGCCCCAGCGGCCCTCCTGGATCATCGAGAACGAGAGGTCCACGAGCAGGGCGACCGCGGCACCGGTGCGCCGCGTCGTCTCGGCCACCTCGAAGTCCTCGACCTCGAGCCGGATGCCGCGCTCCTCACCGCCGCGAGGCATACCCGAGCCGGCCCGGCGCAGCACCGCGTTCTGGACCGTCCGCACCGCGTCGAGCGGACGTTCGTCGCCGAACTCCCACGGCAGGTATGCCCCGGTGCGCTCGTCCGCGCCACCGGACCGAGGGTCGACGTGCGAGCCGGAGGCGTCGGCGTCGAGGTGCTGGAAGATCCTGCGCAGCGCCGTCTCGCCCAACCGCCGCAGCGCCTTGGGGGTCAACGACATCCCGTCGGAGTCGGACCGAAGGTAGCCCTGGCGCTCCAGCTCGCGTTCGAGCTCGCGCAGCGCCTCGAAGTTCCGGACCGACGACCCCGGCAGCTGCCGTTCCAACGTGTCGACGTCGACGTCGTCCAGCCCGCTCCCGAGGGCGGACGCCTGGGACAGCTGGTTCTCCAGCGCCTCGAGGTCCGCGAGGTCGGCCACGGCGCCGACCGCGTCGCCCATGCCGAGCGACTCGTTGCCGTCGATGTCGGCCGGCTGTCGACCCCGGAACATCCCGGGCCGCAGCGACCGGAGCGAGTCGGCCAGCTGGGTCATCTCCATCTCGAGGCCCATGTCCTGCATGGCCTGCTGCATGAGGCCGGCCAGCTCCTCGCGCTGCTCGCGGGAGAGCGAGCGCATCATCCGCTCGGCGGCGGCCTGACGTCGGGCCAGCGCGTCGATGAGCTCGTCGACGTCCTTCGGGTTCTCCGGGAAGAACTCGCCGTGCTTCTCCATGAACTGGTCGAAGTCCTCGGTTGTGTCCTCACCGCGAGCGTGCTTGGCCAGCAACGCGTTGAGGTCGGCCATCATCTCCCGGACCGCCTCCATGGCGGCCGGGTTCTGGCCGGACAGGGCCTCCTTCATCCCCGCGAACTGCGCATCGAGGACCTCCTTGCGCAGCAGGTCGAGCACGTTCTGCCAGTGCTGCTGGCCCTCGGCGCTGCGCCACTGGTAGTCGTTCAGCTCCCGGACCTGGCCGGCGGTGTCCTCCGGCAACGTGTCGAGCGACATCTCGGCGAGCCGGGCGTCGTCGCCGTCGCGGCCGGCCAGGAACTCCCGCTCCGCGGACAAGGCCTGGTCGAGCTCCTCGCGGACCTGGTCGAGGGTTCCGGCCAGGTTGCCGCGCCGCTCGACCTCACGGCGCCGGCGGGCCAGCTCCCGGCGCAGCTCGTCGAGCCCGGCGCGGTCGCCGAGGCCACGCCGCATGAGGCGCTCCATGGCCTCGCGCAGCGACGAGCCCTCCATGACGTCGCGGCCGATCTCGTCCACCGCCGCGCGCACGTCGAACGGCGGGGCCAGCGGGTCGGCGCCCCCGGCCCACGA
Organism: uncultured Actinomycetota bacterium; assembly: GCA_963713345.1. GTDB lineage: Bacteria > Actinomycetota > Actinomycetes > Actinomycetales > Dermatophilaceae > Lapillicoccus. The sequence continues at coordinate 22,351 of CAVQLI010000006.1, read as the reverse complement.
GCCGTAGCGGTACCGGCCCGAGCGGTGCCGACCGCTCGAACCCGACCCAGCACCAGGCATACGCGTCAGCTCCCGTAGATCGTCTGGCCGTCGGCCTGGACCTTGGACAGCCGTCGTGTGAGGTGCAGGCCCTCGAGGACGAACTCGACTGCGGCGGCCACCTGCCCGGGCGACACGGAGTCCTCGCCGACCCCGAGCCGGGCCAGGATCGCCGCGAGACCTGGAGTGGCGCCGAGCTGCGAGAGCAGCGTCGTGGCGGGCACGAGGTCGCCGGTCTCCACGACCGACCCGTCCTCGAAGTGCGCCGTGACGCCGGACAGGTCCGTCCCCGCGACCCGTTCGCGGAACGTGGCCGCCGTGGCGAGCCGCAGCAGGTGGCCGATGACCTCGAGCTCGCGGCCCTCCTCGCCCATCTCGAACTCGACCTTGCCGCGCAGCGTCGGCAGCACGTCGGCGAGGTCGCCGATCCGTGCGACCGCGTCGTCCTCACCGGTCAGCGCCGCGCGTCGCAGCGCGGACGCCGAGGTCGCCTCGGCCGCCGCGATGGCGAACCGGGCCGAGACGCCCGAGCGCTGGTCGACCGAGGACGAGGTCCGCAGCTCCATGACCAGCCGGGCGATCACCTCGAGCAGATGCGCCGGCACGGCGGCGACGAGGCCGGCCTCCTGCGAGATGAGCGAGACCTCCTCGTCCACGTCGTCGAGGTAGTGGGTCCGGACCTCGGCCCCGAAGCGGTCCTTCAACGGCGTGATGATCCGGCCGCGGTTCGTGTAGTCCTCGGGGTTCGCCGAGGCGACCACCAGGACGTCCAACGGGAGCCGCACCGCATACCCGCGGACCTGGATGTCGCGCTCCTCCAGCACGTTGAACAGCGCGACCTGGATGCGTTCGGCGAGGTCGGGCAGCTCGTTGATGGCGAAGACACCGCGGTGCGCGCGCGGCAGCAGCCCGTAGTGGATCGTCTCGGGGTCGCCGAGCGTGCGGCCCTCGGCCACCTTGGTCGGGTCGACGTCGCCGACCAGGTCGCCGACGCTGGTGTCCGGCGTCGCGAGCTTCTCGGTGTAGCGGTCGTCGCGGTGCCGCCACTCGATCGGCACGTCGTCGCCGTCGTTGTCCGAGGCGGCGACGAGGGTCCGGCAGCGCTGGCAGATCGGCGCCAGCGGCTCGTCGTGGATCTCGCAGCCGGCGATGTACGGCGACCACTCGTCGAGCAGCCCGCCGATGGTCCGCATCAGCCGGGTCTTGCCCTGGCCGCGCTCGCCGAGCAGGACCATGTCGTGTCCGGCGAGCAGCGCCCGCTGGACGTCGGGCAGCACGCTGTCGTCGAACCCGACGATGCCGGGGAAGGGGTTCTCCCCCGCTCGGAGGAGGCGGACGAGGTTCGCGCGGATCTCGGCCTTGACGGTGCGCGGCTCGTGTCCGGAGGCGCGCAGCTGCCCGATGGTGGCGGGCTCAGGGTGGTGGGTCACTCATTCACGTTACGTCCGCCGTCTGGGGACCGATACCGCAGGTAGTCCAGCTGGGCCCGGACGCTCAGCTCCGCATACGGCCAGACCTCCCTCGGGACGTCCGCGTAGACCCGCTCGACGACCTGCCGCGGCTCGGTGTCACCTGCCCTGAGAGCGGCCCGGACCTCGTCGAGCCGCTCCGCGCGGTGGTCGAGGTAGAACCGGACCGTGGCCGCCGCGTCGGGAACCAGCGGGCCATGACCGGGCAGGATCCGCGCCGCCGCCCCGGACGCCGCCAGACGCTCGATCCGCTCCAGCGACGCGAGGTAGGCGGCCAGCTCACCGTCCGGCCACGCCACCACCGTGGTCCCCCGGCCGAGGACGGTGTCGCCGGTCAGCAGCGCCGACTCGGCCGGCAGGAGGAACGAGACGGAGTCGCCGGTATGCCCGGGGGTGGTGACGACGGTGACCTCCAGGCCGCCCACCTCGCACCGTCTCCCCGTCGGCCAGGTCGTCGTGCCCCGTCCCGATCGCGCGGACCGGCGCCGCGGTCTGCGCGGCGAAGTGCTCGGCCGCCTCCGCGTGGTCCTGGTGGTGGTGGGTCAGCAGGGTCAGGGCCACCCGCGCGCCCCGGGACTCCACGAAGCGCAGCACGGTCTCCAAGTGCTCCAGATGGAGCGGTCCCGGGTCGACGACGACGGCCTCCGTGGACCCCGGTTCGAGCAGGACCCACGTGTTCGTGCCCTCGAGGGTCATCGGGCCGGGGTTCGGCGCGAGCAGGCAGTATGCGCGTTCGCTCACCGCTCCGGACTGCCAGCCGTCACCCATCCGGCCACCGTAGCCACACCGCTCGACTGCCAGTCGGGTGACTCGGCTGCCCTCAGGACGCCAGTCGAGTCGCCTGACTGCCAGTCGAGTCCGGACCGGACGTCACTCCCCGCTCTTCAGGGGCAACGGCTACGGGAGGTCGGCCCGGATCATCGGCTGGCCGGCCACCTCGACGATCTGGGGGACGACCGCCCGCGACGGCTTCGCGGTCGCGACGAGCTCGGCCGCGCTCGCTGCCTCCAGGACGCGCTCGACCGACACCACGGTCGGTGGCAGCAGGATCGCCTCGCCCATCTCGTATGCGGCGAGCAGCTCGGCCGGGTCGGTCCAGTCGGCGTGGTCCGCCTCGGAGGTGTCGTCATCCGGGATCTGGCCCTCGGGCAGGAGCGCGGCGAAGAAGAACGTGTCGTAGCGCCTCGGCTCGAAGTCCGGGGTCACCCAACGGCCCTGCGGTGAGAGCAGGTCAGAGCGCAGCACCAGTCCGCGACGCAGGAGCAGCTCGGCGAACGACTGCTCCTTGGAGAGCAGCGCGGCGCGCTCGACGTCCCACTCCGGGTCGCGCAGGTCGGCGACCACCGTCTCCGGCGACGGCCCGGCGAGCAGCACCCCGCACTCCTCGAACACCTCGCGCACGGCCGCGCAGACCAGCGCCCGGGCCAGCCCTTCCTCGCACCCCATCAGCGCGGCCCACTCCCGCGGCTGCGGGCCGGCCCACGGCAGGTCGTGGGCGTCGTCGCGGGGGTCCACGCCGCCTCCGGGGAACACCCATGTCCGCGGCGCGAACGCCATGGTGGCCACCCGGCGCAGCATGAACACCTCGACGCCCGCAACGTCGTCCTGGCCGCCACGGCCCGACCCGTCACGCACGAGCATCACCGTCGCCGCATACCGAGGCTCGACGGGCTCGCTCCGTCGTCCGGCCAGCCACTCGGCCGCCTGCGGCCCGAGGACCCCGGGTGCGAAGTCGCGAACCGCCATGCCGACCCGTCCTGGGTCAGTCGGCGACGGCGACGACGATCTCCACCTCGACCGGCGCGTCGAGCGGCAGGGCCGCCACGCCGACCGCCGACCGCGCGTGGACGCCGGCGTCGCCGAACGCCTTCCCCAGCAGCTCGCTGGCGCCGTTGATGACACCGGGCTGACCCGTGAACGACGGGTCCGACGCGACGAAGCCGACCACCTTGACCACCCGGGTGACCTGGTCGAGGTCGCCGATCACCGACTTGACCGCGGCGATGGCGTTGAGCGCGCAGAGCTGCGCGAGCGCCTTGGCGTCGTCGGCGGGGACCAGTCCGTGACCGTCGCCGACCTTGCCGGTCTGCGAGAGGTCGCCGGACACCATCGGCAGCTGACCGGAGGTGAAGACGAGGTTGCCCTCGCGGAGGGCGGGGACGTAGGCCCCGGCGGGGGTCGCGACGTCCGGAACGCTGAGCCCCAGTTCGGCCAGCCGGTCTTCGACAGCACTCATCGCGCGGGCCTCAGCCCTTCGGTCGCTTGAGGTAGGCCACGAGACCGTTGCCGTCCGGGCCGGTGACCACCTGGACGAGCTCCCACCCGTCCTCGCCCCAGTTGTCGAGGATCTGCTTGGTCGCGTGGATCATCAGCGGAACCGTGGCGTACTCCCACTTCGTCATGTCGTCACTGTAGGGGGCGCATCGGCGCCACGACACGCGGCCGTTTCCACCGGAGTACGAGCCGTTACGGCCCTGGTACTGCCACGATCATCCCGTGGAGAAGAACTGGCTGGACCGCAACTGGGTGATGCTCCTCGTCCTGGGGATCGTCGCCATCGTCTTCGGCGTCATGGCGATCGTCTGGCCGGATGTCACCGCCGTCGCGTTCACGGTGCTGTGGGGATGCTGGGCGCTCATCGCCGGAGTCGTCTACATCGCCGGGGCGTTCACCAAGGACGCCCGCGGCAGGGGCTGGCTCATCGTCTTCGGCGCCGTCTCGATCCTCGCCGGCCTGCTCGCGGTGGTGCACCCCTTCGACGTGGCGGTCGTCCTCACCTGGATCCTCGGCGTCTGGTTCATCATCGGAGCGATCTTCCAGGCGTTCGGGGCCTTCTCGAGCACGCGCACCCGCCCGCGTTGGATGCTGCTCGTGGCTGCGGCCCTGTCCTTGCTCATCGGGATCCTGTTCGTGGCCCGTCCGGGCGTCGGCGTGCTGTCCATCGTCATCTGGATCGCCATCCTCGCGATCATCTGGGGCATCGTGCTCGTCATCGCCGCGTTCATGGCCCGCAGCATGGGCAAGGAGATCGACGCCGCATCGGCCCAACCGGCCTGACCGATGCCCCCGGCCCGCAGCCCGCTCAGGGCAGCGTGCCCGACACGGGGCTGCGCCGCGTGACGCAGTAGGCGCGGCCGCTCGGGTCGAGCAGGGTGGTCCAGTTCTCGGTGCTCCGAACCACCCGTCCGCCCAGCTCGACGTGCCGCGCGACCTCGGCCTCGCGGTCGTCGCTGGCGAGGTCGAGGTGCATCCGCACCGGGCCGTCCTCGTCGTCGGTGCGTTGCAACAGCACCCGGAGGGGCTGCCCCGGTGGCGGCAGGATCCGGTCGAACTGCGGCGAACCGCCTCGGACGTGCGGCCACGCGGTCAGCCCCGACCAGAACTCCGCCTCCCGGTCGAACGACGCGGGCGGGATGTCCAGGCAGACCTGGTCGACGAGGCTCGCGCCACCCGGCCAGCCGACCGGCCCGGGTCGCCGCCCGCTGGCGTGCGGGACGATGCAGAAGACAAGACCGCCGGGTGACCGGCCGACGGCGTAGCCCAGCCCGGTATCGCGCATCTCCACCCCGAGTCCCCGCGCCTGCTCGACCTGCCGGCCCACGTCGTCGGTGTGGACGTCGAGGTGCATCCCTCCGGGCGGTTGCGTACCGACGACCTGGACCCGTACCGGGCCGTCCCCGTCCGGCGGCTCCAGGCTCGCGAACTCCCGGTTGTCCCCCCGCCGTGCCGACAGGGGCCATCCGGTGACTGCCACCCAGTAGGCCTCGGTCGCCACCGCCTGCGGAGCCGCGGTGTCGAGGAACGCCGTGAGCCAGGTGACCGCCACGGACGCACCGTACCCATGGCAGGGTCCCCTCATGCCCGACGTCGCGCCTCCGAGCCGCACCACCGCATACGGGATCGACCCCGACCAGGTCTACGACGTGCGCCTGCCGGCGACCGGACTCGCCGACCCCACGGGCACGACGGTGGTCGTCGTCCACGGCGGCTTCTGGAAGCCCGAGTGGGACCGCGCCCACGCCGCCCCGCAGGCCCAGGCCTTCGCGGACGCGGGTCACCACGTCGCGGTGGTCGAGTACCGACGGACCGGTATGCGCGGGGGCGGCTGGCCGGCGACGTTCGCCGACGTCGCGGCGGCGGTCGACGCCGTGCTCGCCGACCCGGCCCTCCCCGACCGTTGCGTCCTCGTGGGCCACTCGGCCGGCGGACACCTCGTCGCGCTCGCGGCGACGCGCCCCGAGGCGCGATCGCTGGCGGGTGTGGTCGCCCTGGCCGGCTGCGTCGACCTCGGGTTGACGCGGGACCTCGGGCTGGGCGACGGAGCGGCGGCGCGGTTCATGGGTGACGCCGACGCGGCTGCCTGGACCGCCGCCGACCCCGCCGCCCACCCCGCGCTCACCCCGGTGGTGCTCGTTCACGGCGACGCCGACGACACTGTCCCGCCCGAGGTCTCGATGAGCTACCTGAAGCGGCAGGGGCCGAACGCCCGGCGGGAGCTGCTCCGGCTGCCCGAGGTCGGCCACATGGAGGTCATCGACCCGGCTGAGCCCGCCTTCCGGGTGGTCCTCGATGCGGTGGCCCGGCTGGCCGGGTCGTAGGGTCACCCGCATGTCCGCGCGCACCACGTCCGGCGTGCGGCTGCACATCGTGACCGGCAAGGGTGGTACCGGAAAGACGACCGTCGCCGCGGCGATGGCCATGGCGCTCGCGTCCGGCGGTCACCGGGTCCTGCTCGTCGAGGTCGAGGGCCGGCAGGGCATCAGCCAGACCTTCGACGTGCCGCCGCTGGCCACCGAGGAGATCCGGATCGCCGGAGCCGCGGGCGGCGGCGAGGTCTGGGGCCTGTCGGTCGACGCCAAGGCCGCCCTCATCGAGTACCTCCAGATCTTCTACAAGCTCGGCCGGGCGGGCGGGGTGCTGGAGCGGTTCGGCGCGGTCGACTTCGCGACGACGATCGCCCCCGGCGTGCGCGACGTGCTCCTCATCGGCAAGGTCTACGAGGCGAACCGCCGGCGCGCGGCCGGCCACCACTCGCGCCACGACACCACCCCGGCGTACGACGCGATCGTCCTCGACGCCCCGCCGACCGGCCGCGTCGTGCGGTTCCTGTCGGTGAACGAGGAGGTCGCCGACCTGGCCAAGGTGGGCCCGATCCGGTCCCAGGCCGACTCGATCACCCAGATGCTCACCTCGCCGCAGACCGCCGTCCACGTCGTCACCCTGCTGGAGGAGATGCCGGTCCAGGAGACGGTCGACGCGGTGGCCGACCTGCGCGCCGCTCGGCTGCCGATCGGGGACGTCGTCATCAACCAGGTCCGGGATCCGCTGCTGCGGCCCCGGGAGCTGGCCTCGGCGGCGAAGGGCACGATCAGCCGGCCCAAGGTCCGGGCCGGCCTGGAAGCGGCCGGGCTGCGGGTGACCGACGCCCTCGTCGACGGGTTGCTCGCCGAGGCGCACGACCACGCGCTCCGGGTGGCCCAGGAGACCGAGCAGCTCGCGCTGCTGGACCAGCTCGAGCGGCCGATGTTCCGGCTGCCGGTCAACCCGGACGGTGTCGACTCGTCGACCGTCCGCGAGTTCGCCGACCTGCTCACCGAGCGCGGCTGGACCGGCGAGGTGACGGGATGAGCACGCGGGCCACCCCACGAGCCCCGCGACTCGACGTCGACGCGCTGCTGGCCGACCGGCATACCGACATCGTCGTGTGCTGTGGCTCGGGCGGGGTCGGCAAGACCACCACGGCGGCTGCTCTCGGACTACGCGCGGCGGAGCAGGGGCGCAAGGTCGTCGTCCTCACCATCGACCCGGCCCGGCGCCTCGCCCAGTCGATGGGCCTCACCGAGCTGGACAACACTCCCCGCCCGGTCGAGCACATCGACACGACGGCCGGCGGCTCGCTCGACGCGATGATGCTCGACATGAAGCGGACCTTCGACGAGGTCGTCGTCGCGCACTCGACCCCGGAGAAGGCCGACCAGATCCTCGCGAACCCCTTCTACCAGGCCGTCTCCAGCTCGTTCGCGGGCACGCAGGAGTACATGGCCATGGAGAAGCTCGGCCAGCTCCACCAGGAGGTCCGGGCGAACGGCGGCGGCGGCGGCCCGCGGTGGGACCTCATCGTCGTCGACACGCCACCGTCGCGGTCGGCGCTGGACTTCCTCGACGCCCCGAAGCGGCTGGGCTCGTTCCTCGACGGCCGGTTCATCCGGCTCATCTCAGCGCCCGCGAAGGCCGGCGGCCGGGCCGGGTTGCGCGTCTTCAACGTCGGCATCGGCCTGGTCTCGTCGACCCTGTCCCGGGTCCTCGGCGGCGAGATGCTCCGCGACGTCCAGACCTTCGTCGGCGCGCTCGACACCATGTTCGGCGGGTTCCGGCAGCGTGCGGACCAGACGTATGCGTTGCTGGCCCAGCGCTCGACGGCCTTCCTCGTCGTCGCCGCGCCCGAGCGGGACGCCCTTCGTGAGGCCTCCTACTTCATCGCGCGGCTCGAGACCGAGCGGATGCCGTTGACCGGCCTCGTGCTCAACCGCGTACAGCAGGTGCAGGCCCCCGGACTCGGTGCGGCGCGCGCCCGAGCCGCCGCCGAGGATCGCACCGACGACGGCGACCATCTCAGCGCGGGCCTGCTGGCCCTGCACGCCGACATCGCCGGTGCCGCCGACCGGCAGCGCAAGCTGGCCCGCCGGTTCTCGGTCGGCCACCCCAGCACCCCGGTCGTCGAGGTACCAGCCCTCGCCGAGGACGTGCACGACGTCGACGGCCTCCGGCGGGTCGGCGAAGCGCTCGCCGCCGGATAGGCGGCCGCTACCGAACCGCTAGGACGCGGTGGAGACCTGGACCTGGTCGATCCGAGCCGTCTGGAACAGGCTCCACCACGAGTTCACATTGGGGTGGCGGCGCAGCATGGCGCGCCGCTCGCGTTCGGTCATGCCTCCCCAGACGCCGAACTCGGTCCGGTTGTCGAGGGCGTCGGCCAGGCACTCGGCGATGACCGGGCACTTCTGACAGACGATCTTGGCGTTCTGCTGCGCGGCCCCGCGCACGAAGAGGGCGTCAGGGTCGTTGCTCACGCAACGTCCCTGGCCCGCCCAGTCCGCCTGCAGCCCCCCGGCTGTACGCGTCTTGGCGCTACCGGTGTCCCCGGTCGGCCTGCTTTCGATGATGGTCACTGTGTTCCCGCTCCCGCTTACCCCGTGTATTGATCCAGGACACGAGTCGGAAGCCGGTGATACACGTCCGAAAGTGCCGAAACCGACACTAGGAACGGCAGCGTTGTGCAACCATCGCCCGCGCGGATGGTTTGTCGGCGCCGATTGGACTAGTCCGGACGGGCTAGACATGGCCCATTGGGGTGAACGGGCGGCGGCGAATCGGCTACGAAGGGCCACCAGAGACGCACAGACCCCGCACACGAGGCGCTCAGGCCGCAGCCTAGGGTGTCTCAGCAGCCCGACGATGCCCGTTCCGGACCCGTGGTCGGGTTAGCCTTGGTCGCGTGAAGGCCGGCCGCACGACCAACATCGCGAGCATCATCCCCCTGCTGGGAGCGTTCGTCGGTGCCGCTGTCGTCATGGGCCTGCTCGGTGCCGGGCTGATCATGCCGACCGTCGGGGCCGCGGGAGCGGTCACCCGGACGGGTGTCGACATGTTCGACGCGCTGCCCAGCGAGTTCACCGCGGCCGCGTTGTCACAGCAGTCGAAGATCCTCGACGCCAAGGGCAACGTCATCGCCACCCCGCACGACGAGAACCGGATCATCGTCCCGCTGGACCAGGTCGCGCCGGTCATGCAGAAGGCGCAGATCGCCATCGAGGACAGCCGGTTCTTCGAGCACGGCGGCGTCGACGTGCGTGGTGTCGTCCGCGCGCTGGTCTCCAACGCGTCCGGGGCCGTCAACACCTCGGGTGGGTCCACGCTGACGCAGCAGTACGTCAAGCTGACCCTGCTGGACACGGCCCTCAAGGCCGGCGACACACAGGCCGCACAGGCCGCGGTCACCCAGCGGGGTCTGGCCGGCGTCACCCGCAAGCTCCAGGAGCTGAAGTACTCGATCCAGCTCGAGAAGGAGCAGACGAAGGACCAGATCCTTCAGGGCTACCTCAACATCGTCTACTACGGCGACCAGGCCTACGGCGTTCAGGCGGCCGCGAAGCACTACTTCAACAAGGACGCCAAGGACCTCAACCTCACCGAGGCGGCCCTCATCGCCGGGCTGGCCCAGAACCCCGGCACGACGGACCCGGTGAACAACCCGGAACGCGCCATCGCGCGACGCAACGTCGTCCTCGACCGGATGCACGAGCTCGGCCTCATCACCGACAAGGAGGTGACCGACGCCAAGGCGGTCAAGCTGGCCGACATGCTCAAGGTGACGTCGGCCCCGACCGCCTGCCAGGCGTCCGGCGACGTCTACGCATACTTCTGCGACTACGTCATCAAGTGGCTCGAGCTCGACCCGTCGCTGGAGCAGGCCCTCGGCAAGACGGTCGACGAGCGCAAGGCCAAGATCTTCGGCGGCGGTCTGACCATCCAGACGACGATCGACCCCGACATCGCCGCGCACGCCCGCGACGAGGTCCTCAAACGGGTCCCGCAGGGGAACTCCTACACGATCGGCGCCGCCGCGGTGACGCTCGACCCCACCACCGGAGCGGTGAGGGGGATGGGCCAGAACACCAAGTACATCCTCAACTCCAAGAACTTCGGCGAGACCGTCGTCAACTGGGGTGTCGACACCAAGTACGGCGGCTCCGGCGGGTTCCAGTTCGGGTCGACGGAGAAGGCGTTCACGCTCGTCACCGCCCTGGAGAAGGGCCTCCCGATCAACACGACGGTCAACGCCAAGCAGGCCAGCCCGAGCCAGGCGGCGTCCTATACGAACGCCGACATGCCGGATCCGTGCGGCGTCCCGAAGGGCGCACCGGCGTGGAACGTCCGCAACGACGAGACCGCCGGCGGGCAGATGACGATCACCCAGGCGACGGCCCGGTCGATCAACACCGCGTTCATCGCGCTCGCCAGCCAGGTCGGGGTCTGCGACGTGCAGGCGACGGAGACCCGGATGGGCCTGCACCGGGCCGACGGCAACCCGATCTCCAAGGTCGGCCCCTCGGGCATCATCCTCGGGACCCAGGAGGTCTCGCCGATGACCGTCGCGAGCGCCTACGGGTCGCTGGCCAACAACGGCGTCCACTGCACGCCGATCCCGGTCCAGAGCATCACCGGCCCCGACGGCAAGGAGCTGCCGTTCGACAAGCCGGGCACGAAGAACTGCAAGCAGGTCGTCGACCCCGAGGTCTCACACGGCGTCGCCAGCATCATGACCTCGGTCCTCACCGGCAACGGCACGGGTGCCAAGAGCGCCCTGGCCGGCGGCCGGATCGCGGCCGGCAAGACCGGAACGACGGACAAGAACAACGAGACCTGGTTCGTCGGCTACACCCCGCAGCTGACCACGGCCGTCTGGGTGGGTACGCCGCTCGGCAACAGCCAGGCCCTGGACAACATCGCACTGCCGGGTGGTCCCTACAAGACCGTCTTCGGCGCGAGCATCGCCGCCCCGACGTGGAAGGCGATCATGGACTACGCCCTCGCCGGGCAGCCCAACGTCGGCTTCCCGGCTCCGTCGGACAAGGTCTCCAACGGGGACAAGGTCGACTTCGGCTCGGTCGCCGGTCAGACCGTCGCCAACGCGACGAACGCGCTGCAGGCCCAGGGCTTCACCGTCACGGTGGGTCGCCGCGTCAACTCGAACTACCGACCAGGCCTCGTCGCCTACACGAACCCACAGGGCACGGCCAACCGCGGCAGTCAGATCACGCTGTACATCTCAGCGGGTCCAGCCCCACAACCACAACCACAACCACAGCCACAACCGCAGCCACAGCCACAGCCGGCCACCCCGCCGCCGGCCGGTGTCGGCAACGAGGGGAACGGCAACGGGAACGGCAACGGGAACGGGAACGGCGGGGGCGGACCCGGCTAGCTCCGGGTCGGCTGCTCGTCAGCCGGCCAGCACCTTCCGGACGACGGCGGCCACCCGGCCGCCGTCGGCGCGTCCGGCCACGCGCGGCTGGACGGCCTTCATGACCTGGCCCATCTGCGGCATACCCGTCGCTCCGGTCTCGGCGACCGCCTCCGCGACGAGCGCCTCGATCTCCTCGTCGGCCAGCTGCGCCGGCAGGTAGGTCTCGATGATCGCGAGCTCCGCGTCCTCCTTGGCGGCCAGCTCGGGCCGCCCGGCGCCGGCGTAGGCGGTCGACGCCTCGCGCCGCTTCTTGGCCTCCTTGGCGATGACCTTGAGGACGTCGTCGTCGCTCAGCTCGCGCGCCTCGGTGCCGGCGACCTCCTCGGTGGTCACCGACGTCAGGACCATCCGCAGGGTGCCCGCTCGCACCGAGTCGCGGCCGCGGATCGCGTCGGTGAGGTCGGAGCGCAGGGTGTCCTTGAGGCGGCTCATCCCGTGAGTCTCTCAGGCGTCGCGGGGACGGTCGCTCCGCGGGCTCATGCGAGGATCGACGTATGCATCCCGTCGCTCGCGCTGCGTCCGTCGTCGGTGCGGTAGGGGCCGTCGGGCTCGCCTACGCGTCCCTCGTGGAGCGCAACGCGTATGCGCTGCGACGGGTCACGGTGCCGGTGCTCCCGGCCGGCCACCGGCCGCTGCGGGTGGTCCACGTCAGCGACCTGCACCTGATGCCCGGACAGCGCCGCAAGGCCGCGTGGGTGGCCGCCCTGGCCGACCTGCGGCCCGACCTCGTCGTCAACACCGGCGACAACATCTCGCACCCGGACGCCATCCCGGTCGCGCTGGAGGCGTTCTCGGCCTTCGAGGGCGTGCCCGGCGTGTTCGTCATGGGGTCGAACGACTACTTCGTGCCCCAGCCGAAGAACCCGTTCCTCTACCTGCTGCCGCCCCGACCGCCGGCGCCGTCACGGTCGCCTCGGCTGCCGACCGAGGACCTCGTCAAGGGGATGCTCGACCTCGGCTGGACCGACCTGACCAACACGCGCGCGACGCTCGCGCTCGCTGGGTCGCCGGTCGAGTTCGTCGGGGTCGACGACCCGCATCTGAAGTACGACCGCTACGGCCTGGTCGAGGGGCCGTTCTCACCGGAGGCGGAGCTGCGCGTGGGCGTCACCCACGCGCCCTACCAGCGCATCCTCGACGCCATGACCCGCGACGGCGCCGAGCTCGTCATCGCCGGTCACACGCACGGCGGCCAGCTCTGCGTCCCCTGGTACGGCGCGCTGGTGACCAACTGCGACCTCGACCGCGGCCGCGCCAAGGGGCTGTCCCGGTGGTGGCCCGGTGCCGGACGCTCGCTGGGCTCGCCGCCCCCAGCGGACGCCGCATGGCTCGAGGTCTCGGCCGGCCTCGGAACCTCTCCGTATGCGCCGGTGCGCTTCGCCTGCCGGCCGGAGGCGACGCTGCTGACCCTGGTTCCGGCGCCCTGAGGTCGGCCGCGGGCCGGTCCCCGCGGCGAACCGATTTCAGCCGGTCGGCTCCGCTCGGCTATCCTCACTCTTCGCTGCCTCGAGCCGGTTCGCCAGGTCGGAACAGGGGCGGTCAGCCACGGGGTGTGGCGCAGCTTGGTAGCGCGCTTCGTTCGGGACGAAGAGGCCGCAGGTTCAAATCCTGTCACCCCGACCAGACGTTTGACGGTCAGAAGGTCCAGTACCGCCGACACGTCGGGGAGAACCCAGGTCGCGGCGGCCGGCGGCTGGTGCTGCTCACCACCGGGTGAGCGTCACAGCTGGAGGATCCCCAGGACGTTCTCATAGGCCAGAGCCACCCCGATGGGGTCGTGCAGGTTCTCCGGCTCCTCGGTGGCGGCGTAGAACCGGGTCATGAGCGCGGTCGTCGGGTCCGCATCGGTGAGGGCCACGCACAGCTGCGAGACGACGATCTGGGCGTCGTGGTCGTCCAGGTGGTCCAGGGCGAGTCCGTTGTGCAGCATCGTCGCGGCGTCGTCGAAGATCTCCCGGATCATCGCGGAATCCACCTGTGGACGCGCCTCCGCTACGGCGGTGGCGGTGGCTGCGAACCGCCCGAAGAGCAGGTCGGCGGTGCTGGTGGACATGGCGAGAGCGTCGCAGGCCACCTACCGCCGGACAACCGAATATGGCGTCGCGCCGCCAGTCCTACTGCGAGTGAACGGGGCCATGCTCGAGGTCGGCGGTGGACACGAGCGCACCCTGCGAGCGCAGTCGGGACTGGAGGTCGGCGATCCCGACGTCTCGCGGCTGGATGCCCCCTAGGGCGCTCAGAGCGGCGGCTGTGCCGGCCGCGTGGCCGGTCGCTGTGCAGGTTGCACCGACGCGGACCGAACCGAGCGCTTCTCGATCTACCGATATGCACCGTCCGGCTGCGATCAGCCCATCGGTGGTCGTCGGCAGCAGTGCTCGATACGGGATTCCGTAGGGCTGGGGCACATACATGACGTGAGAGCCGACGAAACCGTCAGCCGGATGTACATCGATCGGCCATGCACCGAGTGCGATCGAGTCCGACGGTTGCACGGCATGTCGGATGTCGTCGCCGACGAGCGTCGTGACGCCGAGCAACCGTCGAGTTTCGCGGATTCCGATGGTCGGCGCGGTCTGCTGGAGCCGCGCAACCTCGAATCCTTCGACGTGATCACGGAGGTATGCGAACAGTGCGTGAGCCTCTCGACGTCCTTGCACCTCGGCGCGGGTGACATCCCGGTTGTTCGTGGCATCGCCGATGATCCGCACCGCGTTCACCCAGACCACGTCCTTCTCCAGGCCGCCGAACCACGGTCCACCGAAGGCCGGCAGCTCGCCGCGAGCTCTGGCGTCCCGCATCGCCGGTCGGTTGATGATCACGTCCTGCCGCCCGGCATTGGAGTCGTCCATGCCCGCCTCGTCGAGCGGGCCGGGATCGGGGCCGGTACGGATCCTGGCCGGCTGTGCGGCATCGACGTCAGGGACCGTGCGAACGTTCGAGATGTACATCGGGAGGGTCATCGGCTGCAGAGTGTCGCCCTGCACCCAGTCCGCGCCGGCGCGAGCGATGACGTCGCCGTTCCCGGTCGCGTCGACGGTGACCTTCGCGCGGATCGCCTGCCGGCCCTCGCGAGTCTCGACGATGCAGCCACGAACCGCGCCGCCGACGACGATCGGATAGGTCGCGAGCGCGTGCAGCAGGAAGTCGACGCCCGCCTCTTCGAGCATCTGGTCGGCAACGAGCTTCATCTTCTCCGGGTCGGTGCTGAGCACCCAGCCGTCGTGGTCCACGGCCCCACCGATGAGGGTCGCGCGGCGCAGCCAGTCGCCGCCGACACCGTCCACGACGCGTACCCGATGCGGTTGCAACCAGGAGTTGTAGCCGGCGAGGGTGATGACCAGGCCCTGGGTCCACATTCCGCCGAAGGCTCCCATCTCCTCCACGAGGAACACGGATGCGCCGGTGCGGGCAGCACCCACGGCGGCACCGACGCCGGCCGGCCCACCGCCGACGACGAGAACGTCCACCTCCGCGATGACCGGAAGCTCTCGTCCCGGCTCGGCGTAGGTCTCTGCGGCGAGGGTGCTACCAGTCATGGTGCGATCTCGGCTCTCTGCGCGTCACGATGATCCAGGCGTCTTCTCCCAGCCGCTACGACGAACGCTGCTGGGGCGTGATGACCGCCTTGACCGAGTCGGGGACGTGCTTGGCGAGCATGAGGGCATCGGCGGTTCCGTCGAGAGGGAATCGGTGCGTGACGAGGGACGTGACGTCCACCCGCCCGCTCGCCACGAGATCGATCGCCGTCGGCCAGGTATGCGCGTAGCGATTGACGAGGCCGATGGTGAGCTCGTTGACGTTGAGCCGCGAGAGAGCGAGCGTGACGTCCTGCTTCGGCATGCCCACCATGGCAGCGCGGCCGTTCGTCCGTAACCGCCACAGGCCGTCAGCGAGCGCCGTCGGCGCGCCGGAGCACTCGAGCAGCACGTCGACGTCGCGGCTCGTCCCCTCGCCGGCCACCTCGGTCTCGAAACCGAGGCTTCGAGCCATGTCGAGGCGGAACGGGGCCACGTCCGCGACCGTGACCGAGGCCGCACCGAAGGCGCGCGCGACCTGCGCGGCGAGCAGTCCGACGGGGCCGGCGCCCGTGACCAGTACCCGGTCGCCGGGCTCGAGGTGCGCCCTGTGACATGCCCAGATCCCGACCGACAGAGGCTCACAGAGCGCGCCCTCCTCATACGACATGTCGCTCGGCATCGGGAAGAGCTGACGCTCATCGATCGCCATCCGTTGAACGAGCGACCCGTCGTACGGCGGTGTTGCGAGGAAGACGAGCGACGGACAGAGGTGGTAGCGACCCGCCATGCACTCCGAGCAGTCTCGGCAGGGCTTGCCAGGTTCGATCGCCACCCGATCACCCGGCCGCACGCGGGTCACCTCCGGACCGACGGCGATGACCTCGCCGGCGCACTCGTGTCCCAGGATGATGGGCCCGTCGACGACGTAGTCACCGATGTAGCCGACCGTGTAGTACGCGGTGTCGGAGCCGCAGACGCCTACTGCCTCGATCCGCACGATGGCGTCCCGTGGCCCCGGCGTCGGCTCGTCGACCTCCGTGATCTCGATGCGACCGACTTCCGGCATGACTGCCGCGTAGTTGGACATGGCTACGCATCCCCTCTCATGTTCAGCGATTGGTCGAGGCGCGCAGGACGAGCTCCGGCTGGATGTAGTCGATGACGGGCTCGAGCTCGACGCCGCCGTCCAGCAACGCGAGGAGACGGGTTGACGCCTTGCGGGCCACTTCCACTGAGGGCAGGCGCAGCGTCGAGAGCGGCGGGTCGAGGAAGCGTGAGAACGGGTAGTCGCCCCAACCGATGACGAGCACGTCCTCAGGAATCCGGATACCCCGCTCTCGAAGTGCGGCGTAGAGCCCGAGGGCGAAGTAGTCGTTACCGACGACGAAGGCCTCGGGAACTCGGCCCCCGTCGAGCAGGTCGCGCGCCACGGTGTACGCGTCCTCACCGCGCCAGAGCGAGGCGCCGCGGACGGTCCTCCGAGAAGGGACCAGGACTGTGCTCCGTGAGTCGAAGGCGATGCCGTGCTGTTCGAGGGCCTGCCGGAAGCCGGCCACCCGGTGGGTGACCGTGGAGATGCGGAGGTCTTCTTCGATCAAGACGATGTCCCGGGCGCCGCGCTGCAGGACGACCTCGGTGGTCATGCGCCTGCCGGCCTCGTTGTCGTTCGAGAAGAAGTCGACGTCCAGTCCGGGAACCTCTCGAGCGGCGAGCACGAGCGGTATGCCGGCGTTGGTCACGGCCGTCCATGGGTTCCCTCGCCCTTGGACCGGAACACCGATGATTCCGTCGACGCCGGAACGAAGAGCGGTCTCTACCGCAGCGCGCTCACGCTCGGGGTCCTCGTCGGACAGCAGGAGCAGAAGGGTGTACCCGGCACTGATCGCCTGCTCTTCGATCTCGCTGACGAGGTCGTTGAAGAACGGGTTGGCCAGGTCGGTAACGATGACGCCGATCGACTTGCGCGAACCGAGCACGAGCGAACGCGCGTGCGCGTTGGGGACGTAGCCGATCCGCTCCGCCTCCGCCTTGATGCGCGCCCTCGTCGTCGCGTTGACCCCGGGCATGTCGTTGAGCGCACGCGAGATCGTGTTCACGGAGAGCCCGACCGTGTCGGCGACGTCCTGCAGCGTGCGACGTCGAAGGGTGCCCGGTTTCCTCACCATTGCCGTGCCTGACTACTCCTTGAGCTCGAGGTAGATGCGCAGCATCGGAGCGTCGGTCCCCGACGCCTGCGCGGTGCGCAGCCTCAGCCAATGTCCGAAGCGCTCGACCGGGATGGAGAGGAGCCCGACCGCCTCGGACACCAGCGGAGCGTGTCCCTCATGATCGATCCAGTTGATGCCGTCGGGTGAGATCTGGACACGAAACTCCACTTCGCTCCCTGGAGCCGGGCGGAGGAACTGGACATACCAACGTGCCTCACCGGCCCACGCCACTTCGAACGGCTCGGTCTCGTGGACGCGCTCGAGCTCGAAGCCGCGCTCCATCACCGCACTCTGCGACTGACGCATTCCTGCACTCACCAATCTGCCGAGATGACGACGGAGTCGAGGAACAGAGAGTTCCGATGAGGTCCGAGTGTGCGCACCGAGAAGTAGAAGTTGAGAAGGCTCTCCAAAGACTCGTACTTCTTCGCGTACGGAGGAACCGGAACGTCGCGAAGGTCGTGGACGTCGTTGTTGAACTGGAGTTCCACGTTCGAGCGAGTCGACGTGTCGATGAGGAACCTCAGATAGTGCCAGTTCACCTTGGTGGGCACTTCGTTGAAGCATGCCTCCTGGCGCTCATCGCTCAGGAAGCGCCAGTCGTCCGGGTCGGGTGCGGTGAAGTCGGTGTACCGGCTGTAGTCGTGTTTGCCCTCGAAACGCTCGTGCGGCGTCGGCTCGGCGACGACGGGATACATCCATCTCTGGATGATGTGCCCATCCCAGTCTGCGTTCTGGAACCGCATGACGTTGTGGTACCGGATTCCGTCGTGGCTGAGGTCGGTAGCCACCGTGAACGCACCGAACTGGGCCTCGGACGGGTGGGAGTTCGCGTCCCAGGAGATGTCTCCGTAGTGATTCACCTCGTCACCGCCGCCGAGGTTGGCCTCGACCTTCCATGCGAGGTAGGCCTCGATCTGCAGCAGTCCGCGGCCGCTCATGGTGAGACGTCGGATGGCCGTCGCCGTGTGCCCCGGGGCCTTCCGCGTGGCCAGCTTCAGCGAGTAGGTGCCGGTCATTCCGCCATGGGTGCCGACGTCGAAGAAGTTCTGGTTCGACAGCTGCGGAGGGCGGAAGTCGCGGAAGTGCTCGTCCATCGAGTCGAGGTCGCCTCGGCCGTTGTAGTTGCCGCCGAGCTCGACCCAGCCGTGGGCGCCGTGGTTGAAGTCGTCGAACGTGAGGATCCGCGGCAAGGGGTTGTACTTCGACATCCGCGGATCGCTGCTGCGGACCGCGTCGCGCAACGCAGCCGTGAGATCCGCTTGCCCGGTGGTGATCAACGCTGACTCCTTGGCGTGTCTTCGGCGTCCGCGGCAGCGCGGCGCTTGCTGAGGGACATTAACGTTACCGAAACAACAAAGTCAAAGGGTCCTCGCGCAGCTGTACGACCGCGGTAGCATCCGCTCTCCAACCCTGAAAACACGCCGCTTCTTCGGATGCTTGACAGATCCTGCCCTGATCGGACAGGGTGCATGAACGCTAATGTCCTGGGATCGACGTTGACCCCCTGTCACCGACGGACCAACTCAGCGCGACCGGAGGTGGACAGTGCTCGGCTACACGATTCGGCGGGTGCTGCTCGCCGTCTTCGTGCTCTGGGGTGTCGTGACCGTGGTGTTCGTCATCGTGCGGATGGTTCCGTCCGATCCGGCGCAGCTGATCGCCGGTATGGATGCCACCGCCGAACAGGTCGATGAGCTCCGCCATCAGATGGGACTCGACGAACCGCTCATCGTGCAGTACCTCAGCTACATCCGGGGAGCGCTGACGGGCGACTTCGGCAACTCCTACACGCAGGGCGTGCCGGCCATGGATCTCGTCGCCCAGGTGCTGCCGAACACCGCCCTGCTGGCGGTACTGGCGTGCGCGCTCGCGCTGGTCGTCAGCTTCCCCCTGGGCCTGCTCGCCGCACTCCGGGTGAACCACCCGAGCGACTTCGCCGTGACCTCGCTGAGTCTGCTGACCCAGTCACTGCCGGGGTTCTGGGTGGGTGTGGTGCTCATGCTCATCTTCTCGCAGACGCTGCACTGGCTTCCGAGCGCCGGACTCAACAGTCCGGCCGCGCTGATCCTCCCGGTCATCACCGTCGCCCTTCCCTTCATCGCGATCCTCACCCGTATGACGCGCAGCGGGTTGCTGGAGGTGGTGGGCGAGGGGTACATCACGACCGCGCGAGCGAAGGGCCTGTCGGAGAGAGTCGTGATCTTCACCCACGCCACGCGCAACGCGACGATCCCGGTGATCACGCTTGTCGGTCTGGAGTTCGGAACGCTGCTCGGTGGTGCCGTGGTCACCGAGACGGTGTTCAGCTTCCCCGGCGTCGGCCGGCTTCTCGTCAACTCGATCCTCGTGCGCGACTACAACGTCGTTCAGGCCTGCGTCGTGGTCATCGCCGCGGCGTTCGTGGTCGTGAACCTGATCGTCGATCTCCTCTACGGCTACCTCGACCCGAGAGTGAGGCTCGCGAAGTGACTGCCTCTCCGCAGACCGAGGCGATGCTGACGATGCGGCGTGCTCGCCGCTCGCGTCGCGAGGTGACCGTGCGCATCGTCGTCCCGCTCGTGGTGATCGGTCTCTTCGTCGTCGGCGCGATCGTCGTGCCCATTCTCTACGACTTCGATCCTCTGCAGACCGAGTTGGTCGACCGGCTGAAGCCCCCGGGGTCGACGCTGTCGGACGGGTCGTACGCGGTCTTCGGCACCGACCAGGTGGGCCAGGATCTGTTCGCCCAGATGATGATGGGCGCTCGCGTGTCGCTGACCGTCGGGGCCTCGACGCTGCTCGTGGCCGGAGTGCTGGGGGTCATCGTCGGTCTGCTCGCCGGTCAGTTCGGCGGCGCGATGGATGGCGTCCTGATGCGTGTCGCCGACGTGCAGCTCGCCTTTCCCGCCATCCTCCTGGCGATCCTCCTCGCCTCGGTGCTCGGCTCCAGCCTCTGGAACGTCATCGTGGTGATCTCCATCACGAGCTGGGTGGTCTTCGCCCGTGTCACGCGCAGCCAGGTGCTGACGCTGCGGAACCGGGAGTACGTCGAAGCGGCTCGGACCCTGGGGGCCGGCCGCCGCCACCTCATCTTCCGTACGCTGCTCCCCGGATGCGTCGCCCCGATCCTCGTCGTCGCGACGGTGGAGTTCGGCCACGTCGTCCTGCTCGAGGCCGCGCTCTCCTTCCTCGGTGTCGGCGTCCCTCTCGGCATCCCGAGCCTCGGCAGCACGATCCACAACGGCACCGCGTATCTCGCGACCGCGTGGTGGATCTCGACTCTGCCCGGGATCGCGCTCGCGATTCTCGTCCTGGCCACGGGCATCCTCGGCGACGCGCTGCGAGACCGGTTCGACCCCAGGCTGCGGAGCGCCTGATGGCGAGCACCGACATCACGGACGCCGATCCGGGGGACCTTCTGCTCAGTGTTCAGGATCTGCAGGTGGAGTTCTCGACGTCGGCGGGCGTCGTGCGCGCCCTCGACGGCGTGAGCTTCGATGTGCGGGCCGGCGAGACGGTCGCCATCCTCGGAGAGTCCGGCTCCGGCAAGTCGGTGACCGCCCAGGCGATCATGGCGCTGCTGCCAAAGCCTGCGGGTTCGATCGTCGGTGGCCGGATCCTCTATCGCGGAATGGACCTCGTCGCCGAGCCCGTCAACCGGGTGCGCGAGTTGTGCGGAACCGAGATCGCGATGGTCTTCCAGGATCCGCTCAGCTCGCTGAATCCGGTCTACCGGGTCGGCTGGCAGATCGCCGAGGTGTTCCGTCGTCGCCGTGGCACACACAAGCGGGAGGCGTGGGCGAAGGCGCTCGAGCTGCTGAAACGTGTGGGCATCGAGGACGCCGACTCGCGGATTCGCGACTATCCGCATCAGTTCAGCGGCGGTCAGCGTCAGCGCATCATGATCGCGATGGCCATCGCGCTCGAACCCGAGCTGCTGATCGGCGACGAGCCGACGACTGCCCTGGACGTGACCGTGCAGAAGCAGGTCATGAACCTTCTCGCGGACCTTCAGGCCGAGACGGGCATGGGAATGATCCTCATCAGTCACGACCTCGGCGTTGTCGCCGATGTCGCCGACCGGGCGGCGATCATGTATGCGGGCCGCATCGTCGAGACCGGTGTCACCCGCGAGGTCTATGACCATCCGGCCCACCCGTACACGAATGGTCTGCTCAGCTCGATCCCCAGCAACACCTCGATCGGCCAGCGGCTCACCCCCATCGTCGGTTCGCCACCGAACCTGCTTGACCTCCCGCCTGGGTGTGCCTTCCATCCGCGCTGCCCGTTCGCCACCGAGCAGTGCACGACCAGCGTTCCGCAGCTCCGCGAGCCTGCGGGGTGGCCATCCGGGCACTCCGCTGCGTGTCATCGCTCAGAGGAGGTGCTGGCCCATGACTGACGACTCGACACCTCTGCTGAGGGTCTCGCATCTCAAAGTCGCCTACCCGATCCGTTCGTCGATCCTGCAGCGGACCGTCGGAGAGAAGGTCGCGGTCTCCGATGTGAACTTCGACATCCACGCCGGCGAGACCGTCGGCCTCGTCGGGGAATCGGGCTCGGGCAAGTCGACGATCGCCCGCACGATCATCGGCCTCGTCGCCGCGACCGCGGGGGAGATCAGGTTCCAGGGAGAGGATGTCACGGGACTCTCCCCGCGGCAGCTGAAGAGCGTGCGACGCGACATGCAGATGGTCTTCCAAGACCCGTACGCCTCGCTCAATCCGCGACTGACCGTTCGCGACGTCATCGCCGAAGGCTGGCGCGTGCATGGTGGCGTCGTGCCACGGAACCGGTGGACGGTCGAGGCCAAGGATCTGATGGAGAGGGTCGGCTTGAACCCCGACTTCGCGGAGCGCTACCCGCACCAGTTCTCCGGAGGACAGCGTCAGCGCATCGGCATCGCTCGCGCGCTCGCGTTGCGCCCCAAGCTCATCATCTGCGACGAGGCGGTGAGCGCGCTCGACGTCTCGGTCCAGGCCCAGGTCCTCAACCTCCTCGAGGATCTGCAGGCCGACCTCGGCCTCTCATACCTGTTCATCTCCCACGACCTGTCGGTGATCGAGCACATCTGCGACCGTGTGCTCGTCCTGAACAAGGGTGTGGTGG
>CAVQLI010000005.1:0-82042 GCA_963713345.1 uncultured Actinomycetota bacterium | reverse complement strand
GTATACAGGGCGGGGGTATGTGGATTCGGCAGGGTCCGCCGTGGTTGCGGCCCGCGCTGACCTGCGCAAACGCGAAGACAGATTGCGGTCTGTGGCCTATACGTGGCCCAGCCGCCCCACCCGGGCGCCGATTCGGTGGGCTGTCAAGCCTGTGACCAGTAAGACGATGGGGTGGGGGGTATGAACGACGACGGAGCGAGAGTCCGTCGCGAAAGGCACAGCGGGCGCCGCTCTGCCGCGGCGGCCCCGGTCCGGGGGACTGAGCTAAAGCTGACCCGCTACGGCCTACTTTCACTCGTCGTCGACGCCGCTCGAAGGCGGCTGATAGCGGCTGCCTCGTCAGACGTCGGCGCAGCTGAGCCAACGGGCCGATACGCGTTCGGTAACGCACGAGTGCCGACGCCTCGAGTCCCCTGTGGGCCGGCCCCGAGCGCATCCCGAGGTGGAGATCGGCTCCCCCGCGACCGCGGGTTTGGAGCAACACTCAACCCGGGACACCCCGGACCGTGCACGAGACCCGGGGCGGTTCAGTAAAGCCACGCCACGGGACGCACGCTAGTTTTGCAAGGCTGGGCGCAGCAGGATCTCGTGGATGGCGAGGCGCCCCAACCGCCCGCAGCCGTGTCCAACGGCTCACCGAGCCTCGTGACGAAACTTCGAGGGTAGGTGGAGGGGGCGCCCGCGTCGCCGCGACTGGTGCTGACGAAGCCGACGCGGAGACTCGCCGCCTCCGGCCCGTGGTCCCGCCTCAACTCGTCTCGGATCGACTCAACGATCTCGTCAAGCCAATCGCGGACATCGGGGTCAAGCTGTCTGCGCTGACTGCAGCCTGCTCCGGTACGGGGAAGCACCAACTGGGGAGCCGCTCGTCGGGCCTCCCCGAGAGGTGCACCCAGACAGCCAGGTCGTTTGGGTCGGCAGCCGGCGACGGCTCCCTGGAGACGCTGTCAATTCGAATGCCTCGACGGGCGGCCCTTCGAGGGTGCCCTGTGCTCGCTGCAACGCCTCGTCGGCGCCCCCCTCCAAGCGGCGCAGGCGGGAAAGCGTACAAGCGGGTTACCGCGAATTGGGCACGCCCGCATCGTGGACGTCATCTGCGTGTCACGCGCCAGCCCACACCCAGGGTCCCTTGCTGGCGGGCGGCATAAGCGTCGTCGGTTTGCTGACGGTCCTAGGGAGCCCGCCGAGGCCCCGCTTTCGACGGCGATCGGCCATCAATTGGTCGACCCGGTACCCATGGCCCTACATCCGTTCTTCGGGCCTTCTTCGGCGCGCGAGGGCATAACATGCGCCGTAGCCGGGCGGAGCACCACGAGATTGAGTTCGCGGTGGGCGCGCATGGTCCGCACGGTTGGGGCGACCGACAGGTCAGTCGGTGTTGTGGGTCGCCACCGCTCGGACGGGGGGGAGCGCGGGAGGCCGGGTCGGGTCTCCGGTTGGAACCATGCGCATCACTGCCTCTGGCATCGCGCCGACCGTGAACGCATGGACGGCTGGCCCGACGGACACGGTGACGAACGACGCCACGGGCGGAACCTCGGCGGGGAGCGGAATGAGGTGCTCCCCTGAATCGAAGTGAGAGTCGATCACCCGCATCGAGGTGCTCGTCGGCTCCGGCGGCGTGAATGACGTCGCCCACCAAGCCTCGACGACCACCTGGGCCGGTTCCTGCAGGGTGAGCTGCACCGTTCTCTTCGTCGGGTCGTATGCCACGCCGTTGTCGTCCGGCAGTCGACGTGACGCCCTCAACCTGGGCGGCGATGAGGCCTGGGATTCCGGCGAGTCCCTGCACGAAGGTGACGTGGCCGTTGACCTTGGAGATCTCTTCTCTTGAGGTACTGCTTGGCGTCTAGGCGGAACCATGCCACCGAAGACGACGACATCGAGGTTCGTGGTGTCGTACTCCGTCAGCACCTCGTCGAACTGGTTTGTTGCGTCTGCGTGGAAGCCCTTGCTTCGCAGGATGTCCGCAGCCTCAAGGATCACGCTGGGGCTTCTGCCGATGACCAGAATCCGTTCGCGTCCGGCTGGTGGGTGGTTCGTCCATGGCTCGACCTCCTGGAGGTAGTGTTGGTGTGACCAACATAGCTTAATGTTGGTCACACCAACAACCCTGGTAGCGTCTGCGGGTGGAGACGAACCACCCGCCAAGCCGAACTCCTACCCGAATAAGGGATCGGCCGACCTGGCTGATCAGTCGGACCTACGCCCGCTCGTCGGGCCTGCTCAAGGCCGGGTTCGAGTCACACGGCAGCGGCCTTCGCAGTTATCACTATCGCCTGTTGGCAGCGCTCGATGAGGGGGGCCCGGCCAGCCAGGCTGAGCTGGGGCGTGGGACCGGAATCGATCGCAGCGATGTCACGACGGCACTGACCGAGCTCGAGTCGCGTCGGCTCGTCGTACGGACCGTGGACGCAGACCACAAGCGTCGCAACATCGTCACCCTCACCTCGGAGGGTGTCGACCAACTGAGTGAACTCGACGACGTCATCGACAATGTCCAGGAGCAGGTTTTGGCTCCGCTGACACCCACGCAGCGGCGTCAGTTCATTGACCTGATCTCTCGCATGCTGGCGTCGGAGGGGTGAAGCCTTGACGGGCGGATGCCAAGCTTCGCCGACGTCGACCACCTCCCCGCCCCAGAATCCACGCCCACTCATCGCCGAGCACGCCAGCAGTGCTACCTCGCCTCCGCCGCTGAGGGTCGGCGTCAGGTTCGGGCTTCCACCCTTTGGGTCGGGCTGGGCGTACCCACCCGTGCGTGGCAGGTCCTTCTACCGT
Organism: uncultured Actinomycetota bacterium; assembly: GCA_963713345.1. Lineage (GTDB taxonomy): Bacteria > Actinomycetota > Actinomycetes > Actinomycetales > Dermatophilaceae > Lapillicoccus. Next base: position 79,261 of record CAVQLI010000005.1, on the reverse strand, counting down.
GGGCGCTCCGTCTGCCGGCGACAGTCCCCGGGGCCTATTTCCCAGCCACGCCGGGTCGAGGGTCGGGCAGCCAGGAGGACAGTTTCCACCTGAGGGTCGAGAGTCGGGATGGTCGGGGCGGGCGGCTCAGTCGGGCGCGCCGTATGCCCTCGGCGTCGGCGAGCAGGTTGCGCTGGCGTTCCGCGACCAGCGCGCGGTCGAGGGGGTAGTTCGTCAACGTCATGGTGAGCTCCTGGTGAGGTGGGTGTCGTCTTGAGTTCTTCGCGGGGTGAATGCCGGAGCGGCGATCGGATCCACGTCTCTCGTCGACGCCGGGTGTTCTGGCGGCTACGCCGCGGCGTCGACGGATTCGGCGCCCTCGAGCATGACGCCGGCGACGACTGCGAACGCCTCGGTCCAGGCCAGCTGGTATTCGGGGGTCCATGCCTCGCCGGCGACCTGGGCCATCGAGGCGATCAGGACCTCGCCCACGACCGGGTAGTGCTGAGGTTGCGCCCCGTACCGGACGTGACGTGCGCCCATGTCGCGCAGGGTCGGCGTGACCGAGTCAAGGTCGCGCAGTGACTTGCGTAGCAGGATGAGGGCGGCCAGCAGCATGGCCTTCTGTCGTTTGAGGTCGGTGTCGGCGAAGAGGGGCTTGACGTCGGGGGCCACGGCGAAGAGTCGTGAGTAGAAGGCGTCCACGAGCTGGTCGCCGCGGGGGGCGATGTGGTCGAAGCTGGTTTCGAGGGCGCTGATGTCGAGGTCCATTGTTCTTCCTGTCTGGGGGTCTGCCGGCTCGAGTCTGACCGCCCGCGGGCAGACTCGGCAGGGTGCGGGCCGCCGAACCGGTGACGGTACGGCGTCGCGGTTTCTGCGGTTTCCCGACATCCCGTTAGTGCCCCAGCAGTGCGAGGACGGCGAGGACGCGCCGGTTGTCGTCCTCGCTGTCGGGCAGCCCCAGCTTCTGGAAGACGGCCTGCACGTGCCGCTCGACGGCACGTGAGCTGAGGTAAAGCTGCTTGGCGATCGCCCGGTTGGAGCGGCCCTCGGCAACCAGGGCGAGGACCGAGCGTTCGCGGTCGGTGAGCTCATCGAGAGCCGAACGTCGACGGCCGCCGACGAGACTCTTGACGACCTCCGGGTCGAAGGCGGTGCCGCCGGATGCGACCCGTTCTACCGAGTCGATGAACTCGCCGATATCGCGGACCCGGTCCTTCAGGAGGTACCCCACCCCGGACGCGTCGTCGCCGACCAGCTCGAGCATGTAGGCGGGCTCGAGGTGCTGGGAGAGCACGAGCACGGCAACGCCGGGATGCGAGCGCCTGATCTCGACAGCTGCGAGCAGCCCGTCGTCGGCGTTGCCCGGCGGCATCCGCACGTCCACGATCGCGACGTCCGGCGACAGTGAACGCACCTTGACCCGGAGGTCATCGGCATCGCCTGACCGGCCCACCACCTGGTGGCCAGCGTCCTGCAGCAGCGACGCAATGCCCTCACGCAACAGCGCGTTGTCGTCGGCGACGACGATGCGCAACGGTCTGTCCGTCACAAGACCTCGATCCAGTGCTGGCGGTGGCGCCCCAAGCGGCGTACACCGTTATCTGTGGGCACCGGTCCAGTCGGCACACGGTTCGCCGACGCCGGCAACCTTCAGCGGGTTGAGCACGCCGTCGCTCGCATACTCGCGGAAACCGACCGGCCTGTCGAGGTGTATGCGGCCGTCCTGGAGGCGATCGGCAGCTCGCTTGGCTGGCAGCTCGGCGCGGTGTGGGAAACGGGAGCTGGCGACCCGCTGCTGCGCTGCGTTCGCACCTGGCATGCCGAAGGGGGAGCCTCCGAGTTCGAGGCACTCAGCGAGCGGACCACCCTTTCGCCGGGAGAGGGGCTGCCGGGGCGGGTGCTGGAGTCGGGCGAGCCGGCGTGGATCGTCGACGTCCTGCAGGACGACAACTTTCCCCGGGCCGCCGCGGTCCAACGCTCCGGGCTGCATGCGGCCTTCGGGTTTCCGTTGCTGAGCCCCAGAGGCGTCGTCGGCATCATGGAGTTCTTCAGCCGCGAGCTGCGGCCGCCCGACGACCGCCTGCTGGAGACGATGCGTGAGCTCGGCAGCCAGGTCGGCCAGTACGTCGCACGACGACACGCTGAGGAGGCAGTGGCCGCCAGCGAATCACGGCTGCGGGCCATGCTCGAAGCCGCGCTCGATGCCGTGGTGACGATGGACCACCAGGGGCGGATCATCGGCTGGAACCACGCCGCCGAGACGATATTCGGATACCGGACCAACGAGGTCATCGGCACCGAGATGGCCGACACCATCGTCCCACCCTCACTCCGCGAAGCGCACCGGAAGGGCCTGGCCCGCTTCCTTCAGACCCACCACCCAGTCATCCTCGACCGGCGGCTCGAGCTGACCGGCCGACACCAGAACGGCACCGAGTTCCCTGTCGAGCTCACCATCACCCGCATCTCGCTTCCCGGGGCGCCCACGTTCACCGGCTACCTGCGCGACATCACCGACCGGAAGAGGGCCGAGGCTGAGCTGCGCGCGTCCCGCGCCCGACTGGTCGAGGTCGCCGACACCGAGCGACGGCGCATCCAGCGAAACCTCCACGACGGAGCCCAGCAGCGGATCACCGGCGTCCTGCTCAGTCTGAGCCGCCTCCGTGAGGCCCCCGTGGCTCGCGCGGCCCTGATCGACCAAGCCATCGACGAGCTGTCCACCAGCCTCGAAGAGCTCCGGGCGCTCGCCAGCGGCCTACACCCTGCGGTCCTGTCCGAACGCGGCCTGGTCAGGGCACTCGAAGCTCTCGCGCTCCGCGCCGGTATCCCGTTTGAGCTGGTGACCGACGTGCGCCCAGGGCTTCCGCCGCAGGTCGAGGCGGCCGCCTACTACGTCGTCGCCGAGGGACTGGCCAACACGCACAAGCACGCCGGCGCAACCGCCGTCACGGTCCGCCTCAGGACCGAGAACCAGACCCTCCTGGTCGATGTGCTCGACGACGGCGTCGGCGGCGCCGACCAGGAGGGCAGCGGACTGCGCGGCCTGGCCGACCGCATCGAGGCACTCGGCGGAACGCTGGCCCTGCGGAGCCCCGCGGGAGCCGGCACCCAGTTGCTGGCCCAGATCCCGCTGGACTAAGCCAGCAGGAGACCAAGGTGGGCCGGGTGACAACACACCCGGCCCACCCAGAGTCCATCGCCCCCTGCGGTCAGGCGTCCCAGATGATGCCCGCCACAGTCGGCCCAGGCGGGAGATCGGCACCGGCGGCCGCGGCCGGGCTGGCGCCAAGGGCCAGGACGACGAACACCGTCGTGGCGAACGCCGCACTGGCAGACACCGCCGTGGCGAACACTGTCGGCACCGTGGATGAGTGCAAGGTCTTGCTCCTGATTCTGTGTTCCCGTCCGAGCGACGGGGAGCTGGTGACTCGGCCAGCGCCCAGGCGTACCAATCTCGTCGGTCAACCGCCATCGAGTTTGCGACCCACGGTCGAGGCAGCCAGGTCAAGCCCGGCGTCTGGTGCACGCCGACGGTCCTCGAACTGCTTTGGCGCTGAGCGCCCCCGCGATGGCGAGCAGGTGGCCCTGCTCCTGATCGGTCATGGCTCCTCCTGGCGCTCCGACGCGCCAACAGACGGCCACCCCAAACGTGCCGGTGCCCGTTCTCGAGCGTCTTGAACCACCGAGCGTCGCGATGGTGTCCGCCTCGGCGGGGCGCTACCCCGCTTCGACCGTCGTCGTGGCGTCAGTTACGAGCCCCCACACACCTGGCACGGGACATGGCGCGGCCGACGCGGGCTCTGGGTGGTCGGCCTTCGGGTGGCACGGAGTCTTTGGTCGGCGATGACAAGCGTGACGTTCACCGGCATCCATCACGTCAAACTGCCGGTCAGCGACCTGGCCCGCAGCCGCGAGTGGTATCAGCGGGTGCTCGGCTACACCGTCGACCGGGACTTTCCCGACGCCGACGGCGTGGTACGCGGCGTCGGCGGGAGTCTTCCCGGCGACGGGGTCCCGGTGGCGCTGCGGCAAAACGCACGGGCCGCGGCCGGCAACGCCGGTTTCGACCCGGTGAGTTTCGCGGTCGCTGATCGGGCGGCCGTCGAGGCGTGGACCGCCCACTTCGACGCACTCGGCGTAAACCACTCCGAGATTCGACGTGCGTCTCGCAGCTGGGTGGTCGACGTCTACGACCCGGACGGGTTGACCGTTCGCTTGTACAGCACCGGTGACAACGCCGAGGACCTGACCAACCAGCCCGGCTTCCCGAACACGGTGTAGTGCCTTCTCGTAACCGGTGTGAAGGACCGCCGTAGCTCGACCTCGCTGGCGCAAAGAGGGTCAGCTCTGGAGCGCCCCCATTCCGGCACCCGCCGTTCCGAAGCCGCTTTCAGGAGAAAGCCGCTGCTGCCGACGAAGTGGCCGGCGGCGCCCACCTCTCCAAGGCACCGCCCTACCGCGCCCATCTCTCAAAGGAGGTGCTGTTCGAAGCCGTGGTGCGGGACTGGGCAGCCGCCGGCCGCGATGCGAACGCCACCCACAGGTGTCAGCCGGATGGCCTGTGACACCGTGCCCCGTCCCTATGGATTCCGGATCGGGCTGAGCAGCACGTAGCACCAGAGCCCGACCTGCCAGGGGCCAGGTCTTCTGGTTCGGCGGGCCCCGGATCACGCGGCCGGCAGAAGGCCAGCAAGGCGTTGGCCCGACGGCTCGCCGCCATCCACCCTGCGGCGACCCGCCACGGAGTCGCCGGGCAGCCTCCTCCCCGCCATCCGACACGATCGACCAGCCTGGAGAGGTCAAACCGCTCACAAGAAGAGCAGCACCACCTCACGAGAAAGAAGCACCACCTTGAAGCACCTTCGGACATTTGTATTCGCCATCATTGCTTGTTTCGCCGCGATCGCCTTGGGCACGAGCAGCGCCTTCGCCGCGGTCACCGTCAAGGCCCCGCCCACCATCGAGTTCAGCGGCGCAAGCGCCACCGTCTCCGGCGGCAACTTCAGCGGCCTCGGCAACATCCCGATCTTCGGCAACCTCACGGTCTCCGGCACTGCGACGTACACCTGCTACAACCCGCAGGGCCACCCGTCTCCCGGCCAGAACCCGGTTGCGGCACAGTCGGGTTCGTCAGGTCCCGTCCTCCTTCCCACGAGCAAGAACGGCCGGGCGACCGTGCCGAACATCACGGCATCCGTGACCGCTCCGCCCACCCCGTCCGCTCAGACCGTGGGCTGTGGCGGATCGGGTAGCACCCAGTGGTCCGTGGTCCTCAACACCCTCACCGCGACCAGCGCCCAGTTCGTCGTGACGCAGTCGGGCACGCAGCTCTTCTGCTGGAACTACGAGCTCGGCGGCAGCCCCACCGGCACCGCCTGCTAAGTCGCAAGCCGCACCCCCGTGGTGCAGGTGTTCACGAACACTCATTGACCACGTGGCACCCCCCCGGTCACGGGGGTGCCACGTGCGCAGGTGTTTGATCCACCTTCGGACCGGCAGAACGCGCCGGCCGATACATGACGCCTTTCGGGCAACCTCCGGCTCGTGGCGGGGCGCGTTTTCGGCGTCACCCGCACGCTCTGTCATTGCACACTTCCAGCACGGCGTCGCGCCTTATAGGGGCAAAGGTCCCGCCGCTCCGAGTGGCCTACGCGTGAGAACAGCTGCCGGGAGTTGTTGGCCGGGATCGTGCAGCCACCAGCCGCACCCGAACAAACCGCGTCTGAACGGTGGGGGTCTTTGGTCCCTTCCTGGCGGGTGGGCACCCGTCTAGCGTCGAAATGGCAGGGACGAGACCGGCGTGAAGTGTCACGCCGATCATTCTCAACGGGAGGCCAGGTGAATGGCTCGGCTAATCACGCGCGCGTTGGTGACCCTTCGGCGCCGGCTGCAGGATCCGGCCGTTCTGCTCGTCATCGCGGCTGTCTTCTTGATCTCTGCAGTTGGGCAAGCGGTCTTACAGACCTGGGTGGGTGACAACTCGGTCGTGATCACCGCTGTGCTGAGCGTCCTCGGATCTATACTTTTGGCCGCGGCCATTGTCGTCGCTTCCCGACGCCGTGGCTGAGCATTCGAATAGCTTGATGGCTCGGAGTAGATCCAGCGCGGTGAACCGCGCGCTGCGGTAGTGCGGATCGATCGCGTGCCCCACTCATCAGGGCAATGCCCCCAGCGGACCGCTTGTTGTGCGCGAAGTGGAGCGTGACCGGGACGTCGCCATGCGGGTGCGACGTGGAACACAACCGAGACCCCGCCCCCATGTGGGCGCGGTGTGCAGCACGTCCGAGACGACGCCCTTTCTGGGCGGTGTGCAGCACCTCGTACGCGGCCCCGCTAGACAGGATGGGGGTCTCGTGGCTGGACTGCGGCGCCCACGAGGACCCTCCGCGGAAGGGCATGCTCAGGAGGGACCTCGTTGCGGACCGTCGAGTGCCTGTCTGCTGACGGTGCCCGGTTGGCCAAGTAGTTTGGTGTCCGGATGTGTCCGGCGGTCACCGACTGGCGTCGAGTGTCTGTGGCCTATTTGTGTCCAGATTTCGCACATGGCGGTGTAACTGCAGGTCAGAGGCTCGTCCGCGACGGACTGTAAATCCGTCGCGAAAGCTTCGAAGGTTCGAATCCTTCACCTGCCACCACTGTGATGTCTCAGGACATCGGCGACAGGGTGAACCCTCAGGGTTCACCCTGTTTCGCGTTTTGGGTTGGTGCCGGCCGGTGGGGTCGAGGGTGAACGCCCATGGTCACTACCCACAACAATCCGGAGATTCCGACGGCGACGATCAGGCCGACGATGCTCAGCGCAAGAATCAAGGCTCGCTGCATCGGATACAGCTACGCCACGTGCGTGTTAACGCCGCCGAGGAAGGCCCAGAGCAGCCTGGCGGTGCGCTGCGTGTCGGCCGTTCGCGTGGCGACCGTCTGCTCGATGCGTGGGCGACGGTCCCGGCGGGTGCTGCGAACGGCTGCCGCACCCCCGCAGGTGTCAGGACGTGGCCCTTGGCCACGTCTCCGGGCCCGTAGGCGCGATGCTGCGGGTAGACCGCGTCAGAGGGTAGCTGTCGCTCTGAAGGAATCTCCCGACTGGGCTGGACCTGGGCCGGTTCCCCGGACATCCGGTTGCCCGCCCGGAGCTCGTCATCGTCCTCGCCGACGCTGTCCGAAGCGATGTCGGCCCCTCGCCCTTCGAAGAGCCGGACGCGGCATCGGACGGTTGACGCGACCTCTCGCGGCTACCGCGCCTGCCACAGCACGACGGCCACGGCGATGGATCCGAGGACGGCGATGGTGTAACAGCCGATGTTGATCAGGCGCTGGTGGTCCTTGAGCTTGAGTCCGTCGAACAGCGTGTAGCGGAACCGCTGCGCCCAGTGGAAGAGCGAGAGCACGCACACCCCGAGAAGCACGAGCAACGTCAGCGGGTTGGCCAGCACTGCGTGGAGATGGTCCCGGCCGGGAGCCAGCCAGCCGAGCGGGACCGCCAGGCCGAAGATGAACATCAGGACGGGCAGGAACAGTGCCGCCGCCACCCCTCCGGCACTGAACAGCAACCAGAGGATCGGCTCCGCGGTTCGCCTGGGCCGCGTGGTGGGCTCGGCCATCACGGCCTCAAGACGATCCAGGCGACGAGCGCCGACACGACGACCCAGCCGGCGTACGCGGACCCAGCGATCACCGCCGGCCGGACCCGCTGACCCCGCAGTCGCACCACCGTCGCCGCCGGCGTCAGGTTGAACCACGTGATCGCATGAAGGACAAGGAACGCGAAGGCCACGACGTTAAGGACGACGACCCACGGCATACCAGCCCAAACGAGGAACTGCTCGTACGCGCCCCCGCCCTCACCGACCGCGCGGACCAGCAGCATGAGGTAGAGCACCGACCATGCGACGGCGAGGCAGCTCAGCTCGCGGAGCGCGAAGAAGAGGTAGGTGCGCCGCCGCAGCCACCAGAGGATGCTCACCGGGGGCCGGTACGGCTGGTATGCCTGGTCTGGCTGGTATGCCGGATCGCCGGCTCTGCCGGTGATGTCGCCTGGTTCGGTGGTCACCGCGCCCCCCTGGGCAGCAGCAGGGACTTGACCGAGTGCATGGCCGCGGTCAGCTTGTACCGCTGGATCGCGCCGGCCGGGTCCACGCCCTTGGGGCAGGCCCGGGTGCACTCGCCGACGAAGGTGCACCCCCAGATGCCTTCGGGGTGGATGAGCAGGTCGAGCCGGACCTCGGCGCCCTCGTCTCGCGAGTCGAGGTTGTAGCGCTGGGCGAGCGCGATGGCCGCGGGGCCGACGAATTCCGGGTCCAAGGCATACACGGGGCAGGCCGAGTAACACAGCATGCAGTTGATGCACATGCTGAACTGTTGGTAGTCGTCCATCTGGGCGGGGGTCTGGAGGTACTCGCCGTCGTCCACCGACCGGTCGTCCTCGCGCACGATCCACGGCTTGACCGTCGGGAGCTTGCGCAGGAAGTCGCCGATGTCGACGACGAGGTCGCGGATCACCGGGAAGCCGGCCAGCGGTTCGACGCGTACCGGGCCGGGCGCGTAGTCGGTGAGGAAGGACGCGCACGTCAGCTTCGGCTCGCCGTCGACCATCATCCCGCAGCTGCCGCAGATCCCCATTCGGCAGGACCAGCGGTAGGACAGCGTGCCGTCCAGGTTGTCCTTGATGTGGTTCAGGCCATCGAGCACCGCCCAGTCGTGGCGCAGGGGTACGGCGAACTCCTCGACGGTGGGCTCGGTCTCGCGCTCCGGCCGGTACCGGGTGACCTGCAGGGTGATGGTGTCGGCCATCGGCTACCTCCCGTAGACACGCTCCGCCGGCGGCCATCGGGTCAGCGTCACCGGCAGGTACTCGACCTGGTGCTCGCCGTCACCACCCCTGCGGATGACGGAGTGGGCGAGGAAGTGCTCGTCGTCACGAGACGGGAAGTCGGTGCGCTGATGGGCACCTCGCGACTCCGTGCGCTGGAGGGCTGACGCGATGATCGCCTCGGCGACGTCGAGCATGTTGGCCAGTTCCAGGGCGGCGACCAGCTGGGTGTTGAACGTCCGGCTGTGGTCCTCGAGGGCGACCGACGCGGCGCGGTCCTGCAGCTCCCACAGGGTGTCGGCGCCCTTGGCCAGCTCCGCTCCGGTGCGGTAGATGCCGGCGGCGTCCTCCATCGTCTGCTGCATCCGGCCCCGCAGGCGCGCGATCGGCGCGCTGCCGTCGGCCGTGTCCAGCAACGCGCGGAGGCGGTCCTCCTCGTCCCGCGCCTGGGCCGACGACGCGGCTCCGGGTTCGGGGGCGTGGCGCGCCTGTTCGGCGGCCGCCTGCCCGGCACGGGCGCCGAAGACGAGGCACTCGGGCAGCGAGTTCGACCCCAGCCGGTTGGCGCCGTTGATGCTGACGCAGGCAACCTCGCCCGCGGCGTACAAGCCGGTGATCGGTGTCGCGCCGTCGATGTCGGTGTGGACCCCGCCCATCATGTAGTGGACGACGGGTCGAACCGGGACGAGCTCGGTGACGGGATCGATGTTCTGGTACTTCAGGCACAGCTCGCGCACGAACGGGAGCTTGCTGTCGATGAGCGTCGCGCCGAGATGGCGCAGGTCGAGGTTCACGACCGGGCCGTACGGCGTGTCGATGACCCGGCCCTTCTCCACCTCGTGGACGAAGGCCTGCGAGAGCCGGTCGCGGGGGCCGAGCTCCATGCTGCGCAGCACCGGCGTCGGGCTCGGTGTGCCCAGGTCGTAGTCCTGGAGGTAGCGGTAGCCGTCCTTGTTGAGCAGCCAGCCCCCTTCGGCTCGGGCGGCCTCGGTGATGAGGATGCCGGTGAAGGGCAGCCCGGTCGGGTGGTACTGGACGAACTCCATGTCCTTCAACGGCGCGCCGGCCCGCCAGGCCAGGGCCATGCCGTCGCCGGTGTTGATGTTCGCGTTGGTGGTGAACGGGAAGACCCGTCCGCATCCGCCGTTGGCCAGGACGACGGTCTTGGCGGTGATCGCCTCGACCCGGCCCGAGGCCAGATCGACGGCCACGACGCCCTGCGCGTGGCCGTCGTCGACGAGCAGCCGGGTGACGAACCACTCGTCGAAGCGGGTGACCGAGTCGTACTTCAGCGAGGTCTGGAACAGCGAGTGGAGCATGTGGAAGCCGGTCTTGTCAGCGGCGAACCACGTCCGCATCTGCCTCATCCCGCCGAAGGCGCGCACGGCGATGTGGCCGTCGGGCTCCCGGCTCCATGGGCAGCCCCAGTGCTCCAGTCGAATGAGCTCGCGGGGTGCCTCGCGCACGAACGCCTCGACCGCATCCTGGTCGGCCAGCCAGTCGCTGCCCGAGACGGTGTCGTGGGCATGCTCGTCGAGCGTGTCGCCGCTGGCGATGACACCCGCAGCGCCGCCCTCGGCAGAGACCGTATGGCTGCGCATCGGGTAGACCTTCGAGACCACGGCGATCCGCAGGGTTGGATCGGTCTCGGCGACCGCGATGGCCGCGCGGAGCCCGGCGGCGCCGCCCCCGACGATGAGCACGTCGAAGGCGGCCGTCATCGCCGGTCACTCGCCGCGGAACTCTTCATGGACCAGGACTTTGCCGTTGTGGTGCACCTCGCGGTGAGTGACGCTTCCGTCGTGGAACACGTCACGGGAGGTCTGGCAGCCGCAGGCATAGTGCACGTGCTCGACGCGCAGCCCGTCGTCGTCCTCGTCGCGGTAGCGCACTCCACCAACCACCCGCCGGCAGGGAGCGGTCTCGCTGGTGAAGCTGGTCGTGGTGGCCACATTGCCCACCTTCTTCGACACTTGGCCACCTCCAGCATGCTCCCGAAGCCCGCCCGACGGGAAGATCCCTCTGTCATCAACTCCGCACTTGGCATACCCGACGGAGGTGTCTGCATGCCGAGAGCTGCCGCCCGACGTCAAGGGCCTAGAGCATCGGCCCTTCCATGAGTCTGTGAGGAATCCGTGGCGAAGCCCCCGTCGGCGGGGCTCTTCCTGTCTCCGGAGCGCATCGACGGATGGCCGAGGCGATCGCGGAGTCGACCCTCAGCGGGTCGTCACCCATCTCAGCTCTCGGCCTGAAGCCGGAGTCCGGCGAGGAGCAGGTCGAGCCCGGCCCGGAACTGGTCGGCGTCGTCGTGTCCGGCGAACTCGTCGACGATGCGGTGCACGAAGGGGAACTCGCTCGCATCGAGCGCCCTCCACCGCTCCGCGTACCGAGCCAGGTACTCCTCGCGTCCCACCTCGCCGGTCAGGACCGCTTGGGGAGCCTCCTGGCCCATGTCGGCCGCGGTGCCGACGACGAAGCCGACGACCGCCGACACGGCGTGAAACGCCTGGCGCGTGGTGAGAGGCAGTCGAAGAACCTGCTGTCCCATGAGCTCGTAGAGCCGGAGGGCATGGGGCTGCACGTCGGTGTCGCGCATGAAGTAGGCGCCGAGCCAGGGGCGCTCGACGATGGCGTCGAACAGGGTGACCGCGATGGTGCGCAGGTCGCTGAGGGCGTCCTCGATCGGCCCTCGGCTCGTGCCACCTCCGATCCCGACGACGGCCTCGAGCACCTCCTCGAGCACGTGGTCGGCGGCTCGGTCGAGCAGCTCGTCCTTGCTGGCGACGTACCAGTAGATGCTGGCGACCCCGCCGCCCAGCCGGTCCGCCAAGGCGCGAAACGTCAGTGCCTGCTCACCGGACTCGTCGAGCAGGGCGACTGCTTCCGAGAGCACCGACTCGAGGGAGTGGGATGCCCGTCGACGCGCAGGGCCTCGCCGGCGGCGCTCCTCGCGGTGAGCCTCGGCGCGCCCAGCAGCGCGGGCGTCGACACGTGCTCGGGGCGGCTTGGCGGCCATGTGACCACTCCTCTCCTGGTGAAGTTGCCATCGTATCGAACGTTGTTCTACCATCGAACAACATTCGATAACCGAACGCCGTTCGATAGAGAGGAGCGGGCATGACCACCACCGACAGCGCAGCAAACCCGCGCACCTACCCGACACTGAAGGCCGCCTGGATCCCGCTGGCCGCCCTGTGTCTCGCCTTCTTCGTCGAAATGGTCGACAACACGCTGCTGACGATCGCGCTGCCCACCATCGGGCGCGACCTCGGCGGCGGCACCACCGCTCTGCAGTGGGTCACCGGCGCGTACTCGCTGACGTTCGGAGGTCTGCTGCTGACGGCGGGCTCCGCGGCCGACCGCCTCGGCCGCCGCCGGGTACTCCTCGTCGGACTCGCCGTCTTCGGCATTCTCAGTCTGGGTGTCGCGGCCGTCTCCACCACCGGCGAGCTCATCGCCCTGCGCGCCGCTCTCGGCATCGCGGCTGCCGCCATGGCTCCGATCACCAACTCGCTGGTCTTCCGGCTCTTCGATGACCAAGCCCTGCGCAGGCGGGCCATGACGGTGATGATCGTCGTCGGCATGTCGGGATTCGTCCTCGGCCCGTTGCTCGGTGGCACCGCGCTGGCGCACGTCCGGTGGGAGTGGCTGCTGCTGGTCAACGCCCCGATCGCCCTGATCGCCTGGGTCGGCGTGCGGCTCGGCGTGCCGGCCGACCGCCCGGAGGGCCTGACCCACGACCGCCTCGACCTGCCCGGCGCGGTCCTGAGCATCGCCGCTATCGGGCTCGGCTGCTACGTCCTCACCAGCGGCGTGGAGCACGGCTGGCTGTCGGCGCTGACCATCGCCTCCGCCGTCGGAGCCGTCATCGCCCTCGTCGCGTTCGTCCGGCACGAACGCCGAACGCCGTCACCGATGCTCGACCTGCGCCTCTTCTCGGTCGGCACCGTACGGGGAGCCGCCATCGCCCAGATCGGTAGCTCGATCGCCATGGCCGGCGTCATGTTCGGGCTGATCCTGCACTTCCAGTACGCCTTCGGATGGAGCCCGGTGCGCGCCGGCTTGGCCAACCTCCCCATCATCATCACGATGGTGCTGGCGACACCCCTCACGGAGTGGCTGGGCCGACGCTTCGGCCACCGCGTCGCCTGTCTCCTGGGAGCGGCCCTCATGGCCGTTTCTCTGGGCGGGCTGGCGTGGGGCGTCGAGCACGGCTACCTGGCCATTGCTGTGTCCATGGTCGTCATGACGATCGGGTTGCGCACGGTCATGACGATCTGTGCGGTGGCCCTCGTCGATGCCATGCCCGCCAACCGCACCTCCATCGGCACAGCGCTCAACGACACCGCGCAGGAGGTCGGCACCAGCGTGGGGACCGCCGTCGTCGGGACTCTGGTCGCGGTGCTCGTGACGACCCAGCTGCCGGCGGGAACGTGGAGCGACAGTCTCGTCGCGTCCTTCTTCCGCGGCGAGCGCCTCACGTATGCCCTGCTCGCCGTCGTCGTCGGCATCGTGACGGCCTGGGGAGCTCTCTCACTGACCGACTCGCGCACCGTCGAGGAGCCCTCCAGCGAGGTCACCGACATCGACCACCCCACGACCGCCCGAGCCTGAGGGGCGTCTCCGGCCGGCGACGGCCCCCGCTCCGGGGCGGGTGGGTGCCTGTCTAGGGTGGCGAGGTCCCCACACGAGAAGGAGCGCCGATGAGCGTGCTGACCGAGGCGTACACCCTCCGGAACGGAACTCAGATCCCCCAGGTCGGGTTCGGTACCTGGCTGCTCGAGGAGGGCGATGAGTGCTACGACGCCGTCGCTGACGCGTTGCGGCTCGGCTACCGCCACATCGACACGGCCCGGGCCTACGGCAACGAGGCCTCGGTCGGGCGAGCGGTACGCGACTCCGGTATCCCGCGTGAGCAGCTCTACATCACCTCGAAGCTGCCGGCGCAGGCGAAGGCCTACGACCGAGCGCTCGAGGAGTTCGAGATCACCATGGACCAGATCGGCCTGGACTACCTCGACCTGTACCTCATCCATGCGCCGTGGCCGTGGGACGAGATCGGCAAGGACTGCCGGCTGGAGAACCAGCAGATCTGGAAGGCGATGGAGGAGTTCCTCGCCAGCGGCCGGACCAGGGCGATCGGCGTGTCGAACTTCGAGACCGACGACCTGAACAGTCTCCTGCCGGCGTGCGAGACCCTCCCGATGGTCAACCAGATCCGGTGGTTCATCGGCCTGGACCCGTCCGCGACCGTTGCGACGTGTGCCGAGAACGACATCGTCGTGGAGGCGTACTCCCCGTTCGCGCACGGACTGATCGTCAACCATCCCGAGATCGCCGACATCGCGGCGAGCTACGACGTCAGCGCGCCCCAGCTGTGCATCCGCTACCTTCTCCAACGGGGAGCCGTGGTGCTGCCCAAGGCGACCACGACCGCACACATCGCGCAGAACGCCGAGCTGGACTTCGCGATCTCCGACGCCGACCTCGCCGTTCTGGACGCCATGCGCGACACGGACAAGCACGACGACGCCATGGAGTTCCGCTGGTCCTAGCCGACCGTCCAGCGGACCGACGGACTCGTCAGCGTGCCTGGCCACTGATCAGCACCGGCGAATCTGGGTGGGCACGCCCGTGTCACGTCACGATGGTCGGTATGGGAAGCGAACGGCGCACGGTGACGACGGCCGACGGTCGCACGCTGGAGGTTCTCGTCGCGGGTAACCCGGGCGGCTATCCCTGGCTGTGGGTCCCTGGCACACCGTCGGCGGCGGCCGACTATCCGCGGCTCGACGACCTGGCGACACAGCTCGACCTGCGGTTGGTGTCGTGGTCGCGGCCCGGCTACGGCGACTCCTCGGCGCGACCGCTTCCGCCTGACGGACCCCGCATCGTCGACGACGTCCCTGACATCGAGGCCATCATGGACGCGCTCGGGATGGACGAGTTCGTGGTGGTGGGCTGGTCCGGTGGCGGACCGCGAGCGCTGGCCTGTGCGGCTGTCCTGTCGGACCGGTGCCGGGCCGCGGCGACGCTGGCGGGCCTCGGCCCGGTCGACGCCGCCGGTCTGGACTGGATGGCGGGGATGGGTCCCGCGAACGTCGCAGACTTCACCGCCGCGCGTCAGGGACCAGACGCATACGCCGCGTTCCAGGAGAAGTACTTCCTGCCCATGACGTCGGCCAGCGCGGCCGACGTCGCGGTGGGGTTGCGCCAGCTACTCACGCCGACCGACGAGGTGACCTCAACGGCAGACCTGGCTCAATGGCTGGCCGAGATGATGCACCGGGCCGGTGCGCAGGGTGTGATCGGCGTGCGCGACGACGGGTTGGCGCTCGCGGCGCCATGGGGGTTCGACGTGCGCAGCATCCGGGTGCCGACGGCCATCTGGGCCGGTGGGCAGGACGTGACCGTGCCCTACGCACACGGCCGGTGGCTGGCGGCACACGTGCCGGGAGCCATCGCCCACCTCGATGACGACGCAGGACACATCACCGTGGTCAACGACCTCGAGGACGTGCTCACCGAGCTTCTCGAGCTCCGGAGCTCCGGAGGATGACGAGCTGCTGCGTCGCCCGGGTCATCGCGACGTAGCGGTCGACCGCTCCCTCGATGCCGGTGCCGAACTCCTCCGGGTCGACGAGCACGACCAGGTCGAACTCGAGCCCCTTCGACTCCTCGGGCGGCAGCGACTGGATCCGGGACGTCGCCTCGAACGTGGGATCGCCGATGACGCAGGCGACCCCGGTGGCGTGCTCGGCCAGCCAGGTGTCGAGGATCGACGGGAGGTCCGCCACGGACCCGTGGACGACCGGGATGCCGCTGTGGCGGATCGACGTCGGCACGTTGGCGTCGGGGAGCACCGTGCGGATGACCGGCTCCGCCTCGACCATGACCTCGACCGGCGTCCGGTAGTTGATGGTGAGCGAAGCCAGCCGGACCCGGTCGAGCCCGATGCGGTTCAGCCGTTCCTCCCACGACTCGGTGAACCCGTGCCGGGCCTGGGCGCGGTCCCCGACGATGGTGAAGCTGTGCGGGGGGCATCGCAGCAGCAGCATCTGCCACTCGGCGTCGGTCAGCTCCTGCGCCTCGTCCACGACGATGTGCGCGAACGGACCGGCGAGCAGGTCGGGGTCGGCAGCGGGCAGCCCCGACTCGTCGACCAGGGCGCCCTGCAGGTCGTGGACCCGCAGCATCGACATGAGGTGCATCTCCGAGTCGTCGGTCTCGATGAGGTGGTCGACGACCTTCGCCATCTCCTCCCGTTCGGCCGCGAGGGTCGCGTCGCGCCGGCGCCTGCGCCGCGACGCCTCCGGGTCGCCGAGCCGCTGCCGGGCCGCGTCGAGCAGCGGCAGGTCGGAGACCGTCCAGGCCTGAGGGTCCTCGCGCTGCAGCGCCCGGACCTCGTCGACCGCGAGCCAGGGGGCACACCGACGCAGGTATGCGGGCACCGACCACAGGTCGGCCACCAGGTCGGTCGCCTCCACCAGCGGCCAGGCGGTGTTGAGAGTGGTGAGCAGCTCCGGGTTCTGGGCCAGCGACCGCCGCAGCGGCTCCGGTGGGACCTCCTCGTCGTCGTGCTTGTCGACAAGGATCGTGACCAGCTCCTCGAGGATGTCGTCACGGGCCTCGTTGTGCGGTGTGCCGGAGGCCGACGCGAACGCCTCGGACCAGTCGGTGGCGCTGAGCCACAGCTCCCCGTAAGGAGTGTCGACCTCCATGCCCTGGGCCGGCGGCTCCTCGTACAGCCGGACCGCCGGCTCGATCGCGCTCACCATCTGCGCCGACGACTTGAGCCGCGCCACCTCGAGGTCCGCCTCGACGCCGGCCGTCGCACCCTCCGGGACGAGGTCCCGAACCGTGCAGGTCTGCACCCCCTCCTCGCCGAGGCTCGGGAGCACGTCCGCGACGTAGCTCAGGTAGGGGCGGTGGGGGCCGACGACGAGTACGCCGCCACGGCGGTGACCGAGCCGCGGGTCGGAGTACAGCAGGTATGCGGTCCGGTGCAGGGCCACGACGGTCTTGCCGGTTCCGGGTCCACCATCGACGACGAGCCCGCCGCGGGACCCGGCGCGGATGATGGCGTCCTGGTCGGCCTGGATCGTGCCGAGCACGTCCCGCATCTGCGCCGACCGGCTGCTCCCGAGGCTGGCGATGAACGCCGACTCGTCGTCGAGGGCGGCCGCGTGCCCCTCGAACCCGTCCGCGGTGAACACCTCGTCCCAGTAGTCGCCGATCCGGCCACGGGTCCAGCGGTAGCGTCGGCGGCTGAGCAGGCCCATCGGGTTGGCGTGCGTGGCTCCGAAGAACGGCTCGGCGGCGGGGGAGCGCCAGTCGACGAGCAGCTGACGGCCGGTGCTGTCGGTGAGGCCGAGGCGGCCCACGTAGACCGGCTCGGAGCCGTCCGCGCGGACGATCCGCCCGAGGCACAGGTCCAGCCCGAACCGGCGCAGCGCCCGCAACCGAGCGGTCAGCCGGTGGATCTCCAGGTCCCTCTCCAGGGCTTGCTGGCCGCCGCCACCGTCCGCCAGTCGCTGCTCGGCGAGTCGGGCGGACAGGTGGTCGATGGACTCCTCGAGCGATGTGGCCAGGGTCGCGAAGTGGTGCTCGTCGCCGCCGATCAGGGTGGGGTCGTCCTTGGCGGCAAGGGTGGGGGGAAGGTCGAATGCGCTGGTGGTCACGCTCGTCACTCATGTCTCCGATCTCGGCGTTGGCCTCGGCCGGCGATTCTGCGCCACGACGGGGGCCTTGCCGCAAGCCCCCCAGTGCGCTATACGTTGAGAGTGGAAGGGAGCGCGACTCCCTTCCTTTTCGCTGTCCGGCAGGAGTGACGGCGTGGCCCTCGCTGGTTTGTGATGATGGCGGGCATGACGGCGTCACCGCTCGCCCGGGTTCCGCGGGCCGTGCTCGCGGTGACGGTATGCGCGTGCCTCGCCGCCGTCCTGGCCGGTTGCTCCACCCCGGAGCCGTCGCCGCCGGCCGCCATGACGGCAACCCCAACGGCAGCTCCGTCGGTCCCGTCGGCCACGGCCGGCTCGAGCACGGCCACCTCGCCCGCTCCGTCGACGCCCACCTCGTCGCCCACCTCGACGGCCGCGCCGCCGTTCATCGCGCGGGTCCAATGGGTGCGGGGATCAGGTGGCCGAAGCCTGCACATCGTCCCGACCGCCTCCGGCCGCTCCGCCCAGGGAGCGGCCGACGACGACGAGGCGTGGTCCGAGGTGGTCCGGCTGGCGCCGGACGCCGACCAGCCCGGTATGCGCGCGCAGTTCGACTGTCACTGGACCTTCGCCCGGCTCGTGCAACCCGACAAGCCGTCGTGGAACATCGAGCCGTGGCGTCCGGTCGTCAGTGAGTCGCAGATGGTCGATGCCCGGTGCAACCCGGGCGGCCCGGAGTCGGCCGAGGGCTGAGCGCTACTTCTTGGCGCGCCAGGCCCGCTCGAAGGGCAGTCGCCACGCGTGCGGGGCGATGAGCTGGTGCACGGCGTTCGGACCCCAGCTGCCCGGCGCATACGGCTTGGCCGGCGGCGGGTCGTCGAGCAGCGGCTGGGCGCGCTCCCAGAGCGACTCGATGCCGTCGGCGGTGGTGAACAGGGTGTGGTCGCCGCGCATGGTGTCGAGGATGAGCCGCTCGTAGGCCTCGAGCACGTCCCCGTAGTGCTCGCCCTCCTGCGTGGCGAACTGCATCGACAGCTTGTCCATCTTCATCCCTGGCCCGGGACGCTTGCCGTAGAAGGACAACGAGACCTTGGAGTCCTCGGACAGGTCGAAGGTCAGGTGGTCCGGGCCCTGCTTGCCGACTCCCGAGTCGGACGGGAACATCGACTTCGGCGCCTCCTTGAAGGCGATCGAGATGATCCGCTGGCCCTCGGCCATCTTCTTGCCGGTGCGCAGGTAGAACGGCACGCCCGCCCAGCGCCAGTTGTCGATCCCGCACCTGAGGGCGATGAACGTCTCGGTGTCGCTGTCGATGGGGACGCCCTCCTCCTGCGTGTAGCCGGAGTACTGCCCGCGGACGACGTCGTTCGGGTGGATCGGCATCAGCGAGCGGAAGACCTTGTTCTTCTCCTCGCTGATGGCCCTCGGCTCCAGCGCGGTCGGCGGCTCCATCGCCACGAACGCGAGCACCTGGAGCAGGTGGGTCACGACCATGTCCTTGAAGGCGCCGGTCTGCTCGTAGAACGCCGCCCGCCGGTCGAGGCCGAGCGTCTCGGGGATGTCGATCTGGACGTGGTCGATGAAGTCCCGCTTCCAGATCGGCTCGAACAGTCCGTTGGCGAAGCGGAACGCGAGGATGTTCTGCGCCGCCTCCTTGCCCAGGAAGTGGTCGATGCGGAAGATCTGGCTCTCGTCGAAGGTCTCGTGGACCTGGTCGTTGAGGATGATCGCGCTGTCGAGGTCGGTGCCGAACGGCTTCTCCATGATGACGCGTGAACGATCGACCAGCTTCGCGTCGCGCAGCGTCTTGATGACCACCGGTGCCGCGGCCGGCGGGACGCTCATGTAGTGGATCCGGCGGACGTTGCCGCCACCGAGCTCGGCCTCCGCGGACTCGACCGCCTCACGCAGACCGTCCGGTCCGGCCGAGGAGGGCACGTAGTGGAGCCGCGCGGCGAAGGTGTTCCACTGCTCCTCGCTGAGCCGATGGGTGGAGAACTCCTTCACCGCCTCCTTCGCGAACGCCCGGAACGACTCGTCGTCGAGGTCCTCGAGCGACGTCCCGACGACACAGATGTCCGGCGAGAGGGCGGACAGCACGAGGTGGGCCATGCCCGGCAGCAGCTTGCGCCGGGCGAGGTCGCCGGTGGCGCCGAACAGCACGATGACGTGCGGGTCCATGCGCTCGAGGCTCCCTCGCCGTGGGCGCGACGACGGCGACGGGTAGGCGATCGTCTGAGGCGGGTTGATGACGTCCACGAGCCGATCTTGGCACCCTGACCTGCGCAGGGGCCAGACGGGGCCCACGACGTGACCGACGCGTATCACTCGCACGTGGTGGCGACTCTGGAAAGGGTGTCCCGCGGACTTGCGCCGTCGATATCGTCTTTCCATCGACTTGATCCAGGAGTCACCGTGAGCGGTCCCACGATCGAGATGGACCTCTCCGTCACGCGAGGGGGCGGTACGTGACCAGCGTGCTCGAGACATACCCGTTGCAGCTCAACGCTCCCGAGGTGCGCGCCGCGCTCGCCGCGCTGTCCACCATCTACCGCCGCGCCGAGATCGAGAAGGTGGTCGAGGACGCCGAGCTGCCCCTGTGGCAGATCGCGTTCCACGAGCGCGCCGACCTCAGCTGGCGAGAGGTGCTCCGGTATGCCAACGGGCAGGGCAAGGTGCCACAGCTGCTCGACGCGGCGATCGCCGAGCGGGGGTCGCTCGCCGTCGTGCTGACCGAGCTGCGCTCGGACGAACCGATCGTCGCCGCAGACCGGCCGGCGACCGAGGACGCTCCGACCTGGAAGAACTTCAGCGACGACGGCCGCCAGGAGGCGGTCATCATCGCGGGCCAGCCGACGTTCGTCGACGTGTCGTTCCTCGCCCTGGGCGCCGAACGGGCCAAGAGCGTCTGCCGTCTCTCGGTGACCTTTCCGCGGGGCGGCGGGAACGGCACGGGGTTCCGGGTAGGACCACGGCACCTGCTGACCAACCATCACGTCCTCTTCGACACCAAGGACGACAACCGCAAGGCCACGCAGGCCGAGGCGTGGTTCGACTACGAGACCGACGGGTCGGGCGGGATGCGGACCATCGTCCAGGTGCCGTGCGACCTGGAGACGGTCGCCTTCGACCTCGCCAACGACTGGGCTCTCGTGCAGACGAGCAAGGAGATCCCCGACGCATACCCCGTCCTGAGCCTGGTCGGCGCGCGCGCCCCACAGGTCGACGACCGCGTCTACATCATCCAGCACCCCGAGGGTCAACCGAAGAAGATCGCCTTCCAGCACAACCTGATTCGTGCGGTGGAGCCGGAGCTGTTGCAGTACTGGACCGACACCGAGCTGGGCTCGTCCGGCTCGCCGGTGTTCGACGACAGCTGGAATCTCGTGGGGCTGCACCACTACGCCGTGCCGGCACCGCAGGGTGAGTCGACGTCGATGCGCAACCAGGGCCGGCTGATGAGCCACGTCGTCGCGCAGATGCGCGACATGGGCGTCTACCCGGGGGTCTGAGATGGGCTGGATCGACTCGTCGGCGTGGGACCCCGCGCAGGGCAAGCAGCTGGTGCAGCTGTTGGCCGAGGAGTACTCCAACGAGGTCCTCGTGGAGGCACTGTTGGTCAACGCCAGCATCCCGAGACGTTTCCTGCGCAGCGGCAGCCTCTCGATGGAGCTGTACTGGAGGGGCCTCGCCGAGGATCTCCACAACAACCACCTCCTCCGGAGGCTGGTCGACCAGGCGGCGGTCGACAAGCCCGCGATGGGGCCGCTGCTCGACGCGGTGGACACGTCCGACGAGGTCCTCGCCGCCACCCCGGTCGCCGAGCGTTACGCCCTGCGTCTCCTGCGACCCGGGAACCGGCCGTTCATCAACCGGGTCAGCCTGCGCGACCGGCTCCAGCGACTCATCGAGGAGGGCTACCCCGTCCTCATCGTCCGCGGCCCCGAGCGCACCGGAAAGTCGTTCAGCTTCGACCTGCTCGAGCAGGTCCTTCCCGACGACATCCGGCTCGCCTGGGTGGACTTCTCGTCGCCCGGTTCCGGCCGCTCGGCCAGCGACCTCGCCGACCTCTTGTATGCGCGATTTGCCCTGGACCGCTCGCCCGCCACGGGACGGAGGACCACCGGGACCCGTCGGGCCATCGAGCTGGTTCACCACTTCACCGGGTTGTACAACCGGACCGAGAGCGGGAAGACGATCCTCTTCGTCGACGGGCTGAACCGCGTGGATCTCCAGCGCGACACCCTCGCCTTCGTGTCCCAGCTCATCGCCGACGTCAGCCGGGGCCAGCTGAACGACGTACAGCTGGTCCTCGCCGGCTACGCGGAGCAGTTCGATGCGCAGTACGCCGCGAAGGTCCTCGTCGAGGACGTCGTCCCGCTCACCCGAACCGATCTGCAGACGTTCTTCGAGGCCTGTGCTGAGGACGCCGGGAAGAGCCTGGCCGCCGAGGAGATCCGTGCGATCCTCCAGACCGTCCTGGCCGACGAGCCGAAGATCGACCAGCTCGCCGTCCGCGCGCGCACGGAAGCGTTGACCATCATGGGAATCCGGCTGTGAGCGTGCCGGCGCCGAAGGCGGCGCAGGAGGCGATGAGGGCGCGGGCCGGAGTCGTCGCGACGTTCGACCCGGACGACATCCTCGCCCTCGGCACGTCGAGCGGCGACGTCATCGACTTCCTCGACCAGGAGTGCCATCTCGTCCCGATGGCCGACGGACCGGCCGCGTGGACCCTCGACGACGCCGTGCGGACCCGGCTCTTCGCCTCCGCGGACCGGGCCGACCTGGTCCGGGCTCGCGCGGCCGTCAAGGAGGTTCCCGACTCAGCCGTTCAGCAGGCGCTGGACCGGTCACTCGACGCGGGCTGGTCCACGTGGGACGTCGCCGAGCTCGACGACGAGGCGACCGCCGCTCTGTCGGTCGTGGCGCGATGGTGGAGCGGTTCGCGGTACGACGTCCCGAACCCTGAGGACCTCGCCGACCACCTGCGTCGCCGGCTGCTCTTCGCCGACGCGCGGTCGATGGCCTCGGACCACTTCGTCGGACGCGAGGACGTGCTCGACGAGCTGAGGCAGCGCTTCTCCGACACGCAGGGCAAGGCCGTCGTGCTCTGGGGCGTCGGCGGGGTCGGCAAGTCCGCCCTCGTCGCCCGACTGGTCGTCGAGGCCGTCGACGAGGGCCTCGACGAGCTGAACCCGGACCTGGTCGCGCTGCTCGACTTCGACGACCCGGCGATCAACCCGATGTACCCCGCGGAGCTCGTGGCGGCCATCACCGAGCAGCTCGACGTGCAGCTCGCCGCCGGATCCGGTGGAGTTCTCGAACGTGCGGTCAAAGGTCGTGAGCGAGTCGGCCTACAGCGGGTTCCGCTCCGCCAGCAGTGGTCGCACGGTCACTGGTCCGGACACGTACTGGGCCGACCTCCTCGGGCAAGCGGTCGACGGGATGGTGGTCGGGAGCCGGCTCCTCGTCGTCATGGACACCGTCGAGCAGGCGCAGCGCCGCGGCCCGTCGGCGATGTACGCCCTGGCCGACGTCGTCGGCGAGCTCTGCCGAAGAAGCCACGTGTTGGTCCTGCTGTCCGGTCGCGCCCGCGTCCCGGAGCTGGCCGCCATCACGACGACCACGGAGCTGCTCGGCCTCGCGGAACCCGACGCGGTCACGCTGATGGTCGACCTCGCGGAAGGCGCTGTCGACCGGGACCACGCGCAGACGCTGGTGCGTCGGTTCGGCACCCGGCACAAGGCGACCGGCGCGGGGGTCCCGACCGGCGACGAGCCGATCCTGATCTCGCCGCTGACGGTGCGGTTGCTCGCGGCCCTCCTGGCCAAGACCGGCGCCGGCGCCGAAGACCCGCTGTTCGGGCTCCAGGCGGCCAACGAGCAGCTCGACGCTGAGCTCTACCTGAGGATCCTCGGTCACATCGAGGACCCGCTGGTCCGGGCCGTCGCACATCCGGGGTTGGTGCTGCGCCGGATCACCCCCGAGATCATCCGTGACGTTCTCGCGAAGTCCGGCGGAGTCGAGCTGGGCGAGGTCGACGAGCGCGACCTGTTCAACCGGCTCGCCGCGGAGCCCATGCTCGTCGACCGGCCCGAGCCCGACGTCCTCGAACACCGTCAAGACGTGCGCGCGGTCATGCTGCCGCAGATCCTGCGCGACACGACGGTGGACGCGAAGTCGGTCCAGCTCGCCGCCGTCGACTACTACACCCGCCGCCGCGACCCGGTGTCCCGGGCCGAGGAGATCTACCACCGACTGCTGCTCGGCCAGGGGCGCGACAAGCTCGACCCGATCTGGGACCCGCGCGCTGCGGAGCGGTTGGTCACGGCCGTCGACGAGCTGCCACAGCGGTCGCGGGTGCTCCTGCTGTCCCGTCTGCCGCGGGCGTTCGTCGGTGACGACGACCGTCGCCTCCTCGACGACGCCGAGTGGCTCGAGAAGGTGGAGCCGACGGTCGGGGCGATGCTCTCCCGCGGCCGCGCAGAGGAGGCCCTGGAGCTGCTCCGCGAACGGCGCCGCGCCGACGGTGGACCGCTCCTCCCGCTCGTCGAGATCGAGGCGTTGGAGGCGCTGGAGCGGCTCGACGAGGCCATCGCCCTGGCCGGGCGGGAGGCGGAGGTCGCGGCCACGGCCCTGGACCCCGCGTCCGTCACCGATCTCAGCCTGCAGCAGTGCCGCCTGTTCGAGCGAGCGGGACACCCGCTCGAGTCGCTCGCGGTCCTCGACCGCGCCACCGCGGTGAGCCGCGAGCACAGCGTCGACCGGCTGCGGCTCCTGGTCTCCTGGCTGGGCGTCTCGCGCCGCAACGCCATCGGTACGACGGACGCCCGTCGCCGCTGCATGGACGAGGCGGTCGATATCGGCCGCACAGCGACGACGCGACGGCTCGAGGAGTACCCGGGACTGCTGCGCGACCTCGCGGCGGAGGTCGGGGACGAGGCCGGCGATGTCCTCGACACCGCGCTGCGCTCGGTCGGCTTCGACGCGCACAAGAGCGGCGACGTTCCCGACGCGCTGGCCGAGCTGGCCGACAGCCCGGCGCGGACCAGCCAGGTCGTCGACCTGCTCCGCCTCGACCAGGACCCGCGCGGCACCGTGGAATGGCGACAGGTCGTCAACCAGAACCGCGCCGACTCCGGTCTCGGTGTCGCCGAGGTGCTCTCGGCGTTCCCGAAGGACGCCGAGAGCCTGCGCGAGGCGGTCCTCAGCGACTACCGGAGCGAGGCCGACGCCGCATACCGAGGTGTCGACCAGTCCGATGAGCTGCGCTGGGACGGACCGTCCTAGCGGGTCGAGGTCAGGCGAGTGCGGCGTCCAGCGTGATCTCCGTACCGGTCAACGCCTTGCTCACGGGGCAGGAGGCCTTGGCGTCCTCGGCGACCGCCTTGAAGCCCGCGTCGTCCAGCCCGTCGACGTCGCCGCGGACGGTGATCTTGATGCCCGGGATGTGGAAGCCGCCCGCCGGGTCGGGCCCGAACGACACATCGGCCGTGACGTCGAGCGACTTCGGGGTGCCGCCCGCCCGGGCGATCAGCGCCGAGAGCTGCATCGCGTAGCAGGACGAGTGCGCCGCCGCGATGAGCTCCTCCGGGCTCGTGCCCGCCTCACCGGTCTCGGCGGTGCGCTTCGGCCACGACACGTCGAAGCTGCCCGACTTTGAGCTGACCAGCTCGACGGTCCCCGACCCGTCCGGTAGGCCTCCGGTCCAGGCGGTGTGGGCGGTACGTACTGACATGGTGACTCCTCGGTCTTGGGTCAGGTCGGGATCTGGGGAACCCTCCTCCCACCTTGTCGCAGACGAGCGGGGGAGCGGAACCCTCTGTCCGGCGAGGCTACGACGTATCGGTCAGACGACGACCAGCCGGGTGGGTGCCGGGACCTCACCCACGGGTATACGACCGGTCACCGGTCCGAGCCGGCCGAGGACCCGCGGGCCGTCGGCTCCGGTGCAGGACGGCACGTTGCCGGGGAGCTCGTGGGCGGTGAGGTAGCCGATGAGGGCGAAGGCCAACGCCTCCTTGACGTCCGACGGGATGCCGAGCTCGTCGATCGTGCCGACGCGGACCGCCCCGGCCGAAGCCTGGATCCGTTGCATGAGAACCGGATTCGAGGTTCCACCCCCGGAGGCGAACACCTCGGTGACGCCTGCGGTGGCCAGCTCGGCGCCGACAACACGGGCGCTCAGCTCGGTCAGCGTGGCGACCAGGTCCACCCCGTCGACGCCCGGGTGCCGGGACCGGTACGCGTCGAGGTACGCCTCGTGGAAGAGCTCCTTCCCGGTGGACTTCGGAGCGGGCCAGGCGTAGTACGGCTCGGTGAGCAGGTCGGCGAGGAGGTCCTCGTCGACCCGGCCCTGTGACGCATACCGGCCCTCCCGGTCGTACCTCTCGGCGCCGCCGGTCATCCGGACCACGGCGGCGTCCACGAGGGCGTTGGCCGGCCCGAGGTCGTACGCGTAGGGGTCGGCCACCGGGTCGACCACCGTCATGTTGGAGATGCCGCCGAGGTTGAGCGCGGCACTGCGCGGTCGTCCGGCGAGGAGCAGCACGTCGAGGGCCGGGACGAGCGGGGCACCCTGCCCGCCGGCGGCGATGTCGGCCGCTCGATGGTCGGTGAGCACCGGCCGGCCGGTCGACTCGGCGAGCGGCCAGAGGTTGCCGAGCTGCAGGCCACCGCGGGCGCGCCCGTCCTCGACCCAGTGGAAGACGGTCTGCCCGTGTGAGCTGACGAGGTCGCACGCGGGGGCGTCGAGCGCGGTCGCCACCCGGGCGAAGTGCTCGCCGATGAGGATGTCCAGCGCACACACCTCGGCGACCGTCGTGGGGTTCGGCGGCAGTGCTTTGGCGATGCGCTCGCGGAGCTCCGGTGGGTAGGCCACCACGTCGGAGGCGACGATCGACGCCTCGAGACTGGTCCCGTTCTGCTCGAACTCGACGTGGCATCCGTCGACGCCGTCGTGGGAGGTTCCGGAGATCAGGCCGATGACACGCATGTCGCCCATCTTGGCCGACAGGGTTAGCGTGGCGCGCGTGAGCGACACGATGCAGGCCGTCGTCTGCCACGGGCCGCGGGACTACCGGTTGGAGACCATCCCGGTACCCGCCCGCGGACCGGGCGAGATCCTCGTCCGGGTCGAGGCGGTGGGGATCTGCGCCAGCGACCTCAAGTGCTACCACGGCGCCGCGAAGTTCTGGGGTGACGCCAACCGTCCCGCCTGGGCGGAGACCGAGGCGGTTCCCGGCCACGAGATCGCCGGACGGGTCGTGGAGCTGGACGACGAGGCGCGTCAGCACTGGGGTGTCGACCTCGACGACCGGGTGGTCGTCGAGCAGATCGTGCCGTGCTGGAACTGCCGGTACTGCGACACCGGGAACTACCACATGTGCCAGGTGCACAACATGTACGGCTTCAAGCGCGCCAACCCGGGCGGCATGGAGGAGTTCATGGTCCTGTCCACGGCCTCGCTGGTCCACACGATCAGCAAGGAGATCCCGCCGGCGCACGCGGCGTTCGCCGAGCCGCTGTCCTGCGCGCTCCACGCGGTCGAGCGGGCCACGATCGGCTTCGCCGACACCGTCGTCGTCGCGGGCTGCGGTCCGATCGGCCTGAGCATGATCGCGGGTGCCGCCGCGAAGTTCCCGCAGGCCCTCGTGGCGCTCGACATGGACCAGCGAAAGCTCGACCTGGCCCTCAAGACCGGCGCCACCACGGCGATCAACATCGCCGAGGAGGACGCGGTCGCCAGGGTCAAGGAGATGACGGGCGGCTACGGCTGCGACGTGTACCTCGAGGGCACCGGCGCCCCGCCCGCCGTCCTCCAGGGCCTCAACATGCTGCGGAAGCTGGGCCGGTTCGTCGAGTACTCCGTGTTCAAGGAGGACGTCACCGTCGACTGGAGCATCATCAGCGACGACAAGGAGCTCGACGTACGCGGTGCCCACCTGGGCCCGAACTGCTGGCCCGCGGCCATTCGGCTCATCGAGTCGGGCCGGCTCCCGCTCGACGAGATCTGCAGCCACCAGCTGCCGCTGTCCAAGTTCCAGGAGGGCCTCGACCTCGTGGCGAGCGGCACGGAGTCGACCAAGGTCACGCTGATCCCCGGCATGGCCTGACGCGGAGCTCCTCGGCGGCGTCGGTAGCGTCGTCCGGGTGACCAGTCCCGACGACGTCCTGCAACGCGGCATCGACGAGCACCGGTATGCGGGTGTCGCCGCGCAGGTGCTCCGGGACGGTGACGTCGTGCACCGTGCGGTCCTCGGCGATGCGTCGAACCGTTCCGGACCGCCCGAGTCCCTGTGGGAGACAGCGCGGTTCGACATCGCCTCCTGCACGAAGGCGGTCGCGACCACCGCCTCCGTGATGGCGCTCGTCACGGCCGGCGAGCTGCGCGTCGACGACGTGCTGGCTGAATTCCTGCCGTCACCGCACCCCGACATCACGCTGCGGCACCTCCTCACGCATACCGCCGGTCTGGCCGAGTGGCAGCCGCTGTACCTCGCCTCGCGGACCCGCGAGGAGGCGGTGGCCCTCGCCGCCTCGCTCCCGCTCCGGTATGCGGTGGGGGAGGGCCGCCACTACTCCGACCTCGGCCTGATCATCACCGGTGGGGTGGTCGAACGCGTGACCGGTGAGCGGCTCGACGTCGCCGTCCGCCGGCTGGTGGCCGAGCCGTTGGGGATGACGTCGACGGGGTACGGCCCGGTCGAGCCGGCGACGGCGGTGGCCTACGGACACGGCGACGACATCGAGCAGGCGATGATCCGCGACGGTGAGCCGTACCCCGTGACCGTCGAGGAGACGGTCCCGCCCCGCTTCCGCGAGGACTGGGTGCGGGGCGAGGTCAGCGACGGCAACGCGTTCCATGCGATGCACGGCATCTCCGGTCACGCCGGCCTCTTCTCGACGCTCGACGACCTCGCCCGGTTCGGAACTGCCCTCCTCGACGAGTCGCCGGCCTGGTCCCACACGGTCCTCGACGCGTTCCTCACGCCCGGCGCGGACGGCCAGGCCGTCGGGTTCTGGTGGCAGCCCGCGGCGAGCGGACCCGCATACGGGCATCCGGGTTTCACGGGGGCGAGGTTCCTCGTCGACCCGGCCGCCCGCTCGGTGGCGGTCCTGCTCTCGAACCGCCTGCACGTCATGGCCCCCGGCGAGCGGGTGCCGCCGGACATCGCGCCGGACTGGCAGGCCTACCTGCGCGCGACCGGGTTCTCGGCCTGACGAAAGTACTTGTCGATCTGGAAAGTACTTGTTAGCGTGGCGGGCATGAACACGACACCTCAGAACCAGCACACCGGTCCCGGCATGAGCCCGGACGAGGCGCGCGCGGCCCTCGAGCAGGCGTCGCGGACCTCGGCCGTCGCCCCGCGCGACCGGACCGTCTACGCCGTGGGGACGGCCCTGTTCGGCGTCGTCCTCGGCGCGTTCGTCCCGCTCACCCGGGCGCTCGAGCTGGACAACGGACCGAGCTACCTGACGGCCATCTATGTCGTTCTGGCGATCGCCATCGCGACCTGGCAGACCCGCGCCGCCCGTAGCGTGCCGCGAGGGGCCAAGCGGGTCGGCTACGTCGGGCTCGCGCTCACCGTGGTGATCAGCCTGGTGTGCATCATGATCGCCAACTGGCGAGAGCAGACCACCCCCACCTCAGCCGGCCTCCTCGTCCTCATGGGCGTCCTCATCGCCCTGCCGATGCTCGTCGCCGGCTGGGTCATCGCACGGCGGCGGGGATGACCTCGACGGCCTCGGGGCACGCGCGGCACCGTCTCGACGAGGTGATCCACGCGCCGGTGCGGTTCAGCATCGTCGCGTCCCTCGCCGGTGCTGACGAGGCGGAGTTCTCCGCGGTGCGCGACACCGTGGAGGTCTCCGACTCGGTCCTGTCCCGGCAGGTCAGCACGCTCGAGGCGGCGGGCTACGTCAAGGTCCGCAAGGGCTACGTCGGCAAGCGCCCCCGGACGTGGCTGTCCCTGACCGCGGCCGGCCGCGCCGCATACGAGCGGCACCTCACCGCCCTCCGAGCGATCGCCGACGGATCCGGGTGAGACCGGTGGGAAATCCGACCGGTACCGCCCGGACCGACGGAGCGGGCGAGGGTGCTGCTCAGCCCAGGTGCCCGCGGACCGAGGCGTGGCCCTTGAGCAGGTTCCGCGCGATCGTCCGCCGCTGGATCTCGTCGGTTCCCTCGTAGATGCGCAGGAGGCGCAGCTCGCGGTACCACCGCTCGATCGGCAGCTCACGGGTGTAGCCCATCCCGCCGTGGATCTGCAGCACCCGGTCGACGATCTCGTTGGCCTTGACGCCGCCGTAGAGCTTCGCCATCGACTGCGCCTGGCGCGAGTCGAGCCCCTGGTCCACCTGCCAGGCGGCGGTGAGCACCAGCCAGCGGAGCGCCTCGATCTCGGTGGCCGAGTCCGCGATCATCCACTGGATCGCCTGCCGGTTGGCGATCGGCTCCCCGAAGGTGGTCCGGTTGTGCGCGTGCTCCATGGCCATCTCGACCAGCCGTTCGGTCGCGCCGAGGGCCCGCGCCGGGAGCAGGTAGCGGCCCCGCCCGATCCACTTCATGGCCAGCGAGAACCCTTTGCCCTCCTGGCCGAGGATGTGGTCGTGCGGTACGCGAACGTCCTTGAACACCAACGACGCCGGCCCCCACTCGCCCATGGTGTCGATCGGCGCGGAGGTCCACCCGCGTTCGCGGTCCACGAGGAAGCACGTGACGCCGCCGTCGGCGCCCTTCGCCTTGTCGGTGACGGCGAAGACCATGACGTAGTCGGCCTCGTTGCCCCCGGTGATGAACGTCTTCTCGCCGTTGATCACCCATTCATCACCCTCGCGCCGGGCGCTGGTCCGGATGGCCCGCGCGTCCGACCCCGCTCCGGGCTCGGTGATCGCGAAGCACGACTTCCGCTCGCCGGAGATCGTCGGACGCAGGTAGGCCTCCTGCTGGGCCTCGTTCGCGTCGTACAGGATGTTGTCCGCGGCGCCCGCGAAGGCGAACTGGAGGAAGCTGCGGCCCAGCTCGATCTCGACCAGTGCCGTCATCACCGCCGACAGGCCCATCCCGCCGTAGGCCTCGGGTGTCTGGATCCCGAAGAACCCGGCCTGCTTCGCGACGTCCTGGAGCCGGCGCAGCTCCTCGAGCGGTAGACCGCGCTCGCCGCGGCGCTCGCGGGCCAGCGCGTCGGGCTCGAGGGGGAGGAGCTCCTTGGTGACGAAGGTGCGGACCCAGGAACGGATCTCCTTCTCGTCGTCGCTGAGGGCGAGGTCGACCATGGGCACTCCTTCGTCGGGCCGGTCGGTGCTGCGAACGCCATCATGAGCCATGGACATGACCGCGGGTGACGTGGCGGAGCCGCCGTCCTGGTTCGAGGCGTCCGAGCAGGTCCTCGACCCGCTGGTGAACGCCCGGATGCTCCTCGCGCTCGTCGAGGGGGCGGACGGGGCCGGGCTGCTCCGGGCGATGCGGACCACGACGACGGTCGCCGACCTGGCGCTGGCAACCGGACTGAGCGAGGACCGGGTGCGCGACGTGTGCGCGGCCCTCACCGCCAACGACGTCGCCGAGAGCGACGGATCGGGCGTGCGGCTCACCCCCGCATGGGCGGCTCTGACCGGTCCGGCGGCGTTCGCCCCGCTGGCGTCGGCCGTTCGGCTCGGCGACGTGGGAGCGCAGACGCTGCGGGACCTGTCCGGCGGCTCGGGGTTCGCCGGGCTGTCATCCGTGGACCGTCTCGCGTATGCGACAGCGGTGTCGCCCGACCCGTTCTCGCCGGGGATCGTCGCCGCGATGCGGGCGGGCGCGGGCGTCCCGGACGCCGTGCGGGGCCGGGTGCACGACGGGGACCGTCATCTCGAGCTCGGGTGCGGCGTGGCCGGCCGGATCCTCTGTGTGCTTCAAGCGTTCCCGACCCTCACGGCCGTCGGGGTGGAGCAGGCGCCGGACCTGGCGGCGGAGGCGGAGCGCCGTGCGGCCGCCCTGGGGGTGGCGGACCGGTTCGAGGTGGTCTGCGCCGACGCGACCACGGCCCGGCTCGACGGCACCTTCGACGTGGCGTTCTGGAGCCAGTTCTTCTTCTCCGGGCCAAGCCGCACGGGGACCCTGGCGACCGCATACCAGGCCTTGCGGCCGGGTGGGATGCTGCTGGCCCCGCTGCTGGGGGACCCGGCGCTGGCGGAGTCCGACCCGCACGGTTCGCCGACGCGAAGCCTCATGTTGGCCCGGGTGGTCCACGGGCTCTGGGGCGTTCCCGACCGGTCGCCCGACGATCTGGCGGACGAGGTCGCGCAGGCCGGCTTCGTCGACGTCGCGGTCAGTGCCGCGGCGGACGCCGGTGTCCTCGTGGTGGTCGCCACCCGGCCCTGAGCGGCTCGGCCGAATCCGCCCGCACGGGGTGGGCGCTGGTGGGACATTGAGACGGTAGGGGGGTCCACCGACGATCCGACCCAGGAGGTCATCATGCTCACCAGCGCATCCGTCACCGCCAACATCCCGGCCGCCGACCTCGACCGGGCTCGGGCCTTCTACGCCGACACGCTCGGTCTGACCCCGGCCAAGGAGATCCCCGAAGGCGGGATGCTGATCTACCGCACCGACGGCGGGACGACGTTCAGCGTCTACCAGACCGAGTACGCCGGCCAGGCCGGCCACACCATCGCCCAGCTGCATGTCGACGACGTCGTCGCCGAGACACGGGCCCTGCAGGCGAAGGGCGTCGCGTTCGAGACCTACGACATGCCGGGCGTCGAGTGGGACGACGGCGTCGCCGACATGGCCGGCATGGGCAAGGCCGCGTGGTTCAAGGACAGCGAGGGCAACATCCTCTGCCTCGACTCGGGCTACCCCGACCTCTGACCTCGCGACTACCGGTCGCGGGCCACGAGCGCGGGGCGGGTGAACTGCACGGTCGTCCGGGTCAGCCCGATCCGCACGGACGCGCGGTGGGCCAGGTGCCGCGCGACGAGCGCGGTCACCAGGGCGGGAACCAGCCCGGCCAGCAGCAGGCCGAAGCGCGCCCCGAGATGCTCGTCGATGTAGCCCACGACCGGGCCGCCGATCGCGCCGCTGCCCATGAACGCGAGCAGGTAGATCGCGACGACCCGGCCGCGCAGGTGTTCCGGGACGGTCAGCTGCACCATCGACTGCGCCGAGGTGATCAGGGCCAGGTTCGCGGCGCCCACCAGGACGATCAGCACGGTCAGCGCGACCTGCGTCGAGCCGAACGACGCGACGACGTGGGCCGTCGCCAGCAGGGCGGCCGCCGTCATGAGCGTCCGTAGCCGCAGCGGGCCGCGCCGCCGTGCCGTCAGCAGCGCGCCACCCAGCGCGCCGGCGGCGGCGGCACCGTTGAGGACTCCCGCGCCCATCGCCCCGGAGTGGAAGTCGTTCTTGGCGAACGCGGCGAGCGTGACCGGCAGGCTGACGGTGAAGAAGCCGAAGGTGCCGACCATCACCGTGGGCCAGAGCACCCTCGGGTGCGACAGCGCATACCGCAGACCGTCCCGCAGCCCGGACGTCGAGGCGCTCGGACCGTCCTTCGGTGCACGGGCCGGCAGCCGCATCATGGCCAGGGCGGCAAGCGGCCCGAGGTAG
This sequence comes from uncultured Actinomycetota bacterium, assembly GCA_963713345.1. Taxonomy (GTDB): domain Bacteria; phylum Actinomycetota; class Actinomycetes; order Actinomycetales; family Dermatophilaceae; genus Lapillicoccus. The sequence continues at coordinate 46,218 of CAVQLI010000005.1, read as the reverse complement.
GTGACGGCGTTGATCGCGAACGCCCAGCCGGGTCCGACGACGCCGACGAGGACGCCGCTCAGTACCGGTCCGAGCATCGCCCCGAACTGGAACGTGGACGACACCATGCTGATCGCGCTGCGCACGTGGGTCACCCCGACGATCTCGGTGACGAACGACTGCCGCACCGGGTTGTCGACCGCCGCGACCACGCCGAGGGCCGCAGCGAAGACGTAGACGTGCCAGGTCTGGACCGCTCCGGTGAGGGTCAGGACCGCGAGCAGGGCGGCCATCACGGCCATGCTGGCCTGGGTGGCCTGGAGGATGCGACGCTTGTTGAAGCGGTCGGCGAGCACCCCCGCGTGGAGCCCGAAGAGCAGGGTCGGCAGGAACTGGAACGCCGTCGTGAGACCGACGGCAGCCGGGCTGTCGGTCAGGGTCAGGACCAGCCAGTCCTGGGCGATGCGCTGGACCCAGGCCCCCGTGCCGCTGACGAAGAGACCGGCCAGGAACAGCCGGAAGTTGCGGTTTCCCAGCGAGGCGAAGGTCCGGGTCGGGGGCTGTCGGTCCTGAGGGGCGGGGGTTTCTTCGGTGTCGGGGACTGGGGTAGGGGTCTGCGCGGTCAAGTCGTCCTGGTTTCGGTTCTCGTCAGGTATGCGTCGTGTCCGTCCAGTCTCGACCGCCGACCGCTCATCATCCAACTTGATCAAACTATTAGTCTGATCATGTCCCATGATGAGTCACTCCCCGAGGAAGCCCTGATGTACGAACCGGACCTGCTGCGGACCTTCCTGGCCGTCGCCCAGTCGCTGAGCTTCACCCGGGCCGCGGCGTCGCTCGACCTGCGTCAGTCGACCGTCAGCCAGCACGTGCGCCGGCTCGAGGACGCCGTCGGACGGCAGCTGTTCGTCCGCGACACCCGGACCGTGGCCCTCACCGCCGACGGCGAGGCGCTCGCGGGCTACGCGGTGGAGATCCTCGCGGCGCATCGACGTGCGGAGAGCCACTTCAGCGGGTCACAGGTCGAGGGGCGGCTGCGGTTCGGGGTGACCGACGACCTCGCCCTCACGGCGTTGCCCCGGATCCTGCGGACGTTCCGGCAGCTCAACCCGCGCGTCGACATCGAGCTGACCGTGCTCCAGAACGAGCTGCTGCTCCGGCGCATCGAGTCCGGTCACCTCGACGTGGCGTTCGTCAAGAAGAGCCCCGACACCCCGACCCTGTCGATCGGCCAGCTGGTCCGGCGCGACCGGCTGGTCTGGGTGGCGGCCGAGGGCACCCGCGTCGAGGTGGACGAACCGGTGCCACTCGTCGTCTACCAGGCGCCCAGCCTGAGCCGTTCCGTGGCGGCCCAGGCCCTCCAGGACGCCGGCCGGCCGAGCCGGATCACGTGCACGGTACGAGGGGTCAACGGTGTGCTCGCGGCGGTTCGGGCGGGCCTCGGCATCGCCGTCATGGCCAAGACGCTGACGCCGGGTGACCTTGTCGAGGTCCCGGCCACGAGCAAGCTGCCCAAGCTGCCGAACCTCGACCTCGTGCTGCTCACCAACCCGCAGGCGCCGGCCGCTCCCGCCGCGGCGCTGACGTCAGCGATCCGGGCCGGAGCCGCACCCACCGTCGCCGCCGGCTGACGTTCACCCCGCTCCGCCAACAACTCCGCACGTGATGCCCTGTCCACAACGCCGCACGTGGTGACCTGTCGCACAACTCCGCACGTGGTGACCTGTCGACAACTCCGCACGTGGTGACCTGTTCGACGGTCGATGTCCGAAATGTCGGAATACACGTCATCACGTGCGGAGTTGTTGGCGGAAGCAGCTGCGGACGGCGTCAGCGGAACGAGCGGAGGCGCAGGCTGTTGGTGACGACGAACAGCGAGGACAGGGCCATGGCCGCCCCGGCCAGCATGGGGTTGAGCAGGCCGAGCGCGGCGAGCGGGATCGCGGCGACGTTGTAGGCGAACGCCCAGAACAGGTTGCCCTTGATGACGGCCAGCGTCCGACGGGACAGCCGGATCGCGTCCGCCGCCACGAGCAGGTCGTTGCGGACGAGGGTGAGGTCGCTCGCGAGGATCGCAACGTCGCTCCCCGCGCCCATGGCGATGCCGAGGTCGGCGGTCGCGAGCGCGGCGGCGTCGTTCACCCCGTCGCCCACCATCGCCACGACGCGTCCCTGCCCCTGGAGGCGGCGCACGACGGCGACCTTGTCCTGCGGCAGGACATCGGCGACCACCTCGCCGCGGTCGGAGTCCAGACCGACCTGCTTCGCCACGGCGCGAGCCACGGCCTGGTGGTCGCCGGTGAGGAGCACCGGTCGCAGGCCGAGCGCCCGGAGCCGCTCGATGGCCGCCGCCGAGGTCTCCCGAACGGTGTCGGCCACCGCGACCAGGCCTCGGGCGCGTCCGTCCCACGCCACGGCGACGACGGTGGAACCGTTCTGGCGCAGGCGATCCATGGAGTCGGCCAGGTCGTCGGGGAGCTCGACGGACCAGTCGGCCAGGAGGCCCGGTCGACCGACGACCACGGCCCGGCCCTCGACGACGCCGTGCACTCCCAGTCCCTGGTCGTTGCCGAAGTTCTCGACGGCCGCGAGCGGGCCGTGGCGGCGAGCCGCCTCGGCGGAGACGGCCCGCGCGATCGGGTGCTCGGAGCCGTTCTCGAGCGCCCCGGCGACGCGCAGGACCTCCTCGGCGGACTCGCCGGCGGCCGCGACGACCTCGACGACCGCCATCACCCCGGTCGTGACGGTGCCGGTCTTGTCGAGGAGGATCGTGTCGACGGTGCGCGTCTGTTCGAGCACCTCCGGGCCGCGGATGAGGATGCCGAGCTGGGCGCCACGACCGGTGCCGACCATCAGCGCTGTGGGCGTGGCCAGTCCGAGCGCGCAGGGGCAGGCGATGATGAGGACGGCGACCGCGGCGGTGAGCCCGGCGGCCAGGCCGTAGCCCAGCAGCACCCACACCGCGAGCACGGCCAGCGCCAGGACGAGGACGACGGGCACGAACACCCCGGACACCCGGTCGGCCAGGCGCTGGACGTCGGCCTTGCCGTTCTGGGCGTCCTCGACGAGACGGGCCATCTGAGCCAGCTGGGTGTCGGCGCCGACCCGGGTCGCCCGCACGACCAGCCGTCCGTCGGTGTTGAGCGTCGAGCCGACGACGTGGTCGCCCGGACCGACCTCCGCAGGGACCGACTCGCCGGTCACCAGTGACGGCATCGACCGCCGAACGTCCCGACTCGATCGACCCCGTCGGTGGCCACCTTCTCGCCCGGACGGACCACGAACCGCATCCCGACCGCGAGGGCCTCCGCAGGCATACGCGACTCGACGTCGCCCTCGGGCCCGGGCCGCAGCACCGAGACCGACTTCGCCCCCAGCTCGAGCAGAGCACGGAGCGCCGCTCCCGCCTGCCGCTTCGAGCGGGACTCGAGGTAGCGACCGGCGAGGATGAACGTCGTCACGCCCGCCGCGGCCTCGAAGTAGACGTACGACGATCCCTCGCCGCGCTGGACGGTCAGCTCGAACGCGTGCCGCATGCCGATCTCGCCGGCGGTGCCGAAGAGCAGCGCATAGAGCGACCAGCCGTATGCGGCCAGTGTCCCGACGGAGATGAGCGTGTCCATCGTCGTCGCCCGGTGTCGCAGGTTGGTCCACGCGGCGCGGTGGAACGGCCAGCCGCCCCAGAGCACGACGGGCGTGGCCAGGACCAGCGAGACCCACTGCCAGTAGTCGAACTGGAGCGCCGGCACCATCGCCATGGCGACCACCGGGACCGTGAGGCCCAGCGAGACCAGCAGCCGGCGGCGCAGCACGCCGGTCTCGTCCGCGGCCGGAGGAGCTGCGAGGGTCGCCACGCTGGCGGTGTAGCCGGTCTCGCCGACACGCTCGACGAGGTCGTCGTCGGACACCGCCGCGGTCGCCACGACGTGCGCCTTCTCGGTCGCGTAGTTCACCGTGGCGGTGACGCCGTCGAGCCGGTTGAGCTTCTTCTCCACCCGTGCCGCGCACGACGCACACGTCATCCCACCGATGACGAGGTCGACGGAGCGCTCTTTCGGTGGTGCTTCGGGCATACCGAAACTATACCCCCCTAGGGTATGCGAAGAAGCACCGGGAGCCCTAAGGTCTGTGCATGTCGATGCTCGACGAGACCGGACTGCTGTCGTTCCCCACCGACGAGGAGACGGTGCGCAAGAACGACATGGCGCACGTGCTGCACTCGTGGGCCGCCCAAGGACACATCGACGCCGTGCCCATCGCCGGTGGCGAGGGGGCCTGGTTCTGGGACCCGAACGGGCGCCGCTACCTCGACTTCTCCAGCCAGCTGGTCAACGTCAACATCGGGTACCAGCACCCACGGCTCGTCGCGGCGGTGCAGGAACAGGCGGGACGGATGCTCAGCGTGTCGCCGGCGTTCGCCAACGACGCGCGGTCCGAGGCGGCACGACTCATCGCGGACCTGGCGCCTGGCGACCTCGACATGGTCTTCTTCACCAGCGGCGGCGCAGAGGCAAACGAGATGGCCATCCGGATGGCGCGGGTGCACTCCGGCCGGCACAAGATCCTGGCCGCCTACCGCAGCTACCACGGGTCGACAGCCGGAGCCTCGGCACTGACCGGTGAGCCGCGCCGGTGGGCGACCGAACCGGGTATGCCCGGAGTCGCCCGGTTCTGGGGGCCGAACCTCTACCGGTCGCCGTTCCACGCGACCACCGAGGCGGAGGAGTGCGACCGCGCTCTGCAGCACCTGCGTGACACGGTCGTGGCGGAGGGCGCGCATACCGTCGCCGCGGTGATCCTCGAGACCGTGGTGGGCACCAACGGGATCCTCGTGCCGCCGGACGGGTACCTCGCGGGAGTGCGCGCGCTCTGCGACGAGTTCGGGATCCTCTACATCGCCGACGAGGTGATGGCCGGGTTCGGCCGGTGCGGCGAGTGGTTCGCGGTGGACCGATGGGGGGTACAGCCCGACCTCGTGTGCTTCGCGAAGGGCGTGAACTCGGGGTACGTGCCGCTGGGCGGCGTCGTGCTGTCCCCGGCGATCGCGGCGACGTTCGAGGACCTTGCGTTCCCCGGTGGGCTGACCTACTCGGGGCACCCGCTGGCGTGCGCGACGGCCGTGGCGTCGATCCGGATCTTCCGCGAGGAGGGGATCCTCGAGCACGTGCGCGAGCTCGGCGAGACGGTGATCGGCCCCGCGCTGCGCGACCTGGCCGACAAGCACCCCTCCGTCGGTGAGGTCCGGGGGCTCGGGGTGTTCTGGGCGCTGGAGCTGGTCCGCGACCGGTCGACACGGGAGCCCCTCGTGCCGTTCAACGCGAGTGGCGCGGCCGCGGCGCCGATGGCCGAGTTCGGCAAGGCGTGCAAGTCCGCGGGGCTGTGGCCGTTCATCCACATGAACCGGACCCACGTCTGTCCGCCCTGCGTCATCACGGCCGACGAGGTGCACCAGGGGGTCGCCATCCTCGACCGAGCGCTCGAGGTGGCCGACCGCTACACGACCTCGGGCTGAGGTCACCCAGCCCCGGGGCCCTGACGACCGCTCGACAGGTGCGAACCTCCGCGCCTCGATAGGGTCACGGCGTGAATCCCTCACGCCGTCTCGGCGTCGTCGTCAACCCCATCAAGTTCGACGACCTCGCCGACGTCAAGGAGCAGATCGCCAAGGTCTGCGCCGACCACGGCTGGGGTGAACCGGTCTTCGTCGAGACGACCGAGGAGGACCCCGGCGTCGGACAGGCCAAGGAGGCGCTGGAGCGCGGCGTCGACATCGTCTGTCCTCTCGGCGGGGACGGGACCGTTCGCGCCGTGGCGACCACGCTGCTGGGCACCGACACCCCCATGGGCCTGCTCCCTGGTGGTACCGGCAACCTTCTCGCCCGCAACCTCGACCTCCCCGTCGAGGAGCTCGAGGACGCCCTGGTGGTCGTCCTCACCGGCCAGGACCGTCGGATCGACGTGGGGCTGGTGCGACTGTTCCCCGACTCGGAGTCGTCCGAGCCGCTCAAGGGCGACGACCCGCCCAGCGCCGACGACCCGCGCCGCGACGACGAGGAGGTCTTCCTCGTCATGACGGGCATCGGCGTCGACGCCGAGGTCATGGCCAAGACCAACGAGAAGGTGAAGGGCGTCCTGGGCTGGCCCGCCTACGTCTTCGCGGGGATCGGCCGGATGTTCACCCGGGGGTTCATGGTCCAGGTGTCCTCGGGCGGCGGCGACCCTCAGATCCAGCACGCCCGCAGCGTCATCGTCGGCAACTGCGGCAGCCTGCAGGGCAATCTCGAGCTGATGCCCGACGCGAAGCTCGACGACGGCATCCTCGACGGCGTCATCCTCGCGCCCAAGGGCGCCTTCGGATGGGGCGCGGTCGCGGCCGACCTCGCCAGCCGGCACCGGCGCGGGCACCGGCAGATCGTCCGGCTCACGTCCACGGCGATCCGTGCGACCACCGGCAACGACGCCATCGAGACCCAGATCGACGGCGACCCGAAGGGTGAGCAGTTCGGCCTGACCACCCGCGTCCTCCCGAAGGCCTTGGTTGTCCGCGTCGCCTGAGACCTCGACCCCGCCCGCCGCCGCGAGCCGGTGGCGTCGCCTCGTGCCCGCAGCGGGGTATGCGGTCGCCGTGGCGATTCCGGTGACGGCGCTCGCCCTGCTCGCCCGGGAACAGGTCGGGTTCGTCATCACCTTCGACAAGAACGCCATCGCCGCGGCCACCGACATCACCCGCGCGAACCCCGGTCTCTACACGGCTCTCGCGTGGTGGCAGGAGGCGCTCCAGCCGCGCTGGGTCTACCTCGTCGGGACCGGCGTCGCCGCCTGGATCTGGTGGCGGCACGGCCTTAAGAGCCGGGCGATCTGGGGATTCGTCACGATGATGGTCGCCTGGAACATCGCGCTCGACCTCAAGTACGTCGTACAGCGCGCCCGTCCGGTCGTCACCGACCCCGTGTCGTCGGCGCCCGGCTACAGCTTCCCCTCCGGGCACGCGGCCAACTCGGCCGCGGCGGCCACGGCCATCGTCATCATGATCTGGCCGCTGCTGAGGACCACCGCCGCCAAGGTGGTCGCCTGCAGCGTGGCCTCGGCGATCGTCGTGCTGACCGCCCTCGACCGCGTGTTCCTCGGCGTGCACTTCCCCTCGGACGTCACCGCGGGCGTTCTCGTGGGCTCGGGACTGGTGCTGGCGTCGTACGCCGGCTACCGCGGCTGGAACCCCGCCCACCCCACCGACCTGCCGGACACCCCCGAAGAGGTCGACGCCGCCGTGGCGGAGTCCGACGCCGACGAGGCGCACGCGCATACCGGGTCGGTCGAACCACCCGAGGAGAACTCGCGCTGATGGCCTTCCTGACCCGATACGTCGATGACGACAGCCGCCCCACCGTCGGGAGCGCCCTGCGCGACATCGTCGTCCGCGCCGTCCTTCCCGCGATCGTGCTCTGGCTGGTGATCGTCGGTATCGGCAAGCTCATCGAGGGTCCGCTCGGCGGGCTCGAGGGTGAGAACTCGATCAACCGCTCGTTGCAGGCCGGCCGGACGGCGACCTGGGACGCCGTCACGATGGTCTGGTCGCGCATCGGGAACACCGAGATCGTCATCGGGGTCTGCGTCGTCATGGTCGCCCTGATCTGGTGGCTGACCAAGCAGTGGTGGGTGGCCGTCATCCCGGCGATCGCGATCGCCGTCCAGGCCACCGTGTTCGTCCTCGCGACCGCCGTGACCGGTCGTGACCGGCCCGAGGTCGAGCACCTCGACCCGGCGCCACCGACCTCGTCCTACCCGAGCGGCCACGTGGGCGCCTCGACCGCGCTGTACCTCACCTTGGCGGCGATGTGCCAGCGGATCCCCAACCGGGGCCTGCGCTACGTGCTCACCGCGATCTGCCTGGTGATCCCGCTGCTCGTGGCGTACGCGCGGCTCTACCGCGGCATGCACCACCTGAGCGACGTGCTGGTCGGGTTCCTCAACGGGATCGTCTGTGCCGTCCTGGCCTGGAACTACCTGCGTCGCAAGGCCTGAGCCCGCTGCTCAGACGCGGGCGTACTTCGACCGCGCGAAGAGGTAGACCGCGAACGAGGCGAACCCGAGCGCGACGATGGTGAGCAGGATCTGCCCGAACGGTGCGTCCCGCAGGGCGCGCAGCGCGCCGTCGAGCCCGGTCGCCTCGCCCGGCTGGGTGTGCAGGGCGGCCAGGACGAACAGCACGCCGACCAGGCCGAAGGCGACGCCTCGGGCGATGTACCCGAACTGGCCGGCGCGCACGACCCACCGTCCCGGGTGCTCCCGCAGGTCCTGGAGGAACTTCTTCTTGTACCCCTTGTAGACGTGGTAGAGCCCGACCCCGAGCACCGCGACACCCACCGCGCCGACGAGGATCCGGCCGAACGGCTTGTCCATCAACGAGGCGGTGAAGTCCACGCTCTGCTGGCTGCTGGACGAGCTGCTGCTGCCGCGCGCGTAGGTGAAGAAGCTGAACGCGAGGAACAGGTAGACGACCGCCTTGGCCGCGGCCTTGAGCCGGTCCGAGGTCTCGCCGCGACCGACGATGACCTCCGTCACCTGCCAGAGTCCCAAGCCGAGGAAGCCGAGGACGGCGATCCAGAGCAGGACGCGGCCGATGTCGTTGCCGGACAGGGTCTGCATGGCTCCGGACTGGTCGGCCGAGCCGCCCCCGCCGCCCCACGCGACCTGCAGTGCCAGCCAGGCGATGAGCAGGTGCACGAGTCCGTTGACGGCGTACCCCAGTCGCGCCGCGTTCTCGAGGACCGGGTGGTCGCCGGCCTTGGCGGCGGCCTGTTTGACGTCGTTGGTGTCCACGGTGGGCATCTTCGCCCAACCGAACCCTGAATGCGAGCCGAACGTCCCCTGGGGTGCGCGGGCCCGCATACCCGCCGTCCTCAGCCTTCTGGGGCAGGATGGGCGCGTGGCCACCGACTCTCCGAGCCGTCCGGCGGACCCGCCCGACGTGGAGGAGCCGGGTGAGGCCGCGGAGACCACGCACGTGGAGGTCTCCGAGAAGGAGCCGTCGGTCACCGTCGAGGTCGTCGAGCCACCCATTCCGGACCGGGTCCGCCGGCCCGCTGACCTGTTCCGGCTCGTCCTCGCCCTGGTCCTGCTCATCGGCGGGGTATCCCTCGGCGTGGCCGCGGTCGGCACGAGCGGTGCGGTCGAGCAGGACCTCGCCGACGCCGTCAGCGGGCTGCCACGGCTCCTGCTCACCCTGCTGACCTGGCTGGGTGCGATCGGTGTCGTCCTGCTCCCGTTCGTCGTCGGCACCGACCTGATCATGCGGCGTCGGCCGATGCAGCTCGTCCAGGCGCTGGGCGCGGCGGTCCTCGGCGCCGTCGTCGTCATCCTCCTGGTGTGGGCGATTCTCTCCGGACCGTTGGACTTCCTCCAGGCCACGCTGACCAAGGCCAACAGCGAGGGCCGATCCGCCCCCCTCGACATCGTCATCGTGTCGACCGTGGCGCTGCTCACCGTGGCCGACGTCATGGGCCGCAAGTGGATCTCGCCCCTCGCCATCGCCGTGCTCGCAGCGACCGCGGTGGCGGGTTTCCTGGCCGGCTCGGTCACGGCGGCGGCCATCGTCTGCTCGCTGCTGCTCGGCTGGGCGATCGGGCTGGGCTTCCGGTACGCGTTCGGGGCGACCTCGACCCGGCCGCCGGGGACCGAGGTGGCCAGGGCCCTGGTGGCCACCGGCATACCCCTCACCCGGCTGGAGCTGCTCGACGCGAACGACTCGGGCGACCGCCGGTACGTCGGAACCACGGACACCCTCCCCGTCGACGTCCACGTCATCGACCGCGACACCTTCGGGCTGGCGTCGGGGCGACGGTTCCTGCGGGTGCTGCGGCTGCGCAACGGGTTCACCCGTCCGCCCGCGCTGACGCTCCGCGCGGAGATCGAGCACCGCACGCTGATGGGACTGGTGCTCGCGCAGGCGCGGATCCCGGCCCCTCGGCCGGTGTCGGTATGCGAGGTCGGTCCGTTCGCGGCGGCGATCGCCTACGTCGAGCCGAAGGGGGAGTCGCTCGCGGAACGCGGCGACCGCCTGGACGACGACGACGTCACGGAGATCTGGCGGATGGTCGGCGCTCTCCAGCGCCGGCGGGTCGCGCACCGCAACCTCGGCCCCAACGTCGTCATGATCGAGGACGACGGCCGGGCGGGACTGCGCTGGGTGGGTGCCGGGGACCTCGCGGCGGACGACGTCACGCTGCGGATCGACGTCGCCCAGCTGCTCACGACGGTCGCGCTGTCCATCGGCCCGGAGCGTGCCGTCAGCAGCGCGGTGGCCGAGCTCGGCGAGGACGCGGTGGTGCGCGCCGCTCCGCTGTTGCAGCGGGTGGCGATGACGCGGGCCACCCGCGAGGCGCTCAAGCAGAACAAGGACCTGCTCGCGACGCTGCGGGACGAGGTCGTCGCGCTGCGACCCTCGCAGGAACGGATCGAACCCATCGAGCTGCGCCGCGTCACCTTGCGCGGCGTCGTCATGCTCGTCGGTATCGCCGTCGCGGCGTACATCGTGCTGCCTCAGTTCGCCCAGGTGGACTTCGCCAACGTCATCGCGACCGCCGAGTGGAGCTGGGCTCTCGGCGCGGTCGTGTGCTCGGTCCTCACGTTCGCCGGCGCCTCGATCGCCCTCAACGGAGCGGTCCGCATCCATCTGAACTTCGTCAAGACCTACATGACCCAGCTGGCGATCGCGTTCACGGGCCTGGTGGCCCCGGCCGCGGTCGGCAACATCGCGCTCAACACGCGGTACCTGCAGACGTCGGGCCTGCCGCCGGCCGTCGCCGGGGCTGGCGTCGGCGTCGCGCAGGTGGCTCAGTTCTGCTCCTACTTCATCCTTCTCCTGATCGGGGGTGTGCTCGCCGGCACCGGGCCGCGCGCGTCGTTCACCCCGCCGGCCATCCTTTTCGTGATCATCCCGATCCTCGTGATCCTGCTGCTCGGGCTGTTGGCCGTGCCGCGAGTGCGCGCCCTCCTCACGACGCGGATCCTCCCGCCGATCAAGGCCGCGATGCCACAGGTCCTGGCGGTGTTCCAGACCCCGGCCAAGCTGGCGCAGCTCATCGGCGGCGCCCTGCTGCTGGACGCGAGCTTCGTGGCCGCCCTGGTCTGCGCGACCAGGGCCTTCGGGGCGGAGACCTCCATCCCGGCGACGGCGGTGGTCTACTTCGCCGGCGCGATCATCGGCTCCGCGGTCCCGACGCCGGGTGGCCTCGGTGGCATCGAGGCCGCGATGTCCGCCGGGCTCATCGCGATCGGGGTGGACAGCGGGACCGCGGTCTCCTCGGTGCTGCTCTACCGGCTCGCGACGTACTGGTTGCCGATCCCCTTCGGCTGGTTCTCGCTCAACCGGTTGCAGAAGATCCACGCCCTGTAGCGCCGCGCGCGGCGAGGTGGTGGGGCGGGAGAACCCGCGTCAGGGCTCCGTGGTCGTCGTCGTGGTCGCCGGTGTCGCCACCGGCGGCAGCGGCACGGTTCGGTCGACGGGTGGCTGGCCGGGGGCCATCATGCCGTCGTAGTCGGCCGCGACGAGGGCATCCGCGGTCATGCTGCCGTCGGGCCCCGGCACCGGGAGGACGGTGCCGGCGCGGACGAACACGACGCGGTCCACGCCGACGATGCTCGTGGCGGTCATGACGATCTGCCCCACGGCGATCGGCAGCTTGCTGGCGCTGGGGTCCTGGCTGATGGACTGGAGATCGATGCTGGCGGTGCCGCCCGAGACGTTGCGCAGGACGATCGTCGACGCCGGGCCGAGGTCGGTGACGAGGCCCCGGGCGCGTTCTCGGTCGGTCGGGCCCACGGCCAGCCGGTTCAGCAGGCTCTGCAACATCGGGGCAACCGGGGCGTCGGGCACCTGGACGCCGACCGGCACGAGCTTCTGGTCGGCGTCGGCGAGATAGATCGTCCCGGGCACCAGCAGCACGCCCGGGGTCAACGTCGGCGTGGGCACCGTCGTGGGGGTCGCGAGGAGGCCGTAGGGGACGTCGTCCGGCGGGACCTGCACCGGTGTGCTGCTACGGGGCAGCCCACACGCCCCCAGCAGGGCGACGGCAGCGACCAGCACCGTGACCAGAGCGGTGACCGAGAACCGGCGTGGTCGGGGACCCGCCGTCGACACGGCCGGGCGCACTCGCATACGGACGACTCTCACGTCACCACGCCCCGACGTGGTCGGCGACCGGGGTCGCGGTGGGAGCCTGGCGCGGCGCGATGGGCAGCTCCATGCTGAACCGGGCGCCCCCACCTGGCGCGTCCTCGCACCAGACCCGGCCGCCCAGGCTGCTCGCGGTCTCGGCGACGATGCTGAGGCCGAGGCCGCTGCCCGGGAGCGACCCGCGGGACCCGGCGCGGACGAACCGCTCGAAGATCCGGTCGCGGTCGGCCTCGGGAACGCCGTCCCCACGGTCGTCGACGTCGATGCGGACCCGGTCGCGGATCCGTTGGACGGTGACCGCCCGGACCCCGCCGGCGTGCCGGTCGGCGTTGTCGTAGAGGTTGACCAGGGCCCGGCCGAGCTGCTGCTTGTCGACGCGGACGGTGAAGTGTCCCGCCGGCCCCCGATCCGTACCGGTGACGCGGAGCATCGACGGGTCGCGGTGGCTCTGCTCGAGGGAGATGCGGACCAGCTCGGCGGCGTCGACCTGGGTGAGGACCTGGGTACGCACGCCCGCGTCGAGGCGGCCGAGCTCGAGGAGGTCCTCCAGGGTCTGCTGGAACCGGTCCAGCTCGACCGAGACGAGGTCGAGCGCCCGCTGGGTACGCGGGGGCATCTCGTCGCGACGGCGCTCGATGACCTGGACGCTCGCGACGAGAGCGGTCAAGCGGGGAGCGCAGCTCGTGACCCAGGTCGGCGGCGAACCGGGCGTCGCGCTGGATCCGCTCGTCGAGAGCCTCCACCATGCTGTTGAACGAGCCGACGATGGTCGCGAGGTCGGGATCCTCGGTCGGCGGCAGCCGGGTCTGCAGACCGCCCGCGCCGATCCGCGCGGCGGCGGTCGCGACGTCGTCGAGGGGGGCCATCAGGCGCCGCGAGGCCACCCGGCCGAGCCCGGCACCCGCCAGGGCAGCGAGGATCGCGAACGCGGCGAGCACCACGGCGAGCGTCGTCAGCGTGGCGCGCAGCTCGGTCGTCGAGACGATCTCGTAGAACTCCGCGTCGGCCGCCGGGAGGGGGACACCGACGACGAGTGCGGGCTGGTCGTCGGCCGTGGTCCACGCGAACGTCACCGCGCCGCCGACCACGCCGTCGCGGACGTCGGTGGGAATGGTCTGCGCTCCGCGGGCGAGGGCGGAGGAGTACCACCGGTCGTCCTTGCGGACGACGAGCTCCGAGTCGACGGGCGCGTTGACGTTGCTGAGTACGTCGGGGATGCGGGCGTCACGCGCGAGGAGGCCGTCGACGACGAAGGAGGCGTCGGCATACGACTGCCGCAGCGCGGTGGCCTGGCGCTGGTCCATGAGGTAGTGGCGGGCGGTCAGGTAGGTCCCGACGGACAGCAGTGCGGAGACGATGAGGGCGCCCAGCGCGAAGGACGCGGTGACCGTCCCGCGCAGGCCCCACCTCGACCACGGACCTCTCATCTGATGTCCAGCCGGTACCCCTGGCCGCGGACCGTGACGACGAGCTGGGGGGCGTTGGGGTTCGCCTCGATCTTGGTCCGGAGGCGGCGGACGTGGACGTCGACGATGCGTTCGTCGCCGAAGTAGCCGCGGTCCCAGACCCGCTCGAGCAGGGCACGCCGGCTCAGCACCCGGCCGGCGGGCGACGCCAGCTCGCAGAGGAGCCGGAACTCGGTGAGCGTGAGGTGCACCTCGTCGGCGCCGCGACGGACCACGCCGGCGTTGACGTCGAGGACGAGCGGGCCGCCGTCGGAGTCGAGGACGAGGGTCGTCTGCTCGGCCGGCGACGCACCCCCAGGGTTGACGGTGACGCCGGCCCGACGGCGCAGGGCGCGCAGCCGGGCGCCGATCTCCTTGACCTGGAACGGCTTGGTCACGTAGTCGTCGGCACCCGCCTCGAGCGCCGCGACGATGTCGTGGGTGTCGGTCTTCGCGCTGAGCACGATGATCGGCGCCTGGCTGGTCGGCCGGACCTCGCGGATGAACGAGAAGCCGTCCATCCCACCGAGCATGAGGTCGACCAGCATGAGATCCGGCGGGTTGTTCTGGACGAGCTGCAGCGCGACCTCGGCGCTGGGCGCCTCGCTCACCTCGTAGCCCTCGTCCTCCATGGCGAGGCACAGGGCGGTACGGATGCCGTCGTCGTCCTCGAGGACCAAGAGCTTGAGTGACACAGGGCCAATCCTGCCAGCGGGATCTAAGGGTGTTCTGTGCGTTCCCCGAGGCGTGTGCGACGGGGTCGACAGGTCTTCACGAGACTGCAAACAAACCATGACCAGTTCATCACCGTCCGCGGGGCAGTGTTGGTGGACTGCCCGGATCCACCACGACCCGGGTTCAGGAACGAGAGGAGGCGCATACCGATGACCGGTCTCAGCCTCCTCAGCCGGGCTGACCAGCGGGTGTGTGTCGCGTTGAGCGACGACCGCATGGCGCAGGGTCTGAACGACCTGCGCTGGCACCTACCCACCCTGCTAGCCGGCGGGACGAACACCCTCGTCATCGACGTCTCGGGAGTCGCCCGGTTGTCCTCCACCTGCGTGGCGACCCTGTTGTGGGTCAAGCGCAGCTGCCAGTCCCGTCGCGTCCGGGTGGTCCTCGCGGACCCCACGGAGCGCACCCTCGAGGTGCTCACGCGGACCGGGCTGGCCTCCGTCTTCGAGATTGAGAGTCGAGAGTCATGACGACGACGATTCCTGTCCACATCTCCCGCTACCCCGCACCACGCCACGTCCTCGGAGCCGGCTTCGACATCGCCCTGCACGAGGGGGCGGCCCGCGCGGCCCGCGTCGTGCCCGGCGCGAAACGGGTATGCATCGTCGTGGCCGACGGGGCGATGTCGACGGCCGGTTCGCCGGTGGCCTTCGACCTGCCGGTGGCGGGACCGTCGTCGTCCTGCCAGGTGTGGGGGCACGAGGACGGCGCGATCCAGGTCCGGGCCACGTGGGCACCGCCGGCGCTGCTGGTGTCGCGTGCCCGGGTGCTCATGGTTCCCGAGACGCCGGGGACCCCGGGGGTATGCGTGATGGCTCCGGGTGACCGGTTGCTGGTGCTCTCGTCGTCGGCCTACGAGGCGGCGCCGGAGCGCATGGTTCGACTGCTCCACGAGGAGCCCGCACGACTGCTCGCGGCCGAGGCGGACGACCTGCTCGAAGGGTTGTTCCGCGACGTCCCCGAGGCGGGGGGAGCGGTGGTCACCCGGCTCGGGTGACCGCGTAGGGCGGACTACCCCGCTCGACTCGGCCGGATGCGTGGAGTGACCGCCCACAGCGGCGTGGGCGGCGTTCCACGTATCCGGTCGTCGCTGTGCCGCGCCCCGGCGTGAGGGGCCGCGCGCAGGGTGCTGACGTGACGCGCAGGGTGCAACCTGCGCGTCAGGTGACGAACCTGCGCGCAGTGTGCGGGGGCCGCTCCCCTACTCCTCGGGTTGGCGACCACGCCATCGCGCTGCAGCCTGCGGATTCCGTCCATACCCCGACCACAAGGTCCGCGCACACCCTGTGGCCCAAGCGCACACGGTGCACGGTGTGCGCACCGACCCCAAGGTGTGCGCAGACATTGTGCGCGTTCCACGCTCCCGGTCATCGCTCCGCCGCGTTGCCTGCGTGGGTCATGACGACGGGAGCACGCCGGGTCGTGATCGTGGACGATCGTCGACCTCAGGGGGTCAACAACCGTTCACCATCACCGATCGATGCCGGTGGCTGAGCGAGGGGCGTCCGGGCTGGTGAGCCGCGCCCAGCGGGAGCGATGGCCACAACGGGGTGTGGTCGACGCTCCCGTCAGGCGGTCGGGGCGATCTTCTCGTCGTCGGTGGCGGCCCGGACGACGATCCGGGTCCACGCGCCGACGTAGATCCGGTCGTCGTCGTCGAGCTCGGTCCGTGGCCCCACGGCGATCGGGTCCTCCGGCAAGGGTCCCGACGCGGCCCCGACGAAGGTCCCGTTCGACGAGCCGAGGTCCTCGACGAACCAGCGCTGGCCGTCGGTCGTCAGCTGGGCGTGCCGGCGGCTCACGCCGGTGTCGGACGTGCAGTCGATGTCGGGGTGGATGTTGCGGCTCGGCGAGACCCGGCCGATGAGCAGGCTGCGCGCCGTCAGCCCCACCACGGCGGGCAGACCGGGCGACGGCATCGGCTCCTCGGCCTCCTGGACCGCGTACCACTGCGGGTCGACCCAGACCTCCGCCACCCACTCGAGCGGGATCGCCGGGGCGATCGAACCCGGGGTGCCCCCCGCAGCGGCCGCACCGTCGGACGACGCCTCGCCGGCCCTGGGCGACGCGCCCCGCGGCAGGGCGCCGGTCGTGAAGTCGTACCCGCACGCCTCGCAGAACAGCGCGTCCGGGGTGTTGGGAGCCGCGCAGTTCGGGCATACCTGCTGCTCGGGCGCCGCCACAGCCGCAGAACCAGACTCACCCTCCGCCGACGACCCTGCCCCGACAGCGGCCTCGGGCTCCGGCGACGCCGCAGCCTCCGGCTGGTTCTCGAGGTCGATCTTGGCGCCGCAGGTGTCGCAGAAGTCCTCCGCGCCGGACGTGTGTCCGTTGGGGCAGACAGCGCTCATGCAGTCACTTCCGAACCCTGGTCGTCTTGGTGGAGGCGGTGTCGAGGGCCATCTCGTCCAGCCGCTCGACACCCTTCTTCAACCGCACCGTACCGGTCTCGGCGTTGTCGATATCGACGACCTTGCGCAGCCGCGACGTCATCTCCTGGTCGCCCGCCTCGTTCGCGAGCTGGACGGCGCGGCCCAGCTTCGACGTGGCGTCGTCGTCCCGGCCGGCCGCCTTCGCAGCGAGGCCGTCCTGGATCATCTGCGCCAGCTCGGCCTTTCCGGTGTAGCGCGCCACCTGGTCGTCGATCCGCGTCGTCAGGGCCTCGTCGTTGGTCCACGTCGCCTTGACCAGCGCCTGCGTCTGGACCTCCTCGCCGAGCGCGACCTGGACCCGCGCGGCGAGCTGCTCCTGGCCGACCGACTTGGCCGACAGGCGTACCGCCACGTGGTAGTCCCGGCTCTCGTCCGCCCACGCACCCGTCGGGTACCCCGCGGTCAGGGCGTTCACCTGGGTGCGGCGAGACGTGAGGTCCTCGAGGTTCGGCGCGACCTGCTTGACGAACATGGTCTGCGCGCCCTGGGGGGTCCACACGCGCAGCTCGACGTTGGCGACGCCGCGCGCCATCGACTTGCGCACCAGGCTCTGGAACTCGGCCGCCATGGCCTGCGGCGCGGGGATGAGGTCGACGGTGCCGAGCAGCGCCGACGCGATCCGGCGCACCTCGTCGACCTGCCACCGGTCGCCGAGACCACGGCAGTCGCACTGGAAGATCCCGGTCGCCTCGTTGATCGACCGGGTCAGCTGGTCGGGCGTCTCGTGCTCGTTGGCGCCGTCGGTGAGCAGGATCGCGTGGCGCTGGCTGGCCTGCGGCACGGTCGAGAACACGTCGCGCGCCTTGCTCAGCCACGTCCCCATCGCCGTGCCGCCGTCGGCCCGGAACGACTGCATCGACGCGATCGCCGCCTGCCGCGTCGACGGGTCCATCCGGACCATCTGCTGCGGGCCGCCCGGGTAGGGGAAGACGAGCGTCCCCACGTGGTTGCCCGCGATCACGGCGAACCAGGTGCCGTCGGTGATCTCGTTGAGCGCGGCCGTCGCTGCGTTGCGGCCCTGAGCGATCCCGCTCTCTCCCATCGACCCCGAGGTGTCGATGATGATGATCTCGGCGGCGTCGGCCACGCTGGTCTGCCCCGCCTGGCCCGCTCCACGGCACGTCACGCGAACGATCGCGTGCACGTCGGTCCCGCCGTCGGGCAGGAACTCGTTCTGGAAGACCTCGGCGGTGAACTGAGCCATCAGGGGGTGTCCTTCGTCTCGGGGGCCGGAGCGGGAGCCTCAACCGTATGCAAGTCCCCGACGCGCGCCAACGCGACGGTGATGTTGTCGATACCGCCCGCCTGGTTGGCGAAGTCGGTCAACGCCTGCGCGAGCGCCGGCGGGTTCCGTCCGTCGGCGCCGAGCCGCTCGACCGTCTCGTGGACGAGCCGCTGCAGGTCGGTGGCGTCGGAGCAGTAGTTCCAGAGGCCGTCGCTGCACACGAGCAGCCAGCCGTCCTCGGACAGCTCGACCGCCTGGGTGTGCGGCGTGAGGTCGTCGGGTGAGTCGATGCCCAGCCAGCGGGTGATCGCGTGCGCGCCGACGCTGGTCTCCGCCTCCTTGCGGGGCATGCCGGCGCTCATCTGCGCGGCGGCGAACGAGTCGTCCTCGCTCAGCTGGACGGCCGGGCTCGTGGGCGCGTCGGGCAGCCAGTACGCGCGGCTGTCACCGACGTTGCCCACGACCGCCGTCCCGTCGGAGACCAGGGCCGCGACGAACGTGCATGAGGGCGGGTTCGCGACGGCGGCCTCACCGGCCGCGGTCGTGACCGTCTCGACGGCGTCGTCGGCCGCCGCCACCGCGTCGGCGAGGCGCCGCTCGGCCGCGGCCACGAGGGCCGCCTTCGTGCCGACGCCGTGCGGCAGCGGGGTGCGCATCACGTCCCGGGCGGCGCGGACCGCGGCCAGGCTGGCGATGTGGGAGTCGGTCGAGTTGGAGACGCCGTCACAGACCACGAGCGCGGCGAACGACCCCGTCGCCGAGCCCGCGGACAGGGCCAGCGCGTCCTCGTTGCGGCGGTGCCGCTTGCCGATGTCGCAGACCCCGGCCACCCAGGGCGACGGTGCCTCGGCATAGTGGTCACGCGGGTCGGGCTGCTTCGTGCCGCAGGTGTCGCAGTAGCCCTCGAGGTAGTGGCCGTCGGAGCACTGCTTGCACGGGGCGCCCTCGGTGGCCGGGCTGTCCGGACCGTTCGGCTCGCGACGTCGCGAGGCGTTGCTCGTGACGGGCCCCGTCCAGCCGACGTCGAGCGGGGACTCCTCGCCGCGTGGCGCGGTCACGGGAGTCGCAGCCGCCTCGACGGCGACCGCATCGGGGAACGACTGGGCGGGTGGGACGCCGCCGTCAGGTGGTCCGGCCGTCGCGGCCGCCGGGTCGCCGCCGGGCGCCACGTCGGTGAACTCGAACGCGCACGCCTCACAGAACGTCGCGCCCGGGATCCGATCGGCGCCGCAGCTGGGACAGGTCGCCGTCGTGGTCGGACCTGCGGTCACCTGAGGGTCCAGGGGCGGACGTCGTTGGCTTGGTCCACGAGCTGCACGCGTTCCTCACGGTCAGGGGTGAGCCGCGCGAGCCGGCGCAAGGCACCCTCGAGAGCCTCACGCATACCCCGTGCGGTGGCCGGATGGGACCCGATGGTCAGGGCGGGCTGCTCGCCTCGGCGACCGACCTCGTCGAGGCCGATCGAGAAGATGCGTACGTCGAGGCCGGCTCGCTCGCGCGGGTCCATGAGGACCTGGTCGACGCTGGACCACGCCTGCGACAGGGAGGGTATGCCGGCGCCGGAGCCCGCGAGCAGGTTCGCCCGGGCCTGACGCGCCAGCGAGTAGGCACGGGACGTCGAGGGGACGAGGTCGAGGGCCTGGACCGCACCGTCGACGTCCTGACGCTTGGTGCGGATCCGCGCCATCCCGAAGGCCGCCGCCGGGGTGTAGTTCGCGTCGGTCCGGGCGCACGCCGTGTAGAGGTTCTCGGCGATGGTGAGCTCATCGCTGGCCTCGCAGGCGCTGGCCAGCGCGAGCTTCGGCGCCAGCTCACCGGGGACCTGGCCGTAGACCGCGTTGAAGGCGCTCTGAGCCACCCGTGGGTCACCCTGCTGGAGCGCCGAGAGGCCCTGCATCCACACGGCGCGCCACTCCCACGGGTCGACGCGGAGCATGGCGTTGGCCGAGGAGTCGACGAGGTCCGCCTGCCCAGCGGCCAGCGCCGCGCGGCAGATCGCGAGGTGGACCTCCGGCGACATCCCAGGAGCCTTGTGCAGCAACGCGAGCCGCTCCTGCGGGGTGCCTTGGGTGGTGAGCCCGTGGAGCCAGCTGGCCTGGGGGTCGGAGGGGTCGATGCGCAGGCCGGGGAGGGTATGCCAGTCGAGCCGGTCGGTCTCGATGGCCGGTTCCTCGAACAGCAGCGACGTCGACGAGCTGGTGGCGCGGCCCAGCCGCTCGTTCTGGGCGACGACCTCGCGGAGCACACCGAGCATCTGCACCCGCAGCTCGTCGGCCGAGGCGAACCGGTCGTCGGGCGACGTGGCGCACGCCTTGAGCAGCAACCGGTAGAGCGAGTCGTACTTCTGGAACAGCGGCGTCGACTCGACCGGCGGGAGCGAGTCGACGTAGGTCGACTGGTAGCCGCGGAACTCCATCATCAGGACGACGAGCGTCCGGCCGATCGTGTAGATGTCCGACGCGACCGTCGTTCCCTGCGCGGCGACCTCGGGCGCCTGGTACCCCACCGTCCCGAAGATGGCCGAGTCCTCGTCGTCGATCCGGCGCACCCCGCCGAGGTCGATGAGCTTGATCATGTCGCCGACCTGGATGAGGTTGTCCGGCTTGAAGTCGCAGTAGACGAGCCCGAGGTCGTGGAGGTACTGGAACGCCGGCAGGATCTCGATGATGTAGGCGAGGGCCTGGTCGGCGGGGATCGGGTCATAGCGGCCGGACTTGCGCATCCGTTGTTTCAGAATGGATTTCAGCGAGGTGCCCCCGACGTACTCCATGACGATGTAGCCGGCGTCGTCGTGGGTGACGAAGTTGTAGATCTCGACGATGTGCGGGTGCGAGACCTGGGCGAGGAACCGCTGCTCGGCGATCGCCGCGGCCAGCGCGTCCGGGTCACCGGAGTTGAGCAGGCCCTTGAGGACGATCCAGCGGTTCGACACGTTCTTGTCGCGGGCGAGATAGATCCAACCGAGGCCACCGTGGGCCAGGCAGCCGGCCACCTCGTACTGACCCGCGACGAGGTCGCCGGGCTTGAGCTTGGGGTCGAACGAGAACGCCTGCCGGCACTTGGGGCAGAAGCCGGTCGTGCGACCGGGGTGGCCGTCCTTGCCACGACCGACGGGGTTGCCGCAGTTCGAGCAGAACCGCTTGTCCTCCGGGACGACCGGGTCCTTCATGATCGCCTTGCTGGCGTCGATGGCCGCAGCCGGCGGGATCGTCGTCAGGCCGGCCCCGAGCCGCGCGGTCCGCAGCCGCTGCGACTCCGAGCGCACCCGGCGGGTCTTGGTGCTCCCAGCGACGCCGGCCCGCGCGGACCCGAGGGCGGTCGAGGCGAGTCGGTTGCTGGCTCGCGACATCGTCGACGGCGAGCTCGACACACCGGCCGGACCCATGGCTTCCAGGGGCTCGGAGTCGCCGGAGGCGCCGCAGGTGTCGCAGTAGCCGTCGAGGATCTTGCCCTTGCAGCCGGGCTGCCCGCAGGGCGTGCCGTCGGGGACGCTCGACGAGATGACCTGCTGGACGGCGGGCCGCAGGCCACTGCCGTCGTCGTCACCAGCGTCGCCGGCCCCCCCGGGGTCGCCGCCGGCTGACGCCTGGACCGAGACGCCGCTCTGGACGTTGCTCGTGACGCCGCCCTCACCGGGCGTCCCGCAGACGTCGCAGTACCCGTCGACGATGGTCCCCGAGCACCCGGGCTGCTGGCAGGCGCCCGTCGCCGCCGCCGAGCCGGATTCCGCGGCGACGCTGCCCGGCATACCGCAGACGTCGCAGTAGCCGTCGACGACGTGTCCGGTACAGCCCGGCTGGGTGCAGGCCGGCGTGGTGGTCGTGGTGCTCATCGCGTCCCCCCGTGAGTGGTGAGAGTGCGGAGATAGGCCTGGTACGCGGCGAGCAGGCCACGCGCGCGCCGCATGTCGGTGGGTTTCGCGGCGACCACCTCGTCGAGGCGGCCGGCCAGGTCGGCGAGGTCGGGGGAGCTGATCCCCATGGCCCGCGCCTGCGCCTGGTAGGCCCCGGAGAGGCCGACCAGCTCCTCGCGCTCGGCGAGGGCGTTGGCGTAGGCGTTCTGGGCGGCGGTCAGCGCGCGGGAGACCGCGTCGAGTCGACGGAGGTAGGCGTCGACCCCGGTCGCGTCGGTGGGCACGTCGCCCAGCGCGGTGACGTCCGGGATGGCGAGACGTGGGGCCGGGTCGACGACGTTGACGCACTGCGCTTCGAGCAGCCGGATCGCGGCGCCGCGGGCGGCCAGCTCACCGCGCTCGACGGCGGCGCGCTCAGCGTCGCGCGCCGCCTCCAGCCGCTTGCCGGCGCCGACGATGAGGTCGCGCTCGGCGGTGGACGCGTCGTACTCCAGCGGCGCGAGCAGGCCCCCGACATCGGCGCCCCGCTTGGCCTTGTCGACGATGTCGGCGAGGCGGGAGTCGAGGCGCTGCAACGAGCTCCGGGCGTTCTCGCGGTCGACGCCGGCCGGGACGTACATGACCTGGTCACGGATCCGCTCGACGGTCTCGCGCACCGACTTCAGCCGGGTACCGACCTCGGCGCCGGACGGCTCGAGCGAGAGGCGGGCCCGCAGCGTCGACGTCATCGCGTCGGACAGGCGGCAGGCCTCGGGCAGGGACAGCGCCAGGGCGCCGGAGGTCGAGGGCGCGAGGTTTCCCGCGGCAGAACGGGGTTCGACGTCGAGACGGCCCCAGATCAGGGCGGAGATCCGCTCGGCCTCCTTCGCTCCAACCCGGCCGTTGTCGAAGGTGACCTCCATCAGGTCATAGCGGTCGCTGATCGCCTTCCACAGCGCCATCGACACGAGCATGTCGCGGCTGAACGTGTCGCGCTCGCTCGACGCCAGGGCCGCGGAGTCGAGCGCGTCCAGCTCCTCCTTGCGCTTGTCCTTCCACATGGCCAGGTCGCGCAGGTAGACGAACGCCTCCTGCGGCGTGACCGACGACCCCAGCCGGCCGGGCGCCTCGGGGGCGCCTCCGGTCGCCGGTGGGGTGGGCGGGGACAGCTCGAGCGACACCGGCGTCACCCGCGTCCGTAGAGGGACTGCGGGGGCTGGCGCCGCGACCTGAGGTTGCGGGGGCGAACCACTTGTCGTAGCTGGCCTTCCAGCGTCCGTCGGCCTTGACCGTGTCCAGCACGCGGTTGACGTAGCGGACCAGGTCGACCTGGTCCTTGTTGACGCCGATGCCGTAGGGCTCGGAGGTGAGCGGCCTGCATCGGCGGCACGTACGCGTAGGGGTCCTGAGCGACGAGACCGGCCAGGATGGTGTCGTCACTGGCGATCGCGTCGACGTCGCCGTTCTGGAAGAGAACCAGGCAGCCGGTATGCGTCGCGGCCCCGACCGGGATGACACCGGCCGTTGACTGCACGGCGGTCAGGGAGGTCGTAGCCGGTGGCAGCGCAGACCTTCTTGCCCGCGAGACCCGCCAGGCTGGTCGTTGGATCATCCTTCTTGACGAGGATCTTGACGCCGGACTGGTAGTACTCCGAGGAGAAGGCGATCTCCTGCCAGCGGGCGCAGTTCATCGTCATGTCGCGGACGACGATGTCGACGCTGCTTCTTCTGCAAGACTTTGGTCCGGTCGGCGGACGAGATGACGATCGAGCTCGATCTGGTTCTCGTCGCCGAAGATCGCCTTGGCGACCGCTTTGGCCATGTCGATGTCGAAGCCCTCGATCTGCCCCGTTGAGCGGGTTGCGCGACCCCAGCAGGAGAGAGTCGGCGGAGACGCCGACGCGCAGCTTCTGGTTGGGACTGTTGCGGATCGCCGCGACCGCGTTGTTCGCGGCATCGCCGGTGAGGGACGGCAGCGGGTTGTAGGACTGGGTGGCGTTGTCGCAGGTGGCCGGGGTGGTCGTCGCGCTGCCGGACGGCGACGGGCTGGGTGCCGCCGTGACGGACGGGGTCGCCGTCGGGATCTGGGTCTCGGCGTACACCCCGCTGGTGCAGGCGCCGAGCAGGGCAGCGACCAGCACCGCTGCCACCGCGGCGGCCGGGCGCAGGCGGGCCGTCACCGGTACTCCTCGATCCGCTGGCCCATGCCCCGGAGCATGAGCACCGCGGCTCCGGCGCACAGGACGAGCAGCAGCCAGCCGAGGATGGTCACCCACGTCACCGGCCCCAACAGCGATCTCGAGGTCTCGTCACCGAAGGCCTTAAGGCTCTTGTCCGCATCGGCGGTGAAGGTGGAGAACGCGGCGTTGGCCGTGCCGGGACCGGTCTTCAGCGCCAGCGCCACGGCACCGTCCCAGTCGCCGCCGTCGTCGGCCTTCCGGATGGCTTCGTGCTGGGTCTTGTAGGCGTCCCACTCGCTCTTCAGTCTGCTCTGGGTGGTGCTGTCGAGGGCCGCCAAGGAGGACAGGAGGCTGTCCGACTGCGTCTTCCATTGATTCTCGTAGGCCTGCCCGGACCCGCGGGCGATGAGGGTCAGGCTCTCGTTCGACTTGGCGTTGTACGCCGCCGTCCGAGCGTCGGCCAGCTTGACCGTGTAGGCGAACGAGGAGCTCCGGACCGCCTGGACCTGGCTGCCGACCCACGCCAGCGTCACGAGCCCGATACCCAGGGCCAGAACGACCACCAGGGACCCGACGAACATCGACGGGTTGAGGTAGCGATGGGTGCGTCGGGCCAGCCAGACCATGACGAGCACGAGCACGGCCAGAGCGCCCAGGCCGGCGAGGATCAGCGTCAGAAGCCGGCTGCTGGCGTCGAACTCGGCATCGGCCCGGGCCTTGTTGGCGTCCACGAGCGTCCTGACGATGGGCAGGATGTCGCTGCGCAGCGTGGCGCTCGCGCCACTCAGGTACTGAGCACCGACCGGCTGGCCCTGACGGTTGTAGGCCCGGGCCTCCTCGATGGTCGCCGCGTAGTCCTGGACCTTGGCGTTGAGGGCGCCCAGCGCCTCGCTGTCGGCCGGCTGGGCGTCCGCCGCGTCGGCGATACCGGTGGCGACGCGGTCGAGGCTGGCGTCGTAGTCGGCTCGTTGGGCCGGGTCCTCGATGCCGCCGACGAGGAACGAGCTCGTCGCGTCGGCGTCGGCGCGGACGAGATCGGCGTTGATGCCCTGGATCCGCACCACCTGCGCGGTGTTGTGGTCGGCGCGTTCCAACGCGCCCGCCGAGGACCAGAGCGACATGGCACCGACCAGGCCGAACGCGGCGGCGACGACCGCCGCGACGAAGGCGAGCACGCGCATCCGCCCTGGGGTGCCCTCGAGGGCGCTGTTGATGGCGCTGCGCGAGCGCGAGACCGCCGGGGAGGACGCCGCGCGGGACGGGACGGGCGTCAGCTCGACGACCAGCGCGACCGGCTGCTGCGGACGGAGCCGCGGTGGCCCTGCTCATGTCGCTCCTCCAGCCGGTCGGTCGCGCTCGTCGGGATCGTCGGATCATCATCGGCGCTGCCCGGCGTGGCCCCCGGGTTACCTTCCGACGTCTGCGACCTGCCCTCCGGTTCCCGAACCGCGTCATGATCAGGGGCGTCACCGACCGGCTCAGGGTCGGCCAGCTGCCGGAAGTCCTCGGCCTTGAGCTCGCGCAGCTGTGCGTGGGTGGGGTCCTCGACGTCCTGGAGCCGCCAGGCGTGCCGCCCGATGGCCTCCTCCAGGAGGTTCCGGGCGAACCGTCCGTTGCCGAAGGCCTGGGTGCGAGCCGTCCCCGCGAGGATCCCGCGGAACGTCATCTCCGCCTCGCGGCTGATGTCGTAGTCGGCCGCCGAGGCGAGCTTCCGCAGGATGAGGACCAGCTCGTCGTCGGTGTAGTCGTCGAACTCGATGACGGTCTTGAACCGGCTCGACAGACCGGGGTTCTGGGCCATGAAGACGACCATCGGGTGGGTGTATCCCGCGACGATGACGACGAGCTTGTCGCGCCCGTCCTCCATCTCCTTGACCAGCGTGTTGATCGACTCCTTGCCGTAGTCGTCGCCGCCCAGCGCGTAGGCCTCGTCGATGAACAGGACGCCGCCGGTGGCCTTGTCGCACACCTCGGCGGTCTTCATCGCCGTCTGGCCGAGGTACCCGGCCACGAGCTCCGACCGGTCGACCTCGACGAGGTGGCCCTTCTCCAGGAGCCCGAGGGCGTGGTAGATGCCCGAGACCATCCGCGCGACCGTCGTCTTGCCGGTGCCCGGGTTGCCGACGAAGACGAGGTGACGCGTGACGTCGGGGTTCTTCATCCCCGCGGCGACCCGCTTCTGCTCGACCTTGAGCATGGCCACCTGCTGGTGGACCTCGCGCTTGACGCGGTCCAGCCCGATCATGGCGTCCAGCTCGGCGAGCAGCTCCTCGACCGTCTTCTCCGGCTCCGCCGGCGCTTCGGGTTCGGCCGGTACGGCCGCGGGCGGGTCGGCGGTGGCGACGGCTCCGGTATGCGGGTCGCCCGCTGGCGGAGTACCCACGGGGTTCCCGGCGCTCGGCCCGAGCGGCTGGGGGCCGGGGATCGTGGGCGTCGGAGCCAGCGGGTTGCCCAGGGCACCGATGAGGCGCAGCGACTCCTGGATCCGCGGGTCCTGCAGCGGGCTCAGCGACGGGTCGTACGACAGTGCGCCCGGCGTGACACCCAAACCGGCCGACGTGAGGACCTGGGTCGCTCCCAGCCGCTGCGCCTGAGCGGTCTGGACGACGTTCTCGGCCACCGCGGCGTTGCCCCCACCGAGCGTCGCGGCGGCCTCGACCACGTCGGCGAGCGCGTCCGCATACTCGGCCGCCCCCGTCCCGGTGGCGCGGAGGTGCGCGACGAGGGTGGTGGGGCTGCCGCGCCACTTGCGACCCGACGACGCGGACTCGACGAACGCCTCGTTGGCCGCCTTGAGGTTGTCCGGGTCGGCCATGCCCGTGGCGCGGGCCCAGTCCTGGGCGGCGCGGTACATGGGCTGGGCGGCCGAGGCCACCGTCGCGGCCAGCGCGACCCCCTCGCGGCGGGCGTCGTGGGCGTCCACGCCGAGGCGGCGGGCGACGGCTGCGAGCTCGTCGAGGGCGACCCGGAGCGGGGCCGGCTGGTCGGGCATCAGGCGGTCCGTCCGGGTGGGGGAGTGAGCGGCGACGGGCCGCTGGGGTCGGTCGTCGGCATCGGGGGCACGGCCGTGGACCCGATGATGAGGTCGCCGCCACCAGCGGCTGCGCCGAACTTCTCCTCGAGGAACCGACCGTGGACGACGAGCGCCTCGGCGTCGGCCCGGCATACCGCGTCGAACACCTTGTCCATCGTCGCCCCGAGCAGGTCGAGCTGGTCGATGAGGATCATCAGCGGGGTCTTGCCGCGGTCGACGGGACGGCTGTCGGCCCACTGGCGCGGCAGGCGCAGGTACCCCCCGATCGCGTCAGGGAGGTAGTTGGTGGCGGTCGCCATGACGTTGTACGCCTGCGGGCTGCCGGACCCGAGGGTGTCGAGGCGCGGGACCGTGTCCCGGACCGTCCGGGCCACCCGGCCCAGCCGCGACTGGACCATGCCGGGGGCCTTGCCGTCCTTGGCCTGCTGCTCGACGCGGTCGACGGCGTCCAGCAGGTCCTGGCTCGTCGGTACCTTGTGAGCGGGTTCGGGCTGTGGCTCGGACGCTCGGGCGCTCTTGTCGCCGAAGCCGAACCACGAACCGATACCCATCTCCCTATTGTCCCCGAGCGGTGGTGCGCGTGTCCGGCGGTCAGCGACCGATGTCGAGCGACCCCGCCATGACGTTCGGGTTCTGTCGGTTCGCGCGGTCGAGGTAGGCCTGTGACTTGGCCACCTCGGTCTCGAGCGTGCCGATGGTCGCCGCCATGGAGTCGAGGGCCTGGACCTTGTAGGTGTCGATCGCGTCCATCGTCTGGTAGATGTTCGCGAACGCCGCCTGCAGCTGGGGCAGGCCGATCGTCGCCGACGCCGCCTGCTCCTGGATTCTCACCGAGTTGTCGCGGAGCATCTCCGACGTCGACTGGATGAGGTTGCTGGTCGTCGTGTTGAGCGCGGTGATCTGGTCGAGGACCATCTTCTGGTTGCCCAGCGCCTGGGCGACGATCACGGCGGTCCGCAGCGCGGAGATCGTCGTGGTCGACGCGCGGTCGACGCCCTTGATCAGCTCGATGTTGTTCTTGATGGTGATGTCGATGGCCAGGTAGTTCTGGATCGACACCGCGAGCTGGGTGAGCAGGTCCTGGTGCTTCTGGCGCACGTAGAAGAGGACGTCCTGCTTGAGGGCGGTCGCCTTCTCGGCGTCGGTGGCCTCCAGCGTGGCGATCTCCGCCGTCAGCCTCGCGTCGAGCCGCTCGGCGATGTAGACGTACTGGTTCAGCCGACCCATGGAGTCCCAGAGGTTCTGCTTCTCCATGTTGAGCGCGATGTTGTCCTTCTGGAGCTCGTCCTGACCGTCGCGCAGCGAGTGCAGGATGCCGTCCAGGTGGCTCTGCGCCGACTGGTACTTGCGGAAGTAGTCGTTGATCCGGTCACCGAACGGGATCATCCCGAGGACCTTCTTGCCCCCGCGCGCCTGGGAGGGGTCGAGGTCCTCGACGGTCCGGCGCAGGTCGAGCAGGGTCTTGCCGACCTTGCCGGTCTCGCTGAGGCCGCCCTCCTTGAGCGCCTTGACCGGCGTCCGGAGCAGGCGGTTGCTCGACTCGGCGGCGCGGCGGATGTCGTCGTCGCCCATCGTCCGCACATCGGTCGCCTTGGCGTCGAACGTCGGCGACTTGGCCTGGGCCGTGAGCAGCGCGGTCATGTAGCTCTCGACCTTGGCGTCCAGACCGGGGACGGCCGCGGCGGGGACCTGCGGCGCCATCTTCGGCGCGGCGGTCTCGTTGACGACGCCGACCGCCGCCGGAGGCTCGAGGGTCAGGACCGACGACGTGCTGACCGGTGGCGTCAGGGGCTGCACGGCCTCCGCGGCCGGCGGTGGAGCTGCGGCGGCAGCGCCTGAGGAAGGCTGGTCCGACATGTGCTGGTCTCCCCTCGCTGGGCTGAACACGGGGTATGCGGGTGCGCCGGCGCGCGTGGCGCGTCGCGGCATACCCCCGCTGTGCAGACGAACCGTCAATCTACGCGGTTCCCGAGACCGGCGAAGGTCCGGTTCTGCCCTGAGCGGACCCTGGGCCCCATGGGCCGCCGGGCCGACCTCCGGTTGCCGATGTCCGGGACCCGGGCGAGGATCGAACGATGGCCAACGACAACAGGATCATCGTCTCCCGGACCATCGACGCTCCCGCTCCGGAGATCTTCGACGTCCTGACGCTGCCGTCGCGGCATCGGGAGATCGACGGATCCGGCTTCGTCGTCTCGGACGACCGGACCGACCGCATCACGGGCGTCGCTCAGGTCTTCCGGATGAACATGACCGGCGACCACATGGGCGGCGACTACCAGACCGAGAACCACGTGACGGGGTACGACAAGAACTCCCTGCTCGCGTGGCAGACGGCCCCCGCCGGTACCGAGCCGCCCGGCTGGGAGTGGATGTGGGAGCTGAAGGCCACGGGGCCTGACTCGACCGACGTCACCCTGACCTACGACTGGGACAAGGTCACCGACGCGGCCCTGCTCCAGAAGGTGCCCTTCCCCCTCGTGTCGCAGGACCAGCTCGAGGACTCGCTGGCCAACCTCGCCGCGGCGGTGTCGAGCTAGCACTCGGGACGGCTGTTGAGTGACCAGCGACATTCAGTGAGGTTTCTCGAGAGATAGCGCCACCAACAGGGCGTAAGTCGTCGCATACCGGGTCTCATGGATCTGACTGAGGGGCTACGAGCCGGCGTCGCTTCTCCGGCCCCAACAGGCGTGGAGCAGCTCCCTGCGCAGCCAGACCGTCGGGTCGGCCAGCGCCGCGGTCATCACCTCCACCTCGCTGCGGGACGCCTCGTCGCCACCACCGAGCTCGTTGATGACCTCGAGGGTCGGGATCCACCATCGCGCCCAGGGCGAGCCACCGCGCACCACCTCGGTGGACGCCTCGCAGCGGACGTCCTCCAGCCCGCAGCGCTCGAAGAGCACCGGCAGCTTCTGCCCGAACACCTTGTCGTAGCCCCGTGCCGCCCACCAGTCGCCGTCCTGCCAGACCCGCTCGTAGTCGTCGTACCGGGGGTGCGCGGGATCGACGGGGGCCCCGGCCGTCCCCCAGTTGGCGTCCTCGTCGACGAGCCACCCGCCGGGGCGCAGGCACGCGGCCATCTGTCGGATCGCCTGCTCCTGGCGTCCCTGGAGGTGGAACAGCATGAGGCGCGAGCAGACCAGGTCGAACGAGCCGGGCTGGAGCGCGTCGAGCGGATCCTCGAGGATGTTGTGCTCGACGACCTCGAGATTCGGGATCTCCAGCCGGTCGAGGTACCGGGTGTCGAGGTCGGTCGCCACCACCTGGCCGGTCGGACCGACCTGCTCGGCCAGCCACACCGCCATCGAGCCACGGCCGGCTCCGACCTCGAGACACCGCCAGCCGGGCTGGACGAGGGCCCGTCGTCGGCGTGACGTCGGATCGTAGATCTGCTCGAGGAGATCCAGCCGCTCGTCCTCCGCGGCCTCCCGGCCCGCGGCGGCGAGCCGGTAGTCGGCCGCCTCCTGGCGGGCACCCAGCTGCTCCGGCTCGGTCACGCTCGCGAACGTAATCGTGGCCCCGGCCTGGCGCAAGCGCCCGGGGATGTGGGCAGCAAATAGCGCTTTCAGGCTATTGCGGGCCGCCCGGCCGGTGCGACACCGTCGCACCCAGTTGTGGGTTACTTCGGGGCGGTGACCAGCGTGCGCGTGTTTCCCTGCGTCAGGAGCTCCGATGGAACGTCCCCTTCGCTCGTCCCGTCGTCGTGCCGTCGGCTGGTCGGCCATCGCGGCCGTGACCGCGGTCGTCGTCGCGGCCTGCAGTCCGGGGCTCTCGCCCGGCGCCGCCCAAGGTCTGCCCAGTGACATCAAGGACGTCATGGAGTCGCCGCAGTACGCGAACTCGCGCTGGGGCCTGATGACCTACGACTTCAAGACCGGTAAGCCCGACATGGTGATGAACGAACGGCAGTTCTTCATCCCCGCGTCCACGACGAAGCTGTTCTCGATGAGTGCCGCGTGGAACACCTTCGGCCCGGACCACCGGTTCACGACGCCGGTCTACCGCCAGGGTTCCGTGGCCGGGGGGAACCTGAACGGCAACCTCGTGCTCGTCGCCTCCGGCGACCTCACCATGGGTGGTCGGACCAAGCCCGACGGCACCGTGGACTTCACCAACCTCGACCACGCCGACGCCAACGCGATCCCGGGTGCGACGCTCACGCCCGAGAACCCGCTGGCCGGGATCGACATGATCGCCAAGCAGGTGAAGGACTCTGGCGTCACGCACGTCTCCGGGGACGTGGTCATCGACGACCGGCTGTTCACCATCGACCGGGTGCAGAACCCGGAGACCCCGACCTCGCCGATCATCATCAACGACAACCTCATCGACATGGTGTCGACGCCGACCGCCGTCGGGCAGCCGGCGACGCTCGACTACCGACCGCACAGCTCGGCCTTCACGGTCACGTCGAAGGTCACCACGGTGGCGGCCGGCCAGCCGGCCGGCGTCGAGTCGAAGCTGGTGGCCCCCGGCCAGATCGAGCTGACCGGCCAGGTGCCCGTGGGCATCTCGCCGCCCCTGCTCCACGTCTTCCAGATCGAGGACCCCGCCGCGTACGCCCGCACCATCCTCATCGACGCGCTCAAGCGCGCCGGTGTGACGGTCGACGCCCCGGCCACCGGCGCCAACCCGGCCAGCAAGCTGCCGGCCCCGAAGTCGTATGCGCCGGGAGACCAGGTCGCCGCCTACATCTCGCCGGTGTACTCCGAGTACGTCAAGCTCGTCCTCAAGGTCAGCCTGAACCTCGGCGCCAACCTCGCCGTCTGCCTGTTGGCCGCCAACGCCGGTTCCACCGACTGTCTCGACGGGCTGCCCGCCGAGCAGGCCGTCCTGCGTGACGTGATGAAGGTCCCGGTCGGCCAGCTGGTGTTCAACGACGGCCAGGGCGCCAGCCAGTCCGACCTCGCCACCCCCAATGCCGCGATCCAGCTGCTGAAGTGGTGGCAGGGCCGACCCGACTTCGCGCGCTTCCGGGCCTCACTACCCATCCTCGGGCGGGACGGCTCCTTGGCGATGGTCGTGCCCGACAGCCCGGCGGCCGGACACGTCCAGGCCAAGACCGGGACCCTTGCCGCCGGCGACGAGCTGAACCAGCGGCTGATCCTGCCGTCGAAAGCACTGGGTGGCTACATCGACACGAGCAACGGCAAGCTGCTCGCGTTCTACCTCGTGGTGAACAACGTTCCCGCGACGTCGATCAACGATGTGCTGGTCGTCAACAACGACCTCGGCAAGATCGCCGCGCGGCTGTGGGGCCCCAAGGGCTGACCGACCAGGGCGGTGCGCCGCGGCCGTCTCGGGTACGCCAACGCCCCGGCTTTCGTTCGTCATCCTCGGTTCTTCGGTGTCGCCCCGACCTGCATCCGACCCCGCGTCGGGGACATGATGGGGTCGTGGACGTCGAGGGCGTGGTCACCGAGCTGAGGCCGTTCCTGCCCGCCGGCGGCATCGTCACGGACCCCGCCGAGCTGCGGACCTACGACTGCGACGGCCTGATGCACTACCGCGTCGTCCCCGCTCTCGTCGTCCTGCCCGAGACAGCCGAACAGGTGGCCGCGACGGTCCGCGCCTGCTCGACGCGAGGCATACCGTTCGTCGCCCGCGGCTCCGGAACCGGACTCTCGGGTGGGGCCCTTCCGCACGCCGACGGCGTCCTCATCGTCATGTCGCGGATGCGGGACATCCTCGAGATCGACCGCGACAACCAGCGCGCCGTCGTCGAGCCCGGCGTCATCAACCTCCAGCTGTCGAAGGTGACGCAGCCGGACGGCTACTACTACGCACCGGACCCCTCCAGCCAGCAGGTGTGCTCCATCGGAGGCAACGTCGCGGAGAACTCCGGCGGCGCCCACTGCCTCAAGTACGGGTTCACGACCGGCCACGTCACCGGCGTCGAGCTGGTCACCCCGCAGGGCGAGCTGGTCGAGATCGGCGGCACCGCGGTCGACTTCCCCGGGTACGACCTGCTCGGCGCGCTCGTCGGGTCCGAGGGCACGCTCGGCATCGCCACCAAGGTCACCGTCCGCCTGACCCGGTCGCCCCAAGCCGTACAGACGTTGCTGGCTGGATTCCCTGACACTGACACCGCCGGCCAGGCGGTGTCCGCGATCATCTCCGCCGGCGTCATCCCTGCGGCCATCGAGATGATGGACGCACTCGCCATCGAGGCGGCCGAGGCGGCGGTCCAGTGCGGCTACCCCGCGGGCGCCGGTGCGGTCCTCGTCGTCGAGCTCGACGGGGCAGCGGCCGAGGTCGAGCACCAGTTCGCCCAGGTGGAGGGCTTCTGCCGGGAGGCCGGCGCTTTCGAGATCCGGATCGCCGCCGACGACGTCGAACGCGCGCTGTTCTGGAAGGGCCGCAAGTCCGCCTTCGCCGCGGTCGGCCGGATCAGTCCCGACTACATCGTCCAGGACGGCGTCATCCCCCGGACCGTGCTCCCCGAGGTGCTGCGCCGCATCGCCGCGCTGTCGGAGTCGAGCGGCGTCCGGGTCGCCAACGTCTTCCACGCCGGCGACGGCAACCTCCATCCGCTCGTGCTCTTCGACGACGCGGTCGAGGGTCAGGCCGAGCGGGCGGAGGAGGTCTCCGGCGCGATCCTCGACCTCTGTATCGAGCACGGCGGGTCGATCACCGGTGAGCACGGCGTCGGCTCCGACAAGGCCAAGTTCATGCCGCGGATGTTCTCCGACGACGACCTCGACACCATGCAGCTGGTGCGCTGCGCCTTCGACCCGGACGGGATCTCCAACCCCGGCAAGGTGTTTCCCACGCCGCGCCTATGCGGTGAGGTGCCCGGAAGGCACCGCGGGGCCCACCCGCTCGTGACCGCCGGCCTCGCGGAGCAGTTCTGATGAGCACGCTGGCCACCGACGTCGAGAGCCGCCTCAGCGAGGCGGTCCAAGGGTCGTTGGCCTCGGGTTCCGACGGCGACCTGATCGGGGGTATGCGTCCGCGCTGGGTCGCGTCGCCGGCCTCGGTCGACGAGGTGTCGGCCGTCCTGCGGCTGGCGTCGGACAGCGGCCTGGCCGTCGTGCCGCGGGGAGCCGGGACGCGGCTGCAGTGGGGCGCCGCGCCGTCGCAGTGCGACGTCGTGCTCGACCTCACCCGGCTGGACGGGCTGGTCGAGCACACCTCTGGTGACCTCGTCGCGGTCGCGCAGGCGGGTATGCGGCTCGAGGACCTTCAGGCGCGGCTCGCCTCGGCCGGCCAATGGCTCGCGGTCGACCCGCCACGCAGCGGCACCGTCGGAGGGCTGGTCGCCACCGCGGCGACCGGGCCGACCCGGTTGCTGCACGGTCCGGTTCGCGACCTCGTCATCGGCACGACCATGGTTCGGGCCGACGGCGTCGTGGCCAAGTCCGGCGGCAAGGTGGTCAAGAACGTCGCCGGGTACGACCTCGGCAAGCTGCTCACCGGCTCCTACGGGACGCTCGGCGTGATCGTCCAGGTGGCGTTCCGGTTGCATCCGCTCCCGGAGACCAGCCGCTGGGTCACCGTGCCGGTGCGCTCGGCGACCGAGGCCCAGGACGTCGTCCTCCGCGTATCGCACTCCCACTTGGTCGCGGCCGGTGTCGAGCTCGACTGGGCGGGTGGATCCGGTGAGATCGCGGTGCGGCTCGACGGCATCCCCAGCGGCGTCGAAGCCCGGACGCGCGACGCGCTCGCCCTCCTCGGTGACGGCGCCGCTGAGTCGGACTCGGCCCCAGGGTGGTGGGGCGCCGAGCCGGCCGGCGGCGACGTCCTGCTCCGGATATCCCATGAGGTGGCCTCGCTAGGCCGGGCGCTCGCCGCGGTCGACGGCGCGGCCGCGGCGGCCGGAGCGAACGCGCATACCCGCGGCAGTGCCGGCGTCGGAACGCTCGACGTCGTCCTCGACGGGGGTGACCCGGTTGCCGCCCTGGGCGAGCTGCGGGAGGCCGCAACGGCGTTCGGTGGGACGGTGGTCGTCCGCGACGCCCCCACGGAGGTCAAGGCGGCCGTCGACGTGTGGGGACCGGTGCGCGGGCTGGACCTGATGCGCCGGGTGAAGGACCAGTTCGACCCGCACCGGGTGCTGTCACCCGGCCGTTTCGTGGGAGGGATCTGAGTGTCGGCCACCCCTGTGGAGCCCGCCTTCGACGAGCACCGGACACCATCGCAGGACCTGGTCTCCGAGTGCGTCCACTGCGGGTTCTGCCTGCCCAGCTGTCCTACGTACGTGCTGTGGGGCGAGGAGATGGACTCGCCGCGCGGCCGGATCCACCTGGTGGACCAAGGCCTCCAGGGCGCGCCGATGTCCGACTCGCTGGTGCAGCACATCGACGCCTGCCTCGGCTGCATGGCCTGCGTGACCGCCTGCCCGTCGGGCGTGCAGTACGACCGGATCATCGAGGACACCCGCGCGCAGGTGGAGCGCCGCCACGAGCGGTCCCGTGCCGACAAGGCCCTCCGCGAGGGCATCTTCGCGCTGTTCCCCTACCCGAAGCGGCTGCGAGCGGCGCGGGGACCACTGAGGCTCTACCAGCGAACCGGGTTGCCGCGGCTGCTGCGCCGGTCGGGCGCCCTCGACCGGATCTCGCCCACTCTTGCCGCGATGGAGGGACTGGCGCCGCCGTTGGAGGCGCGCGAGTCGGTGCCCGAGCGGACCTCGGCTCGCGGCACCCGTCGCGGCGTCGTCGGCCTGTTGCTCGGATGCGTGCAGCGCGAGTTCTTCCCCGGTGTCAACGCCGCCACGGCCCGGGTGCTGAGCGCCGAGGGGTTCGACGTCGTGGCGCCGCGGTCGCAGGGCTGCTGCGGCGCGCTCTCGTCCCACAACGGACGTGAGCCCGAGGCGCAGCGCTTCGGGCGGGCGCTCATCGAGACGTTCGAGGAGGCCGGGGTCGACGCGGTCGTCGTCAACTCCGCCGGCTGTGGCTCGGCCATGAAGGACTGGGTCCACCTGTTCTCCGAGGACCCGGACCCCGCGTGGCGGGAGCGGGCGGCAGCGATGTCGGCCAAGGTCCGCGACATCGCCGAGTTCCTCGTCGAGGTCGGACCGCGGGCCGAGCGACACCCGCTCGACGTCACCATCGCGTACCACGACGCCTGCCACCTGGGTCACGCCCAGCGGATCCGGAGCCAGCCGCGGGAGCTGCTGCGTGGCATACCCGGCCTGACCCTCAAGGAGATCGCCGACGCCGACCTCTGCTGCGGGTCGGCGGGGATCTACAACATCCTCTGGCCCGAACCGGCCCGTGAGCTCGGAGAGCGCAAGGCGGCCAACGTCCTCGCGACCGGCGCCGAGCTGCTCGTCACGGCCAACCCGGGTTGCCTGATGCAGATCGGCTCGTCGATCCAGCGCAGCGGGGGCAAGGAGATGGCCCTCGCTCACACCGTCGAGGTCCTCGACGCGTCGATCCGCGGCGTCCAGGTCGGGGACAAGGTCGCTCGCACATGAGGGTGGCGCTGATGCTCACCTGCATCAATGACGCCCTCTTCCCCGACACCGGCAAGGCCGTGGTTCGGCTGCTGCGCCGGCTCGGGGTGGACGTCGACTTCCCGACCGCCCAGACCTGCTGCGCGCAGCCGATGATCAACACTGGGTACTTGGACGAGGCGGTTCCCGTTGTGCGGCAGTGGGTTTCGGCGTTCGAGGGGTACGACGCGATCGTCGTTCCGTCGGGATCCTGCGCCGGCGCGGTGCGGCACCAGCACGAGCTCGTCGCCCGGCGCGCGGGGGACCCAGCGCTGGAGAGAGCGGTCGCCGAGACCGGGCCACGCGCGTACGAGCTCACCGAGTTCCTCGTCGACGTGCTGGGCGTGGAGGACGTCGGCGCCTATTTCCCGCACCGCGTGACCTACCACCCGACCTGCCACTCGCTGCGCATGCTGGGCGTCGGCGACCGCCCGGCTCGGTTGCTGAGCCACGTGCGCGGGATCCGGCTCGTCGAGCTGCCGGCGGCCGAGGAGTGCTGCGGGTTCGGGGGGACGTTCGCGGTGAAGAACGCCGAGACCTCGGTGTCGATGGGGTCGGACAAGGTGCGCCACGCTCGTGACACCGGCGCGGAAGTGCTTGTCGCCGGCGACAACTCGTGTCTCATGCACCTGGGCGGGCTCCTCTCGAGGGAGCAGGCCGGTATGCGCGTCATGCACCTCGCCGAGGTGCTCGCCTCGACGGAGGCCTCCTGATGGGCGCGACGTTCGTCGGGATGCCGCCATTCCCCCAGGCGGCGCATACCGCGCTCGCCGACACCCAGCTCCGCGCCAACCTGGCCCATGCGACCAGCACCATCCGCGGCAAGCGGGCGCACGTCGTGGGCGAGGTCGACGACTGGGAGGCGCTGCGCAGCAAGGCCGCTCGGATCAAGGACGAGACGCTGGCACATCTCGATGAGCACCTCGTGCGGCTGGAGGAGTCGCTCATCGCTCGGGGCGCGGTCGTGCACTGGGCCCGGGATGCGACCGAAGCGTGCTCGATCATCGCGCAGATCGCGCGCGACCACGACGCGACTGAGGTCGTCAAGGTCAAGTCGATGGCCACCCAGGAGGTCGAGCTCAACGAAGCCCTTGCCGCTCAAGGGATCTCGGCGTGGGAGACCGACTTGGCGGAGCTGATCGTCCAGCTCGGCGACGACCTGCCGTCGCACATCCTCGTGCCGGCGATCCACAAGAACCGGGCCGAGATCCGCGAGATCTTCCGCACCCGGATGGCGGCGGCCGGGCGGCCGGCGCCGGACGACCTGAGTGATGAGCCCGCCGCGCTCGCCGCGGCGGCACGGCAGCATCTCCGCGAGAAGTTCCTCCGGGCTCGGGTCGCGGTCTCCGGCGCCAACTTCGCCGTGGCCGAGACTGGCACCCTCGTCGTGCTGGAGTCCGAGGGCAACGGCCGGATGTGCCTCACGCTGCCCGAGGTCCTGGTCAGCCTGGTCGGCATCGAGAAGCTCGTGCCGACGTTCGAGGACCTCGACGTGTTCCTCCAGCTGCTGCCGCGGTCGAGCACGGGGGAGCGGATGAACCCGTACACCTCGATGTGGACCGGCGTGCACCCGGGCGACGGCCCGCAGGAGGTGCACGTCGTGCTCCTCGACAACGGCCGTACCAACGTCCTCGCCGACGAGGTCGGCCGCCAGGCGCTGCGCTGCATCCGGTGCTCGGCGTGCCTCAACGCCTGCCCGGTCTACGAGCGGACGGGCGGACACGCCTACGGCTCGGTCTACCCCGGGCCCATCGGCGCGATCCTCACCCCGCTGCTGCGCGGTGTGGGGCATGACGCCCAGGTCGACTCGCTCCCGTACGCGTCGAGCCTCTGCGGCCGCTGTTACGAGGTGTGCCCCGTCCAGATCGACATCCCGTCGGTCCTCGTCCACCTGCGCGCCAAGGTCGTCGACGCCCATCGCGACGGCCGGCCCAAGGGCCAGGACCTCGCCATGAAGGGTGCCGCCCTGCTCTTCGCCGACGGCCGGCGACTCGGGTATGCGGTGAAGGCCGGCTCGGTCGCGAACCGGTTCGTCACGATGGTCAGTCGCCGGACCCTGCCCGGCGGGCGGACGGCGATCGGCCGCATACCGGGCCCTGGTGCCTCGGCGTGGACCGGCGCCCGCGACCTGCCCGCACCGCCGCGCGAGTCGTTCCGGTCGTGGTGGGCGACAACCGACGGCGGCCGCAACGAGGCGGGACCGTCGTGACCGCCCGAGACGACGTCCTGGGGCGGGTCCGATCGGCGTTGCGGCAGAAACCGACCCGGCCCACCACCGAGCAGTCGGCCGCTCTCGAGACCGTGCCGGTGGAGGTGGACGACGTCGTCGGGCTCTTCGTCGAGCGCGTCGAGGACTACCGCGCAGTCGTGGTCCGGTGCCGCCCCGACGAGGTCGCGGACCGCGTCCGCGAGGGACTGGCCGACGCCGTACGAGTGGTCGTCCCGGCCGGCTTCCCCGACGCGTGGCTGCCGGACGGCATCGACCGCGTCGGCGACGAACCGCCTCTCACCGCCTACGACCTCGACGAGATCGACGCTGTCGTCACCACCGCCGCGCTCGGGATCGCCGTGACCGGCACGATCGTCCTCGACCACGGTCCGGGCCAGGGTCGGCGCGCCCTCAGCCTGGTCCCGGACCGGCACGTCTGCGTCGTCAGCGCCGACCAGGTCGTCACCGACGTACCGGACGCGGTCCGTCGCCTCGACCCGGCGCGTCCGCTCACGTGGATCAGCGGCCCCAGCGCCACCAGCGACATCGAGCTCGACCGCGTGGAGGGCGTCCACGGCCCGAGGAACCTCCACGTCATCGTCGTCGACTAGCCACCACCCCTCCCCGTTCCCTGCCAGGCCCCCTCCCGGTTCTTCTCCCGGCCCCGCCCGGCCTTGACTGCCAGTCAAGCCTCTTGGCTGCCCGTGGATCACCAGTCAAGGCGCTCGACTGGCAGTCGAGCGGAGTCGGGGAGCCGACCCGGTTGTCCACAGGCCGGCCCGACGGCGCCCCGGGACGGAGGCGACTCCGTCACGCTGACCGTCATGGACTGGATGAACGCCGCCGACCAGCACGGCATCGTCAACCTGGCCGAGCTGCGGGACGCCGGACTCGCCCGTCGCGACGTCGCGCACCTCGTCCGTCGCGGCGAGCTCACCCGGCTGGCCCGCGCCTGGTACGCGGTCGGCCCGGTCCAGGACGATGAGGAGCGGCACGTCCTGGCCACGCGGGCGGCGCTGCACTCCCACGGTGGTCGCGCTGTCGCCGGTCATCACAGCGCCCTTCTGCTCATGGGAGTGCCGACCTACCAGGCGGACCTGCGGGCCGTACGTCTGACGCGGCGGACGCCCGGACCGACGAGTACCACGCCGACCCTCCGCCTCGGCCGCTGCGTGCCGCCCGCGATGCAGCTCGCGGAGACGGTGACCCCCGCCCTGGCGGCCGTGCAGCACGGCCTCTCCGCAGGCGCGGTGGCCGCCCTGGTCGCGGCGGACGGTGTGCTCCACCGTGGTCTCGCGACCTTCGCCGACCTTCGGGCCGCGGCCGATCTCGTCACCGGTCACCCGCACTCCGTCGGGATCGCCGATCTGTTGCGTGGCGCCGACGGACGTCACGAGTCACCGGGCGAGACCCGCCTCGCCTACGCCCTTAGGTTGCAGGGCGTGGCCGCCACCCCTCAGGTAGCCATCCCCGGCTCCCGGGCCGTCGTCGACTTCCTGCTCGATGAGGCTCCGGTCGTCATCGAGTTCGACGGACGGGTGAAGTACGGCCGCGACGCGGACGAACCCGACCCCTTCGGTCGTCGGCGCTCTCGCGAGCAGGTCGTCTGGGACGAGAAGCGCCGCGAGGACCGCCTCCGGGAGCTGGGCTACGAGGTCGTGCGGGTGGTCTGGAGCGACCTCGACTCGCCGCGGGAGCTGGCCGCCCGGATCCGACGGGCCGTCGAGCGGTCCCGTCGCCTCAGCGCCTGAACGCCTGAATGCCTCCGCAGGCGGTCGAGGTCGATGGCGTCCCCGCGGGCGTCGGCTCGACTGCCAGTCGAGCAGGTCGACTGCCCGCGGACCACCAGCCAAGACGCCCGACTGGCAGTCGAGCGGCGCGACGCGATCGCGTCCACCGGAGGCGCTAGGTTGCGGCCATGCCCGATCTGACGGCGAGCCCGACGCAGGACCAACCGGCGACCCGACTGTCGGAGGCCGACCTCGAGTTCCTCGTCGGGCAGACCACGTCACTGGTCGACTTCGCCAAGCGGAGCCCCCACCCGGACGGCGGGTTCGCCTGGCTCGACGACGACGGGAACCCGCTCCTCGACCGACCGGTCGAGCTGTGGATCTCCTGCCGGATGCTGCACGTCCTGGCCCTCGCAGAAATCCTCGGCGACGCGTCGTGCCGGCCCTTGGTGGCCGACGGCCTCGCTGCGCTTCGAGGCCGCCTCCGCGACGACGAGTACGGCGGCTGGTATGCGTCGGTGACGGCCGGACCGGACGGCACCTCCGTCGCCGACGACGACACCAAGCCGGCCTACGCCCACGCCTTCGTCGTCCTGGCCAGCGCCTCGGCGGTCGCCGCCGGCCACGACGAGGCCCGGCCGATCCTCGAGGACGCGCTCGGCGTCTTCGACAACTACTTCTGGCGTGACGCCGACGGCCTGGCCGTCGACGTCTACGACCGCCCCTTCTTGCGTGCCGACCCCTACCGCGGTGTCAACGCCAACATGCACACGGTCGAGGCGCTCCTCGCCGCCCACGACGTCACCGGTGACGAGGTCCACCTCCAGCGCGCCCTCTCGATCACCAGCCACGTCGTCCACGAGTTCGCCCGCGGTAACGGGTACCGCCTCCCGGAGCACTACGACGAGCAGTGGCAGCCGGTGCTCGACTACAACCTGGACCAGCCCGGCGACCGCTTCCGTCCCTACGGCGTGACGATCGGCCACCTCATGGAGTGGGCCCGGCTCGCCCTCCACGTCCGGACCGCGCTGATCCGCGAGGCGGTCGAGCCGCCGGCCTGGCTGCTCGACGACGCCCGCGCCCTCTTCGACCGGGCCGTCGAGGACGGCTGGCAGCAGGCCGACGCCGAGCGCGACCAGACCGAGGGGTTCGTCTACACGACGGACTTCGACGCGAACCCGGTCGTCGCCGACCGCCTCCACTGGGTGGTCACCGAGGCGATCGCGACCGCCTGGACCCTCGCACTGGTCGCCGCCGACGACGCGCAGGCGCAGGCATACCGGCAGTGGTTCGACCGCTGGGTCGAGCACGCCCGCGAGTACTTCGTCGACGGGGCGCATGGATCCTGGCGGCACGAGCTGGACCCGCAGAACCGTCCGTCCAGCCACGTCTGGGAGGGCAAGCCGGACGTCTACCACGCCTACCAGGCGATGCTCCTGCCGCGACTCGGCGAGGTCTCGTCGTTCGTCGACGGGGCCGTCCGGCTGGCGCCCTGAGACCCGCCTTTCGATTTCCGGAGGCCCTCCGGCACCGTGTAGTCTCGCCGTCGCGATACAGGCACCACCGGCCCCTATAGCTCAGTCGGTAGAGCGTCTCCATGGTAAGGAGAAGGTCAACGGTTCGATTCCGTTTGGGGGCTCTGCATCACCCATGGCGGGGTAGCTCAGCTGGTTAGAGCGCACGACTCATAATCGTGAGGTCGCGGGATCGAGCCCCGCTCCCGCTACTCGATTAGGGGTATGCCGGAATGTCGGCCTACCCTTGTGCGTTGACTTTGCGCGCCCGACGCGCTCAACCCCGTACCCGAGAGCAGGTTGTCACCCGTGGCCAGCAAGTCTGTCGACGTCCGCCCCAAGATCACCATGGCGTGCGCGGAGTGCAAGCACCGCAACTACATCACCAAGAAGAACCGTCGCAACGACCCCGACCGTCTGGGTCTGACGAAGTTCTGCCCGAACTGCGGCAAGCACACCGAGCACCGCGAGACCCGCTGACCCGGCGCGGCCCACGAGCCGCGCCCGTCGCACACCGACCGCTCCCGACCTCCGGGGGCGGTCGTTTGCGTGCGCAACCATCGTGGGAGGATCACGCGAGTGAGTGACCGGCCGGAGGACCCGTTCGACGGGTCGCTCGCGGCGGAGAACCCGGCCGAGGAGGCCCGTGGCCTTCGGGGGCTGCTCGGTCGCCATGCGGTCGACACTCGGCCGCTGCGGATCCCCGAGTACCGCCGCATCCTCATCGGGCAGGGCACCTCGTTCGTCGGCTCGATGCTCACCCAGGTCGCCGTTCCGGTGCAGATCTGGGCGCTGACCGCGTCGCCGCTCTACGTCGGGTTCGTCGGACTGGCCGGCCTCGTCCCCATCGTCGTCTTCGGGCTCTACGGCGGCGCGATCGCCGACGCCGTCGACCGCCGCGTCCTCTACCTGTGGTCGTCGATCGGCGGCTGGGTCGTGACCCTGGCGCTGCTGGTCCAGACCCTGCTCGACCTGCAGAACATCTGGCTGATCCTCGCGCTGGTCTTCGTCCAGTCCGGGATGTTCGCGGTGGCGTCCTCGGCGCGGGGCGCGATCATCCCGCGCATCGTCCCGACCGAGCTGGTCCCGGCCGCCAACACCCTCAACTTCACCGTCGGCAACGTCGGCCAGGTGGTCGGACCGCTCCTCGCGGGACTGCTGCTCGTCCTGCCCAACGGGTTCGCCCTCGCGTACGCCGTTGACGCGCTGCTCTTCACCGCGGCGCTGTACTCGGTGCTGAAGCTGCCCTCCATCCCGCCGCAGGGGGAGGTCCAGCGGCCGGACTGGCGGGCGGTCGCGGACGGACTGCGGTTCATCGCGGTGCGCCCCGTGCTCGTCATGAGCTTCGCCGTCGACATCGCCGCCATGGTTCTCGCCATGCCACGGTCGCTCTTCCCGGCCGTCGCGGACGCCCGGTTCGGCGGGCAGGTCGGGCCGCTCTACGCCGCGATCGCCATCGGCGCGGTCGTCGCCGGCCTCTCCAGCGGCTGGATCGGTCGGGTCCGGCGCCAGGGTCGGGCGCTCACCCTGGCGATCGTCGGGTGGGGCGCCGCCGTCGCGGTGTCCGGGCTGGTCGGGCAGCTGTGGCTCGTCGTCGCGCTGCTCGCCCTGGCCGGCGCGTTCGACCTGGTCAGCGCGGTCTACCGGCAGACCATCCTCCAGACCTACGCGCCCGACGAGATGCGAGGTCGGATGCAGGGCGTGTTCATCGCCGTGGTCGCGGGCGGCCCCCGCCTCGGCGACGTGCGCGCCGGTGCGACCGCCGCGGTGACCTCGCCGACGTTCTCGTGGGTGGCCGGCGGGGTCGCCTGCATGGCCGTCGTCATCGTCGCGGGCCTCCTTGTCCGCCCGTTCTGGCGCTACGACACCTCGCGCGATCTCCCCTCCACGCGCACTAAGCCACCCCACGAAGTTCTCCGCTCCGCTCCGATACTTCGCGGATCCCACTAGGGTTTCTTCGTATGCCGGTCAACGAGGACTTCGTCGGGCGTGAGTACCCGCCCACCCAGCCGTATGCGGTCGGTTCCGCCAAGATCCGGGAGTTCGCCGAGGCGGTCGGCTCGACCGATCCCGTGCACGTCGACCGGGCCGTGGCCCAAGCGCGGGGGTACCGCGACGTCATCGCACCGCCGACGTTCGCGGTGCTCATCTCGATGCAGTGCGACGGCCAGCTCGTGCGGGACCCAGAGGCCGGCATCGACTACAGCCGGGTCGTCCACGGCGAGCAGAAGTTCGTCCACCACCGGCCACTGACCGCCGGTGACGACGTCGTCGGAGTGCTCCACGTCGACGCCGTCCGCGCCGCCGGCGGCCACGCCATGGTCACCACGCGCACCGAGCTCAGCGTCGAGGGCGAACCGGTCTGCACCGCGGTCTCCACCCTGGTCATCCGAGGAGGCGAGTGATGGGCGAGATCCTCACCCTGGCCGACGTCGAGGCCGGCCAGAGCATCCCGGGCAGAACCGTCCACATCGAGCGGGCCACGTTGGTGCAGTACGCGGGAGCGTCGTTGGACCGCAACCCGATCCACTGGGACGAGCGGTTCGCCAAGAAGGTCGGCCTGCCTGATGTCATCGCCCACGGGATGTTCACGATGGGGTCGGCGGTGACCGTCGTCTCCGAGTGGGTGGGGGACGCCGGACGCGTCGTGGAGTACT
This sequence comes from uncultured Actinomycetota bacterium, assembly GCA_963713345.1. Taxonomy (GTDB): domain Bacteria; phylum Actinomycetota; class Actinomycetes; order Actinomycetales; family Dermatophilaceae; genus Lapillicoccus. The sequence continues at coordinate 1,635 of CAVQLI010000005.1, read as the reverse complement.
CGGTGCGGTTCACCAATCCGGTCGTCGTGCCCTACGAGGGCGGCGCCGACGTGGCCGTCGAGGGGGTCGTCAAGGCGGTCGACGCCGAGGCGAAGCGCGCCACCGTCGAGCTGACCGCCATCAGCAGCGGCGACAAGGTGCTCGGCCGCGCGCTCGCGGTCGTCCAGCTCGACTGACCGGCCGCGGCCCCCGGATGCGTGAAGAGCACGGAGTCGACCTCGCGACGCTGACGACGATGCGGGTCGGTGGGCCGGCCGACCGGCTGGTCCGGGTCGCCACGACCGACGAGCTCGTCGACGCGGTCCACGAGGTCGACGACGCCGACGAGCCGCTCCTCGTGGTCGGCGGCGGGTCCAACCTCGTGGTCGCCGACGAGGGCTTCCCCGGCACCGTGGTGCGGGTGGAGACGACCGGCATACAGGTCGAGTCCGACGACCGGTGCGGCGGGGCCAACGTGCGCGTCGCCGCGGGCGAGCCGTGGGACGACGTGGTCGCCCACGCCGTCGATCAGGGGTGGGCGGGGATCGAGGCGCTCTCGGGGATCCCCGGCTCGACCGGGGCGACGCCGATCCAGAACGTCGGTGCCTACGGCCAGGAGGTCGCCGAGACGGTCGCCCAGGTACGCGTCTGGGACCGCCGCGCCGGCGAGGTGCGCACGCTCTTCGGGTCCGACTGCGGGTTCACCTACCGGGACTCGGGGTTCAAGCGCGACCCGACGCGGTTCGTGGTGCTCGACGTGCTGTTCCAGCTGCGGATCGCCGACCTCTCCGAACCGGTCCGGTATGCGGATCTGGCCCGGTCGCTCGGGGTCGAGCTCGGCACCCGGGTCCCGCTCGCCGACGCCCGCGCGGCCGTCCTGGAGCAGCGGCGCCGGCGCGGCATGGTGCTCGATGCCGCCGACCACGACACGTGGAGCTGCGGCTCGTTCTTCACCAACCCGATCCTGGCGGCCGGGGACATGGACGCACTGGCCGACCGGGTCCACGACCGGCTCGGCGACGGCGCCCCCGACCTTCCGGTCTGGCCCGAACCCGACGGCCGCCGGAAGACCAGCGCCGCCTGGCTCATCGAGCGCGCGGGTTTCGAGAAGGGGTTCGGGACCCCCGGTCCGGCCGCGCTCTCCGACAAGCACACCCTGGCGGTGACCAACCGGGGCAGCGCCCGCACGGCCGACGTCCTCGCGCTAGCGAGCGAGGTTCAAGCAGGCGTCGAGAAGGCGTTCGGGATCCGGCTGGTCAACGAGCCGGTGCTCGTCGGCGTCAGCCTCTAGACCGACGGCTCAGCCGACGATCCCGACGCTGAACGTCTTGGCGGGGAACGAGGTTCGGCTCCCGCTGATCTGCACGGCGGGCCGGGTGTAGTCCAGCGTCAGCTTCGCTGCATTGCGCGGGTCGACCTTGAACACCAGCCATCCGGTGACCGGGTCGCCCTTGTCGACCTGGTCCGGCAGCAGCACGTACCCGGCAGCCTTGATGGCGTCGTTGACGATCGGGTCCGGGGTGTTGGGGAACTGGCTGCCGGTGTTGATGGCGAAGTCCTGCTTGCGGATCGGGATCGTGTAGTCCTTGGAGGGCGTCCAGGTCAGCTCCAGCGCGACGAGCTCGTACGCCTGGGCCGACGCCTTGTAGCCGGCCG